>NZ_CP062008.1:4800000-6099273 GCF_005670685.2 Mycolicibacterium mucogenicum DSM 44124 | reverse complement strand
ACGACTACTACCCCCTCGGAACCGCCTGACCGGCGGCTCAATAAAACGACGACAATCTGTCCACATAGTTATCCACAGACTGTGGACAAAGTAGGAGAGTGCCGTCGTGCTCGTGTTTTGCATGCAGGAAGCCCGCGCGCTGAGGCTCGTCACAGGAACGTCTGTGGGCTCGTAGCGTCGGGACCTCTCTGGCTTGTTGTCTGGCGCCGTCGTGCAACGGCATTGGCAGAAGCTAACAAGTTTTCTGTTCGTCCGCCAACCGTTCGGCAACATTGGTTCGAGGTTCTTGGGCGTGTCGGCTTGCCACGTTGCGAGTGGGACAACTGTGACGAACTCATGTGGGATCCACCTCACTTCTCGCTACGAAGCGGTAACGGTTCCTGACGTGCGACAGCGAGGTTTGACCCGGAGAATTCAGATCAGTACCCTCGAACAGTCGCCCACACGTGGTGATACGGCTGCGACCGGGGAAGTTCTGCCACGAACTTCGATCGGTACCGCGCCGGCTAGCAAGCAAGATGCGTGCGCTTACCAGCGACGACCGTGCCCACCGGCATGACTCGTTCATGTCGGTGGCGAGTGCGGGCGTCACATAGTTGAGGAGATACAGCCGTGGCCAAGGGCAAGCGGACTTTCCAGCCGAACAACCGCCGTCGGGCTCGTGTGCACGGCTTCCGTCTGCGCATGCGGACCCGTGCCGGCCGCGCCATCGTGTCGGCACGTCGCGGCAAGGGCCGTCGCTCTCTCACTGCGTGACCTGACGCAGGATCGAAGCACCGTGCTTCCGGCTCGTAACCGGATGACGCGCTCGACAGACTTTCGAGTCACCGTGAGCCGCGGTGTGCGTTCGGCGCAACGGGATCTCGTGGTGCATTCACTGGCACCACGAGATTTTGGCGATGCCGATTCAGACACCGCGGATGCGCCGAAAGTCGGTCTCGTCGTAGGTAAATCGGTCGGCAACGCCGTCCAGCGACACCGCGTGTCCCGTCAGCTTCGTCATGCCAGCCGGGATCTGCTGCCCGAGTTGCAGTCCGGTGAGCTGCTGGTGATCCGGGCCCTGCCCGGCAGTCGCGAGGCCGCCACCGCCACGCTGCAGGACGAATTGCGAGTCGCAGTGCAGCGCGCTCATGCGAAGTCCGGATCCCGGCCATGAGTCAGCGGCTGGCCCGCGGGCTGATCTTTCTCATCGAGCTGTACCGCAACATGGTGTCGCCGATGCGTCTGCCCAGCTGCCGGTTCAGCCCCACCTGTAGCCAGTACGCCGTCGAGGCACTCACCGAACACGGATTGTTCCGCGGTTGTTGGCTGACGACAGTTCGGCTGGCCAAGTGTGGCCCGTGGCATCACGGGGGATGGGACCCCATCCCCGAAAGACGGTCCGCGGCAACCGCCGCGCAGTCAAGGAGCGATTCGCTTGTCTTTTAACTGGTTCAGTCTGGACTACATCTATTACCCGGTATCGGGGATCATGTGGCTCTGGTACAAGCTTTTCGGCGCGATCCTGGGTGCGGAGAATTTCTTCGCCTGGGGCCTGTCGGTGATGTTCCTGGTGTTCACCCTGCGTGCCATCCTGTACCGGCCGTTCGTCCGCCAGATCGAGACCACCCGGCAGATGCAGGAACTGCAGCCCCAGATCAAGGAACTGCAGAAGAAGTACGGCAAGGATCGCCAGCGGCTCGCACTCGAGATGCAGAAGCTGCAGAGCGAGCACGGTTTCAACCCGCTCCTTGGCTGTCTGCCGATGCTGGCGCAGATTCCGGTGTTCCTGGGTCTGTTCCACGTGCTGCGCTCGTTCAACCGGACTGAGGGCGCCGGCATGGGGATCGGTGCGCAGGCGCTGTCCCTCGAGGAGAACCGGACAACCGGCAACTACTTCTTCAGCGCCACCGACGTCGCGCACTTCCTGAACACGGATCTGTTCGGTGCGCCGTTGGGCGCCACCATGATTCAGACCGGTGAGAGCCTCAAGGCGTTCGCGCACTTCGACCGCATGTCGGTCATCCTCGTCGGCATTCCGCTGATGATCATCTCGGGTATCGCGACCCACATGAACAGCCGTGCCTCGGTGGCCCGGCAGAGTCTGGAAGCCCAGCAGAACCCGCAGACCCAGCTGATGAACAAGCTGGCGCTGTACGTGTTCCCGTTGGGCGTCGTGGTGTCCGGCCCGTTCCTGCCGATCGCCATCCTCATGTACTGGGTGGCCAACAACATCTGGACCTACGGTCAGCAGCACGTGGTGTTCAACCGGATCGAGAAGCGTGAGGCGGAGGAGAAGGAGCAGGCGATCGCACGCCGGTCGGCCAATGCTCCGGCACCCGGTGTGAAACCGAACCGGAACAAGAAGGGCAATCCGCCGGCCGCCCCGGCCAGCGCCGGTACCGACGTCGAACAGACCGGTACGGAGCTCGACGGCACTGAATCCGATTCCGCCGGCTCGAAGCCGGCCCCGGGCGCCAAGCCCAACAAGAAGAAGCGTTGACCGGTCAGAGGGTAAAGACCCTGAGCGACGGCCGGTGCAAGAGGGAGAAGGCAGGGATATGACAGACACAGAAACGCAGGCGGAGGCCCCGGCCCCGACGACGGCCGAGGCCGCTCCTGCAAGCAAGAACGACGATCTCGAGGAGCGCCTGGTCGCCGAGGGCGAGATCGCCGGTGACTACCTCGAGGAGCTCCTCGATCTGCTGGACTTCGATGGCGACATCGATCTGGATGTTGAAGGCGACCGCGCGGTCGTCAGCATCGACGGCGGCAACGATCTGAGCAAGCTGGTGGGGCGCAAGGGCGAGGTGCTGGACGCGCTCCAGGAGCTGACCCGGTTGGCTGTGCACCAGAAGACCGGCGAACGCAGCCGGCTGATGCTGGACATCGCCCGGTGGCGTCGGCAGCGGCGTGATGAACTGGCCGCGCTGGGCAAGAAGGTCGCCGAGCGGGTGCTGGCGTCGGGTGAGCGTGAAGAGCTGTCGCCGATGACGCCGTTCGAGCGCAAGATCGTGCACGACGCCGTGGCAGCCGTGGACGGCGTCCACAGCGAGAGCGAGGGCGTCGAGCCGTCGCGCCGGGTGGTTGTTCTGCTCGATTGAGCACTCTAATTACATCGATGTTGTTCGTCGGCGGCGAGCTGGCGGGGAAAGTGGAGGCTGTTTCACGTGAAACATGGTGAAGCCCCATCCCCACCGGCCGCCGCCGTCGACGTTTTTGGTGATCGGGCCGAGCTGGCGCACCGCTATGCGGAGATCCTCGCCGGCGATGGAATCGAGCGCGGACTCATCGGCCCGTCGGAAGTGGGCCGGTTGTGGGACCGTCACGTGATGAATTGCGCCGCTATAGGCGAGTTGGTCTCCAGCGGTGAACGAATCGGCGATATCGGCAGTGGGGCTGGCCTTCCGGGCATCCCGTTGGCGTTGGCGCGGCCCGATGTTCACGTGGTCCTGATCGAGCCGCTGCTGCGCCGGGCGGACTTCCTTCGCGAAGTCGTCACCGAACTCGGGATCGACGTGACGGTGATTCGGGGTCGCGCCGAGGAGCGTACGGTCCGGGCCGAAGCCGGGGAGCTGGATGTCGTCACCTCCCGCGCGGTGGCTGCCCTCGACAAGCTGGCCAAGTGGAGCCTGCCCCTCCTCAAGGTCGACGGCCGGATGCTGGCTCTCAAGGGGGAGCGGGCGGCCGACGAGATCGTCGAACACCGTCGGGCACTCAACTCACTCGGTGCTGTGGACGTAAGGGTGGTGAAATGTGGCGTGAACTATTTGACTCCGCCCGCAACCGTGGTCGTGGCGAAGCGCGGAGCCAAGCGCGCGGCAACCGGTCGACCGGCCAAGAATCGACGATGACATCGTCGGCCCGGGGGAACGACAAGTCGGCCGAAGTTTCGGAAGTGGCCGACCCGGCCGCGACATCAGGAAAGGCAGTGAGCGATGCCAGAGGCGAGCGAAGCGACGGGAACACTGATGTTTCACGTGAAACGTGGCCAAGCGTGACGATGGATACGCCGATCGGGGCGGAAGCCGAACGCGCGGTTCAGATCCTTCACGGCGCCAAGGGACAGCAGCTGCCACGCCCGACGCACCAGCGGGTGTTCACCATCGCCAACCAGAAGGGCGGCGTCGGCAAGACCACCACTGCGGTCAACATGGCGGCGGCCCTGGCCCTGCAGGGGCTCAACGTTCTGGTCATCGATCTGGACCCCCAGGGCAACGCCAGCACCGCGCTGGGCATCGAACACCGGCCGGGCACCGCCTCGTCGTACGAGGTGTTGATCGGGGAGATCACCCTCGAGAGCGCGCTGCAACGC
Source organism: Mycolicibacterium mucogenicum DSM 44124 (assembly GCF_005670685.2). Next base: position 6,094,979 of record NZ_CP062008.1, on the reverse strand, counting down.
AGCCCGCACAACGAGCGCCTCTACTGCGTCCCGGCGACCATCGACCTGGCCGGCGCCGAGATCGAATTGGTCAGCATGGTGGCACGTGAAACCCGGCTGCGGAACGCGCTCGCGACGCTCAAAGACCACAACTTCGACTACGTCTTCATCGACTGCCCGCCGTCGTTGGGTCTGCTGACCATCAACGCGCTCGTGGCGGCGCCGGAAGTGCTGATACCGATTCAGTGCGAGTACTACGCGCTGGAGGGTGTGGGTCAACTCCTGCGCAACATCGAGATGGTCAAGGCGCACCTCAATCCCCAGCTGGACGTCACGACCGTCGTCCTCACGATGTACGACGGCCGCACCAAACTCGCCGACCAGGTCGCGATGGACGTCCGGGACCACTTTGGCGATAAGGTTTTGCGGACCGTCATCCCACGCAGCGTCAAGGTTTCCGAGGCACCGGGGTACGGCATGACGATCCTGGATTACGACCCGGGATCACGTGGAGCAATGAGCTATCTGGACGCCAGCCGTGAACTCGCCCAACGTGGCGAGTCGGGAGTGAGGAAGTAACGATGTCGCAGCCGAAGAAGCGCAGCGGACTCGGACGGGGGCTGGCGGCACTCATCCCGACCGGTGCCCCCGAGGACGGGCAGCAGGACACGTCGCTGCGGATGGGGTCTGCGGCTGCCGACGTGTTGATCGGTGGCGGTCCGACCGGTCCGGTCAATGGAGCGGTGGCTACTGATTCGGCCGCGGCGGCCAGGGCCGAAGCCGAGGCGATCGGCGCGGTGTACCGCGAGATCGAGCCGTCGGCGATTCAGCCGAACCCGCGCCAGCCGCGCAGCGTCTTCGATGCCGACGCGCTCGCGGAACTGGTGCACTCCATCCGTGAGTTCGGGCTCATGCAGCCCATCGTGGTGCGGGAGCTGAGCCAGCCGTCCGGGCCGCACCGCTACCAGCTGATCATGGGTGAGCGTCGGTGGCGCGCCTCGCAGGAGGCCGGCCTGACGGCCATTCCGGCGATCGTCCGCGAGACCGCCGACGACAACATGCTGCGCGATGCGCTGCTCGAGAACATCCACCGGGTCCAGCTGAACCCGCTCGAAGAGGCGTCGGCCTACCAGCAGCTGCTGGAGGAGTTCGACGTCACCCACGAGGAACTGGCGACGCGCATCGGTCGGTCGCGTCCGGTGATCACAAACATGATCCGTCTGCTGAAGCTGCCCATCGCGGTGCAGCGTCGCGTTGCCGCCGGCGTGCTGTCGGCCGGCCACGCCCGGGCCCTGCTGGCGCTCGAAGGCGGACCGGAGAAGCAGGAGGAGCTCGCCGCCCGCATCGTGGCGGAGGGCCTGTCCGTCCGTGCCACCGAGGAAGCGGTCACCCTGGCCAACCGCGACGGTGACAAGCCGACGCCGGCACCCAAGCGCAAGCCGATCCAGATGCCCGGCCTGCAGGATGTGGCCGAGCAGCTCTCGACTGCGTTCGACACGAAGGTCACCGTGAGCCTCGGCAAGCGCAAGGGCAAGATCGTCGTCGAGTTCGGCTCGGTTGACGACCTCCAGCGCATCGTCGAACTGATGAAGACGGAACAAGGCTAACCGACCCGATTTTGGGTTTGCGACAACCCGACCAGGGACAAGGCCCCGTTACGTCACTGTGACGGTGACGTTTGTGGGGCGTGCGGGAGGGGGAGGGAACCGCGATGTTTCACGTGGAACAGTTGAGCGTTCGGTCGCCCTCGATCCCGACTGAACAAATCGAGTCGACGGCGCCGGCGTCTCTTATCCTGGAAGAGCAGCCTGATCCGATCGGGTGGACGACGGGAGTCTGGTGAGTTCACGAATCACGCCGCTGCGCCTCGAATCGTTCGAGCGGCTGCCGAAGCATGCGCGGCGCTGTGTCTTCTGGGAAGTCGATCCGTCGGCACTCGGCGACAGCGACCACCTCAGCGACCCCGAGTTCGAGAAGGAAGCATGGCTTTCGATGGTCATGCTCGAGTGGGGATCGTGCGGACAGTTGGCGGTCGCCTGCGACCCGGACCGCGCCGAGGACCCCAACGACGACGCGCCCTGTCTGGGCTACGCGTTCTATGCACCGCCGCGTGCCGTGCCCCGGGCGGGGCGCTTTCCCACCGGACCGGTCAGCCCCGACGCGGTTCTGCTCACGTCGATCGGTGTCGACTGTCCTGACGACGGTGATGGGCTGTCGCGTCACTTGATCGCCGCCGTCGTTGCCGATCTGGTTCGTCGTGGTGTGCGCGCGCTGGAGGCATTCGGGCGCACCAGCGAAGTGGCCCAGCTGAGTGGCACGCAGGCCTGTCCGGAGGAGTTGGCAGCGACGGTCGAAGCATTCGGCGAGTGCGCGGTCGATCAGTGCGTGATCGAGGCCGACTTCCTTCAGGACAACGGCTTCGAGATCGTCGCGCCGCATCCCTACTTCCCGCGACTGCGGCTGGAACTTGAGCAGGGGCTCGGCTGGAAAGCTGATGTCGAAGCGGCGCTGGAGCGACTGCTGGAGAGCAGTGCGTTGCAGCAGCCCGTCGGGGCGGTCGCCAGCCCCGCGCTGTGGACGCCGCTCACCGGTCGATAGGGGAGCGGGCCTCCACGGTGAACACACGTGGCTGACGCTCCGTCGAAGCCCGACGACTGCGGACTGCTCGATGTCGGCGACGGCAACCGGATGTACTGGGAGACCCGCGGCAATCCCGTCGGCGAGCCGGTTCTGATCGTCCACGGCGGCCCGGGCGCCGGCAGGTCCCGCAACGCCCACAAGCAGTTCAACCCGGAGCGCTTCCGCATCGTGGCGTTCGATCAACGTGGATGCGGTGACAGTGTGCCGAGCGCCGCGGACCCGTCGACCGACATGTCGTGCAATAAGACTGAGCATCTGCTCGCCGATATGGAGGCGCTGCGCCATCATCTCGGGATCGATCGCTGGCTGCTGTACGGCGGCTCCTGGGCGTCCACGTTGATCCTCGCGTACGCCCAACGGCATCCGGATCGGGTGCTCGGCATCGTGCTGATCGGCGTGACGATGACGCGGCCGCAGGAGGTCGACTGGCTGTACCACGGGCTGCGGCTCGTCCGCCCCGCGGAGTGGCAGCGCTTCCGCGACGGCGTACCGGAGGAGGACCGGGACGGGAATCTCGTCGAGGCCTACCGCCGGCTGATGGAGCACCCGGACGCCGCCGTGCGAGAGCAGGCGGCGCGGGGCTGGTGTGCGTGGGAAGACGCCGCGATCGCCCACGAGGCATTGGGGAAGCCGGGGCAGTACTCGGCGAAGATCGACGCCGGCCGGCTGGCCTTCGTTCGGATCTGCACGCACTACTTCGCGCACGCGGCGTGGCTGGAGGACGGCCAACTGCTGCGGGATGCGCATCGATTGGACGGCATTCCCGGCGTGCTGATCCACGGCCGGCTCGACCTCTCCGCGCCCGTCCGGACGGCTTGGGAACTCGCTCAGGCATGGCCGGACGCCGAGCTCTGGATCATCGAGGACTCCGGCCACACGGGCAGCCCGGCGATGGCGGCGGCGATCGCAGACGCCGTCGAACGGTTCACTCCGCCGCGGAGCTGACGCGGCGGTTCCACGTGAAACATCGGCCAAGCCGTCGGGAGTCAGCTGGGCCCGCGACACTGGCAGCGGCCGCGCCCTCGGCACCCACGCCGAAATCGTCGCGGTCACACGGGGGAGCTTCGTCATCGCACTCGGACGTGCCTCGGTCGCGGCGGAGCGTGCTGGAATCGCACCGGCTCGGACTGCCCGACCAACTACGCCGTTCCATAACCGACACAATGCTGCGATTGATCCGAGACACAGGTCTCGTCGTGGTGCGCGACGGCGCCAACCGGAGAGCCGCCAGGATGGGCTTCCGATCGCTGACGCGAAGCACCGGAACTCCTGCGCTTCGTTGACTGGCGCAGCCCGGCTTGAGATCGAAGCTGCGCGCCAGTGCGGGCAGGGGATGAGGGGAAGCCGAATGCAGCACCCTGACGCTTTCACACGCGAACGAGTCGGCTCGGCGGCGGCTTACTGGCCGTCCAGCAGTTGGACGATGCGTGCGCGGCGGAGGTTCAGGTCGCCGATGCGGGTGTCCATCTCGGCCAGTGTCTGTCTGATGGCGGCGGCGATGGCCGGGCACATGTCGACCGCGCTGCCGTCGATGCAGGGCAGCAATTGGCGAATGGTGCGTACGCCGAAACCGGTGTCGATCAACATCCGGATCCGGCGCACATCTTCCACGGTGTCGGCGTGGTAGTCGCGGTAGCCGTTGGACCGGCGCTGCGGTGCGATCAGACCCTGAGCCTCGTAGTAGCGCAGCGACCTGACCGAACTGCCGGTTGCCGCCGCTACTTCACCGATCCGCACGCGAGCTCCTCCTGGGTTGACCTTGACGCTGATGTCAGGGTTTAACTTCGCCGCATGCCCAACGATTCCCTGCTTTCCACGCTGACGGTCACCCACGTCGGCTCCGGCCCTGCCCTGCTTCTCGCGCACGGAGCAGGGGGCGGCGTCGCGCTGAATTTCGGCCAACTCATGGAAGAGATGGCCGGCGAGCGAACGGTGATCGGCGTGGACTATCCGGGTTCGGGAGGCAGTCCCTTGACGGCGGATTCCTACCGCATTGACGATCTGGCTGACGCGATCGTTGACGCCGGGCGCGCGGCCGGCTTCGACCGGTTCCCCATCCTCGGGCTATCGCTGGGTTCGGCGGTAGCAATCACCGCGGCACTGCGTCATCCCGAGGCCGTCAGCGCCTTGGTCCTGACGGTGGGCTTCGCGCACGCCGATCCGCAGTTGCGGTTGGTTGTCGATGTCTGGCGCTATCTGGCCGCGCACGACCGCGACATCCTGGCGCGGTTCCTGACAACGGTGTCGTCGCCGTCGGCGTTCGACGAGGCCGGCAATCTCGACGAGATTGTGGCCAACGTCCGCGCGAGCATTCCGGTCGGCAGTCCGCAGCAGGCTGCGCTGGCCGCCGAGGTCGACCTCCGCGACCGCCTTGCGGAGGTCGCGATCCCGACGTTGGTCGTGGCGGCGGGCGTGGACCGCATCGTGCAGCCGTCCTCGACTCGCGCTCTCGCAGCGGGCATTCCTGGCTCGGTCCTGATGGAATATCCAGACGCCGGTCACATCTTCACACCGGACGAGGGGCGGACATGGATCTCCGATATCCGGAAGTTTCTGCTGGCGCACAAGCTGTGACGGACAGGTGGCACTGGCGGGTGGCCGTGCTGTCTGCCGCCGCCTTCGTCTACCTCGCCGCAGAGATGTTTCCGGTCGGCGTCGTCCCGCAGATCGCCGACGGACTGCATACGACAGTGCCCGCTGCGGGGCTGTTGGTGGGCGTGTACGCGGTGGCTGCCGGCGCGGCAATCATCCCGGTGGCTTTGGCCACCCGTCGCGTCGAGCATCGCGTCATGCTCACGGCTGCCTTGGCTTCGCTGTCGTTGTCGCAACTGCTGCTGGCCGTCGCTCCGACGCCCGGGTGGGCAGTCTTCGCCCGGGTCGTCGGCGCGATTTTGCATGGTTCGGTGTGGTCCCTGGCTCCGGTGCTTGCCAGTGCCCTCGCACCAGCCGGACGTGCGGGGCAGGCGACCGCGCTGGTGTTCGTCGGAGCAGCGCTGGGATTGGCTGCGGGATCCCCGCTCACTACGCAGCTTTCCCTACTCATCGGGTGGAGAGCCGCGTCTCTGGTGCTGGCGGTGCTCGCCTTGATCTTGGCGGTGGCTATTGCGGTGCTGGTTCCCCGCCATAGCGGTCGTACCGTGGCGGCGCCGACCGCCGGCCGATCCGGAGAGCCGCACACTGTCGCAGCGGTCTGTGTCCTGACGCTGCTAGTGGTGACCGCCGCCTATGCGCCGTATTCGTTCATCACGGTGTTGGCCGGCGACATCGGGATCTCGGCCACCGGCCTCCCGGTTCTGCTCCTGGGCTATGGCGGCGCCGCGCTGACTGCGGTCGTCATCGCCGGGCGGTTGCTCGATCGACACCGCTACGCGGTCGTGGTCGCGGCCCTGACGGGTCTGCTGATTGCATTCGCGACGCTGAGCCTGACCGGCTCGCGCGGGTTGTTCGTCGCGGCGGTTCTGTTGTGGGGAGCCGCCTTTGCCTGTTGGGCGCCGGCGATGCAGACGATCCTCATCAAGCGTTGCCCCAACGCCGCTTTCGCGTCGTATCTCTACGTGCTGGCGTTTCAAGTCGGGATCTTCTCCGGCGCCTGGGCGGGATCGCAGCTCGTGGCCTCGGACGCGGCGGCATCACTGACGGTGCTCGCGCTGATCGGTATCGGGTGCGCGTCACCGGTGGCCGTGTTGGCCCGACGGTGGTTGTGATCGCCGGAGAAACGAGCGACATGAACGGAGCTCCAAGTCGGAACACCCGCCACTGGGGCCCGAATCACGATGACCCAGGACCAACCGGAACAAGCGTCACGTGACGCCCATGCCGCAGTCGCCCTTGCGGTCGAAATCGGGCCGCGGCCGGCGTTCCGGGGACGGTCCCGGGCGACCGGCGCTTCCTGGTCCACCACGCGGGCCATGAGGCCTCAGTGGCGGCCCATGCGGGACGACGCTGGGGGAGACGGAGTTCGGGCCGGCACGAGTGAGCGGAGCCCGCTAGACCGCCGTCTCGGCGATGCCGACCAGAACTGCGATGACTTCCGGCAGCGGTCGGGTCGTGTCGATCTCGTGCGTGGCCGACTGCCGCAGTAGCGGTTCGACCTCTGCGATGTCGGCCAGGATCCGGGCGCGCTCATCGGCGCTCTTGCCGAAGGGGTTGTTCGTGCGCCGCCGCAACCTGTCCAACACGACTTCGGTTGGGGCGGTGAGGAGTACAACCGCGTCGAACCGGTCGTAGAAGCGCCACTGATTGGCCACGGTGCCCTGAACGAACAAGGGCGCATCGCGCCGTTGGTTCAGCAGCGCGTCGATCAGAGGTTCGCGCCAGAGTGGCTCGCCGTCGACGACTTCGATCCAGTCACCGTCGTCGGTATCGACGGTGACATAACCCCGTTCAGCAAGGCCGCACAGTGCCGTCGACTTACCGACCCCGGACATGCCCGTCACGAGAATTGCGGCGTCGCCACTCATACCGACTGATTCAACCAGCCCGCGCACCGAAATACGGTGGCGTGCATGACGAAAACGCTGAGGGGAGAAGGGCTAGGCGCCGGCCTGGCCGGCTTGCTCGACCGACATCTCGTGGGCCAGCAGCTCGGCGAACGTGAAAGTGCCTGTGGGACGGTCGTTCTTGCCCAACAGGTACAGCCGCTTCACCGCCGCGAGGATGCCTTCGGCGATCGAGTCGCGGTGACCGGGAGAGGTCAGCAGCTCACGGTCGTGCGGGCTGCTCACGTAGCCGATGTCGACCTGCACCGTGGGCATCCGGGTGAGCCGCAGCAGGTCCCAGGTCCGGCCGTGGGTCCGGCAGTCGCGTAAACCGCTGCGCGCCACGACTTCCCGCTGAATGAAGTCGGCGAGGTTGCGGCCGATGGTGGACACCGAACCGTGCGAGTTGCCGAAGTAGAACGAGGCGACGCCGTTGGCCGCGGGGCTGGGCAGACTGGCGCACCGCAGGCTGATCATCAGATCGGCGCCGACCGCGTTGGCCGTCGCGGCCCGCTCGGCATCGGCCGGGCTACCGCTGACGGGGCGCGACAGGAACGTGTCCATGCCGATGGCCGTCATGCGGCCTTCCAACCGGCTGGCGAGATCCCACAGGACGTCGGCTTCACTGACCGGGCCGGATCGGCTGGTCATGATGAGCCCGCGATCGTCGCCGCCGCGGCCCGGATCGATGATGATCCGCTTTCCGGTCAGGCGGGGGCCGCTGCGCCGGACGAGTTCCTCTTCGCGGATGGCGTGCGGCGAACCGCCGGTGACCCGCGAACCCAGGAAGTACAGGGAGCGCAACGTCTCCGGACCGCAGATGCCGTCGGGGAACATGCCGTACTCACGCTGGTACGACATCAAGCCGTTGTGGGTCTGCAAGCCGAAATGACCATCGACGAGACCGGTGTAGAAACCGAGATCCTGCAGCCGGGCCTGCAGGGTGGCGACGTCGTCGCCATACATCGGGGCGCCGAACTGGTGCGACAGCGTGCGCGCCCCCAGTCGGTACGAGGCCTCTTTCAGCGCGCGGTAGGTCGCCTCGCCGACCATGCCGTCGACGAGCAGTCCACGCTGCTGCTGGAATGCACGCACGGCCTGGTCGAGATCCTCGTCGAAGAGGTCGAGCGCGACGTGCTTGCCGGTGGTGAGATCCGCGTCGGGACTGTCCAGCAGTCCCAGGGCGGCCAGTGCGGCCCGAATCTCGGTGACCGAACCTCCCCGGTCACCGCGACGCAGTATCGACATTCCTGGCCTTTCAATCACGGACGCCAGGCGGGCGGACAGCTGCGCACTGGCGGGACGCCTGGACCCATTGTCGCAGACGCTCCTCAGGATTCCGCAACTTCACAGGCAGCAGCGGTGCGACCCGCCGAATCCGGCGGGTCGCAGCCACTGATGCGATCAGAGTTCGTCTGCGATTTCGCGCAGCAGGGCGGCCTTGCCCTTGGCGCCGACGATGCGCTTCACCGGCTCGCCGTCCTTGAACAGGATCAGCGTCGGGATCGAGACGACGTTGAAGCTGCGGGCGGTCTCGGGGTTGGCGTCGACGTCGAGCTTGGCGATCGTCAGCTCGCCGGCCTTCTCGCCGGCCAGTTCCTCGAGCACCGGGGCGATCATCTTGCACGGCCCGCACCAGGTCGCCCAGAAATCGACCAGCACCGGGGTGCCGCTCTTGATGACGTCGCTGTCGAACGAACCGTCGGTGACGGTCAGCGTTGCGCTGCCCTCGCTCATGTACTGCTCCTCTCGGGTGAACTCTGTGGGGGAAGGACGATCAGCCGTGGTGCTCGGCGAGCCAGCGCTCGGCGTCGATGGCCGCCGCGCATCCGCTGCCGGCCGCGGTGATGGCCTGCCGGTAGGTGTGGTCGACCAGATCGCCTGCGGCGAACACGCCGTCCAGCGACGTGCTGGTGGTGCGGCCCTTGACCTGCACGTAGCCCTCGTCGTCGAGGTCGATGAGGCCGCGCACCAGCTCCGACCGCGGGTCGTGGCCGATGGCGACGAACACGCCGGTGACCGGGAGCTTGCTCTCCTCGCCGGTGGCGGTGTTGCGCAGCAGCAGTCCGCTGACCTTCGAATCACCTTCCACCGCAACAACTTCGGTGTTGGTGACGAAGGTGATCTTCTCGTTGGCCTGCGCGCGCTCCAGCATGATCCGCGAGGCGCGGAACTCGTCGCGGCGGTGGATCAGCGTCACCGAGCGGGCGAAGCGCGTCAGGAACGTCGCCTCCTCCATCGCGGAGTCGCCGCCGCCGATGACGGCGATGTCCTGGTCGCGGAAGAAGAAACCGTCACAGGTGGCACAGGTGCTGACGCCCTGGCCGATGAGCTCCTGCTCACCCGGCACACCGAGGTGGCGGGCCGCGGCGCCCATCGCGAGGATGACAGCGCGGGCCTGGTGGGTCTCGCCGTCGACCGTGACGGTCTTGACGGGTCCGTCGAGGGACACCGCCTCGACGTCCTCCATGCGCAGGTCGGCGCCGAACCGCAGCGCCTGCTCACGCATCTCCTCCATGAGCTCGGGGCCGGTGATGCCTTCCTTGAAGCCCGGGTAGTTCTCCACCTCAGTGGTGGTCATCAGCGCACCACCGAACTGGACACCCTCGAAAACCAGCGGCTTGAGCTGGGCGCGAGCCGTGTACACCGCAGCGGTGTAGCCGGCCGGCCCGGAGCCGATGATGATCACGTCGTGCACGGTGTCTTGGGTGGTCATGGCCGCCTTTCATCTGGCTCTGGTCAGGCTCATACCTGGTCGGCCTGCTGCCAGAGTCGGTACGCCTATAACACCAGGGTAAGTGCCGGTGTTCCCGGCCGTTGGGCGGGCTCCGGGGCGGTCAGCGGCGCGATTGCGTCGGCGGGTCCGGAGCGTCGGGGATGACGGCGTCGGCGGCCAGGCCGGCGTCGCTCGAATTGCAGCCGGGAGACACCACCAGGGCCATCACCGCGCCGTCGTCGGCCTTGGGGAGCAGCAGGAGCACCTGGGCGCGGTCGCGCATGGTCAGGGTGGCGGCGCCGAGGACCGACGTGGTGGGGGAGTAACCGAGCCCCGCCAGACAGGACCGCAGGCGATCCGGTGCGGCGAGGGCCCCCAGCTCGGGCGGCCGGTTCCGCAGACTCAGAATCTGCCGGTCCGGCCAGGGCATCCCGGCCTGGCGCTGCACGGTCAGTGACGCGGCCTTGGGGCCGGCGGAGATGCGGGCCGGTTCGCCGGACCGGGTGATCACCACGACAGCGCCGATGCCGACCGCGACGAGCCCGGCGACGGCACCGGCGACGACGGCGGGCCGCACCTTACGTGCGCCGTGGCCGGCCGAGCGGCCGGGGACGACGGTGTGGCGCGGCCCGGGGCCGGCGTCGCGCAGGGCGGACCCGATGCGGGCGGTGGCTTCGGCGGGAAGGTCGCTCGCGGTGGTGTCCTCCGCCAGGTCGTGGATGTCGCGCCGGACCTGTTCGAGCGCGGCGTACCGACGTGCGAGCGCCGGATCGTCCCGGATGCGCCGGCGCAGTTCGGCCGCTGTGCCGTCGTCGAGCAGTCCGGCCTGTAGGTCGGCCAGTAGCTCGAGGGAGACGGACTCGTCGGCCTGATCGTCGTCCACCTGCCGAAGCCTAATCCGGCCGCCGCACAGACCCGCAGTACGCCGGCCCGGGTGCGCGGCGCGAAAACGTCACGTGACCGGTTCCCGTCAGTCGGCGAGATGGGCGAGCGATTGGGCGAGTTTCGCGCGCGCCCGCGCGCAGCGGCTCTTCACAGTGCCCTCGGCGATACCCAGCATCGCCGCGGTCTCGGCGACCGAGTAGCCCTGCATGTCGACAGCGACCACCGCCGCCCGCTGTTCGACTGGCAGTCGCAGCAGCGCCCGCTCGATGACGATGGTGGTCTCGATCCGGTGGGCGGGGTCCGCGGTCTGGCAGGTGGCGTCGCTGAGCTCTTCGGCACGTCGAAACTTGTTGTGACGCAACCGGTCCAGGCACGAGTTCACCACGATGCGGCACAGCCAGCTGCGCACCGAACTGTCGTGGCGGAACCGCGGGGCGTGCCGGTGGGCCTTGAACAGCGCGTCCTGCAGGGCGTCCAGAGCATCCTGCGGGTCGTGGCTCGTCAGGCGGGCGAGCCGGTACAGCTGGTGGCGGTGTCGATGGAACAGCTCCTCGAACGCGTATCGCTCACCGGCGATGTGTGCCGCGAGCAATTCTGCGTCGGATGCGTCCGACTGTGGCCCCCCGAAACTCCCCACTTCCGAACCATAAATCCGGTTGCGCAGGGAATCCGACGCAAATTTGCGGAGATGACTAAAAATACCGCTTGACCAGTACCGATGGTTGTCGGCCAGCCTGTGGATAACTGGAAAAGCGCGGCTGTCTCGGCGATGTGCAGATTTGCCGCGGTTCACGCGAAATCGGCCCGGCAACCGGGCGTCGCTTAGTAGCCTCGGCCGATGACGCCGATGGCATTCGAATCGATGAGAATTGTGCACCGATCGGGACTCGCCTGGCTCACGGCGGCTGCGCTGATCGGCACGCAGGTCGCAGGTTGCTCCGAACCCGGCAAGCCGAAGCCGATCCCGAAATCGTCGTCGGCGACCTCGGCGGCCCCCACACCTGACGCCGCCAGCTTCAGCGGCCCGATCGTTGAGCATTGCGCCACGCACACGCAGAGCACGACGCTCAGCAAGTTGAACGTCGGTACCGGCGCGCTGGTGGACATCGGGACCTTCCCCATCGGCTGCAACATCGGCAACGGCCAGTTCACCCGCGCCCGCTACAGCAAGGACTTCCGCAAACTCGCGCTGGATTCCCTGACCATCAACGACGGCCACGTCCGGTACTACGACTCGAGCACCGGATCGACCGTGGACGTCACCGAAATCGTGCAGCCTTCTCCCACAGGGGATTTCGGGAATCAACAACGGCCGGACCACCGAAATCCACAGTTCGACGAGCAAGGCCTGCTGGTTTTCTACGATGCGCGCGCCAAACTGTTCAATTTCTATGACACCGATTCGAAGAAGGTCGTGCGGACCAGCCCGACCTACCTGCCGAATCTCGTGCGGGCCGTGGCGAAGGACCCGGACCAGCTCGCGCAGGGCGAAGGCGAACTACCCGGCGGCGACAGCCTGCGCGGGTGCCCGGCGTTGTGGTTCATCGATGACAGCCGCTATCTGCGGTCGGTCCATGACGATGCCGGTCACTATCTGGTGATCGACGCGGTCCCGCCGCCCGGTGCTGAACGCCCGGCCTGCAGCGACACCGAGGGGCAGCGAATCACGCCGCCGAGCACCGAAATATCCGAGGCGGCAGCAGATCCGACGGGCACGACGATCGTCTTCACCGTGTTCAGCCGCAACGACATCAAGGTCTGGAACATGTACCAGGCGAATCTGCAGGATCCGTCGCACCCGACCCAGATCAAGATGTCCGGGAACATCCTGGAACGCTCCGGCTACGACGGTGGCCAGGCGATGTCCTTCGTCGGCTGGAGCTGACCGAGGGGCTACGCGGCGGCCTTCACGACGACGTTGGAGATGTCGGTCTTGCTCTTGCCGTCGACGGTCCCCAGCGTGGAGATCCAGATCAGCAGATGCTGCGTCGGCTGCGCGTTGCTGATCGTGATGGTGTTCGAGCCCGTCTTCATGGTCGCCGGCTGCGTCAGCACCGTCGTGGCATCCAGCGAGGACGGGTTGGCGGATTGCGCCGACCGAATCTGGATCGCGGTACCGGTACTGGTCAGGTTCAGGCTCACCGACGCGACCGTGGTCGCCTGGGGCAGGTTCAGCATGAGGCCGACGCCGCTCTTGAACCCGGGGAACGGTGTGGGGTCGGTGTAGACATCGGTCGACCAGGCATCACCCGAGGCGCCGGTGATGGCCTTGCCCGCGGTCTCCGGGGAGTCCGCGCCACCGCCGGGCGAAAACACGGTCACACCAACGGGTTTCACCACACTGCCGGGCGTCGGCGCACCGCTCGTGGTCGGGCGCTGGCTGTTGAGGCCGAGCTGCTGCTTGTCCAGGCCGCCGCCGACGTCGCCGAAGATGCCCTTGAGCACCGACGCCAGCACCAGCAGCGCCACAAGCAGGATGGCACCACCGACACCCACCCCGATGAGCAATGCCTTGCGCCGCTTGGCGGCCGCTTCGAGTTCCGCCGCGTCCTCGGAGTCCGGGCCCTGCGAGCTGTCGACGGGCTCGAGCAGTTCCGTGGTGTCCGCGACCGTGGTGGCCTGCTGCAGCAGGTTCAACAGCGTTGGGGCCGAACGGATTCCGCCACCTTCCTGCACGGCGCGGGCGGCTGCGGCGGAGATCTGGAAGGGGATGGTCCCGTCGACCGCGCGGGGTTCGACGGGCTGGCCCGCGCTGTTCTGCGTCGCGGGCAGCATGCCGCTGAGCGCGCCGGACTCGGGCAGCGGCCACCGGTTGACCAGCAGCGCGTACAGCGTGGCGCCGACGCCGCGGATGTCGTCCTCAGGGGTGGCCGACGGCAACGTGCCGGGGAAGGCGAGCACTACGTCGCCCTCGATGCTGACCCGGATTCGGCCGGGGTGATCGATCGACAACGCGACGCCGGCCCGGTGCGCGGATTCGGCCGTCGACGCCAGGGACTGGATGGCACGGGCGCCGCCCATCGGGGACGGTTCCGTCGCGGCGACCTCGGCGAGCGAACCGCCGCGGATCCATTCGCTGACCACCAGGCCGCCGTGGCCGAGCCGGGTGACATCCAGGATCCGGGCCAGGCCGGGTCCCTCGATGTGGCTCAGTTTGCTTGTCCGGGTGAGGATTTCCTGGACCATCGACTGCGGCAGCTCGCCGTCATGGTCGATGAACGTGAGCGCGACCTGGCGGTCGAGCGCGATGTCGAGGGCGTGCCAGAACTGCAGATCCGGGGGACCGCCGTGGAAGACGAGCAGACGGTAGCGGCCGTCGGCGACGACCGCGCCGGCCCGCAAGGCGACATCGTCGCTGCCGCCCGACGTATCCGAGATGGGGGCGGATCCCTGGTCCGCGGGTGCGTCGGTCACCGCAAATCCTTTCCGAAGCCCGCCCGTGGTACCACTTCCCCGGTATGCCCCGCCAGTGGCGGACGCGCCGGGCCGCGGTGGTACCGGTGATGAAATGCCGTGTCCAGGGTACGGGACCGAGGTTCGTCCGGAGTCCGGTACAGCCGAGCTGACCTGGACTGCGGGGGTCGGTGCGGGGCCGCCGCGGCCCAGCCGGCGCTTCACGAAAGCCACTGCGGCCAGCGCGTCGGGCACCTTGGCGGCCACCAGCACCGTCACGATCACCGGGAGCATGATCACGCCGAGCAGAACCAGGCGCAGCAACGATCCGGCGGCGCCGCCGTGCTCGGTCAGCCGCTCGAACCCCAGCAGTTTGTCGGCGAGATAGGCGAGCAGCCCCGATCCCAGTGAGGCGCAGACGGTCACCAGGATGGTCCGGATCACCGGCAGCTCGATCATCCGGCCGCGCGGCGGCCGTAGCGCCGACCGCAGCAACACGTAGCCGACGGTCGCACCGGCAAGGAAGCCCAGGCCGTTGGCCAGGCCGAGATAGCCGGCCACGAGTTCCCGATCGTCGGTCAGGTGGGGCGCGATGAGCGAGCCGGCGATTTTCACCACGGTGATCACGACGATCAGGACGATCGGGATCCAGGGCTGTTCGCGGGCGTAGAACACCCGGAGTTCCAGCAGCAGCATGGAATATGGGATCAGGGTGAACGCCGACAGCGTGATGGCCATGCCGAGATAGCCGGCGTCGGTGGCCCCGAAGTTGCCGTACGCGAACAGGGCGCTGCCGATGGCGGGACCGCCGACGGTCATGAAGGCGACGATCGGGATGAGCGTCACCATGGTCAGCCGGGTGGCCAGCGAGAAGTCGGCGAGCACCGCGGGGTTGTCGTTCGCGGCGGCGTTGCGGGACAGGCGGGGCATCACGACGGTCAGCACCGTCACGCCGATCATGCCGAACGGCAACTGCAGCAGCAGCCAGGCGTAGTTGTAGATCGCCGGGCCGGAAGCGGCTGCGTGGCTGGCGATCTCGTTGCCGACGATCAGACCGATCTGACTGATCAGGACGTACAGCATCATGGCGACGGCCATGGTGCCGAACTTCTTGAGCCGGTCGTCGATGCCCCACAGCGGCCGCAGGTCGACGCGGTGTTGGCGCAGGGAGTACAGCAGGATCCCGGCCTGGGCCACGACGCCGAGTGTGGTGCCGATGCCGAGCACCAGCAGCTTGGCGTTGCCCATCTCGACGGGATCGATCGAGAGTTCGCCCGGGACAAGCACATACACGCCGAGCGTGATGATCGCGACCACGTTGTTGAGCACCGGCGCCCACGCCGGCGGCCCGAACACGTTGCGGTTGTTCAGGATTGCCATGTAGACCGCGGTCAACCCGTAGAAGATGATCTGGGGCAGCAGCAGATACGCGAAGGCGGTGGTGAGTGGCTCGTTGACCTGCGGGTCACTGCCCAGCATCAGCCGCACCAGCAGCGGTGCCGCCGCGACCGACAGCACCGTCGTCAGCAGCAGTAGCGCGGTGGCCAGCGTGACCAGCCGCCGCACGAACGCGGCACCACCGTCGGCGTCGTCCCGTTCGGCCCGCGCCAGCACCGGCACGAAGATCGCGGTGAACGTCGCCTCCAGCACCAGGGCCGCCACCATGTTCGGCAGCTGGTTGGCGACGGTGAACGAACTCGACAGGGCCGCACCGAGAATCGCGGCGAGCAGCACGATCCGCAGGAACCCGGTGATACGGCTGACCAGCGTGGCGAAGGCCATGCCCCAGGACCGGGAGACGACGGCGGCGTCGGACAGCTCGGCCCGCCGGGGCGGTGCCTGGGGTGCCCGGGGTGCCTGAGGCCGGGGACTGCGCGGCGCGCTCATGAGTCCTCCGGGGCGTGGGCGATGGCGGTGTCGAGTGGATCGGGCCGGATGGGCCGGCTGTGGTGCGGGCGGTCCAGATCGGCGCGGTCGGGCTGACCGCGGAACCGGTGCCACAGCCGCCGGCCGGCCAGCAGGAACAGCACCGCGCCGGCGGACAGCGTGATGAAGAACAGCACCTTGCCGTAGGCGTTGGAATGCACCGACAGCCGGACCGGTTCGCCGAGCGTCAGACCGTTGACCGTGCGCAGGGAGACGTCGACCGCGACGCGCTGGGTGAAATGCACCTCGATCGGTACCCGGAGCGGCAGGTAGCCCGGCGGCAGTTCGATCTCACCCATGTCGGTGACGGTCATGCCCGGTGGCGCGTCGATGACCAGCCGTACCCGGATCGGCACCGGCAGGTCGTTGCGCAGGGCCAGGGGGAGGGGACTGCGTTCGGTGGCCAGCGTGTACGAGCCGCCGGGGTTGACGACGGTGACGCCGTGGAACAGGTCGTCCATCGTGCGCTGCGTGGTGCTGACGCGCTCCTGGGCCAAGGCTTCGCGGACGGTCGGCGGTACCGACTGCGTCAGCGCCCGCAGCATGTCCTCCCGTAGCGGCGCCGTGTACTGGTCGCCCGTCAGCCCCGTCTGGGTGTTGACGGTGAGCGCGGCGGTCAGGCCCCAGATCCGTTCCATGGTGGTCGAGATCTGGCTGGTGATGCCGTCCCCGTAGCGGGCCTTGGGGTTGCCGGTGCCGTTGTCCGGCGGGGTGGCCGACTGCGTCGGCGGCAGTGCCTGCGCGTCGGCGATCACCGCGGGCATCGGGCGGGCGACGGCCAGGCCGGAGTGGATCGCCGTGGCGACCGACGTCAGGATCGCCTGGGCGTCGTCGGGCGTCACGTCCCACGCCAGCGGCGGCATCAGGATCTGGTTTCGCGGTTGCGCGTCGGGCTGCAGGCCACGCCACAGCACCGAGGCGATGGCGTCCTGGCGCCGCGCCACCTGCGAGTCGTGGTTGAGCGGTACCCGCAGCGAGGTGTCCAGGTACCCGGGTGAGATCGGGGTGCGGCCCGCGCCGGCCAGGGCCGCGGCGACGCACGGGTCGAACGGCGCCACGGTCACTTTGTCGCTGTAGCGGACGGGCGCGGTGTCGGCGGGATTCGCGGCGTCGTCGGCGGTGATGGGCGCCGCGGCGATCGCGACGGTCGGTTCGGGCTGCGCCGACAGCAGCCGTACCGCCGGGCCCGTGAGCGGGCCGTCACCGACGACCGTCGCGCCGCGCAGGGACTGGATGCCGAGCAGCTGGTTGACGATGGGCCCGGCATCGGTGGTGGCGGTGGTGTTCAGGGCGGCGTCGCCCACGCGCTGCAGCGCGCGCAGGTCGGCCTGGGCGTACACCGTCGGGGTGACACACACCCGTTGGGCGAGCTGCCGCAGCCTGTTGAGCCACTCGGTCGCGGCCTGCTGGCCGGTGCCCGGGTGGGTGGGCGAGTTGAGGCCGGCCTCCGGGTCGTCGGTCACGACGTAGCCGCCGCTCATCGCGTTGACGGTGATCAGCAGGTCGGGGTCGACGGCCAGGCACATGGCTCCCCGCATGAGGCCGCCGGGATCCACCTGGTCGTTGGTGGCGAAGTCCGCCGCGGCCAGCAGGGTGTCGAGGCGGCCGCCGTTGGCCAGGGACGTGGCGAGGTCGTCGTCGGCGAGGCGCGCCGGTTCGGTGCGTCCGGGGATGCCGGCCGCCAGGTGCGGACGGTCGGCGAGCGGCCACAGCAGGGTCAGCGCGACAGGGCGTGCCGTGTCGGGGGGTACGACGGCGTCGATCGGCTGCTGGCCACTGCCGCTGCCCACGGCGGCCGGGGTGGCCGGCACGCCGAGCACCGGCAGTAGGAAGCGGGCGTCGTCGAGCCGGGCGGCCGAGCCGTAGTCGGGGGTGCCGTTGACGTTGACGAGCAGCGGGTACACACCGGGGTGATCGATGCCCAGGGCGGGATGCTCGGCGGACCGCACCGGATACGCCAGCCGGAACGGCACACTCTGTCCGCGCGCCAGATCCTGCGACACCGTGGTGAAGTCGCCGACGGCGGAGAAGTCGGTCGGCTCCCCGGCCAGCGTCGTCCGCAGCCCGGACGACGACGTCACCGCGGCCGCGTGCTCGAGGCGCACCATGACGTCGTGCACCGGGCGGTCACCGACATTGGTGACGGTGCCGCTGACCGTCACCACCGGCTCACTGGTGGTGGTCACGACGTCGGGAGTGACGTGGTCGATGCGCAGCTGCAGGAACGTCGCCCCGCCCGGTTCGCCTGCCGACGATTGCGGCGTGATCGGGGCGGTGAGCAACAGCAACAGGGCGGTGACTGCCAGGACGCGCAGGAGAACTGTCGAGGCCGCCAACCTGACCTTCACGACCCGGGTCCGCAGCCGTTCGCGCGGCGGCCGGGTTGGGTATGGGCGGAGTCGTCGGTGCGATGGTTCCGCGTGCGGGAATGGGTCTGTGGGCGGCGGCGCGGCGCGGTGCGCGGCAGCGGCGGCAGGGCGCCCGGTCCATCGGTGTGCAGTTTGTCGATCAGTTCGCCGGCCACCTCGGCGAGCTTGCGCTCGTCGGCGTAGGCCAGGCGGGACGGCAGCTCCCGAAGCGGCACCCACGCCACTTCGGTGACCTCGACGTCGTCGTCGGAGAGTTCACCGCCCAGGAATCGCATCAGGTAATGGTGCACTGTCTTGTGCACGCGCCGACCCTCGGTCACGAACCAGTAGTCGATGCTGCCGAGCGCGGCCAGCACGCTGCCCTGCAGCCCGGTCTCCTCGGCGACCTCACGGATGGCGGTCTGTTCGGCCGTCTCGCCAAGTTCGATGTGCCCCTTGGGCAGTGACCACAGCATGCGGCCACGACGGTCGATGCGGCCGATGAGGGCCGCCTTCTGGGTGTCCTTGGGGCCGTCGAGGCCGTCGATCACCAGCCCGCCGGCCGATGTTTCGTGGACGGTGCGCAGCCGGTCGTTGTTCGACTTGCGGGCAGCCGGGGTGGCGGGAGCCGCCGCCGGGACTGCTTGTGCGGTGCCGTTGCGGGGCGCGGCTGCCGAATCGGTGTCGGTGGCCTGGGTGTTGTCGCTGGGCGGACCTGCCGAGCGTCGACCGCGACGTCGCCCGCGGCGTCGTCGTGGTTTGGCACGCTCGCCTTCCGACACCCAAGCGATAGTAGCTGCTCAGGTTGGGCGCCCTGTCCCCACTCGCCGGTCAGTGGCCCAGTTGTGACCGTGCCGCGATGGTCGGTACCAAACCGCGGGGTGGGCGCATTAGGCTCATCGGACGTGCCGAACGAAGCAAGTACCGATGCCGCGTTGCTGACCGCTGCCGCGGTCGCACTGAACAAGCATGCGGGTTTGCTCGTAGACCTGGGGCGGGTATTCGCCGCCGCGGGTCACGACCTGTACCTGGTGGGCGGCAGTGTGCGCGACGCGCTGCTGGGCCGTGAGCTGAACGACCTGGACTTCACCACCGACGCCCGTCCGGCCGAGTTGCAGAAGATGCTGCGCGGCTGGGCAGAAGCGTTGTGGGACACCGGGATCGAATTCGGGACCATCGGGGCGGCCAAGTATGGGCAGCGCATCGAGATCACCACCTTCCGCGCCGACAGCTACGACCAGGTGTCCCGCAACCCCGAGGTGGTGTTCGGCGACCGGCTCGAGGACGACCTGGTGCGCCGGGACTTCACCGTGAACGCCATGGCAGTCCGGATCAACCCGGACCTGCCCGGCGGCATCGGTGAGTTCCACGATCCACTCGGTGGGCTCGCCGCACTCGCCGACAAGGTGCTCGACACCCCGTCGGCGCCGCAGGTGTCGTTCGGTGACGATCCGCTGCGGATGTTGCGGGCGGCCCGCTTCGTCTCACAGCTGGGGTTCTCGGTGGCGCCGCGCGTGCTCGAGGCCCTGCTCGAGATGGCGCCGCAGCTGGGCCGGATCACCGCCGAGCGCGTGGCCGCCGAGCTCGACAAGCTGATGCTCGGTGCCGATCCCATGGCCGGCGTGGATTTGATGGTGCAGACCGGACTGGGCGATGTCGTGCTGCCCGAGGTCGGTGCGATGCGGATGGCGATCGACGAACACCACCAGCACAAGGACGTGTACCACCACTCGCTGACGGTGCTGCGGCAGGCGATCGACCTCGAGGACGAGGGCCCGGATCTGGTGCTGCGCTGGGCGGCGCTGCTGCACGACATCGGCAAGCCCGACACCCGCCGCCACGAGCCCGACGGGGGCGTCAGCTTCCACCACCACGAGGTGGTCGGCGCCAAGATGACGCGCAAGCGGATGCGCGCGCTGAAGTACTCCAAGCAGATGGTCGACGACGTCTCGCAACTGGTGTATCTGCACCTGCGGTTCCACGGCTACGCCGACGACAAGGGCACCGGCCAGTGGACGGACTCGGCCGTGCGTCGGTACGTCACCGACGCCGGGCCGCTGCTGAGCCGGTTGCACAAGCTGGTGCGCGCGGACTGCACGACCCGCAACCGTCGCCGGGCGGCGCGGTTGCAGGCCAACTACGACGGTCTCGAGCGACGCATCGAGGAGCTGGCCGCGAAAGAGGATCTGGCCCGGGTGCGGCCGGACCTGGACGGCAACGAGATCATGACGCTGCTCGGCATCCCGGCCGGCCCGCAGGTCGGCGAGGCGTGGCGGTTCCTCAAGGAGCTGCGGCTGGACCGCGGCCCGCTGAGCCACGACGAGGCCGTCGCCGAATTGCAGAAATGGTGGAACGCCAGAGGCTGATCAGCCGTCCATTCAGGTATGGACTATTGCCTGAGTGACGGGGACGGGTCGGCGTCGTGGTGGCCGGGGGAGCCGGCGGTGGACGCCGACGGCGACGGCACGCTGGACGGCGTGCGGCTCGATGTGGACGGCGACGGATTGTTCGACGATGCGCTGGCCGACTTCGACGGGGACGGCCGGGCCGACCATGCCGTGATCGATGTCGACGGTGCGCGCCGGTCGTTCACCGACGACGGGTCGGGTACCTGGGCGGTGGGCTCGGGGCTGCGGTGGTTCGGTCTGGACGGCACCGAGCAGAGCGGGGGAGCGGTCGTCGACTTCGACGGTGACGGCGCGGCCGACGACCGGCTGATCGATGCCGATGGCAACGGGCTCGCGGACCGGGTGCTGGCCGGGCCGGTGGCCTACGCGGACACCGACGGTGACGGGCGATGGGATGTGCAGCTGTCAGACGCCGACGGAGACGGTACGGCCGACGCGGCGGGCGTGGTGGCGCGCGGTTAGTCCACTGCCCGAGAAGGACCAAATGGCTGTGCGTCGCCTCGCGTGACGACCATTTGGTCCCTTTCGGTGAGCCGGCGCGAGCTCAGTCGCGGCCGGCTCCGGGCGGCCCGGCGAAGGCCTGGGCGATGGTCAGCCACTTCTGCGCGTCGTCGCCGACGGCCTTGACGTTGAGTTCCCGCAGCGGCCGCCGCTGCGTGACCAGGAGGCAGAAGTCCTCGGCCGAGCCGGTGACCCGCTGTGCGGAGTCGTCCGGACCCCAGGTCCACACCGAGCCGTCGGGGGCGGAAAGTTCCACGTGAAACACGTCGGCCGGCGGGGTCAGCTCGTGGAGCGTGAACGCGAAATCCCTTGTCCGAACGCCGATGTGCGCGATCGACTTGAGCCGGGCCGTCGGCTCACGCCGGACCCCGAGCGTGTCGGCGACGTCAGCGCCGTGCGCCCAGGTCTCCATCAGCCGCGCGCTCGCCATGGACGCGGCGCTCATCGGCGGGCCGAACCACGGCAGCTTGCGGCCGTCGGCAACACCTTCCAATGCGTCGTGCAGCGTGGTCCGGGTGGCGCGCCACTGCGCCAGCATCTCTGCCGGCGGCGTCTGCGCGAGTTCTTCGGCCGCCACGTCGACGAAGCCGAGCGGGTTCTTCCAGGCCTCGGTGAGCGTCGCGGCGAAGGCTTCCTCGTCGGTCACCGCCAGCACCGACACCTGGTCGGTCCACCACAGATGCGCGATCTGGTGAGCGATGGTCCAGCCTTCGGCCGGGGTCGCAGTGGCCCACTCGGCGGGTGGCAGGTCGGCGACCAGACGGTCCAGGTCGTCACTTTCGGCACGCAGATCGGCGATGACACCGGCAGCAGCATTGGGGGCCATGGCAGCACCCTAGACGGTACCGCTGGTTCTGCTGCGCTTGCCCAGCGTCGCGTGCAGGGCCATGCCCACGAGGTAGACGACGGAGCCGGCGGCCATCAGTGCCGACGACTTGCCGTCGTCCGGGATTACGGCCGCCGATACCGTGATCGCGACGATGAACGCCATCCAGAACAGCGCGTCCTGGACGGCGAACACGTGCCCACGCAGGGCGTCGTCGACGTCGAGCTGCATCGCCGAGTCGGCGCACAACTTGACCACCTGCCCGGCCGTGCCCAGCACCAGACTGCAGGCGATCAGGACCGGTATCTGCAGGCCGACGCCCGCGAGCTGAACCACTGCCGCGACGGCGAGCGCGCCGTTGGCGGTTGCGTAGCGACCCCAGCGGCGTACCGCGGCCGGCATGACGACGTTGCCCAGGAACGAGCCGAGGCCCGCGGCGGCGACGAACACGACGGTCACCGCGAACCCGGCGACGTGTTCGCCGCCGCCGTGCCGGACGATCACCAGCACCATCAGGGTGTTGATGCCGAACACCATCCGGTGGGCCGCCAGACCGGTGAGGGTGGCCGTCACGGTCGGCACGTTCGCCACCGACCGGAGTCCGTAGACCCAGCCGGTGATGACGGCGTAGGCGACCGAACCGTGGACGGCGCGGGCGCTGTCGTCAGGGCCCAGGAGGTGGCGGTGGAAGCGCACCGACAGCCACAGCGCCACTGCGACGGCCACCGCCGCCAGCCAGATCACCACGGCCGAGCTGGTGTCGCCCGCGCCGAGCAGCCAGCGGGGCAGCAGCATCACGTTGGCGCCCACGAACGCCGACACGGCTCCGCACGCGGTGGCCACGGAGTTCATCGACACGACGTGTTCGGTGGGCACGACGTGTGGCAGTGCGGCCGACAGCCCGGAGGAGACGAAGCGGGTGAAGCCGTTGACGATCAAGGCGCCGAACAGGATCCACTGGTCGGACGCGGCGTTGGCCAGCAGCGCGCCGACGCAGATCATCACCAGCAGCCGGCCGAGGTTGGCGACGATGAGCACCTGCCGGCGGTCCCAGCGGTCGAGCAACGCGCCGGCAAACGGACCCAGCAGTGAGTACGGCAGGTACAGCGCGGCGAAGGCACCGGCGATGGCCAGCGGGGTGGCCTGGCGTTCCGGGCTGAACAGCAGGCCGCCCACCAGGCCGGCCTGGAAGAGTCCGTCGCCGAACTGGCTGACCGCACGCAGTTCCAGCAGCCGGCGGAAGTCCGGCAGGGCCTGCACCGCATGCAGGACGACGTGATGGGGACGGCGGGCGGTCACTGGGATATTCGTGTCCTGATTTGAGAGTGCCGGGCGTGGTTGAAGCGACCCGCTCCACAGTACAAATATCCCGGCGGGCCGTGTGCGTTGGTCACGGCGACGGCTCTCAAGTGCCATTATGGAGGGCGTGGCGCAGTCAGAGGAACCGGAGGATTACCGCGATTTCGCTCCCGCCTCGCACCGGATTCGGGCGGGGACACTGCTGCTCGCCAACACCGACCTGCTGGAGCCGACGTTCCGGCGCAGCGTCATCTACATCGTTGAGCACAACTCCGGTGGCACGCTCGGCGTCGTCCTGAACCGGCCCAGCGAGACGGCCGTCTACAACGTGCTGCCGCAGTGGGCGAAGCTCGCGAAGAAACCCAAGTCGATGTTCATCGGCGGTCCGGTGAAACGCGATTCCGCGCTGTGCCTGGCGACCATGAAGGTCGGCGTCGACGCGTCGTCGGTGCCGGGGCTGCGACATGTGCAGGGCCGCATCGCGATGGTCGACCTGGACGCCGACCCCGAGGACATCGAAGGCGCCGTCGAGGGCGTGCGGATTTACGCCGGCTACTCGGGATGGTCGGTGGGTCAGCTCGACGGTGAGATCGAGCGCGACGACTGGATCGTCCTGTCTGCGCTGCCGTCGGACGTCCTCGTGGAACCGCGGGTGGATCTGTGGTCGCGGGTGCTACGCCGTCAGCCGATGCCCATGGCGATGCTGGCGACGCACCCGATCGATGTGAGCCGTAACTAACCGGCGAAATCAGCTGCAGGACAGCGTGCAGCTGGCGCAGCTGCCGGCGCAGCCGTCACCGGCGGGCGCGTTCTCCCGGGCCATCATGGCGGCCCCGGCCTTGGCGCCCTGGTAGCAGCCGGCGGCGAAGGTGCCGACGGCGCCGATGACGCAGACCATCAACACCATCACCCCGGTGCTGCGCGGTGCGACGAGCGCGACGGCACCACCGGCGGCGAGCATCGCGGCCGTCGCGAGTTGGATCGGTGCCACCGAGCGCAGCACGCGCGGCACGGTGTCGGTCGATGGGGGGCGGCTCAGCGACCAGGCGCCGACGCCCGCGGTCACCACGGCCGCGCACAGGCACAGCACCGCGGCGATCAGCATGCGTCTCAGGATAGGGGCGGCCGGGCGGCCGCTCCAAACCGGTGACCGGTCAGCGGCCGAGGCCGGGGA
The DNA here is from genome assembly GCF_005670685.2 of Mycolicibacterium mucogenicum DSM 44124. The sequence continues at coordinate 6,070,406 of NZ_CP062008.1, read as the reverse complement.
TCGACGCGGTGAGCGGTACGGCCCCGGCGGCGTGCGGCGCGACGGCGGCCGGTGCCGGGACCATCGGCGCGGCCGGAGCCGGTGCGACGGGCGCGGGCACAGCAGCCGGTGCAGGTGCTGCGGCCGGTGCGGGGACGGCGGCCGGCGCCGGCGCTGCGGCCGGTGCACCCGGTGCGCTGATCTTGAAGCCGTTGACGATGGCGTCGGTGGCGTTGCCGGACGCGACGGTCACCTGGGCACTCGTGGTCACCGACAGCGTCACCAGGTAGCGGTCGGCGCCCGACGTCGCGATGACGTGCCGCCGCGAGGTGTTCAGCGTCAGGTTGTTCTCGCGGTACGTGCCTTCGATGATCGACGACGGCATGCCATAGAAATCAGCCATCGAACCGTCGGTGGACCGCCACGCGACCTGCTGCTGGCTGTCGATGAAGCCGTGGCTGATGGCTTCGCGCGGGTCGAAGTCGCCGACGAGCTTGTAGACCTGCAGCGCGGCGTTCGAGGTGTAGAGGCCGTCGCCGCCGACGCGGTCGGCGATCACGGCGAAGGCGTCGGGCACGTTCGGGTCGGGCACCGCGGCCCAGCCCGGCGGCACCGGCAGGACGATGTTCAGCGCGGTGAAGCCGGCGGCTGTCTGCCGCTGCATGGCGACGTTGTGGGCGCGGAAGAACTCGGCGATGGTGCCCGAGGCGGCCGGGGCGATGGCGGGTGTGGGCGGCGGCGCCGGGGCGATGACCGGCTGCGCCACCGCGGGCTGGGGAATTGTGGCCGGCTGGGGGAGTGTGGCCGGCTGGGGTACGGCGGCGGGCTGACCTGCGGGGATGAACGCGGGTCCGGCCGGCTGGGCCGCAGCCACCGGCGCCGGGGCGGCCTGCACCGTGACCGTCTGGGTCACCGTGGCGGGTGCGGGGACGACGGGCTGGGGTGGCAGGGGATCGGCGGATGCGGTGTTGCCTGCGAAGCCGACGACGCCCGCCAGGCCCGCGGCGACACCTCCTGCCAGAAGCCGCCAGTGGCGGGCGTTCTCGAACATGTGGCGTCGGTCCTTCCGCTTCACTTCTGTCTCACGCGTTGCACTGGAGCCGACTGTAGGTAGGTATGTGCGGTGCCCACCAGATCCGGCGCGCACCTGCAACCGTGCTCTGACCGCACTGCAACGGAACCGAGACCAACGCCGATCGGCTGGCGTGATGCAGGTCGCGCAGGGGGTGTTGACTACCCTGTGCACGTGAGCGATTCCCCGAATGCGCAGGCAGGCGTGCGTCCCGAGGCGGCCGTGGCCGTCGACGCCGACAGCCCGCAGCACCGTTACACGGCCGAACTCGCCGGCCGCATCGAGGCCGACTGGCAGCAGGTGTGGACGGACCGCGGCACCTTCAACGTGCCGAATCCCGTCGGCTCGCTCGCACCCACCGACGGCGCGCCGGTGCCGGCGGACAAGATGTTCGTGCAGGACATGTTCCCGTACCCCTCGGGCGACGGCCTGCACGTCGGGCACCCGCTCGGCTACATCGCCACCGACGTGTACGCGCGCTACTTCCGCATGACGGGCCGCAACGTCCTGCACGCCCTGGGCTTCGACGCCTTCGGCCTGCCGGCCGAGCAGTACGCGGTCCAGACGGGCACACACCCGCGCACCCGGACCGAGGCCAACATCGTCAACTTCCGGCGGCAGCTGGGACGGTTGGGCCTGGGCCACGACTCGCGCCGCAGCTTCGCCACCACCGACACCGACTTCTACAAGTGGACGCAGTGGATCTTCCTGCAGATCTACAACGCCTGGTTCGACGCGGCGCAGCAGAAGGCCCGGCCCGTCGCCGAGCTCATCGCCGAATTCGATTCCGGCGCAAGGGCTCTCGATGACGGCCGGAACTGGTCGGCGTTGACGGCCGCCGAACGTGCCGAGGTCGTCGACTCCTATCGCCTGGTGTACCGCTCCGACTCGATGGTCAACTGGTGCCCGGGTCTGGGCACCGTGCTGGCCAACGAAGAGGTGACCTCCGACGGGCGCAGCGAGCGCGGCAACTTCCCGGTGTTCCGGAAGCGGTTGCGGCAGTGGATGATGCGCATCACCGCGTACTCCGACCGCCTGCTCGAGGACCTGGACGTGCTGGACTGGCCCGACAAGGTCAAGGCCATGCAGCGCAACTGGATCGGCCGCTCTGTCGGTGCGGAGGTGCTGTTCTCCGCGGGGGACGCCGACATCGAGGTCTTCACCACCCGCCCGGACACCCTGTTCGGTGCCACCTATCTGGTGCTGGCTCCCGAGCACGACCTGGTGGATTCGCTGCTGGCCGGTTCCTGGCCCGCCGACATCGACGACCGGTGGACCTACGGAGAGGCCACGCCGGCCGAGGCGGTCGCCGCCTACCGCGCCGCCATCGCCGCGAAGTCCGACCTGGAGCGCCAGGAGAACAAGACCAAGACCGGTGTCTTCACCGGCACCTACGCCACGAATCCGGTGAACGGACAACAGGTTCCGATCTTCATCGCCGACTACGTGCTGGCCGGCTACGGCACCGGCGCCATCATGGCGGTGCCCGGCCACGACCAGCGCGACTGGGAGTTCGCGACGGCGTTCGGCCTGCCCATCGTGGAAGTCATTGCCGGCGGCGATCTTTCGGAGTCCGCGTACACGGGCGACGGCGCAGTGGTCAACTCCGATTACCTCGACGGACTGAACGTCGCCGACGCCAAGGCCGCCGTCACCGAGAAGCTGATCGCGGACGGCCGCGGACAGGCTCGCGTCGAATTCAAGCTGCGGGACTGGCTTTTCGCGCGGCAGCGGTACTGGGGCGAGCCGTTCCCGATCGTCTACGACGCCGACGGCCGCGCCCACCCGCTGCCGGATTCGGCACTGCCCGTGGAACTTCCGGACGTACCCGACTACTCGCCGGTGCTGTTCGACCCGGACAACGCCGACAGTGAGCCGTCGCCGCCGCTGAACAAGGCCACCGAGTGGGTGCACGTCGAGCTCGATCTGGGCGACGGGCTGCAGTCCTACACCCGCGACACCAACGTCATGCCGCAGTGGGCCGGCAGCTCCTGGTACGAGCTGCGCTACGCCGACCCGCACAACTCGGAAACGTTCTGCGCCAAGGAGAACGAGGCCTACTGGATGGGCCCGCGGCCGGAGATCCACGGCGCCGGCGATCCCGGTGGCGTCGACCTGTACGTCGGCGGCGTCGAGCACGCGGTCCTGCACCTGCTGTACTCGCGGTTCTGGCACAAGGTGCTGTTCGACCTCGGCCACGTGTCGTCGCGCGAACCGTACCGGCGCCTCGTCAACCAGGGCTACATCCAGGCGTTCGCCTACACCGACTCCCGCGGCACCTATGTGCCGGCGGCGGAAGTCGTTGAGCGCGAAGGCAAGTTCTTCTGGACGGGCCCGGACGGTGAGATCGAGGTCAACCAGGAGTTCGGCAAGATCGGCAAGAGCCTGAAGAACTCCGTCTCGCCCGACGAGATTTGCGAGGAATACGGCGCGGACACCCTGCGCGTCTACGAGATGTCGATGGGCCCGCTGGAGGCATCCCGGCCCTGGGCGACCAAGGACGTCGTCGGCGCGCACCGGTTCCTGCAGCGGGTGTGGCGCGTCGTCGTCGACGAAACCACGGGTGCACCAAGGGTTTCGGACGACGCGGTCTCCGAGGAGACGCTCAAGCAGCTGCACAAGACCATCGCCGGTGTGAACGAGGACTACGCGGCGCTGCGCAACAACACCGCCGCCGCCAAGCTCATCGAGTACACCAACCACCTGACCAAGGAGGGCGTCACCGCCCGCGCCGCGGTCGAACCGCTGGTGCTGATGGTCGCGCCGCTGGCGCCGCACCTGGCCGAGGAGTTGTGGCGCCGCCTGGGCAGCGAGAAGTCGCTGGCGCACGGCCCGTTCCCGGTCGCCGACGAGCGCTACCTGGTCGACGACACCGTCGAGTACCCGGTGCAGGTCAACGGCAAGGTGCGCGGCAAGATCGTCGTCGCCGCCGATGCCGACAAGGCCACGCTGGAAGCCGCGGCCCTGGCCGACGAGAAGGTGCAGGCCTTCCTGGCCGGCGCCACGCCCAAGAAGGTCATCGTGGTGCCCGGCCGGCTGGTCAACATCGTCGCCTAACCAGGGATTTGTGCACGATTTTTCGCGCTGACCGCGGAAAATCGTGCACAAATCGCGAGGACCGCGCCGATGAGGGCCAGCGTCATGGTCACCAGGGTGGGAACCGCGATACCGGGAAAGCCGAGCGAGGCGAAGCCCACCAGGCCGCTCAACGCCGCGATGGCGAGCAGCGTCACGGGCAGGATCCAGCGTCGGCGGACGAGGCGCAGCACGCCGGGCGGCAGCCGCTTCGTCTGCTCACGGTCGAGCCACAGGACCCCCGCGCCGCCGACGAGTGCCAGCACTGTTCCAACGACAGCGGCGATGTTGTGACCTGCCGCGTTGAGGAATGGCAGCCACACTGCCCAGAACGCGAACGCGGCAACCGTAACCATCGATGTCCTCCGCGCGATGCCGCGGGCGAGTTGATTGGCGTCGACCATGCCGGAGTCGATCGCGGCCAGCGCCAGTGTGGCGTCGACCGATTGCACATAGCGGAAGCGCATCCGGGCGACTTCGGCGGCGACGGCGTGGGTGTGCGGGTTGCCGGGGTCCAGGCGCAGCCCCTCGAGAAGATGGGCATCCGCGCGACGTAGCGGTCCGCGCCGTCGCACAAAGTGGAACAGCCAGATGATGGCCATGACGAACAGCGCGAGGCCTCGGGACAGCAGCACGATCAGCACTGCCCACACCGGATTCGGGCGATAGAACCGCACGCGGTCGATCTCGACGAGTGCCTGTGCCAGCGGTCCCAGCGGCGAAGCGGGCGCAACGGCGCGGATGGACTCCGCCGTTGATTGTGCGTATGCCCGTTGATTCGACCTCAGATAGGCGCGGGTCAGCGTGTACCGGTAGTTGACGTCATTGGGGTCCAATTGCGCTGCCGCATAAGCTGATTGAACAGCCTCCTGTGGGTTTCCCGCGCCGCTGAGGATGGCGCGCGCATGGACCGACAGGACCCAGGGCTGGCGCGGGTCGATGCTCAGCGACCGTTCGGCCCAACCCCGGGCATCGGTGGAGAAGCCCTGTGCCTCCATCGCAATGGCCAGCATTCCCAACAGGGTTGGATTGTTGGGGTCGTGGCGCAGTGCTTCGATGGCCGCTTGCTCGGCTTCGCTGTTGCGGTCGAGCTCGAGAAGTATCCGCACCTTCTCGACGGCTTCAGCGTTGGACGACGTCATCGGCGTCGCTTTCGGCCGTGGAGGTATTGCTCGAGTTCGCCGAACTCTTCCCGGTTCTCGGCGAATGCGACGTAGTTCTGGGCCAGGCTGAACCACGCCCCGGTGCTGGGTGGGGTATCCCGCAGCGCGGCTTCGAGGTGACTCTGGGTCACCGGTTGGGTGGTACCCCGTCGCACCGACTCGTGCAGCGCGAATTCGACTGCGCGGCGGCACAATCCAGCAAGATCGGCCCCGGAATAGCCGTCGGTGCGCGCCGCGATCCGCGCCAGGTCGAGCGGGCCGGTCGGGCTGTGCCGGAGGTGGTGGGCGAGGATGGCCTGGCGGGCCGGTTGGTCCGGTGGCAGCACCAGCACCTTGCGGTCGAAGCGTCCGGGGCGGAGCAGGGCCGGGTCGATGTCCCAGACCTGGTTCGTTGCGCCGAGGACCAGCAGGCCTTCGTTGTCGCTGGCGGCCCCGTCCAGCTCGAGGAGCAACTGGTTGACGATGCTGCGGATATAGCTCGACGTCTGTGCGCGCTTGTGGCCCAGCGCGTCCAGCTCGTCGATGAACAGCACGGTCGGCCGCAGCTGCCGGGCCTCGTCGAAAACGTTCTTGATGTTGCGCTCGCTGTTGCCGAGCCACTTGTCCAGGACGTCGGCGATTCCGACGTGGATGAAGTACAGGCCCAGTTCGCCGGCGAGCGACTTGGCCAGGAACGTCTTGCCGCAGCCCGGAGGCCCCCACAGGAGCAGGCTGGACCGCAGCGTGTGTCCGAATGATCGGCGCAGTTCCTCGTTGCGCATGGGTTCGAGGAAACCCATGCGGAGGCGCTCTTTGACGTCCTCCATCCCCGCCACATCGGCGAGTGTCAGCTCGGGCCGCACGATGTCGATGAGGTCGCTGGCGGAGATGACGTCGTCGTCCTCCTCGGTGGTGGCCCACGCCGGCTCGTGCGACGGACTGGCCGGGGGAGCCGGCGGTACCGGGGGAGCTGGCGGAGTCGGTGGAGCCGGGGGCGCGGCTGGCGGAGTCGCGGGCGGGTCGACGGGTGGCAGTCCGAATTGACTGAGCGCCTTGGCCTTTCGCCCGAGGGCATCGGCGTCGTCGGGAGACTGCTGGAGCAGCACTTCGCAGTGACCGAGTGCCGCGGCGTGTTGGCCGTCATCGAGCAGCAGGTCGACGAGGTGCAGACGCAGCGCGCGGTTGGCGGGGTCGGCACGTACCGCGCGGTCGATCGCGGCGAGCACTTGTGGGTCTACGGCCATGCGGCCATCCTCTCCAATACCGAGCCGCACGTCAGCGCGGGCGAATGATCACCTCGTGCTGGTGGGCGTCGTCCGGGGTGGCCACGATCTGCGCGATCACCTGCGCGACGGTCGAGGGCTTCAGGAACCGCGCCGGGTCGTAGTCGCCGCCCTCGTAGGCCACCAGGTTCCACTGCATGTCGGTGTCGATGCGGCCGGGGTACACCGTCGTCACCCGCAGCGCCGGTTCGTCGGTGCGCAGGGCATCGGCGAAACCCCGCAGCGCGAACTTGCTGGCCGTGTACGACGCCAGGCCGGGGGAGGGGCTGCGTCCGGCACCGGAGTTCACGAAGATCACCTGGCCCCGGGCCGCCCGCAATGCCGGCAGCAGCGGCAGCGTAAGTCCCACGGCGCCAAGCACATTCACTTCCATGGTGGCTCGCCACTCCTCGATGGAGGATTCGCCGACCCGGCCCGGGTACGCGACGCCGGCGTTGTGGACCAGTACGTCGAGTTCGACGATCGGCTCGACCGTCGCCTCGACGCCCTCGTAGTCGGTGAGGTCCATGGGCCACGTGGTCGCGCCCAGACGCTCGGCGACGGCGTCGAGTTCGGCCGTCGGCCGGCCGGCCAGGAACAGCGTGTGGGTCGGCGCGAGGGCTTCGGCGATGGCCATTCCGAGGCCCCGGGAAGCGCCCGTGATCATTGCGGTCGGCATGGCGTGAGCCTACCGATCAGCGAATCCCCGGGCCGCGACGCACAATGGACAGCGATGCCACCCGACCACAGCTTCGCGCCCACCCAGCTCTCGGCCCGTGCCGCCTACCTGCTGCGCGGTAATGACCTGGGCGTCATGACGACGGCCGCGCCGTTGCTGTACCCGCACATGTGGAGCTGGGATGCCGCGTTCGTGTCGATCGGTCTGGCGTCGCTGACGGTCGAGCGCGCCGTCGTCGAGCTGGACACCCTGCTGTCGGCGCAGTGGGCCAACGGCATGATCCCGCACATCGTGTTCGCCAACGGGGTCGACGGCTACTTCCCGGGGCCGGCGCGGTGGGAGACCTCCAGTCTGGCCGTCAACGCGCCGCGCAACCGGGACACCTCCGGCATCACTCAGCCGCCCGTGCATGCCATTGCGGTGCAACGGATTCTGGATCACGCCCGGACCCGTGGGCGCTCCACCCGGGTGGTCGCCGAGGCGTTCCTGGACCGACGGTGGGACGACCTGGTGCGCTGGCACCGGTGGCTGGCCGAGGCGCGTGACCCACAGGAACACGGCCGGGTGACGCTGTACCACGGCTGGGAGTCCGGCATGGACAACTCACCGCGGTGGGATAGCGCGTACGCCAACGTGATTCCGGGTGCGGTGCCCGAGTATCAGCGTGAGGACAACGCGATCATCACCGACACCAGCCAGCGGCCGTCCGACGTCGAGTACGACCGGTACCTGTGGCTGCTGGAGGAGATGAAGTCCGTCCGGTACGACGACGCGCTGCTGCCGAAGGTCATGAGTTTCCAGGTCGAGGACGTTTTCGTCTCGGCGATCCTGTCGGTGGCGTGCACGGTCCTGGCCGAGATCGGTGAGGACTACAAACGTCCGAATTCCGATGTGCGCGAACTTTATTCGTGGGCCGAGCGGTTCCGGCAGGGTGTGGTGGCGACCAGCGACGAGCGCACCGGCGCGGCGCGGGACTTCGACCTGCGGGCCGGCAAGTGGATTCCGAGTGAGACGGTGGCGCAGTTCGCGCCGTTGCTCTGCGGCGGTCTGCCGCATGACCGCGAACGGGCGCTGCTGCGCCTGCTGGAGGGGCCGCGGTTCTGCGCGCATCCCGACCTCAAGTACCCGCTGATCCCGTCGACGTCACCGGTGTCCCGCGATTTCCGTCCGCGCGAGTACTGGCGCGGCCCGGTGTGGCCGGTGATGACGTGGCTCTTCTCGTGGTGTTTCGCGCGCCGCGGCTGGTCCGAGCGCGCGTCGATCCTGCGGCGGGAAGGCTTGCGGCAGGCCAGCGACGGCACGTTCGCCGAATACTACGAACCGTTCACCGGGGAACCGCTCGGCAGCATGCAGCAGTCGTGGACCGCCGCCGCCGTGCTCGACTGGCTGGGGTGACCCACGCCTAGTCGTCGCTGCTGGTGGCCAGCTTCTCCAGCGGCCCAAGGGCCTTGGCGATGTGGTCGATGTCCTCGGGCGTCAGGTTGGCCATCATTGCGATCAGCACCTTCCGGCGGGCCTCGAGCGCCTCACGGTGCTGCACGAGTCCGCGCGGCGTCACATTGACCAGCACGGCGCGCAGGTCGGATGGGTCACGCGAACGCTTGACCAGACCCAGCTTCTCCAACCGCCGGATCGCCACCGTCGTGGTGGGGGTGCGGACGCGTTCGTGGGCGGCCAGCTCCGTCATCCGGATGGGGCCACGATCCAGCAGCGTCAGCAGGATGGACAGCTGCGCCAGGGTCAGATCGGCGCCGGCTTCGGCGTCCTTCGGGATCTCGACGCGTCGGCGCATCACGTTGAACAGCTTGGAGAGGACCTGTTGCAGGTCTCCTGCAAGGTCCGCGACCTGCGGCTCCGTCGACGACATAGTTCGATAGTCTAACGTGTATGCCGGATACTGGTCGGTATTAGACAACCTGCGCCAGAAATTGACGTAAACGTTGAGTTTCCGCGGATTCGAAGATCTGCTCGGGGGTTCCGGTCTCGATCACCCGGCCGCCATCCATGAACACCACCGAATCTGCCGCTGACCGGGCGAAACCCATCTCGTGAGTGACCACCACCATGGTCATGCCGTCCGCCCCGAGTTCGCTGATGAGCGCCAGGATGCCCTTGACCAATTCGGGATCCAGCGCCGACGTGGCCTCGTCGAAGAACATCACCTGGGGGCTCATGGCCAGCGCGCGGGCGATCGCGACACGTTGCTGTTGCCCACCGGACAGGGTTGCTGGGCGCACGTCGGCCTTGTGTTTGAGCCCGACCCGCTCGAGCAGTTGCAGCCCGAGTTCGCGGGCCGCCGCGGCGTCCAGGCCCTTCAGTTTGCGGGGCCCCAGCGTGACGTTCTCCAGCACCGTCCGGTGCGGGAAAAGGTTGAAATGCTGGAAGACCATGCCGATCCGCTGGCGCAGCTGATCGGGGTTGTCCTTCAGCACCGACCGCCCGTCGAGCAGGATGTCGCCGCGGTCCGGTTCGTACAACCGGTTCAGGGTGCGCAGGAGCGTCGACTTGCCCGAGCCCGACGGCCCGATGACCGCCGTCGTGGTGCCGGCCGGCACGTCGAGGTCGACGCCGCGCAACACCGTGTTGGCGTCGAACGACAGGTGAATATCCTTGGCGGCCAAGGAGACTGCCTGTGGGGTGGTCATATGATCTCCTGAGTCGCGACCTCGGCTGCGACGGGCTTGCCCTTGCTCAGTCGCCGGTCGATGTAGTTGACCAGATGGGTCAGCGGGACGGTCAGGGCCAGATAGAACAGGCCGGCAGCGACCAGCGGAGACAGGTTACCCGTCTGCGCGTTGAGGTCGCGGCCCACCTGGAACAGCTCCCGCTGGCTGGCAATCAACCCGAGGAAGTACACCAGCGACGACGCCTTCAGCAGCGAGATGAACTGGTTCATCAGCGCCGGCAGCACCCGGCGAACCCCCTGCGGCACCACCACCAGGCGCATCGACGCCGGATAGCCGAAGCCCAGCGCGCGCGAGGCCTCGAGCTGGCCGGCGTCCACACTCTGGATACCGGAGCGCAGAATCTCACCGATGTACGCGCCGGCCATCAGGCCCAGCGCGGCAATTCCCAAGGGGTACGGGTTGTTTCCCGTCAGCGAGCCGACGACCGGCCCGATGCCCAGCCCGATCACCAGGATGATCACCACTTCGGGCAGGCCGCGGAAGATGTCGGTGTACACCCGGGCCGGCCACCGCAGCCAGCGCGACCGGGAGATGCCGGCGATGGCCAGCGCCATGCCGATGATGAGGCCGATGACGCTCGCGCTGATGGTCAGGATCAGGGTGTTCGGCAGGCCCGTCTTGAACAGATCGGGGATCGCCTGCCGGTACAGGCGCCAGTCCAGGAACGCGTCTTTCAGTTGCGAGAGCGTGGATTTCGGCGCGGGACCGGCCGACGGGGCCGCTGAGGCGTGAGACGCGGCGATGGCGTTGAAGTCGGGTAGCTGCGGCGCGGGTGCGGCCTTCGATCCGGGCTTCCAGCCCGGCGGCAGTGCCCGCGGCACCCAGTCGGCGTAGAGCCGGGCCCAGGTGCCGTCGGCGATCACCGCGTCGAGCCCCGCGTTGAGGGCGTCGATCAGCGGCTTGTTCTCCTTGGCGACCGCGTAGGCCACGAAATTGTCCAAGCTGAAGGTGTTTTCGACGATGCGCGCCGGGTCGCCCGGTTGCACGGTGCCGGAGGCCTGCTGCGACGGCGCCACCCAGGCGTCGAGCTGCCGGGTCTTGATGTTGGCGTACACGGTGGCGTAGTCCGGGAACTTCACCGGTTCCAGGTGCAGGGTGTCGACGACGTAGGCCTCCTGCACGGTGCCCTGCACGACGCCGATACGCTGCCCGGCTTTCAGTGCGCCGAACCCGTTGATGGCCGATCCGGTCGGCACGACGAGCGAAAAGTAGCCGAAGTCATAGCCATTGGTGAACCCGACGGTGCGGCGCCGGGCGTCGGTGGTGGTGATCGATGACGATCCGACGTCGAAGCGGCGGGACGCGACCTGCGCCAGCAGGCCGGCGAAGTCGGTGCCGACGAAGTTGACGCGCAGGCCGATCTTCTCGGCGATGGCCCGCAGCAGCTCGTTGTCGAATCCGGTGAACTGGCCGCTGGAGTTGATACAGATGCTCGGCGGGGCATCGGACAGTGTGCCGACGGTCAGCACTCCCGGCGTGCCGAGCCCCAAGGTGTCGGGCCGCACCGTCGAAAGCGGTTGGGTGCCAGGTGTCGTGTATTTGTCGGTGCCGTCGCCTTGGGCGGCGGTGGCCAGGTTGGTGGGCAGGGCACTGGCGCTCTGCACGCCCGGTGGCGCGCACTGGTCCGTGGTGGCGCGGGCCGGGACGCCCACGCTCAGCGAGCCGACCAGGAGTGCCACCAGTATCGCTACCGTCGCACGCAGGAAAGAGGTCACGCAGGTCAACCTAGCCGGTACCCGGCCGAATGCAGCGGCTTCAGCTCGCCGGGAATTCATCCGGCCGGGCAGCCCCCACTACTGGGTGTCGCGCCACCGGACCAGCGTCTCGGCGTCGGTCAGGTCGTAGTCGGGCCCGTTGACGCCCACCGTCAGCAATGAAACACCGAGCGCGGTAAGGGCTTCGGCGTTGGCGATCAGGCCCTCGCCGCTGTTGTCGACGCCGGCCGAGCGGACGATGGTGCTCGGGTCGCGGCCGATGTCGGCGCAGTGCCGGTCCAGCACGGCGGCCTTCTCCGGGTAGGTCGCCGCCGTGGTGAAGCTGTGCCACATCTGCGCGTACTGCGCGACGAGCCGCAGCGTCTTGCGCTCGCCCTGCCCGCCGATCAGGACCGGGATCTCGCGCACCGGCTGCGGGTTCAGCTTGCCCAGCCGCGAGACGATGCGCGGCATGGCCGCTGCCAGGTCGTCGAGTCTGCTTCCGGCCGTACCGAATTCGTAGCCGTACTCGTCGTAGTCCTTCTCTTTCCAGCCCGATCCGATGCCCAGGATCAGCCGCCCGTCGGAGATGTTGTCGACGGTCCGCGCCATGTCGGCCAGCAGTTCCGGGTTGCGGTACGAGTTACAGGTGACCAGCGCGCCGATCTCGATGCGCGACGTCTGCTCGGCCCAGGCGCCCAGCATGGTCCAGCATTCGTAGTGTGCGCCGTCGGGGTCGCCGTACAGCGGGAAGAAGTGGTCCCAGTTGAAGGCGACGTCGACGCCGAGGTCCTCGGCGCGCCGGACCGCGTCGCGGATGAAGCCGTAGTTGGAGGAGTGCTGGGGCTGCAGTTGAACCCCGATGCGAATGGGAAGGGTCATGACCCCACGCTAGCCGCCGAGGACGCCCCGCAGGATTTCGACGAGCGCGGCCGGCTGATCGCCCTGCACGGAATGCCCGGAATCGGCGACCACGTGGGTCTGCCGGAAACCCGGCGCGCCGGCCGCGAAAGCGGCGGCATCGTCGTCGTGGACGAAGTACGACTTGGCGCCGCGCACCAGCGTGGTCGGCATGGTGATCGACGGGACGTCGTCCCACAGCCCGCTGAAACCATCGCCGACGCGCAACGCGTCGTAGCGCCAGGTCCAGGTGCCGTCGTCGAGTTGCTTGGCGTTGTGAAACACACCGCGCCGCAACGAGTTCCGGCTGCGGTGTGGTGACGCCGCGACGGTGACGTCGAGCATCGCCTGGAAACTGGGGAAGTTCCGGTCACCCTTCACCAGCGCGACGGCGCCCAGCTGCGCCTGCGTCATCTGCTCGTGGCGCTCGGGGGCCGACGGCGTGACGTCGACCAGTACCAGCTCGGGCACCAGGGCCGGCTCGGTCGCCGCGATCCGCAGCGCCGTCAGCCCGCCGAGGGACATGCCGACCACCAGCCGGGCGTCGGGGGCGTGCGCCCGCAGCACCGGCCGCAGCGTTTCCGCGTTGAGCTTGGGGCCGTAGTCGCCGTCCTCGCGCCACGCCGAGCGCCCGTGCCCGGGCAGGTCGATGGCCAGCGCCGGGACCCCGAGACCCAGGATCACGGTGTCCCAGGTGTGGGCGTTCTGCCCACCGCCGTGCAGGAACACCACCTCAGGTGCCGCGACGCCCCACTTCAGCATGCTGATCGGGCCGTCGTCGAGCCGCGACACCGTCGGCAGCGGACCGTCGGCCCCGATCTGCTCGGCGTTCTCGGGCAGCAGCGCGAACTCGTCGAGCGTCAGCAGGTCGTCGTCAGAAATCTCCTGGGCCACGTCTTCGGACACTACGCCCGAGCCGTGGAGCGCTCAGCTACCGACCGGGGCGGTGGTCCGGATCAGGTGATCGAACGCCGACAGGGCTGCGGTGGCACCGGCGCCGGCGGCGATGACGATCTGCTTGAACGGCACCGTCGTGCAGTCACCGGCGGCGAACACACCGGGGACCGACGTCTGGCCGCGCTCGTCGATGACGATCTCGCCGCGCTTGGACAGCTCGACGCTGCCCTCGAGCCACTCGGTGTTGGGCAGCAGGCCGATCTGGACGAAGACGCCCTGCAGGTCGAGCTGGTGCGACTCGCCGGTGGTGCGGTCCTGGTAAGTCAGGCCGGTCACCTGGTCGCCGTCGCCGAGGACCTCGGTGGTCAGCGTGCTCAGCAGGATGTCGACGTTCGGCAGGCTGCGCAGCTTGCGCTGCAGCACCTCGTCGGCGCGCAGCACCGAGTCGAACTCGATGAGCGTCACGTGCGAGACGACGCCGGCGAGGTCGATCGCGGCCTCCACGCCGGAGTTGCCGCCGCCGACGACGGCGACGCGCTTGCCCTTGAACAGCGGCCCGTCGCAGTGCGGGCAGTAGGTGACGCCCTTGTTGCGGTATTCGGCCTCACCCGGCACGTCCATCGCGCGCCAGCGGGCACCGGTCGACAGGATGACGGTGCGGGCCGTCAGCGAGGCGCCACTCTCCAGCGAGATCTCGATGAGCCCGCCCTCGTCGAGCGCGGGCAGCAGCTTCGCGCCGCGCTGCGTCTTCATGACGTCGACGTCGTACTCGTTGACGTGAGCTTCCAGCGCGGCGGCGTACTTCGGCCCCTCGGTGTGCGGGACGGAGATGTAGTTCTCGATCGACATGGTGTCCAGCACCTGGCCGCCGAAGCGCTCGGCGACCACGCCGGTGCGAATTCCCTTGCGGGCGGCGTAGATTGCGGCCGCGGCGCCCGCGGGGCCACCGCCGACGACCAGCACGTCGAAGGGCTCCTTCTCGGCGATCGCCTCGGCGGTGCGCTGTGCGGCGCCGACGTCGACCTTGCCGATGATCTGCTCGAGGGTCATGCGGCCCGAGTCGAACACTTCACCGTTGAGGAAGACGGTGGGGACAGCCAGCACCTTGCGCTGTTCGACCTCGTCCTTGAACAGCGCGCCGTCGATGGCGACGTGGCTGATGCGGGGGTTGAGGATCGCCATCAGGTTCAGCGCCTGCACCACGTCGGGGCAGTTCTGGCAGGACAGCGAGAAGTAGGTCTCGAAGTGCAGGTCGGCGTCGAGGTTCCGGACCTGCTCGAGCAGTTCGGGGGCTTCCTTCGACGGGTATCCGCCGACCTGCAGCAGGGCCAGGGCCAGCGACGAGAACTCGTGGCCCAGCGGGATGCCGGCGAACCGCACCTCGACGTCGGTGCCGGTGCGGCGGATGGCGAACGACGGCCGACGGGCGTCGTCGTCGGTGCGCGCGTAGGTGATCTTGTCCGACATCGCCGCGATCTCGGTGAGCAGTTCGGCGAGCTCGGCGGACTTTGGACCGTCGTCGAGGGAGGACACCAGCTCGATCGGCACGGTCAGCCGCTCCAGCAGGGACTTCAATTGGCCGGCGAGTGAGGTGTCGAGCATGCGGATCAACTCCATCGAGGATAGGAATGGCTGGGCCGTTCGCGGCCCGAAAGATGTTGGGGTGAAGCAGTTCTGGGGGGCGGTACGGGCCGGGCGAACCGGGCCCGTACCGCCATCAGCAGAGCGGAATTAGATCTTGCCGACGAGTTCCAGCGACGGGGCCAGGGTCTCTTCGCCCTCTTCCCACTTGGCCGGGCAGACCTCGCCCGGGTGGTTGCGCACGTACTGGGCAGCCTTGACCTTGCGGACCAGCTCGGCGGCGTTGCGGCCGATGCCCTCGGCGGTGACCTCGGTGAACTGGACGACGCCGTCGGGGTCGACCAGGAAGGTGCCGCGGTCGGCCAGGCCCTGGTCTTCACGGAGCACCTCGAAGTTGGTGCTGATCTGCAGGGTCGGGTCACCGATCATGGCGTACTGGATCTTGCCGATGGTGTCGGACGAGTCGTGCCACGCCTTGTGGGTGAAGTGGGTGTCGGTGGAGACCGAGAACACCTCGACGCCGAGGCGCTGCAGCTCCTCGTAGTGGTCGGCGAGGTCGCCGAGCTCGGTCGGGCAGACGAAGGTGAAGTCGGCCGGGTAGAAGAAGAAGATGGCCCACTTGCCCTGGATGTCGGCGTCCGACACGGGGATGAAGGTGCCGTTCTTGTATGCGGTCGCGGAGAACGGCTTGATCTGCTTGTTGATCAGGGCCACGAGAACCTCTCTTCGGGTCTGTCGGATGTCTCTTACGAGTACCCACCTTAGCCGCTTTTTTTGGACTCAATCCAGTTTAAAATGCGGTTGTGGCCAGTCTCACAACATCGGTCCCGGTCGCCCCGTGGCCTCAAACACAAAGTGGGCGACCAGGTTTCACCTGGCCGCCCACTCTGACGTCGATAATTACCCCTCGATGAAGGCTTCCAGCTGCGTGCGGGCGAGGTCGTCGGCGACCTGCACCGGTGGGCTCTTCATCAGGTAGGCCGAGGCCGGCAGGATCGGGCCGCCGAGGCCGCGGTCCTTGGCGATCTTGGCGGCGCGCACGGCGTCGATGATGATGCCGGCCGAGTTGGGGGAGTCCCACACCTCGAGCTTGTACTCGAGGTTCAGCGGCACGTCACCGAAGGCGCGGCCCTCGAGGCGCACGTACGCCCACTTGCGGTCGTCGAGCCAGGCGACGTAGTCCGACGGGCCGATGTGCACGTTCTTGTCGTAGACCTTGTCGGCCAGCGAGCCGGTCAGGTTCGAGGTGACGGCCTGCGTCTTCGAGACCTTCTTGGACTCCAGGCGCTCGCGCTCGAGCATGTTCTTGAAGTCCATGTTGCCGCCGACGTTCAGCTGGTAGGTGCGGTCCAGGGTGACGCCGCGGTCCTCGAACAGCTTGGCCATCACGCGGTGGGTGATGGTTGCACCGACCTGGCTCTTGATGTCGTCGCCGACGATCGGCACGCCGGCGTCCTCGAACTTCTTGGCCCACACCGGGTCCGAAGCGATGAACACGGGCAGGGCGTTGACGAACGCGACCTTGGCGTCGATGGCGCACTGGGCGTAGAACTTGTCGGCCTCTTCGGAACCGACGGGCAGGTAGGAGACCAGGACGTCGACGTTCGCGTCCTTGAGGGCCTTGACCACGTCGACCGGGTCGGTGTCGGAGACCTCGATGGTGTCGGCGTAGTACTTGCCGATGCCGTCGAGGGTCGGGCCGCGCTGCACGATGACGTCGCTCGGCGGCACGTCGGCGATCTTGATGGTGTTGTTCTCGGAGGCGAAGATGGCCTCGGAGAGGTCGAAGCCGACCTTCTTGGCGTCCACGTCGAACGCGGCCACGAACTTCACGTCGCGGACGTGGTACGGGCCGAACTTCACGTGCATCAGACCCGGCACCGTTGAGTTCGCATCGGCGTCCTGGTAGTACTGCACGCCCTGGACGAGCGACGCCGCGCAGTTGCCTACGCCGACGATTGCGACCCGAACCTCATTCGACTCAGACATGTGACGGTCTCCTTTTCCTACTCTTTCAGTGCGTTCGCCGTGGGCGGGTGCGCTCAGGTTTGGTCGGCGTGGCCTTGTGACGGCGGCGCCGTCGGTCCGGCAGTTGCCACGCGCTCGGCAGCAATCAGCTCGTTGAGCCATTTCACTTCGCGTTCACTGGACTCGAGCCCGAGCTGATGCAGCTGCCGGGTGTAGCGGTCGAGTGAACTGCTGGCCCGTGCGATCGCCTCGCGCAGACCTTCGCGACGTTCCTCGACCTGACGGCGCCGCCCTTCCAGGATTCGCATCCTGGCTTCGGCGGGAGTCCGGTTGAAGAACGCCAAGTGCACACCGAATCCGTCATCGGTGTAGTTCTGGGGGCCGGTGTCCGCGACGAGTTCGGTGAACCGTTGCTTGCCGGCGTCGGTGAGTTGGTAGACGCGACGCGCGCGACGCACCTTCGTCGAACCGAGCGGTGCCGCGTCTTCGACGATCAGGCCGTCGGCCTGCATGCGACGCAACGCCGGGTACAACGAGCCGTACGAGAACGCCCGGAACGCGCCGAGCAGACCGGTCAGCCGTTTGCGCAGCTCATAGCCGTGCATAGGGGACTCCAGCAGAAGCCCCAGGATGGCCAGCTCCAGCACAGTGTCACCTCCCGACATTAATTGACGACATCGCATATTGAGCGCTAGGACGCTTCAACACCTCGCGCAATAGTATCGCGCCGATATATACGCGGCCAATCGAGCCGCATATGGAGATGAACGACATTCGATGCGGCCGTCAACACCGGCCGAACACGGGGCGAATCAGCCGGGGTAGTTGATGCGCTTCGTGTTGCCTTCGGGATCCAGGTCGATGTAGCCGCTGTTGTTGAACTTTCCGGACACGTAGATCGAGATCGCGACGGTGTCCGGCGGGGCGGTGCTGTCCTTGCCGGCCTTGAAGATCAGGTAGACGGTGTTGATCTCGTTGCGCTTGATGCCCAGGGTCTCCGGGGCGCCGTGCAGGATTCCGGTGATCTTCTCGACGTCGAACTTGCCCAGGTCGACGACACGCTCGTCACTGCTGACGGTCGTGGTGTCGGGGTCGTCCCAGCCGCCGCGGTAGTCGTACCGCAGCACCCGGCGGGGCTCACCCGGGTCGGGGCGCTCGAGGATCGCGTAGTCCTCATAGACGGTCAGCTCGTAGCCGGTGGTGTCGCCGAACTTCTTCTTCATCTGGGTGAACAACCCGGTCAGCCCGCCGAGCGACTGCAGCTGGCGCGGCGGGGTCAGCACCAGGGGAGCGACGCCGTCGGGCTTGGCACCCGGGTCCTCCGCGGCGGTCAGCGGGGACTGGCCGGGCGCGGCGTAGATACCCCAACCGATCGCGACGCCGACGACGAGCATCACCGCGGCGCCGGCGGCCAGGATGCCCCAACCCGTCGTGCGGACGGGCCGACCGGCGCCGGTCTTCAAGTTGGGCAGCTTGACCGACGCGTTCGCGGTCTGCAGATCGGTCACCAGCGAGCGCAGTTCTCCGAGGGTGACGGCCTTGGTGGCCGCCGCGACGCGCTGCCGGTGCTCCTCGGCGGACAGCTGGCCGTCGGCCAGTGCCGTGTCCAGAATCTGGCAGGTGTCGTTGCGGTCGCTGTCTTTCGCCCGGGTCGCTGCGGTGGCCACCGGGAAAGCGTAAAGGTCAGGTGGCGCGCCTGCGTGAGCCCGGCCACAAGCCCTTTTGCCACCGCACCTATCGAGCCGGCCACAACCCGGCTACATGCGTGCCATCACGCATCGGCGCTGCGGTGCCCGACGTACTCTGGTCAACGTGCGATTGCAGCGGCAGGTGGTCGACTATGCGCTCCGGCGCAGGTCGCTGCTGGCCGAGGTCTATTCGGGGCGCACCGGCGTCACCGAGGTTTGTGATGCCAACCCCTACCTGCTGCGCGCAGCAAAATTTCATGGTCGTACCAGTTCGGTGATGTGCCCGATCTGCCGGAAGGAACCACTGACATTGGTGTCGTGGGTGTTCGGTGATCATCTCGGAGCGGTGTCGGGTTCGGCCCGCAGCACCGAGGAGCTCGTCCTGCTGGCCGCCAAGTTCGACGAATTCGCGGTTCACGTGGTGGAGGTATGCCGCACTTGCAGTTGGAATCATTTGGTCAAGTCATATGTATTAGGGACGCCGAGTCCCCCGAAGGCGGCGAAGCCTCGCGGCACCCGTGCGGCGCGCTCGAAAGCGCGCACCGCCAGTGAGTGACGGAGTGGGCGGGGCTGGGCGCCACAGCCGATCGGACAAGGACGCGACCAGAGGACCGGGCGCGGGCGCACCGCAAGGACGCCCGGGACCCGTGCCGCCGGATGACCGGCGCACCATGATCCTGCCGCCGGTCGGTAAGGCCGACGATCCGCGGCTGCGCGATCCGATCGACGCCGTGAAGGCCGCGCTCGACGGCACCAAGCGGCCGGGCCAGCCCCCGATGAGCGCGAGCGCGGGCATGAATCCGCCGCCGAAGTCGCCGCCGCCGCCACCCCCGCGGACCGGTGGCGGGAAGTCCGGCGGTCCGCAGTTGCCGCAGTTCAAGTGGAACTGGAAGGTGTTCCGCCGGCTCTGTTACGCGGGCGCCGTGGTGCTGCTGGTACTGCCGATCGTCACGTTCGCGATGGCGTACCTCATCGTCGACATCCCCAAGCCGGGCGACATCCGCACCAACCAGGTGTCGACCATCCTGGCCAGCGACGGCACCGAGCTCGCGAAGTTCGTGCCGCCGGAGGGCAACCGGGTCGACGTCAACATCGACCAGATCCCGGTGCACGTCCGCAACGCGGTGATGGCCGCCGAGGACCGGGACTTCTACACCAACCCGGGCTTCTCGTTCTCCGGCTTCGCGCGGGCGTTCAAGAACAACATCTTCGGTGGCGACCTGCAGGGCGGGTCGACCATCACGCAGCAGTACGTGAAGAACGCGTTGGTGGGTGACGCCCGTTCCGGCGTGGGCGGCTTGGTCCGCAAGGCCAAGGAACTGGTGATCGCCACCAAGATGTCGCGGCAGTGGTCGAAAGACGAAGTGCTGCAGGCGTACCTGAACATCATCTATTTCGGCCGCGGCACCTACGGCATCGGCGCGGCGTCGAAGGCGTACTTCGGCAAACCCGTCGAGCAGCTCGACGTGGCCGAGGGGGCGCTGCTCGCGGCGCTGATCCAGCGGCCGTCGACCCTGGACCCGGCCGTCGACCCGGAGGGCGCCGCCGAGCGCTGGAACTGGGTGCTCGACGGCATGGTGACCATGGGCGCGCTGTCCAAGGAGGACCGCGCACAGCAGAAGTTCCCGGCCACCGTCCCGCCTGAGCAGGCCCGGCAGCAGAACCAGACCGAGGGCCCCAACGGATTGATCCAGCGGCAGGTGATGAAGGAGCTGCAGAGCATCTTCAACATCAACGAGCAGGCGCTGAACACCGAGGGGCTGCAGGTCACCACGACCATCGACCCGAAGGCGCAGTCGGCGGCCGAGGACGCGGTGTCGAAGTATCTGGACGGCCAGGCCGACGACATGCGGGCCGCGGTGGTGTCGGTCGACCCGCACACCGGTGGCATCAAGGCGTATTACGGCGGCTCCGACGCCAACGGCTTCGACTTCGCGCAGGCCGGTCTGCCGACGGGTTCGTCGTTCAAGGTCTTCGCGTTGGTCGCGGCGCTGGAGCAGGGGATCGGGCTGGGGTACCAGGTCGACAGCTCGCCGGTGACGGTCAACGGCATCAACATCACCAACGTCGAAGGTGAGGGCTGCGGTACCTGCAGCATCGCCGAGGCGCTCAAGCGGTCGCTGAACACCAGCTACTACCGGTTGATGCTCAAGCTCAAGCACGGCGCGCAGGACGTCGCCGACGCCGCGCACAAGGCCGGTGTCGCCGACAGCTTCCCGGGCGTCGAGCACACGCTGTCCGAGGACGGCAAGGGCGGCCCGCCCAACAACGGTGTCGTGCTGGGCCAGTACCAGAGCCGTGCGCTGGACATGGCGTCCGCGTACGCGACGCTGGCGGCGTCCGGCGAGTACCACAAGCCGCACTTCGTACAGAAGGTCGTCAACGGCGACGGGCAGGTGCTGTTCGACGCGGCGTCCCAGGACAACTCGGGTGAGCAACGGATTCCGAAGGCCGTCGCCGACAACGTGACCTCGGCGATGCAGCCCATCGCCGGTTACTCACGCGGCCACAACCTGGCCGGCGGCCGGCCGTCGGCGGCCAAGACCGGCACGGTGCAGCTGGGCGACACCGGCGCCAACCGCGACGCGTGGATGGTCGGCTACACGCCGTCGCTGTCCACTGCGGTGTGGGTCGGTACGACGGCCGGGACGCAGCCGCTGGTGAACAAGGGCGGCGGCCCGGTGTACGGCTCGGGCCTGCCGTCGGACATCTGGAAGTCGACAATGGACGGGGCGCTGAAGGGCACCGACAACGAGTCGTTCCCCAAGCCGACCGCCATCGGCGGGTACGCGGGCGTGCCGCAGGCGCCGCCGGTGGTCAAGCCGCCGACGCCGGATGATCAGCAGGGTCCGCCGCCGGGTGCACCGACCGAGACGGTGGTCCAGCCGACGCTCGTCGTCGCGCCGGGCATCACGATTCCGTTCGGCCCGCCGACCACCATGCAGGTTGCCCCGCACCAGGATGCGCCGCCTCCGGGTGGTGGCGACCCGAACCAGCCTGGCCCCCCGCCGCCGCCGTGACGGTCGACGAACCAGACGAGTCCGGCGTCCCGACGGTCTCGCCGGCCCGGCTGGCCCGGGACCTGCGCAGCGCCGACGATCGCGACCTGCCCAGCCGGACCGACGTCATGGGTGCGGCGCTGTCCGGTGTCGTGGGTGGGCCGGTGGGCCGGCACGCGATGATCGGGCGGGCACCGTTCCTCACTCCGTTCCGGGTGCTGCTGATCATCGCGCTGGTGTTCCTCGGGTTGGGCTACACCACCAAGGCGCCGTGCCTGGTGACGACGGGCACAGGCACCGCCGATCAGCGTGTCGCCAACTGGCAGAACCAGCGCGCCTACTACGAGTTCTGCTACTCGGACACCGTGCCGCTGTACACCGCGGAACTGCTCAACCTGGGCAAGTTCCCGTACAAGTCCAGCTGGATCGAAACCGACAGCGCGCAGAAGCCCCGCGTCCAGTACGACGGCACCCGCGCGATTCGCTACATGGAGTATCCGGTGCTGACGGGCATGTACCAATACGCGTCCATGTCGGTGGCCAAGACGTACACGGCGTTGTCCAAGCTGGTCCGGATGCCGGTGGTCGCCGAGGTGATCATGTTCTTCAACATCTCGGCGTTCGGGCTCGCGCTGGCCTGGATGGCCACCGTCTGGGCGACCATGCTCATGTCCGGGCGGCGGCCGTGGGACGCCGCGGTGGTGGCCGGGTCGCCGATCCTGATCTTCCAGGCATTCACCAACTTCGACGCCCTCGCGACGGCCTGTGCGGCCGGCGCCATGCTGGCCTGGTCGCGCCGAAAACCCGTGGTGGCCGGCGTGCTCATCGGGGTCGGCGTGGCCCTGAAGTTGTATCCGTTGCTGCTGCTGATCCCGCTGGCGATGCTCGCGGTGCGGACCGGCAAGTGGCGGCCGGTGGCCAAGACCGCGATCACCGCGCTCGTCACGTGGATCGCGGTGAACCTGCCGATCATGGTGATGTTCCCGCGTGGGTGGTCGGAGTTCTTCCGGCTCAACACCCGCCGCGGCGACGACATGGACTCGCTCTACAACGTCGTGAAGTCCTTCACCGGCTGGGGCGGTTTCGACACCAACCTCGGACTCTGGGAACCGCCGACGGTACTCAACACCGTCACCGCGGTGCTGTTCGTCTTGTGCTGCGCGGCAATCGCTTACGTCGCGTGGACGGCGCCGCAGCGGCCGCGGCTGGCGCAGCTGGCGTTCCTGGTCGTCGCGGCGTTCCTGCTGACCAACAAGGTGTGGAGCCCGCAGTACTCGCTGTGGCTGGTGCCGCTGGCCGCCCTGGCGCTGCCGCATCGCCGAATCCTGTTGGCCTGGATGACCATCGATGCGCTGATCTGGATTCCGCGGATGCTGTACCTGTACGGCGACCCCAAGCTCGGACTACCCGAACAGTTCTTCACCACGACCGTGCTGCTGCGCGATATCGCGGTGATCGGCCTGTGCGCGTTGGTGATTCGGGCCATCTACCGACCCGAGGTGGATCTGGTCCGCTGGGGTGGCCGCGTGGACGATCCGTCGGGCGGCGTGTTCGACGAGGCCGACGACAACCCGCCGCGCTGGTTGCCCGCCCGGTTG
Source organism: Mycolicibacterium mucogenicum DSM 44124 (assembly GCF_005670685.2). Next base: position 6,047,185 of record NZ_CP062008.1, on the reverse strand, counting down.
CGGCCCCGCCCGATCGCCGTCGCCGAGCCCGATCCGGACCCCGAACCGGAGCTCGCGCCCACGGCATAAATGAGCTGCGTTCCGTCGCGCGCGGTGGCAGGGTCGGAGGCGTGACCGATCTGACCCTTTCTGATTCCGTCGTCGTCGACGCCGATCCCGAGACGCTCTACGCCCTGGTCTCCGACGTGACCAACATGGGTAAGTGGAGCCCGCAGTGCAAAGAGTGCTGGTGGGAGGACGAGGACGGCGGCCCGGTGGCCGGCGCCTGGTTCAAGGGCCGCAACGAAACCGCCGATCGGACCTGGGAGACCCGCAGCCAGGTGGTCGTCGCCGAGCCCGGCCGCGAGTTCTTCTGGGAGGTCAACGGCGGCTGGGTGCGCTGGGGCTTCACGCTCGATCCCGTCGACGGCGGCAGCACCCGACTGACGCAGTCGTGGGAGTTCCTGCCGGCCGGTATCGAGGGCTTCCACGGGCGTTGGGGCGACGACGCCGAGGCGCAGATCGCGCTCCGCACGAAGTACGCGAAGGAAGGCATCCCGGTGACACTGGCCGCGATCAAGAAGAGCGCCGAGGCCTAGGTTCTTTCGCGGCCGCTGCCGCACGCCGCTGCCGCCGCCGCGAGCGTGCGCACAGACTGCGCAAGTCGCCGGTGCGGCGCGCTGGCTGCACGTTCGCCGCGTCCGCTGGCTCTCTCCCTTGGCAACTTCGATCTGGAGCCGTCAACTTGCCTTGACGGTCAATGAAAGTTGACGGCCCGGGATCGAACATGTCGGGGAGGGCTGGCCCGGCTTACCCCTGATACGGCGACGCATATTGCGGAAAATACGGTGGCGCAACCCGCTCCGCCTGTATCCACGCGGTGGTTGACGGCAGCAGCACCAGAACCATCGTGGCGATCGGGAATGCCAGGCCGACAAAGGCGCTGACGGCACTTTCGGGTGAGGTCCAGTCGCCCGACGTCACGGCGGTGGTGAAGACGAAGGTCATCAGGTTGCTCACGATGGCCACCGCACATCCACTGACCACGAGCCACCGGCCGAGCATCTTGCGGCGAAAGAGCAGCACCGCGCCGGCGATGAGCAATGCGCTAAGCACCATGCCGAGCACGAGCCCGATGATCACCGTGGCGACCATTCCGATGGCAAGGAAGCCGAAGATGCTGTCGAGGAGTTCGAGATCGGAACGGTCGAAGTTGCTGCGGATCGACGCGATGACGATCAGAAAGAACAGCGAGACGGCGGTGACGCCGAGGCTGAGCAATCCGCCCAGCGCCGCCAGCACGCCGGCGGTGATCGCCGTGCCGCCGCTCGGCTGGGCCGGTGTCGTCGGCGGGGCGGGGTAGGCGCCTGGCTGCGGGTACTGCGGGTACGTCATGTTTTCCCTCTCGCGCCGGGTTGGTCCACTCAGCCCTGGTACGGCGGGTACTGCGGAAAATACTGCGGCGCAACGGGATTTTGCTTGGCCCGAATCCATGCCACTGTCGATGGTCGCAGGGCCAACACGATCGTCAGGATCGGGAAGAGCAGGCCCAGGAAACCAAGTCGGGGGCCACCCTCGTACTCCGAGATGGCGTTATGCAACCCGTAGCTGATCACGGTCCCGCCGATGACCAGTACGCATCCGGCGGTGATGAGCCAGCGACTGGGCATCTTCCGCATGAACAACATCGCCGCGCCCACGATGAGCAACATGGCGGCGACCAAGCCCGACCCGATGAAGATGATTGCGAGTGCGTACGTCCCGCCGGGGAAGGAAGCGGCGGACTCACTTCTGATCCGGGCGATCGCGGAGAAACCGGCTAGCGCCATGCCGCCGTTCGCAAGGCCGCCCAGGATCGACAGGACTGCCGCACCGATCGCTGTGCCACCATTCGGTGAAGCCGGTGGCATCGGCGGGTACCCGCCCGGATAACCAACCGGCGGCGGGTATCCCTGCTGGTAGACGGGCTGGGGCGGATAACCCTGACCCTGTGGATAACCCGGCTGCTGCGGGTACCCGGGTTGCCCGGGAAAACCCTGGCCATAGGGCCCCTGCGGATACGTCATGCGTCCCCCTCGCTCAGCCCTGAGGCGGCGGATAGTACGGATACGGCTGTGGCGCAATGAGATTCCGCTTGGCGCGTATCCATCGGCCGGTCGAGGGCAGGAAAGTCAACACCACGGTCGTCACTGAGAAGATCACGATCGGGAGGGTGATCACCGCCCCTACGGTGCTATCCCCGTCCGCATTTGCGCCCAGGAAGGCTCCCAGTCCGAACGCGAAGATGGGCACACATCCAATGCCGATGAGCCAGCGACTGGCCGGCTTGCGCGACAGCAGCATGAAGCCCCCGGCCAGGATGAGCAGACCGCCGACGACCGAGATCCCAAGGAACAGGTGGCCGACGTGTGCCGGAGATCGCGTGGCGAAGGGGCCCGGTTCTTTCGTGAGGGACTCCACCAAGGCCATGGCGCCGAGGCAGCCATGAAGCAGTCCGCCCATGATCGCCAGCACGCCCGCGATGACTCCACCGATCCCGCCAGTCGACGCGGGCGGCAGGGGTGCGGGCGAAAAACCGCCCGGATACGCACCCGGATACCCACCTGTCTGCGGGTATCCCTGCTGGTAGGCGGGCTGGGGCGGATAACCCGGTGGATAACCCGGCTGCTGCGGGTAGCCGGGCTGCCCCGGATACCCCTGGCCGTACGGCCCCTGCGGATACGTCATGCGTCCCCCTCGCCGACAATGATCGTCCACCCAGCCTAGCGATCTTGACGCCTCCGTCAGAACGCCTCTTCTGGGTGCCGATTTCGCAGCTCAGGGGCTCTTCGGGTAACCTAACCCGGTTGCCGACGCAGGCGACCCTCCTGCCACGGAACACGCCGTGGCCGATACGACCATAGGAGGTGATGGGTTCCACATGCGTCCATACGAAATCATGGTCATTCTCGACCCCACACTTGACGAGCGCACCGTAGCTCCGTCGCTGGAGACGTTCCTGAACGTCGTCCGCAAAGACGGCGGCAGCGTCGAAAAGGTGGACATCTGGGGCCGTCGCCGGCTGGCTTACGAGATCGCCAAGCACGGTGAAGGCATCTACGCGGTTGTCGACCTGAAGGCCGAACCGGCCACGGTCAACGAGCTCGACCGTCAGCTGAACCTGAACGAGTCGGTGTTGCGTACCAAGGTCCTGCGGACCGACAAGCACTAGAAGCACCGAAGCTCTGCGGATTTGTCGCGGGCCTTGCGTAGGCTCGCGCCTAATTCACCCAATCCGTCCCAGGAGGATCTCGTGGCTGGTGACACCACCATCACCGTTATCGGAAACCTGACCGCTGACCCGGAGCTGCGTTTCACGCCGTCCGGTGCTGCTGTTGCGAACTTCACCGTGGCCTCGACGCCGCGGATGTTCGACCGGCAGAGCAATGAGTGGAAGGACGGGGAGGCGCTATTCCTCCGCTGCAACATCTGGCGCGAGGCGGCCGAGAACGTCGCCGAGAGCCTGACCCGGGGGTCGCGTGTCATCGTGACCGGCCGGCTGAAGCAGCGCTCGTTCGAGACCCGCGAGGGTGAGAAGCGCACCGTGATGGAGGTCGAGGTCGACGAGATCGGCCCGTCCCTGCGGTACGCGACGGCGAAGGTGAACAAGGCCAACCGCAGTGGCGGCGGCGGTGGCGGCTTCGGCGGCGGCGGGGGTTCCCGTCAGTCCGCTGGCGGCGGCGCTCCGGCCGACGACCCGTGGGGCAGCGCCCCGGCATCGGGTTCGTTCGGCGGCGCCGACGACGAGCCGCCCTTCTGATCCACGTAATTGGCTGGGCAACCAGCTAGACCCAGAAAGAGAAAGACATGGCCAAGGCCACCAAGCGGCGTCCGGCGCCGGAAAAGCCGGTCAAGACCCGCAAGTGCGTGTTCTGCTCCAAGAAGGCGCAGACCATCGATTACAAGGACACCGGACTGCTCCGGACCTACATCAGCGAGCGCGGCAAGATCCGTGCCCGTCGCGTCACCGGTAACTGCGTGCAGCACCAGCGCGACATCGCCATCGCCGTGAAGAACGCCCGCGAGGTTGCGTTGCTCCCGTTCAGCTCGTCGACTCGATAGGGAGGATTGAGAAACATGAAGCTCATTCTGACCACTGAGGTCGACCACCTGGGTTCGGCCGGCGACACCGTTGAGGTTCGCGACGGCTACGGCCGTAACTACCTGCTGCCCCGCGGCCTGGCCATCGTGGCCACCCGTGGTGCCGAGCGTCAGGCCAACGAGATCCGTCGTGCGCGTGACGCCAAGACGGTTCGCGACCTGGACCACGCCAACGAGCTGAAGCAGGCGATCGAGGCCCTCGGCCCCGTGTCGCTGGCTGTCAAGGCCGGTGCCGACAGCGGCAAGCTGTTCGGTTCCGTGACCGCGGGCGACGTCGTCGCCGCGATCAAGAAGGCCGGTGGCCCGAACCTCGACAAGCGCACCGTCGAGCTGCCCAAGACGCACATCAAGTCGGTCGGCACCCACAAGATCGCGGTGCGTCTGCACCCGTCGGTCAACGTGCCGGTGTCGCTGGCTGTCGTCGCCGGATAGGCACGCGATAGCTCAAACAGCAGAACGCCCGGGTGGAGTCAATCTTTGACTTCGCCCGGGCGTTTTCTGTTGACAGCGGGCGAATATTTTCAGCCAATCTGCAAACAGTGATCTACGCCGGCTGTTAACCTACGCGGCCCTATTCCGCCACGCGTACGCAACACAACACGCCCGAGATGGCTACCCGGCACGACACGCCGCACCAATTCTCATACACAGGCTCACAGGCGATATATAGGCCCTTGACCTGCAAGGTTGGGAATTTACCCGGGAGTATTCCACAAGTTCTCCCCAACCCGTCAACATCGTTGTCCACGTCTTTCCACATTTCATCCCCAGGGTTATCAACAGGGGTGGTTTCGGGAGGCTCCAGCAACGCCTAACGTGATGCGTCGCGCGGCAGGTGCACGGGCTCGCGGGCCCGGTCTGTCGGCGGGGTGAAGTACGGTCACAAGTAGCTCGTTCGAACATACGTTTCATATCGATTTCGGGGAGGAGGAGCGCTTCGTGGCTGTCGCTGACGACCTGGGTCGTTCCGACATGGAGGAGCCGCCCAGCGAGGATTTCGGCCGTCAACCGCCGCAGGACATGGCTGCCGAGCAGTCCGTCCTGGGTGGCATGTTGCTGTCCAAGGACGCGGTCGCCGACGTCCTGGAGCGTCTGCGTCCCGGCGACTTCTACCGCCCCGCGCATCAGAACATCTACGACGCCATCCTCGACCTGTACGGCCGGGGTGAGCCCGCTGACGCCGTCACGGTCGCCGCGGAACTCGACCGTCGCGGACTGCTCAAGCGCATCGGTGGCGCGCCGTATCTGCACACCCTGATTTCCACGGTGCCCACCGCCGCCAACGCCGGTTTCTACGCCGGCATCGTGGCGGAGAAGGCCACGCTGCGGCGCCTCGTCGAGGCCGGCACGCGCGTCGTGCAGTACGGCTACGCGGGCACTGAGGGCGCCGATGTGGCCGACCTCGTGGACCGCGCGCAGGCCGAGATCTACGACGTCACCCAGACCCGTAGCAGTGAGGACTTCACCGTCCTGGAGGAGCTGCTGCAGCCCACCATGGACGAGATCGACGCCATCGCGTCCCAGGGCGGTATCTCGCGGGGCATCCCGACCGGCTTCACCGAGCTCGACGAGATCACCAACGGTCTGCATCCGGGCCAGATGATCATCGTGGCCGCGCGCCCCGGTGTCGGTAAGGCGCTGGCGCTCGACACGCCGCTGCCCACGCCCGGCGGCTGGACCACCATGGGTGACGTCTCGGTGGGCGACGAGCTGATCGACGCCAACGGCCGGCCCACCCGCGTGGTCGCCGCGACTCCAGTCATGGAGGAGAGGCCCTGCTACGAGATCGACCTGTCCGACGGCACCACCATCGTGGCCGACGCGTCGCACCAGTGGCCGACCGGCCGCGGCATCGTCACCACCGCGACTCTGCGGCCCGGCGCTGACCGCCTCGAGCCGGCGCTGACCGCCGGTGGGCTGGCGGTGCTCACCCGGCCCGTGACGATCACCGATGTGCGCCGGGTGGAATCAGTGCCGGTGCGCTGCGTCGAGGTCGACAATCCCGCCCACCTCTACCTGGCCGGGCGGTCGATGGTGCCCACGCACAACTCGACGATCGGTCTGGACTTCATGCGGTCCTGCTCGATCAAGCACCAGCAGGCCAGCGTCATCTTCTCGCTGGAAATGAGCAAGACCGAGATCGTCATGCGACTGCTCTCGGCCGAAGCCAAGATCAAGCTCGGTGACATGCGCTCGGGCCGTATGAGCGACGACGACTGGACCAAGCTGGCCCGCCGGATGAGCGAGATCTCCGAGGCGCCGCTGTACATCGACGACTCACCGAACCTGACCATGATGGAGATCCGGGCCAAGGCCCGTCGTCTGCACCAGAAGGCCAACCTGCGGCTGATCGTCGTGGACTACATGCAGCTGATGACCTCGGGTAAGAAGTTCGAGTCCCGGCAGCAGGAAGTCTCGGAGTTCTCGCGGTCGCTGAAGCTGATGGCCAAGGAACTCGAGGTTCCCGTGGTTGCCATCAGTCAGCTGAACCGTGGTCCCGAACAGCGCACCGACAAGCGCCCGCAGGTGTCGGACCTTCGTGAGTCGGGATCGCTGGAGCAGGACGCCGACATGGTCATGCTGCTGCACCGCCCGGACTCCATCGACCGCGACGACCCGCGTGGTGGTGAAGCCGACATCATCCTGGGCAAGCACCGTAACGGTCCGACCGCGAATATCACTGTGGCACACCAGCTGCACTTCTCGCGGTTTACGAATATGGCGCGGTAGTTTCAGCGGCTGTGTAGGTTCTCACGGATCGTGGCGGAATCTCACGGACGAAGGCGGAGTGATGGCGGATCCGCCATGGTGGTGAGACAGACAGTTCCCCGGCCTTCGGCGGCCATGACTCACTCGCTGAGTTCAGTGGCTCCCGACGCGCGGTGTAAGGCTCCAACGCTTACCTTCGTGCACACCGCGACTCTGCGACCACAGCACATGGTCGCCCTGACCCAGAAGGGTCCAGCCATCACGCTCCAGCTTCGCCAACTCGCCCACACCCAACTGCCACAGCAGCCTTGACATGTAGAACGCCGGATTGCTCAAGGTCGATTCCTTGGGGTTGTCTGGTCCGTTCTCGAAGGGCGCGGTGACTGAAGGGCATGTAAAGACCCGCAACCGCTGCTCCCCGAATGGGTTACGCCACAATGAGTTCGCGTAGTCGACAGACTGTGCTGCCCAAGCCGTGAAGTCTTTCGTATCTCCCCAGCCTTTCCCAGTGTGGAACAGCATCGGCATCTTGAACTCAACAGCAAAGACGGGGTGCTCGTCTTTCCACGCCTCCGGCTCGCGGGGTCTCAGTACCGCGTCGACCCTTAGCCGCTGACCTGTCCAGTGTTCGAGCCAGATCTGCGGCTCGATATGGAAATGGGGCGCCAACTCCTCCAAAGTCGCGTCCACGAATGCCTGTTCACTACGGTATTCAGGCAACTGCGCGTAGGTCTTGCGGCTTAAGCCCATGAATCCATTATCCGTCCCCATTCACGCGAAGTGCTTGCATACCGGGGCAATGTCGTAAGGCGTCTCCGCGGGTCTCCAGCGATTCGACCGCCCGGGCCAGGAGCTTCGCTGTAGGCAATGCAGCGCGTCGTGAGACCAACTCCGTCGCAGCCGCCCATGAGACAAAACCAATAGCCGCAGGTCCACTGGTGCGGCCGTATGCAGCGCAGCGTGAGAATCTACAGGCTGGTTGTAGGGCCTCGGCACGCGTGCGCTGCATCGTTAAGCAGCATCAGGAATGTTGCCGAGCGCCTGTAATGCCCTTCGGCGCTAAAACGCGTGTCCGGAGGCGGGTGTTCACGTCCGTGGCTTCTTTTGCACCGCAACAGAATTGGCTGTCGTAAGTGTTTCCTGGATCGCCCCGGATCCGGTGTGTGCCGCAACCGACGATCACGATGACAAGGAGCGCCGCTAACGGCATCCACATGGTGGCGATTGCTGGCCGGATGCGGCCTCAAGACGTATGTTCCGCCGATTCCGGGGCTGCCCATCCCAGCGGTGGTCGATCCGGAGGTGGTACCCATTTCTCACAACGACCATCGCCATTAGGAGAAAGATGGCTAGCGGTGAGCCCAAACCGACAGGGAGAAATGACGATTGACACGCGAACGAGTTGCCGCGGCGCTACTGGCGCTGCTGGCTGTGACGGGATGCTCTGATTTCGTGCTGAATCCAATTTCTCCGCAGGAAGCGCGCCGCCAGGTCATTGACGTCTCCCGCCAGGTGGTTGCCGACCTGGGTGCCGAGGTGGCTGAGGCGAAGTTCGGGTACGACTCGTGCAACGACTACGGCAAAGCACCGTTCCGAGGTCACGTCAGTATGGGGTTGTGGATGCCTGGGGCCGAGCGGTCCCGTGAAGTGACTCCCGAATCAGTCCTCAGCCGATTGCGGGAACGTGGTTGGCGGACGGATCCTGACTTTCATTCGCACGCTGCCACATTCAAACGCGATGGCGTCGATGTGCAGGTTTGGGTGATACCGCCACCGCTGCCCAATGACCCAGCGGTTGCGCACGTCCTCGTTGATGTTCTTGGCGAGTGCCGCGACAATTTCGACCACCGAAGCGACGGGACTGCCACAAAGTCGACCGATGTCAAGGGAGAGCTCACGTCCGGATAGCCTGCGCTGGGCTGTCGGGTAGTGCTGGAGCAACCCTCACTTGGGATTTCGCCACAAAGGCTATCGACATCGCCGACGACAGCCAGGCCACCGCCAAGCGCTCGAATGATGGTGGACCCGCCACGCCTTGTGAAACGCGCGAGCCGGAAGACTCGGTACGGCGGAACAAGCGGCGTACAGGCACCAGTGATGCTGTCCTACTGGCTCTCCGGCGCACCCGACGCAGAATTAATCGAGGTGGCGGTGTTCTTCGTCGCTGAACGTCCCCCGCGTCCAGGTACTAGTGTCCTGCGCCGTAAATTAGTTGATTAATTGTAGAATTGGCGGGTGGGAACCAGGGGTAGGCCGGTAGTCGAGTTGGTGTTGACCGACGACGAACGTGAGACGTTGCAGCGGTGGGCCCGTCGATCGAAGTCCTCGCAGGCGTTGGCCCAACGTTGTCGGATCGTGTTGGGTTGCGCGGCAGGGAAATCCAACAAGGAAGTCGCCGCTGATGAAGGTGTGTGGCCGCAAACGGTCGGCAAATGGCGTGGACGGTTCCTGGAGGCGCGACTGGAGGGTCTGGCCGATGAGCCGCGTCCTGGTGCGCCGCGCAAGATCACCGACGAGGCGGTCGAGCAGCTGATCGTGGCCACGTTGGAGCGTCAACCCAAAGGCGCCACGCACTGGTCGCGGTCTTCGATGGCGGCTGAGACCGGGTTGTCGAAGTCAACGGTCGGACGGATCTGGAAGTCGTTCGGCCTCAAGCCGCATCAGGTGGACACCTTCAAGATCAGCAACGACCCGCAGTTCGTCGACAAGGTCCGTGACGTCGTGGGGTTGTATCTGGACCCGCCGGAGAAGGCACTGGTGCTCTGCGTCGATGAAAAATCGCAGATCCAGGCCTTGGATCGCAGCGCGCCGGTCCTGCCGATGATGCCCGGCATGCCCGAGCGCCGCACCCATGACTACGTGCGGCACGGAATCACCACCTTGTTCGCCGCCCTGGATGTGGCCACCGGCGAGGTCTACGGCTCGATTCACCGCCGGCACCGCGCGATCGAGTTCAAGAAGTTCTTGACCAAGTTGGACAACACCGTGCCCGCTGACCTGGACGTCCATCTGATCTGCGACAACTACTCGACGCACAAATCGCCGACAGTAACCAAATGGCTTGCCGCCCATCCCCGATTCCACATGCACTTCACCCCGACCTACTCGTCGTGGCTCAACCAGGTCGAGCGGTGGTTCGGGTTACTCACCGACCAGAAACTGCGCCGCGGCGTTCACCGCTCAATTCAGGCCCTCGAGAAGGACATTCGCGAGTGGATCGCAGACTGGAACGACAACCCCCGCCCGTTCAACTGGACCAAGACCGCCGACGAGATCTTCGAACGACTCGGTTCATATCTTCAACGAATTCCCGGCGCAGGACACTAGATCTTCGTTTCTATTCCTGGGACGCGGCTATTTCGCCGAGGGGGACCGCGCCAGGGACAACGTCGGCGGGCCACTAGCGGGCCCGGAACATGCCCATGGACGGGCGCCTGCGTGCGGTTGCCGGCCAGGGACATCACTGCTGTGGCATCGATCGTGACGTAACGAATCAACTCAAGCGGTGCCATCTTCTCCATAGCCGCCCGCATGTCGGCCCACGGAGCTTGACGCTCAACTAGGCCTCGAACGACGTCGTCGTCGAGCACGGGCGCAGCGCGTTCGAAACGCGCCCGGAAGTCCGCGAACGGCATTGCGGTGTGGATGTCGAGTCGAGTCATCTTGTGATCAGTCACTTCGACTTTCGCATTGTTCACGATCTGCTCCTTCATCGGACCGAATCAGCTATCCGAAGCGATTTGATTCACTCGGCGTTCGGTCAGCCCGAACTCGAATTCGTTGTGTCCCGTTCTGGCTGCCGCGCTTCTCCGCGCCGGGTACACGCAATAGTCGCCTACCGGCGGTCCATGACGCATCAAGTCCTCGAGGCAGGCCTCTGGGCGTCGTATCAGGCTCGAAATATGTTGCACTGGTGCAATTTTCCCAGATGGCCGCGCGGCGGGCTGATTGTCGCCGCTGACGATGTCACTCTGGACTGTCGAGTATCCGAAGTGCGTTGTTGATCCCGGCGTCGAGCACCTGGGTGGAGACTTCGGGGTCGGTGATCGCTCGGGCGAGTTGCAGCGACGTGACCAGAATGCTGAAGAGTCCCCACGCTGTCTGCATCCGATTCGCTTCCGACCACGCGGCTGGGAGGTGCGCGGCAATTTCTTGGACGATCGACTGTGCCCCAGCGGAATAGGCGTCCCTGACGACGTCATCGCAACGTCCGATTTCACTCAGCAACGGTGCCGTCGGGCAGCCGTCGGGTTGGTTGTCCCGGTGTTCGGTGGACAGATAGGTGCGGATATAGCCTTCCAGTGAATCGCGATCAGCCCCTAGGGCGCTGACGGCGGCACGCTGCCCTTCGAGTTGATCGGCGATGACGTTCGCGACGAGATCGTTCTTGGATTCGAAGTGTGCGTAGAACGCGCCGTTGGTGAGGTTGGCGTCGGACATCACCGCGGCGATCCCTGAGCCGTCGATACCGTCTTGCTTGAGGCGCCGGCTGGCTGCCGCGATGATGCGCCGACGCGTCTCAGTCTTGTGTTCCGCTCCATACCTGGCCATGGAACTCACCTCCGCTTGTGTCACGAACCACTCTTGACGATGATAGTACAGTCATAATATTATGATCGTAATATCAAAGTTCCGCGGCGAGAGGCTCCGATGAACGCCCTGCATCAACCACTCCGGCTGCCCAACGGCCTGGTGCTGCCCAACCGGATCATGAAGGCCGCGATGAGCGAGGCCCTGGCTGATGGGCGCCACGCGCCCGATGACCGTTTGGTGCGGCTCTACGACCGGTGGAGCCGTGGCGGTTACGGGCTGCTCATCACCGGCAACGTGATGGTCGACCGCACCCAATTGGGGGAACCGGGGAACGTGGTGATCGAGGACGACCGGGATCTGGCGGCGCTGTCGCGATGGGTCAAGTCCACTCACGACGCGGGCGTACCGATCTGGGCGCAGCTCAACCATCCTGGGCGGCAATCCAATCCGCTGGCCATCGGCCATACTCCGGTTGCGCCTAGCGCCGTGCCCCTAAGTCTGCCGGGCTCGCCCACACCGCGCGCGCTGACCGGCGCGGAGATCGAAGGGATCATCGAGCGTTTCGTGACTGCGGCATCGGTGTGCGAAGCGGCGGGATTCGACGGCGTCCAGATCCACGGCGCGCACGGATATCTGGTCACCCAGTTCCTGTCGCCGCTGACGAATCTGCGTGATGACGAGTGGGGCGGCGACAGTGAGCGCCGGATGCGTTTCCTGCTCGAAGTGGTCCGCGGTATCCGGGCTCGCGTGTCGCCGGCATTCGCGGTGAGTGTGAAGCTCAACTCGGCTGACTTTCAACGGGGTGGGTTCACCGAAGACGACTCGCGTGAGGTGGTCAGTGCGCTGGCCCGAGAAGACATCGACCTGATCGAAATCAGCGGCGGGAACTATGAATCGCCGGCCATGTCGGGATCGGCAGCAGCGAGTACCCGAGCCCGCGAAGCCTACTTCCTCGACTACGCACGCACCGTTCGCCAAGCGGCCGGGCAGGTACCGCTGGCGGTCACCGGCGGTTTCCGGTCGCGGGAAGCCATGGCGCAGGCAATCGAATCGGGAGACTGTGACGTGGTGGGCCTGGCGCGTCCGACGGTGACCATGCCCGACGCCGCAGCGGCCATATTGTCCGGCCAGCTCGACGTGCTTCCGACCCGCGAACTCAAGTACGGAATGCGAAGCCTGGTCAGCCGATTCGTCGATGTCAAAGCGCTTGACGGCGTGCTCAACATCAGCTGGAGCACCGATCAGCTCCACCGCCTCGGAGCTGGGCTCGAGCCCGACTTGAACCGTGGTCGACTTGCCACCACCCTCGCGATGCTCAAGCGCAACGGAACCGCGTCGCTGCGCCCCAAACGCGGCATCCGATAACGCCCAGAATCCCAATTCGTACCCAACGCAAAGAGGTTTGACCATGCTCAGCTGGAAAGACGCACCCACCAAGACAATCGACGTCAACGGAGTGCCGTTCGCATACCGGGAGCTCGGCGTCGAATCCGACGTGCCCGTGGTGTTCTTGCATCACTTCACCGCCGTGCTCGACGACTGGGATCCGAGAGTGATCGACGGCATCGCGGCGCACCACCGTGTCGTCGCGTTCGACAACCGAGGCGTTGGGGCGACCGGATCGGTAGTACCGGACAACATCGACGAGATGGCCGACGACGCGATCGCGTTCATCCGCGCGCTCGGCTTCACCAAGGTGGATCTGATCGGGTTCTCCCTCGGCGGGGCCGTTGCGCAGGTGGTGGCGCTCAAAGCGCCCGACCTGGTTCGGCGAATGATCTTGGCGGGCACCGGACCTCGCGGTGGCGGCGGAATCGACGCGATGCGCAAGATCGTCGCCGTCGCCTACGCCAAGGCCCTCCTGACGCGGAAAGACCCCCGCGAGTACCTGTTCTTTCCCCGCACTGCGGAAGGTAAACGCGCCGCCTCCGACTACTTCGCCCGCCTACAGGAGCGAACCTTCGATCGGGACAAGAAGGTCTCGATGCAAGCGCGGCTCGCGCAGCTCAAAGCGATCGTCAACGGCGGCAAGGCCACACCCGACGACCTGTCGCGGATCACGGTTCCCGTCCTGGTCGCCAACGGCGATGACGACCTCATGGTGGCAAGCAGCTTGTCGGCGGACATGGCGCGGCGAATTCCCAACGCGGAGTTGAAGATTTACCCACGCTCGGGGCACGGCGGGATCTTCCAGCATCACACCACCTTCGTTCCCGACGCTCTCGGGTTCCTCGCTGACTGATTGTCAGTCGGGTCGCGCAAATCTCATGCACCGCAGCACTATTAAAGAAACGAGTACCTCATGAGCAGTATCAGTGACATCATCACCTCCTACGCCAAGGCGCCGTCGCGCACTGTAACCGCCGGGGGCACCACCTATGCCTACCGCGAACGCGGTCCCAAAGGCGGCATCCCGGTGGTCTTCTTCGTGCACCTGGCCGCGACCCTGGACAATTGGGATCCACGAATCATCGACCCGATCGCCAAGACCCGCCACGTGATCGCCTTCGACAACAAGGGCGTGGGAGCGTCCAGCGGCAAAGTGCCGGGCACCATCGAAGAAGCTGCCGACGATGCGTACACCTTCATCACGGCGTTGGGGTTCAAGAAGATTGATGTGTTCTCGTTCTCGATGGGTGGCATGATCGCTCAGGATTTGGTGCTCAAGCATCCTGAACTGGTGCGTAGGCTGGTGCTGACCGGGACCGGGCCGCGCGGCGGCAAGGACATGGACAAGGTGGCGGGCGTCACTTACTGGGACATGCTGCGGGCCACGCTGACTCGTTCTGATCCCAAGGAGTTCTTGTTCTTCAACCGCGACGCCGTGGGCAAGCGTGCCGGCAAGCAGTTCGTCAACCGACTCAAGGAACGGACCACCGACCGCGACAAGGACATCACGATCGGTGCGCTCCAGACCCAGCTCAAAGCGATCAAGGCCTACGGCCGTTCCAGGCCGTCGGACCTGTCAACGATCACTCAGCCGACGTTGATCGCCAACGGTGACCACGACCGCATGGTGCCAACGGTGCTATCTGAGGACCTACACCGGCGCATCGCGGGATCGGAACTGATCATCTATCCCAACTCCGGGCACGGTGGCATCTTCCAGTACCACGAGCAGTTCGCGCCGATCGCCGCGTCATTCCTCGCCGGCGACGGCCAGTAGCGAATCCATTACGGCAGAGAGAGATTCGTAATGGCTCACGCGCGTCAGCAGACCTACTCGCTGGACCACAAGGTCGTGTTCCTCACCGGTGCGGGAGGCGGGCTCGGTGCGGCGACGGCGGCGTTGCTGACTCAGCGCGGCGCACAGGTTGCCCTTGTCGACATAGACCGGAGTGCCGCAGAACGAACGGCTCGAACGCTGCCGCCGGGGCAGGTCCTGACCGTGGACTGTGACGTCACGGCGATCGACTCCGTCCATGCCGCAGTCCGCAAAGCCGAGGACCGATTCGGGCCCATCGACGTAGCCATCGCCAACGCGGGCCTGATGGGGCGCGGGGGAACATTCCGTACCCTGACGACCGACGAGGTCGACCGTGTGCTGTCGGTCAATGTGTCCGGCGTCCTGAACACGGTGTCGGCGACGATTGACTCAGTCATTCACAATCGTGGCCAGATCGCCTTGGTGAGTTCGGTTTTCGCCTACCTCAATGGTGCAGGAGCAATGCCGTATGCGATGAGCAAGGCGGCGGTCGAGCAAGCCGGTCGCGCGCTCGCCGTTGAACTGGCCAGCCACGGCGCGACGGCCATGACCGCATATTTTTCGCTCATCGAGACCGGCATGATCCAGCACGGCATCGACGAAGACCCGCACGTGCAAGCTTTGATGTCGGCGATGCCGAAGTTCATTCTCAAACGCATCCAGCCGACCACGGCGGCAGCAGTCATTGTCAACGGCCTCGAACAGCGCCGACGCACCGTATCCGCGCCAGCGCGCTGGCGCCCGGTCTCGGCATTGCGCGGTGTCCTCGGCCCCCTGGTCGATGCCCGACTGGCACGAGACGTCGGCGTGCAACGCGCATTGTCTGAACTCGATACCAGGCATGGGGGTTGAGCCGCCGTGTGGAACTGTGCTGACGCTCGGCAAGAGCTTCTGATGGCTGCCAGCTATTGGTTCGGCGGGCAAGTGGGAACCGTTGCCCAGAACAGAAATTCGTTACAGATGGTTCGCTCGAAAGGACGGCGATGACACAGCAAGTACGAGGCGATCTGGTGATCGAGGACCACGGACGGGTGCTCATCGCCCGGGTCGACGGTGGCCCGCATAGTTTGTTCGGCATCCAAATCGCACGGCAGCTCGAGGCATTGGTGGACCGGGCAGACCGTGACCCCGGCGTGCACGCCGTGGTGTTCACCGGCGCACGCCCGGGCCGGTTCGTCAGTCACGCCGATGTGCGCTGGCTACAAGCAGAAGGTGCCGCAGTGCCCGAGTTGGGCCGGCGCAGCGCGTCGGCCGCCCTGCGTCTGGCCCGCGGCGTGGACCGCGCCCGGGTCTTGGATCCGGTCGTGCAGAAAACACCGCTGCGCGGTGTCGCACAGCTGGATCGGCTCCACGCGACGTTCCTGAAGATGAACGCCAGCGGCGTCATCTTTGTCGCTGCGCTCAACGGATCGGCTCTCGGGCTGGGTGCTGAATTCGCGTGGGCCTGCGATCTGCGGATCATGGCCGACGGCGACTTCTTCATCGGCCAACCTGAAGTGCTGCTGGGCATCATGCCGGGCGGCGGTGGCAGCCAGCGTCTGACCCGGCTCATCGGCACACACAAGTCACTGGTCGCCATTTTGGAGGGCAAACCGTTCACTCCCGCACAGGCGTTGGCCAACGGCGCCGTCGACGAAGTGGTGGCCCCCGAGGACGTCGTGACGCGGGCGGTCGAGGTCGCCGAATATTTCGGCAAGCGGACGAAGGGCTCGGTCGAGGCGATCAAGCGGTCGGTCTACTTCGGCGGGTCCATGTCGTTGCAAGAGGGCTTGCACGTCGAGCGCACCGAGTTCCTCGGCACCGATCAATCCCCGGAAGGTCAGCAGCTGATGTTGCAGTACCTCGCCGACACCGAATCCTCGGGTGAGCTGCCGCTGTATCACGAGGACGTTTACGACCGTGCCCTGGAGTCGGGCACGGTACCTGCACTCGACGGCATCGGCGCCAGGGCGGCACGGAAATGACCTCGCCACAGTCATTTACGCGACAGGACGTATCGTTCACCTCCGGCAAGGACACCTGCGCCGGGTGGCTCTACTTGCCCACGGGTGTGGCCTCGCCACCGGTGGTGATCCTGGGGCATGGCCTGGGCGCCACCCGGGAGATGCGGCTGGACGCGTTCGCTGAGCGGTTCGCGCAAGCAGGCATCGCCGCGTTGGCCTTCACCTACCGGCACTTCGGCGACAGTACGGGTCAACCCCGCCAGCTGCTGTCGATCAAGCGCCAACTCGCCGACTGGGACGCGGCGATCGCCTACGTGAAGGCACGGCGCGACGTCGACGGCACCCGGATCGCGGTGTGGGGCAGCTCTTTCGGCGGCGGCCATTCCATCACGGTCGCTTCCCGTCACCCTGAGCTGAAAGCGGCTGTGGCCCAATGCCCGTTCACCGACGGACTGGCGTCCGCCCTTGCGCTCGGGCCGGTCGGTTCACTCAAAGTGCTGCCGTTGGTCGCCCGCGATTACGCCTCGATCCTGCGCCGGCGTGAACCTGCGATGATTCCGCTGGCGGGCGCTCCGGGAACTCTGGCGTTGATGAACGCACCGGACGCGCTACCCGGCTATCAGGCACTCCTACCGGCGAATTCGACGTTCCGCAACGAGGTCGCCGCACGTGTGGCACCGACGATCATGGCCTACCGGCCGGGACGGGCCGCCAAGAAGATCGCGTTTCCGATTCTGTTCTGCATCAGCGATACCGACACGGTCACCCCACCCGAAGAGACCGAACGCTACGCACGGTCGGCGCCCCGCGGCGAGATCAAGCATTACAGTGCAGGCCATTTCGCGTTCTACCTCGGCGAACCATTCGAGCAGTTGGTCGCCGATCAGACCGAATTCCTGACTCGTCACCTGAACCCGATACACGTCGCGCCGTGACTGCCGATGCCTTGGGCGGCCGACTACCGCTGACCGACCCCATGACGCTGACCCCGGCGCAACGCGCTGTGTTTGATCGGATGATCGCGCGCATCGTGCCGTGGGCCGACGCCGCCGGTTTCCGGACCATGGCCGGCGACGGCCGGCTCATCGGCCCGTTCAACCCCGCACTGCGCAATCCCGCCGTCACATCGTCCCTGCTGGACCTATCGGTCGCTGAACACGCGAACACCTCGTTGACCGATCGGGTCCGGGAAGTGGTCATCCTCACCGTCGGCGCGGTCTGGCAGGCCGACTACGAGCTGTACGCACACATTGCGCTGGCCCAACACGCGGGACTGTCCGAGGACGCTGCCCGGATGATCGCCAATGGTGAGGCCCCCGCTGAACTCAGTGCACCCGAAGCGCTCGCGCAGCGCCTGACACGGCAACTATCGGCCACTCACCGCGTCGACGACGCGCTTTACCGCGAGGCTGAAAGTACGTTCGGTGCAGACGGATTGATCGACATTGCCTTCCTCGTCGGCATCTACCACACCGTCTGCGCGACGCTGACCATGTTCGCCATTCCCGCCCCCGAACAAGCAGGACAACCATGAAGCTATCCACGCTCACCGACCGCCGTGCTGAGTACGACCCGCACGGACCAGCCGTGTCCGACGCCCGCCACACACTGACCAACGCACAACTACATGACCGTGTTTTGGCCACCGCGCAGCACCTGTGCGACGTGGGGATCAGTGTCGGGGACGTGGTGGCCGCCCAGCTGCGCAACCGTGTCGAGTTCGTGGTGCTGCTGTTCGCGGCTTGGCGGCTGGGCGCCGCGGTCACGCCGGTCAATCCGAGCCTCACCGACGATGAGGTCCATCGCCAGCTCGCCGACTCCGGGGCGCGACTGCTGGTGATCGATGACGATGGCATCCCCGTCACGGGGGTACCTACTCTGAGCGTCGCCCGGTTGGCCACCACACCTGTCGGGGCCGATCCGACACCGCACGACGATCCCGCGGCGCTGGCGCTGCTGATCTACACCAGCGGCACCACGGGCACTCCCAAGGGCGTGATGCTCGACCACGGCAATCTCGATGCGATGGCCCAGATGGGCCGCCAGGCCCTGCAGATCGGGCCGACCGACCGCTGCCTGCTGATCCTGCCGCTGTTTCACGTCAACGGCATTGTCGTCAGCGTGATCACGCCGCTGTTGGCCGGGGCCAGCGTCGTCATCTCCGACCGTTTCGCGCCCCAGACCTTCTTCGAGCTCATCGAACGCGAGCGGCCCACCTTTTTCAGTGCGGTGCCCACCATCTACACCATGCTGGCTGCCCTGCCGGACGACATCACCCCCGACACGTCGTCGGTGCGTTTCGCGATCTGCGGCGCCGCACCGGCTTCGCCGGAGTTGTTGAACCGCTTCGCAACTCGCTACGGATTCCCCCTCATTGAGGGCTACGGGCTTTCGGAGGGCACCTGCGCCTCCACGATCAACCCACCCGATGCTCCCCGCGCCGGCACAGTCGGAAAACCGTTCCCGGGTCAGCGGATTCGGATCGTCGACGCCAACGGCGACGACGTTCCTACCGGCACCGACGGTGAGGTCATCATCGCCGGGCCGAACGTCATGCGCGGCTACCTCGGCCGCCCCGAGGCCACCGCCACCACGGTCATCGACGGTTGGCTGCACACCGGCGATATCGGTCACCTCGACACCGACGGCTACCTGACCCTGGCCGGCCGTTCCAAAGACATGATCATCCGGGGCGGCGAGAACATCTATCCCCGCGAGATCGAAGACGTCTTGTCCAGCGACCCCAATGTGCTCGAAGCGGCGGTCATCGGCGCACCCGATGAGAAATGGGGCGAAATAGTCGTGGCCTACGTCGCACCACGTCCGGGCGCCACCGTCGACCTCAACGCACTGCAGGCTCTCTGTGCACTGAGTCTCGCGGGTTACAAACGCCCCACCGAAATCCGCATTCTGGACACCATCCCCAAAAACCCTGTCGGCAAAACCGACAAGGCCCCCTTGCGCGCCGCGCACACCGCACCGACCAACCAACGCACCGAGAAGGCCACACCATGAAAGCGTTCGCCCTCACCCGCTACGGCAAGAAAAACACGGTCAAACCGGTTGAACGTCCCGTCCCCGACCTCCGCGACGACGACGTCCTCGTGCAGATCCACGCCACCAGCATCAATCCACTGGACCTCAAGATCCGTAACGGCGAACTCAAACCGCTTCTGCCGTACAAACTTCCACTCGTCCTCGGCAACGACCTGGCCGGCATCGTGGTCAAGACCGGCCCACGGGTGCGCCGGTTTGCCCCTGGCGATGCGGTATACGCCAAACCCAACCAGGACCGGATCGGCACCTTCGCCGAATACCTCGCCGTCAACGAGAACGACGTCGCCCGCATACCCAAGACCGTCACCATGAACGAAGCCGCGGCGCTGCCACTGGTCAGCCTCACCGCCTGGCAAGCGCTGGTCGACAAGGCGCAGTTGCGGCCGGGACAGAAAGTGCTCATCCACGCCGGCTCCGGCGGCCTCGGCACCATCGCCATCCAACTGGCCAAACACTTGGGTGCCACCGTCGCGACCACGACCAGTACCAAGAACGTAACGTGGGTCAAGGCGCTCGGCGCCGATATCGTGATCGACTACAAGACACAGGATTTCGCCACCGCACTACGCGACTACGACGTCGTCCTGGACACCCAGGGCGGCCAGACGCTCGACAGATCGTTTCAGGTCGTCAAACCCGGCGGCACGGTCATCTCGGTCGCCGGACCGCCCGAGCCCGCCTTCGCCCGCGAATTCGGGGCCAACTGGCTGCTGGTCCAAGCGATGCGCGCCCTGAGCTTCTCGGTACGGCGTAAGGCCAAACGACGCTCGGTGCACTACTCGTTCCTGTTCATGACCGCGAACGGGGACCAGCTCCGTGAGCTGGGCGCCCTGGTCGACGGCGGTGCCATCCGTCCGGTCATCGACCGGGTGTTCCCGTTCGACGCCACGCTAGACGCCTTGGCCTACGTCGAAAACGGCCGCGCCACAGGCAAAGTCGTCGTCACCGTCCGAGGCGACAATGACCACCCGTGATGGGTTCTTTGACTACGACTGGCTCGTGATCGGATCGGGCTTCGGTGGCAGTGTTTCAGCATTACGTCTGTCGGAGAAAGGATTTCGCGTCGGAGTGCTCGAACGCGGCCGCCGCTACGCTCCACAGGACCTGCCCAGGTCGGCGTGGCAATTCGACAAGTACACCTGGGCGCCGAGGCTGGGCAAGCTGGGCATCATGCGCACCTCGATATTCCGCCACATCTTCTTCCCCTCCCAAAGCGGTGTCGGCGGCGGCAGTCTGGTCTACGGTGGCGTCCTCTATCGCGCCAAGAAAGAGTTCTTCGGTGACGCCCAATGGCGCGACCTCGGCGACTGGGAACAGCGCCTCAAGCCGCACTACGACACCGCAGAACGAATGCTCGGCGCAGCGCCGGTCCCATTCGATTCGCCACACCAACAATGGATTCGGGAAATGGGCCGACACTTCGGCACCGAAGACACCGTCAGCCGCGCACCCACGGGGGTGTTCTTCGGCGAACCGGGAAGAACAGTGCCCGACCCCTACTTCGGCGGCGCCGGCCCGGACCGTACCGGCTGTACCCGCTGCGGTGCCTGCATGGTCGGCTGCCGTGTCGGGGCAGTGAACTCGCTGACCCAGAACTACCTGTGGTTCGCTGAACGCAATGGCGTGCACATCCTGCCCGAGCACCAGGCCATCGACGTCACCCCGATGGGACGCGCCGACGGCAGCGACGGCTACCACGTCACCACTGTCCATCCCACCGGCGGCCAGCGACAGACCTACACAACCCGCGGTGTGGTGTTCGCCGGCGGGGCCTTGGGCACCAACGAACTGCTCGCCAACTGCAAACATGGTGGCTCGCTGCCCCACCTGAGCGACCGGCTCGGCGAATTGGTGCGCACCAACAGCGAATCCGTGCTGGCCGTGTTGTTGCCCGATGATCAGGGCAGCTGGCGTGATGTCACCGCCAGCAGCAGCGTCCACGTCGACGCCGACACCCACATCGAACTACTCACCTATGGGCCGAACGCCGACATGCTCAGCCTGCTCTACACCGTGCTGGTCGGTGACGGCACCCGGGTGACCCGGCCCCTGAAATGGATTGCCGCCATCGTGCGGCATCCGCGACGCTGGCTGGCAACGCTGTGGCCGGTCGGCTGGAGTCGGCGGATGGTGATGCTGTTGGTGATGCAGTCACGCGACAACGCAATCGCGTTTCGCGCTCGAAAACGCCGGTGGGGAGCGGCTATCGGCTGTCCACCGCCGCGAACGCCGACAACCCTGCCCCGACCTACATCGACAAAGGTAACCAAGCCGCACGCTGGTTGGCCGAGCGCACCGGGGCATCGCCCAGAGCAACGTGCTGGAGGCGCTCGGCAACATCCCCTCCACCGCGCACCTGCTTGGCGGCGCCGTCATCGGCGCCACCCGCGCCGAGGGAGTCATCGATGCGAACCTAAGCGTTCACGGCTATCACAACATGCTCGTCTGCGACGGCTCCGCGATGCCGGCCAACCCCGGCGTCAACCCGGCCCTGACCATCACCGCACTCGCCGAATACGCCATGGCGCAGATTCCCGCACCCACCGGTCAGACGTGAACACCAACAACGAAATGAAATCATGAACAATGGAACAGGAATGGCATGACCGTTCTCACTGGGCAAACAGTCCTCGTCACCGGAGCCAACCGCGGCATGGGACGCGAATACGTCGTCCAGCTGTTGGACCGCGGAGCCGCCAAAGTCTATGCCGCAGCACGTGATACCGCCGCGATCGACCTTGTCGATCCGAGGCTCATTGCGCTACAACTCGACGTCACCGATGCCGCGTCGGTGGCCGCCGCGGCCGAAACAGCCAGCGACGTCAGCGTGCTCATCAACAACGCCGGTATCTTGCGCGGTGCCTCGGTTTTAGCACCCGACACCACCGGCTTACGCGCGGAGCTGGAAACGAACCTGTTCGGCCCCCTGGCCATGGCATCAGCATTCGCCGACCGGATTGCCGAGCGCTCCGGAGCGATCGTCAACGTCGCCTCGGTTCTCGCCTGGCTGCCTATCGGCGCCAGCTACGGGGTATCGAAAGCCGCCATGTGGAGTGCCACCAACTCCATGCGCCTAGAACTCGGACCACGCGGAGTGCAGGTCATGGGCGTCTACGTCGGCCTGGTCGACACCGATATGGCGTCCTTCGCCGATGCCCCCAAATCCACACCACAGGACGTGGTGCGTCAGGTGCTCGACGGTATCGAATCCGGAGCCGACGAGGTCCTTGCCGATGACTTCACCCGTCAGGCGTGGGCGCAGCTGGGCAAGCCGATCGGCGGCCACTGAGCATCGGTTGCTGCGGTCCGCGCCGGGCGGCCGATCTCTTCGGTGCCGCCGGTGGTCGCTGACGCGCCGAATATGGTGTGGGCGATCGACTTTCGGTTCGACTCCACCATCCACGGTAAGGCCATCAAGATCGCCTCGATGCTCGACGAGCACACCCGTCTGTCGGTGCTCAATGTCGTCGAGCGGTCCATCACCGGCGAGCGGGTCGTCGACGGACTGGCCAAGGCCTTCGCCGCCGCCGGTGGACCACCGAAAGTGCTGCGGATGGATAACGGTCCGGAGTTCATTTCTCAAGCGCTGCAACAGTTCTGCGACAGCAAGACCGGCATGGTCTATATCCCGCCGGGCACGCCGTGGAACAACGGATACATCGAATCGTTCAACAACCGCCTACGCAAGGAGTGCCTCAACCCCAGGCGGTAAAGCGTTGGCTGACAAGCCATCCCCGCTTCGTGCGACCAGTTCGTCCTGCCTCAACCCGGTTGAACGTTGGTTCGCCGAACTGACCATCAAGAAACTGCGCCGCGGCACCCACACCTCGGTCCGTCAACTCAGCGCCGACATCCGGGCCTGGTCTGCCCCGTACGCGGTTTACGTGTCAGCGCCGCGGGCATCACACCCTTCGGAGGCTGGGGTTCGGGTTGGGTCTGCGCCTCCGCCAGGTGATGCGTGGGCGTCAACCGCAGCGTTGAGAAAACTAGCGCTGGACCCGCATCGCCGCCCCACGGCCAATGCACGCGGGCCGGCCGGCGGCGGCGGTGGGCGCGATTGGCAGGGCAAAGCCTGCCGGTCGGTCACGAAGAGCCGATGATGGTGGTACAAGTTGCTTGTGCCTGACGATCGGCTGAGTACCCTTTTCACCAGCGACGCCCTCGCGGCATTTCACGATTTGGCGCGCTTGATCTACGAGGGCACCGATTCCGACGAGGTCTACCAGGCCGTGTGCGTGGCCGCGACCCTCATGGTCAACGGCTGCGACCACGCCAGCGTGCTGATGCGCGATCCCCGTGGCACCTACGTCACCGTCGCCGCCAGTGATCACGTCGCCGCCGACATCGACGCCCTCGAACGCGCAATCGGCGACGGCCCCTGCTTGGATGCGATCGACACCGAAACCGCCCAGATCGACCCCGATTTGACGACCCACAGCCAATGGCCGTCGTTGGCGGCCTGCGTCCTGGCCGCCACACCCGTGCGCGGGGCGATGGGGTTCCGCATGCTGGTCGACGGCCACAAAGTGGGCGCCCTGAACCTGTTCTCGGATACGCCCGGAGCCTTCGACGCCACCTCTGCGGCGCAAGCGATTGTGCTGGGATCCTTTGCATCGGTCGCCGCCAGTGCAGCCGCGCTGGGTGAGGACGTCGCCGGGTTGCGCCACGCGGTGCAGTCCAACCGCGAAATCGGCAAAGCGGTCGGCATGTTGATGGTGCTGTTCGACATCGGCGACACCGAGGCGTTCGACCGGCTGCGGCGCATCTCGCAAGACATGAACATCAAACTCGCCGACGTGGCCGCCCGAATTGTCGCGAACCGCGAACACTTCCGACCCAACCGCACATCACCGTAATGGCCGGCCAGACCGCTCATTGGTTCCACAACCCTGGTCACCGAATCGCCAACCAACCCGCAGTCGGTGTTAGAGGACGGCAGGCACAACTGCTCAGGCGTTGAGCGACCACACCGAGAAGTTCAGCACTGTCGCGAACGGCGTCCACCCGAGATACGGGACGAGCATCGCGGCCGCTGCGCGGTTTACCTTCCAGAACAACGCAATTGAGACAACGATGGCCACGTCGAGCAGCACGATGTCAACGAGCGCTACCCCGCGCCGGCCAAGGCCGAAGAACAACGCTGACCACAGCAGATTCAAAACCAGCTGCCCCGCGTACACGACGAATCGGCAGGCCGTGCTCGGCGAGCACGGTGCAGATCGGGTCGACCCAGAACCGGCTGCGGTGAGCGCCGATGTAGTCGACGATCACCGAACCGATCAGTTTCGAATTTTGGGGATCTGTGAAGCAATCGTGGACAGGAGCGTCGGGAATCGGCCCACCTCTGGATACACGAGGGGTTTGCCCGAGGTGATGAGTCCGGCGCTGATGCCGCGTTCAGGGTCGGCCCAGCCGAGGTTGTTGGTCAGCCCGATCGTCCCGAAGGCGCGTTCGGTGTCATGACCGAACAGGCTCAACCGCTTTGCGCCGAGCATGTAGCCGTAGCCGTAGCGGACGGGCCAGCCGCACATCATGGGGTCCGGCTGGAGACGCGACTGTGGAATCAGAGCATGGCGGATGGTGTGGGGCTGCAACACCCGGACTCCGTCCAATTCGCCTCCTGCGCGGAGGATCTCGTAGAAGCGTGAGAGCTCGTTGGCCGTGCCGACCGTATTGGTGCCGGCCAGCACGGTGGTGAGATAAATGGGCGAGTTGAGCATCTCGACAAGTTCGTCCAGGGCGGCGCCGTAGATCCACTTGGAGAGCACATCGAGTGAGGGCAGGAGCGGGAGGCCGGTGGGATAACAGGGTGCGACCAGCGGGAGGTCGCCGTTGGTCACTCCGTAGTTGGTCCACCGGAAGCCGAGCGGATCGAGGATCGCTTCGGCCAGCACCTCGCGGATGGTCCTGCCGGTCGCGGCATGGACGACTTCGGCCAGCAGGAAGCCGAAGGTGTGTGCGTGGTATGCGGTGACCCTGCCGGAGGGCGAGACCGGTCTCATGGCGCTGAGCCGTGTCAGCCGATGGTCGCGGTCGTCCAGGACCTCGGGGTCGAGTAGCCCAGCCGGGACGTGGGGCACGCCGGCTCGGTGGGCGAGAACGTGCGCAATTGTGATGCGGTGCTTGCCGTGGCGGCCGAAGCCGGGAAGGTACTCCGCGACGGGGGCGTTGAGGTCGAGTATTCCGCGCTCGCAAAGCAAATGGATGACGGTCGCGGTGATGCCCTTGGACGCGGAGTAGATGCAGAACGGTGTGTTCGGCGTCGCGAGGACCTTCTTCGAATCTCGGTTGTCGAGGGGCCCGTTGCCCCAGCCGTGCCCGATGGTGCGGTCGAGGACGACCACGCCGTTGCGGCGGATGCACAGCTGGATCGCGGGATGTACTCCGGCGCGGTAGAGGTCTTGGGCCGCGGCCCAGATGGTGGCGACTTGGTCAGTGTCGAGTCCACCGTCGGAGGCGCGCTCTTCGCCGATGGTGGTGATGGCGTCCAAGTCCTTCGGCACGTGGATGCGGCGGAAGGGATTGAGGGGCGGGCGGGCGAACATCCCGGCCACCGTGATCGATCGTGCCATCTTCAGCCGCCGAGCTTTCGGAAGTCCCAGCTGCGGATGGTCTCTGGCCGGATCCGGAGCCAGGCGTGCTGCCCGTCATATGGCAGGGCGTCCAGGCCGACGTACTTGGTAGCAAATAGGTTCTCGGGTGTCTTCAGGGCCGGCTGGGGCTGACCGGTCCGTGGGACCTCGCCAACGACTTCGGCATCGCCGACGAGCTCGACGCCGCGCAGTTCCAGGTAGTCGTGACCGGTGTCGACCACGACCGCGATGCGTGGCTGTCTGGTGATGTCGGCCCACCGCTGGCTACGTGTCAGGGAGTACAGCCAGAGGCACTCGTTGTCCCAGACGAACCACAGCGGAGTTGCGTGCGGACCGGACGGACCGTTGGTCGCCACCCGACAGACGCGCTGTTCGGCTAGGAAAGCGTCACGCTCGTGATCTTCCATGGCGATGCGTCGGCCACGCCGTTGAGTACTCATCGACCGCTCCACTCGGGTGCACGTTTCTCCGCGAACGCGAGGAGGCCCTCGTGGATGTCCTCGGACTCCAGCACGGCCGCGAAGGCCTGCTCGGTGGCCCGCCACCCGCGCTCGTCATCCGGCGCATGCAGCTGTTCGACTGCACGCAGGGTTTCGCTTACCGAAACCGGGGCGCTGCCGCAAATCCGGCCCGCCAAAGCGATCGCCGCCTCGAGTGCATCCCCCGGTTCGGTGAGGACGTTGACCAGTCCGAGCGCGTGGGCCCGCTCGGCGGTCAGGGGGTCGCCGGTGAGTAGCAGCTCGGTGGCTACGTTGCGGGGTAGCGCCCGGGCGGTGCGGAACAGCGCTCCGCAGGTGGCGATGACGCCGCGCTGGGCCTCGGGCAGGCTGAAGCTGGCCCGACTCGAGGCCACCACGAGGTCACAGGCCAGGACCAGTTCGAACCCGCCGCCGTACGCCGGTGCATCGACCGCGGCGATCACCGGCTTGCTGCGACGGCGGCGGATCAGCCCGTACTCTCCCCCTCGCTCCGTCGGAGTGCCGGAGCCGGCTTTGAGGTCGGTCCCGGCGCTGAACACCGCGCCGGTGCTAGCCAGAACCCCGACCCGAAGTTCCGGATCGTCGTCCAGCAGGTTGAAAGCGGCGTCCAGGCCGGCGGTCATGTCTGCGTCGATGGCGTTGCGCCGGGCTTCGCGGCGCATGGTGATGATCAGTGTCTGTCCGTCGCGGTCAAGGTCGACCAGGTGTGGCATCGTCTCTTCCCTTTCGTACATGGCGGTTGAAGTCCCATGGTCGAGGCCACCGGTCGCGCAGGTGAGGGGGACGCGGGTACCCCGGAGGTCGACAGTCATGGCTGCCTATCGTTCTTTCTCAAGTCGGCGGTTGACAGGAACTCGCGGATGAGATCAACGACGCGATCGGGCGCCTCGATCATCGGCGAGTGCCCCACGTGTTCGAGGACCGTGGTCGTGATCGTTCGCACTGCCCGGTAGCGCGCCAGTGCGGCGTCCACGTTGTAGAAGCGGTCTTCCCGGCCGAAGATGACGAGCGCCGGCAACGCGAGATTCTCTAGCCGTACGTCCAGACCAAGCTGTTTGGTCCACACCTTCCGCAGCTTCATGGATTGGGTGAAGGCGGGGTGGTTCAGGCTGCGGGCGTCGTCGAGCCCCTGGCTTGGGTTGCGAAAGGCGGCGGCCATGTCGAAGCCCGGCGAGAATGCTCGCCGGACCACACGGTTGGTGACGAATGCGGGACCATGTTGCTGCAGGATCGGGCCGATCCAAGGGGTGTGTATCGCCCACTCGCCGGGTGGCAGCGTTCCGGTGCTCGTGTCGGGCCCTTCCCCCATCAGCACGAGGTGGGTGATGCGGGTGCTGTGCTCGGCGGTGGCCACGCCGAAGAGGCTGCCCATTGAGTGCCCAACAACCGTGACGTCGCTCAGGTTCAAGTCGCTCAGTAGACGCGCATAGAGCCGACCTTGGCTGTCGGGGTCGTAGCCGGATGTAGGTCGTGCGGAACCACCGTGCCCGAGTAGGTCGATCCGGATGATCCGGAATTCCGTTAGGCGAGCAACGATCTGGTCGAACCATGCCGTGGAGGCACCGAAGCCGTGCAGCATCAGGAGTGCGGGGCCGTCGTCGGGGCCGTCCGCTCGGACGTGCAGGTCGACGCCACCGACCGTCATGACCGTGCCCGCGCCGCCTGTCGCGGGTTCGTAGCTGGTGCGGCCGGCCAGGTTGCGAATCGGGCTGCCGATGCGCCACCGCCTGGTTGACGATGTGTTCTTGGTGGTCACGCGCTTCTCCTCGGGCGGGTGTTCATGTCGCGGAGGCATGGCTACGGCCTGTCTCTCTCGCTGTCCGGTATCCGCCCTTCGTGGTGGCGGGTCGTCAACCGGTGGTCTTGGATTGGATACCGAGCAGGCGGACAAGGACGGTCCCGATCGTGTCGGCTGGAACGCTGCCCGGATCGGCGAGCTCTTCGATGGCAAGGCCGTTGTTCAACGCCAGCATGGTGAACATGAGGGTGCGCGAGGAGATGGCTGCGTCTGCGCCCCAGCCGGCGAGAGCTTCGTCGGCCAACTCGGTTAGTTGTCGGTGGTAGTCCCGGCGTTTCTCGACCCATCGCTCGCGTAGCTGCGCGTCGCGGATGGCACGAAGCCAGAACTCGGTGAACAGCAGCTGCCATTCGCGGTTGTGCTGCATCGCGGCGGTGAGCTGCTGGCCGGCTGCGTGTGCTGTTGCCTCGTTGACGACTGTCAGGTTGGCCTGGCCGAGGATTGCTCGTACCGCTGCGATGCGGCCTGTCACCTCCCGGTCGAACAGCTCGAAGAACAGGTCGTCCTTGCTCGCGAAGTTGGAGTACAGCGCGCCGGTGGTGAATCCGGCGGTGGCCGCGACCTGTTGCATGGTGGCTCCGGCGAAGCCGCGTTCGGCGAACACCGTGGAGGCCGCGCGTAGGAGCCGGTCTCGGACCTCGGCGCGGGGTGTCCGCCGGGTGACGGCGGCTGGGCCCGAAATCACGCCGGTGCCTTTCCTGCGCGAAGGAAAGACCCGTAGCTTCGTGTCGTGCCGAACCCGTCGGTGAAGCGGCCGTCGCGGTAGACGACGTGGCCGCCCACGATGGTCGCGGCCACCGCGTTGTCGTTGCGGTTTACCATTCGCGAAATGCCTCCGAGCTCGGCGAGGATGGCTTCTGCGTAGTCCGCCGAGGCTTCCGAAAGCCCGGCAGGATCGATGACGACGATGTCGGCGCGGTCGCCAAGCAGGAGAGTGCCGGCGTCCAGGCCGTACCAGTCGCCGAGTTCGCCGGTGAGCCGGTGCACGGCACGTTCGAGGCTGAGGAATTCGTGGTCCGCCTCGGCAGACTCCTTGACCCGCCTGAGCAGCCGAAGACCGGTGTTGTAGAACGCCATGTTGCGCAGGTGGGCGCCGGAGTCGGCGAAACCCATTTGAATCTGAGGGTTGTCCGCAATTTTGTCGAGCACACCGGGCCGGTGATTGGCGATCGTCGTGCGCCAGCGCAAATCAGCGCCATGGGCGACCACCAGGTCAAGGAAGGCGTCAGCGGGATGGATGCCCCGCTCCAGGGCGACGCGACCGAACGACTTGCCGATCAACTCGGCATCAGGACAGCTGACGATGTCGGCGTCGAACAGGTCACGGTGCCACAGCTTGGGGCCGAACTTGTGCTCGATGTCCTTGCGGAACTGGCGGCGGTAGGCCTCGGAGTCCACGAGTTCGCCGCGCTTGACCACATCGCGCACGTTGAGAGCCGCGGCACCCGAGCCGAACTCCTCGAAAACGACCAGATCGATGCCATCGGCGTACACCTCGAACGGCACCGGCAGATGCTGCCAGCGCAAGTCCGACGCGATCACCCGGTTCAGCAACGCCGTCGCCCTGGTCATCAACCAGATCAGCCTCGGGTTGGCCTTGAGATCTGCCGCGGCGAGCATCGTGGTTTTCAAGGGCGCTCGGCCTCGACCGGCGCTCTGAGCAAAGAAGTTGCTGATCTCGGCCATGCGGGCAGCGTTAGGCGTGCACTGGTGCACGCGCCCGCGGTCGCGGAGCACGCGATTCAGTGCGCGGTACTCTCGCCAGGAGGCGTAGGTAGACGGCAGTTGGCGCGCTGGGTAGCGCACGCCGTCGAGCTTCGTGAACGAACTCCTCACGGTCGACATTCCCACGAACCCGGCGTCAAGCGCATCGGTCACCATTGCGCACATCCGGCTCAGTTCCGCGGGAGTTGGGCGTTCGTCTGGATCGGTGGCCCGATCCAGACCCATGACCGCCGCGCGGATGTCGGAGTGGCCGATGAACGCCGCGACGTTCGGCCCCAGCGGGCGAGACTCGATTGCTTCGACGTAGCCGTGTGGATCTTTCCAGGTCTGGTGTTCCTTGACCGCCGTATGGACAGCGTCCCACGGCAGGGCTTCTACGCGGGAGAACAGGTCCGCACAGTCGTCTGGCGACGCGTACACGGTGGAAAGGGAGCAGTTCCCGAAGACCACGGTCGTGACGCCGTGTCGTACCGATTCCGAGAGCCCGGGGGCAACCAATACCTCAGCGTCATAGTGCGTGTGGACATCGATCAGGCCCGGCATCACCCATTGGTCGGCAGCGTCGACGACCACCGCTCCCTCCGTCGCCAAAGGTTCCGCGCTGATCGCCGCCACCCGCCCCGCGCGTACTCCTACGTCGCGAATCGCGGGTTGAGCACCAGTTCCGTCGAAGAAGAATCCGCCCCGGATCACCAGATCGAAACCATCCACAGCGGTGCCTTTCAAGTTCGATAACAATGATTATCCGATAATGAACGTTATCCAAGGGCGCTTGCGCCGTCAAGAAGGACCGCTGGCTGTGCCATTGAACGGAGGTCACTTGGATGACTCGGCTACACGGCCGCGCAACGTGTAGACGCTGACGTGGCTGGCGCGGGCAAGTCTGTCGATGTAGGAGGTTGCGGCTTCAGAGGCGAATGGTGCGATGGTTCGCGGGAGTCGTTGGTGCGGCCCTCGAGGCCATTGCAGGGTCGTGGCCACGTCAGCTGGCGGTGCGGGCCGCGGTAGTGCGGGCGGCGTAGTCGATCAGCACCGCGTCCATCCCGTCGCGAGTGATGTGTCGAGTGATGTGTTCGGTGCCGCCGAGCATCGCTTGTGTAGCCGCCGCCCGGATCAGGTGGGCCAGGCTGCCGATCATGCCGCCGGTCCGCCGGTGTAGGTAACGGGACTGGGCGACAAGGGTTCCCGGTTCGTGTCGATGCAGCCGCGGGGGTCGAAGGCACGGCAGCCGATACTTTGGGTGGGGAAAGGTATTGCCCGACTGGTCATTTCGGAAACCGCCACCACCCATCGGACACCGTTCGGCAATTCGTGGCGGACCACTGCCACGGGTGGCGTGCACCCGCCAACGAAGTCTCGACGACGGAGATTGGGGCGAGTTCCGATGCGGAAGTAGCTGTGCGGGATGGTGATTCGGCATGGCGGCGGCGATCGTTGGAAGCTCAGGCAGCTCTCGTGCAGTTCCTCGCGGCTCCCGCCGGCCTTGGTCTGCGTGACGGCTGACACGTCGGTCGGCCTCATGTGAGCCCGAACACCATGCAGGCGAACAGGTTTCGACAAGCCCTCGATGCAGCGTTTAATGACAGGGCGTTTGGCGTAGCGGACCAGCAAAGGGGTTGGTGCAGTGGCGGGTCCCGACTCGGGGAGCGACCTCGATGGATTGCCGCCGCCGCCAATCGCCGAGGGGCAGGTCCATGCCCCGCTGAACCCCGACCGTAGCCCGCCGTACCAGGCGGCAGCGGTTGGGCTGGTGCTGTTCTTTGTGTTGGTGCTGGCGCTGACGTGGTCCCAATTCCGAGGCTATTTCGACACCAAGGCCCAGCTGTTCGTGGTGTACAACCGGTCCGGGTTGTCGATGGATCCTGGTTCCAAGGTCACCTTCAACGGGGTGCCGATCGGCCGGTTGCAGGCCGCTGAGGCCCAGTCTGGGAATGATGGCCGGGCTCAAGCCAAACTTGTTCTCAGCGTTGATCCGCAGTACTTGGACCTGTTGCCCGGCAACGTGGACGTCAAGCTGTTGGCCACCACCGCGTTCGGCAACAAGTACATCTCGTTCACCTCGCCGGCTAACCCGTCGCCACAGCGCCTCAAGCGTGGTGACGTAATCGACGCCAGTGGCGTCACCACTGAGTTCAATACGCTGTTCGAGACCATCACCGCGATCTCCGGGCAGGTGGACCCGGTCAAGCTCAACCAAATTCTGACCGCCGCGGCTCAGGCTCTCGACGGGCTGGGGGACAAGTTCGGGCAGTCCTTGGTCAACGGCAACGACATCTTGGGTGACATCAACGCGCGGATGCCCGCATTGCGGCATGACATCAAGGCCTTGGCCGACCTATCGCAGTTGTACGCCAACGCATCCCCGGATCTGTGGGACGGCCTGGCGAACGCGGTCACGACGGCCCGCACCTTCAATGATCAGCGCGGCAACCTGGACCAAGCGTTGGTCGCCGCGGTCGGGTTCGGCAACACCGGTGGCGACATCTTGGAGCGAGGTGGTCCGTACCTGACCCGGGGCGCCGAGGACTTGCTGCCGACGACCCGGTTGCTGGACAAGTACAGCCCCGAGTTGGACTGTCTGTTCCGCGGTTTCGCCTCCGGTGCGCCGGCCGCGGCTAAGGGCCTCGGCGGTAACGGTTACTCGCTGGCCATGCACATGGAACTGGTCGGCACCGCCAACGCCTACGTCTACCCAGACAACCTGCCTCGGATCAACGCCTCCGGCGGTCCGATGGGTCGCCCGGGTTGCTGGACGGTCACCAAGGACATCTGGCCGATGCCGTACATGGTGATGGACACCGGCGCGTCGATCGCGCCGTACAACCACTTCGGCTTGGGCTCGCCGTTCGCGTCCGAATACATCTGGGGACGTCAAGACGGGCCGAGCACCATCAACCCATGACCCAAGCGCCGCCCGATGGCGAGGTGGCACAGCCTGATCAGGACGCAGGCGCGGTCCAGAGTGTTCCCGCCCCAGAAGAACTGCGGGTACATAGTCCTTCGCAGTCGAGGAAGGCGTGCGACCGGTGTTCGGAAGGTGCATCACCGCGGGTCAGGACCATCGGCAGATGTCAGGGAATTTGAGACCCTGCATCTTGACGGGCCATACCGGCAGTCGTCGGGCCCGTGGTTGGACAGCGTAGGCGTCACTTTTGTAGCCTCCTCGACAACTAAGGCACACGGACAGTCGGTTCGACGGAGCAGACGTCGACAGCGTCGAAGGATGCGCAGTCTTGAAGGTTCACTCACCGCTTCTGGCGAAGGACGCCGTCCATAAGCCGGTGGTCGGTGCCGTCGCAGGACTGGTGGCCTTGAGCGTGGTGTGGGGTGGCGTGGCATACGCCGACCCGCCCCAGGACGGCTTGGCACAGCTCAACGAGCTGTCCCGCCAGGTCGAGCAGCTGTCCGACACCATCCGCAATGCGCAGCCGGATCTCGACGCGAAGCTGCAGTCGCTGAGCCGGGCAGACAAGAAGCACTCCGACGATCTCGCCGGCCTCGAGGCGACCAAAGCCCAGCTGAACACCTACCAGCAGGACGTTGACCAGTATGCCGCTGCGGCCTACATGGGCGGGCGAACCGACGGCGTCAGCGCCATTCTGACCGCGTCGTCGCCCGCGAACCTGATCGACACCCTGGCTGTCCAGCGGGTCGTGGCTACCGAGATCTCCGCGCAGATGCGGGGCTTCCGTCAGGCCTACCAAGAGGCGCAGGCCAGCGAGGAGGCCTCGGCAAAGTCCGCGGCTGACGCGAAGGCGGCCGTCGACGCGGCAGCTGCGGTCCGCGCGGACTTGCAGAACATGCGGGCTCGGCTGCGCAAGCAGATGGCCGCTGTCAGCGCGAGCTATGCTGCGTTGCCCCCGGCCCAGCAGGCGGGAGTGGTCCTCCCGACGGCAGCCGTCACGGCAGCGTTGGGCCCGATCGCGCCGATCCCCACGGTCGGGATGAGCGGTTTGGTCCCCAATGCGAGGGCGATCGTGGATTACATCATGGCCACCTACCCCGGCGTGAAGTCGATTGGTGGCGTGCGCGCGGATCGGCTTCCCGACCACCCGAGCGGGCATGCGGTGGACATCATGATCGGCTCGGACATGGGTCTCGGGGACGAGATAAAAGCCGATCTCGAAAGTCAGGCGGGACGCTTCGGCATCTCCTACACAATGTGGCGGGTGGCTGCCCACTTCGACCACGTCCACGTGACCGTCTCCTGACGATCCGACTATCGACCGCGTCGAACCGCGCGGTGGTGAAGCCGCGGGTCTCCAATATGGCGCGGTAGTTCTCAGCAGCTGCCGGACCTACCGTCCCGGTGTCGATGGTTCCGGGGCAGGGGCGGGTTCGGGCGCCGGCCTGAGCAGTCGGTGTGCGATCACGCCGATCACCAGCGCCCAGAACGCCGCACCGACACCGGCCACCGTCGTCCCCGAGGCCGCAACGATCAGCGTCACCGCTGCGGGGAGTCGCGCCGATTCGTCGGCCATCGCTCCCGCGCAGGCGCCGGCGAAAGCACTGAGCAGCGCGACACCGGCCACGGCCTGCACGACACCGGCCGGGGCGGCGAGAACAGCCGCTGTCAGTCCGGTGGAGACCAGGCCGAGCCCGCAGTACACCGCCCCCGTCGTGAACCCGGCGATCCAGCGGCGCCGGGGGTTCGGATCGGCGTCCGGTGCGGCTGCCAACGCGGCGCTGATCGCGGCCAGGTTGACGGCGTGTCCGCCGAACGGAGTCGCCAGCAAGGAACCGATCCCGGTCACCGTCAGCGCCGGCCGCCAGGGAATGCGGTAACCGAAGCCCGACATGACGGCGACGCCGGGGATGTTCTGCGCTGCCATGGTCACGATGTACAGCGGCACGGCGATGCCGGTGAGAGCTTGCAACGTGAAGCTGGGAGCCGTGACCTGCAGGTGGGGGATCCATGCAGTGGCTGCGGGCAGGGCGTGGTGTCGGACCAGCGTCACCGCGATCACGACCAGGGCGGCGCCGAACGCGGCCGGTACGGCCCAGCGGGGTCGGACCGCGACCGTGATCAGCCACACCACCAGCACGGGCGCGATCGCGCCCGGATCGTGGGCCAAGGCGGTAACCGGAGCAACGCAGAGCGGCAGGAGGACCCCCGCGAGCATCGCTTGAGCGACGGGATTGGGGATGCGGGTGACCAGGCGCGCGAGCGCCGGCCAGAGCCCCGTCGCCAGCAGCAGCACCGCCGTGAGCGCGAACGCACCGACGGCCGCGGGCCACCCGCCGGCCACCGCACCGGTCGTGACCAACAGCGCCGCGCCGGGCGTCGACCACGCACTGGTGATCGGCATCCGGAACCGCCACGACAACAGCATCGATGCCGCGCCCATCGCCAAACTCACCGCCACCAGGCCCGAGGCCGCCTGTTGCGGATTTGCGCCCGCTGCCCGCAATCCCGCGAGAACCACGGCGAACTACGACGTGAAGCCGACCAGCGCGCACACCACGCCGGCACTGATCGGCACTGCCTTCGAGACGTCCTGTTCCATCCGCCCCTCCGTTCTGAATACGGAACGTTCTGTAAACGGAACGTACCATGAGGAGATGTATGCAGGAGAGGTCGGTCGCCGGTTGCGCGAGCTACGGGTGGAGCGGGGTCTGAGCCTGTCCGAGCTCGCCCGCCGAGCGGGGGTGGGCAAGGGGTCGTTGTCCGAGATCGAGTCGGGCGGTCGCAATCCCACGGTCGAGACCCTCTACGCCCTGTGTGAACCCCTGGATGTACCGCTGACCGCGCTGGTCGGCGAGACCCCGGGCGTGCATCCTGCCGCCGATGGCGGGATGCGCACGGTGCTGCTCTCGGTGCGGCACCTGCCCCGGGTGACCGTTGAGGTGTTCCGCCTGGAGTTCCCCGACGGCGCCGAGCACATCTCGCCGTCGCACGGGGTGGGCGTTCGCGAGCACCTCACGGTCGTCGACGGCAAGGTGCTGGCCGGGCCGGTCGGTGAGGAGAGCCTGGTCGAGGAAGGGGCGACGCTGAGTTGGCTGAGCGATCGCCGCCACCGGTTCGCGGCCGTCGGTGGTGCCGCTGAAGCAGTAGTGGTGATCACCACCCCGCGGTGAGGGCCGCAGAAGGAAGAAGGGCGCTCGACTAGGCAGGGAAATCCGCACTGCGAGAGAGTTTTTCGTTGGCTCGGATGTCGGCCAGGTTCTGCTTCAGCGCATCGATCACGGCGTCGTACCCGCTGTTGCCCAGGACCAGTCGGCGGGGCGGCGAGTCCTGGGCCATCGCTGCGAGCACCGCACGAGCTCCGCGGCGAGGATCGCCCGGTTGCACACCGTCCATCCCGACGAAGGTGGCGCGGACCTGCTCCAGCATGTCGTGATACTCCGGAATCGCCTCAGCGACAGGCTCGTTGGTGAAGCCGGCGTAGGCGTTGGTGCGGAACGCGCCCGGCTCGACCGTCAACACGGAGATGCCCTGTGCGGCAACTTCATCGCGCAGCGCGTCGGTGATGGCTTCGATGGCGAACTTCGTCGCGCTGTAGTAGCCGAATCCGACCGCCGACACGAGGCCGGCCACCGAGGACACGTTGACGATCCACCCGTTTCCGCGGGCCCGCATGCCTGGCAGCACTGCGCGCGTCACGGACAGCACCGCGAAGAAGTTCAGTTCGAACATCGCCCGCAGCGAGGTCTCGTCCATCCCCTCGATCGATCCGTACCAACCGCGACCCGCGTTGTTGACCAGTACATCGATACCGCCGAAGTGCTCCTCGGCGGCGCGCACCGCGCGCTGCACCTGCGTCCCATCGGTGAGTTCCAGCGGCACGACGAGAACGCGGTCGCCGAACTGTCCGGCCCAGGTCGCCAGCTCCCGCGGGCGCCGGGACGTGAGCGTCACGCGGTCTCCGGTCTCCAGTGCTGCCTCGGCGAAGGCCACCCCGAAGCCGCCGGGCGTGCCCCCTGTGATGAACCACGTCCTGCTCATGGCTCGATCACCAGCCGGCTGATCGAGGCGCCATCGAGGGTGAAGCGGAAGTGCAGGTCGACGACGCCGCCGGGGAAGTCGCCCTCCAGGTGCTGCACGACGTCGATCGTGGTGTCGGTCGTGGTCGCCCCGGTGAACTCTGACGTGTACGTGTACTCGCCGGCCGAGGCGGTCAGCCAGGCCCCGATCTCGTCACGGCCTGTGTAGTCGCGCCCCTCGTCGGTCACGACCGCATCGGTGGTGAATGTGGCAACCGCGCGGCCGTCCTGCGGCGTGCTGAGCGCGGTCATGAACGTCTTTATGTTGTCCGGGAGTGCATCCCAATCTGTGGTCATGACCCCACGGTGGAGCTTCCTGTAGGGGGAGAGTCAAGCCTGGGCCGCGACGTTGACCTTGCCCCAGGGGGAGACTGCAGGATGGCCTCAGCCGATAACGCGGGCGGCCGATCGCATGAGGAGGATGTCGTGGGCGCACAGGTTTCGATCGGTGACTTCGCCGTCATGACCAGCCTGAGTAGGAAGGCGCTACGGCACTACCACGACATCGGGATTCTCGAACCAGCTCACATCGATGCGCACACCGGCTACCGCTTCTACGACACCAGTCAGGTCGATCATGCGCACATCATCCGACGGTTCCGATCTCTCGGTATGTCCATTCCCGACATCAAGGCGCTGCTGAGCACAGACGATGCCGCGACGCGCACCGAGATCATCACGACTCATCTCGAACAGATGGAAGAGCAGCTGCAGCAGACTCGTGACACCGTTGGTGCGCTGCGCGAGTTGCTTTCTCCCGTGCAGACTCCCGCCTTCGTGCAAGTGCGCCAGGAGCCGGCACTCGCCGTGTGGTCCATTGGCGCCACCATCGAGATATCCGAGATCGACAGCTGGTTCGCAGAGACACTGGAGACGCTGCGGGACGCAGTTGCTGCGGCGGCGGACGCGCCATCCGCAGTTGTGCCGGGCGGCCTCTACGACCGCGCGCTGTTCCTCGAATCACGCGGCCACGCGACTCTATTCGTGCCCGCGCCGCAATCGACGGACCCGCCGGAGGGTGTCCGCGCCGAGGTGCTGCCCAAGGCCGACTACGCGGTGCTCACCCACTCCGGTGGTCACGACGAGAGCATCGATCGCAGCTACGGGGCATTGGGCGTATACGCAAACGAGCATCTCATCAGCGGCCAGGGGCCGATCCGCGAACACTACCTCGGCAGCACGCCCTCTGATCCGACAGCGTTCACCGCCACAGAAATCCTCTGGCCGATCTTCAGCACCACCCCGCCGCCGGCATGATGGCAACGCTCGGCCGGCTCAGGTGCGCGTCCGCATCCAGGCGACCAGACCCGCAGCGTCATCGCTGGACAGGTCGACGCCGAAGGTGTCGGCCAACAAGGTTGGTACGTCAGAGATCTCGACGTCACGCGCAAAGCTCGATCCATCGGGACTCGTTGTGGTCCAGGTGGTTCCGTCGAGTACATGCTGAACGTCGGCGGCGAATCGCTGGACGAACGGCCGCGTGGTGAACGGTGATCGCGGCGAGGTCGACACGAAATGGTTGGCGACGGCGTAGTCGATCGGATACTGCGGGTCGAGCGTGAAGACGTGCCGGTCAAGCCAGCCGACCGTGCCGTCCACACTCGACCGCTGCCACAGCGTCCACTCGTCGGGGTGGAACACCTCGGTGTCGGCGCCGAGCGGTGCCCTGGACAGGCGCAACTGCCAGCCGTCTTGCTCGACCTCGTTGCCCGCGATGAGCTCGATGGGTTCGAGTGGTCCGCGGCCGAATCCGACATCGCACAGCCAGCGGCGATCGTCATCGAACTCGACGACGATCAGCGCGTGCGTGCGTGGGCGCTTCGTCTCCGCGCCCAGGGTGACGCGGCCGGCGAGCGCGGTGAACCGGAAACCGAGCCGCTCCAGTGCCGCCGCGAACAGCGTCACATGCTCGTAGCAGTAGCCGCCGCGTTGGCGTCGAATCATTTTGTTCTGCAAGGTATCCAGATCGAGGACGATCGGCCGGCCGAGCATGATCTCCAGATTCTCGAACGGAATCGAGGTGGTGTGGGCGCGGTGCAGAGCGGCCAAGGTGGCGGCCGACGGGAGTCGCTCGCCATCGAAGCCGATGCGCACGAAGTAGGCCTCAAGATCGAGTTCGTCGCCATGCCATGTGGTCACAGACCCACGATAGTCAGAGGTCTCCGAACCTCTTCTTACGTGGGTTTGCGCGAGGCGGCCTCGACGGCCGGCAGGTAGATGAGGTCGATCAGCTCGGCGAGGGCGCTGGGCTCAATAATCTTGTGTGCAAACAACAATTCGTTGCGCATCAGCGCCAGAATGCTCGTGGCCACGCGGTCGGGAATCCTGGCCGGCCCGATCTCGGCTCGATCCCGCGCGGCGTCCAACGCGCGGCGAATCGTCTGATCCGTCTGCGCGGCCACCTTCGCCTGAAAGGTCTCCAGGGTGGCCTCGTCGGCTTCGGCGATGAGGTTGCGATAGGTGTCGAGGCCGAT
This sequence comes from Mycolicibacterium mucogenicum DSM 44124, assembly GCF_005670685.2. The sequence goes on along the minus strand of NZ_CP062008.1, from coordinate 6,007,566 downwards.
CTGCTGCCACTGATCGACCAGGGATTTGACCATCGTGAGGATGTCCTCGCGCAGCCCCTTGGACGACGCCACCTCGAATGGTGGGGTGCGAAGCGTCGGTAGCGCGTCGGTGACCATCTGTGCACGAGAACGGTAGCGGCGGTACAGAACTGGCTTGCCCGTCTTGGCGCGGCGGGCGACGCCTTCGAACGTGACACCGGTGTACCCGTTGTCTGTCAGCTCGGCCCAGGTGGCGTCGCGGATGGCGGACAGCAGCGCGTCGTCCCGGCGTCGGGAAACCGGCTCGGGCGGTACGGCCGCTGTTCGATTAGGCACGTTGCGTATCTTAACCGGCCGCGCTACTCTGGCGATAGGAAACGCTCCGTATCTTATGAGCGCCGCCGAACAAGACTCCTTTTGAAGCGAAGGTGAGGATTCGTGGCTGTTCAACTGCCAAACGTGGAGGACCTCGATCCCGCGCAACGCGAGGTCTATGACCTGTTTCCGGCCAACCTCTCGAGGGGTCTGGTGATGACGAGCGCGAGCGCGAAGCCGTATCTGGCCCTGGGTCTTTCGTTCCGCACGGGCGCGCTGTCGGCCGACACGCGGGAGCTGGTGATCTTGCGAGTGGGCGCGGTGACGAACGCCCCGTACGAGATTCACCACCACGTGCCCGAAGCGCGGGCCGCCGGGGTTTCGGAGCCGACGATCGACAGCGTCGTGTCAGGAGCCACCGAGTTCGGAGACCGTCGCGTCGACGTGCTCATCGGGTTCGTCGATGACCTGCTGGCGCAGATCAAGGGCGGCGGGGCGAGTACCGAGGCCATGCAGGAGTTCTTCTCCGACAACGAAATTGCCGAGGTGACGCTGCTGGTCGGTCACTACGTGATGACCGCGATGTTCATCAAGACCCTCGGCGTCGTCCCTGAAGATGAAGCCGCTGGCACCGCGAACATTCTGGCCGACGCCACTGCCAAGCTGCACGACGAACGAGCGAAGGACGAACGGTGACCGACGAAATCCCTTTTGTGAAAGGCTTATTCGACCTCGGTGGGGGAGCGCATGTCTTCCTGTCCGGCAATGAAGCCCTCGGCTTGGCCAATGCCGGCCTGGTGGTGAGCGCCGGCGAAGCGCTGGTCATCGACACGCTTTACGACGTGCAACATGCGCGGGCCATGTGCGCGTCCATGGACGAACTGACCAAGTCTGCGCCGGTGCGCTACGTCTTCAACACCCACACCGATGGTGACCACTTCTTCGGCAATCAGGTGTTTTCCGCTGACACCGAGATCATCACCTCCGAAGCGGCCAGTGCGCTGATGACGCAGGAACATGCCGACCTTACGACGAAACTCCTGAATACCGACACCGAGCCGGGTGGTCCGCTGGAGGCCCTCGCACCACTTGGGCGGCCGTTCGATTTCGCCGAGGTTCGGGTTCGCGCTGCCGACACCACCTTCAACGGTGAAAAGGCGCTGAGAGTAGGCAAAATCGACGTCGAGCTGCACGAACTGGGGCCGGCGCACACCGTGGGTGACGCCATCGCCTACCTCCCTGAGCTGGGCGTGCTGTATGCCGGAGATCTGTTGACGCACAACCCCGTTGCGGTCACCTGGTCGGGTTCGATTCCGAACTGGATCAATGCGCTCGAGCGCATCCGCGCCTTTGGCGCCCGGAAAGTCGTCGCCGGGCATGGCCCCGTCCTGATCGGTCCCGAGATCAACGCGGCGATCGACCGCGGAATCCGATTCTGGTCCACCCTGCACAACGACGCCACGCGCCTCTACGACCAAGGTGTGCCGGTGGCCGAGGCGGTTGCTCGCATGGACATCCAGAACTACCCGGAAGCCGCTGCGACACTTCCGATCATCGTCACCGCGATCTACCACGAACGTGATCCCGGCATCCCGTACCTGGACCTGACGCAGGCCATCGAGTCCATCGCGGCGCAGCTCACGCACGCCCACGGTTAGGGGCGCGCGCGCCGGTCAGATCGAGGCGCCGCTCACTCGATGTCGTGCGGCGCCTGATGTTCGGGCAGGGCCGCGACGTCTTCGTCTTCGTCTTCGGACACCAGGCAGGCGCGGCAGAAGTCGACGCCGAACGGGGTGAGGTGGATCGACCGGCGGACGACCTTGTGTGCGCGTACCGAGTGCATCGCGGCCAGCACGTCGGGTTGTGCCTCGACAACCTGGTATTCGAGCGGGTCGCGTAGTTGCTCCTGCGAGAACCAGATCAGCCCCAGCCGGAACAGGTTGTTGAGGTAGGCGGGCACGTTGTCCATGTAGCGCAGGCCCGCCCGCGGGCCGATCATGTTCAGGCCCGGCGCCACGAGCCGCGAGGACACCATGCCGATGGGGCCGCCGGTGCGGACGTCGACCGCCGGCTGCGGTCCGCCGCGCAACAGCAACAGCAGGATGCGGGCCTCGTCGGGCGCCATCTCCTCGAGGATGCGGGCGTACGCGGGGTGGCCGCGCTCGGTGTTCCACACGTCGCGCGAGCGGGTCAGTAGCGCCTGCCCCTGAGCGCGCAACGACTGCTCCATCTTGCGCTGGCGCTCTTCCTCTTCCTGCTGATGCGAGACGTCGTGCGTCGTCGTCACGGTTTCGGTGAGTGAGGCGCTGACTTGGACGACGGCCTGCGACACCGAGACACCGTTCGACACGGCCTTGGCCACCTCGCCGAAAACGGTGCCGGCCTGGGCGACGCCGGAGATCAGCTCACGTGCGGTGTCGGCCGCCGATGCCGGGTCGGCGACTATCTCGAGTGCGCGACGGCCCGTTTTGAGCCCGGCAACCAGAGTCCATTCCGCCGTGCGCACCCAGGCCGTCGCGGCCAGGCGGACGAGGCCGGGCAGTGCTTCGCCGATCTCGACGCTCGTGGGGAGGAGCGACGAGGTCGGCTCCGGTGACGGAGAAAAGGTGGCGCTGAGTGGTCCCCACTGGGCGTGGCGTCGTCTGGGCGTCTGACGTTTGTCGTCACTCATGCCACACCAAGTCCCAAGAAGATTCCGTAGTGGAGGAAGCCACCGGCAGCGCCCATGATCGCGCCGTGAGCGTAGAGCATCCACTCATCTTCCCTGATTGCCGAACGCAGCATCTCCACGAAGTCGGTCGGCGGCAGTTCTTTGGTGCGCTGAGCGATCAGCGTGCGGATTTTCCCTGATTGCGCCTTCGAGAACTCTTCGTCCTTGAAGGGCGTCAGCGTCCGGCCGACGGCTTCGGCGGCGAAGCCGGCCTTGATCGAGTCGTAGGCCTGGGCGCCGAGCGCCACCCGCGCGGCGCCCCGGATGGGGCCGGCTGCCCGGTCGATGGCCGGGCCGAGCGCGGCCGCCATCATCTGGCGGGTGCGGTCGCCGCTCGGGCCGTCGATCAGGAAGTCGCCGATGCGTTCCAGCGTGATGACGTCGTCGGCGATGATCCCGGCGTACACCTCGGCGGCCTGCTCTTGCCGCCGCAGGAACAGGCCCTGGAACTTGATGCCGAAATAGCGCGTCGGCTCGGTCGGCTCGAAGATGAGCCACATGCCGAGTGCGTTGGTGATCCAGCCGACGATGACGCCGAGTGTCGGCAGCATCCACCAGGTGTGGAACCAGTGGTCGATGAACGCGACGGGGATGCCCAGCAGGAACCCGAAGATGAAGCCGAAGTTGACCATCAGGTTCAGCTCGCGCTGGCCGATGTCCTTGAAGACGCGGATAACGAGGTCAGGGTTCTTCCGAAAGTGCTCGATGACCATGATCTTGGGGTCGAGCAGCTGGTCGATGTGGATGCCGATCTCGGTGGTGATCGACCGCACCACGTCGGGTAGTTGCGACTGGACCCGCGCGACGATCGCGCGTTTGCCGACGGTCGGCAGGTCGCGCCAGAACTGGGGGTCGTTGGCGACCATCACCTCATCGACGAGCTGCGGGATCTCGGCTTCGAAAAGCTTGACGATGTGCTCGGCGATCATGTCCGGCTCGAGCTGCTGATAGAACTCCGCCGGCGTACCGAGCTTGGCGATGGCCTTGTCAGACGCGATCGAGCCCATCTTGGCCGCGCGCGCGGGCACGATGCCCTGCCAGCCGACTCCGCCCTGCAGGATGCCGGGGATCTCCTGCAGCTTGTGCGGCAACAGCCGTGCCAGCTCGGCCATGCCCGGGATTCTGAACCCGTGGAAGTTGACGGGATAGAACAGCATGATCAGGCCGGTCCAGTTGATGAGCCAGCCGATCACCGCGGTGAACAACGGGATGCTGAGGAACGCGAACCACTCCATCGGGGTGTGGATCTCGCGCAACGTCCAGTCGCGATCGACCAACCAACCCCACAATTCGTTGAACGTCGACCTCACCGCCTTTCGTCGCGCGCGCTGATCCGCAACACGTGTGGTTTGCCACCTGTGCGTGTGCACACTAGCGGTTGTTTCGATGACACACGGTGACTTGTCTCCAGCCGCATGGAGGCGGCCCGATCCTGGGCGGCAGCGCCCACCAGGACCACGAGGTATCGCGCACGGTCCGTCATGAGGCCGTCACGACGCTTCCGGTCGGCGCTACGGATGTCGGAGTGCCGATCACGGTGCCGACGGCCGGCCCATTTGCGGTCGCAATGGTGACGGTGGTGCCGGGCACCAGATCGTCGTCGGCGCCGGCCTCCCCGGAGAACCAATCGTTGAGCCACTGCGCGGACAATTGCCCGACGGCCAGTGAATTCCGCTTGATCGGAACGCCGGCGACCAGATGCACCAAGAACTGGCTGAGCGCACTGCCACCACCCATGGAATCGGTATGCACGCCACCCGACAGCACCACACCGGCGAGATGACCCGGCCGATCCCGGGACAGCGTCGCGTTGACATTGCTGATGAAGTTCCACAGATTGGGCGGTGACCCGATTTCCCGCACCGGGATGTAGCGGCCCGACTGTTGCTGATAGGCATCCAGTTTGGTGAGTGCACTCGACAGTTGGTCGGCGGTTGTGACGGCGTCCAACATCAACACGCCGACGAGATCGTCGGCGGCGCGGTTATTCGCCAAGTAGCCGGCGGCGCCGGCTACCAGTGCGCCGCCGGCGGAATGGCCGGCAAGCGCAAACTGCGTCGGCAGGGTCGCATCGCCGGCGACAAGTCCGTACTGCCTGGCATAGCCGGCGGCGATCGCGCTGGATGTCAGCGCCGTGCGGTCCCCGACGAACAATTGGGCGATCGCCTGCTGCATGCCCACGCCGTTGACCCACAGCCCGCCGTCGGCGAACGGATTGGAAGTCAGTGTCGGAACCACCACGACGCTGTCCGTGGCCTCGGCCAGCTTGGCCGCGGTGTCGCTGTACATCGCACCGATCGCGAAGAAGCCGTGCTGCAGCAGGACCATCCGCTCGGGCTGCTTACCGGCCGGGTAGTACCAATCTGCCGGTACGACGATGCCGGCTGCGAGCTGCAAGGTCGAGCTGCGCACGGTGACGGAGCTTCCGGGTGGAACGGTCGGCGGCCCGGTGATCAGCCGCTCCAGTTGGGTGAATGCGCCGAAGACCAGGCCGGTGACGACACCGAGCAGCGTCGGTGCGCGGGCCGGGGTGGTGGCCGCCGTCGCGTCGACCTTCGCGGTCGGTCTGGTGTTAGAGATCGCAGAGACCAGCGCCAGGTTCGACCCCGGCTGTGCGGTCGGCACGGCAGTTCTGGTGGTGTTCGCGGATATGGAGGTCGGCGAGTCTTTGGCGGAGCGCTCTGCCTCGACAGGAGTCCGCGGCATGCTCCTGGCCGGAAGCTTGGCCGGGCGCATGATGACTTTCCTGCCAGACCCGGAGACGTCGGCGGGCGTCGGCACTGCTTCGACAGCGACGGGAGCTGTTGAGGCAGCCTTCCGGTCTGCGGTCTTCGATTCCGGCCGCTTGGCAGATTCGACGGACGAGCCGCGCGGGCGCCGTTCATGCTTCGCGTTCGCGCCGGCGGGTGCATTCCGGCCGGACTGAGTTTGGTTGCCCACCGCGGCGTGCTCCAACTTGTGTGTATTGGTCGTGTCCGACGGCGCCGTGTCGGCGCGCGCCGTCGCGGGCGCGAAACCGAGTGCGGCACCCGCGATCAACGCAGCCGCAGCCCAGGTCAGAATTCGCATCATCGCCCTGCCGTTGGTGAGTGCCGCTGCATGGGAGAAGCCAGGAAAGAAGCCAAGGATGGTTCTGTCCTTCGCGCAGTCCAACACATCCGACGCCTCCCTCGACCATGAATGACCTCAAGAGTGGATTCGGCGCCATGACCCGAGCGGATGGGTCAACCCAGAGGCTGCGGTCGCGCCACCCCGGCGAACCCCGACAACGCGAACCACGTCGGCATGGCCCGTCGCACCGAACTGGGTGCATCGATGGCGAGCGCGTCGCCGCGCAGCGCGTCGGTCCACGACAGGTCACCGCGCCAGATCCCGGTCATGGTGCGCAGGTTGGCGGTGACGGTCGCGGTGACGGGCTGGCCCGGGTCGCTGTCGCAGACGTCCGCCTCGTCGGGTGTGATCACCAGCCACCATCGACTCGCGCGCGACTCGACGTCGGGAAAGCGGAAGTGGACCACCGCGCGCCCGTCGGGAACCGCACCGTGGTTGACGTTGCGGTGCATATCCCACAACAGCAGCTTGGGATCGAGGTCCTCGTCGCCGAGTTCGCCGATCCACCGGATGCCCCACGTGCCGACGGCCTCGACAATGGGCCACAGTTCGCGCCCCGCCTCGGTGAGTACGTAGCGGACGTCGGTGCCGCCCGCGCGCCGCTCCACGACACCTGCCCGCGCCAGCTGCTGCAGCCGCTTGGACAGCAAGGTTGGGGACATCTGCGGGACGCCGCGCCGGAGATCGTTGAAACGCTCACTGCCACAAGCGAGTTCGCGGACGATCAGCATGGTCCACCGCTCGTCGAGCAATTCCATTGCTTTCGCCACGGGACAGAACTGGTGGTACGACGCACCCATCGGCTCAGCGTACGAGCCGCCGCTCGGAGCAGTCCAGATCTTGTACTAGGCGCAGCGCCGACATGCTCGTAGCGTCATCGGTACGCCATCGTGGAAGGAGCCGACATGACCACTGCAGCTTCGTCGACCGACGAGGACCGTGCGCTCAAGGAGCGGCACCGTGCCATGTGGGCACTGGGGGACTACCCGGCCCTGGCGACCAACGTCATTTCCAGCCTCGGTCCAACGCTCGTCACCGCGTGTGAAATAGGACAGGGGGACCGGGTGCTCGATGTCGCCGCGGGGTCCGGCAACGCCGCTATTCCCGCCGCCCGCGCGGGTGCCGACGTCGTCGCGTCCGACCTGACACCCGAACTACTCGACGCCGGAAGGGAATCCGCCGAGCGTGACGGTCTGGCGCTGACGTGGCAACAGGCCGATGCCGAGGCACTTCCGTTCGGCGACAACGAGTTCGACGTCGTCATGTCCTGTCTCGGCGTGATGTTCGCGCCGCATCATCAGGCCGGCGCTGATGAACTGGTGCGCGTGTGCCGCCCCGGCGGCACCATCGGCCTGCTCAACTGGACGCCGGAAGGGTTCATCGGCCAGCTGTTCGCCACCATGAAGCCGTACGCACCGCCGCCCCCGCCGGGAGCCCAGCCGCCACCGTTGTGGGGCAACGAGGATCACGTGCGTGCGTTGTTCGGTGACCGCGTGACGGACCTGGACGTCCGCCGGCAGACCGTCACCATTGATCAATTCGCAAGGCCCGAGGACTTTCTCGACTACTTCAAGGTCCGGTACGGGCCGACGATCTCGGTATACCGCAATGTCGCCGACGATCCCGAGCGCACGGCAGCGCTTGACGACGACCTCATCGCTCTGACCCGGAAATTCAACCGCGGCGACACCACCGCGGTGATGGATTGGGAGTACCTGCTCATCACCGCGCGAAAGCGCTGAGAAGACAAGGAATCAACATGACACCATCCGCACCGCTTACCCATGTTGCGGTCACCGTTCGCGATCTCGCGGTGAGCGTCCCGTGGTACCGCGCACTGTTCGGCACCGAACCAGTGCTCGACGAAGACACCGACACGGGATTCCGTCATGCGGTCTTCGCGCTCGGCACCGGCACGTTGTTCGGCCTGCACCAGCACGCAAAAACCGCACCGGCAGAACCGTTCAGCGAATACAAAGTCGGACTGGACCACGTGGCGTTCGGTTGTGCCGACCGCGACGAGCTAGAGAAGCGCGCTCGGTACCTCGACGAACTGGGCATCACGCACGGCGGCATCGTCGACGCGCACTACGGTTCCGGCGTCAGCTTCCGCGACCCGGACGGCATCGCGTTGGAGTTCTTCGCGCCGCCGAGTTAGAGGACGCCAATTACTGCGCCGGTGCCGCGAAACCCGTCCACCGCAGGCCCGTTTGAGCCTTCGTGGCCGACGGCGCCGTTGGGACAGAAGCAGCGCGACGCGATTTGGCGGCCGTGTCGCCGCGCAGGCGGCGCTCTTCACGCATGATGCGGCGGTTCAGGATTCGCTCGTCGCGGGCGGTGAGCGTGCGATCGAGTTTGGACAGCTGATCCAGCTGCAGCCAGCTCAGCCCGTCGAGATCGCCGTCGGCGTCATGACTGGCCAGGACGATGGTCCCACGCAGCAGCGGAACAGTTTTGGTGGTGAAACTCGTTGTCGCCAGCAACAGTTCGGTTGCCCTGCGATTGACGCGGCGCTGGCACCCGCGTGAGGTCGGGCTGAACCAGAAGTCGAACTGGCGGTCCGTGCTGGTGAGGCACTGGAGCCGCTGGCCCTGAATCAGATCGGTGATGTCTGCCGGCGTGTAGGCGCGGGTTTCATAAACGGCGCCGTTGATGCTGAAGTACAAAACGGTGTTCATAGCGATAACCCATTCGGCTCTTTCTACGTATGGACTCTCTGTCGACCGACGCACCCACACTGGGGGTGCTGTTATCAACGGTACCCATGTGACAATTGAGACAAACATTGATAACGCCGGGGGTGCAGGAAATATGCCCGCCGCCGCGCTAACACAGCCGCCGCCGTCGCCGATAGCACTGACATGACCCCGTTCCGCGCTGCTGGTCCGATCGTCGTCGCACTCGCTGCGCCATGGTTGTCGGTGGCCGCGGCCCATGCCGATGCGTTCGGACAGCTCGCTGCGGTTCCCGTGGTCGCGTCCTCGACGTGTGGCGGCACCGTGAGCGCCGATGCGCAGCAGACGCCGGTCCAGATCGGTGATGCCGTCGGGCACGGCATCGGAGTCTCGATCCGCTACGACGCCGGCATCTACGACGGCTCCTGCTCCCTGACGGTGACGGCCGCCTGGCGCAATCTCGACACCGGCGCCTCCGGGCGAGGCGATATCTCCGCGGTTTCGACGATCGACGGGCACTACGGGTTCATCGGCTACGCGAACAAGAACTTCGCGACGGGTAGCGGCACGGTCGTCGTCACCCTGAGCTCGCATCCAGGTCAGGAAATGCGCATCACGGCGTAGGTGCCTCCGCGCGGAGTCGAGCTGCTGCGGTGATGCGACGATTGGGCCATGACCGCGACGCTCGTCACGACCAACCTCGCCGGCGGATTCGCCCACCGCACACTCTTCGAGCGGCTCGACGTGACGGTGGCGCCCGGTGACGTGATCGGCGTCGTCGGCTCCAACGGGGCCGGCAAGAGCACACTGCTGCGGATCCTGGCGGGCGAACTCGCACCGCTTGACGGCGTGGTCAACCTGGCGCCGGCCGACGCGTTCGTGGGCTGGCTGCCGCAGGAGCACGAGCGGGTGCCGGGGGAGACGGTCGCCACGTACGTCGCGCGTCGGACCGGATGTGCGGCCGCGACCCGGGCGATGGACGCCGCGGCCGAGGCACTGGCCGATTCGACTGCGGACGCCGATGCCTACTCCGCTGCGCTGGATCACTGGCTCGCGACGGGTGCGGCGGATCTGGAGGAACGACTGCCGGCGGTATTGGCCGACCTGGGGCTCGATTCCGACGCGGTGCGGCCGGAGTCGACGCTGATGACGGCGCTGTCGGGTGGCCAGGCCGCGCGCGTGGGGTTGGCGGCGCTGATGCTGTCGCGTTTCGACATCGTCCTGCTCGACGAGCCGACCAACGACCTCGACCTTGACGGACTGGCGCGGCTGGAAGAGATCGTCGGCAACCTCCGCGGCGGTGTGGTGCTGGTCAGCCACGACCGAGAGTTCCTGGCGCGCACCGTAACCCGCGTTGTCGAACTCGATCTGGCGCAGAACCGGACCACCGTCTACGGCGGCGGTTACGAGAGCTATCTGGAAGAACGTGAGGTCGCGCGGCGGCATCGCCGTGAACAGTACGACGAGTTCGCCGAGAAGAAGGCCGATCTCGTGGCGCGCGCACGCACGCAGCGAGAGTGGTCGAGCCAAGGTGTGCGCAACGCGATGCGCAAGGCACCCGACAACGACAAGAACCGGCGCACCGCACAGACCGAGTCCAGCGAGAAGCAGGCGCAGAAGGTCCGGCAGATGGAGAGCCGGATCGCCCGTCTCGAAGAAGTGGAGGAGCCCCGCAAGGAGTGGACGCTCCAGTTCACCATCGGTGCGGCACCGCGGTCGAGTGCGGTTGTCGCGACGCTCGACAATGCCGTTGTGCGACAAGGAGACTTCGTCCTGGGTCCCGTGTCGTTGCAGGTCGATGCCGGCGAGCGGATCGGCATCACCGGCCCCAACGGCGCGGGAAAGTCGACGCTCCTGCGGCTCCTGCTCGGTCGGCAGCAGCCGGACGAGGGCCGCGCGAGTCTGGGCACGAACGTCGCCGTCGGTGAGATCGACCAGGCACGTGCCGATTTCACCGGTGACAGCCGGCTCGTCGATCGCTTCGAGCAATTCGTGCCGTCCTGGACGACCGCGGACGTGCGCACCTTGCTCGCGAAGTTCGGGCTGCGCGCCGACCATGTGGAACGCACCGTCGACGAGTTGTCTCCCGGTGAGCGAACGCGGGCAGGCCTGGCGCTACTGCAGGCGCGCGGGACGAATGTGTTGGTGCTCGATGAGCCCACCAACCATCTCGACCTGCCGGCCATCGAGCAGCTCGAGCAGGCGCTCGAAACCTACGACGGCGCACTGCTTCTGGTGACCCACGACCGCCGCATGTTGCAGAACGTCCGATTGGACCGGTCGTGGCTCGTCGAGGGCGGACGAGTCACCGAGTTGTAGCGGGAGTCAAATGTCACCGGGTGGACGTCGGGACGTGGCTGCATCTGCGACCGCGGTAGCGGGCGTGCCGGCCTGCCGGAACGACGCGGCGCGCTCATGCTCGCGGCGGCGGACCGCATTCTGAATCTGTTCGAGATTGTTGCGGAGTAGGTCGGAGACGAACTCGTCCATCCGGGGATCGGCGAGCATCGCGATGAGGACGTGCATGACGGATTCGCTCGCCTGGCCGACGACCTTGTCGTATCCGGGGATACGGCTGATGACGGGTATGCCCGCGTCTGTGCGGATCTTGTCGGCCGCAAGGGCTTTCAGCTCGGTGTAGTTCTCTTCGATGGCGTCCGAGATGTTGCGCGTGTAGTGACCGGTCTTGATGACGTCGATGACCTCGTCGAGCACCATGATGGTGATCGGCCGCTTCACCAGCTGGACCGCCCGGACGCTGATCCGGTTGATCAGCCGGAGCCCAGCCGGTGTCTTGAGCCCGCGTCGTACCAACAGGGGCGTGATCACCAGCGAGCCGATCATGATCACCAGCGCGAGGCCGACGATCAATCCGAGGTCGCGCCAGCCATGGATCTCCATGGCTGTGGTCACGACCGCGTCCTCACGGATGCAGGTTCCACTGCCCGACGTCGGAGGCCAGGGCGTCGCTGACGTCGACCTCGAGACCACCGACCACCGGACCCGGATTCGACGCGGTGCTGACGATCCGTTGGTACATCACCGCGGCCGGATAGATCTTGCCGCCCGACCAGGATCGAGTCTGCCACGCCCACACCTTGCCGGGCGTGGTCGAGCGCCCGATGACACCGTCGGCCGCGGCCCACTGGCAGGTGTTGATGCCGCCGTAGACGCCGGTGCGCTGCGGGCCGAGTACCGAGTTGATGCCGCGAAACCAAGGCAGCGCAACGTTGTTCCACGTTTCGCGGTTGATGTCGTCGTCGACGGAGAAGAAGATCGGTGCGCTCTGGCCGCCGCCCGCCGCGGTGTGCAGTTGCCAGGCGGTGCGTGCATCGGCGACGCCGCCTGCGTAACCGCGCGTGAAATCGGACGGCGCGGTCCCGCCGGGCTTGCCGTACTGGTAGTTGCTCACGATCGCGAGCCCCGCAGCGGCCAGTGAACGGGCATAGGGCAGCGTGATCGGCTTCGCGCCCATCGTCGAGCCGGGGCGCGATGTCGAGACGTAATTGACGACGCCGGCGTGCCCGGCGGCCCGGATGTCTTGCGCCGGAATCTGCTTCATGGCGAAGTCGATCAGCGTGGGCGCGGCTGCCGCAGCCGTCGGCAGGCCGAGACCTGCCGCACTCAGCCCAGCCAGTGCCGACGCTGCGCCGGCATAGCGCAGCGCGTCACGACGCGAGAACGGGCGCCGAAGGCCGGTGGTCTCCGGGAAGTCCTGCATTTCGAGATGTTAACAATGCGACAGATGTGAAAGTTGTGGCCGTGACGTGCTGATTGCAGATCGTGACCGGACTGTGTCATCGGCCGCCGCGAAAGCCCGTTCGATTCAACGTGACGGTAACGATGTCCAAGGCCGGCTCTCCCGCGAACACTGGAGTCCGGATCGATGAGGGAGTCTGGATGTATCAGGGCCGCAGTGTGCGGGCACCGCAGGTGGTGCTGTCGGTGGAGCTTCCCACCCGCGATGCACTGGCTGAGGTGACGACCCTGATGGACGAGTTCAGCGCGTATCTCGCATATCGCGTGCCCGGCGCCAGGGTGGCGCAGGCGGTGGCCGGCACGGCCCCGGCCCGCACTCCGCTGCCGGCGCCGATGAGTGGACTCGTGATCGACCGGACCACCCGGCAGGTCAGCGCCGACGGGCACCCGATCGCCTTGGCCTACAAGGAATTCGAGCTGCTGGCCTATCTGGCGCAACACCCGCGACGGATCATCTCGCGCGACGAACTGATCGAGAACGTCTGGGACGCGGGGTTCGCCTCGATGCGGACCGTCGACACCCATGTGCGACGGCTCCGGGTCAAGCTGGGTGCACATGCCCTGACGCTGACGACGGTCCGTGGCAAGGGTTATCGCTTCGACCCGCAGCCCTCGACACGCTTTCGGGACCACCGACCGATCCGGTCTGCCTGACCGTCAGAACGCCGGCACCACCAGGCCGCCGTACGAGCGAGCGATGAACGAACGTACGGAATCTGACTGTAAAGCTCTGGCCAACAGCCTGATTGGTTCGCTCTCATGGTTGTCCGGGCGGGCGACCAGGTATTCGGCGTAGTCCCGGTTGGCGTGGTCACAGTAGAGCGCCGACTGCAGGTCGATCTGACGGTCCATGGCGTAGTTGCCGAACAGGAACACCAGATCGAAGTCGGCGAGGACATCCGCGAGGTGCGCGCTGGCGATCTCCTTGAACAGCAGCTGTTTTGGGTTAGCGATCACCGAGGCGACGCCGGGGGCAGACGACTCACCCGCGCGCAGGGTGACCAGACCCAGGTCGCGAAGGATGTGGAGGGCGCGCCCGACGTTCGCCGGATCGCCGGGCAACGCTACCTGTGCGTACTGCGGCACGTTGCCGAGAGCGGATATCAATTCCGAGTAGAGCGCAAACGGCTCGATGTGCACCGGCGCGACGGGAACCAGTCGCTGAGCCGCCGAGGCGTTGAACTCGTCGAGGAATGGCAGGTACTGAAAGAAGTTGGCGTCGATCGTCCCGGCGACCAGGTGGTGGTTCGGTTCGTCGAAGGTGTCGAACACCTCGACGTGGAGGTCGATGCCGTCGCGCGCGAGCACCGGGCGGACGTGATCGAGGATCTCGGCGTGCGGGACCGGTGTCGCACCTACGCGCAGGACGCGGCCCGTGCCACGAATCGATCGAATGGTCCCCACTGACAACCCCTTTGACTGACGCGCCCGCGGCGCCATGTCATGGAGACTACCGACCGGCGGCCGAGTCTGCGGCCCCGAAGTCCGCCGAATGTTACGGCATGTGACGCATTGTCAGCGCCGGTGTCCCGCCCGCTGGAGCGCGTCCACCCCGACCAATAGTTTTTGTCTCCAACAACATTCACCGACCAGCAAGGGGCGTCATGACAGTCGAACATACGGCGGTGCGCACCGATGGTGGGCCTCCGGCCGGCGCGCAGCGTCTTCGCGGCAACTTGGGGATCCCCGCCATCGTCTTCATGGTGTTGGCCGCGGCGGCGCCGCTGGGCGTCATCGGCGGACCGGTGCCCTTGGGTATCGCCACCGGCAATGGATCAGGGTTCCCCGCGACCTTCGTCATCGCCACCGTCGTGCTGCTGCTGTTCGCGGTCGGCTTCACCGCGATGACGCCCTTCGTCCGTGAGGCCGGGGCGTTCTTTTCGTATGTGCAGCAAGGGTTCGGGTCCAGCCCGGCCATCGGCGCCGCGTTCGTGGCGGTCCTGACGTACGCCTCGATGGAGGCCGCGGTCTACGGCCTGCTCGGTCCGCAGCTCGGCGGTCTGTTGGCCCTCGTCGGCGTACCCCAGTTGCCCTGGCCGGTATGGGCGTTGGCCGGGCTCGCGGTGATCACCTACCTCGGGTACCGCAACATCGAGCTGTCCAGCCGGGTACTCGCGGTTCTGCTCGTCGCCGAGATCGCGATCGTCGTCGTACTCGACGCGGTGATCGTCGCCCGCGGTGGTGACCACGGATTGTCGACGGGACTGCTCGATCCCGCGCAGATCACCTCGGGCGCACCGGGTATCGGGCTGCTCTTCGCGATCATCTCGTTCCTCGGCTTCGAGGCAACCGCCATCTTCCGCGACGAGGCCCGCGATCCGGACCGCACCATTCCGTACGCGACATACCTCGCGCTCGCGGTGATCGGCGTCTTCTACACGGTGTCGAGCTGGGCACTGATCTCGGCGTGGGGCGATCACGAAGCCATCGAGCGCGCAACGAATTCGGGCGGCACCATGCTGGTCGACACCGCGCAGCGCTACCTGGGTGTGGTGGGAGCGGACGTCATTCAAGTCCTCTTCGTCACGAGCCTCTTCGCGTGCATCCTGTCTTTCCACAACGTGGTGTCCCGCTACCTGTTCGCGCTGTCCGGCCGGGGCGTGTTGCCCGCGGCCTTCGGCCGGCCCCACACCCGCCACGGCTCGCCGCACGTCGCATCGCTGGCGCTGTCGGCACTGATCCTCGCGATCATCGGTGTCGCCATCGTGGCGAAGCTCGACCCGAGCACGGAGTTCTACACCTGGCTGTCCGGGATCACCACGGTCGGTGTGCTCGCCCTGATGGTGCTGACGAGTGCGGCCGTGTTGACGTTCTTCGCACGGGACCGGCGGCACTACTCGGTGTTGCGCGTCCGGGTGGCTCCGGCGCTGGGCCTGGCCGGGCTGGTGGCGTTCCTGGTCCTGATCCTGGTGAACCTCAAGGATCTGGTCGGCGGGTCGTCAGGGTTGGCGTTGGCCGTAATCCTGGTGCTCGTAGTGGGTTTCGTGGGCGGTGCCGTGCTGGGCTACCGCTGCGCGCGAACCGAGTCGGCCACCCCGGCAGGCGAGGAGGGCTGAGATGTCGCTGACCGCAGACGCCGCAACCGACGAGCGGCACAGGAACGTTGTCGACCTGCTGGACTCCGGCGTCATCACCGAGGTCGAGGTGGCATGGAGCGACCAGTTCGGCCACGCACTGGGCAAGCGGGTCCCCGTCGACCAGTTCCGTAGGCGCGCTGAAACTTCCGGATTCGGCTTCTGCGATGGCGCGCTCGCGTGGAACTCCAACGCCCGGGTGATCGAGAGCCTTCGGTCGACCAACTGGAACACGGGCTACCCCGACGCTTTCGCCGTACCCGACCTGAGCACCTTCCGTGAGCTGCCGTGGCGATCCGGCGTGGGGCACGTCATCTCCGACATCGTCGGTCACGACCGGACGCCGTCACCGCTCGATCCCCGTGCGGTGTTGCGGCGCGTCATCCAGCGGCTGGAGGCCCTGGGGTACACCGCGAAGGTCGGCGCCGAGTTCGAGTTCTACCTGCTCAATGCCGACGGGTCGATCTTCCAGGACGACGTACACGCCTACTCGCTGCAGAACGCCAACACTCTCGAACCGGTACTCAGCGAGCTCTATTCGGTGTTGCGCGAGTTCACTTCCCTGGAGGGCCTGCTGACCGAATACGGTCCCGGACAGGTCGAGGCCAATCTGGTCTACAGTGACGCGCTCGACGCCGCCGACAACAGCGCGCGGTTGAAGTATGCCGTCAAGGAGATCGCCCGCCGCAACGGCAAGTTGGCGACGTTCATGCCCAAGCCATTCTCGGAGCATTCCGGAAGTTCTGCGCACCTGCACATTTCGCTGTGGCGCGACGGTGAGCCGGTCCTTGCCGGGGCCGACGGTGCCGAGAGCCCGGTCGGTCTGCACGCCATCGCCGGCCTTCTCGAACACTTGCCGTCCATCACGCTGTTCGGCGCGCACTCGGTCAACGCGTACCGCAGGTACGTCCCCGGATCGTTCGCCCCGGCGACCTTGACGTGGAGCCGGGACAACCGGACGTCCGCCGTCCGGTCGCTGTTGGAGTCGACGCCCGAGGCGACGCGAATCGAACTGCGCACTGGCGCATCCGACGCAAACCCGTACTGGCTCATCGCATCTGCCCTGGCCGCCGTCGTGGCTGGTCTGGAAGCCCGACGCAATCCGTCAGAGCCGCAGACCGGCAACCTCTACGACGTCGGGGTCCGGCTACCGGAATCGCTCAGTGTCGCGATCGCGCTGGCCCGCAGCGATGACGCCATCGTCGACATCTTGGGCGCGGACTCCGTGCACGACTTCGCCGAGATCGCCCAGAGCGAGTGGGACGAGTACTCCAGTGCCGTCACCGACTGGGAATTCCGGCGCTACCTGGAGAATTCATGACTGCAACACTCGCGGCGCCTCGGTTCGGGGTGTGGGCACCCGTCTACGGAACCTGGGGCGCCAGAACACATCCCATCGAGGTGCCCGATGCCAGCTACCGCCGGACTCGCGATCTCATCGTGCGCGCCGAAGAGCTGGGCTTCGATTCGACGTTGGTGGCCCAGCACGTCCTGCATCCGGGTGGTGCCGAACACGACGTACTGGAAACCTGGTCGACGCTGGCCGGCCTGGCGGAGGCCACCAGCCGCGTCGAGTTGATCGGCGCGATCAAGCCGCTGCTGTTCAATCCGTTGGTCTTCGCGAAAACCGTTGCCAATATTGAACAGATCGCTTCCGACCGCGTGGCGATCAACCTCGTCAGCGGCTGGTTCCTTCCTGAGCTGGAGGCAATCGGCCTCGGCGACGTCACCCACGGTGACCGATACGAGTACTCCCGGGAGTGGCTCGACGTCGTCGGTCGGCTGTGGCGCGGCGACGCCATCGAGTCCGGGCTGGACGGGGCCGTCGCAGCCGGTGCTCAATTGCGGCCGGCCCTCGAACGGACCCCGCGTGTCTACCTCGGCGGGGAGTCCGAAGCGGCGCGCGCCCTGGCGGCAGCTCAGGCCGACGTGTTCTTCCTCAACGGGCGACCGCCACAGGATGCGGCCGACATCATCGACGACATGCGGCGTCGCGAGCGGAACAAGCCGGAGCCCTTGCAGTTCGGGCTGTCCGCATTCGTCATCGCCCGTGATTCGGAGGAAGAAGCGCAGGACGAATTCGAGTACCTGCAGGGCCTGGTCGACGGTTCGGGACAGCGGGACCGCACGGTGGGAGCCGATCCCGCCACGGCGATGTTCAAGGTGCACGAGGGTGTCGCCCGTGTGGGTACCAACGGCGGTACCCTGGCCGGACTCATCGGCAGTTATGAGCAAGTGGCCGAACGGATCACGACATTCGCGAGCCTCGGTATCGACCTGTTCATGCTCCAGTTCCAGCCTCTGGAGACCGAGATGGAACGCTTCGCGACCCACATCCTGCCCCTGTTCCGCTGAGTTGAGAAGGAAAATCCCATGACCATCACGGCATTGGCCGCAGGGTCTGTCGCGGACCGGCGGGCGTCGCTGGAGTCCGTTGTCGAGAAGCTCGGCGCGGACGACGCCCAACATGAGCTGACCCGGACGTTGCACCATGAGGCGATTCGCGCGATCGCCGACACCGGCGTCCTCGCACTCCGAATCCCCGGGAATACGGTGGACCAGGCGGTTCCATCGTCGATGTCATCGAGACGGTTATCGAGATCGCGCAGGCCAGCTCCAACGTGGCGCAGGCGCTGCGCGCACATTTCGGATTCGTCGAGCGGCTTCTGGGTAACCGCGGGGACGACGCTCTGCGGGCCCGCTGGTTCCCCGATGTCCTCAGCGGAAAGATCGTCGGCAACGCGATCACCGAGGCCGCGGGTGCATCCCCGGCCGCGATCGGCACCACGTTGCGTGCCACTGGTGACGGCCGATACCGGTTGGACGGCAAGAAGTTCTACTCGACCGGCACCCTCTACTCCGACTTGATCGCCGTCTCGGCCGAACGCGAGGACGGCCGCGAAGTACACGTGATCATTCCGGCCGACCGGCAGGGCGTGACGTTGTTCGATGACTGGGACGGGTTCGGGCAGCGGCTGACTGCCAGCGGTGCAACGACTTTCGAGTCGGTGCTGGTGGACGAGGACGAGGTGTCGCTGGTACCCGAGGATCATCGGCTCGCGCACAGCCAGACCTTCCTGCAGCTGTACCTGACGGCGGTGGCAGTGGGAATTGCCAAGGGCGCCTTGCGAGATGCCATCTGGTTCGTCCAGAACAAGGCACGTCCCGCCGCGCACGCGCTGACCCCCTCGGCCACGCAGGACCCGTTCATCCTGCAGGCGGTCGGGGAGATCGCGGCCTGGACGTCGACCGCCACTGCGGTCACGCTCGGTGCCGCTGCGGAACTGGATCGGGTGGTGGACTCCGGCCAGATCGACGACCAACAGGCCATCGGTGCGGCCGCGATCGAGGTGGCGAAGGCCCAACTCGTCGCGGAGCGGCTCACCCTCGATGCCGCGCAGCGACTGTTCGACACCGGCGGTGCGTCGGCCACCGCGCGAACACTGAACCTGGACCGGCACTGGCGCAATGCGCGAACCATCGCAAGCCACAACCCGCTGGCGTACAAGGCCTGGGCGACTGGAGATTTCGTTGTCAACGGCGCGCTTCCGCCCAACTCCGGATACTTCTGAACCCGTGGCGACAAGAGTGGCCGGACCGGTTGTTGTCGTGCCGCGCCGGTTCTCACTGGGAGACGACCCACGAGTCATCGCGGCGAATGAGCTCTTCGACCGGATTGTCGATCTGGTCGCCGATGCCGGGCTTACCCCGCTGGTGGTCGACGACCCGTTCGTTGCACTGTCCGGCGTCAGTGGACTCGTGCTGCCCGGTGGCGGCGATATCAACCCGCAACGGTACGGACAGGCCACTACCGAGGTGGTGTACGACGTCAACGACGAGCAGGACGAACTCGACTTCACCTTGGCGGCGCGGGCACAGGACGCCGGCTTGCCGGTGCTCGGCATCTGTCGTGGAGCGCAGGTACTGAACGTACTTCGGGGTGGCGATCTCCAGATCGACTTGGTACCAAGTGAAGTCCCGCACCGGAGCGTGACGGCCGGCGAGCTGTTCGGTTGGCACACGGTTGCCCTGACAGCAGATAGCCGAGTCCACGCCGCACATGACTCTGACCGGATCGTCGTGGCGTCGGCGCACCACCAGGGCATCGCATCGCTGGGCGCCGGGCTGGTGGCGACGGGTTATGCTGCCGACGGCCTGATCGAGTCGTTCGAGGCCGTCGACGGTTGGGTGCTTGCGGTGCAGTGGCATCCGGAGGCACCGGGCACGTCGGAAGCGGTGCGGCGCGCGCCATTCGTGGCATTGGCGCGGAGGATCGAATCAGCTGCGACGCCCGACCGCAGCGCACCGACAGCCTGCTAGGACAACCGTTCGACGATGGGGCCCAACGCGAGTGCCGGCAGGTACTCCAGTCCGACCACGATCAGGGCGGCGCCGATCATCAGCCCCACGAACGATGGTTGATGAGTGCGCAGAGTGCCGTCGGTGACTGCCCCGGAACTTTGCCTGGCGAAGCTGGCGGCCAGGGCGAGCACCAGCATCATCGGCACGAACCGGCCGATGATCATTGCCACCGCCAGACTGATGTTGAATCCTGTTGTGTTGCCGCTGAATCCGCCGAACGCGCTGCCGTTACCCGCGACACAACTGGTGAACGCATACAGCACCTCGGACAGCCCGTGCGGGCCGGAGTTGGTCGTGGCGTTGGCGCCGGCCGGCAGCGCCATCGAGATCGCGACGCCGGTCAGTACCGTCACCGGCGGGGTGAGCACTGCCAGACTGACCAACTTCATCTCCCGGGCGCTGACCCGCTTGCCCAGATACTCCGGCGTGCGGCCGATCATCAGACCGCCGAGGAACACGGCGAGCAGCGCGATGACGACCAAACCGTACAGTCCGCTGCCCGTGCCGCCGGGGCTGATCTCGCCCAGCATCATGTTGGCCATCAGCACGCCGCCACCAACGCTGGTGAAACTGTCGTACGACGAGTTGGCCGCGCCGTCCGCGGTAGCGGTGGCCACCTGGCCGAACTGCGCACTACCGGGCATTCCGAAGCGAATCTCCTTGCCTTCCAGCGCAGTACCGACCGCACCGGCGATGGTGCCGTGCGGCATCGCTTCCGACATCCCGACGGCCGCGGTACCCAACCCGAACAGCGTGACAACTACGGCCAGCAAGGCCCAGCCCTGACGCCGGTCGCCGACCATGACACCGTAGGTGCGGACCAGCGACACCGGGATGACGGCCATGGTCACGATCTCGATGACGTTGGTCAGCGGTGTCGGGTTCTCGAACGGGTGCGCACTGTTGGCGTTGAAGGCACCACCGCCGTCGCCGGACATCAGCTTGATGGACTCCCACGACGCAACCGGCGCGGACGGCAAGGTCTGCGAGCCGCCGGCCAGGCTGCCGATCGCCTGTGCCGGACCGAAAGTCTCCATCACACCGAGTGCGGTGAGCAGAACCGCAATGATCAACGCCATCGGGATCAGGATCCGGATGATGCCGCGCACCAGGTCCACCCAGAAATTGCCGAGTTCGAATGTCTGACGACGCACGATGCCGCGTATCAGCGCGATGGCCACGGCGATGCCGACAGCGGAGCTGGCGAAGGCATGCACGCCCAGGCCGACGGTCAGTCCGAAATGACCGAGCGTCGACTCGCCGGCATAGTTCTGCCAACTGGTGTTGGTGACGAAGCTGACCGCCGTGTTCAGCGCGAGCAACGGCGTCATTCCTGGTGCGCCCCAAGGTGCGGGCAGCTGCGTTTGCAGCATCAGCAGACTGAACAGCGCGGCCACGCTGACCACCGAGAACGCGACCACCGATGCCGCGTACCAGACCCAATGCTGTTCGCGATCCGGCTGCACTCCAACTATTCGATAGATCAATCGCTCAGCACGCCAATGCCTTTCGCTGGAGTAGACCGATGCGATGTAGTTGCCCAACGGCACATGCAGCAGAGCCAGGATCGCGACGATCGTGATGAGTTGCAGCCACGCCGCCGGTCCCCAATGCATAGTCACTGCCCCTCCTGCGTCAGCCTGCGGCATGCCACGCGCCGCGGGGGCCGACGTTAGACCCGCATCCGAGGAATATGACCTGGTCTTGACGCGATCTGAACACCCGCTGTAAAGATCGCCTCCAGCTGCGTAAGGATTCCGTACACATCCCGTCCGTCCCGCCGGCGAGCGAGTAGACCGACATACATGGAGAACCCGCACTACTGGGTCGGCGGTGATCGCTGGCCCCAGCCGCTGCCCAGTTGGGCGCCTGCCTCCAGGCGGTGGTGGACTCGCCTGCTGGACGGCGACCACGTGTGGGGGTCGTTGAGCGTCTCACCCACCCGCTACGGCGTCACACGCTATTGGCTGGTCGTGTACCCACCTGGCATCGACAATGTCGAGCGCCGTTGGCTGCGCGCGTGGCGGGCGTGGCCGACGTGGGGCACCGTCCTGTGGCTGTTTTCCCTTCTGCTGCTTGGTGCTGCGACATCCTGGCTGCAGTTCGCCATTCCGACCGTCGTGTGGCTGGGAGTTGGGGTCGCGCTCTTCGCCCGGGTCGCACGATCGCACGCTCAGATTCGGACACTCTGCATCACCCGGTTCGCCGGCCGACCCGATGAGCAATTCGAAGCCGAGTACGTCGAGCTGAAAGTACTGGTAGGCAAGCTCCGGGCCGTAGACATGTTGCGTGATCAGGGCCGCTTGTCGGCAAGCGCTCACGAAGCGATCTGGTGGCAGGTCTACGACCGGCTCGGAGCAGCCCAAACCGCCAACGAACACCACTGTCCCTGAACGGTTTCGACTGAATCTGACAGACGGCCGTTCCACCTCACATCAAGGAGATTCTCAATGGTCATGGTTGCACGTCACCACCACGAAATGACGACTTCGCTGCTACCTTCGTGGATTACATTGGCGCGACAGGGATTTCGACGCCTGTGGGCCCGACGGAATTTGACCCTCCAAGAACGGGCCAACTTGTTCGCTTCCTACACGCCACCAGCCCTGATCACGGCGTCGCTGGGCGGGCACATCCGTTGATCTGCGGCGGGCCGTCCAAGGGCACATGGCCTGCAGCTCAAGGTGCGGTGGCGACGCTGCTTCCTGAAGGCGCTTACGCCGCGGATTGCGGTCACATAGTGACTGCAATCCGCGGCATAGGTGTCGGTAACCGTAGGCAGCACCGCCAACGGCGCGATGTCCTGCGAGGAAGCCCAGGCACTCACTGATGACGTGAATAGCTCACGGTAACAACAGAATTACGCGGCTGCTGCCAGCTCCGGCGTGGCTGCCGGTGCCCGCCGCAACCGGAGGCGCGGCAAGCGCATCGTCGCGTATCGGTTGGGCAGGGAGAGCCGGAACACCTTCCGCCACGCCGACGCGACCTGTCGCGGCAGTGAGCCGCTGGTGTAGGTCAGCCCGTAGCGCTCGAAGAGTTCGGCGACCTGCGGCGCGATCTCCTGGTAGCGGTTACTGGGCAGATCGGGGAACAGGTGGTGCTCGATCTGGAACGACAGGTTGCCGGTCATGAAGTGCATCCACCGACCGCCGGAGATGTTGGCCGAGCCGAGCATCTGCCGCAGGTACCACTCGCCGCGGGTCTCGCCCTCGATGGACGCCTTCTCGAACGTCTCGACGCCTTCGGGGAAGTGTCCGCACATGATGACCGAGTGGGTCCACCAATTGCGGATGAGGTTGGCCGTCAGATTCGCGGTGAGCGTGGTCAGTGCCGACGGTCCCGACAGAAGCGGGTGCAGGACATAGTCTTTCAGCGCCTGGCGGCCGGTCTTGGCCAGCACTTCCTTGCCCTGACGGCGGAATTCTTCCTTGTCGGTCTTGCCCTTGAGGTAGCGGCCGATCTGCAGGTCGTACGCGGCGATGCCGTATTGGAAGAAGCAGGCGTTGATGAAGTTGGTCAGCGGCTGCATCAGGTAGAAGGGACTCCACCGCTGATCTTCGTCGACGCGCATGATGCCGTAGCCGAGGTCCTGGTCCTTGCCGAGCACGTTGGTGTACGTGTGGTGCAGCTCGTTGTGCGAGTGCTTCCACATCGCGGCGGGCGACGCGCTGTCCCATTCCCACGTCGTGGAGTGAATCTTCGGGTCGCGCATCCAGTCCCACTGGCCGTGCATCACGTTGTGGCCGATTTCCATGTTGTCGATGATCTTCGACACGGCGAGCCCGGCGGTGCCGGCGATCCATGCCGGCGGGAACAGCGAGAACAACAGCACGGCGCGGCTGGTCAGCTCGAGCTTGCGCTGGCCGGCGATGACCTTGCGGATGTAGGCGGCGTCTTGTTCGCCGCGGCTGGCGATGAC
This sequence comes from Mycolicibacterium mucogenicum DSM 44124, assembly GCF_005670685.2. Next base: position 5,983,662 of record NZ_CP062008.1, on the reverse strand, counting down.
GTTGGCGCGGATCGCGTCGAGCTCGATGCCGATGTTCTCGATGTCGGCCTCAGAGAGGTGCGCGACGGGGTTGTTGAGTTTGCGTTGGATTGCAGTCATGGCGTAACTCCTTGTGTGAAGGCAGTTTTCGATCAGATGTCGATATCGCAGGCGCCGGCGGCTGCGCTGATGCAGGTTTGGATTACGACGCCGTCGCCTTCGACGGCGGTGGTGAGGTCGCCCGTGCGCACGTCGCGCACTGCTCCGCGGCGGAGGGGGACGACGCAGCCGAAGCACACGCCCATCCGGCAGCCCGAGGGCATCAGGACGCCGGCGGCCTCTCCGGTGTCGAGCAGCGTCTGATCGCCGGCGGCCTCGGTGGTGGTGCCGCTCTTGCTGAATGTCACGGTGCCGCCGTCGCCGGTGGCGAGGATTTCGGCGCGGAACCGTTCGGTGTGCAACCGGTCGGCCATGCCGGACTTGGTCCAATGCTGTTGCAGCGCATCGAGTAGTCCGGCGGGTCCGCACGCCCAGGTGTGGCGCCCGGTGAGATCGCCGACCAGTTCCTGCAGGCGCGTCACGTCGAGCCGACCGTCGGTGGCGGTGTGGACCTCGATCAGCCGGATCCGGCCGCGCGCAGCCAGTTCGCGCAGCTCCCCGGCGAAGATCATGTCGTCGGGCGTCGGCGCGCAGTGCACGACCACCGCGTCGGTGTCCCTGCTATCGGCGAGGTTGCGCAGGATGCCCATGATCGGGGTGACGCCGCTGCCGGCGGCGACGAACAGCAGTTTGTCCGGAGCAGCGGTGGGAAGGACGAAGTCGCCGGCGGCCTGGTCGAGGTGCACCAGCGTGCCGACAGTGGCGCGACGCACCAGGTAGTTGCTGACCGTTCCGTCCGCGACGGCTTTCACGGTGATCGCGATGTGCCCATCGGGGCGATCGGTGTGCGAGGTCAGCGAGTAGGTGCGCCATTGGCGTACCCCGTCGACATCGATCCCGATGCGAGCGTACTGGCCGGGGATGTGCGATTGCCATCCGCTGCCGGGCTTGATCGTCACGGTGACGCAGTCGCGCGTCTCGGGATGTACAGCGGTGATCCGGCCGCGCAGCGGGGCTCCGGAACGCAGGGGTGCGACGAGGTCGAGGTAGTCGCCGGGCAGCAGTGGGGTGGTGATCCGCTCGGCCAGCTCGAGCACACGCCGGCGCAATCCTGCAGCGGTCGGGCGAACTGATGTCGTGGTCATGCTCTTAGCTTCCATGAGCAAGCGGTACAAAGTCCTATGCTGGGAGGGTGATAGATTCGGAACAATTTGTTCGAAAAGAACAGTTATGACGGATCCTGCTGCCCGATTCAGTGGCCTGGACCTCGACGAGGAGATAGTTCGGGCGCTGGAAGGGGTGTTGCCTCAGATGGCCGAGCGGACCGTCGCGGCGGTCACGGCCGAGGTGCCGAGCTACACCGACGCGTTCAGCGGACCGATGGGGCAGACCATCGAGAACGCGGTACAGCTGGCGCTGGGCGCGTTCCTGCGTCTGACCACCCGGTCCCACGACACCGATCCGGGGCCGAGGCTGTCTCCGGCGCTCGACGGTGCCTACGACCTGGGTCGGGGTGAGGCCCGCACCGGCCGGTCGATCGATGCCCTGCTGTCGGCCTACCGGGTCGGCGCTCGAGTGTCGTGGCGAGAGCTCTCGGCCACCGCGGTCGCAGCAGGACTGTCTGCGGCGACCACCGCGAGGTTCGCCGAAATGGTGTTCGCGTTCATCGACGAACTGTCGGCGGCCAGCGTGTCGGGCCACGCAGATGAACTCGCCGCCGCCGGCCGGGTCCGGCAACGCCACCTCGACCGGCTCGCCGCGGAACTGTTGGCGGGCGCGCCCATGAACCAGCTGCTCGCCAGTGCCGAGCAGGCCGACTGGAAGCCGCCGAAGACGCTGAGCGCCGTGCTGCTGCTGGAGGTTGAAACCCGCAAGCTGTCAGTCCTTTTCGCCCAGGAAACCCTCCACACGAGTCTTGACGTGTCTGAGGTGGACGCCGGTGAATCGCTGGCCGTGGTGCTCGTCCCCGACGCCGATGGTCAGCAGCGGCAGCGGGTCCTCGACGCCATGACCGGCAGCCGCGTGATCGTCGGACCTTCGCGTCAGTGGTGGCAGGTGAAATCCTCCTACCTGCGCGCGATGCGCACCCGGGCCCTGGTGGCAGGTGGCTCCGGTGTCGTTGACACCGAAGAACACCTCGTCGACCTGGTGCTCAGTGCCGACCACGACGCCGTCGACGACCTGCGTCGGCGCGTGCTGGCGCCGCTCGCTGGGCTGCGACCGAGCACAGCTGAACGGCTCGAGGAAACGCTACGGGCCTGGGTCCTGCACCTCGGCCGCCGCGACGCCGTCGCCGAGTCGCTGTTCGTGCACCCGCAGACGGTGCGTTACCGCATGACCCAGCTGCGCGACTTCTACGGCGACCGGCTCGACGATCCAGATGCGGTATTGGAAATCACTGTGGCACTTGGCCTTACCGGCGCGCGGACACCTGCAGTCACCACGACGCCGGAATCGAGCAGCGGATCAGCTGGCGGCGTTGGGTAGCAGCGGAGGGCAGTCCCCGTGGGCATCGGTGGCCAGCTCGAAATGCCAGAGTTCGTTGGCGTAGATCTGACACAAGCCGAAGCGCCCACCATTGGCGATCAGCCACTTGTCGGCACTCTGGCCGCCGATGTCGACGGCCTGGCCGCTGACATGCTTGGACTGCTGCGGCGTCTGGACGTACTGCCGCGCGGCGTTGTAACTGCCGTAGGTCTGGATCGCGTCGTCGAGCAATTGCTGCTGGAACTCTGGAGAGCGCCAGCCGGAGGTGATCGTCATGGGGATTCCCTCGGCAGCCGCCGCGGTCGTGGCATGCTGGACCGCTGCCAACAAGGCCGGATCAAGCCGGCCGACCGCCGGATCAGAAACATCGAAGGGGCTCGCCGCATCGGCGGACGCGGATGGCATCGGTCCGAGCAGCGTGAGCGCACCTGCCAAGGCTAACGTGGTCGCAGCGAGTCGCATGGGGGTCGAGACTACTTGAGGTTGCGAATCCGTCTCGCTGTCGAGCACCGGGCGCTACCCTCCGCTCAGGCCGGTGCTCATCGACCGTCGCCATCGCCGCGGAGGAGAAATCATGACCGGCACGACTTCGTCGGATCAGGCCGACGCCGACGCGGCACTCAAGGCGAAGCACCGCGCCCTGTGGGCCTCCGGCGACTACGCCACCGTCGCCTCCGACCTGATTTCGTCGCTCGGCCCGGAGCTGGTGCGCGCCTGCGGAATCCGGCCGGGAGATCGCGTGCTCGACGTGGCGGCCGGGTCGGGTAATGCGGCGATTCCCGCGGCGGCGCTCGGTGCGACGGTCACGGCGAGCGACCTGACCCCCGAGCTGTTCGATGCCGGCCGAGCCATCGCTGCCCAGCGCGGCGTCGAACTGGAATGGATGACGGCAGATGCCGAAGCGCTGCCCTACGAAGACAACAGCTTCGACGTCGTGATGTCCTGTGTCGGCGCGATGTTCGCACCACATCACCAGATCACCGCCGACGAGCTGGTCCGGGTGTGCCGTCCCGGTGGCACCATCGGCATGATCAACTGGACGCCAACCGGTTTCATCGGTCAGTTGTTCGCGACCATGAAGCCCTACGCAACCCCGTTGCCCCCCGGCGCCAGCCCGGCGCTGCTCTGGGGCGACGACAACCACGTGCGAGAGCTGTTCGGCGACAAGGTGACCGAGCTGACGGTTCAGCGGCAGACGGTGACGATGGCCCGTTGTCCGACGCCGGTCGAATTCCGTGAATACTGGAAGACCAACTACGGGCCGACCATCGCCGTCTACAACTTCAACGCTGACCAACCAGATCGAATCGCGCAGTTGGACAGCGACTTCGAACAGTTCCTGACTGCGGCCAACCAGTCGACCGCGCCCGGCCACACGCTGTATCAGGCCGAATATTTGCTGGTCACCGCGGTCAAGCGGTAACGCTGCTTCGCAGCGAGATCGGCGGCGTCGTCGCGGCGGCCAATGCAACGGCGTCGATCGTCTGACACCGGTACGGGAGTGTCTCCAGCCGTGCCGTCATCGTGCCGAGCGGATCCTCGAGCACCCCGGTGGTTCCCGACAGGAACGCCCACTCGTGCTCGTCGCTGCCGAAATAGACCACGGTGGCGAAGGTTTCACCGAAGCGCTCCCACGATCGGATCAGCGTCTCGTTGCGCCAGAGCGTGGGGCAGCCCGCCTGGCCGACCACGATGGCGCCGATGTCGCCGCACAGCTTCATGAAATCGGCGCCGTAGAGGCGGTTGTGTTGGGCGGGCTCGGTTCGTTCGTCCGGCAGGTCGATGACGACGACGTCGTAGCGGGGGCCGGTGTGGTTGGCGACGAACTCGTATCCGTCGGTGTAATGCACCGTGACGGGGCCGAGTCCGGCTTCTGCGCTTGCCAATTCAGCGGGGGTGTAACCGTAGGGCAGATGTTCGGCACAGAGCCGGACGGCGTCGCGGTCGATGTCGACGTGATCGACGTGGGTGGCGCCGGCAGCCACGGCCATCTGGCTGGCCACGCCCTCACCGGAGCCGATGATCAGTACCCGATCGACCGCCTCGGCCAGCAGCATCGCCGGCACCATCAGAGCTTCGTGATAGACGAGCTGGCTCAATTCGGTGCTCTGCCGGTCCGAGTCGCTGAACAAAGAAATGCCCTGCTCCGTCCGGCCGATCACCAGATGCTGAAACTCGGTGTGGACATCGCACAACACGTCGGTCAGCTGCCAGGTGCGGGTGATGCCGGGTGCCATCGGCTCGACGATCTGCCGGCCCGCTCCACGAAAGACCTTGTGGATGTGGGCATCTGCCGCGCCCACGGCCTGCCGCAGTAGCCGGACGGCCTCCTCGGCGTCGGCGGACTCGCCGCAGGTGAAGACGTCGACGAACATGGCGCCGCGCTCCGGGTAGCTGTGGATCGAGGCGTGCGACTCCGCGAGCAACGCCAGCACCGTCACGCCGTGCGGCTCGAAGCGCTTGTCCACCATGTCGCACACAGTGGCTCCGGCGCGTTCGACCGCGGTGCGCAGTAGGTGGCGCAGCCGCACGCGATCGTTGGCCAGTTCGCGATCGACGCCAGTGAATTCGGCCAGCACGTGACAGCCCGCGAAGCTGCTACCCGGTTGTGACTGCATCATCGACCTCCACGAATTCTGTTGCCAAAAAGGCAAATCCATTGAATGACGACGAATAGCTCGTCGTATACGCGCCGGCCGCATCGATCTCGACCAGATCGCCCGGCCGCAGCGTCACCGGCAGCGGATAACGCCGGTACAGCACGTCGTCGCCGTCGCACGTCGGGCCGGCGACCACGGCGTCGTCGACGGCATCACCGTCGCGGCTGGTGCGCAGCCGGTACCGGATGTACTCGTTCTCGGTTTCGGCCAGCCCGCCGTAGCGCCCGATGTCGAGGTACACCCAGCGGCGGCCGTCGGTGCCGGTCCGCACCGACACGACTTCGCAGTAGAGCGTGCCCGCCGACCCGACGATCGCGCGTCCCGGTTCGATGGCGACGTGAGGGAGCACCGGGAAATGGCGCTCCAGTGCGTCGGCGATGGCGTCGCCCACGACCCGGACGCTGGGCACGCGCGAATCGTACGAGACCGGGATTCCGCCGCCAAGATTGAGCGTGGCCATGCCGGGTACAGCGTCGAGAACATCACGTGCGCAACGGATGCCGATCTCCCACGCGCCCGGGTCGAGCTGCTGTGAGCCGACGTGGAAGGCCAGCCCGTCCCCTCGCAGACCCAACCGGGCAGCCTGGCTCAGCAGCCCCACCGCCTCGTCCGGTGCACAGCCGAACTTGTGCCCGAACGGTGTCACCGACGACGGGAACGCCGGTGCGATGCGACATTCGACGCTCGACCCGGGCGCGTTCTCGGCGATCGCCTCCAAGCCGGCTGCGGTGTCGAACGTGAATCGCCGCACGCCCCGCGCAAACGCGTACGCGACCTCGGCGGGCTTCTTGAGCGGGTTCCCGAACGTCATCAGGGCGCCGTCGACCCCGGCCGCCGCGCACAGGTCGATCTCGCCGACGGACGCGACGTCAAACGTGCAGTCAAGGTCGGCGAGGAGCCGGAGGACGGGTTCTGCCGGATTGGCCTTCACCGCGTACCGAATCTCGGCCGTGGGCAGCGCACCGCGCAACGCAGCAACGTTCCTGCGCACCGTCGCGAGGTCGATCCTCAGGTAGGGCCTACTGGGCACACGCGGCAGAGTACTGAACCGAGCCGTCCGCTGCGCGCTGATCGGTGAGTGGTTTCAGCCGACGAGGTTGATCACGAGATTGATCGTGCACGCGATGATCACGGTGCCATAGATGTAGCTGAAAAGGCAGTGCCGGAGGACTTCCGCCCGTATCCGTGAGTTCGTGACGTCGGTATCGGACACCTGGTAGGTCATCCCGAGGTTGAACGAGAAGTAGTAGAAGTCGCTGTATTGCGGATCGACATCGGGGTTGTTGAAGTCGATACCGCCGGGTTCGTCGTCGTAGTAGATGCGGGCGTAGCGCGCCGTGTACATGGTGTGCAGCAGCGCCCACGTCGCGAGGATCGCGGCGAGCGACATGCCTGCGTACGACGCCTTGTCCGCGTCATTGGCGGACAACAACAGGATTCCGATGGAGGTCAGGCTGGCCGTCAGGATGAGGAACAGGACCAGATCGCCGATCTCGTCGTCGACGTCGGCTTCACCGGCGTGCTCCTTCGTCTGGTCGGGGTCCATCCGCCACAGCGCCACGAGCGCCCAGAGGACGTAGCTCGCCGCGGTGACGATGACGACCGCCAGCAGGCCGACGGGCCACCGTTGCGACAAGATCCCGGTGGCCAGGCCGACTACGAGGCCCGCGGTCAAGCTGATCCAGAATCTGTTCGCACCGGAGATTGAGGTCACCCTGTGCATTCTCCTGCGGTGACGGTGATCTCGGCGCGCTTCTGCCCGCGTCAGCTCCCGTAGAGACGCAGCGCCCGCGCGGCTTCCGTGGCGATCTCGCCGCTGAGCCTCGCGATGGGTGGGCCGCCGCGTTGATGGATCACGTTGGCGAGCACCGCGACGTACGTGTCCGATCCGGGGTCGATCCAGAGGGTCACCCCGGTGAAGCCGGTGTGACCGAAGCTGCCGACGGGAAACACCATGCCGCGGGGTCGCGAGTGCTCGGTGTCGATATCCCAGCCGAAGCTGCGCAGTTCCTGTCCCGCGATGGCCGGATAGTTCGGCGCCAGCAGCGGATCCGTTGTGTTGGGGTGATTTTCGGTGGCTGCTCGGCTGGCCGCATCTGCCGCGGGCACCTGTCCGGCGTTGTGCCCGGGCTGTTGCGGCGTCGCCATCAATTCCGCGGTGGACGGTGCCAAGGGGAACAGGCTCGGACGTCCGGCGAGCCGATCGAGCAGTGCCTGCGCGTAGCAGCCGATGTCCGCCACCGTCGAGAACACTCCCGCGCTCCCTCCGGTGCCGCCCATCCGCCGGGCCGTCGGGTCATGCACCGTGCCGCGGATCAACTGGTCGAAGTCGGGGTTGATGCCGGGCGTGTCGTCATCGTGGGCGGTCGGCGCGACACGCGCCAGCAGGTCGGTGCTCCAGGTTCCCGGCGGGCACGGGCCCGATGGTCCGCCGGTGAAAACAATTGCCGTACCGCGAACTTGGTGCGGACCGCATGCCTTGGTGGCGGGCAGGTACCGGGTGTCGGCAAGATCGAGTGGCGCAAAGACGTTGTCCTGCACGTAGTTGTCCAGGGATTCGCCGGTTATCTTCTCGATCAGGGCGCCGAGAATGATGAAGTTCAGGTCGGAGTAATGGAATCCCTCGCCCGGACCGAACTCCAAAGGCGCTGTGAGCGCACGACGAATGCCCTCCGCCTTGTCGGCACTCGTCAGCCCCCACGGGCCTTGGTGACTGAGATCGCCACCGGTGCCGGACGTGTGCGTCAGCATCATGCGCACCGTCACCTGGGCGCGGCGTGGATCGTTGGTCGGATTGAACTCCGGAAAGTAGGTCTGGATCGGTTCGTCGACCTGCACCAGGCCTTTTTCGTACAGCTGCAGGAAAGCCACCGTCGTCGCGATGCTCTTCGACAACGATGCGAGATCGAAGATGGTGTCGTCGGTCATCGGTTCGGCCGGTGCGGAGGATCCGTCCAGTGCGGGTTCGTCGTCGAGTCGGCGAGCGCCGTAGGCCTGTCGGAAGACGACCTTGCCGCCATGCCCGATCTGAATCACCGCGCCGGGCAACCGATGTGCCGCGATGGCGTCATTCACCAGGCGGGACACTGCGGCGAAGGGTCCGGTGGGAATGACGCTGGGCACCGGAGTGGCGGCCGCAGAGGTCGTGGCCGGAGGCTGAGCGGCCGGCGAGGTCGCAACCGGCGGCGGCGTCGGATGGCCGCATGCCGCGAGGGCAAGCGCCACCGCGGATACCCGTGCGACGTGCGACCCCGACACCTTCACCGCTTCGACGTTAGCGCCTGACCCGGTTCAGCAGGGACCCGACGATGAGCAGACCGCAGAACCACAGCGGCAATGCGATCGCTCCGGAGTGCGACGACGGGTCCAGCGTCATCAGGATGTAGATCAGTGCGAAATACGCGAGGCACAGGTAGTTCGTGATCGGCGACATCGGTGTCTTGAAGACACCGGCGCCTTCGCGCGCCCGGAATCGTAGGTGGCTGAGCGCAATGATGCTCCACGTGATCAGCTCGGCCCCGACCACGACGGGAATGAGGACCGCGAGAGCCTTGCCGGGCAGCACGATGTTCAGCAGTACGGCCACGGCGACGAATCCGGAGTTGAGCAGCAGGGCACGCACCGGCACACCGCGGGCGTTGGTGTGGGCGAGGAACCGGGGGGCCTGGCCGCTGGCGGCGAGGTCGTACAGGACACGCGCGTTGCTGTAGGTCATGACGTTCGCCACCGACAGCGCGGCGGTCAGGACGACGACGTTGAGCAGCGTTGCGGCGCCGCCGATCCCGAGGCCGACGAGCATCAGCACGAACGGGCTGCCCTCGGTGCCTACCTTGTCCCACGGCCAGATGATGAGCATGACGCCGATGGCACCCACGTAGAAGAGCAGGATTCGCAGCAGAACCTGATTGATGGCGCGGGGGATGTTGCGGGCGGGTTCCTCGACCTCGCCGGCTGCGGTGCCCAACGACTCGATGCCGCCGAACGAGAACGTGATCGCGACCAGCGAGATCATGAAGGCGCCGAGCCCCTTCGGCGCGAAACCGCCATGCGCCCATAGGTTTTCCAGTCCGTGCACGTTGTAGTCGCCGGCGCCGAAGATGATCGCGATGCCGAGGACGATCATGGCGATGACGGCCGTCACCTTGATCAGCGTGAAGTAGAACTCGAATTCGCCGAACGCCTTGACGTTGATCATGTTCGCGGCGGTGATCAGCACCAGACACACCGCGGTCGTGATCCAGCGCGGCAAGTTCGGGAACCAGAAAGCCATGAACTCCGAAGCGGCCGTCAACTCCACCATGCAGACGACGACACAGACGTACCACCAGTTCCAGCCGGCGATGAATCCCGCCGGCTTGCCGAGATATTCGCGCGCGTACGCCGACCACGACCCCGCGACCGGATGGGCGACGGCCATTTCGCCGAGCATCCGCATGACCCCGTAGAGGACGATGCCGGCGATGGTGTAGCCGAGCAGAACGATCGGCCCGGCGGTCTGCACTGACGTGCCGGAGATGAGGAACAGGCCCGTCCCGATCGCGGAGCCGAGCGAGATCATCTGCAGATGGCGGTTCTTCAGGTCGCGGTGCATCGGGGCGTCGGTCGTGGAGACGGCACTCCGCGGTCCCTCAGCGGAACGGGTGCTCGGAGCCATCGGGTCGCCTTCCATTCGGTGTGATCGCGTGCTGGTGAGGGGCTGGGACTACGTCGGCGCCGCGGGTACGTCGACGCGGGTCCGCAACACTCGCCCGGCTGACTCGCCCCGCACCAGACCGTCATGCGTGGTGTCGTCGACGATCAGGTACAGCGCCACGGTGAGGTCGCCCGTCTCGCCGGCCGAGTACACCCGGCCGGCCGGTACGTCGCTGAACCACAGGCGGCCGTCGTGCCATCGTGGACCTTCGCCGTACACGAACCCGTCGATGAACGGCTCAACAGCTGTTGACGTCGTCGTCGGACCATCCCCTTCGCTCGATGAGTGCGTAGAGGCTATCCCGTGCTGGTGGGAGACCTATCCGAATCACCGTGCCCGACTGGGTGCGACACTGGTCCGGTGACGACTCCGGACGCGATCGAACCCGACACGAAGGACTGGACGTGGGTGCTGTCGCGCGCCTGCCCGGAATGCGGTTTTGACGCGTCGTCTCTCCAGCACACCGACGTCGCCGCCCGGATTCGCGACGACGCCGCCGACTGGGTGCACCGTCTCGCCTCGCCCGGCGTCCGGACCCGGCCCGCGCCTGGCGTGTGGTCGACGCTCGAATACGGAGCCCATGTCCGCGACGTGCACCGCATCTTCAACCACCGCGTCCAGCTGATGCTCACGGAGGACGATCCACAGTTCCCCAACTGGGACCAGGACGAGACGGCGATCGCCGATGACTACGGGTCGCAGGACCCCGCGGTGGTCGCGACGGAACTGTTCGACGCGGCGAACAGTGTCGCCGCCACGTATGCCAATGTGCCGGCGGACTCGTGGAGTCGGCGCGGATTACGCAGCAACGGAAGCGAATTCACCATCGCGACGATCTCGCTGTATCACCTGCATGACGTCGTCCACCACTCTTACGACGTCAGCCGCTGACTACTCCGCGGCGGCTTTGATCGCCCGTAGCGTTTGACGCATCCCGTCGCGCATGGATGCGGTGAAGACGTCCTGCCCGCCCATGTAATTGTCAATGACGTGGACCGTCCCGTCGGGGCTGCCGTCGGGGTTCTCACGCCGCTGGGTGAGCTTGGTCCCGCCCGATGTGGGCTCGAGGCGCAGCGACCAGATGGCCCAGTTCTCCTTGATCCGGAACGCGATCTCGCGGCCGTTGTCCAACCGGATGATGGTGCCGTGCGTCTTCCATTGGAAGGTGCCGTTGTTGTTCAGGTTGGTGAACTCGACACCGTCCGCGACCTGCTCGGCGCCGCCGCGCAGCCGGGTTGATTCGACCTGCGGGCTCCACTCGGCCATCCGGCGGACGTCGCTGACCAACGTCCACACCGCGTCGGGCGGGGCGGCGATGTCGATGCTCTCCTCGAGCGCGGGTTGCGGATTCGAAGTCATGCGGGCACTCCAATCGCGAAGTTAAACATCCGATCGGACGTGTTTCGGAGCCTAGCGATCACAGAGATTTACGTCCAGTCGCACGTATAAAATGCGGAGGTGACAACCGACGATCAGCCGGATGGGCGACGCGTCCGCGGTGACGCGACCCGGCGGAAGGTCGCCCACGAGGCGGCGATGATCGCGACGACGCACGGGCTCGACTCGATCACGGTCGGCACGCTGGCCGCGGCGACCGGGGTCAGCAAGAGCGGCATCCTCACGGTGTTCGGGAACCGCGAGGCGATCCAGGTCGCCGCGGTGGCCGAGGCGCGGAACATCTATCGCGAGACGATCATCGCGAAGGCGTTTGAGGCCGCCCCCGGCGCGCCGCGGCTGCGTGCGCTGATCGACGCGTGGGTCGACTACCTGACCGCCGGTGTGTTCCGCGGCGGTTGCTTCATGGCGGCGACCACGGCGGAATACGGCCGTCGCGATGGTCCGGTCGCGGACGGGGTCAGGAAGCTCAAGCGGGGCTGGCTGCGGCTGCTGGAAACCGAGCTTGCTGTCGCGGGCTCGCCGGCCCCGGCCGACGACGCGTTCAAGATCGACGCGTTTCTCACAGCCGGCAACGGCCGAAGGGAATTGTTCGCCGACGACGCCGAGCTGCTGCGCGCCAGAGATCTCGCGATGGGCGTCGTCGGCCAACTTGCGCGCGCCTAGTCGGCGATTGGCCGATTCCTGGTCCCTGTGCGCTTTGCCGGCGTAGCTTCAGATGCATCTGACGATGCGAACTGGGGGTTGCTATGGCATCGAGGACACTTGGCCCGCTGGCGGCGGGAGCGGGTGCGGTGGCCGTCGCCCTACTGGGCGCGAACCCGCCGGCCGGCGCCGCGCTGGCGATCCAGCCGTTCCCGGCGTGCTTCCCGTGGGAATGGAACTGCGGGCCCGGCGGCTTCTCGACCCCGGCCGATGATGGCATCCCCGGCGACAACGCCGCAGAAGGTGGCATTCCCGCTCCCGCGGTCGTGCCGAACGTCGACGGTTCGCTCAGCCCGCCGGGCATGCCGGGCGACGTGTAGCTCGCCGCAATACCCCTGAAAGTCATGCCTTTTCAGGGGTACATACGCGTCACTCAGAGTGGCGGCGGGATGTCTTGTTGCTCTGCTGATTCGGCGGCCGCGGCAGCCTCGGCGGCTTCCCGTTCTTGGCGTTCTTTGCGTAGGCGGTCGAAGGCTTCTCGGGCGGCTTCGCGTTCGTCGATGTCGGCTTGGTTGAGGGCGCGTTCGTAGGCGATCTGCTGGGCTTGGTTTTGGGCGCGGGTGCGGCGGCGGATGGGCATCATCACGCCCCGGCCGGGAGCCGGTGGGGTGTCCAGATCGGGCGCGTCAGGTGGCAGTGGGCCCGGTAGTGGGGTGTCGGTGACCGTGCGGGGGAACAGGATTCGGCTTTCGGGCACGCTGGTGTAGGTGTGGCCGGTGGGTGCGGTCCACACGATGGTGCCGTCGGGTTGTTGACGGTCCTGCCAGCCGTCGGGCCCGCCGTAGAAGGTTTTGAGCAGGTGGTGTTTTCGGCATTTCGGGTTGAGGTTGCCCGGATGCGTCGGCCCGACCGGCCAGGGGATCGTGTGGTCGAGGTCGCAGTGGGTGGCGGGCTGGTCGCAGCCGGGGAACATGCATGTCATGGCTCGCATGCGGACGAATTCATCCATCGCGACCGACGGCCGGTACCGCGGCACTCCATCGAGGTTGGTGGCCGAGGCGACGGTGCGGACTTTGGCGCCGCGAGCCACCAAGTCCGCGAGCACCGCCGGGGGCACTACGCCGCCGCCGAGGACGTAACCGACCGGGGTGCGTACCGGCGCTGGGGGTTTGGCGGAAGTCTGCACCGGCGAGGGCGCCGCGTGAGCTCCAGGGGTGGGCGTCGCGTCGCTGGCCGGTTCGAGCACGGGAGGCGCCGGGGTTTCGGCAGACCGCGAGTCGGCCGCCGGTGCGGGGTTGGGCATCGGAGTCGGCGCTGTGTTGTTCAGGGGCGCAGGTGCGGGCGTGAAGACCGCCTCGGGCGCGGGCTCACGGTCGGGCACGGGCTCGTTCACCGGCTCAGGCGCAGACGGGGCAGGCGTCGGTACCGGCGGCGCGGCCGGGTCCCCGCTGAGTAGCGGGTCCGCCACCGGGACCGGCAGCGCATTGGTGAGCACATGAATCATCACCGCGGTCGCCCGGGCATCGGGCCCGGCGGCCGGGCAGTCGGGATTACCGCACTGGCACGCCAGCCGATCCCCGCGGGCCGCCAGGACACCGAGGGCGTCGGCGCGGCGCTGCCCGAACGTGCGGGGATCGTTCTCGCACACCTGCCGGGCCATCTCGGTCAGCACCCGATCCAGCAGTTCGGCGTCGGTGGCCAACAGTGCACCCCAGATCGACGCGACACCGGTCTCGTCGTCCGGTTTGCCGATCCCGACCCCGCGGCGGCGAGCGGCCGAGCGCACCTTGATCACCGCGGCCGGATCGAACTTCTGCACCCAGCCGTCGATCTTGCGTTCAATCTTCTTGCGGGACAACCCCGCCCACTCACACAACGCCCCCGCCAACGCGGCATCGATCACGGCGAGCGTGTTCGGGTCCTCCACCAGTCGGGTGCGCCAGCAGATCGTCCCGACCGTCCGCGCCGATACGCCGCCGTCGGCGAACACCGCCGCCACCCGAGGTAGGCGGAAGCGCAACGCGACCGCGATCGACAACTGCCCCGACGCCTCGCGCTTCCCCAGGCCCAGCGCGGCTCCGACTTCGGCGACGGCAGCATCCCAGCCATCGCACGCCCACCACTGCCGGCCATCCTGATCATCGACACGCAACATCGCCAGGTCGGCAATGGCCGTGAACTTCCCCGACTCGGCGATATTCGACACCCGGGCGAAATGGATCATCGCGTCGACCACGGAGACGTCGTCCACGAGAACTCCCGTGCCATCGACGCCCACATGTTCGAACATACATTCGATTATGCCAGACAGGTCTGACACGTGCCAGTGATGCATCAGGACATCGGTGACACTTGGGCTCGCAGACTCGGGTCCCAGCCGCGACTTCGCGAAAGCGCATTTACGCATGTGCACATTTTGTGCAAATCCGGATTCGGCACTGGCCAGGCCGGCGTACCTTGAGCTCAGCCCACCCTCGCCGTCGATGAGCTGGCCAGGCCAACCGCACCTGATCGCAGGGCGTGTGGCACGAGCACGGAACTTCCGAAGCGAAGGGGCGACTCATGACAGCCGATGTCGATTTCTGTGTTGTGGGAGCGGGTTTCGCGGGTTTGACCGCCGCCCTGCGGCTGAAACAGGCAGGGCGTTCGGTGGCCCTGTTGGAAGCGCGGGACCGGGTCGGGGGCCGCACCTTCACCGAAGTGCTGCCGGACGGGACGTGGATCGACCGCGGCGGCGCGTGGGTCGGTCCGGGACAGGACCGCATCAAGGCCCTGATGGCCGAATATGGCGTGACCGAATACAAGGAGTACGTCGACGGCGACGCCATGATGATCGTCGACGGCAAGAAGCACAGGTACTCCGGCACCATCCCGTGGGCGATGAGCCCGTGGGCCATCGCCAACCTCGGCGCCGGCCTCCTCGAGATCGGGCAGATGTGCAAGACCATCCCGTTCGACGCCCCGTGGGAAGCCAAGAAGGCCGCCGAGTGGGACCGAATCACCTTGGGGGAGTGGCTGCATCGAAACATCCGCTCACATCAGGCGCGCGAGATGCTCGACATGGCCATGGCCGGCATTTACACCTCGGCCGCGTCGGAGACGTCACTATTGTGGGCGTTGCATCAGATGGGCTCCGGTGGCGGCCCGGTGTTCGTCATCTCCAACGCCGGCGGCGCGCAGGACGCCCGGGTGCGCGGCGGTATGGGCGCCATCTACGGGCCGATGGCCGCCGAACTCGTTGACGCGCTGCATCTTTCGCGCCCGGTGGACCTCATCGCGCAAGACGATGACGGCGTCACCGTGCACGCCGATGGGCTGACGGTTCGGGCTCGGCACGCGATCGTCGCCGTCCCGTTGGCCGTCGCCACCCAAATCGACTATGAGCCAATGCTTCCCGTCGACCGGATGTTCCTGCACCGGCGCATGCCCAGTGGTGCCGTCTACAAGATTTCGATCGTCTACGAGACGGCGTTCTGGCGTGCGGACGGTCTGTGCGGGCAGTCGGCCGCCCCGGGCAGTGCGGCGACGCTGACCATCGACGCCTGCACCGACACCGGCACGTCGGGCATCATGTGCGTCATCACCGAAGGTCCGGCCGCGCGCAAGCTCGGGCTGCTCGATCCGGCGGAACGAAAGGCCGTGGTCATCAAAGAATTGGTGGACAGATTCGGGGCGAAAGCCGCGGCACCGGCGAGCTACCACGAGCAGAACTGGACGGTCGAACGCTACTCCGGCGGCGGCATGATCAGCCACGCGCCACCTGGCGTCCTCACCGAATTCGGCCACGCGCTACGGACCCCGTGCGGGCGGATCCATTGGGCCGGCACGGAAAGTTCGGCCATCATGTGCGGCTGGATCGACGGCGCGGTGCGCTCCGGAGAACGTGCTGCTGCCGAGGCGATGGCGGCAGACAGCGTGGTCGCCGCCGGCTAACGGTTCGCTCGCCAGCGCGCGATCTCGCGGCCGATCTCGGTCTCCGCGGGGCGGTCGAAGAACCACTCCTGGCCGATGCGGTACCAGTTGTTGGTGCTCTGCAGATGGCCCAGTGTGCCGAACGTGAGGAAGTCGGCGCGCCGGGAGAAGACGTGCTCGGGCGGCAGCATCTGCCGCTTCATCCCCGCGAATTCGGTCTGCCGCGGATCGATGGCCGAGACGACGGCGCCGGTGGCCAGCTCAGGCGTAATGGTGAGGTCCTCGTCGATCATGTGCCATTCGCTCGCGGCCCAGATGTACTCTAGGCAATCCTGTGCTGTCACACCGGATTCCGTGTCCACGATGCCGCGGTCGAGCATCAGGCGGTACAGGTCGTCGGCCCGGCCCTCGATCGCGGCGTGAAAGCAGTCCAGCTCGAACGCGACGTTGGCCGGGTCCATCCGGTTGTACAGCCCGAAGTCGACGAAGCCGACGCGGCCGTCGGCGGCCAGCATGATGTTGCCGGGGTGGGGGTCACCGCAGAATTCGTGGTTGGCGAACAGCGAGCCGATGTAGAAGCGGTAGACCAGTTCTCCGATGCGGTTGCGGTCGGCCGCCGGCAGCGTTCGCATGTGCTCGAAGCCTGCGGCGTCGAGGTATTCGGTGACGAGCACCCGTGGTGTGCAGAACTCGACGACGCTGTCGGGGACGACGATGAACGGGTGTCCCCGGTACTGCTCGGCCACGACGTGCTGGGTGTCGGCCTCCCGCAGGTAGTCCAGTTCGCTTTCGAAGTTCCGGGTGATCTCGTCGAGCATGGCGGTGTTCGCCGATGGCCACAACCGCCAGAGCTTCATCAGCAGTGCGAGATTGCGCATGTCGGCCTGGATGGCCCGATCCACGCCCGGGTACTGAACCTTGACGGCGACATCGCGGCCGTCGCGCAACCGGGCTCGGTACACCTGGCCGATTGATGCTGCGGCCGTGGGGGATTCGTCGAAATCGGCGAAAACACCCGAGAGGGGGCCAAGGTCGGTTTCCATGACCTCGCGCATGGCACTGAACGGCGCCTGTGGCGCCTGATCCCGCAGTGCGGCAAGCTTTTCCCGGAACTGCTCCCGATGCGATTCCGGCACCAGATCCAGCTCGATCACCGACAGCATCTGGCCGAGCTTCATCGCGGCGCCCTTCATGGAGCCCAGCACCGTCACGAGATTCTCGGCCATCTGGATGGTGGCCCGCTCGGCCAGCAGCTCTTTGGCGCGTTCCGACCGGCCGACCATCGATAGCCGGGTGCGGCCGCCGCGCACGGCCTGCTTCGCGGCGAGGGCGCCCAGCTTGCCGCCCCGCGCAAGACGCCCTTCAGGCAGTCGGCGTG
The DNA here is from genome assembly GCF_005670685.2 of Mycolicibacterium mucogenicum DSM 44124. The sequence goes on along the minus strand of NZ_CP062008.1, from coordinate 5,966,414 downwards.
CCACGCTGCCTCCCACGGAATCGGTGCAACGACGCCATCAACGTACCGGCCCGGTTATGCAGGTGTCTCGTGTGCCCAGGACTCTGCTTCGCGGGCGATCCGTTGCCAGGCCTCGAGGCTCGCCAGGCGCGCGCGGGCCTCACCCTCCAGGACGGCGGAAATCTCGAGTACCTCGGTAACAACGCCTTCGGCCTTGGCGACCTCGAGTACGCGCACCACGACGTCGACGTCCGGATGACCGAGCAGTTCGGCGACGGCGGGCCGCGCGAGCTCGGGGTCGATCCGGTTCAGCAGCGACAGCAGCGCTGCCAGTACCTCCGGCTTGCCCGCTGCGGCAGCCCGTGCCATGCGCAAAGACCGGTCCGGTCCGGCGGCCCGCATGATGTCGTTCATGACGTGCGTGTCCGACACCAGCACGCCGGTCAGGATGATGCCCTCGTCGTCGTCGATGGCCCGCTCGAACGCCACGATGAGTTCGTCGGTGGCGAATTCGACGAACCGCGACGCCGTCAGGTAGTCGCGGCGCCGCAGCAGTTCCTTCGCGGCCGGGATCAGCAGCTTGGCGGGCAGTCGAGGGGCGAAGTGCGGGATGACCCGAGGGTCGACGTACGGCGCTGCGTCGGCGAGGTACGCCGGTTTGAGTCCGGACAGCACGCCGATGGCGCGGTCTCCGTGTGCCAGTCCCACCGCGCCTCCGACGCGCCCCGCGACTTCCGGCGGCACCGCGCTGTGAGCCACGGTCACCACCAAGGCATTTGGGACCAATGGCGCGAGCTTGCCGACGCGGGCGAACGCCTCGGCTTGTTCGTCGAACAGCGCGTCGGACAATGCGTTGCGCAGCGCTTTGAGGTCGTCGGCACCGAGTCGTTCGAGGCCGGCCAGGTTTGCGGCATCGGTCTGCAGCAGTGCGGCCAGCAGTGACAGTTGTGCGCGGGTCAGGATGTCGGCCATCAGTGGGTCACCTTCCGAACAGGATCTTGCGGGCGGCGGGCCGGATCAGCCGCGGCAGGACCTTGAGCCCGTCGTCGAGGGAATCGTTCAGGCTGCGCTGGTGGGCCACCTTCGCCTTCCTGAGCAGACCGAGCAGCTGGGCTGATTCCTCGGGGGTGAGCTTCTCGAGTACTTCCCGCGGTTCTCCGAGCTCGTCGAGCAGCGGGTTGTCGGTACCCGGGGTAGCGGCTTTGTCCATCCTAAATAACTACCACATTCGGATGGTATAGCTATCCGAAGACGTCCGGATCGGCGGAAAAGGGCCCTTAAGCTGGCCTGTTATCTGGATAGCGATAGTATCGAGGCTCGTCGTGTGGAGGATGTGGAGGACGTGGTGGCGGCTCGGAAGGTGCTGACGCGGGCGGAGAGCCAAGCGCAGACACGGCAGGAATTGCTGGACGCCGCGGAGCAGCTCTTCTACGCCAACGGCTACCACGCCACGTCCCTGGCGGCCATCGGAGCGGAGGCCGGACGCACCATCGGTGCGGTCTACAGCAACTTCGAGGGCAAAGAAGCGCTGTGCCTCGAGGTGATCCGCAACCGCTCCATGGCGGAACTCAATCAACTGCTCGGGCCGCTCGTGGCAGCCGGTGTGTCGACCGACGACAGGCTGGCGGCGCTCGCGAGTTGGTGGGCCCGCATCGGCGCGGAGCCCAACCTCGTCGTGCTGACCGCCGAGTACGTCACCAGCACCTTCCATAATCCCGAGCAGCTCGCCAAGGCTCGTGAGGCGCTGGAACGATTCAAGGAATCGACGCGGGTGTTGCTCGAAGACGCTGTGCCGGAAGGGGTTCCGGCCGACCACCCGCTCATGGACGACGCCATCGAAGTGGCGGTGGCGACCGGCGCCGGCATCGCCATGGCCCAGGCGTTGGGCACGATCGACGCCGAGCGGGGCGCTTCGCTGATGGTCGCCAACATGCGGTTGTGGTTCGACGCGCTGGTCGTCGGCAAATAGAGTCCGAGTCAGTCGGTCCCCGCCGTCACTCGTTGTGCCGCAACGGCGCGGAGCGCTGCGACGACGTCGCGCCCCGCCGCCAGGTCCGCGGCGTACCGCGCTCGGTGTTCCCACGTGACGCGTCGCCCGCCTCGTTCGACGACGATCACGCCACCCAGCCGGCGCGGATCGCCCGTGCGCTGATAGGGGTAGATCCCGGCCCGGACGAAGTCGAGGAATGCGCTCGTATTCCGGATCGGATTCAACCATCGCCGTCGGGCGGCCAATCCCATTGTGCGGTAAAGGGTGTGGTCCTGAGTAGCCATGACGGGAGTGCGGGAACCGGCCCGCTTCCGGAAGGTGAAGCCCTGGATCGACGTGCCGATGCCGATCAGGATCACCTGGGCGCCAAGCGCGTCCACTTCGTCGAAGTGCGCGGTCAACTCTCTGGCTTGGGCCAGGCCGAAGGCGCTGCCGAACTGCGGCAGGAACACCAGCGCCACCGGGCCGTCGCGCCAGAAGTCCTGAAACTCGTGCAGGTGGTGCCGGTCATCCAGCACACGCTCATTGCTGATGACATCGACCCGGCTCAACTGACTGCTCCCACAGCGTCATTCGCTCGGTCGGCCGAGTCCGTCGGCGCGAACGGGCACATCGTGCCGCGCTTGCCGTGCTGCAGCGTCAGGCCGGGATCGTGCGTCATCTCGACGAAGCCGGTGCTGTCGGCGTGGCGAATCACGTTGTGCAGATACCCCCACATCTCGGGGCCGAAGTACGGGATGAAGACGCGGTCGAAGATCGGATTCTCCAGCGCCTTGACGGTCGCCTTGACCAGTAGCGAGCCCAGCCGCGGGCGCAGCCGGTAGTCCTCGAGGCCGCAGATCTGTCGCACATACGGTGTCAGTAGCGGGATAGCGGCCCAGATCGCCACGCGCATAAGACTTCCGATGACGAGGTTCGGGTTCAGTGGTGTCACCGGGGGATGGGTCATGAAGTCGGTGAGTTCCTGCGCCGGGCGCGTGAATGCCATGAGCTCCTGCTCGGCCCGCTGCACCCAGGCTTCGACATCCTCGGGGGTGTCCGGCAGCTCGCCCGCGGGCATCCCCATCAGTTGACATACCTTGACCTGCTCGCGGTAGAACTGGCGCTCTTCTTCGTCGGTCGCATTCGGGTCGCCGAACGCCTTGTACGCGCGCCATAGGTGCGGCCAGCCCACCACGTAGGTGAACTTGAGTGTCTCGACGTGGTTGGCCTGAAACCGCTCGCCGGTCGCGGGTACCTCGCCGGTGATGTGAGAGTGCTTGCGGAACAGGTCAACTCCCACTCTTTCGGCGCTGGCGGTGTCGCCCGCCACGGCGCCGGCGAAGAAGTGCAGGCTGCGCCGGATGCGCCCGATCGTGTCGTAGTAGTACGTCGTGTGGTGACCGACGCCGTACGCCCCGTCGGGGTCCAGCACTGAGATGAAAAGCCCTGAGAGAGCGCCCATTCCGGCAACCATGACGTTCTCGTAGACCTTCCAGCTGATCGACTCGGGTCCGAAGTAGCCGTTGTCGATCCGTGGGGCCTCCGCTATCGCCAGGGCCTTCTTCCCGTTCTTGCCGTGCAGCTTGAGCAGGAAGTCGTACCGGCGGTCGATTCTCTGGCGTTCGGCTTTGGGCATCGCGACGTCCTGTAGGCGGACGGACTTCATGGTTCCTCCCATGTCAATTGGAATAGCAACGTTATTCCAATTGTGACGTTACTCCAGGTGGTCTGGCTGGACAAGGGAAGCGTGCCCGCGGGGCGGGAAACGCGAGCGCCTGAGGCTCTCGACCGGTCATAAGATGCGCAGGACCGAGCAGGACGGAGAACCGAATGTCAGAAGCCGCAGTGCACAGCGCCGTGCAGAAGTTGGTGGATGCCGAGGAGTTGCGGACGGGCCTGGGCACGTTCGCGCGCATGGTCGACGGCAAGCGATGGGCGGAGGCGTCGCAGGTCTTCGCCGACGACGTCACGTTCGACTACGGCGACCAAGGGCCGCAGTCAGGCCTGCCCGCACTGGTGGCGACGTTCCGTCGATATCTCGAAAAATGCGGCGGCACACAGCATCTCATCGGTTCGATCCAGGTCGAGGTGCGCGACGACGACAAGGCCGTGACCCGGGCGTACGTACAGGCCCGGCATCAGGGCCTCGGCCCGCTCGCGGCCGACACCTTCGACACCAACGGTGAATACACCGACACCTGGGCTCGGCGGCCCGAAGGCTGGCGGATCGTCCACCGGATCAGCCGGTGGTCGGCGATGTCGGGTAATCCCGCGGTTCTGTTCCCGCAGTAGCGGATCAGCGGAAGCGCACGTCCATGGTGGCGAGACCAAAGATCTTCTTGCCGCCCGACTTGGCGCCGACGATGACGACACCCGTGCGGGTCTCGGGATCGAGCGACTTGATCTTGCCGCTGAACTCGATATCGCAGCCTTCGGTGGCCGGCACCACCGCGGGCGCCGACAGGCGTACGGTGTAGCGGCTCACGGCACCGGGGTCGCCGGACCACGTCGAGGCGTATCCGGCACCCAGGCCCATGGTCAGCATGCCGTGGGCGATGACGTCGGGCAGGCCGGCCAGCTGCGCCAGGTCCTTGTCCCAGTGAATCGGGTTGGCGTCGCCGGCCACACCGGCGTAGTTCACGAGATCGCCGAGCGACAGCCGCAGGTGACTTGCGGGCAGTTCGTCACCGACGGATACGTCATCGAACGACGGAGTGCCCGGCGTGCGGGCCGCGTCGGTCGCGATCCGGACCTCTCCCTCGGGGCGCACCGTCTTGCGGTACTCCTCGGAGCCGATATCCAGGATGTTCATGTCGTGCATCATGGCCTTCTGCACGGCCGTCTTGACGTCGCCGTCGATGTCCTCGGCCGTCACGCCGACGACGGTGGTGTGCAGGGTGTGGACCCGCTCGCCCTTGGTGTCAGTGAAGGTGTTGGTCACGGTGATGAAGTCGCGACCCGCGGTCCGGCGGACCGATGTCAGCTCGACGTCGATGACCAGTTCGTCACCCGCGACGATCGGGCGGTGCTGCTCGAAGACCTCTTCGGTCTGCAGGTAGGTGTCGTAGCCGACGACGATCGACTCGAACATCCGCCGGTTGCACTTCATGCCGGGGGTCGAGGTGAACGTGATGGGCGCGATGACATCGGCATAGCCGAGCTCATTGGCGGCAGCGACGTCCCAGTGCGCGGGGTGGTAGTCCTGCACCGCGCGGGCGTACTCGCGCAGCTTCTCACGGCCGACCAGATAGGTACCGTCCATCTGGTAGTGGTGGCCGATCCGCGCTTCGAGCGGCGACGCTTCTGCTGCTGTCGTCATGACTGTGCCCAACTTTTCTATCGACATGTTCGCTGAGGCCGACCAAAGCACCCTACGCGGCGAGGTGGTGCCAACACACCTCGATGCGCCGTCTACCTGCGCGGGGCGGATGCAAATGTGCTGAAAACCACGCGATTCCCGGCAGCGCAGTGGCTTTTCGCGGGTGCCGGAGGCCCCGTGCTTGACTGGCATCATGGCCCGCACACCCATTTTGGCCCGTCGGTTGTTCGAGCGATTCGAACCCGTGCACGCGATCACGTATTTCGCGCCCGAGGCGCGGGCTGCGGCCGTCGACCTCGGCTATCGCAGCTTCTGGAGCGGCTACTTCGTCACCAGGTCAGCACCACTGGGCCCGGTGCCGCCGCAGGTCGTCGAGGCGGTCTTCTACAACTTCGCCGCCCATCGCGTCGCGAAGTCGCTGGCGGGTGCGTGGGACATCGCGACGCCCCAGCAGGCGCTGGCGGCCAGGGAAGCGGGCGCGGTCGCCGCGTTGCGTCGCTACGGCCTGGTTGCCGACGACAACCTGCGCACCGCCGCCGATCTGCTGGGCCGGGCCGCGCGAGACGCGGCGGTCGACGGTCGTCCCTTGTTCGCCGCGCTGTCCGCAGTGCCGTGGCCCGACGAGCCCGTGGCCGCGCTCTGGCACGCGGCGACCCTGCTGCGCGAACAGCGGGGCGACGCCCACGTCGCGGCCCTGGTGGCGGCCGGCATCACGGGCCGCGAGAGCAATGTGCTGCACGTCGCCGCCGGCCGGACCACCAAGGAGAAGGTCCTGGCCACACGCGACTACGACGAGGCCGAGTGGGCGGCGGTGACGGCGCAGCTCGCCGAGCGCGGTCTGTTGACGGCCGACGGTTCGCTGACCGATGGGGGTCGCGAGCTCAAGGCCGACATCGAGTACCGCACCGACGCGGCCGCGCTGCCGACGCTCGACGTGCTTAGCGACGCCGAGGTCGAGACGCTGTTCCAGGCGCTCACCCCGATTGCCCGGATGGTGGTCGCCGGCGGCGATCTACCGGCGATCACCCCGATGGCGTCGCGGCACAGCGATCTCGGCGATCCTAGCGCGAACCTCGGCTAGGCGGCCAGGGCTCCGCGCTTGCGCAGCAGCGGCAGCACGCCTTCGGCGAACCAGTAGGCCTCTTCGAGGTGCGGGTAGCCGGAGAGGATGAACTCGTCGAATCCGAGGTCGTGGTACTCGGAGATCAGCGACGCGACTTCTTCATGGCTGCCGACCAGCGCGGTCCCGGCACCGCCGCGGACCAGCCCGACACCGGCCCACAGGTTCGGGTAGACCTCGAGGTGGTCGAGCCGGCCGCCGTGCAGCGCCGTCATGCGCCGCTGTCCTTCGGATTCGGAATTTGCATGCAGCGCAGTGGCTTTGGCGATCTGCTCGGGCGTCAGCTCGGCCAGGAGGGAATTGGCGACGGCCCAGGCGGCCGCGGAGGTGTCGCGAGAGATGGTGTGCAGCCGGATGCCGAATCGCAGGGTGCGTCCGCGGGCCTTGGCCAGTTCGCGCACCTGCGCGATCTTGGCCGCTGCGGCAGCCGGTGGTTCGCCCCATGTCAGGTAGACGTCGACGTGCTCGGCCGCGATGGGCAGGGCCGCCGGCGATGATCCGCCGAAATACAGCTGCGGCAACGGGTTCGGGGGTTCGGACACGCGGGCATCGGTGACGGAGTAGTGCCTGCCGCGGTAGTCCACGGGGCCGCCGCGCCAGATATCGCGCACGATCTCGAGGAACTCGCCGGTGCGTTCGTAGCGCTGGTCGTGGCTGAGCCAGTCGCCGAACCGACGCTGTTCGACATCGTCACCGCCACTGACGATGTTGAGCAGCAGGCGTCCTTCGGAGAACCGCTGGAAAGTGGCGGCCTGCTGCGCGGCCAGGGTGGGCGGCACCAGGCCGGGCCGGAACGCGACCAGGAACTTGAGTCGTTCGGTCTGCTCGAGCAGGGCAGCCGACGTCAACCAGGCGTCCTCACACCAGGTTCCGGTCGGCGTCAGGACCCCTTCGAATCCGAGGCGGTCGACGGCGCGGGCGATTTCACCGAGGTAGCGCAGGCTGGGCTTGCGGTACCCCGCCGGAACCGTGTGGTGCGATGACGCGTGCGACGCGCCGACGATCGAGCGACTGTCACCGTTTGTGGGCAGGAACCAGAAGAACTTGGCGGACAAGACGATCCTCCTATTTTGCGGTGGTCCAGAACTGCGACAACTGATCGCCGAACCGGTTGTCGACGAACTGCGAGAACGTGGCTTTGTGGTCGATCTGTCCGGACTGGGCGAATGCGTCGGCGAGCTGCTGCTCAGACGCGATCACCGCGTCGTTGATGGGAATGGCCAGCCGCAGGCTCCGAGACTGCGCGACGCGGGCCACCTGGGGATCGATTCCGATTGCGGCAGCGTACTTTTGGTACCACTCGTCGGGATGGTCCTTGGCCCAGAGCGAGGCCCGCGCCACCCGTCGGACGAAGTCGGCGAGCGCGCTGTTCCGTTTGGCGTCCTGCAGCGCGGCCACCGCGGCGATGCCGAATCCGTAGCCGTTGGTGACGCTTTCGGCGGTGGCGACGGTGCGCACCTTGAGCTGGTTCTGGGCCAGGGCCGTGTACGGATCCCAGATGGCCCAGGCATCTGCCTGGCCCTGACTCAGCGCGGTGAAGGCGTCGGCCGGCTGCAGGAACACCAGCTGGATGTCCTTGACCGTCAGGCCGGCCTTCTGCAGCTGGAGCAGCAGATGGCCGTGCGCCGAACTGCCCTTGCCGACGACGACCTTCTTCCCGCGGAGGTCGGCCACGGTATGAACCGCTGAGCCGGTCGGGGTGAGGATTTGGTCACCGGCGGCACTGTTCGAATATGCCGCGATGACGCGGATTTTCGCCCCTGCCGCGGCGCCGAAGATCGGCGGCGTGTTCCCGGTGACGGCGAAGTCGATCTTGCCCGCGGTGGCCGCCTCGACCTGCGGCGGCCCGGAGGTGAACGTCGAGAACTGCACCTTGTAGGGCACGTTGTCGAGCTCCCCGGCGGCCCGGAGCAAGGACTCGGTGCCGCCCTTCTGATCGCCCACCTGCAGCGTCAGGCCGGTCAGGTCCGATGCCGGAACTGTCTGCGGCACAGCCACTTCGTTCTTGGTGTCACGGCTCGACACGCAGGCGCTGAGCAATGCGCCGGCGGCGAGGATGGATACCAGGCGTGCTGCCCGGGAATGTTTCACAGTGTTCTCCCGTCAGACACCGAGTTGCGCGAGCAGCTCGGTGCGGTAGTCGTCGGTGCGTCGGTCGCGCTGGTCATGCGGCTGGCGCGGATTCTCGATCTGCAGGGTGTGCGCCACGCGTCCGTGCTCGAGCACCACGATGCTGTCGGCCAGCGCGATGGCCTCGTCCACGTCGTGCGTGACGAGGAGCACCCCGAAGTTGTGCTGGCGCCAGAGGTTCAGCAGCAGGCGGTGCATGGAGAGCCGGGTGAGGGCGTCGAGCGCGCCGAACGGCTCGTCGAGCAGCAGCAGTTGCGGCTCCGCCACCAGCGCGCGGGCCAGGGACACCCGCTGGGCCTGCCCGCCGGACAGGGTCAGCGGCCAGGACTGCGCCTTGTCGGCGAGGCCAACCTCGTCCAGCGCCTGATCGGCCCGGGAAAGTGCTTCGGCGCGGGACAGTTTCGTGCGGGTCAGGCCGTAGCGGACGTTGTCGCGCACAGATCGCCACGGGAACAGCCGGGGCTCCTGGAACGCGACGGCCGGCGCGCCCTGGACCTCGCGCTTGCCCTGGAAATCACCGGCGAGGCCGGAAAGGACGCGCAGTATCGTCGATTTGCCTGAGCCGCTGCGCCCGACGAGCGCGACGATCTCGCCACGCTTCACCCGAAGGCTGACGTCGTCGAGCACCCGATTGGTGCCGTACCACTTGGATACCGAGCGCAACTCCGCTGCGGGCGGTTCTGACACCGCGGCCGGTTCCACGGGTACTTCGTAAAGTGCTGTCACGGGGTGCCTTTCAGACTCGATAGCGCAAGGCACGGCGCTCCAGGACCCGCACCAGTGCGTCGGTGATGATGCCGAGCAGCGCGTAGACGACGAGACCGAAGATGATCACGTCGATGCGGAGGAAGTCGCGCGCGTTGTTGATGAGGTAGCCGACGCCGGAGTCGGCGTTGATCTGTTCAGCGACGATGAGCGTGAGCCACGAGATGGCCAACGATTGCCGCAGCCCGACGAGGACCTGGGGAGCGGCGCTGGGGATGACGACCGTCCGCAGCCGCTGAAGCGGCGAAAAGCCGAGTACGGCAGCCGTTTCGAAGAGCTTGGGGTCGACCTGGCGGATTGCCGACGAGGTATTGAGGTAGAGCGGGAATGCCGCACCCAACGCGACCATGAGCACCTTGGGCAGTTCGCCGATGCCGAACCAGACGATGAACAGCGGGATCAAGCCCAGGTGGGGCAGCGCCCGGATCATCTGCATCGTCGGATCGACCGTGGCGTCGGCCCACTTCGAGAACCCCACTAGGGCGCCGAGGGCGGCGCCGATGACTCCGCCGAGGAACAGGCCCTCGGCGGCGCGGATGCCGGAGATGCGCAGTGCTTCGGCAAGCTGACCGTTGCTGATCAGCTCGATGCCGGCCTCTGCGATGGTCTGGGGCGCCGGCAGGACCTCGGGGTCGATGAGGCCCCACGCGCTGCCGGCCTGCCACAGGATGAGTACCGCCAGCGGTGACAGCCAGCGGATGATTTCCCAGCGCCGAGCGCGGACGCGGCTGAGCCAGGAAACCGCCTGCACTGCAGCAGGTTCAGTACCGGGTGCCGCGGCGGCCACCGGGGCCTCGCGGGTGGTCATCACGCTCCTAACGTCGACGGCTATCGGTCAGGCGCGCACGCCATCACACCGAAATTAGGAGGCCGTCCATGGGGTGTGAAGATTTACCGTCGCCCTGATTCCACGGGAACGGGGGCGCGTAGTCTCACGCCTGTCAGGGGAATCGATCGAGGGGTCGGCAGGTGGTCTACGTCGAGTCAGCCGTACGGGGCAGGCAGATCATCGCCGCCGCGCGCGACGTGCTGGTTCGCGACGGCGTCGCCCGTACGACCATGCGCGCGGTGGCCGATGAAGCGCAAATCCCCCTCGGCACACTGCAACACGTCTTCCCGACGAAGCAGAAGCTGCTGCGTGCCGTGATCGAGGACGTGGTCGAGGAGATCGCGGAGGTGCTGCGTACCTCGGCCGACCTGGACGACGGCCTGGAGCATGCGGTCCGGCAGGGTGTCCGGGGCTTCTGGAACACCTTGGTGGTGGGCCGCAACAACTTGCAGCTGGTCCAGTTCGAGTTGGTGGTCCAGGCGCTGCGCACCCCCGGGCTCGAAGACCTGGCGCGCTGGCAGTACGAGCGATACGTCGACGTCGTGGCCCACTGGTGTGAGCAGGCCGCCGCACGGGCACACGAGACGGTGGCGATCGGCTATCGGAGTATCGCGCGGACGTTCCTCGCGGGAATCGACGGGCTGATCGTTCAGTACGTCGTCGATCCCGATCCGGCGCGCGCCGATGAGGATCTCGACACCCTGATCACCATGATTCTCGGGGCCGCCGCCGTGCGGCCCGTCTCAGCGGACTGAGCAGCCGACCTTGCCACCAGCGGAGATGTGCCATATCGTCTAAGTCAGTCAGTTGTATGACTTGGAATTCGGTAAGCGTCAGGAGAACGCCATGGATCGTGTCGACGTCGTCATCGTGGGAGCCGGACTGGCCGGGCTCAGCGCCGCCCGCAGGCTCACCCGGGCCGGAAAAACCGTGGTCGTACTCGAAGCGCGTGACCGCGTGGCCGGCCGCAACCTCGGCGGCACGCTCAGCAACGGGGTGCCGGTCGAGATGGGCGGCCAGTGGGTCGGGCCGACACAGGATGCGGTGCTGGCCCTGATCGATGAACTGGGGCTGGAAACGTTCGCGTCCTATGACGAAGGGGATGCGATCACCCTCTATGACGGGCAGAACCACCGCTACGCCGACGAGTCGTTCGGCCTGCCGCCGGCGTCCCTCGCCGAGGTGGGGCGGCTCTGGCTGGAGATCGAACAGCTCGCGCAGACCGTCGACACCGCCTCGCCGTGGACCACCGCCGGTGCGACCGACCTGGACCGCCAGACGCTCGACCAATGGTTGGTCGGCCAGACCACCGATGCCGTGGCGTTGCGGTTCTTCCGCTTGATCGTCCCCGCGCTGTTCTCCGCGGAGTCACCGGAACTGTCGCTCCTGCACTTCCTGTTCTACGTCAAATCCGGAACCAGCCTGCAGGTGCTCATCTCTACCGCCGGCGGCGCACAGGAGTCGCGCGTGGTCGGCGGCACCCACCAGATCTCCGAGCGCATGGCCGCCGAGCTCGGAGATGCTTTGTGGCTCAACATGTTTGTCAGCGGGATCGCCCAGGACGCATCCGGAGTCACCGTGACGTACGACGGTGGAGAGATTGCGGCGGACCATGTGGTGGTCGCCGTGCCGCAGACCCTCGCCGGTCGGCTGCGCTACAGCCCACCGCTGCCCGCCGCGCGGGATGCGCTGACCCAGCAGTTCCCCGCCGGCTCGGTCATCAAGTTCAATATCGGTTATCCGACGCCGTTCTGGCGACAGGCCGGCCTGTCGGGCTTCGTCATGAGCCTTGACGACGAGTTCAATGTCGTGCTCGACAACTCGCCGGCCGACGGCTCCTGCGGCGTCCTGGTCGGATTCCTGGAGGGCGCGCACGCCCGCCGAGCCGCGGAACTAACCGCTGAGGAGCGCCGGGACATCGTCATCCGCAATCTGGTCAAGTACTTCGGTCCCCAGGCTGCCGAGCCGTTCGACGTGCTCGAACAGGACTGGACCGCTGAGGAATTCAGCCGGGGCTGCTACGGCGGCCGGCTGGCTGCGGGTGTGTGGACGCAGTACGGCAAGGCCGTGGCGGCGCCCGTCGGCCGCATCCACTGGGCAGGTGCCGAGACCTCCGACGTCTGGAACGGCTACATGGACGGCGCGATTCGATCCGGCCACCGTGCCGCCGACGCCGTTCTGGCCGAGAGGTCCTGACCATGAACACCGAATCCCAGCAGACCACCGTGGCGATCGTCGGCGCCGGCATTTCCGGCCTGATCGCCGCGCGCGACCTCGAACAGCAGGGTATCGACATTCTGGTGCTCGAGGCCGCGGATCGGGTGGGAGGCCGGACGCTGGCCGAGACCTCCGCGCTAGGTTCGCGCCTCGATCTCGGCGGTCAGTGGATCGGCAAGGGCCACCACAGGTTTGAGCAACTGGTCGACGAACTGGGCGCGACGCGTTTCCAGATGCACACGCCGAAGGCGCCCGCGATCATCGACGGCACGCAGGCCGTCCCGCCGAACTCGCCGCCGATGCTCGCGGCCAACGCGGCGCTGGCGGCGGCGGAACTGCTCAGTCGGCTTCCCGTGCCGCGCCGGTGGAATACCGCGACGGTGCAGTCGTGGCTGAACAGGATTCCGTCCAACCGTGCGCGTCGACTGCTCGGTGTGTTGGTCGAGACCACGTCGTGCGCAGCACCCGAACAGCTTTCGGTGCAGGCCTTTCTCGAGCTGGTCCGCTATCAGGGCGGCCTCCGGACCATGATGAAAACCCGCGGTGGAGCCCAGGATTCACTCGTGGCAGAGGGCGCGGGCACGCTCGCTGAGCGACTCGCCGCCGCACTCGGTGCGCGGGTCCGGACGAGCTGCCGCGTCACCGCCATCCGTCAGACCGCCGACGGGGTTGAGCTCGACACCAGCACCGGGGTGGTGGCGGCGCAGCGGGTCATCGTCTCGGTACCGCCGCCGATGACGAAGAGCATCACGTTCGAACCGCCGTTGCCTCCTGAGCGGATCACCCTGCAGCGCAACACCTTCATGGGGACGGTCTACAAGGCCATCGCGGTCTACGACGCGCCGTTCTGGCGGGCCCGCGGCGATGCGGAATGCGTGCTGTTCGGGGAGCCCAACGTCACGGTCTTCGATACCTCGCCGCCGGTCGGTCCCGGCCATCTGTGCATGCTGGTCGGCGGTCCCGCGGCCCGCGCCCTCGACGACCTGGATGCCGACAGCCGGCGCGCCTTGCTGCTGCGCCAGCTGGTTCAGCACCTCGGGGACGACGTCGAGCGGCCGGCGAGTTGGCACGAAAAGTCCTGGCACCGAGACGTGTTCGCCGGTGGTGGCTACTCCGTGCTGCCGGTGCCGGGCACCCGAGACGGCTTCTACCCCGTGGCGTCGACACCCACCGGACGGATTCACTGGGCCGGAACGGAGACGGCTACCGAGCACGCCGGCTACATCGAAGGGGCCATCGAGGCCGGCAACCGTGCCGCGCACGAGGTTGCCAAGACGATCACGCATGGATCTCAGACGAAAGCGCATTGATCGTCGCGTTCGGTGACCCTACGTTTTGAGTTATGAAGACAGTGATGATCACGGGTTGTTCGTCGGGCTACGGGCTGGAGATTGCCCGACACTTCCATGCGCAAGGCTGGAATGTCGTCGCGACCATGAGAACGCCACGGCCCGAACTACTTCCGGACTCGGACCGAATCAGGGTGCTGGCGCTTGACGTCACCGATCCGCAGAGCATCGCCGGCGCCATCGCGGCCGCCGGCCCGATCGACGTGCTGGTCAACAACGCCGGCGTCGGGGTGGTGGGCGCGTTCGAGGCCACCCCGATGGCGACGACCCGGGAGGTATTCGAGACCAACACCTTTGGCGTCATCGCCATGACGCAGGCCGTGGTCCGGCAGTTCCGTGAACGGCGGTCCGGCGTCATCGTGAACGTGACCTCCAGCACGACGTTGGCGCCGATGCCGCTGGCGGCGGTGTACACCGCGAGCAAGGCGGCGATCGAGGGGTTCACCGGCTCGCTGGCATTGGAGCTCGAATTCTTCGGAGTGGCCGCCAAACTTGTCGAGCCGGGCTACGGACCGGGCACCAACTTCACCGCCAACGGCGCCTCCCGGATGGACGGTCTGCTGCCGCCGGAGTACGAGGAGTTCGCGGGTCCGGTGATGGCCGCATTCGGCGACGTCGACGTGTTCACGACGGCGTCCGACGTTGCCGAGGTCGTCTACCAGGCCGCGACCGATACGTCGGGCCGGCTGCGGTTCGCGGCGGGCCCGGACGCGCTGGCCCTCGTCGCCGCGCAGAGCGAATAGACACGTACTCGTGCGGTCGCGGGTACCGTGTCGAAATGGCAACGGACCCGCTCGATTTCATCGTCGCGCTGTTGCAGTCCCGGGCGGTGCGGTCCAAGATCGTGGCCGGTGGCGGTCACTGGAGCATCCGCAAGTCGCGGTATACCGATCCGTCTTTCTGCGTGATGCTCGAAGGCGCATGCTGGTTTCTTCCGGAAGGCGGCGACGCGATCGAGCTCCGCGAAGGTGACTTCCTGCTCCTGCCGGAGACGCCGAGCTTCGTGTTGGCGAGCGATCCGGCACTGCCGCCGGCGGATGCGCCGATCGACATCGACGGTGACGCCGCCTACGGCGACAGTGCGCCGACAATGCGGATGCTGGGTGGGTACTTCCAGTTCGATCGGGCGAACGCGGAACTGGTTGCCCGGCTGTTGCCGCCGGCGATTCTCATCCGGCGCGGCGAACCGGGTGCGTCCCGCCTCGGCCGCATCGTGGAGCTGATCGCCGAGGAGGCCGGCGCGCACAACCGGTGCCGGGACCTCATCCTCGAGCGCCTGGTCGAGGTGCTGCTCATCGAGGCGTGGCGGTTCGAGACCGACCACGCGTCGGTCGAGCAGGGATTGCTTGGGGGACTGGCTGATCCGGCGTTGTCGGGGGTTCTGCGGGCGTTGCACGCCGATCTGGCCGGGCAGTGGACGGTGGAGAAACTGGCGCGCACGGCGGGGATGTCCCGGGCCGTCTTCGCCGAGCGGTTCTCGCGTACTGTCGGCATCCCGCCGATGCAGTACCTCACGGAATGGCGGGTCGCACGGGCCAAGGAATTGCTGCTGGGCGAGCGGCCCGCGCTGTCGGCGATTGCCGGCAAGGTCGGCTACAGCTCGGCAAGCGCCTTCAGCGCGGCATTCGCGCGCGTGGTCGGATGCTCGCCGGCCGAGTTCGCCAAACGTGGCGATCGCGGTGTGGGGTAGCGGCGAAAATGCTTCAGAGCCGGTACATCTCGCGTGCCATGGCGGCTTCCTCGAAGGATTCTTCACGCCGTGGTGGGTAGTAGTCGGCCCGATGTTCAGGCCAATGTGTGCGGCTCTGAATCCACGTGCCGGCTGCGGTGACCGCGTCGGCGAACTGCTGAGCGCTGTGGCGCAGCCAATCCCGCAGCATTTCTGCGGGGGTTGGGACGTGTGCGTGTGTCATGGCATCGACGCTACGAAGCGGCCGCCCGGTGTACATCGCGCCCAGGGCTGATCTTGACGTCCGACCAGGGTAGGGCGTTGCGATCGACTGTGGGCGGATGCTCAGGCCGGCGGCCCGACGAAATCGTCCAGCGCTGCCTCGATTTCGTGTGCGAGTCGTTGTGGCGCCTCGGTGTTTCCGGTGATCAGGTCGCGTAGCGCGCGGTGGAAGAGGCCGTCGGCCGTCGCGTAGACGATGGCGGGCGTGACGATGACAGCGGACTCGGTGAGCTCGGCGTAGGCGATCACGGCCTTCCAGGTCAGCGCGGCGAGGCTGTCGTCGATCTCGTTGATGCTCACGGCGAAACGGTCGTCGAAGAGCGCCTGCGTGCGCAGGTCGTACCAGAGCCGGTGCATGACGGCCGACTCGCGCAGAGAATTGCTCAGCGCGCCGCTGATGCGGGTCTTGAGCTCCGGCCCGGAGCTGCCGTCGATGACGATGGAGTTGTAGCGGTCGATGAAGTGGTCCTTGTACTGCCGCACGCAGCACATGACGAGGTCGTCCTTGTCGTCGAAGTAGTAGTGCAGAACGCCGAGCGATATCTCGCAGTGCTGGGCGAGCTCGCGCATGCTGGCCCGTGCGAAGCCCAGTTCAGCAAGCCCACTGGTGGCCTGGGCGGCCAGTGCCTGACGGCGTGCAGCGAACTTTTGCCCGCGCGGACCCGACAACCGGCCTGCAACGCGGCTCGAGGCGGTATCCACAGGTCTCCAGTGGCAGATGAGGTGGCAGTGAACTGGCGGGAAATTCTAAGTCTATTCCTCTGATCAGGCACTTCTGCTCGCGCCGGCAAAGTTTGGACGATCGTCTTGAAATGCCCGCGAAGAGTGGCGCAGATCACTATCATGCTCCGCGGGTACTCGAAATTCAACGGAAATGGTGCCGATGAGCGAACAAGGAACCACCGCGGATTCTGCTGCGGACGACAGGTTGGAGTGGTTGCGCAAATCGGTGGCGGAGGGTCAGCCGGGGGCGGTCGACTCGGCGTGGAGCTGGATCGTCGAACTCTCCGCCTTGGCCGACAACGACGCCGACGCGGCCGAGACGCAGCTCAACGACCTTTTCCGGCTGGGTGCGCCACCTGTCGACCTGGACGGTCCGACCGAGGGCATCCTGGTCATGACGACGACGAACCCCGCGCTGGACACGGTGACCCGGGCCGTCACCGCCCTGTGGATGCCCTGGCAGGGCAAACGCTTCGACTCCGATAGCGGGACCGGGGACAATCGGCTGACGCGCAGCACCGGCCTGGTCGGCAAATTACTGTGGCCGCTGTACTCGATGCGTGACGCCGAATCGGGCAAACTCGCCTTCGATTTCGCCACGTACGTCGAAGCCGGCAAGGACGACCCCGACCGTCAGGTGATGGTCATCGATTACGCCAACGTGGAATCCAATCCGCGGCTGGTGATCCGCAGCATCCGCGACGAGTTGGTGGAGCTGGTACCCGGCGTCTACCTCGGCAAGATTCTGTTCAACACCGGTTCCGACCGGTTCAGCAAGATTGGATATTTCGCGCTGCGCACGCCTCGCTGACGGATCCCAGATCATCCGACGACCACCGACAAACTTCGAAAAAGAAATGGCGACAACATGATTCCGTCCCAGTGGCACGAATATCCCTCTCTTCTCCTGCAGTTGAACGCGTTGGCGAAGACCCGCGACGAACTGCGCGAGCACAACCTCTACGAGGCGTACGGCATGCGGCCGTCCGATGACCTGGGCCAGCCCAATGACGAGGTGCGCCGGGCCCGTCAGCCTGATGGCACCTGGAACGATCTCCAAGACCCGCACATGGGTGCCAAGGGCACCGGCTTCGGGCGCAACGTCCCGCTGTCGATGACGGTTACCGACGTCAAGCGCCTCCTCAAGCCGGACCCGCGCGTCATCAGCCGCAAGCTCATGGCCCGCGACGACTTCAAGCCCGCCGGCATCATCAACGCGCTGGCCGCGGCGTGGCTGCAGTTCGAGAACCACAACTGGTTCTTCCACGGCGACGGTGTGCCCGACAAGACCATCGACATCCCGCTGAGTGCCGATGATCATTTCCCCGAGAACCCGATGAAGATCCGGTGCACCATCCCGCTGCGGGGTGAGATCGCCGACGGTTGTCCCGCACCGGTTTTCGCGAACGCGGAGACGCACTGGTGGGACGGTTCGCAGGTCTACGGTAGTGGCAAGGAGCGCCAGTCGCAGGTCCGCACCTTCGTCGACGGCAAGGTGAAGGTCGACCCGAACGGTCGTCTGCCCGAGAGCGACATCAAGGGCATCGACCTGACCGGCATGCAGGAGAACTACTGGGTCGGCACCGGTCTGCTGCACACCATGTTCGCGCGCGAGCACAACGCGGTCTGCGACGCACTGAAGAAGGCCTACCCGAGCTTCGATGATCAGCGTCTCTTCGAGATCGGCGTGCTGGTCGTCTCGGCGCTGATCGCCAAGATTCACACCGTCGAGTGGACGCCGTGCGTGCTGCGTCACCCGGCGCTGCAGATCGGCATGAACGCGAACTGGTATGGCGCACTGGGGGAGACGTTCCAGGAGAAGTTCGGCCGGATCAGTGACAACGAGGCGATCTCGGGCATCATCGGCTCACCGACTGATCACCACGCCGCGCCGTTCTCGCTGACCGAGGAGTTCGTCTCGGTCTACCGTATGCACCCGCTGATCCCGGACGACTGGAACTTCTTCTCCCTGGAGTCCGGTGAGCACCTCGTCAAGGCGGACTTCACCCAGCTGCAGGGCGCGCACACACGTGGCTTCATGGACAAAATCCAGATGGGCGACATGTGGTACTCCTTCGGGCTGGCCAGCGCCGGCGCGGTGTGTCTGCACAACTACCCGAATGCGCTACGCAACCTCACCCGCGTCGACGGCCAGATCACCGACCTCGCCACGCTCGACATCGTGCGCGACCGGGAGCGAGGTGTGCCGCGCTACAACGACTTCCGCGAAGCACTGCGGATGCCGCGGCGCAAGACGATCGATGACATCACGCCGAACAAGCAGTGGGCGCGTGAGATCAACGAGGTCTACAACGGTGACGTCGACGCCGTCGACCTGCAGATCGGCATGCAGGCCGAGCAGCCGCCGAAGGGATTCGGCTTCTCGGACACCGCTTTCCGGATCTTCATCCTGATGGCGTCGCGCCGGCTCAAGAGCGACCGCTTCTTCACCAACGACTTCAAACCCGAGGTGTACACGCAGGTCGGGTTCGATTGGGTGAACAACAACACCATGAAAGACGTGATGCTGCGGCACTACCCGGAGCTGGAGCCGGTGATCGGCGACGTCGAGCGGGTGTTCGCACCGTGGCCGAAGCTGGGTGCACCGGTGCCGGGGAAGAAGAACCCGGTGGTGCAGCTGGCCGACTCCGTCCGCGCCTACCTGCCCTGGGGCTGACGGACGATGGCCGAGGATTTCCCGCACGCGTCCATCGTCGAAGGGGTGCGGTTCACCGCCCAGATCGGCGTTCCGAATGTCCTTCTGGGACTGTTCAACAAGCGAGAGTTGCCCACGCGCATCGCATCTGGGCTCGGCTCGGACTATCTGGGATACCAGCTGGTCGAGGGCATGGTGCGCAGCTACGGGCCCGGCCCGTTCTACGTCCGGGTCGTCGCCGACGAGGCGCTGCTGGTGCACCATCCCGACGATCTGAAGTTCGTGCTGGGCGGGTCGCCCGACCCGTTCGCGTCCGACCCCAAGCCCAAGAGAGAAGGCATGGCGGCATTCCAGCCGGACGCGCTGACGATCTCGCGCGGGCAGCCGTGGGAGGACCGCCGGCGGTTCGCCGAGGCGGTGCTGGACACCGGCCATCCGGTGCACCGGTTGGCGCAGGCATTCGTCGAGAAGGTCGGGCGGACCGTCGAAGGCCTGGGCTCCGGAGAGCTGAAGTGGGCGGAGTGGAACGCGGCATTCCAGCGGTTGACCCGCAGCGTGGTCTTCGGCGACAAGGCCGCCGACGACGCCCGGCTCACCTCCCAGCTCAGCGAACTGATGTCCGCGGGCAACGGGATGCCCGGTGAGCCGGCGCCCGGCTACCCGGAGTTCGTCGGGCACATCGAGTCCTACCTGAAGGATCCTGAGCCGGGCAGTCTGGCCGCGCTGATCGCCGAGACGACGCCCCCGGAGACGGCGAGCCCCGCGAGCCAGGTGATCCATTGGCTGTTCGCGATGGGGGACACCTTGGCGGCCAACGCGTTCCGCACCCTCGCGGTGTTGTCCACCCACTCGGAGAACCTGCGTGAGGTCCGTGCGGAGCTGGCATCGGCCGACATCAACTCGGGGCAGGGCATCGCCTCGCTGAAGTACCTCGGCGGGTGCCTGCTCGACACCATGCGGTTGTGGCCGACGACGGGGCTGTTCGGCCGCGTCGCGACCCGGGACATCGAGTTTCCCAGTGGCGCAGTGCTGCCCGAAGGCAAGCAGGTCCTCATCTACAACGTGTTCAATCACCGGAACCGTGACCGGATCCCCTACGCCGACCGATTCTCGCCGGGTGAGTGGGTCAGCGGGGACGCCGGCAGTGACTGGTCGTACAACTTCTTCAGCCACGGCCCGCAGGGCTGCCCGGGCGCCGGCCTGTCGGTGTTCCTCGGGCAGGCCTTCCTGGCGCACGTACTGAACGAGTCCGGCCCAGTGCTGCGCGGCGCTACGCTGAACCCACAGAAGTCACTGCCGCACAGCATTGATCTGTACGGCATCAGCATCGAACGCTAGATGGACCATGCGGTCGTCACCGCGACCGTGCGATGGAGGGGACTCTTTGTGACGACGACCGCCGAACATCTCCGTTACGCCCTGGACGGGCGTTGGCGCGACGTGAAAGACCGTATTCGCGAAGAGCTTTCCGCGGAGCTGTTCAAGCCCCACTACACCCCGGACACCGCGGTGGCCCGGGCCAAGGTCACCGAGCAGATGAAGTACATGGCGTCGCGCGGCGCCGCCGAGGACGCTTTCGCGAAGGGGCATGGTGGCAACGGCGATGCGGGCGCCACCATCGCCCGTATCGAGATGCTGGCCATGAGCGACCTGTCGCTGATGGTCAAGGCCGGTGTGCAGTGGGGCCTGTTCGGCGGCGCGATCGACAACCTGGGCACGGAACGCCACCATGAGGCGTACGTGCGCAAGGCCATCGACCTGGACCTCGTCGGCTGTTTCGGCATGACCGAGACGGGGCATGGCAGCGACGTGCAGTCGCTGGAGACGACCGCCACGTACGACCCGGCGACCGGGGAGTTCGTCATCGATTCGCCGACCCCCACCTCGCGTAAGGACTACATCGGTGGCGCGGCCGAATCAGCCCAGGTGTCAGCGGTTTTCGCGCAGCTGATCACCAAGGGTGAGAACCACGGTGTGCACTGCTTCGTGGTGCCGCTGCGCGACGAGTACGGCAACGACCTGCCCGGCATCCGTACCTCGGACTGTCACTACAAGGGCGGACTGCCCGGCGTCGACAACGGTCGCATCCAGTTCGACCACGTGCGGATCCCGCGGGAGAACCTGCTCAACCGCTACGGCGACGTCGCCGAGGACGGGACGTACTCGTCTCCGATCGACAACCCGAACCGGCGGTTCTTCACGATGCTGGGCACGCTGATCCGCGGCCGCGTGACGGTGGGCGGCAGCGCCGCGGCCGCCGCCCGCGTCGCATTGGACATCGCGACCCGGTATGCGTTGCAGCGCAGGCAGTTCGAGGCGCCGAAGACCGACGACGAAGTCCTCATCATGGACTACCTGGTGCACCAGCGCCGGCTGCTGCCGCTGATCGCGAAGTCGTACGCGCTGCAGTTCGCGCAGAACGAGTTGGTGTCGGACCTGCACGATCTGACCGAGGTCGACGAACCGGACGGTGAGGTGCAGCGGGAACTGGAGGCGCGGGCCGCGGGCCTGAAAGCCGCAGCGACCTGGCACGCGACCAAGGCGATCCAGGAATGCCGCGAGGCCTGCGGCGGTGCGGGTTATCTGGCGGAGAACCGGCTCATCGCGCTAAAGGCCGACACCGATGTGTTCACGACCTTCGAAGGCGACAACCACGTCTTGACCCAGTTGGTGGCCAAGCACCTGCTCACCGAGTACGCCGACGACATCAAGGGCATGAGCCCGTTCGAGTGGGTGAAGTTCGCGACCAGCACCGCCCGGGAGCGCGTGCGCCGGAGCACCGGAACCGAGACCATCCTGCAGAACCTGCTCGACACTCGGCAGGACAACGAGGAAGAGGGCAGCCTCTTCAACCGCGGCACGCAGGCGAAGATGTTCGAGGACCGGGCCGACTACCTGCTGTCGACCGTGGCCCGCCGCCTCCAGGCCAACTCCAAGGAGATGAGCCCCTTCGAGGCGTTCAACTCGGTGCAGGACCATGTGCTGCATGCGGCGTCGGCGCACATCGATCGCATCGTGTTCGAGTCGTTCGCCGCCGGCATCGACGCGTGCACAGATCCCGAGGCTCGCGAGATCTTCGGCCTCCTGTGCGACCTGTATGCGCTGTCGGTGATCGAAGAGGACAAGGCGTGGTACATCGAGCACCGCTTCCTGTCCATGGATCGGGCCAAGGCCGTCACCGCCGGGATCAACGATCGCTGCCGCAAGCTCCGGCCGTACGCCGAGGTGCTGGTCGACGGCTTCGGTATCCCGGAGCAGCTGCGCTACGCCGAGATGCTGCACCCGGAGCGCATCCCGGAAATCCGATGATCCGAAAAAGTGGCTCTGAAAAAAGTGTCCACTTGGCGATGGCTGATCGCTCCTAGCTAGTGAACGGTGCCCACGAGGGCGCCGACCAGCCAAGGAGAACGCCATGACCGCTGTATCCGTCCGTCGCCGCTCAGCCGCCGCCGCTGCCCTCATCGCTGCCGGAGCCATCGCCGGTGCGCTCGGCGCGGCGACTCCGGCGAATGCCGGAGTCAACAGGTTCCTCGCCATCGCGTTCTCGCCGGCGACGGGCCAGTGGGGCTACACCCAGAGCCTGCTGGATGCGAACCAGGCCAAGTTCGACGCCGTGGGTTACTGCCTCAACAAGGGCGGTACCGACTGCCGCATCGTGGTCTGGGGCGACAACGAATGCGCCGCGCTCGCAACGAGTCCCAACCCGTTCAACCACAGCCTCATGTGGGGCACCGGCGTGGCTCAGACGCAGAAGGAGGCCGAGACGAAAGCCCGATTTTCGACGTCGTTCAACGCCACTGTCGTCCTGTCGTTCTGCTCGCTGGGCACCGAGCACTGATCAGGGCGGCAGCCCACAATTTCTCGTGCCTGGCGGTAGCTTCGTCCAATACAGATTGCGGACGGCGAAAGGAACCGCCATGGACCTCTCGAAGAAGGCGGCGCTTTTCGCGGCGGCAGGCGTGGCGGTGGGCGTCCTCGTCGCTCCGGCCGCGCAGGCCGACATCTGCGATCCGTCGGTGACTGTCTGTCAGGGCAGTGAAATCAGCGGCCCGACGTCGGTGCCGGCCGCGTCACCGTCGGTCATCGCGAGCGATGACGAGTTCCCGTTCGGCGATGACGAGTGGTACCTCTACCCCGGCACGGGCGTGATCAACCATGGAGGCGGTGGCGGCGGGCACCGTTAGGGCAGCGCCGACGCGCCGGTCGAGTTCACGCTGCGTCGCCGGTGCTCGATACCTTCTCGGCCAGGGCGGCGAGTTTGTCATCCAAGATCAGTGCCGCCGCCACTAGCGGCGGGTTGTCGTCGACAACCATCAGCGACGACGGTTTGACGTAGGTCAAGGCGCTCCGGCTGTCATCCTCTTCCGTCAGCAGCACCTCCACGGGAGCGAAGAGCCCGGCCGTGAGGTCGTGCCGAATCATGGTGATCGCGATGAGCGGATTGCCCAGGATGACGCGCAGGGCCTTGCGCTCGACACCAGCGGTGCTGAGCCACCGGGTGTGGTCGATCAGGTGCATCAACATGAAATCGCTCGGTCCGGCCTGCTGCTGGACGTCCGCGGCGAACGCATTCCAGTCGCGATCTGCCAGCGCCTGCAGGTCCGTTATCTGGGCGGGCTCGGTACCGATATCGGCGAGCAGGTCGGCACTCAGTTCGTCGAATGTCTTGTCGCTGTCGAACCGCATCCGCACCCCGTTGAACGGAATCGCCTGAGCCTTCACTGTGGTCATCGTCGTTTGTCCTCGCGTAGGAAACGGGTCCACACCCACATTCGGCCAATCGGTGGCCGGGTGGGGAGGCCGAGATGATCCTGGTGTTCGCAGGAACAGGATGGGCAGCGGCTCGGGTGTTAGCCGAAGTAGTAACCAGCCACATTGATCACTCGCACACCAACTTTGGCCCCCGATTGGCGCTTATTGACCAAGTCGAACTATTTTCCTGAGGTGATCTCTTCGGCTGTTGGCGTTGTCGCCCGCTGGACCGCTCCCCTCCTCGCTGTCGCCGCTGTCGCGAGCGTCGGCCTGACCGTCGACCCGGCGCCGCGCGCCGACAACCCGGCAATCCGCCTGGTCGACGACAGCAACCCGTTGGCCGGCCGGCCCTTCTACGCCGACCCGATCTCGAAGGCCCGGGCCGCCGCCGCGCAGGCCGACCCGCCGAGCCCCGAGCTCACCGCCATCGCCAACACGCCGCAGGCCTACTGGCTCGACCAGGCGTTCCCCGCCTCCACGGTCGGCGGCACCGTCGCCGGGCTGGCCGGCGCCGCGAACGCCGCAGGCGCCACTCCCGTGCTGGTTCTCTACGGCATCCCGCACCGCGACTGCGGCAGCTACGCGGCGGGTGGCTTCGGGTCGGCCGACAGTTACCGGGCGTGGATCGACAGCGTCGCGGCGGGCCTCGGTGGCTCCCCGGCGGCGATCATCGTCGAACCCGACGCGCTCGCGATGGCCGACTGCCTGTCGGCCGGCCAGCGTCAGGAACGCTTCGACCTGATCCGCTACGCCGTCGACACGCTGACCCGTGACCCGGCCGCGGCTGTTTACATCGACGCCGGACACTCGCGCTGGGTGAGCGCCGAGACCATGGCCTCGCGGCTGAACGATGTCGGTGTCGCCAAGGCCCGCGGCTTCAGCCTCAACACGACCAACTACTTCACCACCAATGAAGAGATCGGGTACGGCGAGGCGATCTCAGGCCTCACCAACGGCGCGCACTACGTCATCGACACTTCGCGCAACGGTGCCGGGCCCGCCGAAGGTGACCCGATGTACTGGTGCAACCCGGACGGTCGTGCGCTGGGCGTCGCGCCCACCACCGACACCGCCGGCGCGCACGCCGATGCGTACCTGTGGGTCAAGCGCGTCGGCGAGTCCGACGGGTCGTGCGGCCGCGGAGAGCCCGGCGCGGGCACGTTCGTGAAGTCGTTCGCCATCGACTTGGCGCGCAACGCCGCACACTGATTCCGCGGGCCGAGACCACGGTTTCGGCGAAAAGGGCGATACGTTGCCGTCATGCACGGGTGTGGCCCTGACTGCGCCGACGGCGTCGATGCGATTTCCCGGCGGACGGCGATCGCCGCGTCGGTGTCCGCGCTGCTCGGCGGCGCTGCGTTGGCGACCTCGGCCGGCAGTTCAGCCGCGCCGGGCGGTGGGGACCTTCCGCAGAACGCACTGATCACGCTCGGCGTGCAGGCGGGCCCGCCGCCGGTGCCGAACCGGACGGGCATCTCGTCGGCACTGAAGATCGGCGACGACGTCTACCAGATCGACTGCGGCCTGGGCTCTTTGAACGCCTTCACGAACGCGGGGCTGAGATTCGACCAACTGCGCAGCCTGTTCATCACGCACCTGCACACCGATCACATCGTCGACTACTACAGCTTCTTCCTGTCCGGCGGCTACACCGCGTCACCCGGTAAAGGCCCGGTGTCGGTGTACGGACCCGGCCCGGCCGGTGGTCTGCCACCGAGCGAGGTCGGCAACCCCAACCCGCCGACCGTCGAACCGGCCAACCCCACACCGGGCATCGCGGCCATGACCGATGCACTGCACCGGGCGTTCGCCTACACCAGCAACATCTTCATCCGGGACATGGGCACCGACGACATCCAGAGCCTGGTCAACGTGCACGAGGTTGTCGTCCCTCCTGGATCGGACTACCAGAACCGGGCGCCACGTACCGACCCATTCCCGGTCATGACCGACAACAACGTGCGCGTCACCGCGACCCTGGTGAGCCACTACGACGTGTACCCGGCCTTCGCCTTCCGGTTCGACCTGCTGAAATCTGGTGTCTCCGTCACGTTCTCGGGTGACACGACCAAGTCCGACAACCTGATCGCGCTGGCGCAGGGCACCGACATCCTGGTGCACGAAGCACAGTTCAGCCTCGCCGACGGCGGCAACAACAGCAGGTTCCCGCCCGGCTATCTGGTTCGGTCCCATACGTCCGCCGAGCAGGTGGGTGAAGTCGCCGCGGCGGCGGGTGCCAAGCATGTTGTGTTGAGCCACTATTCGCCCACCGATCTGCCCGACTCGAAGTGGCGGGATGCGATCGGCCGCCGCTACCAGGGCAAGATCACCGTCGCGCGCGACGGCCAGGTCTTCGCCCTCTGACCTATCCTCGGCCTATGCACCTGATCGCGCTGGAAGAGCATTACGCGTGGAACCCGGCGAGTGATGGCAATGTGGTCGCGACGTGGCTGGAGTCCAACAACCGCCTCGGCTTCGACCGGCTCTACGATCGCGGGCCGCTGCGGCTGGAGCAGATGGATGCCGCCGGCATCGACTTCCAAATTCTGTCCCTCTTCGATCCCGGCGTGCAGGAGTACGACGACGCCGCGCTGGCCGTCAACTACGCGCGCCGCGCCAACGACGATCTCGCCGAGACGGTGCGGCAGTATCCCGACCGGTTCGGCGGTTTCGCCACTCTCGCCACGCAGGACCCGGACGCCGCGGTGGCCGAATTGCGCAGGGCCGTCGTCGATCTCGGTCTGGTGGGCGCGCTCATCAACGGCCACACCCATGGCCGGTATCTGGACGACCCTGCCTACGAGCCGTTGTTCGCCACCGCCGAGACGCTCGGGGTTCCGCTCTATCTGCACCCGACCACCCCGCACCCGGCGGTGATGGATGCCTGGTTCGCGCCGTACGTCGATCAAGGACTGCACCTGGCGTCGTGGGGGTTCGCCGTCGAAGCGGGCACGCACGCGCTGCGGCTGATCTACTCAGGCCTGTTCGATCGGCACCCGAACCTGCAGATGATTCTCGGTCACCTCGGAGAGATGTTGCCGTTCACGGCTTTTCGCACCGATCGGTACTACGGACTCGGCGGATCGGGCGGCCAGCTGCAGAAGCTGCCGTCGGACTACCTGCGGGAGAACTTCTACTTCACCACGAGCGGCAATTTCTCCCCGCCGGCCATGGCGTGCACGTTGTCGGTCATGGGCGCCGACCGCGTCATGTTCTCGGTGGACTACCCGATGGACGACAACGTCGACGGGGCGAACTTCCTGGCGTCGTATCCGATGGACGAGGCCGACCGCCGCAAGGTCGGCTATGAGAATGCGTTGCGGCTCTTCGGGGATCGAATCCCGAGGATCGGCAGCTAGAGGCCGCGCCCCAGCCAGCTGAGGTTGAGTGCCTTCCCGACCTGGTTGAGCTGGTTGAGAATCTCCTCGATGCGGCGGCGCGGCACTGCGACCCGCCACTCAGGCATCCGCCCGGTCAACTGGAGCGTCTGAGGACTGAAGCTGACGGACGTCGGCGCGAGTTCACGCGGTAGTTTCGGCAGCTGAATCCGGTAGGCGGGCAGCCGGTTCGGTAGGTGCCACCGGGCCCGGCGCAACGCAACCATCCGCGGCTTCACCAGAAGTGTCGACCCGTCGATGGTCGCGTCGACCTCGAGGTGACCGATGTAAGGTCTTCTGGCCCAACGGATTTGCGCGACACCGCCGGCGTCGATGCGGCCGAGCAGCTTCGGCGCGGCGCGCCCCGGCAATGATGATGCCCGGTCGATCATCTTGTCGAGCGCCTTGGGGGACATCTCGATGGTCAGATCCAGTGGTGCGGCCACCAGGACCGGCGTTTTGCTCGGTTTGATGTGCACGTTGTGCAGGACTGCGGTGGCTCTGTCGAATTGCCATCCGTTCCAAACGATGTCGGCCGCCGAGATGGAGACGGTGTTGAGTTGACCGACCGAAAGGCTCCGCATGTCGAGGTCCGCATCGATGGCCGTCACCGTTAGCGTCATCTCGCCCGAGGTGAGTTTGACGGTCATGCGGCGGCCGACGACCTGCTTGCGCAAGGTGTCGAACAGGGACTTGTAGGCGCTGGCCGGGCCGCCGGTGAGCGCGCTGCCCGCGGTCGACGACCAGAACGACGACAGCGCGTCCCAGTTCGGGAACGAGTCCCAGGACGGGAACGGTCCGGAGTTCGCCATGATCGGGATACCGGCCTACGCGGTGCCCAGTGACTCGCGGAACCGGCGGCCGAGGATTCCACGCGCCGCGCGGGTCCAGGTGAACCCGACGTGCCCGGCGTTGACCCAGCGCACATGTTCGGCATGCCACGAATCAGCAAGGGCCTCAGACTGTTCCATCGGGATCAGCCGGTCTGCCTTGGCCATGAACAGCGTCCGGTCCCGCGGTGCGACGACCGTCGGCAGCGCCAGTGGGGACACGACCTGGAAGACGGTCCGCGCGTCGTCGGAGGCAATGACATCCCGGTACTCTGCGGGCGGGCCGTGGTGCGTCAGCAGCGCGAGTGGATCGGCGAATGGCAGCGCCGCGGCCACCGCGTCGAACCGTTCCAGGCCGGCGAGCACGGTGGACAGGTAGCCACCGAGTGAGACGCCGTAGAGGCCAACCGGGGCATCGGTGGTGCTGCGAATCCAGCTCACCAACCGGCGGACATCCCACACGGCCTGCGTGATGCCGTGCAGCATGGAGGCGAGATCGAGGGACAGCAGCTGGCCGTCGCCGGGCTCGCGGCGCGGCCCGTGCAGTGGCGAAATCGGCAGCGCCACATTGTATCCGAGCTTGTGGTGCAGGTAGTTGGCCCACAGGACGTTCAGGTCGAAGCGCGACGACCCCATGCCGAAACCGTGCAGGATCACGACCCACGGAGCGGGGGAGTCGGGGCGGCGCAGCAGCCGGACGGTGACGGTGTCGTTGCGGTCGTTGCCGGGCCACCGGTCCGCACCCGGCTCGAACGACCGGGCGTCGAATTTCGATGCGAAGGACATCGACTCGTGCCCGAGTGGGCCGTTGTGGGTGCTCCAGTGCAGGACGTCGGCGTCGTTGAGTTTCGGGGGAGTGCGGTGGTACTTCGACGGTTTGGAAATCCAGCCCCGCCTTTTGAACATCGTCGCGGCCTTGTCCAGGTCGGCGGCGAGCCGGTCCGGTGCGGCGTCGGTCGGCAGCTTCGGCTGGCGCAGGCGCATGACGGCCAGCACGGCTTCATCGACGGCGATGTGCGGGGCCACGGCCATGCGCTCGCCGACGTCCATGCACTCGGGACGGCTCACCATGGGCGGCTCGGGCAACTCATCGTTCCTCAGTGGGGCAGACACCATTGTCTCCTTGCTGGAAGTCGTCCCTCAGTTCAAACATGTTGAACTGAGGGACGATTGGCTGGTCGCCTATGTAGTTATTGACCCATCACGTACTTGACGGTGGGGCCGGTGGTCCAGCCGCCGTCGACCGCGATCTCGGCGCCGGTGACGTACGAGGCGGCGCGCGACAGCAGGTAGGTGACGGCGCCGGCGATCTCGTCGGCCTCGCCGACGCGACCCATCGGGGTGTTGGGGTAGTTGCCCTCGCCCTGCTGGATGCCGACCTGCGCCGTCATCGGCGTGTAGGTCATGCCGGGGTGCACGGAGTTCACCCGGATGCGGTCGGTGCCGAGCTCCACCGCGGCGATCTTGCTGAGGCCGCGGACGGCCCACTTGGAGGCGCCGTAGCCGGCGGTCAGGGCCAGCCCCATCAAGCCCGCGGCCGAGGAGATGTTGACGATCGAGCCACCGCCGGCGGCGCGCATGGGCGCGATGACGGCCTGGATGCCGTTGAAGACGCCCACCAGGTTGACGTCGAGCACCGTGCGGAAGTGCTCCAGCGGTTCGTGCTCGATGAATTGGCCGGTGGAGATGCCGGCGTTGTTAACCAGACCGGTGATCTTGCCGAACTCCGCGACCGTCAGCGCGACGGCCGCATCCCACTGGGCACGATCCGTCACGTCGAGGTGTGTGTAGCGCGCAGCGTCCCCGAGCTCGGCTGCCAGCTGCTTGCCCTCATCGTCGAGGACGTCGGCGATGACGACCTTGCCGCCGCCGGCCACGATGTGCCGTGCCATCGACGCGCCGAGACCACGTGAACCACCGGTGACAATGGCCACCACGTCCGACAAGCTATCCGAATCTGCCATCGCAGCAACTTCCTTTCTCACATCGTCAGGGCATGGATCGCCATCGCGTCTGCCCTCATGTGAAGGCAATCACATCTATTCGGCGCTGCCGCCGGAGCTCCCACCCGGTGGGACTGCGGCACCGGTTTTCTTGGTCGCCGAGGCGCTCTTCTTCGCGACGGGCTCCTCCCAACCGGACGCGGCGAGAAGCCGGTCGAGCTCTGCCTTGGCGCCCTCGAGGATTTCCCACGGGTCCTCGACGAGGTCCGGATCGGCCTGGATGCCGACGTCGACGTTGCCGCCGTAGCTGAAGACCGTGACGTTGATGCCCATGCCGACGGTCAGCGGGCCGACGGGAACGATGTGCTCGATCTTGGCGCCGGCCATGTACAGCTGGATCGGCGGGCCGGGGACGTTCGAGACGATGAGGTTGCTGGCCAGCGGCAGTTTGTCCTCGAGCTTGGCGGCGCGGAAACCCTTGAACATCAGGTTCAGCAGTACCGGCGGCGCGAAGTCGGTGAGCCCGATGGACTGGCCGGCCTGCAGGTCCTCGGCCAGCGCCTTGGCGCTGTTCATGCCGTTGTGGATGGCGGACAGCCGTTCGACGGGATCCTCCACATCCGTGCACATGGAGGCGATCATGGTGTGCACGTGGTTGCCGGGGGTCTCGTCGCCGGCGTCGCGGGTGGACATCGGCACGGTCGCCAGGACCGGCGTCTCGGGCAGGGCGTCGCGCTTGGTCAGGTAGGTGCGCAGCGCGCCGGCGACGACGCTGAGGATCACGTCGTTGACCTTGACGCCGAGACCGTTCTTGACGTGCTTGATGTGCGCCACCGGCAGCGACGTGTACGCGAAGCTGCGGTGCGAGCTGAGCGCGCCGTTGAAGCTGGTCTTGGGGGCGCTCATGGGGCGTGGCGGCGGGTCGTCGCGCCGCAGGTGGCTGATGGTGGTCACCGCGTTGCGGACGGTTTGGCCAAGGTACTGAACGACTTTCGGGGGCGTCGCCGCGGCCGACAGCGTGCCCTTGGCGAACAGTTCGAGGCTCGAGTGGCGGGGCTGCTCACCCTCGTCGGGCAGGTCGACGATCGGGCCCTTGGCGTCGGGCGTGACATCGCACAGCACCGATGACAGGCCTGCGCCGGACACGCCGTCGACGATCGAGTGGTGGGTTTTGGCGATGAAGGCGACGCGGCCGCCTTCGAGGCCCTCGACGAACCAGCTCTCCCACAAAGGCTGGTTACGGTTGAGCTGGCGGGCCAGGATTTCGCCGACGACGTCGGCAAGTTCCTTCTCGCCACCAGGAGCGGGTAGTGCCGCGCGGTGAATGTGGTAATCGAGCTTGAACGCCGGATCGTCGACCCACACCGGCCGATCCAAGCCCAGTGGCACCTCTTGGATACGGCGCCGGAACGACGGCAGGTAGGGCAGCCGGCGGTCTAGGTGATCACGCAGATGCTCGAAGTCGAATCCTGGTGCGTCACTGGGATCCAAAATCATCAACCCCAGCGTGTGCTGTGGCCATTCAGTGCCCTCCATGGACAAGAACATGGCATCCATGCCGGACAAGCGCTTCACTGCAATACTCCCCTCGTGGACCACGGATTTGTGGCGGCAATAACGTATCCACGAATGCGGATTCTGCAATTGCTACTTCCCAGTCAGCGAGATTGAAATTCGCGGCCTATCAGCGGTTCTCCCGCCATTCGAAATGCTGCCACTAAGTACACTCGGTTAGCTGTTTCATTTTTCCCACGACTGGCGAGAAGATGTGAAGAATGCTCGCGCAAATATATTCTGCGGAAATCAATTGGGCGAGACGGCGAATTCATCGATTCCCGGCTCGGTGTCGAGCACTTCGCGATTCAAGATCAACATCTTCACGAAATATCCGACGCCGAGGGCGATGAGGCCGAGGACGATGAAGCTGGGTACCCGCGCCGTCGTGGGTGTCACGAGCACGAAGATCGCCACGCATACCCAGACCAGTGCGACGCCGGCTACGGGCAGTTCGAAGCGGCCCAGGCTAAATCCGCCCTCCTTGTGTTCCAACCGTTTTCGCACGGCGAGATACAGCACGACGATGGCACCGTAGATCAGCGCGGGCAGGATCGTCGACGCGATGATCAGCTGGATCAGTGCCGCCCCGTGGAGGGTAGCCATCAGCACCACACCCACCGCCAGGATCAATAGCGTTGCGGGCACCGGAGTTTGGGTGCGCGGGTTGACCTGCCGCATGATGCGGTGTGCGGGGAAGCGGGCGTCACGCGCCATGGCGAAAACCTGCCGCGAACACGCGGCCATCACCACCAGGCCGGCGCCGAACATCGCCAATACGATGCCCGCCAACAGGATTCGTTCAGCGACCGGCCCGAGCTGTTCCCGGATGATGAGCGCGACCGGGGAACCGCTGTGACTGACGGTGCCGACGTCCTTGATCGCGATGGTGAGCGCGATGAGGAACACCAGGCCCGCTACGCCGGCCGCGACGACGGACGCGACGATGGCGCGCGGCACGCTGCGGAACGGGTCCTTGGCTTCCTCGGCGAGGTTCGCGGCGGAGTCGAAGCCGACCAGCGTGGTGAGACCCATGATCATGCCGGCCATGAGGCCGCCGCCGACGGCGTAGTAGTCACTGGCGCCTGCGGTGATCCCGCGGGTCGTGAGGTTCTCGATGTGTCCGCTACCGGTCACCGCCATGACTATCCCGAGTACGAGCACCAGGATGAGGACGATGCCCAGCTCCAATCCGACTGCGCCGGAAGTGATCAGGCCGAGCAGCCGGGTCGACGCGATCACCAGGGTCGCCTGGACGACGAGTACCGCGATGGTGATCAGGCGTGCGGTGTCCTCGCTGTCGCGGAGCCCCAGCAGTGGCATGAGGGCCTGGCTGGCCAAGGCGTTGTCCACAGCAACCGCCGCTATCGCGAGATACCAGAACGTGAGCCAGCCGAACAGCCAGCCGATCTTCGGGTTGGCCAGCCGCGAGGCCCATTGATACGACGACCCGCTGAGCGCGATGCGGGCCGCGAACTGCGCCACCACGAGAGCCACGAGCGTCTGTCCGATGGCCGCGATGATCCACAGCCAGATGCCGACGGGTCCCGACGTCTGCAGGAGATCGTCATAGGTCCCGAAGATGCCGACCGCCACCGAGATGAAGGCGAACGAGACCGCGAAGACCTGAAAGCCGCCGAGGGTGCGCTTCAGCTCCGGTGTGTAGCCGCAGTCGACGCATTCGTCGTCCGCCGCCTGGACCGCTACGCGCTCTGTTGCCATGGCCTGCCCAGCCCTTCTGTGGCCCCCTAACACATAATTGTCGCGCACGTCAACGCTAGCTGCCGGGGATTGCTCATGTTGGTCTGCGCCGTGATGTTGGGTGGCCAATCCGTGACGAATCTTTGACCGAAATATTGACGCGCCGTACGGATTTCGGCGTTTCCCGCCCAATACCATGACGGTGTTCAACCATGCGGCCAGCGACAAAGGGGTCGGATATATGCGGGTGTTAGTACACGGTGTCCTTGCCGTGGTCGTGGTCGCCACGACTACCACTGGCGGCGCGCTCGGTATCGAGACAGCGGGCCTTCGCCTGCCGTTGGGCTCGATGATCGAGTCGACGCAGCCGACGCAGGGAGTGCCGGTCGGCGTCGCGCATCCGATCGTGGTGACATTCAAGCGGCCGATCACCAACCGTGCGGCCGCCGAAATGGCCCTGGACGTGACGTCGACGCCCGCGATGACAGGCAAGTTCGAATGGCTGGACAACAAAGTGGTGCAATGGGTTCCGGATGGCTTCTGGCCCGCTCACAGCACCATCAAATTGACGGTCGGCGGCCAGCCGATGGCGATGACCACCGGCCCGGCGGTCATCGGAACCGCCCATGTCGCGGACCACACCTTCACCGTCACGATCGACGGCCAGACTCCACCGGATATGCCGGCGCCACACCACCTTCCGC
Organism: Mycolicibacterium mucogenicum DSM 44124; assembly: GCF_005670685.2. The sequence continues at coordinate 5,932,543 of NZ_CP062008.1, read as the reverse complement.
ATCTCGGCGAGTCGGGCGTGCTGCTCGCGACCATGGGTCGGCCGGAGTATGAGACACCCATTGGCAAGTACACCGTGTTGGCGAAAGACCGCAACGTGCTTATGGATTCGAGCAGTGTCGGCATTCCCGTCGACCATCCGGACGGGTACATGACGGAGGTCGAGTTCGCGGTACGGATCAGCCGCCGTGGACTGTTCGTGCATTCGGCGCCCTGGGCCGTCGAGTCGATGGGCTTCGAGAACGTCAGCCACGGCTGTATCGGTGTGGCGCCCGCGGGTGCCGAGTGGTACTACAACACCGTCAACGTCGGCGACCCGGTCATCATCGAGCCTTAGTTAGGCTGCGCCCCAGGCTGATTCGCTGTCCAGGCGGTCATTACTCGTACGAGTGCGCCGTCAGTACAGGGTCAATCCCGGTTGAGGGTCACAGTTGGTTGATCCTGAACTCAGGGCTCTGCCTACTCGCACAAATGCGCCCTCAGTACAGGGTCAACAGGATCTGGCTGCCGCGGTCCGCTGACTCTGCGCCCCGAACGCCTGAAGCACCCGAGCCACGAGGGCTCGGGTGCTTCACTGAAAGCGGTTGTGCAGCTGGGTGGTTCAGTTCTGCGGGCCGGGCTGGGTCGGCAGGTTGGGGGTGGGGCCACCGGCGTCGACGGGCCGCAGGGTTCGGGCCTCCTTGCCGTCGGCGACGCCACCCATGTCCATCGGGATGGCTGCGGGGGCCGCGGCGATCGGGATGGGCGCCCCGATCGGCAGGCCGGCGGGGATCGGGGGCACGACCGGGGGCACCGCTGCCGGGACGGGCGGGGCGACCGCGGGAACCGGCGGGACTGCCGCCGGAACCACCGGAGCGGCCGCCAGCGGGCCGACGATGCCCGAGGATTCGACGGCGGGGGCGGCGCAGGGCGCAGCGGCTGCCGCGGCTGCGGGTGCCCCTGCGGCAGGGGCTACGGCGCCCGCGTCGCACGCGTACCCGCCGGTCTTGAGTGGGACTGCCGCTGCGGTCGGGCTCACGGCCACGGCCGTCGCGCACACACCGGCGCTGGCAACTATTTTCACAGCGATTCGACCAAAGCTGATCATCACCGGCGTCTCCTTGAACGTGCCCTTAAATTACAGCGCCGAAAATTTGCGCAGCTGAACCGTAGGGCACCGCGAGTGGCTGGTTCAAGACATGTTTTCAATCGGATGCGCGCTCGACATGGGACTGAGCCGCGACCGTGACCGCATCGTTTCAATTGCCTCAAAGTCCTCACAGAGAGGTCTCGGCAGGTAACGGGTTGGTGCCGGAACCCATTGTGAGGCCGGCAGACTCGGCGAGGGCCGAGCGGGCCGGACTAGCGAGTGGCGTCGCCGGCCAGCTGTCGTGCCAACTCTTCCTCGGCACGCCGTTCGACGAGGAGCGGGACGAAGTCGCGAATGGTGCTGTCGGCGAACTGCCGGCGGGCGCCGTCGATGACGGTGGCCACCCGGGCTGGGGGCAGGTCCGCAAACTTGGCCGTGAGGCGGGTCTCGATTTCGGTGAATACCTGCTCTTCGGTCTTGGCGGCCATGCCGTCGATCCTTCTCGGCGGCTTTGACGGCTGTCAACGCCGATGGGGTGGCGTGTAGGCGAACTAACAATTGCGGGTGCCGTGTGAGCCGGGGAGATGACACCGGTGCGCCGCCGACAGTTATCGCTGCCGGAGCGCGTTGATCCCTTCGTCGAGGGCAGCCTCGAGATACGTGAGGTCGCCGGTGGCGAGCATGACGCCGACGCCGCCCTGGATGCCGGCCAGCAGCGCGGCTGCCGCCCGCTGGGGGTCGACGGTGTGCGCAATCTTGTCCTGCTGCTGCATCGACACGATGCCGTCGGCGATGGCGCCCCGCCAGGAGTCGATCAGTTCGGTCGTGACCGCCTGCGCGCCGGTGCTCGTGCGACCGATCTCGGACATCAGTACCGCGATCGGGCAGTTCTGGCCTTGTTGGCGGTAGCGGTCGACCACGGCGTCCCGCCAGCGCTGCCAGGCCGCCCATGAGGTGAGCGCGCCGAGGTGGGGTTGTTGATCGTCGAGCACCCGTTGCGATTCCAGCGTCGCAACGGCGAGCAGCAGCTGTTCTTTCCCATGGGGGAAGTAGTGAAAAATCTGGCTTTTCGAGGTTCGGGTCCGCGCCATCACGTCCTCGATGGTCGTGAGCGCGACACCACGTTCCCGGATCTCGGCCGCGGCGCCGTCGATGATCCGGGCTCGGGTGGCCTGTCCCTTGGCTGTCAGTTTTTGGACTTGCAGGTCCATTTTGTCCGGTGAACCATGTGGACTCATGAGTCCAAAAGATACGCGACTGTTCGGTCGCACAGCACTTGTCACGGGTTCCACCGGCGGCCTGGGGACGGCCATCGCGCGCAGACTGGCCGATGAAGGCGCGCACGTTGTGATCAGCGGACGGAATGCCGAGCGCGGCGCCGCGCTGGTGGCCGCGATCCGGGCGGCCGGCGCCGAGGCGTCGTTCGTTGCTGCCGACCTGGCGGGCGGTGACGATGCGATCCGCAACCTCGCCGAACACGCCACCGAAGCAGTAGGTGGGCGGCTGGACATCCTGGTGAACAACGCCGCCACGCTGTTGATGCCGACGCCGACGGCCGATGTCGCCCCGGAGGTACTGCGGGAGGCGTTCGAGGTCAACGTCTTTGCGCCATTCCTGCTGACCGGCGTGATCGCGCCGCACATGGTGCGCAATGGCGGCGGCGCCGTGGTCAACATCGGATCGATCACCGGGTTGCGCGGGGCCAGTGGTTCGGCGATCTACAACTCGAACAAGGCGGCGATCCACTCTCTCACCACATCCTGGGCCGACGAGTATGGCCCGTTCGGGGTTCGGGTCAACGCGGTGGCGCCGGGGCCGATCGCCACCGAGCGGCAACAGGAGTTCGCCGACCACGTCCAGCCCGTGCTGGACCGGCTGCCCTCCCGTCGGATGAGCACGCCGGAAGAGGTCGCCGCGTCGGTGGCGTTCCTGGCGAGTGATGACGCCGCCAACATCCACGGCGTCGTCCTCAGCGTGGACGGTGGCTGGGCCGCAGTCTGACGTAGTGGTCGGCGCACACCCACGAGGCAGGTGCGGTCGGTCGAAATCTATCGTTGGACACGACGCGCAACGGCGTGCATCGTTGGCGGCGAACTGGCGAACTCTGGAGGAACGACGGACCGTGAACGGCTTCAACAGAAGGCAGTTCGGCTTGACGGCGATGGCAGCGGTGGGTGCGGCGTCATTGGCGGCGTGCGGGTCGTCGTCGGAACCGGCTGCGGTCGAGAAGGCGGCACCGCCGCCCACGCCGGAACACAACCTGAACGCGGTCAAGCAGATTCGGGCCGGCGACCTCAATGTCGGCTACGTCGAAGCGGGTCCGGCCGAAGGTCCGCCCGTCATCCTGCTGCACGGCTGGCCGTACGACATCCACAGCTATGCCGATGTGTCCGCGCTGCTGGCGGATCAGGGCTTCCGGGTGATCGTGCCGTATCTGCGCGGCTTCGGGTCGACCCGGTTCCTGTCCGACACCACGGTCCGGAACGGACAGCAAGCCGCCCTGGCCGCCGACGTCGTGGCCCTGATGGATGCGCTCAACATCCCGCGAGCGATCCTCGGCGGCTTCGACTGGGGTGGACGTTCGGCGAATGCTGTTGCGGCGTTGTGGCCGCAGCGGGTCACCGGGTTGGTCGCGGTCAGCGGATACATCGTGGTCAATCGTGCCGCCAATCTCCAGCCGCTGGACCCGGAAGCCGAACTGGGTTGGTGGTATCAGTACTACTTCGCCACGCCTCGCGGTGAACTCGGCTACCGGAAGAACACCAAGGAGTTCAACCGGCTGATCTGGTCGAAGGCGTCGCCGCTGTGGCACTTCACCGACGCGGCCTACGGCCTGAGCGCCGGCGCGTTCGACAATCCCGACCATGTCGCCATCGTGATCCACAACTACCGCTGGCGCCTCAGCCTCGCGGAGGGTGAAAGCCGTTACGACGCAGACGAACAACGACTGCAGGCCAAGCCGCTCATCCATGTCCCGACCATCACGATCGGCAGTGACTTCGACGGCGCGGCGAAGGACGGTGCGGGATACCGCGCGATGTACACCGGGGCGTACGAGCACCGTGTTCTCGACGGCATCGGACACAACGTGCCCCAGGAGGCACCCGCGCAGTTCGCGAACGCCATCATCGACGTCAGCCGGATGTAGCCCGGCTGGCGTCGGTCGCTACTTGGCCAGGCTCCGACTGATCACCAGTCGCTGAATCTGGTTGGTGCCCTCGAAGATCTGCATGATCTTGGCCTCACGCATGAAGCGCTCCACGCGGTAGTCGCGGGTGTAGCCGGCGCCGCCGAAGACCTGCACCGCGTCGGTCGTGACTTTCATGGCGGCGTCGGTGGCGACCAGTTTCGCGACCGAGGCGTTACGGGAGTAGGGCAGCCCGGCGTCGCGCCGGCGGGCGGCATCGAGGTAGGTGGCCCGCGCCGAGTCGACGGCGGCGGCCATGTCGGCCAGCAGGAAGCCGAGTCCCTGGTGGTCGATGATCTTGCGGCCGAACGTCGTTCGCTCCTGGGCGTAGGCCACCGCCTGATCAAGCGCCGACTGGGCCAGGCCGACGGCGACGGCGGCGACACCGAGCCGGCCGGCATCGAGTGCGCTGAACGCGATCGGCAGGCCTTGACCCTCGGCGCCGATCAGTCGCTCGGCAGGCAGGAACGCGTTGTCGTAGTGCGCGGAGGTGGTGGGCACCGCGTGCAGGCCCATCTTCTCCTCGGGTCGCCCGAAGGACAGCCCCTCGGTGCCGGCGGGCACCAGGAAGCACGAGATGCCTTGCGGCCCTTCGCCGGTGCGCGCGAACAAGGTGTAGAAATCGGCGAGTCCACCGTGCGTGATCCAGGCCTTCGAACCGGTGACCCGGTACCCGCCATCGGAGGCGACGGCCTTGCAGGCCAATGCCGCGGCATCGGAACCGGCCTGCGGCTCGGACAGGCTGTAGGCGCCGACCAGGTTGCCGCTCAACATCTCTGGCAACCAGCGCTGCCGCTGCTCGTCGGTGCCGAACGTCATCAGCGGGTGGCACGACAGGCTGTGCACGCTGACCGCGATGGCCACCGAAGCCCAGCGGGCGCCGAGTTCTTCGAGCACCTGCAGGTACACCTCATAGGGCTGGCCGCCGCCGCCCCATTCCTCGGGGTACGGCAGGCTCAGCAGTCCGGCCTCGCCGAGGGTGGGAAACACCCCGTCGGGGTACGTCTCGTCCTTCTCGTGCTTGTCGACGATGGGGTCCAGCACCTTGTCCGCGATGTCGCGGGTGAGTTCGATCAGCGCGTGGGCTTCATCGTTGGGCAAGAGGCGATCAACAGGCACCGGGAACTCCACTAATACGTCGGACAGTACTGAGTTACCTGACACAGTACTGTTTGAGTAGTACTGAGTAAAGGGCCGCAGTACTATGCCGGTGTGAGCACGCGCACGTCCCCGGCGTTCGGCACCCGCCGACGCACTGAGCTGTTCGACGCCCTGATCGCGCTGTTCCTCGACGAGGGATTCGCCCACCTCACGCTCGACGACATCGCCGCTCGGCTGCGGTGCTCGAAGTCCACGCTGTACACGCTCGCCGGCAGCAAGGAGCAGTTGGTGCGCGCTGCGACCGTGCAGTTCTTCCGGCAGGCAACCGACGAGGTCGAACAACTGGTGGCCGGAGTCGACGGCGCCCGCGCGCGGATCACGGCCTATCTGTCGGCGGTGGGGACGGTGCTGGACGCCGCATCGGACCAGTTCATGATGGACCTGGACGCCTTCGCCCCCGCGCGCAGTGTCTACGAGAAGAACACCCAGATCGCGGCCCGCCGGGTCCAGGAGATGATCGCCGACGGCGTCGAGAGCGGTGAATTCCGCGATGTCCATGCGTCTTTCGCGGCCGACCTGGCAGCGACCATGATGGTGCGCATCCAGCAGCGGCGGGTGCGCGAGAGTACCGGACTCGACGACGCCAGTGCATATCGCGAGCTTGCGGCGATCCTCACCGCCGGCATCAACGCCTGAGCCCGCCGCCCGACGTCACCGCCGGACATCGTGTTTGTTGCAACTCGATAAGCACGCCCCAATTGCTCCATCAAGATCAGTAGCCTCGTGCGGTGGACCGCAGAACCGCTCTCAAGGTGCCGCTGCTGCTGGCGGCGGGCTCTGCCATGGCCGGATTCTCCGGACCGGCTCTGGCGTCCGCGGCCGGGGCGCGCTGGACGCCCGAGCGGGCCAACAGTTGGTACCAGGGACAGGGCTGGCTGGTCGGCGGGAACTACATCACCTCCACCGCAGTCAATCAGCTCGAGATGTTCCAGGCCGGCACCTACGACCCCGGGCGCATCAAGGCCGAGCTCGGCGCCGCCCGCTGGTTCGGGTTCAACACTGTCCGCGTCTTCCTGCACGATCTGCTGTGGGCGCAGGACCCGCAGGGCTTCTCGCAGCGGCTGTCGCAGTTCGTCGGCATCGCCGCGAGCAACGGCATCAAGCCCCTGTTCGTGTTCTTCGACTCGTGCTGGGACCCGCATCCGAAACTCGGCGTGCAGCGGGCGCCGACCCCGGGGGTGCACAACTCGGGCTGGGTGCAGAGCCCGGGCGCGGACCGGATCGCCGATCCGAATTACCGTGGGGTACTGCAGAATTACGTCACCGGTGTGATCAACCTGTTCCGCAACGACAACCGCGTACTCGGCTGGGATCTGTGGAACGAGCCCGACAACCCGGCGGCGGTCTACCGCAAGGTCGAGCGCAGCGACAAGATGAAACTCGTTGCCGATCTGCTGCCGCAGGTGTTCGCGTGGGCACGTGCCGTCGACCCGGTGCAGCCGCTGACAAGTGGTGTGTGGCAAGGAAGTTGGGCCAATCCAGCGCAGCGCAGTGCAATCGCGTCGATCCAGCTGGACAACTCGGACATCATCTCGTTCCACAGCTACGCCAAGCCGGCCGACTTCTCCGCCCGGATCGACGAGCTGGCCCCACTGGGCCGGCCCATCATCTGTACCGAGTACCTCGCTCGCAACCAGGGCAGCACCGTTGAGGGAATTCTGCCAGTTGCCAAGCAGCGCAACGTGGGTGCGTACAGCTGGGGACTCGTGGCCGGCAAGACCCAGACCTACTTCCCGTGGGATTCGTGGGATCACCCCAACCCCGCGGAGCCGAAGGTCTGGTTCAGCGATCTGCTCTACCCCAACGGGCGAGCCTTCCGCGACAGTGAGGTCCTCACCGTCCGGAAGCTGACCGGAACACCCGGCCCGACGTAGGTCAGTGCGCGAGCAGCAGGATCAGCTGCGCCTGCAACTCACCGAACAGGAAACCGAGGGCGGCGCCGAGCACGACGACGATCCACTCGTCATCCTTGAACGCCGGGCGCAGCAGGTTCTCGAACGCCAATGAGTCCAGCACCATCATCTTGCTGACCATGACGTTCTCCAGATCGAGGCGATCGCGCATGTATCCCTCGATGTACGTGGACGTTTCGGGCAGCTTGTCGATGATCGAGTCGGTGATCTGCTTCTTCATGTCGACGTACTGGCGGCCGCCGACGGACTTGATGATCTTGCCGGTGAAGCCCATCTGCGTGTCGATGGTCGCGCTGATCTCGGTGGAGATCATGTCGAAGAACCGGTCCGACGACGGGCCGTTCAGCATGCTTTCCATGATGGCCTGGGGCGTGAAGATCTCCCGCGCCATCAGCGCCGCGTAACCCTCGACGACCTGCTTGCGTTCCCGCTGGAAGACGCCCTGCCACTTGATGCCGAGGAAGACGTTCTTGCGCTCCAGCGGGCGGAAAATCATCTGCAGCGCAACATAATCGGTGAGACCACCGGTCAGCAGGCCGAACAGCGGCAGCGACCAGTGCCAGTTGGTGATGCCGAACACCACGGCCTGCACCAGACCGATCAGGAAGCCGAAGAGCAGGCCGGACATGATGAGGAACTTGAACGCCGGCTTACCGATGTCCTGGAAGACCGTGTTGAGCGTGACCTTGTCGCGCACCAGGTTGGTGACGACCATGTGCTTGATGTCGAAGATCTGGTCGACCTGCCCGCGCAGTTTGTCGAACATCGCGGCCATGGCCGTTGGGATGCGCTTCTCGACGTTCTTGATGACGACGTCCTTGAGCTGGTCGGGCGTAGCCCGCCAGACCTGCGGCTGGAACGACATCATGATGGTGTCGACCATCTCGGCGGAGGTCTGCCGCAGTGGTTCGGCGAGTTCTTTGACCAACTCGTTCGGATCGATCTTGTCGAACATCTCCTCGGGTTTGAGGATCTCCGACGTCAGCGAATCCACCGCCACCGCAGCCATTTTCGGCGCGCGCTTGGGAATCTGGCCCTGCCAGCCGAGGTAGGGCGGAATGCCCTTGAACTCGACGGGGTAGAACATCATCTTCAGGGCCATGATCTTGGTGATCCAGCCGACGAACGCCGCGCCCAACGGGATGGTGACGTACACCCACCAGGGGTACGCGAACGCATTAGCCATGAGATTCTCCACCTGGCTGTCTCCCATCAGTCGCGTCCAGTGAAATAGCTGGACTACGTTAACCGGCGACCACGTGCGAGAAGACTAACGGGCAGGTCAAATCCGCAACGCGGGATCGCGTATTTTGTTAACCCCGCTCGAACCGCCTGATAATTGGGTATTGCACGCCGGAATTCGACGTGACAGCCGTCCACAGTCCCGCCGCGGAGCGCGGCGAAACAGCGGACGATTTCGGGTGGCGGCTACAGGTCGAAGACGGTCGATCCGTTTGCGGTGGAGTAGTCGATGTAGATCCGGTTGTGCAGGAACGGCATTGCGCCGGTGTTCGATAGCTCGGCGTTGTAGTCGTCGGTGGTCACCGTCGGCCGGTACGTCGAGGTGGTCGTGTAGGAGTAGAGCAGGTTGCCGTCAGCGTCGTACACCGAGATCGGCGTGCCCGCGTTCAGCAGGTAGTAGGCCACGGTGCCGTCAGTGTTCTTGACGGGGGTCATCTGGGACGTATTCACCAGCGTCGACGGGATGGTGCCGTAGACGCCACCCGAGTCGATCAGCAGATTGATCGGAGTGTTGACCCCGTTGATGGTTATCGAACCGATCACGTTCGGCGAACCCGACGTGGTGACGCGCGCCGGCAGCGGGTTGGGGCCGAACGTCAGCGTCTTGCTGGCCTCGTCGATGTAGATGCCGTTCTTCAGCGCGCTGGGCAGGCCGGTGGTCACCAGGCCGGGGCCGGGGCCGACCGCGTTGGTGCCGACACCCAGGACACCGACGACGCCGTTGTTCTTCAGGAAGTTGGCGAATGCGGTCTGCTGCGCCGGGTCGGTGATGACGTCGACCGGGACAGGCGTGGTGACGAGGCCGCTGCCGAAGTCCACCGTGGTGTTGTACGTGTTGTAGGTGTAGGTAAGCCCGCCGCTGTAGGCGCCGGTGCCGGTGCCCACCGAATTGCCGAGGCCGGTCTGGCCGACGTTCTTGGCGTTGACCACCAGTCCGGACGATCCGGTGTCCACCAGCACCTTGATCTTCGGCCCGCCGTTCACGGAGATGGTGACGATCGGCTCGACGCCCGCATACATGGACAGCGGGACCGAGGCGTAGATGCGGGCGTTGGTCGTGGCGTCGACGATGACGGCCTTGATGTCGCGATTCGCCGCCCAGTAACGCGCGGTCTTCAGCGCAGTCACGGCCTTGCCGATCAGCGCCTCGTTGGACTTGAGGGCCTTCAGGGCTGTCGCATTGGTCGGATCCGCCGCGTAGGCGTCCATCAGATTCTGCTGGTTCGCCTGGTACGTCGTGAGGTAGGTGGCCGCCATCCGCAGCTCGTACCGGGAGTACCCGTTGGCCGAACTGGTGCCGAGGAGGGTGCGCGCCTGCGCGATCTCCGCCAGCGCGGTGTTGATGTACTCGTCCGCGGTGACGGTCTGGCCCGGCTGCCACGTGTCGGTGGGCGCCGGAGTGAGAGTCGATGCGGCACTGGTCTTTTCGCTCGTGGCCAGCGCGGGCACGATACCGAGCAGCCGGCTCACGGTCTCGGTGGTGCCGACGACGGAGGCGGCCAGGAACTCCTCAGTGCGCTGCGTGGCAGCACCGACAGCCTGACCGAAGGCGGCCAGCACCGACAGCAGTCCGGAGATGTTGGTGGGGGCCGTCGGCGAGGTGACGCTGCTCAACGCCTTGGCGGTGGTGTTGGGAATCGAAGTGATTGCGGCCGTGGATGTCTGGGCCGCGGCGACGGTGACCTGCGGGGTGGCGGCTGCTGTCGGTGACGGCGTCGCAGCGGCCGGCGTCGTGGCCGCCGTGTCCTTGGCCGCGGTGTCCGTGGCCGGCTTGACCGCGGCTGCCGTCTTGAGCGGATTCTTGGTCGACGGGTTGTTCGTCACCGCTTGCGCGGCGGCCGAGGGGAGCTTCGCGACGGTCCCGGCGTTCGAGGCGGTCGCCGAACGGCCGGTGTTGTCCGCCTTCGTGCGGCGGTTGCGCGCCGGCTTCGCGTCGTCGTCGCCGTCGGCGGAAGCGTCGGCCGCGGCGTCGGTGGCCGACGCGGCCTTGGTTTCCGATGCGGGCTTGCTGTCCGACGTGGCCTTGCTGTCCGACGGGTCCGCGGCAGCGGCCGTTTCCTTCTTGTTCTTGGTGGTCTTCTGCGCCGGCGGCTTTTTCGGCTGCGCGGGCGCCGACGACGAGGCGGACTCCGAGTCGGTCGATGGGGCCGCGCTCGCGACGGCCGCGCTGCCGAGGAGTGCGGCGCTGACGCCGACGGCGGCGACTCCCGTCCCCAGCCACGTCGATACCGCCAACTTCCGGCGTTGCGGGCGACGGTGCGCACCAGCCATTTCGGGCCCTCCATAGTCACGCCGCACGGCCATCGGACCCCGGCAGATCGACCGCTACTGCGGCATTACCGCACTGCAGTCTGGCAGACGGGTGTCCTGCCGCAGTACAGACAGAAAATTAACAGTTGTGAACGGCTGCTGCAGCGCTTCTGGCAAAGATTTTTGCCAGCGTCGTCAATAAGCGTAGCTCGGCGAACTGCGGGCATCCGCCGCCGGTAGGTGGCACCGCCTCACGCCGTCGACCTGCGGCGGGTGAGGAGACTCCGGCAAAGCGCCCACGGGTTATCGTCCGCGGACGTAAATTTGCGTTGGATGGCCGTTGCGCGTTGCGAGGGCGGCACTTTCAAAGGGGGCGTTGGTGGCTGGACGGATCGGCAGATTCGGCTGCAGGGCAGTGCACCGGGTGCTGACCGTGTTGATTCCACTGGCCGTGGTCTGCGCTTACGCGGCGCAACTGGTGGAGCCGGTGACCCACACCGCGGTGACGCCCACCGCCGAAATCGTCTCGGCGCCGTCGACCATCGGAATGGCTGATTCCAGCCTGTACGGGATGTCGAAGCAGGACATCGATACGACGCTGGACATGCTGCAATCCATGGGCGTCCAGGACGTCCGGGTCTATATCCCGTGGGTGTACACGCAGCCGCTGCCGAACCAGTACAACTGGGCGCCGATCGACGACATCATGAATGCGGCGAAGGCCCGCAACATGGGCGTCCTCGCGATGGTCAACAGCACCCCGGTGTGGGCGGGAACGGCCGGAAACTTCCCCGGGGCGAAGACGCCCGACCCGGTCGCCTACGCGAACTTCATGACGCAGGTCGCGACCCGGTATGGGAAGACGATCTCGGCCTACGAAGTGTGGAACGAGGTCAACTGCGTCTGTTTCTACGACCCGATCTCGCCGTCGAGCTACACCGAATTGTTGAAGGCTGCTTACCCGGCGATCAAGGCGGCCGACCCGACCGCGACTGTCATCGCGGCAGGGCTCGGCAGCGTCTTCACGTTCGGTGGCGTCACGATGAACCCGGTGGACTACGTGAACGGGATGTACGCCGCGGGCGCGAAGGGCTACTTCGACGCGCTGGCGTTCCACCCGTACCAGGAGACGCTGAAGTTCTCGGACGGCGAGAACGTGGTCCTGTCGCCCTTTACCCAGATCCAGAAGATCTACGACCTGATGGCGGCCAACGGTGACGGTCTCAAGAAGATCTGGATCACCGAGTACGGGGTGCCGACCAACAACGTCAGCGAGCACACGCAAGCCGAGTTCATCAAGAACCTCATCGAAACCTGGCAGACGATGGTCACCGACGGAGTGCAGTACGGCGGGCCGATCTTCATCTACACCACCCGGGACGACCAACCTGGCAGCGGTAAGTTCGGCGTCTTCTACGCGGACTGGATTCCCAAGGAGGCCGCTTTCGTCATCGCCCAGGAAATCCTGCGGCTCAACGGCGTTGGAGGTGTCGAAGGCATCGCGGCGCGGATACTGGCCGCGGTGCGATTGGCGATCGGCGCGGTCGTGGACACCGCCGTCAAAATCGGGCAAGCCGTGGTGAAAGTTGTTGACGCTGCGTGGAATGCGTTCGTCGACGTCACCAAGGCGGTAACGAAAGCAGTGGTCAACACGGTCAAATGGATCACCAATGCCGTCGTTCAGGGCGTGAAATGGGTGGCCAACACCGCCGCCGATGTGACGAAGGCCGTGGTCGCGGGCATCTCGAACGTGATCCAGAAGATCGGTGACATCATCCGGCCGCCGGCGTCGGTCGCCGCGGTGAACCCGAAAGCGGCGCTGAAGGCAGCGGCCACGATGAAAGAGGCTGCGGCGGAACTGGACTCGCCCAAGACGACGGTTGCGACGAAACCGGAGTCGGGTGCGAAGGTCGCCTCGGTCAAGGGGGCCGATGTCAAGGACGCCGACGGTCCTGATGCCGTGAAGGCGCCGGCCAAGGGGACCGAGAAGGACACCGCTGCCGAGCCCGAGGTGAAGACGCCGGAAGCGAAGACACCTGAGGCGGCGACATCTGAGGTCAAGGGCGCGCCCAAGGCAGAGTCCGACGACAACAATCCGGTGAGCCAGAACGACTCGACAGGATCCAAGAAGGACCAGTCGGATTCCGATACGCCGAAGCGAGTCGATGCGCCGAAGCGCGGCAAGGGCAAGAAGGCAGGGCAGCACCCGACCGGCAGTGGCAAGCCGACGGCCGGCCCGGCTGCCGACGACAGCCCGAAGGGCCAGTCGCCGCGCGGTGAGGCGCCGAAGTCGAAGCCGAAGCCGGTGAAGGCTGCTGCGGCCGCGGCGTCGGGGTCCTCGCACGACGAGTGAGTTGATCGGCCTGAAACTGACCAAGGCGACGATGAGCGAGGTTCAGCTCGGCAAAGTCAAACTCGCCGACGCGATATCCGCGAACAACGTCACCGTGGAGGGCAAGCGGCAGTCGGTGGACGAGTTCGTCGGACTGCTCGACACCTTCCAGCTCTGGTTCAACATCGTGACGCCGTAACCAGGGCGCTTGCAGGTAGGTTTTGGCTCAGCGCGATTCAATCCGGGTGAACCGAAGCAATTGCGTTGAGTCCACCTGCATCTTCGGTAATTGACGTTGCCGTACCCCCCTTTGTTGCGTTGACAGCAAACTGGTGCCTTCCTAACGTCCGGGCCAAGCTCGACGACGGAACGACACTGGGAGGCAGCTTGTGGCGCAAACACTCCAGTCGTCTCCGCGCGCCTCCGCGGCCTGGACGCGCCCCGCTGTGGCGGTCGGCGATTTCATCGTCATGGCCGGTGAGACGTTCGCCGCGATGCTGCGGCCGCCGTACGCCTGGCGTGAACTGATCGAGCAGATCTGGTTCGTCGCGCGCGTCTCCGTCGTACCGACTGTCGTGCTGTCGATTCCATACACGGTGCTGATCGTCTTCACGCTCAACATCGTGCTGATCGAGGTCGGCGCCGGTGACCTGTCCGGTGCCGGTGCGGCGCTGGCCTCGGTGACACAGGTGGGGCCGGTGGTTACCGCGATCGTGGTGGCCGGTGCCGGTTCGACCGCGATGTGTGCCGACCTCGGCGCACGAACCATCAGAGAAGAGATCGACGCCATGAAAGTCATTGGCGTCAACCCGATTCCGGCACTCGTCGTGCCCCGCGTCCTCGCCGCGACATTCGTCGCGGCGATGCTCTATTCCATGGTGGCCGTCGTCGGCCTGGCCGGCAGCTACTTCTTCGTCGTCTATATCCAGCACGTGACGCCCGGCGCGTTCATCGCGGGCATGACGCTGCTGACGGGCCTGCCGCAGGTGATCGTCTCCCTGGTCAAGGCATTGCTGTTCGGGCTGTCGGCCGGATTGATCGCGTGCTACAAGGGACTTTCGGTCGGTGGCGGACCGACGGCCGTCGGCAACGCAGTCAATGAGACCGTCGTCTTCGCGTTCATGGCGCTGTTCCTGATCAACATCCTGGCGACCGCGTTCGGCGTGAAAGTGGCGCCATGACAGCAGATGTGGATGTCGACCACCCCTCACCGCTCAGCGAACTGGCGGGCCAGGCGATCGCGGCGACCCGCCGGCTGGGCGAACAGACGGCGTTCTACGGCAGCGCCCTGGCCGCCACCGCCGACGCCGTCCGGCGCTACCCGGGCGAGGTGCTGCGGCTCATCGCGGTCATGGGCATGGGGACCGGCGCACTCGCCGTCATCGGCGGCACCGTGGTCATCGTCGGGTTCCTCACCCTGTCCACCGGCGCCCTGATCGCCGTCCAGGGCTACAACACCCTGTCCAATGTCGGTATCGAAGCGCTGACGGGCTTCCTGGGAGCCTTTCTGAACGTGCGCTTCATCGCTCCCGCAACGGCCGGGGTGGCACTCGCCGCCACGATCGGGGCCGGGGCGACGGCACAACTCGGCGCCATGCGCATCAACGAGGAGATCGACGCCCTGGAAGTGATGGGCATCCGGGTGATCACGTACCTGGCGGCGACCCGGATCGTCGCCGGCGTGGTGGCCGTCGTGCCGATCTACACCGTCGCGGTGTTGATGTCCTTCCTGGCGACCCGGTTCGGGACCACGATGATCTACGGTCAGTCGCGCGGCGTCTACGACCACTACTTCACGACGTTCCTGCATCCCAATGACCTCGCCTGGTCCTTCTTCGAGGCGCTGGCCATGGCCGCCGCGGTGATGGCGGTGCACACCTACTACGGCTTCACCGCGACCGGCGGACCGGCCGGTGTCGGCGAGGCCGTCGGCCGCGCGGTGCGGACCTCGATCACCGCCGGCGTGTTCATCCTGCTCACCATCACACTGTCCGTCTACGGCCAGTCCGGCAACTTCCACCTGGCTGGCTGAACCGAATGGCGAAGGGTGCGAACAAAACTCGGCGTGAGCAGATCGACCCGATCTGGTGGGCGCCTGTCCTGGTGATCGTGGTCGTCGCCATGACCGCCATGACGTGGCTGCTGTTCTCCGGATCACTGCGGGGATTCGTGCCACTGACCCTGATCTCCGACCGCGCCGGTCTGGTCATGGAGGACGGCGCGAAGGTGAAGCTCCGGGGCGTCCAGATCGGCGAGGTGGAATCGATCGGCAGCCGGACAGATACTGCGGGACACGTACTTTCGACGCTGAAACTCCGGATGTATCCCGGGCCGTTCGCGCAACTTCCGGGCAATGTCGAAGCGCAGATCCGGTCGAGCACCGCATTCGGTGCCAAGTACGTCGAACTGAATGTGCCGTCGACCGGGCCGAGCGGCGGCCACCTCAAATCGGGTGCGGTGCTGCAGTCGCAGAACGTGACGGTCGAGGTCAACACCGTGTTCGAGAACCTGCAGTCGGTGGTCCAGGTGATCGACCCGACGAAGCTCAACTCGGTGCTCTCGGCCGTGGCCGAATCGTTGCGCGGTAAGGGCGACGTCATCGGCCAGGCGATCACCGACGCGAACCACGTTCTGCTGGAGGTGAATCCGCGCATGGACACCGTGCGCAAGGATTGGCAGTTGTTCGGGCAAACCGCACAGGCGTATTCGGCCGCGGCGCAGGACATCGTGTCCATCCTGGATTCGTTCTCGACCACCGCCACCACGATCACCGGCCAGTCGAAGGAACTCGACGGCCTGTTGTTGTCGGCGGTCGGCTTCTCGCAGTCGGGCATCGACACCATCGGCGCCAACCAGACTGCCCTGGCACGGTCGATGGAAGTACTGCGACCGACCACCGCACTCCTCGAGAAGTATTCGCCGACGTACACGTGCCTGTTCCAGGGCGCCCAGTGGTTTCTGGAGCACGGCGGCCGATATGCCATGGGCGGCAACGGGAAATCGGTGATCATGGATGTCGGGTTGCTGGCCGGCGCCGATCCCTACCGGTTCCCCGACAACCTGCCCGTCGTCAATGCCAGTGGTGGGCCCGGCGGCAAGCCGAGTTGCGGTTCGCTGCCCGACGTCAGCAAGAACTTCCCGGTCAAGTACCTGGTGACCGACACCGGTTACGGTGACGGCCTGGATATGCGGCCCAACCCCGGCATCGGTTTCCCCGGTTTCGCCAACTACTTCCCGGTGACCAAGCCGCAGCCCGAACCGCCGCGAATCCGGTACCCAGGTGGCCCGGCTCCCGGGTTGCCCGGTGTCGAGATGGGCGTGCCCCAACCTGAGCCGGGGTCACCATGAGAAGCCGGATTCGTGGGACCGTAACCCGCGTCGTGATCTTCACCGTGGTCAGCCTGCTCTTCATGTTCGGGCTGCTGACGGTGTTCGGGCAGTTCCGTTTCGATTCGCGGGCTTCCTACCAGGCGGTGTTCAGCAACGTGTCGGGGCTGAAGGGCGGCAACTTCGTCCGTATCGCCGGCGTGGAGGTCGGGAAGGTCAAGAGCCTCACGCTGCACAAGGACGGCACCGTCACCATCGACTTCGCGATCGACAGGCAACTGACACTCACCGAAGGCACCACCGCGACCATCCGCTATGAGAACCTGATCGGCGACCGCTACCTGTCGCTCGAGCAAGGTCCCGGGGCGGTGCGCAAACTCCTTCCGGGACAGACGATTCCATTGTTGCGGACGTCACCGGCATTGGACGTCGACGCGCTCATCGGCGGCTTCCGGCCACTGTTCCGTGCGCTCGATCCCGATCAGGTCAACGCGTTGAGCGGCGAGCTGCTTCGGGTGTTCCAGGGCCAGAGCGGCACCATCTCGTCGGTGCTGGCCCAGACGTCGGCACTGACGACAACCTTGGCGGGCCGGGACCAGCTCATCGGTGAGGTCATCACCAACCTGAACACCGTGCTGGGGACGTTCGCGACCCGCGACACGCAGTTCGCCGACGGACTGGACAAGCTGTCGCAACTCGTTCAGGGCTTGGCCACCCGCAAATCCGACATCGCGACCGGGGTGGCGAACATCAACAGCGCGGCGCGGTCGGTCGCCGATCTGCTGACCGTGGCGCGCGAGCCGATCAAACAGACTGTGCAGCAGACGGATCGGGTCTCCGGCCAGATCGAGGCGGACCACGCCTACGTCGACGAGCTGGTGCGAACACTGCCCGACGCGTATCAGATTCTCTCCCGCAATGGTCTGTACGGCGACTACTTCAGCTTCTATCTCTGCGACGCACTGCTGAAGCTGAATGGAAAGGGCGGCCAACCGGTGTACGTCAAAGTGGCCGGCCAGGAGTCGGGGCGGTGCACACCGAAATGACGCGCATCAAGCTGAACATCAAGCCCTTGGCCGAACGTAATCGGTTGGCGGTCGGCGCGACCGGTATCGCGCTGATCGTCGCGATCGTCGTCGCCGCTTTCAGCTACGACAAGATCCCGTTCATCAAGGGGACCTCCGACTACCAGGCGTACTTCGCCGATGCCGGCGGTATCAAGACGGGCAGTGACGTGCGGGTGTCTGGCTTGGGCGTCGGACGGGTCTCGGGAATTCACTTGGAGGGTGCCAAGGTTCGGGTGGATTTCACGGTGCGTGACGGCGTCGAACTGGGCGACCGCACCGAAGCCGCCATCAAGACCGAGACGGTGCTGGGTACCAAGGTGCTGGAGCTGACGCCGCGCGGTGACGGAAACCTCAACGGCCCCATCCCGATTGAACGCACCACCTCGCCATACGATCTGCCGGCCGCGCTGGGTGATCTGACGACCACCATCAGCGGTCTGGACACCACCCAGCTGTCTTCGGCACTCAAGACGCTGGCGCAGACGTTCCAGAACACGCCACCCGATCTGAAGTTGGCGCTGGAGAGCGTGGCGCGATTCTCCGACACCCTCGGTACCCGCGATGCCAAGCTGCGCCAGCTGCTCGCCGATGCCAACAAGGTGACTTCGGTGCTGGCCAAGCGTAGTGACCAGATTGCGCAGTTGGTGGTCAACACCGACGCGCTGCTGGGGGAGATTCTGTCGCAACGTAATTCGGTCGAGACGCTGATGGCCAATGTCAGCGCGGCCACCGTGCAACTCTCCGGTCTGGTGCAGGACAACCGGACGCAACTGAAGCCGGCCGTCGACAAGCTCAACGGCGTTCTCAGCATCCTCGACAACCGGAAGAAGGAGCTGCAACGCACGCTGTACCTGTTGCGCCGGTACGCCATGTCGTTCGGCGAAGTGCTCGGTGCCGGGCCGTTCTTCAAAGCGTCTCTCGTGAACCTGTTCCCGGGTCAGTTCGATCAGCCGTTCATCGACGCGGCGTTCTCCGACCTGGGATTGGACCCCAACGTGCTGCTGCCGTCGCAGCTGACCGAGCCCGGCGCCGGTCAGCCGGGTACCCCGCCGCTGCCGTCGCCGTATCCGCGCACCGGCCAGGGTGGACCGCCGAATCTCACTCTGCCCGACGCGATCACCGGCAATCCCGGAGATCCGCGTTACCCCTATCGGGAACCGCTGCCCGCGCCGCCACCGGGAGGCCCGGCACCCGGACCGCCGGCGCTGGCACCGGCCCCTGGCGAGGTGCCGCCGCCGACGGTCCCGCCCCCGACGCCGCTCCCGCCGTCGAATAATTCGCACACCGGTTCGCCCGGTGTGGTGTCAGATCCCGTTTCGCCCGTCGGAGGGAGGTGACCATGACCAGCCCCGAACCCACACCACGCGTGGGCAGCCGCCGGACGTGGCGCATCGCCCTCGCGCTCGGTCTCGTGGTCATCCTGGCGGTTGCCGCCACCGGACTAGCTCGATCCTGGTGGGTCACCGCTGTCCGGAGTACCTACGTCGCGTACTTCGCGAACACCAACGGCCTGTACACCGGCGACGACATCAGGATTCTGGGCGTCACCGTCGGCACGGTCGAGAAGATCGAGCCGCAACCGCATGCCGCCAAAGTGACTTTCTCGGTGGACTCGCAATACGCGCTGCCCGCCGACGTCCGTGCCGCCATCTTGTCGCCGTCATTGGTGAGCGCCCGCGCGATTCAGTTGGTGCCCGCCTACACCAGCGGGCCCAAACTCGCCGCGGGCTCCACCATCGCCCTGGACCGCACCGTGGTGCCGGTGGAATGGGACGACTTCCGTCAGCAACTGGAGAAGCTCACCGACTCGCTGCAGCCGACGAGTCCCGGCGGGCCCAGTGCCGTCGGCGAATTCATCAACAGCGCCGCGGACAACCTGCGCGGCCAGGGCGACACCGCGCGCGACACCGTCATCAAACTGTCCCGCGCGATGTCGGCTCTCGGCGACCACAGCACCGACATCTTCAGCACGGTGCGCAATCTGCAGTTGCTGGTCTCGGCACTGTCGTCCAGCAGCGATCTGCTCGCCGCCTTCAACACCAACATGGCTTCCATCACCACCGCACTGTCGAGCACGCCGAACAACATCGCCGATGCGACACGCAATCTGGACACCGCGGTCAAGGATCTGCGCGGCTTCATCGCGGAGAACCGGGAAGGGTTGGGGACCACCTTCGACCACCTCAACGCGATCACCACGGCGCTCAACGACAGCCGCACGGACCTCAAGCAGGTCTTGCACATCGCGCCGACGGTGTTCCAGAACTTCACCAACATCTACGACCCCGCGCAGAGCGCCATCACGGGCATCCTGGCGCCCGTCAACTTCGCCGACACCGTGCAGTTCCTTTGCGGCGCAATCCAGTCCGCGGCACGGGAAGGCTTCGAGCAGTCCGCCAAGCTGTGCGTGCAGTACCTGGCGCCGATCATCAAGAACCGGCAGTACAACTTCGTGCCGATCGGCGGCAATCCTTTCGTCGGCGCGACGGCCCGGCCCAACGAGGTCACCTACAGCGAGCCGCGACTGCGGCCGGGCGGGGCCCCGCCGCAGGAGAACCCCGCGCCGGCTCCGCTGCCGGCGGAGGCCCCCGTATCGACCCCGACCGACCCCGGCCGGGGGCTGGCCGGCCTCATGGTCCCGCAGCAGGGGACGCAGCCATGAAGCGCCTCGTGACCGCAACCCTCGTCATCCTCGGCGTGCTGACGTTGCCGGGATGCCAATGGCGCGGCCTGAATTCGCTGAGCCTGCCCGGCACCGCCGGCGACGGACCAGGTTCGTATGTGATTCAAGCGCAATTGCCCGACGTCGTGGTGATCCAGCAGAACACCCGCGTGCGCGTCGGTGACGTCAACGTCGGCAACGTCACCAAGATCGAGGTACAGGACTGGCACGCGCTGGTCACCATGCGGATCAACGGCGACGTCCACCTACCCGCCAACAGCACCGCCAAGGTCGGGCAGACCAGCCTGCTGGGCTCGATGCACATCGAGCTAAGCCCGCCGACCGGCGAAGCGCCGCAAGGCCAGCTGACCAACGGCGCGGTGATCCCGCTGTCCAGGGCCGCAACGTATCCCACCACCGAGCAGGCCCTCGCGTCGGCGTCGATCCTCCTGAACGGTGGTGGCCTGGCCCAGTTGCAGGAGATCAACCAGACCTTCGCGAAGGCATTGGCCGGCCGCGAGAACGACATGCGCAGCCTGCTGACCCAGCTCGACACGTTCATTTCCCGACTCAATGCCCAGACCGACGACATCATCTCCGCCACAGAGAATTTGAATTCTCTGGTGGGCCAGTTCGCGGCGAACCAGCGCACGGTCGACAAGGCGCTCACCACCATCCCGCAGGCGTTGGCGGTACTGGCAGAGCAGCGCGCGAAGCTGGCCGACGCGATCGATGCCGTCGGACGGTTCAGCGCGGTCGCGACGTCGACGATCAAGCAGACCAAGGAGAGCCTCGTCGCCAACCTGCGGAGCATGGTGCCCGTGCTGCGGTCGCTGGCCGATTCGGGACCGGCACTGACGAAGGGCCTGGACTTCCTGTCGACCTACCCGTGGGTGAAAAGCAATCTCGGCAACTGGTTCCGGGGCGACTTCGCCAACATCACGATGGTCATCGACCTGACGTTGAGCCGGCTCGACAGCAGCCTGTTCACCGGAACCCGGTGGGAGGGCAACCTCACCGAACTCGAAATGCAATGGGGCCGCACGATCGGTCAGATGCCCAGCCCGTACACCGCGGGCAACCCGCTGATCGCTCCCTATCACTTCGGGGGGTACTGACATGCTGCGTCTGCGCTTGTCCCGGACAGTCTGGCTCCAGCTGGCGATCCTCGGTGCCGTCACCGTGATTGCCTGCAGCGTCATGGCATTCGGCTTCGTGCACGTACCGGCTCTGCTCGGGTACGGCCGATACACCGTGACGCTCGAGCTGCCGGAGTCCGGCGGTCTGTACCCGACGTCGGTGGTCACCTACCGCGGCACCGAGATCGGGCGGGTCAAAGCGGTCGACGTCACCGCGGGCGGGGTTCGGGCCGAGCTGAATCTCGACTCCGCCATCAAGGTGCCTGCGGACGTATCGGCCGCGGTCCACAGCCGCTCGGCCGTCGGTGAACAGTTCGTCGAATTGATCCCTGCGGCAGGGCAATCCGATGCCGGCCCGACCCTGCGCGGCGGAGCGACCATCCCGGTGGCCAAGGTGCGGATTCCGCCTGACATCGGCAACCTGCTCGATGCCACCAACCGAGCGCTGGAAGCCATCCCGCAGGACAATCTGCGTACCGTCGTCGACGAAGCCGACAAAGCCGTGAGCGGACTCGGCCCTGAGCTGTCCCGGATCGTCAACGGCTCCACGTCACTGGCCATCGAGGCCGGCAAGAACGTCGGCCCGATCACGCAACTGATCGACCAGAGCCCGGCCGTGCTGAATTCGCAAGTGCAGACCGCGGACTCGATCGCGACGTGGGCGCAGCGAGCCGCGTCCATCACCGGCCAGTTCAAGGCCCAGAATGCGGCGTTCGCCGAGCTGCTCAAGCTCGGGCAGCCGACCCTGAACGAGGGCCGCGCCCTGTTCGACAGGTTCGCCCCGGCACTGCCGGTCCTGCTGGCCAACATGGTGAGCCTGGGTGAGATCGCGGTTGTCTATCGGCACGACATCGAACAACTGCTGGTGCTCTTCCCGCAGGGCACCGCGTTGATGTCGGCGATCGCGGTCGCCGACGCGGACCTCAAGACGCCCTATCGGGGCATCTATCTGGACTTCAAACTGAACATGAATCTGCCGCCGCCGTGCAACACCGGCTTCCTGCCCGTCAAACAGCAACGGGTACCGACCGAGGTGGACTATCCCGAGCGTCCCGCCGGTGAGCTGTACTGCCGGGTTCCGCAGGATTCCGACCTGAATGTTCGTGGCGTGCGGAACATTCCGTGCGAGAACAACCCGGCCAAGCGGTCGCCGACCGTGGAGCTCTGCGAAAGCAACGAGCAGTACGTGCCCCTCAACGACGGCTACATCTGGAAGGGCGATCCCAACGCCACGCTGACGGGGCAGGGCGTCCCGCAGTACGCGCCGGGCACCGATCCCCGGCAGCGCCCCAGTGCAGCACCTGGGCCGGCACCCCCGGCACCCCCGGTGGCCGTGGTGCCCTACGACCCCGCGACCGGCGGTTACGTGGGGCCTGACGGCAAGCCGTACACCGACTCCGACCTGGCCACCACGAAAGGCAAGACATGGCAGAGCATGCTGATCCCGAGCAGCTAGACATCGCCGATGCAGCCGATGCGGATGCAGCCGACGCGGATGCGGTCGTGGCGCCGAAACCGTCGCTGCGGCAACGGTTGCCGCGTGTCTCGCCGCTGGTCGCAACCGGACTGGCACTGGTCGTCGCCGGGGGTGCCCTGGCGGGCTGGCTGGGCTTTCGGGCGCACCAGGCCGAACAGGGACAGGCGCTGCGGAACCTGTACGTGCAGACGGCCCGCCAGGCCGCGCTGAACCTGACCACGATCAGCTACACCGAGGCGGACACCGACATCCGCCGGATACTCGACTCGTCGACCGGCGAATTCCGGGAAGACTTCCAGCGCCGGTCCGAGCCGTTCGTCGCGGTGGTGAAGCAGGCCCGATCGAAATCCGAGGGCACCGTCACCGAAGCCGGACTCGAGTCGGTGACCGGTGCTGGCGCACAGGTGCTTCTCGCGGTGTCGGTGCGGACATCGTTGGCCGAGGCGCCGGCGGGTCCACCACGAAACTGGCGCATGCGGATCAGCGTCGCCAAGGACGGCGCGGGCGCCCGAATCTCCAACGTCCAGTTCGTGTCATGAGCAGATCGGACGGTCAGGGCAACATGAAGGACAGGTCATGACAGTGACAGTGGATGTCGAAGAACGTCCCGTCGAACCCGACGAGACCGAGGCCGCCGAGGAGGCGGTTGTCGAAGCCGAACCCGCAGCGGTGCAGAGTGATTCGCGGAAGCCATGGGCGCGGTGGACGGGTCTGACATTGGCGTTCGCCGCGATGCTGCTTGCCGTCGCTGCGGGGTACTTCAACTGGCAGGACGGGTCGGTGCGGCTCGCGCAAGCCGCGGCCACCGAGTCGGTGCGGGCGGCCAGTGACGGTACCGTCGCCATGCTGTCGTACCGGCCGGAAACGGTTGACACCGAGCTGAAATCGGCCGCCGGCCGGCTGACCGGCGGGTTCCGCGACGAGTACACCAAGTTGGTCGACACCGTCGTGGCGCCCGGGGCCAAACAGAAACACATCTCCGCAGTCGCGACCGTTCCGGACGCCGCCTCGGTGTCGGCGACCGAAAACCACGCTGTGGTACTGGTTTTCGTGAACCAGACGACCACCATCGGTGCCGACTCGCCCACCGCGTCGACCTCGACGGTGCGGGTGACTCTCGACAAGGTGCACGATCGATGGCTGATCTCACAGTTCGATCCCGTGTGACGCGGGCGCTGGTGATGGTGTTCGCCGCGGGGGCCGCGGCCGGATGGATGGTGCCGCCGGCCCAGGCCGACCCGGTGACGTACGTGAACAGCGTCAACGTGCGGGGCGGCTTCAACTTCCCGAGCGGCGATGCCGCCATCGCCTACGGGCGCGGCGTGTGCGACAAGATCGCCGCGGGCAGGAGTTACGGGCAGATCATCGGTGACATCAAGGTCGACGTCACGGGTGGCGACGAAGGCCAGGCCAATTATCTTGTCGGACAGGTGATCAACGAACTGTGCCCCGAGCTGATCGGGCCGCTGCGCAGTTCCGCGGGCAACTACCGACCGGGGGCACAGTGAGTACCCGGTTGGCCGGGGTGATCCTGGCGGTCTTCGCGTGCGGCGCCGCGCTGCCTGCGGTGGCTCACGCGGACAACACGCGCCTCAACAACAGCGTGGTCGCCAACGTCTACACCATTCAGCACCAGGCCGGCTGCACCAATGACGTGGCGGTCAGCCCGCAGCTGCGGCTCGCCGCCGAGTGGCACGCGAACGATGTGCTGAACAACCGCGACCTCGACGGTGACCTCGGCTCGGACGGGTCGACGGCACAGCGGCGCGCGGAGGCAGCGGGCTTCCGGGGCAAGGTGTTTCAGACGGTGGCGATCAACCGGTCCATCGCCATCAACAACCTGGATGTGCTGAACCAGTGGTACTACGACCCGCCGACCTACGCGATCATGGCCAACTGCGCCAACACCGTCATGGGCGTGTGGTCGGAGAACAGTTGGGACCGTTCGGTCGTCGTCGCGTTGTACGGTCAGCCGGGCGCGTAGAGGTAGCGTCAGCCCTACACCAGCTCGCGCAGCTCCTCGATGAGCTTGACGCGGTCGGCGGTCGTCGCACCCATCGGCACCACGTTGAGCACCGTCACGCCGGCTTCCCGGAATGCCGCCACCCGTTCCTTGACGAACTCGCGGCTACCGATCAGCGAGATGTCCCGAACCAGTTCGTCGGGAACGACTTTCGCCGCACCGTCCTTGTCGCCAGCAAGGTACAGCTCCTGGATGCGGTCGGCCTCGGCGCCATAGCCGTACTTGGTGGCCACGTTGTGATAGAAGTTCTTGCCCTTGGCGCCCATGCCGCCGATGTACAGCGCGATGTGCGGTTTGATGAACTCGCGCATCCCCTCGACGTTGTCGCCGATGGCCAGCGCCGGTCCGGCGTAGATGTCCATGGGCGGCAGCGTCGCGTCGCGCTTTGCGTAACCGGCCGCCAGCGCATCGCCCCAGACGTCCTTGGCCTTCTCCGGCATGTAGAAGATCGGCTGCCAGCCTTCGGCGATCTCCGCGGCCAGTTCGACGTTCTTCGGCCCGAGTGCTGCCAGCAACACCGGAATGCGTTCGCGCACAGGGTGGTTGATGAGCTTTAGGGACTTCCCGAGCCCCGTGCCCTGACCTTCCGGCAGCGGGATGGTGTAGTGCTTGCCCTGGTAGGCGAGTCGCTCGCGGCGCCACACCTGGCGGCAGATCTCGACGACCTCGCGGGTGCGGCCGATGGGGCTGTCATACGGGACGCCGTGGAAGCCTTCGATCACCTGCGGGCCGGACGCGCCGAGGCCGAGGATGTACCGACCGTCGGACACGTAGTCGAGACCGGCGGCCGTCATGGCCGTCAGGGTGGGGGTGCGGGTGTAGAGCTGCAGGACGCCGGAGGCCAGCTCCACCCGCTCGGTGGCGGCGGCCAGGTAGCCGAGCGCGCTGATGGCGTCGAACGAGTACGCCTCGGGGACGAAAACGACGTCCAGGCCGGCCTTTTCGAGGTCGGCGACCTCGGCCACGACCTCTTTGAAACCGCCGGCGTAGTTGATGCCGAGACCGATCTTCATGCTCACTGCTCCTTCGCGGCCAGGGCAGCGATGGCTTCGGCGGCCTCGGCCTGGATCTGCGGGAACTGGGCGGCCATGGCCTCCGACAGGGCCTGCGCTCCGGACAGTGGCCGGACCATGACGGTGAACTCGTCGATCAGGCCCTGGTCGTTGACGTGGATGAAGTCGCATCCGTTGATCGTCTTGCCGCCGACCTTGGTCTCGAAAATCAAAGCGTGGCTGTGGTTTTCGGGGTCATTGATCTCGCGGATGTAGCGGAAGTCCTCGAAAACCCGCAGCACGCCGCGCAGGATGGCGGCGGTGATGGGCTTGCCCGGGTAGGGCTTGAAGGCGACGGGACTGGTGAACACCACGTCGTCGGCCAGACAGGCGGCCATGGCTTCGCCGTCGGCGGCCTCGACCGCCTTGCGGAATGCCTGCATCGCATACCTCGCATAGTCAATTTGGTGATTAGGTACGGGTGACGCTAGCGGGACAAGCTCGGCATGTCTATATGTGACTAATCACTTTGTTGACTATTAGACTTCTGGGCATGGCTCTGCGTGACGCCGTGTTGGCGGCCCTGCTCGACAGTGAGGCCTCGGGATATGACCTGGCCAAGGGCTTCGACGCGTCCGTCGCCAACTTCTGGATGGCCACCCCGCAACAGCTGTACCGCGAACTCGACCGGCTCGCGGCCGACGGGCTGATCGAGGCCCGCGTGGTCGAGCAGGAGCGCCGGCCCAACAAGCGGATGTTCACGCTCACCGAGGCAGGCCGCACCGCGGTGCATGACTTCACCGAAGCGACACCCAAGCCCCTGGCCATGCGCGACGACCTGTTGGTGCAGGTGTCCACCGTCGACAGTGGCAACGCGGCTGCCGTGTGCGCCGGCCTGCGGGACCGAATCCAGTGGTCCACCAAACAACTCGAACTTTACGAACGGATTCGCAACCGAATCCTGGGCGGCCGCAGCGAGGCGGCGTTCCTCGCCGAGGCGGAGCGGGTGGGGCCCTATCTGACGCTGATGCGCGGGATCTCGTTCGAGCAGGAGAACCTGCGGTGGGCGCAGCAGGCGCTCGACGTCATCGAGCGGCGCCAATCGCGGCGTTAACATCGGGTATGCCCGTCTGGGAGCTGGGTCCGGCGCAGATGATGGTCGTCGGCACCTTCGGCGACCTGGATGTTCATCACCATGCGGCAGTGCAGGTCGGGGTGGGACTGACCGGGCCGCTGACGGTCCGAACCGCCGGCGAGGCGTCCCGCAGCGGACACGTCGTGGTCATCGCCAGCGGCGCCGGCCACGCGGTGCGGTCGCAGCCCACCGATGTGACGTTGGCCCTGTACCTGGCGCCGCACACCTGGCCCGGGGCAGCGCTGCACGCCCTCAGCCAGAGCGAATCCGGTGACGGCATCTGGCTGCCGGCCGACCACCGGGCACTCGCACGGGCCGTGGCCGCCGCGTTCGACACCGCCCCCGAGTTGGCCGCCGCCACGCTGATCCAGCGTCTCTGCGGTGATCCGGGACAGCAGCCCGGGCTGCATCCGCAGCTGAAGCAGGCGATGGACCTGATCTACAGCGGCGCAACCGAATCCGTGGATCTGGCATCAATCGCGCACGAGGTCGCGGTGTCGCCGGACTACCTCGGCCGCCTGTGCCGGCAGCAGACCGGTGTCTCCTTCTCGGCGGCCACCCGCTGGGCGCGACTGCTCTCCGGGTTGAAACATCTCGCGGGCGGTGAGCAGGTCACCGACGCCGCGCATCTGGCCGGATTCGCCGACGGCTCCCATGCCAACCGGGTATGCCGTGAGATGACCGGAGCGGCACCCTCCGAGATCGCCCGCGCGCTGCGGGATTCGACGGATCCGTCCAAGTATTGATGGTGCGGGCGGTTCCATACTCGACGGACACTACGAGGAGGAGACCGCGATGCCGGTGATGTCCAAAGTCGAGCGGGCATTCTGCTGCGGCGCCATGTGGAGAACCACCACCCGCGCCGTGCTCGATATGCTGCCCACCGACCAGCTGGGCGAGCAGCTGCTCGAAATCGGTTCCGGCAGTGGCGCCATCGCCGAGGGGGTGTCGACCGCGCGTCCTGGGCTGGCGATTACCGCGACCGATCTGGACCCGGTGATGGTCGACGCCGCAGCGCACCGGCTGAAGGACAACCCGAACGTGACGGTGCAGAGCGCCGATGCGACCCGCCTGCCGTTCGCCGACGATGCGTTCGATTCGGTGGTCAGTTGCCTGATGATGCACCACGTCATCGAATGGGAGGCCGCCGTCGCCGAGATCGCCCGGGTGCTCAAGCCCGGCGGGGTGTTCGTCGGTTACGACCTGACGCGGACACCGGTGGCCACGGTCGTGCACCGGGTGGACCGGTCGCCGTTCCGCCTGGTGAACCCCGATGAACTGGTTGCCGAAGGACGTCGCAACGGGCTGCGTATCGATACCAGTACCAAGGTGTTTGGGCATGTGATGCAGTTCAGTGCCGCGAAGACCTGACACTGAGTAGGTTGGTCTGCAGTCGGCAGGGGAGGGACGCATGCGGGGTCTGGTCAGCTGTGGAGCGGTGGTCGCGGTGGCGCTGCTGGCCGCGGGCTGTGGTGGCGGATCGACACAGTCGAGCCCGGCCACGTCATCCGCGAAGCCGGCGACGTCGACGACACCGCCGCCACCGCCGATCGTCGCCCCGGCGCAGCTGAAGCCGGGGAACTACCCGACCAAGCCGCATGAGCCCTACGGCACCGCGGGTGCCCCCGGGGCCGGCGCCAGGCTCGAGGCGCAACAGCTGGCCGGCTACGTGGTGGGACCCTGGCAGGTCGACAGCACGCTCATCGAGCCTTATCTGTCAACGTATTTCGTGCTCGACGAGCCCGGTCTGCTGGCCCAGTTCGGGCCCGAGAACATCGCGACCGCAGCCGGCAGGCACAACTTCATCGATGGGTTCGCCTCGGCGCGGGAGTCTGCGGCCAAGACGGTGCTGATCAACGGCGTACTGCGCTTTGCGTCGCCCGCTGATGCCACTGCCGCGGCCGGCGATATGAACGCGGCAGCCCTCCAGGTCAAGATCCGCGGCGCAGAGCCGAAAACCGTTGCCATCCCGGAGCATCCGGATGCGCTGGCGTCGACGTACGACGTCGACTCCCGCGGCACGAAGGTGACCACCGTGCGGTCCTTCACCGCGCACGGCCCCTATGTCCTGACGCAACTGGCGCAGTCAACAGCCGGCCCTGATCCGGCCATCGCGTTGGTGGCCAGGGCGACAGGCGCCCAGGTCACCGCGATCGAGCCCTTCAAACCCGCGGCAGAGTTGCCGACCGTGCCGATCGATCCGACCGGGCTCCTGGCCTTGACGCTGCAGACCGAATCGCCACGCAATTCGCAGAACGCCGTCTACTCCGGCACCGGGGCCCTGCACTTCCAGAGCGACCCGGTCGCGTCGAGCAAGGTGTTCCAAGACAACGGGGTGACAGCGTTCGCGCGCGGCAAGACGAGCGTGTATCGGGCCAAGGACCCGGTGTCGGCGGTGAACGTGGCGAACACCTTCGGCAAAGAGGTGTCGGTGGACGGCACCGAGACCGCCGATCCGGTGCCGTCGCTGACGCTCAGCCGCTGCATCCTGCTGGCCAACCCGAAGCAGTTCTACTGTGTTGCGCCGGCAGGCGACTATGCCATCGAGGCGCGGGGCGCCGAGTTGAAGGATGTGCACGAACAGGTTGCCGCCCAATACATCCTGTTGACGGCTAAGCCTTAGCGGAGCCGTTCAGGGACACGCCGGTGGCCGACTGCAGCAGGCAGATGACGGTGCTGGGCAGCGGCGTGTGTCCGGTGCGATCCATGTTCGAGTCGATCAGATAGGTCGAGGTGTACCGGCTGCTCTGGCCGGCGTACTGCGTCAGGCCCGCCGCGCATTGCTGGTCGGCGACACCGGCGATGGCGTCGTTGACCGCAACATTGGCACGCAGGAACACCTCGGCGATGTGCGGGGCCGCGCAGTCCACGAGTGTGACCTCGACGACGCTCGGGTCGGTGGGCGGCGGTGTGTTCAGGCAGTCGCCCACCTGCAGGTCGACCCACTTGGCCTGCCGCGCATTCGGTTTCACCGGTACGACGGGCACCGGCGGCGGGAGCTGGGCTGCCGTTGTCGTGGGCGCGGTCGATGTGGTCGACGACGGTGCCGCTGACGTATTCGAACCACAGGCCGCGAGCAGCGACACCGCCGCGACCTGCCACACGAGCCGATGTGGGCGAACGGTCATGGCCGTCATGGTAGTGCTTGTGGGGCGGTGTCCGGGCTGGGACGGTTACCATCGCGGTACCAGCGACGCCAGGAGGTCGGTATGCCCGAGTACACCGTCGGTGACTACCTGCTGGACCGGCTCGCTGAACTGGGTGTGACCGAGATTTTCGGTGTACCAGGTGATTTCAACCTGGAACTGCTCGATCATGTGATCGCGCACCGGGATGTCCGGTGGGTCGGCAGCGCCAACGAACTCAACGCCGGCTACGCCGCCGACGGCTACGGCCGGCTGCGCGGCATGGCGGCGCTCATCACCACATTCGGCGTCGGCGAGTTGTCCGCGGCGAACGCGATCGCGGGCAGTTACGCCGAGCATGTCCCAGTGGTGCACATCGTCGGCACGCCGTCCATCGACGTGCAAGGCTCGCGCCGGGTGATCCACCACTCGCTCGGTGATGGCGACTTCGACCACTTTCACCGCATCGCCCGCGAAATCACCTGCGCACAAGCCAAACTCGTGCCGGCCACCGCCACCCGCGAGATCGACCGGGTGCTGTCCGAGGTGCATGAGCGCAAGCTGCCCGGCTACCTGATGCTGGCCACCGATGTCGCCCGGTTCCCCGTTGAACCGCCGACCGGACCGTTGCCGCGCTACACCAGCGGCACGAGCCCGCGGGCGCTCTCGCTGTTCACCGCGGCAGCCGCTCGTCTGATCGGCGAGCACCAGCTGACGGTGCTGGCCGACCTGCTGGTGCACCGACTGGAAGCCGTCCCGCAGCTGGAGGCACTGCTGGCGGCCGACGTCGTGCCGCACGCCACGCTGATGTGGGGCAAGAGCCTGGTCGATGAATCCGCACCGGAGTTCCTCGGCATCTATGCGGGTACCTCCAGCCAGGAGTCGGTTCGCCGGGCCATTGAAGAGGCCCCGGTGCTGGTGACCGCCGGGGTTCAGTTCACCGACATGGTGAGCGCATCGTTCACGCAGCAGATCGACCCCGCGCGGACCATCGACATCGGACCCAACCAGAGCACCGTGGCCGGCGAAGTCTTTGCGCCACTGGACATGTCGGCGGCGCTCGAAGCGATCACGAGCATCCTGACGGCCCGGCCCACCCGGTCGCCCGCGGTCCCGCAGCCGGTGCCCGACGCACCCGACCCGGTGCTCGAACCGGATCAGCCGCTCACCCAGAAGGCACTGTGGGACAAGGTCTGTGGTGCCCTCACCCCGGGCAATGTGGTCCTGGCCGAGCAGGGGACGTCGTACTACGGCATGGCCCGGCACCGGCTACCCAGCGGCGTGGCGTTCATCGGCCAGCCGTTGTGGGCCTCCATCGGCTACACGCTGCCGGCCGCCCTGGGTGCGGGCCTGGCGGAGCGGGACCGTCGTCCGGTGTTGCTGATCGGCGACGGCGCCGCGCAACTCACGATCCAGGAACTCGGCCAGTTCGGCCGCGAGGGTGTGCCCGCGGTGGTGATCCTGGTGAACAACGACGGCTACACCGTCGAACGCGCGATCCACGGTCCGGCCGCGCCGTACAACGACATCGTGACCTGGCGGTGGCGCGACATTCCGGCAGCCCTCGGCATCCCAAACCCGTTGTCCCACCGGGCGACAACCTGTGGTGAGTTGGACGCCGCACTGGCCGACGCGGCTGCCCATCCGGACGACCTCGTCTTCATCGAAGCCGTCGTGACCGAACTGGATGTGCCACCGCTGCTGGAAGAGCTCGCCGCGGCCATCGCGAAGGCCAACAAGGCCGCCGGTAGCTGAATACGGGCTACCGCGGGCGCGCCTTGTCCGGACCCAGGTAGGCATCGGCCCAGGCGCCGATGATCCGTCCCGCCCGCTTGGCCTGCCCCGGTCCGGTGAGCAGGTGTTCGGTGCCCTCCAGCGAGACGAAGCTGCGCGGGTGACGGGCGGTCCGGAAGATCTCACTGGCGTTCTCGATGCCCACGGTGTTGTCGGTGGGGGAGTGCAGGATCAGCAGCGGCAGGTGCAGGTCCTTGATCTTGGCGTGCAGCTTGGCCGCGCGGACGTCCTCCACGAAGTCGCGCTTGAGCGTCAGCTCGCGCCCGCCGACCATCCACTGCGCACTGCCGTTCGCGAGCACGCAGTCGAGGATGTCGTCGTACTGCTTCTCGACATGCGACGGGTCGATGGGCGCAGCGACCGTCGCGACCGCGCGGACGCCGGGCGCCTGCCGCGCCGCGGCCAGGACCGACGCCCCGCCGAACGAGTGGCCAACCAACAACGCCGACGGCGTGCCGCGCTCGGACATGAACTTGCACGCCTCGATGACGTCGTTGGTCTTGTGGGTGAAGGACCCGTCGCCCCAGTGGCCTTCCGAATCGCCCAGGCCGATGGCGTCGAAGCGGAGCATTCCGATGCCATCGGAGGCCAGTTGCTTGCAGATGCGCGCCGCGGCAGGGGAGTCCTTGCCGAGCGTGAAGCCGTGGGAGAAGACGCCCCAGCCGCGCGGGGTGCCTTCGGGGAGGTCGATGATCCCGGCGAGCATGGGGCCGGTGGAACTCTGGAACTTGACGCGTTCAGCCACGGGACGGGTTTATCACGGCTGGCAAGCCGGACGTGGCCGATTCTTTGCTGGAGGCCATCGGTAGGGTGGAGGTTTCACGGGAAACACGACCTGCGGGTCGTAGCGGTCAGTGACGCCTGCGCCCCGTATGTAGTCCTGAGATCCGGAGCAGAGTCGTGACCCTGAACACCATCGCCTTCGAACTGGTCCCGCCCAATATCGAGCGCGGTCCCCAGTTTGCGGTCGACGAGGCGCACAAGGTGCTGCTCAACGCCGCGGCCGTCGGCCTCGAGGGTCGCATCCGGCACGTGATGATCCCCGGGATGATCGAGGAAGACGGCGACCGGCCCATCGAGATGAAGCCGAAGATGGACGTCCTCGACTTCTGGCAATTGATGAAGCCCGAGCTGCCGGGCATCCGTGGGCTCTGCACCCAGGTGACGTCGTTCCTGGACGAGGACGCGCTCTCGAAGCGGCTGGCTGTGCTGCAGGAGGCGGACTTCGACGGCATCGCGTTCGTCGGCGTCCCGCGCACCATGAGCGACGGTGAGGGCGCCGGCGTGGCACCGACCGACGCGTTGACGATCTACCGCGATCAGGTGCCGAACCGCGGCGTCATCCTGATTCCGACGCGCGATGGCGAGCAGGGACGCTTCAACTTCAAGATCAACCAGGGCGCCACCTACGGGATGACCCAGTTGCTGTACTCGGACACGATCGTGGGCTTCCTGAAGGAGTTCGCTGCGACCACCGAGCACCGGCCGGAGATTCTGCTGTCGTTCGGGTTCGTCCCGAAGATGGAGTCGAAGGTCGGCCTGATCAACTGGCTGATCCAGGATCCGGGCAACCCGCTGGTCGCCGCCGAGCAAGAGTTCGTGTCGCGGCTGGCCGGCGAGGAGCCCGCGGCCAAGCGTGCGCTGATGCTCGACCTGTACAAGCGCGTCATCGATGGCGTCGGCGAGCTCGGCTTCCCGATCAGCATCCACTTGGAAGCCGCCTACGGCGTCTCCAAGCCGGCGTTCGAGACCTTCGCCGAGATGCTGGAGTACTGGGCGCCCGACAAGGGTTAGCCTCTCGCGCCGATACGGCGTTGTGGCGGAGCCTATTTCGAGGCTCCGGCCATTCCCCCGAACAACCGCCCAGCGTCGGCGGGTGTCAGTCCGCCGGGCATGGTCGGCATGCGGACCTCGGCGCGGCGGGCGGTGTCGCCCGGATCGTCGATGGAGTCTGACGTCTTACGAATCTGAGTCGCGGCCGGATCGGCGGCGCCTCCGGTGTACTGCTGCGCGTTGATGGACACCGCCGGCTGAGACCGGGGGATTGCGCCGGGCGCCACGCGCCCGGCGGGTGTCATCGGTGCGGTGGACGTGCGGCCGGCATTGGTCTGTGCGCTGACGGAACTGGTCGGTTCAGGGCGGTCGATCACGGGGCCCGGGTGGGGACCTTTTGCCGCCGCCGGCGCGGCCATGGCGATGGACAGCGCCGACAACCCGATGGCGGTCCCTGTCACGAGGCGCGTGATGGAACGACGGAGCTCGGTGCCGGTGTGGTGGGTGGTGTTCATGGCGCTGCCCTTTCTAGATACTTGCTCAAACAAGTATCTTCTGGCAGCTATTCCAACTGGGGTTTCCTTGTCCTCCGGCCGAGGTAAGATGGTTAGACAACCAATGAGTTTCTGGGGGTGTGTCGATGGCGACGGACGGCGATGAAGATCGGGAGACGTGCGAGGCGATGGCATTGCCGACGGCGGCCCGCAGCGGCCCCGTCAGTCATGCGGTCTTTCAGCTCACCCGGCTGACGCGAACGATCATCGCGACGCTCCTGCGTCCCCTCGGTCTGTACCCGGGCCAGGAGCTGGTGATGATGTACCTGTGGGATCGCGGCCCGCTTCGTCAGACGGATCTGGTGCGACTCACCAGCTCCGATGCGCCGACGATGACCCGCATGATCCAGCGGCTGGAGCATGCCGGATTCGTCCGCCGCTTCCCGAGCCCCGAGGACAAGCGCGCCCATCTGATCGAGGCCACGCCGGCCAGCCGCGGACTGCGGGACCAGATCGAGGGTGTGTGGCGTGAGATCGAAGAGTTGACCGTCGGCGATCTGAGCGAGGCGGAACGGATGACCGTGCTGCGCGTCGTCCAGGGTCTGGAACATCGGCTTGCCGGCGCGGCGATGGGCTCGGCCGGCCGCGATCCGCTCAGCCCGTGATGTCGCGGCCGATCAGGTGGCGGGCGATGACCCACTGCAGAACTTCGTTGGCGCCTTCGAAGATTTCCAGGATCTTGGCGTCGCGGTAGATCTCCTCGAGTCGGTAGCTTTCGCCGGTCGCCGACACCCGCCGTGCGAACCCGTAGCCGCCGTGGATTTGGAGCGCGTCGCGGGCGAGGTCGTTGGCGAGCCGGGTCGCGTAGGACTTGGCCATGGATGCTTCCGGCTCGCCGGACCGGTCGCCGCGGTCGAGGCGGACGGCCGCCTTCTGGTACATCGAGCGGGCGGCTTCGAGTTCGGTGGCGCGTTCGGCCAATTTGTACTGCCAGTACTGCATCTCGCCGAGCTTGCGGCCGAACAGCTCTCGGCTCCGCAGCCGGGCCACCGCCAGGTCGAGTGCGATCTGGGCGACGCCGACACCGGCCGCGGCGATGCCGAGTCGCCCGGCCGCCAAGGACGCCAATGCCGTGGCCAAGC
The DNA here is from genome assembly GCF_005670685.2 of Mycolicibacterium mucogenicum DSM 44124. The sequence goes on along the minus strand of NZ_CP062008.1, from coordinate 5,897,241 downwards.
CGCGGCCGGGTTCGCCGAGCGCGTGGTCTGCCGGCACGGCGACGTTGTCGAAAACGATGTCGGCGGTGATCTGGCCGCGGTGACCCATCTTGAGATCCGGTTCACCGACCTGGACGCCGGGGCTGTGCATGTCGATCAGGAGCATGGTGGCGTTGTCGGTGTCACCGTCGCGGCACAGGATGCAAACCCAATCGGCGACAACCGAATTGGTGATCCACCGTTTGCGGCCCTTGACGACGAATCCGTCCGGGGTTCTCGTGGCGACGGTCTGCAGCGCGGTCGGCGTCAGATCGCTCGACGCGTCGGGTTCTGTTGTGGCGAAGGCGAACACGGCGTCGCCGTTGATGAGGCCAGGTAGGACCTGCGCGCGGATGTGGGGTTGGGCGAACGAGAGGGCGCGGGCGTTGAGGATGCACTGCCCGTCGTACACGCCGGCCAAGCTGGAGCTCTCGTAGGCGATTTCCTCGGTGACGATGCAGGTCGCCAGCATCGGGTGCTGCAGACCCGCGCCGAACGGCTGCTCGAACGGCACCGCGAAACAACCGGCGCCGGCAAGGCCCTTGAAGGCGGTCCACGGGAACGAGTCGACGGACTCCTCGCGTTGGGCGATCTCGCGGGCGACCGGTGCCAGGTGCGTGGCGACGGCGTCGCGGGCCATTGCCCGGACGTGCTGCACGTCGTCGGGCAGGAACACGTCGTGCCACATGCGATCGGCGGTCCGGGTGATGGATTCGGTGTCCATGCGCGTCCTCCTGCGTCGGTTGCGGCCGAGCGTAGGCAAATCCGGGCAAACTAGTCAACTCTGACTAGTTTATGATTTGGTGATGACGCCACCTCGACGTGCACAACGCCGCGGCATCGCGGTGCAGGAACGCATCCTGGACGCCGCCGTGCGGGCGCTCGTCGAACACGGGTACGCGGGCACGTCGACGCTGCGCATCCAGCAGATGGCCGAGGTCAGTCGGGGAAGCCTGTTGCACCAATTCCCTTCGCGTGACGCCTTACTCGTCGCAGCAGTTCAGCACCTCGCCGAAGCGCGGTTCAATGAACTGAGCACGCGGACCGCGTGGCCGGACGACCCCGGGGAACGGATCCGTGCTGCCGTGATGACGATGTGGTCGACCTACCAGCAGGACTACTTCTGGGCGGCGACCGAATTGTGGCTTGCCGCAAGACATAACGCCGAGCTACGTGACAGCCTCGAGCAACAGGAGCGGGTTCTCTACCGCCAGGTCCGCACGGTGACCGATGCCATGTTCGGCGAGCCGCTGAACCAGCATCCCGACTACGCCCGCGTGCGCGAGACGCTCAACACCAGCATGCGCGGCGTGGCGCTCACCTACGCCTTCGATCGCCGGAATGCGTTGCGCGACCCGCATCTACCGGACTGGATCGCGCTCGCGGCATGTCTGTTGCCAGCGGATCCGGCCACAAGCTAGCGGGCTTCGGTCGTGATCTCCGACGTATCGTCCGGACGGCTGCGGATCATGCAGAACGCGACGAGAGCGGTCAGTTCGTCGAGGAATTCGTCGTGGTCGATGGAGGGGCGGTCGAGCACGTATCGAATGGTCAGATGCTCGACGGCGCGGACCACCATCCAGATTCTCGTGTCGGGGTGGTCCGAATTCTGGTCGCGCAGCCGCAGGTGCGCGATCGCAAGCTCGCCGACCCGCTGTTCGAAGTCGGCGATCTTGTTTCCCAAGCCGAGTCTGGGAGTGTGTTCGATCAGCGCTCGCAGCATCTCTGGTTGATCCATCATCGCGTCGAGCAGGATCGCGATGACTTCCCGGAGCGAGCGGATGTCTTCGGGTTGGCCGACCTGCTCCACGAGGCGTGTGGTCACTGAGCGCAGGACTTGGTCTGTGTACGCGTCGATGATGGCCGCGACGATGGTGTCCTTGTTGGGAAAGTACTGATAGAGGGAACCGGGACTGATGCCGGCAACTTCCGCGATCCGATTTGTTGTAGCTGCGTCGTATCCGCGGTCGATCAGCACTTGCCGACCCGCCTCGAGTATGCGTTCGACCATCAAACGCGAGCGTTCCTGTCGCGGGGTACGTCGCGGGACCCTCGGTGTGCTGCTCATCGGGCACTCACGAAACGAATTGTATGCGAGTAAAAGCTCGTGTCAGCATTTTGGGCATGGCTTCATCGACCCGAGAACAACGACGTTCTGGCAGCTCCGGTGCCTCGCGGAACTGGCACCCGCACATCGACGGAGTGCGCCGATGACCGCACCCATTCCCGCTCGTCACCCTGAGGAGCCCCGCGGTGTCCCGGCTTTGGTGCGGATGTTCGTGCTGCTGCTGGGTATTGGCAAGCCGAATGCCGAGCAGTGGGAGCACCTCGGTCAGCGGCTCACAGTCGGCGACGAGCCCGCCGACCGCCTTGTCGATTGGATGATGACCGCAGGCACGCAGCAGGCCCGGCCGTTGTTTGACCGGGCGCTGGCCGAGGGCATCGCTGGAGTGCCCGACGCGCCGGAACCGCTGCGGGAATTCTTTACCCAGATCGAGGAGACCCCGGACTGGGTGGACCTGGCCAAACTGCGTGTCGGTGCGCGCACGCTCCGCCGGGCCGGAGCTGACGGGATGTACGTCGCGCGTGACGTGTCACTTATGGGGGGCTATCAGTTCTCCGGCTTCAACAAGACGCTGCTGCGCACCGGCGCGCTCGAGAAAGGTTCCAACAAGCGTTTCGCCGAGACCATGCAGTGGGCGCTGGATGTCATTGCCGATGGTGGACTGGAGCCGCTCGGCGTCGGTTACCGGTCCACGGTCCGGGTGCGGTTGATCCACGCTTTCGTGCGTCGCCATGTCGCGGCAATGCCGGACTGGCGGGCGGATGAGTGGGGTGTGCCGGTCAACCAGACCGATATGGCCGCCACGCTTGTCGGTGCACTCATTGCTCCGCCCGCCGCAGCGATCGGGATGGGATTTGTGTTCTCGCCGAACGAACTCGAGGGTGTTGCGCATCTGACCCGCTATGTCGGGTGGCTGATCGGTGTCCACGACGAGTGGCTGCCGCGCAGCTTCCGTGACGGGGTTCGCGTCCTGTACCACACGCTCACTGCTTTGGCTGCGCCCGATGAATCAACCAAACAGTTGGCGATGCCGATGGCTCAGGATCCACTGGCCTGGCATTATCGCGTACTGCCGAGCCTGCGACGCCGCGTCGCACAGGCACAGCACCTGTCGGTCACCAGTGGGTTCCTGGGACCCCGCGCAATGCAAAACCTCGGCCTGACCTACGTGCCGCCGTGGTACCCGGTGCTGCGCATCCCGGTGAACCTGACGCGCAGTGTGGCTGCCCTGGTTCTTCCTGGTGGCATGGATCGAGCTGACGTGTGTGGACAGCGCGAGCAAGAAGCGTTGCTACGCACCATGATCGGCGACACCACGACAACAATCGGAGAATCAGCCGCGCACGTCAGCCGCGTTGCCTGAGCGGGCACGCTGCCGCGAATTCGTCAACTGCTGTGGTCCTCGATCTCTACAGCCGAACGACCGTGCTGCAGGCCACCACCTATCCTGGGACTGGTGTCCGACCTTCAGCTGCGCGAACTGCGTGATCGTCTGGATGGTCTGACCATCCGTGACGCCGCGCGGCTGGAGCGTCGGCTGAAGAATCTGCGGGGCGACAACCCGGAGAAGATCGCCGAACAGATCGCGGCCGCGGAAGGGGTGATCGCCAGCCGCCTCGCGGCTGTTCCTGCGATCACCTATCCCGACCTGCCGGTCACCGACCGTCGAGGTGAGATCGCCAAGGCCATCACCGACAACCAGGTGGTGATCGTCGCCGGCGAGACCGGCTCGGGCAAGACGACGCAGCTGCCCAAGATCTGTCTCGAGCTCGGCAGGGGCATCCGCGGCACCATCGGGCACACCCAGCCACGGCGGCTGGCCGCGCGTACGGTGGCGCAGCGCATCGCCGACGAAACCGGCACGGCACTGGGCGGGGCCATCGGCTACACGGTGCGGTTCACCGATCAGGCCAGCGACTCGACCCTGGTCAAACTGATGACCGATGGCATTCTGCTCGCCGAGATTCAGAGGGACCGGCGGCTGCTGCGGTACGACACGCTGATCCTCGACGAGGCCCACGAACGCAGCCTCAACATCGACTTCCTGCTCGGGTATCTGCGCGAGTTGCTGCCGCGCCGTCCGGACCTGAAGGTCATCGTGACGTCGGCGACCATCGAGCCGGAGCGATTCGCGAAACACTTCTATGACGCGCCGATCGTCGAGGTCTCCGGCCGCACCTACCCCGTCGAAATCCGTTACCGGCCACTGGAAGTACCAGTTGCGGTGGACGACAGTGATGACCCGGACGACCCGGACCACGAGATCGTCCGCACCGAGCCGCGCGACCAGACCGAGGCCATCGTCGACGCGGTGCGCGAACTGGAATCCGAGCCGGCGGGCGATGTGCTGGTCTTCCTGTCCGGTGAGCGCGAAATCCGGGACACCGCAGAGGCTTTGCGGGACGCATTGTCGGGTGACACCTTCCCGACCGAGATCCTGCCGCTGTACGCCCGGTTGCCGACCGCGGACCAGCAGAAGGTCTTCACCGCCAAGCCGGGTGGGCCGCGCCGGATCGTGTTGGCCACCAACGTCGCCGAGACCTCGCTGACCGTGCCGGGCATTCGGTACGTCGTCGACCCCGGCACAGCGCGCATCTCCCGCTACAGCCGGCGGACCAAGGTGCAGCGGCTGCCGATCGAACCGATCTCGCAGGCGTCGGCCGCACAGCGGTCCGGCCGGTCGGGCCGTACCGCACCCGGTGTGTGCATCCGGTTGTACTCGGAAGAGGACTTCGCGAGCCGACCTCGGTACACCGACCCCGAGATCCTGCGTACCAACCTGGGCGCGGTCATCCTGCAGATGGCGGCGCTGGGGCTCGGTGACATCGAGGCGTTCCCGTTCCTGGACCCGCCGGATGCGCGCAGCATTCGCGACGGCATCCAATTGCTCCAGGAATTGGGCGCTTTCGACGCGAAGGGCGCCATCACCGACGTCGGTCGCCGGCTGGCCCGCCTGCCGCTGGACCCGCGCGTCGGCCGGATGATCCTGCAGGCCGACACCGAAGGCTGCGTACGTGAGGTGCTGATTCTGGCCGCCGCACTGTCGATCCCGGATCCGCGGGAGCGGCCGTCCGACCGGGAAGAGGCCGCGCGGCAGAGGCACGCACGCTTCGCTGACGAGCATTCGGACTTCATCTCCTATCTGAACTTGTGGAACTACCTGCGCGAGCAGCGGAACCAGTTGTCCGGCAGCGCCTTCCGCCGGATGTGCCGCGACGAATTCCTGCACTACCTGCGGATTCGGGAATGGCAGGACCTGGTCGGCCAATTGCGCAGCATCGCCGGTGATCTCGGTATCCGGGAGTCGGGCGACGACGCCGACCCGCTGCGCATCCACACCGCGCTGACCGCCGGGCTGTTGTCGCACGTCGGGTTGCGGGAAGGTGAGACGCGCGACTACCAGGGCGCCCGCAACTCGCGATTCGTGCTGGCGCCGGGGTCTGTGCTGACGAAGAAGCCGCCGCGGTGGATCGTCGTCGCAGATCTGGTGGAGACGAGTCGGCTGTTCGGCCGTATCGCGGCGCGCATCGAACCGGAGACCGTCGAGCGGGTCGCCGGAGATCTGTTGCAGCGCACCTTCAGTGAGCCGCACTGGGATGCCCGCCGGGGTGCGGTCATGGCGTTCGAGCGGGTGACGCTGTACGGGCTGCCGCTGGTGCCGCGCCGTCGGGTCGGGTACGCGCAGGTGGATCCCGTGGTCGCGCGCGAGCTGTTCATCCGGCACGCGCTGGTAGAAGGTGACTGGCAGACGCGGCACCACTTCTTCCGCGACAACACGCGCCTGCGAACTGAACTGGAAGAGCTGGAGGAGCGCGCCCGGCGCCGGGATCTGCTGGCCGGCGATGACGAGGTCTACGCCTTCTACGACCAGCGGGTCCCCGAAAGCGCGGTGTCGGCACGGCATTTCGATGCCTGGTGGAAGAAGCAGCGGCATGTGACGCCGGACTTGCTGACCATGACGCGCGACGACCTGCTGCGCACCGACACCGACGCCGACCAGCCCGACACCTGGCAGACCGGCGACCTGTCGCTGCCGTTGAGCTACCGGTTCGAGCCTGGCGCTGCCGACGACGGTGTGACGGTACACGTTCCGGTCGAGGTGCTGGCCCGGCTCGGCGGCGACGGTTTCGCGTGGCAGGTGCCCGCGCTGCGGGAAGAGCTGGTCACCGCGCTGATCAAATCGTTGCCCAAGGACCTGCGCCGCAATTTCGTGCCCGCGCCCGACACCGCGCGGGCGGTGCTGCCGGACCTCAATCCGGGAGACGGCTCACTGCTCGAGGACCTGCAGCGTGAATTGCGTAGGCGCAGCGGCATTCTGGTGCCGATCGACGCCTTCGACCTGAGCAAGATTCCGGACCACCTGCGGGTCACCTTCGCCGTCGAGAAAGACGGCACCGAGGTGGCGCGCGGCAAGGACCTGGGCGCGCTGCACGATCGACTGGCCGGCTCGGTCCGGCAGGCCGTGGCGGGTGCCGTCGCGGGCGATCTGCAACGTACCGGCCTCAAGGCCTGGCCGGACGACCTCGCCGAGCTGCCCCGCACCGTGGAGAGCTCGGCCGGCGGCCACACCGTGCGCGGATTCCCGGCGTTCGTGGATACCGGTGCGGCAGTGGATATCCGGGTATTTCCGACGGCGGCCGAGCAGGCCGCGGCCATGGGTCCCGGGCTGCGACGGTTGCTGCGGCTCGCGGCGCCATCACCGGTCAAGGCTGCCGAGCGCGGTCTCAATCCCCGCGCGCGCCTGTCGCTGTCGAGCAATCCTGACGGCAGCCTGGCTGCGCTGCTCGAAGACTGTGCCGACGCAGCGGTGCGGGTGTTGGCGCCCAAGCCGGTGTGGACCGCGGTGGACTTCACGGCGCTGCGCGATACCGTCGCAGCCAAGCTGGTCCCGACGACGCTCGACGTCGTCGGCCGCGTCGAGCGCGTGCTGACCGCCGCGCACGCAGCGCAGGTTGCATTGCCCGACAAGCCTTCTGCGCTCCAGGCCGACGCCGTCGCCGATATCCGCGCGCAGTTGGCCCGGCTGCTGCCGGTGGGATTCGTCGCGGCGACGGGCGTGACCCACCTGGCCGACCTGACCCGCTACCTGACGGCCATCGGCCGACGCTTGGAGCGCCTGCCGCAGGCGCCGGCGGCAGACCGTGAACGGATGGACCGCGTCCACGCCGTCGAGGACGCATACGACGAACTGCGGCAAGCGCTTTCGCCACTACGTTGCCAAGGTGAGGACGTCCGCGACATCGCCCGGCAGATCGAGGAGTTGCGCGTCAGCCTGTGGGCCCAGCAGTTGGGCACCCCACGGCCGGTCAGCGAGCAGCGGATTTACCGGGCCATCGACGCCGTCGTCCCGTGATTTGTGCACGATTTTCCGCGGTCGGCGCGGAAAATCGTGCACAAATCCCTCAGGAAGGTGACGTGGGGGCGTCGGTGATCTTGACGAGCTGCACTTCGGGCCGGTCCGGCACCTGATCGGTCAGGAACCAGCGGAACGCCAGGTTGCCCACCGGATAGTCCAGTGTGGTCAGCGAATTCGGGTGGGAGGTGGTGCCGCGCGACAACACGACCGTCACCGTGCCGTCGGAGTTGGGCACTGCGCTGTAGCCATTGAGCGAACTACGGGCGTCACTGGCACCGGGGGTGGCCATGAACTGGTTCCACACCACCAGGTTCCAGAACCGGCATGCCGGCGGACGGTGGGTGATGACCAGAGCTTCGTCATCGGCGAGCACGAAGCTGCCGTACGAATAGCAGGCGTCGCGCGCCGACCAGCCGAAGTGGGCATCCGGCACCTGATAAGGCGCGGCGAATTCATTGGCTAGATGGGCGGTTTCGTGCCCGAGGCTGGCATCGTCGACGGCGCGGGTGCCCACCGGCATCGGCATGATGGCGAACAGCGTCCGAATCCAGGTGGCGCTGGACCGCAATGCGGCGGCGGTTGCGGCGTCACTGTGCCGGAACGGGTCCGGTGCATCCAGTGCCTCGATGTTCCAGGTGACCGGACGGCCCGTCGTCGGATCGGCCTGGTAGTCGCGGGTCAGGAAGACCGCTGCCTCGGGCAGTGGGCCGAGCTCGAAGGAGAAGTTGCCATCGGCGTCGAATTCGATGTCGGTGTCACGGATTATCGCGACGACGCGGTTGGACCAGGCGCCGGGAGAGGGCTCGTTGTACGCGGTCAGGGATAGGTAGACGCTGTCGCCCTTGTTGCCGCTGATCCGGTATTTGCGCTCCGGGTCGACCGGACACATGTGGTAGTAGGCGTCGGTGTTGTCGCCGCCCCAACGGCGGTCGTGCCGGGTCGGGGTGTTGACGGTGACGAACTGCGGCCGTCCCGGCTCGGGGAACAGATAGCAGTCGAGGGCCACCCCGAGCCCCGTCGCGAGCATCCGGTAACCGTCGGCGATCTGGCGGTCGTCGGTGACGGCACGCGGACCCTCGAGGAAGGAGGTGTCGAGCTCGCGAAGGGTGTCGAGGAGTTCCCGCCAAGCGGCAGCGGATTCGGTCATGCGCCAATACCTTTCAGAATGAGTGTGGTGTTGCGGTCGATCCAGTCGTCATCGGGGGCAGCGCTCCGTGTGAGTGCGGCGAGCAGTGCGATACCGGTGATGACCTCGGTCAGGTCAGCGGAGGCGACGTCGGCGCGGAGTTCGCCGCGTGCCGCGGCGGCATCGAGGCGGGCATGCAACCCGGGACCAAGTGCGTCGGCGAACCGATCCAGCAGAGCGCTGTGCAGGGTGGCGTCGGCGGTCATCTCGCCGAGCAGTCCAGGGAGCGCGGCGCGGGCCGCCGGGGTGCTGAGCACCGCCACGGTGCCGCGGACCATGGCCCGGACATCGCCTTCGAGAGAGCCGGTGTCGGGCAGTTCCGTGGCGACACCGGCGGGGAATGCGGCCTCGTGGACGAGGTGGGCCTTGCTGGGCCAGCGCCGGTAGATCGCCGGTTTGCTGGTGCCGGCCTGCTTGGCGATGGCGTCCACGGACAGTGCGGCATAACCGACTTCGCCGAGGAGCTGCACGGTCGCGTCCAGTACGGCGTCGTCGATGCGCCGATCACGGGGTCTACCAAGTTCTTTCGCCATTACGAAACTCATAGTAACATAAGTAGTGTGACTGACACCACAGACGTTGTCCGGCTCGATGACCTGGCCTGTCCGACCTTCACGGCCGAGGCGCAGCAGTTCCGCGACATGATGACGATGCTGGCGGCGGACTGTCCGCTCGACGCGGACGCGCTGCACGCCAAGGCGAGCGCCGACACCGGCCTCGACGACTTCGGCGCCACCGACTACCGCGAACGCCTCGAGGTGCTGCTGGGCGCGCTCCGGCAGATCGACGGCCTCAACGGCCCCGGCGTCGTGAACTTCTACGGCCAACTGCTGCAGCTGTTGAAGAATCGGCTGCTGCTCACCGATTTGTTGAAGCGGCACCCCGAGATTCACGACATCGAACTGCTGCCTCCGGTGGTGATCGTCGGGCTGCCGCGCACCGGGACCACGCACCTGCACAACCTGCTGGCCGCCGCGGGAACCTTCCGGACCCTGCCGTACTGGGAGTCGATGGAGCCGTTCCCGCTGGCGTCCGAGGCCGGTATCGAGCCGGACCCGCGGCGCACCCGGATGGACGTCGCGGTCAACGTGATGAACATCGTGATGCCGCACTTCCCGCTGATGCACGAGATGACCACCGACCACGTACACGAGGAAATTCAGTTGCTGGCCAACGACTTTTCCACGATGTACTTCGAGACCTTGGCGGACGTCCCCGCGTGGCGTGACTACTACGAATCCCACGACCAGACGCCGCACTACCGGCACATGGTGACCCAGCTCAAGGCCTTGCAGTTCCTGCGCGGCGGCCGGCGCTGGTTGCTCAAGTCGCCGCAGCATCTCGAACAACTACCAGTGCTCAATGCCGAATTGCCCGGTGTGGTCGGTGTTTTCACGCACCGCGATCCGATTCCGGTGGTGCTGTCGATGATCGCGATGCTCACCTACTCGGCGCGTATGCATCGCAGCCCGGTTCCCGTCGAATACATCGCGTCGTACTGGGTGCAGCGACTGGAGCACATGCTTGCCAGGCTGGTCCGGGATCGGGACATCATCGGCCGGGACCGCTCCATCGACATTCGCTTCGACGATTTCATGGCCGACGATCTCGGCGCCGCGGAGAGCGTCTTCGCCCTTGCGGAGGAACAACTTTCGGACACCGAGCGCGCGGCGATGGCGGACTACCTCGCCGGCCACCAGCGTGGCCGGCTGGGTCGGGTCGAGACGTCGTGCGAGATGTTCGGCCTCGACCCCGACGACCTGAAGGCCCGCTTCGCGCCCTACACGCAGCGCTTCCTGGCGTAGTCTCTCGCGCTACGACTGCTGCATCGTGGCCGGGTCGGCCAACGGCACCACGAGGTGCGAAGCGTGTACGCCCCCTTGAGAAATCCGATACGTCCCGCCCGCCAGTGCCGTCCGCTGCGGGCGGGTCGGCACCAGATGCGGGAAGTCGTACGTCGTCAGCGTCAGCCGCAACCGGTGGCCCGGGGCGAGGAGCGCCGCGGTCGGGAACACCTCGATGTCGTAGCGAGTCAATTCACCGGGCACGACGGGCTCGGCGGCAGCCTTGGTGCTGAGGTGTCGCGGTCGTAGCACGGTGCCGTCGGGCAGGAGCCAGCTGGCCTCCGGGTCGAGGGCACGATGCGACCCGAGGAGCGCCCCCTGCGTCAGCGGCCGGCTGACGCCTTCCGGAGAGAGGTCGTCGAGGTGTGCGACCCACAGGGTTTCGGTTCGATCTGCAGTGGCGAAGATCGTCAACCCGACCGGCCCGGCCAGCAGCTGCTCGGTGTCGAACGCCTCGGTGGTGTAGGTCAGTGCGTCGCGCTGCAGCCGGGAGTTGTCCTGGTCGTACCGGACGCTGCGGCCCGTCTGCGACACCATGAAACTGCCCATGCCGAGGCTCCACTGCTCCAGGCTGCGTCCGGAAACCGGTCCGCGAGAGAGGTATTGGAGCGTGGCGGTCGACTCGTCGGCCGATGGGGTGGCATGCAGGCCGCCGCCCAGGCCCAGGTACAGCCGCGTCGGGGTGGCCTCCGGGAACGGATAGGCATTGGTGCGGAACCACTTCGGGCTGCCGATCGCCTGGAACCGCACCGGCGCACCGGTGACGGCCGCGGTCTCGTCGTCTTTGAGCCAGCGGTTGAACCAGCGCAACTGCAGGGCCTGCAGATGCTGCCCGTCGAGATCCGAGACGTGGTACCAGGGACCCGCCATGAGCTGGAACTTGTCGGAGACGGGCTGGTCGGCGGTCATGGCGGCGTCGGCGGGACGGCCGGCGAACGTGTTCTGCAACGCCGCATAGTTCAAGGGCGCGCCGCGCTGGAACGCGTCATGCCAGCCGGCCACCAGAAACACCGCGACGCCGTTCTCGGCGATCTTCGGCACCACGTCCGCGGGGCGCATGGTGTCCCAGAACGTGCCGTCGAATGCGGTGTCGCCGCCGGCGACCGCGTCCTTGATCAAGTTCTTGAAGTAGCCGCGCTGGTCGCGGCCCCGCTGCCGCACGGCGGAAATGCCGCCGGCCCTGGGCCTTTCATGGTCGCCGCGGTGTGCGAACTCCAGTGCCGGGTTGATCATGTTCAGCAGCGAGTAAGTGGCACCGTAGGCGCGGACCGTACGCATGTGCGGGACGCCGCCCATGGTGACGACGTCGCGGTAGAAATCGTTGGCGGCCATCGCCGGGAAGATCGCCTTCAACGGCGAGCCGGGACCCACCGCGGCGGCCGTCATGAGTTGGTTGATGGCCAGATACGAGATGCCGAACATGCCGACGCGGCCATTCGAATTGGGCAGCGTCGCAGCCCAATTCACCAGGTCGACGCCGTCCTGCACCTGCTCGGGCCCGAGCATCTCGAAAGACCCGCCCGAAACTCCGGTGCCCCGCACGTCGGCCATCACCTCGATGTAGCCACGACGGATCAGGTACGGCGTTGCGCCACCACCGATCTGGGCGGCCGGCGGGGGCGCCTTCTTGCCGTACGGCGTCATCGAGAGCAGTACGGGGAAAGGGCCGGCAGCAGGCTCGCCCGTCGCCGGGTCGGTCGGATAGTGGATATCCACCCGTAGCGAGATGCCGTCGCTCATCGGCACTGCCACGTTGTGGTGCACTCCGACGCCGTACTGCGCCGGCGGGGCTTCCCAGGACGGCAAAAGTGGCGATGGGCTGGTCTTGCGGGTGCGTGCGGCCGCCCAGCCTGCCATGGCCTTGATCCGTGCGCCGACGCCTGCTGTCTCGACATTCGTCTCCACGCCTCGACCGTACGCCGAACCCGAAAGAAGTTATTGCTTCGTGACGGAACCGTGTCAGGGCGCTCGGGGGTGTTCCCAGTCTCGGTCCGTAGCATCCGATCAGTGACCAGTAGCCCGTGTGAAAGAGACGACGCAGGTAAGGGCGTCGGCTGCATCTCGCGCCGACGCATGCTGAGAATGGCTGCTGCGGCGCCGGTTCTGGTCGGTATGCCTGCCGTTGTGTCGTCGCTGACAGCGCCAACGTCCAATGCGCAGACTCTCGCGGGTTCCATCGTGTTCCTCGACCCGGGCCACAACGGGGCCAACGACGCGTCGATCACCAAGCAGGTGCCCACCGGCCGCGGCGGTACCAAGGACTGCCAGACCAGTGGCACCTCGACCAATGCAGGTTTTCCCGAGCACACCTTCACGTGGAATGTGGTGCTACTCATCCGGCAAGAGCTCATCAATGCCGGAGTGCAGGTGGGTTTGTCCAGGGACAACGACAATGCGGTGGCTGCGTGTGTGGACCAGCGGGCGGCGATGGCGAACGCCATGCGACCCAATGCCGTTGTGTCGATTCACGCCGACGGCGGTCCCGCCGGCGGCCACGGCTTCCATGTCAACTACTCCGCGCCCCCGCTCAACCAGGTGCAGGCGGGACCATCTGTCAGGTTCGCGCAGATCATGCGCGACCAGTTGGTGGCGGGGGGCCTGACGCCGGCCACGTACATCGGCAGCAACGGTCTGTACGGCCGGGCCGACCTGACCGGCCTGAACCTGGCGCAGTACCCGTCGATCCTGGTCGAGTGCGGCAACATGAAGAACCCCCAGGATGCCGCACTGATGTCGTCTCAGCAGGGTCAGCAGGCCATCGCCAACGCTGTTGCGCGGGGCATCGCCGCATTCATCCAGGCCAGCTAGCCGCCCCGGATACGGTCGAGCTGCCGGTCCGCCTCCGCGGTGGCCGGGGTGTAGACGACGATGTTCAGATCCGGCAGGTCAGCCGGGGCCAGCCGGTGATACTCCAGCTCGATATCGCCGAGTGCCTCGTGGGCGAACCGACGGATCCGGGTCTGAAAACCCTCGATGGTGTGGTCGTTCCAGACGCGGTCGAATTCCTGGCTGTCCGCGCGCAATCGGTCGAGTAGTTCGACCACCGCGGGCTCGCCGAGTCGGGCGCCGTTCTGCATGCGGTACTCCGAAACGAAGCGCCGACTCTCCACGTCCCAGTCCGGCATCAGCTGCCGGATCGACGGATCGGTGAACACCAGCCACAACAGATTGCGATCCTCGCGAGCGACCGTCCGCACCCGCGGATACAGCGCCGCGTAGGCGCGATTCCATGCGGTGATCTCCCAGTCGAGATCGATCGCGAAGGCCGGCGAGCGGCCGAACGCCTCCAGAAGCCGGAGCAGATGATCAGGCGGTTCGCCGGTATCCGGCATGAGTTGCGCGCCGCCCGGGGAGAAACCGGCGAGTGACAGCAGGTACGTCTGGTCGGCAGGGGAGAGCCGCAGCGTTTCCCCGATGGCGTCGAGCACCTGCCGCGACGGGTTGATGTCACGGCCCTGCTCCAGCCACGTGTACCAGGTGACGCTGATGGCGGACAGGAACGCCACTTCCTCACGGCGGAGGCCGTTCTGGCGGCCCCGGATCGGCGGCAGATCATGCTCGGCGCGGTCGACCGCCTCCCGGCGCATCCGCAGGAATCCGCCCAGCTCTGCGCGGGCGGCCTGGTTGGACATCGCTCAATGTTAAGGCTGGTAGTGGCAGTACTAGAGGCAGCACCGTCTTCGCCTGTCGCGCGCCGTCCACAAGCATGGGTGCCATGCCCGAATTGAGATCCAGGACCGTCACCCACGGCCGGAACATGGCCGGCGCGCGGGCGTTGCTGCGCGCCGCCGGTGTGTCCGGCGCCGACTTCGGCAAGCCAATTGTGGCTGTGGCCAACAGTTTCACCGAGTTTGTGCCCGGCCACACCCATTTGCAGCCGGTGGGCCGCATCGTGTGCGACGCGGTGCAGGCAGCCGGTGGAATAGCGCGGGAATTCAACACCATCGCCGTCGATGACGGCATCGCCATGGGGCACGGCGGCATGTTGTACTCGCTGCCGTCCCGCGACCTGATTGCCGACTCGATCGAGTACATGGTCAACGCGCACCGCGCGGATGCGCTGGTCTGTATCTCCAACTGCGACAAGATCACTCCCGGCATGTTGATGGCTGCGCTGCGGTTGAACGTGCCGACGGTGTTCGTGTCGGGCGGGCCGATGGAGGGCGGCACGGCGACGCTCGTCGACGGCACGGTGCGCACCGGCCTGCACCTGATCTCGGCGGTGACCGACGCGGTCGCTCCCGAGGTCTCGGACGCCGACCTCGAGCGCGTCGAGGCCGCGGCGTGCCCGACCTGCGGGTCGTGCTCCGGCATGTTCACCGCGAACTCGATGAACTGTCTCACCGAGGCGATCGGGCTGGCCCTGCCGGGCAACGGCACGACGCTGGCGACCCACACGGCGCGCCGCCGGCTCTATGAGGACGCCGGTGCGGCCGTCATGGCTCTGGCCCGGCGCTACTACAACGAGGACGACGAGAGCGCGCTACCCCGCAACATTGCTTCTGCCGCAGCGTTTTCCAACGCCATGGTGGTCGACATCGCGATGGGTGGGTCAACCAACACCATCCTGCATCTGCTCGCGGCGGCACGTGAAGCGGAGGTGGACTTCGATCTTGCCGACATCGAA
The DNA here is from genome assembly GCF_005670685.2 of Mycolicibacterium mucogenicum DSM 44124. The sequence goes on along the minus strand of NZ_CP062008.1, from coordinate 5,882,145 downwards.
GCGCTCTCCACCAGGATTCCGTGCATCTGCAAGGTCGCCCCCAACGGCAAGTACCTGATGGAGGATGTGCACCGGGCCGGTGGCATCCCCGCCGTGATGGGAGAGCTGCTGCGTGCGGGCCTGCTGGACACCAATGTGCATGCGATCCATACTGATTCGCTCACGTCGTGGCTCGAGACGTGGGACACGAGATCTCCCAAGGTCTCGGACGCGGCCGTGGACCTGTTTTTCGCCGCGCCGGGCGGGGTGCGGTCCAGTTCTGCGTTTTCGCAGTCCTGCCGCTGGGAGAACCTCGACCTCGACGCGGTGTCAGGCTGTATCCGCGATGTCGCGCATGCGTATTCGGCCGACGGCGGGCTGGCCATCCTGCGCGGAAACCTCGCCGAGGGCGGGTGCGTGGTCAAGACAGCCGGCGTCGACGACTCGATCCTGCGCTTCAGCGGCCCCGCCGTGGTCGTCGAATCCCAGGAGGAGGCACAGGACGTCATCTTGAGCGGCCGGGTGCAGCCCGGCGACGTCGTCGTGGTGCGCTACGAGGGCCCCCGCGGTGGGCCCGGGATGCAGGAAATGCTCTATCCCACCTCGTATCTCAAGGGTGTCGGGCTCGGGAAGGTGTGCGCGCTGATCACCGACGGGCGGTTCTCCGGCGGATCCTCGGGGTTGTCGATCGGCCACATCTCGCCGGAGGCAGCGGCCGGAGGCGTCATCGCCCTGGTGCAGGACGGGGACCGCATCGACATCGACATCCCGGGCCGCCGCATCGAATTGGGCGTCGACGCAACCGAACTCGACGCCCGCCGGCATCGGCTGGAACAGGGCGGCGGGTACTGGCCGAAGCACCGGGACCGTGAGGTGTCGCCCGCGCTGCGGGCCTACGCCGCCATGGCCCTGTCGGCAGACCAGGGGGCGGTGCGCGACGTGTCGGGGATCGAGGCCGCGAGCCGAGCCGCCGGGGCGCAGGCTCGGCTCGCGGCGGCTGGTGCCGCTACAACGCAACGTTGACGGCTTTGGTCTGGGTGTAGAGGTCGATGGCCCCTGCACCCAGTTCCCTGCCCCATCCCGATTGCTTGTAGCCGCCGAACGGCATCGCGGTGTCGAAGCCGTTGTACTGATTGACCCAGACCGATCCGGCGTGCAGTTGCCGGGCCAGCCGGTGCGCCCTGGAGATGTCACGCGTCCAGATGCCGGCGGCCAGCCCGTAGATCGAGTCGTTGGCGGCAGCGGCGATGTCGTCATCTGCTCGGAACGGCATGGCCGCCACCACCGGGCCGAAGATCTCTTCCGCCACCACGCGGAACTGCGGCTGTACATCGACGAATACGGTCGGTTCGACAAAGAAACCTTGGTCGCCCCAGCGTTTTCCACCACACAGGGCGCGTGCGCCGTCTGTCAGTCCTGCTGCCAGATAATCGGTGACTTTATCGAACTGGCTCTGTGAGACCAGCGGACCGAGCTGCGTGGCCGGATCGAGGCCGTGGCCGATCGTCACTCGGGACGCGGCGTCGGCCACCGCTGCGGTGAACTCGTCGAAGATGTGGTGCTCGACGAACAATCGCGTTCCGGCGACGCAACACTGACCGTGGTTGAACAGCCAGGCGTTGAGTGAACCGGTCACGGCGGCATCGAAATCGGCATCCGCGAACACGATGTTGGCGCTTTTGCCACCCAGCTCGAGCGATACCTTCTTGAGGTTGCCGCCGGCCGCGGCCAACACCCGCTTGCCGACCTCGGTGGAACCCGTGAATGCGATCTTGTCCACGCCCTCGTGCGCGGCCAGTGCCGCACCCGCATCACCGAAGCCGGTCACCACGTTGACCACGCCTGGCGGAAAACCCGCCTCCAGAAAGAGCTCGCCCAGCAGCAGCGCCGAAAGAGGCGTCTGCTCAGCCGGTTTGAGGACGACGGTGTTGCCGGCGGCCAGGGCCGGGGCCAGCTTCCACGCCGCCATCAGGATCGGGAAGTTCCACGGCACGATGAGTCCGCAGACACCGACGGGCTCACGCAGGGTGTAGGCGTGGAACTGGCCGCCGGGAACGAACGGCATGGACACGTCGACCGTCGTGCCCTCGATCTTGGTGCACCAGCCCGCGTAGTAGCGGAAGACGTCGGCCGCCCATGCCACATCGACGGCCGCGGCGACCGCGGCGGACTTTCCGTTGTCGAGGGCCTCCAACTGGCCGATGTCCTCGGCGCGCTCCGAGAGCAGATCACCGACTCGCCACAAGAGGCGTTCGCGCTCATTGGGTTTGAGCGATGGCCAGGCTCCGGTGTCGAATGCGCGGCGGGCGGCTCGCACGGCGCGGTCGACGTCCTGCGCATCGGCGCGGGGGACCTCGGCGAGGCGCAGACCCGTGCCCGGGTCCGTGGTCGAGAACATCCGGCCCGCGTCGGGTTCGGTCCACTCGTCGCCGATGAGCAGCCGCTTGGGCCTGCGTAGGAAGCGGGTGACCGCGGGGAGAACGGTGTGGCCGGCGACGGTCATCGCATCGGTTGTCGTGGATGTCATGGCTGTGCCTCAGCTCTCGCCGCGGTAGGAGCGGCCGACCGCGTCGAGACGGTCGAGTGTGTGCTGCAGTGGAAGCACGTTGAACGACTCGTCGAGTTGGTTGCACGCGGCATCGAAGACGCCCTCGACGCGCGGGTTACCGGTGGCGATGCCGCTGACGGCAGCGGTGTAACCACGCTCGAGGAATGCCTGGGGGTGATGCACCACCAGGACGGTGTCGCCGATTGCCGGCATCGGCTCACCCGGGCCGAATACCCCGTGGGCGTCAACCATTTCGTTGTACAGATACGGAATGCGGCAGCCCCTCGCGGAGTCGAGATCGGTTCCGGCCGCAGCGGACATGGGCTCCGGGTCATACAGATCGGAGACGAAGTTGAACACACCGCCCGCGGTGTAGACATTGTCGCCCCAGTAGTGGCTGACCTCGGTGACCACGACTTGTGCCGGTCGTTCGGCCATGTCCTGCTTGGCATGGAAGCCGCCCGACCCGGCCAGCGACACCCCGGGCTCCACTTCGGTGACGCCGTAGCTCGCGAGGACGGGAAACGTTCCGACGTTGGCGTTGCCGCCGACGTTGAGATGAAGATCGGCCAGACCAAGTTCTCTTTCCAGCAGTTCCTTGGCGCGCAGCATGGTGAAGAACGCCTCGGTCGGTTTCACCACCGACGGATCACCGGTTTCCCCGTAGCTGATGGCGGAGAATTGGGTCAATCCCGCGACCTCGACGTTCGGAAGGTCCAGCAGCGGTCGGATTCCGGCAACACAGGTGTCCTCGGTCCACCCGCCGACAAGCCCGCTGAACGCGCCGTCGTCGACGCCGACGATCGGTGTTCCGGTCGGTGCCTGGTTGGTGACCCGCACGTAGAGCCGCTGCGTGACGCCGAGCCGCGCAGCCGCGGCGGAGACCCGCGCAGCAGCCTCGTAGGTGTAGACCGTGATGAATTCGGGGCGCATCGCGACCACCGCGGGAACCTGCGCGGCCGGGACGTTCTGGATGTGGCCGACGTTTCCGAGGGGGAATCCATAGCGGTGAATCCGGTGTGCCTGAAGCGTTTCCACCGCACAGGTGGACGGGATACCGCACTCCAGCATCACCTTGGTCATGACGGGGTTCAGACCGTTCTGCTTGGTCATGGCGTATACGCGCAGCCCGTGTTCCTCGGCGGCCGCGGCAGTGCGGCGCGCGTTCTGGGCGATCATGTCAAGGTCGATCAATTGCGTGGCCGATGGCACCGCGCCTGCCTGATGCAGCTCGATGGCTGCGGCGAGCATGTTCGGGTTGAGTGCGAAGGCGCGGTCGAGAAGTGTTCTCATGTTTCAGCTTTCGGTGTAGTAGGCGGCGAGTTCCGGGAGTGAGAGGGCCGGCGGATTGTCGAGATCGAGTCCGGTGCAGGCGCGCAGCGAATCTTTGAACCACCGGTCGAACGGTCGTGCCGATACGCTCATTCGGCCGAGCGCCAGGGCGAAGTCGACGCATTCCAGGTAGGCCACGAGGATGTCGCCGGCGCCGGATCGGACGATGAACCAGGCTTCTTTGGTCACTTCGAGTTCGCGTTGTGATTCGCCGTAGGCCTCCGCACGCGGGCCGGCCAGTTCGGCCATGAATGCCTCGGTGCGTGGCGTCTGGCCCGCGAGAATCGGAAGATGAAGGCAGGTGGGGGACATGTGGTTTCCTTTCATTTGGCCGGGCTGGTCGCGATGGTTGTGGTGTCGTGGCCGGTTGCGGGCTCGAGATAGCCGAAGTCGGCGTAGCTGTCGGGCCGGGTTCGGCGTAGGTAATACGCACCGAGGAGCCCGATTCCGAAAGCGACGGGCAGCAGCACCCAGAGGTGATTCATCAGGTTCGACGTCGCGCCCGTCAGCGCCGGAAAGTGCCACACCGACAACCCGATACCGGTTGCGAGGAGCAGTGCTGCGGCAATGGGGGCGATGGTCGTGCGCCACAGTTCGCGATCGGGGCGTCGTGCGAAGAACCCGACCACCGCACAACTGGCAAGTCCCTGGAGGCACAGCATCCCCAGAGCGCCGAGGCCGAGGAAGCCGGCCGCGATGTCTTCCACGTCGAGTCGCGTGAGGGCCATGAGCACCAGAACCACGCCGGCGAATCCGAGCTGAGTCCGGCTCGCGATGTGGGGTGAACCGTGCCGGTCGTGGACGCGGGCGAGCGCGCGCGGCAGCGCGCCGTCGCGTGCCAGCGCGAACATGTACCGAGCGGTGGCGTTGTGGAAGGCAAGGAGGGCGGCGAACAGGCTGGTGCACACCAACAGATGCATGATGTGGTCGGATATCCCGCCGACGTACAAGCTGTTGGCCTTGAAGACGAAGTCCGAATCCTGTTGTGCCGCTTGGACCGCACCCTGCGGTCCGAACGCCGCGATCAGTGACCAGGTGGTGATCACGTAGAACCCCGTGATGAGTGCCAGCGCGATGTAGGTGGCCCGCGGAATGGTGCGGCGTGGTTCACGCGCCTCCTCGCCGTAGATCGCGGTCGCTTCGAATCCGGTGAACGAGGAAAACGCGTACACGACGCTCACACCGATCGTGGCGGTGAAAACCGAACTCGGAGCGAATGATTCGAGTGGGAAAGCTCCTGGTCCGTTTTTGACCAGGACCATCACGTCGAGCAATCCGAGGATGACGAACTCCGCCGCCAGGAGCACGCCGAGCACCTTCGCGCTGAGCTCGATCCGGAAGTACGACAGCGTCACCAGTACCAGGTAGGCGAGCAATGACCAGACCTGCCAGGGCAGTTCGATACCGAGGTCGGCTGATGCGGCACCTTGGGTCGAGATGCCGACGAAGGCGATCAGGGCGACGACGTAGGCGTTGTAACAGATCAGTGCGATCATGGCGGCCCCCATCCCGAAGGCACGTCCCAGTCCGCGTGTGATGTACACGTAGAACGCGCCGGCGCTGACCACATGACGGCTCATGGCCACGTATCCGACGGCGAACAGGGCCAGGGTGATGCCTGCGATCACGTAGATGCCCGGAGTGCCGATGCCGTTGCCGTGTCCGATGGATGCGCCGGCCCCGACGAACATCGCCCCGAGCGGCGATGCTGCAGCCACGACCATGAAAACGATTGCCCCCGTACCGATCTGGCCTGAGCGTAGGCGCGGGGGAGGGTTGCGGTCCGAGAGAGCCATGCTGGCCAACTTTCTGGTGTGAAGTGCTGAGAGGTTGTGCGGCGTAGTCCTTCGGGGCCGCTGGCAGAGAGGCGATGCGGATTTCACCGGCAGGCAGTAGCGTATAAGTCATCAGACAACCTGACAAGTGCTGAATGTGAGTTGGCCAACATCACGTGGCTGAAGCGACTGGGCATCGGCGATGCGCCCGGGGAAATGTCCACTCGTCAGACAACCTGTTAGCGTTTGCGCATGGCAGTGCTTCGCAGGTTTTCGCTCGTAGAGCAGGCGGCGGACCAGATCGCGGCGCGTATCACGGCGGGCGAGTGGGAGATCGGCGCCAAGCTTCCCGCCGAGTCGGCATTGGCCGGTGAGCTCGGTGTCGGTAGATCCACTGTGCGCGAGGCGATCAAGGAGCTTCGCGGTCGAGGCCTGGTCGAGGCTCGTCAGGGTTCCGGCGTGTATGTCACTGCGCTCGAGCGCTCCGACGACTGGGAAGTGGTCCTGCGCCGCGCTGATATCGACGATGTACTCGAAGTTCGGGAGGCCATCGAGACGGCGGCCACGAGCTTGGCCGCCACCCGTCGGGATTCCGGGGATCTCGCCCGGCTCCGGGCGACGCTGAAGAAACGCGCGGATGCCGAGCATGGTGGATCGGACACCGAACTCGTGGACGCCGACCTTGAGTTCCATCGCACCGTGGTGCGTGCGGCACACAACCCGGTGCTGTCAGAACTCTTCGAATCCTTTGCGCCGCGGGTGCGTACGGCGATGGTCGACATGTTGCAGCTCGCGCCCGACGACCGGTACCGGCATGATCAGGCGGTCCATTCCGAGATTCTGGACGCGATCCGGCGACGCGATCCCGCGGGCGCCATGGCGGCCATGCTGGGGCAGCTGGAATCCGACCGCCGCGGAAACGAACGAGCCGTCACAGATACGCAGTGAGTTCGGCGTTGCCGCCGGCGAGACGGCAACGCCGAATACATCAGCGTTGAACTGCAAGGACATTCGGCCGGTGATGAGACCACGGCCGGGCTCGTTCGTACGCCGAGGCCACGCTGAGCACCTGGGCGTCTGCGCGTAGTCCGCCGATGATCTGCAGCCCGACCGGCATTCCGGCGGACGTGAATCCGGCAGGCACGGAGATGGCCGGGTTGGTCGTCATGTTGAAGGGATAGGTCAGGACCCAGCCCATCAGCTGGTGCGGCAGGGGCGCACCGGACAGGCTGTCGGGGCAGAACGCGTCGGCGGCGAACGTGGGCTGAGTGGTGACCGGTGTGACGAGAAAGTCGAAGTCGCACATGAACGCCGTCATCTGATCGACCATGCGGCCGCGTTCGGCGTCGGCTCGCTGGATTTCGCGAGCCGTCAGCCGTGCTCCTGACCGGATCAATTCGACGAACTGGTCATCGACCTCGCCAGAGTGCGCGTCCCAGTCCGCGGCATCGAGCATCGACGAATACACCGGTGCCCACACGCCTTCCCACATGGCTTGCTCGGGATTGCCCCACCCGGGATCGGCTTCGTCGACGGTGCAGCCCAGCTCCGTGAACGCCGAGACCGCGCGTAGACAGATCTCCTCGATCTCGGGGTCGACGGTGGCGAACCCCAGATTCGGAGACCACGCAAAGCGCGCGCCATCGATGTCACGATCCAGCGCCGCGACGTAGTCGACGTGGTCCGACGGCAAGGACAGCGGGTCCGCCGGATCGAACCCGGCCATGGCGTTGAGCATCAGCGCGGCATCGCCCACCGTGCGGGTGATCGGCCCGTGGTAGGCGAAGGTATGGAACCGGCCGGCGAGCCGAGTCTGCGGAATGCGGCCCAGCGCTGGTTTGAAGCCGACGACACCGTTCACCGCGGCGGGAATACGCACGGACCCACCGCCGTCCGTGCCCTGCGCGAGCTGGCCCATCCCGGCTGCCACCGCTGCCCCGGCGCCGCTGCTGGAGCCGCCCGCCGTCATACCGTGGCGCCACGGATTGTGGGTCGTGCCGTACAGATGGTTGGACGACGTCGCCTTGTAGCCGCCCTCGGCGCTGTTGGTCTTGCCGAGAAACAGCCCGCCCGCCGCCCGTAGCCGTGCCGCCACGGGTTCGTCGTGCTCGGCGACCGCGTCCTTGAACGGGACGACACCTGACGTCACGGGCGTCCCCGCCACAGCGCACACCTCTTTCACGCTGTAGGGGATGCCGTGCAGGGGTGGCACAGGTCGCCGTCCCGCAAGCTGTTCGGTGAGCTCCTTTGCATCGGCCAACACCTGATCGGGATCGTGGTACACGAACGCATTGAGTTGCGGATTGACATCGGATATCCGGCCCAGCACGGCCTCGGCGACGTCGACCGGGGTGACCTCACGGTCGCTGATCCTCCGCGACAACTCCACGGCGGGCATCCAGCACAGCTCTTCGTAATCGGACATGGCCCTCACTTTCCAGCGGTTGATTGGGCAGGCCTGCAATCCGGAGCCTACAACTTATCTGACAACCTGATAAGTGCTACGGGTCGGCGCCGGCGGCGAAACATCGGAACCGGCCGCGGAGAACGCCTGACCCCGCAGAAATCCGCGGAGCTTTCCAGATCGGTGAAAGGTGATGGGAAATAGTGGATTTCGGTCAGAGTCGGGAGCGGGCTAGGAGTCGGCCAGCGCAACCCCGGTGACGCCGGGACCCAGTTGCGTCAGCTCACGGTCGGTCCCGTCGGCGAGGTTCACCACGCGGATGCCGCCGGTGCGCAGCTCGCTCACGTAGTACGTCGTGTCATCGGCGGTGGTCAGACCGATCGCCTCCTGATAGCCGCGGGACACGATGTCGTACGTCCCGACCGCAGGCTGGACCCGGCCACGGTTGAGCGTGTTGCCGTCCGGCTCGGCGCCGCGGTCCGTCCAGACCAGGTTCCCGGATCCGTCGAGATCGAGGTCGATGGGCTCGGGCAGGTCCTGCCACAGCAGCTCGATGTCGTCGCGGCCGGTGGCCGTCATTCCCGCGGGAATCTCGGTGCCGCACCGGAAGATTCGGCCCTGCCCGCCGTCGGGCGCGCCCTTCTGCGTCCAGTAGACCAGGCGATTGACGGGGTCGACGGCGATACCCACACAGTGATTGCGCTCATCCTGCGCGTCGGTGCCCGCCACCACCAGCGTCTCCAAACCCGAACCGTCGAGCCGGCAGCGCAGCACCTGCATGCCTTCGCGGTCGCACCAGTAGAGCAACCCCGCGTCGAAGTCGGCCGTCAGCTGCTTGCCCGTGGTGAACGCGCCCCGCGGCACGATGGTCCGCCGGTCCGAACCGTCCAGATTCACCCGCTCGAGCGATCCGTTGCGGGTGAAGAAGGCGGAGAAGGCTCCGCGTCCGGAACCGGGATCGGGAGTGCCCATGTTGGTCCAGTAGATGTGGCCCCGGGCCTGGTCGACGACGATGCCGTCGGGCGTCTCGTCGACGTCGGCGACCAGCGTCCGGACCCGTGAACCGTCGAGGGACACGGCCAGGATCTCCCGCTTGGCGATGTGCAGCACCAATAGTTCGGTCATGCCACGGATTATTCAGCGGGGTCGCTAGCGTTGTGTGACCGGAACATTCATTGGAGGCTGATTGTGCACATTGATCTGACCGGCAAAACCGCCCTGGTAACCGGTTCTACGCAGGGCATCGGGCTGGCCATTGCCGAAGGGCTGGCCGCCAGCGGGGCCCGCGTCGCGGTGAACGGACGGAGCGACGAACGCGTCCAGGCAGCCGTCGCCGAACTCACCGGCAAGGGATTCGCCGACGTCATCGGCGTCGCCGCCGACGTCACGACCGCAGAGGGCGTGGCCCAACTCACCCGACAACTTCCTGATGTCGACATCCTGGTCAACAACCTCGGTATCTTCGGGTCGACGCCGGCGCAGGACATCACCGACGACGAGTGGCGGCGGTACTTCGAGGTGAACGTGCTGTCCGCGGTGCGGCTCATCCGCACCTACCTGCCGGGGATGACCGAGCGCGGGTGGGGCCGCGCGATCCAGATCGCCAGCGACTCGGCGATCGTCATCCCGGAAGAGATGATCCACTACGGCACGTCCAAGACCGCGCTGCTCGCGGTGACCCGCGGTTTCGCCAAGGATGCGGCAGGCACCGGCGTGACGGTGAACTCGGTGATCGCAGGCCCGACGCACACCGGCGGCGTCGAGGACTTCGTCTATCAGCTGGTCGACAAGAACCTGCCGTGGGACGAGGCGCAGCGTGAGTTCATGATCAAATACCGCCCACAATCGTTGCTGCGCAGGCTGATTGAGCCCGAGGAGATCGCCAACATGGTGGTGTACCTCAGCTCGGAGCAGTCGTCGGCCACCACCGGCGCCGCGGTGCGCGCCGACGGCGGCTACGTCGACTCGATCCTGCCCTGACGTGCGCAAGCGCGTCGTCATCGCCGGGCTGGGCGACAGCGGCATCCTCGCCGCCGTCCGCCTGGCCCCGCACGCCGACGTGGTCGGCATCTCGGTCAAGGACGGCCTGGTCAGCGGGCAGGAGCTCGGCATGCGCGTCGCGCGGCCCGACGCCTGGGCGCGGGACTACTTCATCGGTTTCCGGCGGTTCCGTGGCCTGGATGCGGTACGGATCGTGCACGGGGCCCTGACGGGTGCCGACCTCGACGCCCGCACGGTCACGGTCGCGGCGGCCGACGGAACCGAGACCGTCGAGCCGTTCGACGTGCTGGTCATCTCGACCGGAACCACCAACGGGTTCTGGCGCCGCCCGACGCTGCAGACGGCCGACGACGTCGCCACAGATCTGCACGACACCCACGAACGACTGGCGCGCGCGCAGCGCATCGCCGTGGTGGGTGGCGGCGCCACGGCGGTGAGCAGTGCCGGGAATCTGGCGCGCAGCTGGCCCGACAAGGTCGTCGACCTGTATTTCCCTGGCGCGCAGATACTTCCGGGCTACCATTCCGGAACCCAGGTGCGCGTCGCGCAGCGGCTGGCGGAGCTCGGTGTCCGGCTGCATCTCGGGCACCGCGCTGTGTTGCCATCGAACCGCGACGAAATCACCACTGGGCCAATCGAGTTCACCACCGGCCAACCCGACGGGGAAGCCGATGCCGTGCTGTGGGCCGTCGGGCGCGTCCGACCCAACACGGCGTGGCTGCCTACTGACATCCTCGACGACGACGGCTTCGTGCGCGTCACCCCGGAACTGACGGTGCCGGGGTATCCGAGCGTCTTCGCGGTCGGCGATGTCGCCGCCACCGATCCGCTGCGCACCTCGGCGCGTAACGGTGGCGGTGCGCTGGTCGCGCGAAACATCCTGGCCCAGTTGAAGTCCCGCAAACTGCGCCGCTACCGGCCACCGGCCGTGCGGTGGGGTTCGGTGCTCGGACCGCAGCCCGACGGACTGGAGGTGTTCACCCCATGGGGACAGGCCGTCCGATTCCCGGCGTGGACGGTCGACCGAGTGCTGCAACGCTTCGTGGTGCGTCGTCAGCTGTACCGGGGTGTCCGGGACTGATCACCAGGTGTCGATGAAGCCCCGGCGCGGCGGCAGGCCCGCGGGCGCCGCGGTCGCCAGCGTCGCGGCGATGAGCGACCGGGTCTCGGCTGGATCGATGACGTCGTCGATCTCGAACATCGACGCGGAGTTGAGTGCGGCGGCGTTGGCCTGCGCGGCGGCGGTGGCGTCCCGCACCGCCTGTTCGCGGGCTTCTTCGTCGGCGATCGCCTCGAGTTCCTTACGCAGCCCGAGCCGCACCGCGCCCTCGAGTCCCATCGGTCCGAGGTGTGCCCCCGGCCAGGCCACCGTCAGCAGGGGCTCATGCAGGCTGCCGCCGCACATCGCCTGTGCGCCAAGGCCGTAACCGCGGCGCAGGATAACCGCGATCAAGGGGACGCGTAGCGCCGCACCGGCGACCAGCAGCCGCGACCCGCGCCGGACCAGCGCTTCGGCCTCCGCAGCGGGTCCCACCATGAAGCCCGGGCAGTCGACGAGGGACACCACGGGAATCCCGAAGGCATCGCAGAGTTGCAGGAAGCGGGCCGCCTTGTCGGACGCCGCCGCGGTGATGGCACCGGCCATGACCATGGTGTTGTTGGCGAGCACCCCGACCGGCCGGCCCTCGATCCGGGCCAGTGCGGTCACCAACTCCGGGGCGAACTTCTGCCGCAGGAAGGTGACGGAGCCGTCGTCGGCGAGCGTCTCGATGATCGGCGCGACCTGATACGCGCGGCGCGCGCGCTCGGGAACGATTGTGCGCAAAGCGGTTTGATCCGGCGCGGTGCCGGGTGTGGTGGGCCCGCGGAAGTAGCCGAGTAACTGGCGGGCGACCGAGACCGCGGCAGCCTCGTCGGGCACCACGACGTCGACGACGCCGTTCGGCGCCTGCACCGAGATCGGGCCGACGGCATCGGGCGCAATGTCGCCGAGTCCGCCGCCGGCGATCATCGCCGGGCCGCCCATGCCGATCGACGTGTCCTCGGTCGCGACGATCAGATCCGAACAGCCCGCGATCACCGCATTGCCCGCGAAACAGCGGCCCTTGACCACCGCGATCCGCGGTACGACGCCCGACAACCCGGCCCACAGCGCGAAGGCGCGGACATCCAGCGATGACACCGTCGGATGATCGGTGTCGCCGGGCCGTCCGCCGCCACCCTCGGCGAAGAACACCGTCGGCAGTTTCATGCGCTCGATCAGCTCGAACAACCGGTCCTTCTTGAGGTGCCCGAGGGCGCCCTGGGTACCGGCCAGCACGGTGTAGTCGTACGACAGCACTGCGCACGGGTGGCCGTCGACGTGGGCCGTCCCGGCCACCAGGCCGTCGGCCGGAGTACGCGCGATCAGGTCGTCGAGCTCCCGGCGTGCCCGTTGGGCGGCGATGGCGAACCGGCCGTACTCGACGAAGCTGCCGTCGTCGACCAGGTCGAGGATGTTCTCGCGGGCCGTCCGTCCGCCGGCGTCATGTCGGCGCTGGACGGCGTCCGGTCGGGCGGCGTCCTCGGTGAGCGCCCGCCGGCGCAGGAGCTCGATGTGGTCGTCGCGGAACGGTACTTCGGGCATTGGGCCGGGCATGGGGACAGCCTGCCAGGCGCCCTGGATGGGGGTGCGGCATGATCGGTCCATGCAATCGACTGCAACCACCACTGTTGCCCGCCCGATCGACGTTGTTTGGGCGACCCTGATCGACCACGAAGGCATGGCCAACTGGGGTCCCGGCATCAGCGTGACCATCGACCAACCCGGCACCCCCGCGCCGAATGGCCTGGGCGCGGTCCGCCGCATCTCGGCCCCCGGGCCGGCGCCGGCGATCGTCGAAGAGGTCGTGACGTTCGACGCCCCCAACGTGTTCGGCTACAAGGCCCGCTCCGGCGTGCCGTTCCCGGGCTACGCGGGCGAGGTGCGGCTGACCCCCGAGGGCTCGGGCACGCGCATCGACTACTCGCTGACCTCGACCGCGTCGTTCCCGCCGGTGAAGCTGGCGCTGGTCGCCATCAACCAGGTGCTGCTGCGCCTGTTCGCGAAGGCTGCGTCGAAGGCGTAACCCACGTCTCCGGTGCTTCGATCGGTCGCAGGGAGCTGCCGCGGCGGCGAAAGTACGTGGCGTCAATCAGAACGCGCTCATGCGCAATGCAATTGAACGCAGGCACCTTCTGCGGCTCTGAGAAGTCCCTGAGTTCAATAACCGACGGCAGATCGCCATCGCTACTGAGCTCACGTACTTTTCGCCGCTACCCGGACTGCGGAATCTCCCGGGCGATCGTGTCGAGCAGCGCCGGATACCGGTTGGCCTCGGGATGACCGCCGGGCTTGCCGCTGCTGACCACGGCAGCGGCGAGGTTCCGGGCCGGGTCGGCCCACACCGCGATGTTGGTCAGTCCGGTGTGCCCGAAGGCGGCCGGCGCGCCCTTGCCGAACGGGCCGAAACGCTTGGAGCCCAACATGTATCCGGTGCCCCAGCGCATCGGCTGAAGTCCGACCGCGATGTCGGGCCGCAGGCGGCGGCAGGGGGCGGTCGCGGCGCGCAGGGTCTCCGGGCGCAGCACCCGAACCCCGTCGAGTTCCCCGCCGCGGCAGAGCATTTCGGCGAAGCGCGACAGCTCGACGGCGTTGGAGACCGTGCTCGACGACGGCACCACGCTGGTCAGGAAGTCCGGGGTGTTGCTGAACGGGATGATCTGGTTCGGGGTGCCGCCGACCGCTTTCTTGAACGCCGCCGCCATGGGCGCCGGCAGTGGCTTGCCGGTGACGTGACTCGGCGCGACCAGCGGAACATCCTCCGGCACGACGCCGTAATTGGTCCAGCGGAAGCCCAGCGGCTCGAGGATCTCGGTGGCCAGGATGTCGCGGATGTTGCGACCCGTTGCGGCTGAGACGATCTCGCGGATCAGCGGGCCCCAGGTCAGGCCGTGATACATGTGGACCAGGCCCGGCCGGTAGATCGGCCGCAGATTCCCGAGCATCTCGCGGGCGTACTCGCTGTCGTTCATCCGCTTGAGGTCCGGCCGTGGCCCGGTGGCCAGCGGAACCCCGGCGCTGTGGGTGACGACGTGCCGAACGGTGGTGCGGTCCTTGCCGTGGCTGGTGTACGTCGGCAGGTAGTCGCAGACGCGGGCGTCCAGGTCGAGCTCGCCGCGTTCGACGAGCATGTGCACGACGGTGGTGCTGATCGCCTTGGCGGCCGAGTACACGCAGAACGGGGTGTCGACGCCGACGGGGATCTTCTCGGCATCCACCGGATCGTCCGGCCCGTTGCCCCAGCCGTGGCCGATCGCGCGGTTGAGCACGACCCGACCGTTCTGGCGCAGGCAGACCTGGATGGCCGGCTGCATCCCGGCTGCGTACCAGTGCCGTGCTGCCTGCCAAATCCGTTCTACCGCTTGCGGATCGACGTCGGTGTGGTCTTCGGTGCCGGTGGCTGTGACCGAGTCCAGGTCGGCGGGGACCCGAATCCGGCCGGTTTGTGGTTCCGTCATGCGTCCTTCCGATGCAGCACAGCCGCGAGGTGGTGGCGCAGCGGGATGCCCACGGCAGCCATTCGGACGTTGTAGCTCAACGTGTCTCCGTCGAGCCGGAACCAACGACGCAGGGCGTCAACCTCTTTCGCGGAGTCGGTACGCCCGATGTCGGTGGTGGCCAGATCCAGCACGAACTCGCCGTCGGTGCTGATGGTGCCCTGCAGCACCTCGGTGATGCCGGTGGGATGCGCCAGCACCCATTCGATGCGACCGGGCGCGGGCACCCGGAGATAGCCGGTCTCGGCGTGCAGGGGACGTCCGTCATCGGCGGCGCGGGTGCGCTGGCTGTAAGCCAGGAACGGTTTGCCGACATGGCCGAACGTGACCTCTTCGAGGTAGTCGAACGAGGCGATGGTCGGGTACTCACCGGAGCCGGTGCCGGCCCAGGTGCCCAGCAGCGGCGCCAGGACCGCGACGTCGGGGTGCAGATCGGGCATGTCGGCTACTTCGTTCCCACGGTCAGCAGGTCGGACACGATGAGCGTCCACGCCGGCCGCTTCACCCGGTGCTGCTCGGACACCGTGAACCCGGCGTCCTCGAAGAGCTTCTTCATCTCCGCGGGGGACGGATTGTGGGCGGGATTGAGGATGTGCGACGACAGCGCGTGCAGCGGCAGGACCTGCCGCGGGCTGATGGTGGTGACGGCCGCGATGCCGCCCGGCTTGAGCACCCGATGGAATTCGCGCAGCGCGGCGGGCTGATCGAACCAGTGGAACGCCGACGTCGTCACCACCGCATCGAGTGCGCCGTCGTTGAACGGCAGGTCCTCGGCCGGTGCGGTGAGCCAGGTGACGTTCGACGACCGCGCCTTGGCCTGGGCCAGCATGCCCTCGGACATGTCCACCCCGGTCACGACGGCATTGAGCTCACGTTGGATCCGGTCGGCGAAAATACCGGTGCCACAGCCGATATCGGCGATGGTCAGGGAGTCGTGTGCCCGCAGCTGTGCCAGGACCTCGTCCTGGGCAGGTTGGTAGACCCAGCGCTGCAGTACCTGGGTGTCGTAGGCGGGAGCGGCGAAGCCCCAGAAACGGGTGACGGCGTCATTGAATCCCCGGCGTTGAACCATGCGCTTCAGCCTAGGCGGCGGCGCCGGCCGGATGCCGATCGATACGCTGCCGCTTTATGAGTTCTACTGCGCTCAGCTGGATTGCCCAGCTCCTGGACTTCGCGCGCGACGGCGACACCTTCATCGCGCCGCAACCGACAGAAGGGCCGGGGCGGTCCCTGTTCGGTGGACTGATCGCCGCGCAGGCGCTCGGTGCGGCCGGTCGCACCGTCGAGCCCGACAAGTTGCCGCAGTCACTGCACCTCTACTTCGTCCGCGGTGGTCAGTACGGCGTCGACGTGGAGTTTCACGTGGAACGAACCCGGGACGGCCGGTCCTTCGATACGCGGCGCGTCACCGCGAAGCAGAACGGCAAGACGATCCTGGAGATGATCGCGTCGTTCCATGTGCCCGAAGCCGGCGCCGACTGGCAGCGCCCCGAGGTGCGCGGCCTCGAACTCGACGCCGCGGTGCCCAAGGCGACGAGCCTCACCGCCGCCGACTTCTTCGATATCCGGGTGCGGCCGGAAGATGTGGGTGCGTTTGCCGTGCCCCCGTTCTGGATCCGCACCAAGGACGAGATCGAGGACGATGCGCTGATCCGGGCCTGCACGCTGACCTTCATGTCCGACTTCGGGCCGGTGCCCGTCGCGCGGCCCGACGGTGCGAGCCTGCGTGACGGATTCGCGGCCAGCCTGGACCATGCGGTGTGGTTCCACCGGCCGTTCGTGCCGCGCGACTGGCACCGGTACGAGGTCACCCGACTGAACAACACGGACTCCCGCGGGCTGGTCGCCGGAGCCCTGTATGACACTGGTGGGGTGCTGATCGCCAGCACCAGCCAGGAAGCCCTGTGGCGGCTGTAGTCCCGGAAGATCACTCTCACTGATGACCGTCCCGACGCCGACCTGCTATCGGCATCCCAGCCGCCCGACTTACGTGAGCTGCAGCCGGTGTGGCCGCCCGATCTGCCCGGACTGCATGACCGCGGCCGCCGTGGGTCAGCAGTGCCCGGAGTGCGTCAACGAGGGCAAGCGAACGGTGCGGCAGGCCCGGACGCACTTCGGCGGCCGGATCTCCAAGGGCTCGCTGGTCACCTACACGCTGATCGCGGTCAACGTTGTGATGTTCGTGCTGCAGCACACCTCGGTGCAGATGCAGCAGGATCTGGTGCTGTGGCCGCCCGCCGTCGCCGATGGCCAGTACTACCGTCTGGCGTCGTCGGCCTTCCTGCATTACGGCCTGGCCCACATCGTGTTCAACATGTGGGCGCTGTGGGCCGTCGGCCCGCAGCTGGAGCAGTGGCTGGGCCGGTTGCGATTCGGGGTGCTGTACGGCCTCAGTGGCTTGGGCGGCTCGGTGCTGGTGTACCTGCTGTCGCCGCTGAACTCGGCGACAGCAGGTGCCTCGGGTGCGATCTTCGGCCTCTTCGGCGCGACGTTCGTGTTGTTCCGCCGGCTGCAGCTCGATGTCCGCGGGATCGTCGGGCTGATCGTCATCAACCTGGTGATCACCTTCGTGCTGCCCGCCGTCAGCTCCCAGGAGATCAGTTGGCAGGGGCACGTCGGCGGGTTGGTCACCGGCACCGTGGTGGCGGCGGTCTTCGCGTATGTACCTGCGCGGCAACGGCTCCTGGCACTGATCTCGGTGACGGCGGTGCTGCTGGTGCTGTTCGCCGGGCTGACGATGTGGCGGACTCAGGCGCTGCTGACGATGTTCAGCTGATCCCGGAGTAGGGGAGCAGCGCCATCTCGCGGGCGTTCTTGATCGCGGTGGCGACCTGGCGCTGCTGCTGGACCGTCAGGCCCGTCACGCGGCGGGACCGGATCTTGCCGCGCTCGGAGATGAACAACCGCAGGTTGTTGGTGTCCTTGTAGTCCAGGTACTCCACGCCGAGCTTGGTCAGCATGTTCTTGACCGGTCGCTTGGCCTCGGCCGGGCGCCGGGCGGGCTTGCGCTTCGCCATCACCAGCTCGCTTTCCGGATTCCGGGCAGCTGTCCTTCGTGGGCCAGTTCGCGTACCCGAACTCGGGACAGGCCGAACTTGCGCAGGTGGCCGCGCGGACGGCCGTCGACGGCGTCCCGGTTGCGCACCCGCACCGCGCTGGCGTCGCGCGGCTGGCGGGCGAGTTCCCGCATGGCGGCCGACTGCTCGTCGAGGCTGCGGGACGGGGACTTGATGATTGCCTTGAGCTCGGCCCGGCGCTCGGCGTAGCGGGCGACGGTCAGCCGGCGCTGCTCGTTCTTGGCGATCTTGGATTTCTTGGCCATGCTCAGCGCTCCTCTCGGAAGTCGACGTGCTTGCGGATGATCGGGTCGTACTTGCGCAGCACCATGCGGTCGGGATCGTTGCGCCGGTTCTTGCGGGTGACGTACGTGTAGCCGGTGCCCGCGGTGGACTTGAGCTTCACCACGGGGCGGATATCGGTGCGGGACATCTAGATTCGCACCCCGTCCCGGCGCAGCCGCGCCACGACGGCCTCGATGCCGTCCCGGTCGATCACCTTGATGCCCTTGGCGCTCACCTGGAGGCGGATGCGCCGGCCTTCGGAAGGCAGGTAGTAGGTCTTGCTCTGGATGTTGGGGTTCCACCGGCGCGAGGTGCGCCGATTCGAATGGGAAACCGTGTTGCCGAAGCCTGGCTTGCGCCCGGTGACCTGGCAGTGCGCTGACATGTCCTTCGCCCTATCGCTAATGAAAATCGTTTTCGACAAGTTGCCGGTTGCCACTGTAGCGTGACGGTCGACAGATTTGAAAATGATTGTCGATAAGGAGTGGCGATGCGGACGCCGGTGATCGTCGTGGCTGGTCAGGGACCGACCGGATACGTGACCGAGGAACTACTGAAGTCGCCGGGCACGGTGCTCGTGGAGCACCAGTTCGACGGACACGTCGTGCGCCGCCGTACCGTCACCGCGCCGCACGGCATCGTCACCGCAACCGAGGCGGCGCTCGAACTGGCCCACGGCTGCGTGTCCTGCACCGTCCGCAATGACCTGCTGATCTATCTGCGCCTGCTGCACCGGCGCGATGACGTCCACCGAATCGTCGTCCACCTGGAACCGTGGATGGAACCGGAGCCGATCTGCTGGGCCATCAACCATGTCCGGGTTCGGGTGGGCCCGGGGTACATCGACGGACCTGCTGCCCGTGACGTCGCGGTCGCGGGCGTGGTGACGTGCATCGAAGCCGGCGACTGGCTCACCGACGCGCTGGGCGACGACGAACTGCCCGACGGCCGGACCGTCGCGCAGGTGGCGGTGGGGCAGACCGAGTTCGCCGACGTCCTCGTCGTGACCCACGCCGAACCCGTTCTGCTCGCGGTATGCCGCCGGCTGGCGCCACGCGCTCAGCTCGTCACCGGGCCCGACATGGTCGAGGACGCGTTGCGCACGCTGTGGCCCGACGCCCGGCTGGGCCGTGCCGACGAGCCGCACGGGCCGCTGCTCGCGGGGCAACCCAGCCTGAAACCCGAAGGGCCCGTTCAGATTGTCGAGTTCAACGCGCGCCGGCCGTTCCACCCCGAGCGTCTGCACGACGCCATCGACCACCTCCTGGACGGCGTGATCCGGACGCGTGGCCGGATGTGGCTGGCGAACCGGCCCGGCCATGTCATGTGGCTCGAGTCGGCCGGCGGTGGCCTGCGCGTCAGCAACGCCGGCCGGTGGATCGCCGCGATGACCGTCAGTGAAGCGGCCTACCTGGACCGCGAACGCCGCGCCCTCGCGGACCTCATGTGGGACAACGAATTCGGAGACCGGCACACCGCGATGACGATCCTCGTGTGCGGCGCCCGGCCCGACGACGTCACCGCCGCCCTGAATGACGCGTTGCTCACCGACGAGGAATTCGCGGCGCGCGACACGTGGGCCGGCTACCCGGATCCGTTCGGGGACTGGCACCAGGAACCGTGCACCCGCGACGACGTGACGGTCGTCAGCGACGGCACCGATCACGGCGCGGCGTGAGAGGTTCTGGACTCGATAGCCAAACGCCTTGGTAACGAGGCGATCACGCCGCGCGTTGGTCGAACGGCCCGGCGCGGCACGGCGTTAGTTTTCACTCGTGTTGGCGACTCTGGTTGGCAAGAATTACGGCGCGAAACTGCGGCGGCTCGCGGTGGCGGCTGTCGCTGCTCTGACGGTTCCGGCGATGGCGGCGCCCGCGGTGGCCCCGCAGGCGCATGCGGCCGCGAAAGCGGTTGAGGTGCTGAACATTCCGTCGCCCGCGATGGGGCGCGACATCAAGGTCCAGTTCCAGGGCGGCGGACCGCACGCGGTGTACCTGCTCGACGGGCTGCGCGCCCAGGACGACGCGAGCGGCTGGGACATCAACACCGCCGCGTTCGAGTGGTACTACCAGTCCGGCGTCTCGATGGTGATGCCGGTCGGCGGGCAGTCCAGCTTCTACAGCGACTGGTACCAGCCGGCCACCAACAACAATGGCGTCATCACCTACAAGTGGGAGACGTTCCTGACCCAGGAGCTGCCGGCCTGGCTGGCCGCCAACCGGGGTGTGCAGCCGACCGGCAACGCCGTCGTCGGTCTGTCGATGTCGGGCGGCTCGGCGCTGACGCTCGCGATCTGGCACCCGGCCCAGTTCATCTTCGCGGGCTCGCTGTCGGGCTTCCTCAACCCGTCGCAGGGCCTGTGGCCCACGCTGATCGGCTTCGCGATGAAGGACGCCGGCGGCTTCAACCCGACCCAGATGTGGGGCATCGCCAGCGACCCGGCCTGGAAGCGCAACGACCCGACCGTCAACGTCCGGCAGCTGGTGGCCAACAACACCGCCGTCTGGGTGTACTGCGGCAACGGCACGCCGTCCGATCTCGATACCCCGGGCGACCTGGGCATCCTCTACAGCGCCCAGTTCCTGGAGAACCTGACCATCAGCTCCAACCGGGACTTCCAGAAGGTGTACCAGCAGGCCGGTGGCCGCAACGCGGTCTTCAACTTCCCGGCGGACGGCACCCACAGCTGGGGCTACTGGGGCCAGCAGCTGCAGGCCATGAAGCCGGACCTGCTGCGCGTGCTGGGCGTGGGTGCGCCGGTGCCGCCGCCCGCCCCGGCACCTGCTCCGGTGCCCGCCCCGGCCGTCGCTCCGGTCGCGTTGCCGGCTCCCGCTCCCGCTCCCGTCGCGGCCGCGGTTCCCGCTGCGGTACCCGCCGCAGTTCCGGCCGCGGTGCCCGCAGCGTTGCCTGCCGCGGCGCCCGCTGTGGTTCCGGCGCCGGTGGCACCCGCTCCGGCCGCCATTGGCGGACTGGTGCTCGCGCCGACGGGCTGATGCGGTAAGACTCAGGGGTCGGATTCGACACCTGAAAGGGCGGGACAGCCGTGCAGACCACGATCATCCACGGGCCGGGCGACATTCGATACGAGGACCGCCCCGATCCGCAGATTCAGTCACCGGGCGATGCGGTGGTCCGCGTGGTGCGGACCTGCGTGTGCGGTTCGGACCTCTGGCCGTACCGCGGGGTGCGTCCGACGCCTGCGCCACACCCGATCGGGCATGAGTTCGTCGGGATCGTCGAAGCTGTCGGCGCCGAGGTCAGGAATGTGCGCGTCGGGGATTTCGTCATCTCGCCGTTCACCGACAGTGACGGCACCTGCGTGCACTGTCGCAACGGGATCACCACCTCGTGCGTCAACTTCGGGGTGTGGGGCGGCACCACCAAGACGGGCGAGCCCCTCGACGGGGCCCAGGGCCAGTACGTCCGGGTGCCCTTCGCCGACGGCACTCTGGTCACGGTGCCGGAATCGCCTGACGCAGAACTGCTCCCGCACCTGCTGACCCTGGCCGACGTCATGTCCACCGGTCACCACGCCGCGCGATCCGGGAACGTGCAACCCGGTGGCACCGTGGTGGTCGTGGGCGACGGCGCCGTCGGGCTGTGCGCCGTGCTGGCCTCGAAACGCCTTGGCGCCGAGCGGATCATCGCGATGTCGCGGCACGAGGACCGACAGCGTCTGGCACGTGCGTTCGGGGCCACGGACATCGTCGCCGAACGCGGTGATGACGGAATCGCGGCCATCGAGGAACTGCTCGGTGGCGTCGGCGCCGACTCCGTGCTCGAGTGCGTCGGCACCAAGGACTCGATGCACCAGGCACTCGGGGCGGTCCGTCCCGGTGGCTCTCTGGGGTTCGTCGGGGTGCCGGCCGGCGCCCCCGAACTGCCGATGCAGCAACTGTTCAGCACCAACATCCACGTCGCCGGCGGTATCGCGCCCGTCCGCCCGTACCTCGACGAACTGCTGCCCGACGTGCTGTCCGGGGCGATCGAGCCTGGTCGGGTGTTCGACCTGTCGCTGCCGCTGGCTCAGGTCGCCGACGCGTACACGGCGATGGACCAGCGCACGGCGATCAAAGTGATTCTCGAGCCCTGATCACGCCGGCCGGACCAGATGGTCCTCGCCGCCGACGTACACGGTGTCACGCAGATCGCGTCCGGTGGCGGCGATGGTGATGGCGGACGCGAACTCCTCGATGGTGGGCAGCGGCCCCCGGCTGCGGCGGGCCCCGACCGCGTCTGGATCGCGGCGCTCGTACAACCTGGCGATGATCGTGCCCTCGATCATGTCGCCCGAGACGATGGTGAATCCGATTCGGCACCGGTCGAACTCTGGGCGGAGTGCCCGCAGCGCGTCTTCGCCGGCGCGCTTGCTGGCGGCAATCGGGGCGTAGGCGTCGGGTACCGGCAGGTGCGGGTAGCAGTGGGCCTCGTGGCTCGTGACGAACACGATCTGCGCGCCGGCGGGCATGAGCGGCAGCGCCAGGTCGACGAGCCGCAGCTGCGCGTCGCGGTTCAGGCGCATCGCGTAGTCGGGTGCGGCACCGAACTCCAGGCCGCCCGACGCGTTGAGCACCAGCATGTCCAGGCGCCCGAACCGGCTGTCGATCCGGTCGATCATGGCTTTGGCCGCGGCAGCGTCGGACACGTCGGCGCCGATCGCCGAGGCCTGCCCGCCGGCGGCGCGGATGCCGTCGACGACGGTGTTGGCGCGTTTGGCCTTCTCGCGGTAGTTCACCAGGACGTGGGTGTCCGGCGCGGCGAGCTGCTGGGCCACGGCGGCTCCGATGCCGCGGGAAGCGCCGGTGACAAGAGCGATCCTGGTGTTCATGGCATCGACCGTACCTCAAGTTTAAGAAAAATAAGAGATATTTAAGGTTTCGGTAAGTTGGTGCGGCGCGGCGCGTGCGGGCTGTGCCGAGCGGGTGGCCTGACGAGGCGACATGCCGAGTTGAGGCGCGCCGAGTCCCACGCTCGGCGGAGCGAACCGTCGCTCGCGTCGGTGGTGGCGCGGTTCGCGAGTGGGACAGATAGTCCCGCTCGACTACCCTTTGGGCGTGATGTTTCCGGTGAGCCCTGTGGCGCGATACGCGGCCACGCTGATCGGACGCCTCCGTTGATCCAACACGGACTTGTGGTGCTTTTCGCCCTGTGCGCGGCCGTCTGCGCCGCCGTCGGCATCGTGGTGCGCCAGCGCGCGACCATCGATGTGCCGCCCGAACACGGCGTCAGCATCGTCATGCTGTCGACGTTGCTGAGCCGCCGGCTGTGGTGGGCCGGGACCGGCGCGGCCGTCGCGGGCTATGTCTTCCAGGCGCTGGCGTTGGCCCATGGATCCCTGTTGGTGGTGCAGCCACTGCTGGTCTCGGCATTGCTGTTCGCGCTGCCGCTGAGCGCCCGCCAGGCGCACCGCCGGGTGACGCGCGGTGAGTGGTTGTGGGCCGGATTGCTGACCATCGGGCTGGCGGGGTTCGTCGTACTGGCGCGGCCTGAACGCGACGAACACCTGGCCTCACCTGGGGTTATCGTGCTGGTCGCCGCGGTCTGTGCCGCGGTGATCATCGGCTGCGTGCTGTTGGCGCTGCGGTGCAGCGGCTGGGCTCGCGCGGTGCTGCTGGCCGTCGGCGTCGGCGTGCTGTTCGGGGTCGTCGCGGTGGTCACCAAGATCTTCATGGCGATCCTGCAACACCGGGGCTGGCTCGGGTTAATGACGACGCCGGCGCCGTATCTGCTCATCATCTTGGGCGCCGTCGCGACTGTGCTGCAGCAGTCGGCGTTCCATGCCGGCGCCCTGCAGACGTCGGTGCCGACCATGCTCGTGCTGGAACCCGTGGTGGCCGTCGTGCTCGGCGCCCTGATGCTCGGCGAGGGCTTCGACACGACCGGTGCCGAGGCCGTCGCGCTCGTGGTGTCCATCGGTGCCATGGCGGCGGCGACCATCGCCCTCGGGCGTGATGAGGGTGCGTACGAGACGCAGGCGGGAGCGAAGGTGGCTCCGCCCCTCGCGGCGCCGCAGGTGCCATCGACCTCCGAGCGCTGACCTGATCGGTGTGGTTTGTCCCACAGCCACACCGGGCATATCGTTAGTTTTGCTAACGTTGTATTTGGCGACGCTGGTGAACCAATTGATGAGGTTGTTATGTCGAACGAAGAAACCGTATTTACCGACGAGCTGACGCAGCGCATCGCTGACCTCTGCGCTGCCGACCCCCAACTTGCCGCCGCGCGCCCCCTCGCCGGGGTCGGCGCCGCCCTCGAAGAGCCCGGCATCCGGCTCCCCGAAATCATCCACACGGTCATGGCCGCCTACGCCGACCGGCCTGCGCTGGGACAGCGCGCCGTCGAGTACGTCACCGAGAACGGCCGCACTGTCGCCCGGCTGCTGCCGCGCTACGACGCCATCACCTACGGCGAGGTCTGGCAGCAGATCCAGGCCGTCGACAACGCCCTGCTCAGCGGGCCCGACGCCGTCGCTCCCGGCGACCGCGTCGCCATGCTCGGCTTCACGAGCGCCGAGTTCACGATCATCGACACCGCCCTGGCGCGGGCCGGCGTCGTCGCCGTCCCGCTGCAGACCAGCGCGCCCGCCGAGCAGCTGCGCCCCATTCTCGACGAGACCGAACCCCGCGCGCTGTTCGCCGATGTGAAGTTCCTCGACGACGCAGTCGAGCTGGTTCTCGGCGCCGGCGCCGCACTGACGAGGATGGTCGTGTTCGACCACCACGCCGCGGTCGACGACGAGCGCGAGGCCATCGAACGGGCGGCCGCGCGTCTGGCCGAGCGCGGTGTCGTGGTCGAGACGCTTGCGGACCTGGTCGCGCGCGGTGCTGCGCTGCCGGCCGTCGAACCGGTGGTTTCCGCGGACGTGGACCCGCTGCTGGTGCTGATCTACACCTCCGGCAGCACCGGTACCCCCAAGGGCGCCATGTACCCCGAGCGCCTCGTCACCAACGCGTGGCGGACCGGCCTCACGCACCAGCAGCCCGCGCTGCCCTCGATCGTCCTGAGCTTCCTGCCGATGAGCCACATGATGGGCCGCGGCACCGTCTACCGCACGCTGGCCCACGGTGGCACCGTGTACTTCGCCGCCAAGAGCGACCTGTCCACCCTGTTGGAGGACATCGCACTGGTCCGGCCGACGCAGATGACCTTCGTGCCCCGGGTGTGGGAGATGATCCACCAAGAGGTGCAGAGCGAGGTCGACCGCCGCGCCCTGGACGGCGTCCCCGAGCAGCAGGTGCTCGACGAGCGCAGCCGCAGCCTGATCGGCGGGCGACAGCTGGTCGCGATGACGGGGTCGGCACCGATCTCGCCGGAGCTCAAGGCCTGGGTGCAGAAGTTCCTCGGGCTCGAGCTGATGGAGGCCTACGGCTCGACCGAGGCCGGCGGCGTCATGGTCAGCGGCCACCTGAGTCGTCCCCCGGTGCTCGACTACAAGCTGGTCGACGTACCCGAACTCGGCTACCTGTCGACCGACCGCCCGCATCCGCGCGGCGAATTGCTCTTGAAGTCAACGGATTTGATCCCCGGCTACTACAAGCGGCCCGATGTCACCGCCGATGTGTTCGACGCGGACGGCTTCTACCGCACCGGTGACATCGTCGCCGAGCTCGGTCCGGATCATCTGCAGTACCTCGATCGCCGCAACAACGTGCTGAAGCTGGCGCAGGGCGAGTTCGTGACGGTGTCCAAGCTGGAAGCCGCCTTCGGTACCAGCCCGCTGATCCGCCAGATCTACGTGTACGGCAACAGTTCTCGTTCCTACCTGCTGGCCGTGATCGTGCCCAGTTCGGAGGCGTTGGCCGGTGTTTCTGACGCCGAGGCCCTGCGCCCTGAACTGGCCGACGCGCTGCAGACGGTGGCCCGCGAAACCGGGCTGCAGTCGTACGAGGTGCCCCGCGACTTCATCATCGAGACCGAACCGTTCTCGCTGGAGAACGGACTGCTGACCGGTGTGCGCAAGCTGGCCTGGCCCAAGCTGAAGGCCCGGTACGGTACCGAGCTCGAGCAGCTGTACAGCGAACTGGCCGAAGGGCAGGCCGCTGAGCTGCGCGCGCTGCGTTCCCTGCGCGCGTCCGACGCACCCGTGCTCGAAACCGTGCTGCGCGCTGTCGGCGCCACGCTGGGTGCGGCCGGCTCGGACCTGACGGGTGACGCGCACTTCACCGACCTGGGCGGAGACTCGTTGTCGGCGTTGACTTTCGGCAACCTGCTCGAGGAAATCTTCGAGGTCGAGGTGCCGGTCGGCGTCATCGTCAGCCCGGCCACCGACCTGGCCGGCGTTGCCGCCTACATCGAAGGCGAGCGCGCGCCGGGTAGCAAGCGGCCGACGTTCTCCACGGTGCACGGCAAGAACGCCACCGAGGCACGGGCCGCGGACCTGACGCTCGACAAGTTCATCGATGCCGAGACGTTGGCCGCCGCGCCGTCGCTGCCGGGGCCGGCCGCCGAGATTCGCACTGTATTGCTCACCGGCGCAACCGGATTCCTGGGTCGCTACCTGGCCCTGGAATGGCTGGAGCGCATGGACCTGGTCGACGGCAAGGTCATCGCCCTGGTCCGAGGCAAGTCCGACGCCGACGCCCGGGCCCGTCTCGACGCCACGTTCGACTCGGGGGATCCGAAGCTGCTGGCGCACTACCAGGCACTGGCCGCCGATCACCTCGAAGTCATCGCCGGCGACAAAGGCGAGGCCAATCTCGGTCTTTCGCAAGAGGTTTGGCAGCGTCTGGCCGACGAGGTCGACTTCATCGTCGACCCGGCCGCACTGGTGAACCACGTGTTGCCGTACAGCGAACTGTTCGGGCCCAATGCGCTGGGCACCGCCGAGCTGATCCGCATCGCCCTGACCACGCGGATCAAGCCGTTCGCCTACGTCTCGACCATCGCGGTCGGCGGCGGCGTGGCGCCCGGCGAATTCGTCGAGGACGCCGACGTGCGCGTGATGAGCGCCGTGCGGTCGGTCGACGACAGCTACGCCAACGGCTACGGCAACAGCAAATGGGCCGGCGAAGTCCTGCTGCGTGAGGCCAATGACCTTTGCGGACTTCCGGTTTCGGTGTTCCGCTGCGACATGATCCTGGCCGACACGACGTACGCGGGCCAGCTGAACCTGCCCGACATGTTCACCCGCATGATGTTCTCGCTGGTGGCCAGCGGCATCGCGCCGTACTCGTTCTACGAGCTCGGTGCCGACGGCAAGCGGCAGCGCGCCCACTACGACGGGCTGCCCGTCGAGTTCGTCTCCGAATCCATCTCGACCCTGGCGGTGCAGGTCGCGGCCGGCGAGTCCGACTCGACGTTCGAGACGTACCACGTGATGAACCCGTACGACGACGGCATCGGCATGGACGAGTTCGTCGACTGGCTGATCGAAGCCGGGTATCCTGTTGCCCGCGTTGATGATTACGCCGAATGGCTAGCCCGGTTCGAGACCACCCTGCGGGCCCTGCCGGACCGGCAGCGCCAGGCGTCACTGCTGCCGCTGCTGCACAACTACCAGCAGCCGAGCTACCCGGTGCCGGGGTCCATCGCCCCGGTCGAGCGGTTCCGCGCCGCGGTGCAGAACGCGAAAATCGGTGCGGACAAAGATATTCCGCACATCGGTGCGCCGGTGATCGTCAAGTACATCACCGATCTGCAGCTGCTCGGCCTGCTCTGACCCAGGGATTTGTGCACGATTTTCCGCGATGGCCGCGGAAAATCGTGCACAAATCACAGGGAACTGGCAGGAAATCGCCGGAACAACGGCGGCCGCGCCAGCGTCATTCAATTAGTGGGGATGCAACGGGGCCTACCCCATTCGAGATTTTCGATTTTTCGTGAGGTTTTTTCATGTCGATTGACCATGCCGAGAGCACTGCCGACGGGCTCGCCCGCCGGATCGCCGAATTGTCCGCCAATGATCCGCAGTTCGCCGCGGCCGTGCCATTGCAGTCGGTCGCCGAGTCGGTCGAAAAGCCCGGCATGCGACTGCCCGAGATCGTGAAGACCGTCATCGAGGGCTACGCCGACCGGACCGCCCTCGGGCAGCGCGCCGTCGAGTTCGTCACCGAGAACGGCCGCACCGTGGCCCGGCTGCTGCCGAAGTACGACACCATCACCTACGCCGAACTGTGGGACCGCATCCGCGCCGTCGCCGCCGCCCTGCACGCTGACGGTGTGAAGGCCGGCGACCGCGTCGCCATCCTCGGCTTCGCCAGCACCGACTACACCGTCATCGACACCGCGCTCGGGCAGATCGGCGCCGTCTCGGTGCCGCTGCAGACCAGCTCTGCGGCGTCGTCGCTGCTGCCGATCGTCGCCGAGACCGAACCGGTGCTGATCGCCGCCAGCGCGGACTACGTCGCCGACGCCGTCGAACTCGCGGTCGGTGGCCCCGCACCCGCCCGGTTCCTGGTCTTCGACCACCACCCGGAGGTCGACGACGAGCGTGATGCCATCGACCAGGCGCGCGACGCGCTGTCCGGCCTGAACGTCACGGTCGAGACCTTCGGCGACGTGCTGAGCCGCGGCCGCGAACTGCCGGACGCCCCGACCCCGGTCTCCGAAGAGGCCGACCCACTGGCCCTGCTGATCTACACGTCCGGCTCGACCGGTGCGCCCAAGGGTGCGATGTACCCCGAGAGCAACATGACGAGCTTCTGGCGGCGGGCCAGCACGGCGTGGTTCGGACCCAGCTGGGCGTCGATCAACCTGGCGTTCATGCCGATGAGCCACGTCATGGGTCGTGGCATCCTGTACTCCAGCCTGGCCAACGGCGGCATCGTCTACTTCGCCGCCAAGAGCGACTTGTCCACGCTGCTCGAGGATTTCGCGCTGGCGCGGCCCACCGAGCTGAACCTGGTGCCCCGCGTCTGGGAGATGCTGTACCTGGAATTCCAGAGCCGCGTCGACAAGCTGGTGCCCGCCGGCGCCGGTGAGGCCGAGCGCGACGACATCGAGCAGCAGGTGATGGCCGACATGCGGCAGAACCTGCTCGGTGGCCGCTACATCAAGGCGATGACCGGCTCGGCGCCCATCACCGACGAGCTCAAGACGTGGGTCGAGAAGTTCCTCGGCATCCACCTGCTGGAGGGCTACGGCTCCACCGAGGCCGGCATGGTCTTCTTCGACGGCGTCATCCAGCGGCCGCCGACCCTGGACTACAAGCTGGTCGACGTGCCCGACTTGGGCTACTACCTGACCGACCAGCCCTACCCGCGCGGTGAGCTGCTGGTGAAGACGCAGTACCTGTTCCCGGGTTACTACAAGCGGCCCGAGGTCACCGCGAGCGTCTTCGACGAGGACGGTTTCTACCGCACCGGCGACGTCGTCGCCGAGATCGGCCCCGACCAGATCCAGTACGTCGACCGCCGCAACAACGTGCTGAAGCTGGCGCAGGGCGAGTTCGTCACGCTGGCCAAGCTGGAGGCGGCGTTCAGCAACAACAGCCCGCTGGTCCGGCAGATCTACGTCTACGGCAACAGCGCGCAGCCGTACCTGCTGGCTGTCGTGGTTCCGACCGAAGATGCCTTGGCCCGTTGGGATTCCGCCGAGCTGAAACAGCGGATCAGTGACTCGCTGCAGGAGGTCGCCAAGGCCGCCGAGTTGCAGTCCTACGAGATCCCCCGCGACTTCATCATCGAGACCGAACCGTTCTCGCTGGAGAACGGGCTGCTGACCGGCATCCGCAAGCTGGCCTGGCCGAAGCTCAAGGCGCACTACGGCCCGGCGCTGGAAGACCTGTACGTGAGTCTTGCTGCCGGACAGGCCGATGAACTCCGCGAGCTGCGGCAGCACGGCGCGGAGGGCCCGGCCCTGCCGACCGTCATCCGTGCGGCGAGCGCGCTGCTCGGCGCATCCGGCGAGGTGTCGGCGGATGCCCACTTCACCGATCTCGGCGGAGACTCGTTGTCGGCGTTGACTTTCGGCAACCTGCTCGAGGAGATCTTCGGCGTCGAGGTCCAGGTCGGCATCATCGTCAGCCCCGCCAACGACCTGGCAGCGCTGGCCGCCTACATCGAGAACGAGCGCAGCGGTGGCGCCAAGCGTCCCAGCTTCAGCTCGGTGCACGGCAAGAACGCCGTCGAGGTGCGGGCCGCGGACCTGACGCTGGACAAGTTCATCGACGCGGCGACGTTGGCCGCCGCGCCGTCGCTGCCGGGGCCGGCCGCCGAGGTGCGGACCGTATTGCTCACGGGCGCAACCGGATTCCTGGGTCGCTACCTGGCGCTGGAGTGGCTGGAGCGCATGGACCTGGTCGACGGCAAGGTGATCGCCCTGGTGCGCGCCAAGTCCGACGAAGAGGCCCGGGCGCGTCTCGATGCGACGTTCGACAGCGGTGACCCGAAGCTGCTGGCGCACTACCAGGCGCTGGCCGCCGATCACCTCGAAGTCATCGCCGGTGACAAGGGCGACGAGAATCTCGGTCTTTCGCAGGAGGTTTGGCAGCGTCTGGCCGATGAGGTCGACGTCATCGTCGACCCGGCCGCGCTGGTGAACCACGTGCTGCCGTACAGCGAGCTGTTCGGGCCCAACGCGCTGGGCACTGCCGAGCTGATCCGGATCGCGCTGACCACCCGGCAGAAGCCGTACATCTATGTGTCGACGATCGGCGTCGGTGACCAGCTGGCGCCGGGCACGTTCACCGAAGAGGCCGACGTGCGCGTGATGAGCCCGGTGCGTGCCGTCCACGATGGTTACGCCAACGGCTACGGCAACAGCAAGTGGGCCGGTGAGGTGCTGCTGCGCGAGGCGAATGATCTTTGCGGACTGCCGGTTTCGGTGTTCCGCTGCGACATGATCCTGGCCGACACGTCGTACGCCGGACAGCTCAACCTGCCCGACATGTTCACCCGCATGATGTTCTCGCTGGTGGCCACCGGCATCGCGCCGTACTCGTTCTACGAGCGGGACGCCGAGGGCAAGCGGCAGGCCGCGCACTACGACGG
This sequence comes from Mycolicibacterium mucogenicum DSM 44124, assembly GCF_005670685.2. The sequence continues at coordinate 5,851,258 of NZ_CP062008.1, read as the reverse complement.
GCTGCCCGTCGAATTCATCGCCGAGGCCATCGACACGCTCGGCGTGCGGCCCGCGGGCGAGTTCGTCACCTACCACGTGATGAACCCGCACTCGGACGGCCTGGGCATGGACGAGTTCGTCGACTGGCTGATCGGGGCCGGGTATTCCATTGCCCGCGTTGATGATTACGCCGAATGGCTGGCCCGGTTCGAGACCACCCTGCGGGCCCTGCCGGACCGGCAGCGCCAGGCGTCACTGCTGCCGCTGCTGCACAACTACCAGAAGCCGGAACACCCGCACAACGGGTCCATCGCCCCGGTGGTGGTGTTCCGAGAGGCCGTGCAAGAGGCAAAGCTGGGCCCGGACAAGGACATCCCGCATGTCACGGTGCCGGTGATCGTCAAGTACATCACCGATCTGCAGCTGCTCGGCCTGCTCTGACCCAGGGATTTGTGCACGATTTTCCGCGGTTGCCGCGGAAAATCGTGCACAAATTTTCAGGCGGCGTGCCTGGACAGCAGGGCATTCCGTATTTCGGCGAGCACTCGGTCGGGATATTCGGTCAGGTCGAGCCACGTGAACCGCAAGATCTGGTAACCGAGCAGCGAGATGGTGTTCTGCCGCTTTCGGTCGTTCTCGAAGTCGTCAGCACTGCTGTGGTAGGCCCAGCCGTCGACTTCGATGGCGAGTTGTGCTGCCGGAAACACGATGTCGACTTTGTATCCGGCGACCGGGCAGTTGGCCTTCCACCCAGTGATCTTGTTGCGGCGCAAGAGTTTTACGAGTAAGCGTTCGGCCTGCGACCGGGCCCCGTCTTCGGCGGCCAGCAACAGTATCCGAGCCGCAGGCGATCCGTGTCGTCCTTTATTGCGCAGGTGCGCATCCCAGAGTTTCTTCAGCTCGACATGACGCTGCAACGCAGTGTCCATGAGTCGGGCGCCACCTCCGCGCCGCGTCGCGGCTTCGATGACGGTCAGTGGGAGCGCGGTGACTCGTAGTCCGCCGCGTTCGACGACGTCCTGTGGCAGCAAATCGCGGCGGCGGACTCGGATGCCGTCGCGCTTGCGGTGATTGCTGACCTTCGGCACGGTGACTTCCACCGTCTCGGGCGCGTAGTGAGTGATACCCAGCCACCACGCGGCGGCCAGTCCGGTGGCGGTGGCGGCTGGGCCGTAGGACCACACTGCACTGCGGACGCGGGCCGCATCGCTGAATGCGCGGTCGTCGACGAAGAAGACTCCGGGGGCGCATCGAAGCCAGTGGCCGGAGCGGACTCGGCGGCTGATGGCGTCATCGCTGATCCCCGCGGTCAGGGCTTGGGCGCGGGTGATTACGCCATCGTGGCGGCGAAGGAAGTCGTCAAGCACACAGATTCGGACGTATGCGGCGGCGCCGCGGTTCCATCAACGGGGATTTGTGCACGATTTTCCGCGATGGCCGCGGAAAATCGTGCACAAATCCCTGGTTACGGGGCGATGAGGACACCGGCGTCGGATGCGGCCTGCTGCAGTTCGTAGATGTCGAGGTCGCCCCAGTCGTTGATGGCACCGGTGTAGGAGCCCAGCCAGGGCACGACACCGGGATCCGGTGCGACGCCGAGGTTGTAGGCCTGCATGCCGGGCAGGTGGTGCTCGAAGAAGTTACCCAGGATGTCGACGGCGAAGATGATGTCGTTGATCGGGTTCGGGCCCCACAGCGCGGAGGCGTTGAACAGCGGGTTGACCGCATCCGGGTCGCCGATCATGACGATGTTGCCGTAGTGCGGCTTGCTGCCGCCGGTGGGATCGTAGGCCGGCATGAACGGCTGCAGCCCGGGCAGATCGGTGGCGAAGTAGGCCGCGGTGTCTCCGTAGGTCTCGATGTTCACGAAGTTCGAGTTGACGCCGTTGCCCGGGACCGAGGTGTTGAGGCCCGGTCCTTCGAAGCCGATGCCGCCGCGGCCCGTCTTCTGCGCGACGAACTGGGCCTCCCAACCACCCAGCGAGTGACCGGTGACGAAGATGTCGTCGGTGGTGTAGCCCTGCTCGAGGGCCGCTGCTTCGACCTTCCGCTCGAACGCCAGCGAGTCCCAGAACGCCTGCGGCGTGGTGTGGGTGAAGATGACCTGCATGTCCGTGAAGATCTGCGACAGCGCGATCAGCGGATGGAACAGCAGGTTGGTGCCGCCCGTCGTGCCCTGGTAGGCGACGATGACCTGGCCCTCGGGTGTCACCCACGCCTTGCCGACGGCGCCGGAGAGCGGATTGAACGTCTGCATCTGAAAACCGTTGACGGTGAACGGCTTCAGATCACCCGGCTGGGCGCCGAGCACGTAGGCGTTGGCCGAGGCGTTGAGGAACTGCTCCACCGTCGGGGTGTCGCCACTGGTCGGCCCGGTGTAGGTCAGCTCCGGGATGACGGGCGTCGCGGTGGGGGTCTTGCTGAGCCCGAGCATGTCCTCGATGCGGCGGAAGCCCGCGAACAGCGCCTCGGAAATCGGTGACCAGTTGAACGGGCTCTTCGGGCCGCTCTGCGAGACCGTCAGGTCCAGCACCTGCAGGACGGTGTTGATGATGCGGCCGGGCAGCTGGATGATCTTCGCGATCGGGTTCAGCGGCTGCGGTGGCGTCGGCGTCGTCAGGGTGCCGACGGTGTTGTTGGTCGCGGACAGAGCCGCGAGCCGGGTGGTCGGCGCGGGCGTCTTCGTCGGCGCGGGCGTCTTTGCGGGCGCGGGCGCGCTGGTGTCAACGGCCGGAGTCGCCGCGGTGGCCGCGGGAGAGCCAACTGTCGCGTCCTTGGCCGGCGCGCTCGCGGTGGCGGGCTGGAGCTTCGGTGCCTTCTTGCCGTCGCCGGCGGGCTTGACCGAATCGGAGCCCTTCTTCGCCGGTTTGACGGCCGGCTTGGCGTCGGGCTTGGCCGCGGGCTTGGGGTCCGGTTTGGCTTCCGGATCCGCGCTTGGCTTGGGGTCGGTGACCGACGTGTCGGTGGCGGCGTCCGGCTTGGTGCCGGACGTGCCAGATGCGTCGGTCTTGTCCGCGCCTGTCTCGGCCTTGCCGGCCTTCTTGTCCGGCTTCTTCTTGTCCTTCTTGTCGGTGCTCGCCGGCTTGGGCTTGGCGGGGCCGGGCTTCTGCGGCCCGGACTGGCCGGCCGAGGTGCCGGGTGAATCGGTCGTCCCGGTCTCCGCCCAGGCGACGTTCTGACTGGTCGCCGCCGCGATACCCATCGCCGCGGCGAGCACTGCCAGGCGGTATCGACCGGATTTACGCAGACTGAGCCCCGACTGTGTCCCCACCGGTGTCCCCTTTGACATCCCTGGTGCCCGCCCGCGCGTGCACGAATCTGACGACACTATGACATCGGGTGATGTCAGTCACGATCAGGTTTGCCAAAGTCGTGGATCACTGCACGGAGATCAGCGCACCCGCGCCGCCACCGCCTCGGGCATCGGTTCGTACCGGGCGAAGGTGCGGGTGAAAGACCCGGCACCGTGGGACAACGACCGCAGTTCGATCGGGTAGCGGGTCAGCTCGATCTCCGGAATCTCGGCGTCGATGCCGGTGCAGGAATCGCCGGCGGTATCGGTGCCCAGCACGCGGCCACGCCGGCCCGACAGGTCGCTCATCACCGCACCGACCATTTCGTCGGGCACCACGATGTGCACGCTGTCGATCGGTTCGAGCAGGTTCACCGACGCGGCGGCGGCCGCCTCGCGCAGCGCCAGGCCGCCCGCGAGCTGGAAGGCATAGTCCGACGAGTCCACGCTGTGCGCCTTGCCGTCCAGCAGCGTCACGCGGATGTCGACCATCGGATACCCGCAGATGCCCCGATCCATCTGGGCGCGAACGCCTTTCTCCACGCTCGGGATGAACTGGCGCGGCACCGCGCCGCCGACGACCTTGTCGACGAACTCGAATCCGGCCCCTTCCGGAAGCGGCTCGACCGTGATGTCACACACCGCGAACTGCCCGTGCCCGCCGGACTGCTTGACGTGCCGACCGTGGCCTTTCGCGTTGCCGCCGAACGTCTCTCGCAGCGGGACGCGCAGCTCCGTGGTGTCGACGGCGACGCCGAACCGCCGCGACAACGCGTCCAGAACCACCGCGGAATGGGCTTCACCCATGCACCACAACACGATCTGGTGGGTCTGCGGGTTCTGCTCGATGCGCAGCGTCGGATCCTCGGCGGACAGCCGGGCCAGGCCCACCGACAACTTGTCCTCGTCGGTCTTGGCATGCGGCACGATCGCCATGGGGAGCAGTGGCGCGGGCATCGTCCACGGCCGGCACACCAGGGGAGAAGCCTTGTCCGACAAGGTGTCCCCGGTCTCGGCACACGTCAGCCTGGCGATGGCGCAGATGTCACCGGCGATCACCTCGGCCGCCGGGCGTTGCTTGCGGCCCAGCGGAAACGACAGTGCGCCGACGCGCTCGTCCTCGTCGTGGTCCTCATGGTCGGCGCATCCCGCGGCGGGATCGGCGAAGGAATTGAAATGGCCCGACACGTGAACCGTCGTGTCGGGCCTGATGGTGCCGGAAAATACCCGGACCAGACTCACCTTGCCGACGTACGGGTCCGACGTCGTCTTCACCACCTCTGCCAACAGCGGTGCGTCGGGATCGCAGGCGGGCGCGGGCTTTTCCACACCGGCCGGGGTGAACACCTGTGGCGGCACATGCTCTGGGGGGGAAGGGAATCCGCGCGCGATGACATCGAGCAGTTCGGCAGCACCGGTTCCCGTGGTGCTGCACACCGGGATCACCGGGAAGAACGAGCCGCGGGCCACCGCGCGCTCGAGGTCGGCAACCAGCACCGCGTTGTCGATCTGTTCACCGCCGAGGTAGCGCTCCATCAGCGTCTCGTCCTCGGACTCCTCGATGATGCCCTCGATCAGGGTCGCGTCGTCCGCGAGCAGTGAGACCAGCCCGTCCCCGTCGGGCAGGTACAGCGGAATGACCTTGTCGCCGAACGACTCCTGCGCGGACTCCACCGCGCCGCCGAACGTCGCGCGGGCGTGGTCCAGTTTGGTCACCACGACGGCGCGCGGCATCCCGACGTCGGCGCATTCGCGCCACAGTGCTTTGGTGGCAGCGTCGACCACGTCGTTGGCGGCCATCACGAACAATGCGCAATCGGCCGCCCGGAGACCGGCCCGCAGCTCGCCGACGAAATCGGCGTACCCCGGGGTGTCGAGCAGATTGATCTTCACCGGCCCGTGCTGCAGCGACGCCAGCGCCAAGCCGACCGACCGCTGCTGCTCGACTTCGGCGGGCTCGTGATCGCAGACCGTGGTGCCGTCGAGCACCGTCCCGGCCCGCGTCAGCACGCCCGCATGGAGCAGCAGTGCCTCGACGAGCGTGGTCTTGCCGGACCCAGATGGCCCGACCAGGACCACATTTCGGATCGCGGCCGGACTCTCCACGCTGGGCGCGGCGCCGGATGAGCTATTCGACTTGTCGGCCATGGCGTGCCCCTATCGACGACTCACGTCCACCATGCTCCTGTCGCGACGGTCGGCACAAGACTCAAGCTGCTCAGGCGTGCCACGAACTCCATCGGCTGATCGCAACCCGGATCACCGGGCCGTCCAGCGCCACCCGGTCGTACTGGTGGTACTTGGCCCGCAGCAGCGAGTAGCCGATCGCCATCTCGTCGCCACTCGGGTGCACGGTGGCGATGCCGTCGGCACGGGCCCACCAGAGATGCGACCAGTCGTCGTCGTACTCCTCGGCCAGCAGGCTCACGCGCGGGTTGGCCGCGATGTTGTCCAGCCGCCGCAGATGCTGCGTCGACTTCCGCTTGGCGTCCACCGCCGTATAGAGCCGGTCCCCGCTGACCGCGAAGACCACCGGGACCACATGCGGCTGGCCCTCGGCGGACACCGTGGCCAGCACGGCGACGGGCGCGGCGGAGAACAGGGCGGCGGGATCGGACATCAGCGATGCCGCGGGGTCGGGGCGACGCTCATGGGCATCCGCGTCACGTTGATCTCCGGCGGACGCGTGGGTGCGGGCGGCGCGGCCGGCGCGTGGTAGGCCGGCGGCGCCGCGGCCGGAGGCGGTTCGGCCGGCGGCGGGGGAGGCGGCGGCGGAAGGGGGTCGACGAGGTCACGGGGGCGTGCGTCGTCGTCGTGGTGGTCGTCGTGGAGGTGGGCTCGACCGGCGCCTCGTCGGAACCGGAATCCCGGCGCGTCGCCAGGACCACCAGTGAGACGACGAGAGCGACCACCGCGACCGCGACGACGATCAGCAGCAGCCGGGCGTCCTTCTTGCGGTACCAGGGCGGTGGTGGTTCACGGAACCGCCAGGTGTCGGTGTTGAACGCGTCGAAGGTGTCGCCCGTCGGCTCCGGTTCGGGGATGACGAACGAGCCGGTCGTCGGGCCGGCGAACGGTCCGGTGCCGTGTGGGCCGGGGTCGACGGCGCGGAACGGGTCGGTGTCCGGGTCGTCGTCCTGCTCCTCGGCGGACGATTCCAGCACGCCACCCGGCGATAGATCGCGCTCTGGGTCGTCGCTGTCAGCCACCTCCCAGATGCTAGGGGTGGCTCGCGCCAATTGCTCGGTATCGGCGCGCGTGTCCGCGCTTTAGACGTCCTTGACCGGTTCGATGCCGAGATCGCGGTAGCTGACCAGCGCGGCAAACGGCACGCCGCGCTTGGCGAAACGCCCGGTGGCGATGTCGCCGCGGTCGACCATCGGGATGACACCGGTGACCACCGCGCCGAGCGAGGTGACGCGGTCGTAGGCGATCTCGGTGGAGCCGCCGGTGCTGATCACGTCGTCGACCAGCAGCACGCGAGTACCGGGCTCGATGCGGGTGCCCTCGATCCACTGCTCACGGCCGCGGGCCTTCTGTTCCTTGCGGACCGAGAACCAGGCCTTGCCGGTCACCATCGCGACGCCGTGCGCGAGTGGGTCGGCGCCCATGGTCAGACCGCCGACGGCGTCGAACTCGATGCCGTTCAGGGCGGCGAGTTCCGCCACGGCCTTGCTGACGGTCGTCAGGCTGACGCCGTTGTCGATGGCGAACTTGCCGTCGATGTAGTCGTGGCTGAGCTGTCCGCTGGCCAGCCGGAACGGCTCCTCACGGCGCTCGTAGCCGCGGGTGCGGATCAGGTCGAAGGCGGCTTCCCAGCTTGCGGGGCGATCAGACATGATGCGAATCCTAAACCTGGCGGGACCGTCGAGCCAATTCGACTGTCGCGGAACGTAATTCATCGATGGACTGCAGGGGCTGCGGGTATCCGACCCGGGTGTAGGCCATGCCGCGGGCAGTGTTCACCCGTAAATCGAGGCCGTAGCGGTCGGCGCCGGTGCAGGTCGCCGACTCGGTGTCGGGGTAGCCGCCGAGGACCCGGGCCATGGCCGCCAGCGAGTCGGCGTGGTCGGCGTTCAGGTGCGCGATGGCCCCCGCGGCCGCAGGCGTCACCGGATCCGGCTGGGCCGCAGCGTAATCCGAGCCCGTCGTCGAATCCATCCGGCCATAGCCACCGACCCACCGGACCCGGTCGACGTGCAGCACCCACAGGGCGAAGTCGCTGTAGTCGATGTAGTACTTGGCGGCCGGCACCGCCGCGACATGGGCGTCGCGGGCCGCGTCACGTTCGGCGCCCTCGGGTCGCGCCACCCGTCCGGCAAGGGTCACCCGGCCACCGGCCAGTGGGTCCTTGTCGGTGCTGGCCGCGATGATCGAGATGCTGGCCCGCTGATCGCCGGCGAGGTTGCGGCCGTGCTCGGCGAGATTCGAGACGCACAGCACCGGCGCGCCGCCGAGCAGTCCGTAGGTGACCATCGACGCCCACGGATCGCCGTCGGCCGTCAGGGTCGCCAGGGTCCCGGTATTGGTCGAGGCCGCGATGGTGCGGGCCTCCTCCGCGGCCGACGGCCGGGTCGCGTTGACGATTTCGGCCAACGGCGGCGGGATCGTCGGGGCATCACCTGGGTCGCCATGATCGCGTGTCGCCACGTTTGCACCCTACCCAGGCGCGGGTACGTTAGTTGTCGATGGACGCCTCCAACGGTGGCGTGGAACATCCAAGCGCCGCGGACTTCGGACACGCGCGAGTCCTCCCAGAGGACCGCACTTGGTTCAAACGCGCGGTTTTCTATGAGGTGTTGGTCCGCGCCTTCTACGACTCAGACGCTGACGGCTCAGGGGACCTCCGGGGTCTCACCGAGCGACTCGACTACTTGAAATGGCTTGGTGTCGACTGTATTTGGTTGCCACCGTTCTACGATTCGCCGCTGCGCGACGGCGGCTACGACATCCGCGACTTCTACAAGGTGCTGCCGGAATTCGGCACCGTCGAGGATTTCGTCGCCCTATTGGACGCGGCGCACCGGCGCGGTATCCGCGTCATCACCGACCTGGTGATGAACCACACCTCCGACACCCACGCCTGGTTCCAGGAGTCCCGCCGCGACCCCACCGGGCCCTACGGGGACTTCTACGTCTGGAGTGACACCAGCGAGAAGTACCAGGACGCGCGCGTCATCTTCGTGGACACCGAGGAATCGAACTGGACGTTCGATGCGGTGCGCAAGCAGTTCTACTGGCATCGCTTCTTCTCGCACCAGCCCGACCTGAACTACGACAACCCGGACGTGCAGGAAGCGATGATCGACGTGCTGCGCTTCTGGCTGGACCTGGGCATCGACGGCTTCCGGCTGGACGCCGTGCCGTACCTGTTCGAACGCCAGGGCACCAACTGCGAGAACCTGCCCGAGACGCACGCCTTCCTCAAACGGTGCCGCAAGGTGATCGACGACGAATTCCCGGGCCGGGTCCTGCTGGCCGAGGCCAACCAGTGGCCGGCCGATGTCGTCGAATATTTCGGCGACCCGGAGACCGGCGGCGACGAATGCCACATGGCCTTCCATTTCCCGCTGATGCCAAGGATTTTCATGGCGGTCCGGCGGGAGTCCCGGTTCCCGATCTCGGAGATCCTGGCCCAGACACCACCCATCCCCGACATGGCGCAGTGGGGCATCTTCCTACGTAACCACGACGAGTTGACGTTGGAGATGGTCACCGACGAAGAGCGTGACTACATGTACGCCGAGTACGCCAAGGACCCGCGGATGAAGGCCAACGTCGGCATCCGCCGGCGCCTGGCCCCGCTGCTGGAGAACGACCGCAACCAGACCGAGCTGTTCACCGCGTTGCTGTTGTCGCTGCCCGGTTCGCCGGTGCTGTACTACGGCGACGAGATCGGCATGGGCGACATCATCTGGCTCGGCGATCGCGACGGCGTGCGCACCCCGATGCAGTGGTCGGCTGACCGCAACGCGGGGTTCTCCACCGCGAACCCCGGCCGGCTCTACGTCCCACCGAGCCAGGACCCGGTGTACGGCTACCAGGCGGTGAACGTCGAAGCGCAGCGCGACACCACGAATTCCCTGCTCAACTGGACGCGCACCATGCTCGCGGTGCGACGGCGGCACGACGCGTTCGCCGTCGGGTCCTTCCGGGAACTCGGCGGCTCCAATCCGTCGGCACTCACGTATGTGCGCGAGCTCGTGCGAGATGACGGTGAAGCTGACACTGTTTTGTGCGTCAACAATCTGTCCCGCTTTCCCCAGCCGATCGAGCTGAACCTGCAGCATTGGAACGGCTACACGCCGGTTGAGCTGACCGGCCAGGTCGAGTTCCCCCGCATCGGGGAACTGCCCTACCTGTTGACACTGCCTGGGCACGGTTTCTACTGGTTCTCGTTGCGCGCGCCCGTCGGTGAGGAGCCGTGATGGATCCACAATTGACCGAATACCTGACCCAGCAGCGCTGGTACGCCGGCCGCAACCGGGAGTTGACCGGCGCCGAACCGGCGCTGGTCGTGGCACTGCGCGACGACGTCGACCTGGTGCTGCTCGACGTCAGCTACGACGACGGCCCCGGCGAGCGGTACCAGCTGGTGCTGCGCCAGGGCGAAGGCGAGGTCGGTGACGCCCTGGGCGACCCGGAAGTCGCGAACCTGCTGCTCGGCCTGATCGCCGACTCGGCGACGATCGGTCCGGTCTCCTTCGCCGCGGAGCCCGACGCCGAGCTGCCCGCGGGCGAGACGGCGCGAGTGATGGGTGCCGAACAGAGCAACACCAGCGTCGTGTTCGACGAAGCCGCCATCCTCAAGCTGTTCCGCCGCGTCACGTCGGGCGTGAATCCCGACATCGAGCTCACGCGGGTGCTCGGCCGGGCCGGTAGCCCGCATGTGGCGCCGCTGCTGGGGACGATGTCGCTGGATGGTGGCCCGGAGACGGCGCTGGGCATGCTGGCCCGTTTCGCCGACAACGCCGCCGAGGGCTGGGACATGGCCGTCGCCAGCACGCGTGACCTGTACGCCGAAGGTGACCTGTACGCCAATGAGGTGGGCGGCGACTTCGCCGGGGAGTCCGAGCGGCTGGGCCAGGCTGTCGCCGCGGTGCATGCCACGCTCGCCGACGAGCTCGGCACGGCCACGGCGCTGTTCCCGGTGGCGATCATGCTGGAGCGGCTGGAAGCGGTGGCCGCGTCGGTGCCGCAGGTGCGCGAGTACGCCGCGGCCATCGAGAGTCGCTACCGCGCGCTCGAGGGACAGCCGATCACGGTGCAGCGGATTCACGGCGACCTGCATCTGGGCCAGGTGCTGCGCACCCCCGAGACCTGGCTGCTGATCGACTTCGAAGGCGAACCCGGGCAGTCACTCGATCAGCGCCGCGCACCCGACTCGCCGCTGCGGGACGTCGCGGGAATGCTGCGGTCCTACCAGTACGCGGCCTTCCAGCGGCTGACCGAGGGCGGCGGCAACGAACAGCGTCGCAAGCAGCTCGCCGCACGCGCGCGGGAATGGGCCGACCGCAACCGGGCGGCGTTCTGCGATGGCTATGCCGAGGGCGGCGGTACCGACGCCGACGCGGAACTGCTCGCCGCCTACGAACTCGACAAGGCGGTATACGAAGCCGGGTACGAGGCCCGGCACCGGCCGCACTGGCTCGACCTGCCGCTGGGGGCGATCGCCAACATCGTCGGTGGTTAGGCCATGGCCTTGACGGCCGCCTGAGCCGGCTTCGGGGTCCAGTCGGAGCGGTAGACGCCGATGGATTCCTCGGGGTTCGAGCTGCCGGTGACGCGGTCGCGCGTGGTGTAGATGTACGACGGGCCGGCGTAGGGCAGGGTGCGCCACTTGGCCAGGAAGTCGCGGATGTAGTCGGCCTGGGTGGCCTCGTCGACGGCCGAGTTGGGCTCGCCGTACTCGGTGGCCCAGATCTTCTTGCCGCCGTCACCGTTGGCGGCCATGGCTGCGTGAATGCCTTCGGTCTGGCTCAGCGGCGAGTTGGGCACGCCGGCGCCGGCCGAGAACTTCAGGTTGTAGTGGTACGGGTGGAACGACAGCGCGTCGAACGACCCGGCCGCTCCGGCGCCGTACATGCGCTGGACGAAGGTGACGGGGTCCAGGGTCAGCGAGCCGAACGACACGACCGCGCCGACCACACCGCCGATGACGACGGCGCCGCGGTCGGCGGCCTTGATCTTCGGGTACGAGGCCTTGAGCATGTCGGCGTAGACGGCGGGCTCCGGGCCCTGCGGGCCGGAGGTCCACGACATCACGGCGTTGGGCTCGTTCCAGATCTCGTAGGCGTCGACGCGGCCCCGGTAGTGCGCGGCGACCGCGCCGGCGAAATCGCCATACACCGCGGCCGAGGCCGGCGGGCTGCTGATCGGGAGGGCGCCGGGGGCCACGGCCCAGGCCGGCGTCGCGACGATGGCGCCGACCACCGACATGTGGCGAGCGTTGGCCGCCCCGACGACGGTGTCGACCTGGCCCCAGTTGAAGCTGCCCTGGGTGCCCTCGATGCCGGCCCACGGGATGATGATGCGGACGGTGCGCACGCCCGTCGCCGACATCAGGTCGAAGGTGTGGTTGATGTCGTCGGCGTTCATGCCGTAGACGTCGGAGTCGGCGAAGCCGACGCTGCTGGCCGACTGGCTGATGCCCGTCGGGATGAACGGAATTGTGGCGGGGGAATTGGCCAAGGTTTCGGTGGCGGCGGCGGAAACTGCCGCGACGGTGAAGACTGCTGCAGCGATCTTGAGGACCTTGCGCAACGTTCGCTCCAATCTCGTGGCCGTGATCGACCGATTGGCTCGAACCTAACAGCAATTCAGGCCGAAGCCATGAGGACCGAGCTATACAGCTTGGGGTCGACGATCATGTCGACGCGGCCGAACCGGGCGCGCGTCAGGGCCAGCACCTGGTCGAACTGGCTGCGATCGTGAGTGTCGGCGGCGAGCGCGTAGATGCGGTCGGCGGGGTAGCCGTGGGTGATGCGGACGAGCGGGCCGGCCTGCCGGGCCGTCACCACCACGCGGTGTCCCTCGGCCAGCAGGCTGTGGGCGGTGGCCAGGCCGGCGTCGGTACCGGCGTCCAGGACGACCGCGACGATGCTGTGCTTCATGAGACGAGTCAACGCGCGCCGCATGGGCGTCAGATGAGAGCGGATTAGGTAGCCGCACAGCGTTCGTCAGCGGACCAGGCGGCGCAGCAGGGCCGACGCCGCGGCGATGCCCAGGACTGCCGCGACGGCCAGGACCGCGATGTCCAGCAGGGTGTGGCCGGGTGTGCCGAGTAGTAGTGAGCGCAGCGCGTTCACTTCGTAGGACAACGGATTCACGGTGGACAGCGCGCGCAGCCAGCCCGGCATGATGTCCACCGGGTACAGCGCGTTGGAGGCGAAGAACAGCGGCATGGTGATGGCCTGGCCGATGCCCATCAGGCGGTCGCGGTTGCGCACCAGCCCCGCCAAAGTCATTGACAGGCAAGAGAAGAACGCCGACCCGAGCATCACCACCGCCATGGCGGCCACGATGTGCAGCGGGTTGAAGCTGAGGTGGATGCCCATCAGCAGGGCGATCACCAGCACCCCGATCACCTGGGCTATCGATCGGACGCCCGCCGCGAACGCCTTGCCGGTGATCAGCGCCGACGCCGGCGACGGGGTCACCATCAGCTTGGCGAGGATGCCGGCGTCGCGGTCCCAGACGATCTGGATGCCGTAGAAGATCGAGATGAACAGCGCCGACTGGGCGATGATGCCCGGCGCCAGGAACGACAGGTACGGCACGCTGCCGGTGTCGATGACATGCAGCCGGGAGAAGGTCTGGCCGAAGATCAGCAGCCAGAGGGCGGGCTGGATCGTCCGGGTGACCAACTCGGTGCGGTCGTAGCGCAGCTTCTGCAATTCGACCAGTGCGAAGGCGCCCATGCGGCGGGCGAGCCCGCCGATACGCCTGGCGCCGCGGGGTGCGGCGACGAGTTCGACATCAACTGACACGACGGGCCGTCCTCCTTCCGGCGCGGATGTCCTTCAGGGTCTGGCGGTCGTCGTCCCCGGACAGGTCGGACCCGGCGTAGTGCCGGAACACGTCCTCGAGCGTGGCGGCCGGACCGAGCGTCGCCTTCAGATCGGTGGGCGACCCGACGGCCTGCAGGACGCCGTGGTGCATGAGGGCAACCCGGTCGCACAATGCGTCGGCTTCCTCCATGTAGTGCGTGGTGAGTAGGACCGTCATGCCGAACTCCTGCTGCATGTTCGCCACCTGGGCCCAGACGCTGTCGCGCGCAATGGGATCCAGGCCGACGGTTGGTTCGTCGAGGACCAGCAGCGACGGCCGGTTCACCAGGGCCTGCGCCAGCTCGAGTCGCCGGACCATGCCGCCCGAGAAGGTTTTCGCGGGCCGGTCGGCGACGTCGAGGAGCTGCATGGCATCGAGTGCATCGTCGACCCGTGCTCGGCGTTCACGCCGCGGCACGTCGTAGAGGCGCGCGAACAGGTCGACGTTCTGACGTCCGGTGAGGGCGGACTCGATCGAGAGTTGTTGCGGCACATAGCCGAGGTTCTGGCGGATATCCATGGTGCGGTGGCCGGCGTCGAGCCCGAAGATGCGGACCTGCCCGTGCTGCACCGGCGTCAGGGTGGTGAGCAGCCGCACCAGGGTGGTCTTGCCGGCGCCGTTGGGGCCGAGCAGTCCCATGGTTTCACCCACCTGGACGGTGAGGCTCAGGTCGTCGACCGCGGTGAAATCGCCGTAGCGGTGCGTGACGTGGTCGCATTCGACGGCGGGAGTACTCATGGTTGGCCCTCCTGGAGCATTCGGGTCATCTCGGCCAGGACGGTCAAACCCTTTGTCAGATCGTCGATTTGATCGGTGCTGAGTTGCTTCAGGACGACATCGAGGGCCGCCCGGCGCGAGGCCCTGGTCTGATCGGCGAGCTGCTGGGCGGGTTCGGTCAGTCGGAGCCGACCGATGCGGCGATCGTCGGGGTCGACGGTGCGGACCAGGAGTTCGTCCGCGGCCAGCTTGGAGACCAGGGTCGACGCGGTGTTGGCGGCCAGGCCGAGTTCCTGTGCGGCTTCCCGGACCGAGATGCCGGGCCGGCGGCCGACGAGTCTGAGCAGTTCGGCTTGCGATTGGGTGACGCCCGCGAAGCTCCCCCCGGCGGTGCGGCGCAGCTGCCGGCGGAACCTGCCGACGGTATGGAACAGGTCGGTGCTGAGGTCCGAGGTCGGGGCGGTGTGTGTGGGCACGTCGCCATAATAGCTCTGTTACAGAGGTATTGCAGGATCGTGGTTTACTCGGGCGGTGTTCCCCGAATACCGCACGCTGCTGACCAGGTTCGACGGCGGTGTGGTGACGCTGACGCTGAACCGGCCCGAGCGGCGCAATGCGTTTGGTGACGGGATGCGGGAAGAGCTCGCCGACGCCTACACCCGCAGCAACGAGGCCGACGACGTGCGGGCCATCGTGTTGACCGGGGCGCCACCGGCGTTCTGCGCCGGGGCCGACCTGGGCGCGGGCGACGAGACCTTCGCGGCGCCGGGCCCGGAGTTCAGTGCGGCCGGCATCCCGGTTCCCGCGTGGTCGTTGAGCAAGCCGGTGATCGCGGCGGTCAACGGGCACGCGATCGGCCTGGGGCTCACCTTGGCGCTGCAGTGCGATATCGGGATTTTCGCCGCCGACGCCCGCTACGGCGTCGTGCAGGTGCGCCGCGGGGTGGTCGGGGACGCCTACTCGCACTGGGTGTTGCCGCGGCTGGTCGGCATCGCCCGGGCTGCGGAAATCCTTTTGACCGGAACAACTTTCGATGGACACCGCGCGGCGGAGCTCGGTATCGCGAGCCGTGTGTTGCCCGCTGACGAGGTGCTGCCGGCCGCGCTGGCGGTGGCCCATGACATCGCGGACAACACCGCACCGATGTCGGTGGCGGCCAGCAAGCGGCTGCTCTGGGATTCGTTCGACCTGTCGCGCGACGAGGTGGGGCAGCGGGAGACGGAGATCCATCTCGCGGTGATGGCGCACGACGACGCCAAGGAGGGTGTGCGGGCGCTGCAGGCCGGGCGGCTGCCGCGGTGGTCGGGCCGGCCGGTGGATCCGACCGCCTAGACCACCGTCACGCCGGAATCCTTCAGGGCGGCAACGGCATTCGCGGTGCCATCGGCCGAAACCCCGGCGGTGTAGTCGAGCAGGACGCGGGTGCGGAACCCGGCCGTGGCGGCATCGGCTGCCGTCGCCTTGACGCAGTAGTCGGTGGCGATGCCGACCACGTCGACCTCGTCGACGCCGCGGGTGCGCAGCCAGTCCGCCAGCGCGGTGCCGGTGCCGTCCTCGCCTTCGAACCCGCTGTACGCCGCGGTGTACCGGCCTTTACGGAACACCGCCTCGACCGTGGACACGTCGAGCTCGGGGTGGAACTGCTCGCCCGGTGTCCCGGCGACGCAGTGCGGCGGCCATGACGTCACGTAGTCGGGTTGGTCGGAGAAATGCGCGCCCGGGTCGATGTGATGGTCGGCCGTGGCCACGACGTGGTCGTACTCGCGGCGGGCCAGCAGGCCGGTGATCGCGCGGGCCACCTCGCCGCCGCCGGACACCGCGAGGGAACCCCCTTCGCAGAAGTCGTTCTGCACGTCGACGACGATCAACGCCCGCATGTGTCCACGGTAGACCGCTTGCTGCGGTTCGCCCGTTGCCGTAGCGTCCGGACACGTGTCCGAACAGGCGCTTGAGCCCACCCGGCGCCGGTTGACGGCCAAACAGGCCGATACGGTCGACCGGCTGAGCCGTGCCGCGCTCGAGCTGTTGCGCCGCGAAGGCTTCGCGGGACTGACGGTCCGCCGGGTCGCGGCCGACGCCGGTGTCGGCGCGGCGACGGCCTACACCTACTTCTCGTCGAAGGAACACCTCGTCGCCGAGGTGTTCTGGCGCCGGCTGGCGTCCTCGCCGCCCGCGGCGCACGACTCCGACGATCCTGCCACGCGGGTGACCGAGGTGCTTCGGCACATCGCGCTGCTGGTGATCGACGAGCCGGAGTTCGCCGGCGCCGTGACCAACGCGCTGCTCGGCCGCGACCCGGATGTCGAGGTGCTGCGGCAGCGCATCGCCGGGGACATCCGCGCGCGGCTGGCGGCGGCGCTCGGCCCGGACGTAGACGACGACGTCATCGAGTCTCTGGAGATGCTCTATTCGGGCGCGCTGGTCCGGGCCGGCATGGGATTCACGTCGTACGACGAGATCGCCGAACGGCTGGAGAAGTCAGCGCGCCTGATGCTGCGCTGACGATCGGGTGCCCAGCATCGCGAGCGCGGCGGTGAGAGCCGGCTCGGTGAGGTCCGCGACGTCGCGGCCGTCCTCGACGAGCAGCGCCGTGAGTTCGCGAAGGCCGCCGAGCAGGATCAGGGCCACCGGCCGGCTGACGGGGGACAGACCGGCGCGCTGAAATGCCGCGCCGCTGCTGAGGTCGACGACCATGTCGGTGAGCTGCTCCATGGCATGGCGATTCAGCGGTAGCGCGGCGTCACCGAGGGCTGGCGCCTCCCGGATCCAGCTCAGGGTGATCGCGGGCCGCGAAGCGATATGCGCGACGTACGCGTCCACCGCGTTGCGCACCTGCTGCTCCCACTCGGCGGCGGGATCGATGGCGGCGCGGATCCGGGCAATGAGGTCGTCGTTGTTGGTGCGCAGCAGCTCGACGAAGCACTCTTGCTTGCTGGCGAACTGGTCGTAGAAGGTGCGCTTGGAGGTCTTGGCGTTCCGGACGATGTCGGCGACGGTGGTGTCGCGGTAGCCCCGGGTCTCCAGGGAGGTGGCGAGCCCGTCGAGCAGCCGCCCGCGGAAGGGCTGTGCCGCCGATTGTGCCGAGTTGACCTCGCCGTCTGCCATCTCTCCCAGAACCCTTGCCTAGCTGTGGTACCAGCCGGTACCGTACCCGATAACCGCGTGGTACACCGTGGTACCGCGTAATCAGTGGCTTGGAGTGTGCCATGACCGAAACCGTCACCGCTGAACTCACCGACCGCGCCCCGGCTATCCACCTGCCGCCGGCGACCGGAGTCCCCAAGCTGCTCCAGGGCGTCGCGTTCGCGACCAACCGGCGCGGCTTCGTCAACCGGATGGTGCCGCGACTCGGTCCGGTATTCACCTGTGACGCACCGGTTTTCGGCCGCGCGGTCATGGTGACCGACCCGCAGCTGGCCAAGCAGCTGTTCGCGGCGAACCCGGCCGACGTCGGCAACATCCAGCCGAATCTGTCCCGCGTCCTCGGCAGCGGATCGGTGTTCGCACTCGACGGTTCCGAACACCGGCTGCGCCGTAAGTTGCTGACCCCGCCGTTCCACGGCAAGAGCATCAAGAACTACGAGCGCATCTTCGAAGAGGAGACGCTGCGTGCGGCGGCGTCCTGGCCCGAGGGGAAGTCGTTCTCGACGCTCGAGCCGATGATGCACATCACCCTCAACGCCATCCTGCGCGCGGTGTTCGGCGCCGACGGTCACCACCTCGACGAACTGCGGCGGATCATCCCGCCGTGGGTAACCCTGGGGTCGCGGCTCGCGGTGCTGCCCATGCCGCCGCGCACGTACGGCCGCTTCACACCGTGGGGCCGGCTCGCCGAGTACCGGCGACGGTACGACGAGGTCGTCGGCAGGCTCATCGACACGGTCGCCGCCGATCCCGATCTCGAGAGCCGCGACGACGTGCTGGCGCTGCTGCTGCGCAGCACCTACGAGGACGGAACGGCGATGTCCCGCAGCGACATCGCCGACGAACTGCTGACGCTGCTGGCGGCCGGTCACGAAACCACCGCGGCCACCATGGCGTGGGTCTTCGAACGGATCTCCCGCCACCCCGAGGTGCTGCGCCGCCTCGAGGACGAGGTGGCAGCCGGTGAGACCGACGAGTACCGCCAGGCGACCATCCTGGAGGTACAACGCATCCGCACCATCATCGACTTCGCCGGCCGGCACGTGTACGCGCCGACCTTCCAGCTCGGGGAATGGGTCATTCCGCGGGGTTTCTCGGTGATCGTCGCCATCGACCACATGCACGAGGACGCAAAGGAATTCGCCGATCCGGAGCGGTTCGATCCGGAGCGGTTTCTCGGGCGCCGTCCGCCGCTGGCGTTCCTGCCGTTCGGTGGCGGTACCCGGCGCTGCGTGGGCGCGGTGTTCGCGCAGGTCGAGATGGACGTCGTGCTGCGGACGGTGTTGCGGCACTTCGCTATTCAGGTCACCAGCGCGCCGGGGGAGCGGGTCTTCTCGCGGGGTGTGGCCTACACGCCCAAAGACGGTGGCCGCGTGACCTTACGCCGGCGGGTCACCCCGCTGTAGGTTCATGCCGTGACCGAACGGATTACGCAGTACCGCAATGACGGACTGACCTTCGACGTGGTCGACTCCGGCCCCATCGACGGCGACGTCGTGGTGTTGTTGCACGGCTTCCCGCAGACCGCCGAGTCCTGGGCCGCCGTGTCGGAGCTGTTGCACGCCAACGGTTTCCGGACGCTGGCACCCAACCAGCGGGGCTATTCGCCCGGTGCCCGGCCGAAGGGCCGGCGGCAATACACGATCCCCAAACTGACCGACGACGTTGCCGCGCTGATCGACCTGGTCGGCGGACCGGTGCACGTCGTCGGGCACGACTGGGGCGCCGCGATCGCCTGGTCGCTGGCGGCGACGAAACCGGAGTTGGTGCGCACCCTGACCGCCGTGTCGGTGCCCCACACCGGCGCCTTCCTGAAGGCGATGGCCGTCGGGACGCAGGCGCTGCACTCGTACTACATGCTGATCTTCCAACTGCCGTGGCTCGGCGAACGATTCGCGCAACTGGCCATGCCGCGCAGCGGAATGACCGATGAAGCGCTGGCCGTCACGCGGGCCGAGGTATTCGACAGCGGGGCGCTGACCACCGCACTCAACTGGTACCGCGCCATGCCGTTCGTGAACCCGAAATCGGCGTTCACGCCCGTGACCCGGCCCACCACCTACATCTGGAGCGACGGCGACATCGCCCTCGGCCGCAAGGGCGCCCTGCTCACCGAACAGTTCGTCCACGCGCCGTACAAGTTCGAGATCGTCGAAGGCGCCAATCACTGGCTACCCGATCAGCACCCCGAGCTGGTCGCCCGGCTGATCGCCGAGCGAGCCGCCACGGCGTGATTTGTGCACGATTTTCCGCGGGTGGCGCGGAAAATCGTGCACAAATCACTGGCGCTTGGGCAGTTTCCAGCCCGGCCGCGGGAAGTGGCAGGTGTAGCCGTTGGGGATGCGCTCCAGATAGTCCTGGTGCTCCGGCTCGGCCTCCCAGAACGGGACGGCGGGCGTCACCTCGGTGACCACCTTGCCGGGCCACAGGCCCGAGGCGTCGACGTCGGCGATGGTGTCCTCGGCGATGCGCTTCTGCTCGTCGTCGGTATAGAAGATCGCCGAGCGGTAGCTGGTGCCGACGTCATTGCCCTGCCGGTTGACGGTCGACGGATCGTGGATCTGGAAGAAGAACTCCAGGAGCGCGCGATAGTCGGTCTGGCTGGGGTCGTAGATGATCTCGACGGCCTCGGCGTGGCCGGGGTGGTTGCGGTACGTCGGGTGATCGTTGGTCCCGCCGGTGTAGCCGACCCGCGTGGTCAGCACGCCCGGCTGCTTGCGGATCAGGTCCTGCATCCCCCAGAAGCAGCCGCCGGCCAGGATCGCGGTTTCGGTGTTTGTCATGTGCGCCTCCTTGAATCAATTATGCAAGTGCTCGACAAGCACCACTAGAACGTGTTCTAGTTTTCCTGTGACGGGCAACACCTTCAGCCGTGAGGAACTCATCGCGGCATTCGACGTCTTCGAGCAGACCGTGGACCGCGCCGCCCAGACGCGCGACTGGGATCCGTGGACCGACCACTACACCGAGGACGTGCTGTACATCGAGCACGCCATGGGCACCATGCACGGTCGCGAAGAGGTGCGGCCCTGGATCTGGAACACCATGGAGAACTTCCCCGGCAGCTACATGACGTCGTTCCCGTCGCTGTGGAAGGTGTACGACGAGGGGACCGGCCGCGTCATCTGCGAACTCGACAACCCCATGCGCGATCCGGGAGACGGCACCATCATCGGCGCCACCAACATCTCGATCATGACGTACGCGGGCGACGGCCTGTGGAGCAAGCAGGAAGACATCTACAACCCCATGAAATTCCTCGAGACCACCATGGCGTGGTGCAAGAAGGCCGAAGCGCTGGGCACGCTGCCCGACGTGGCCGAGGAGTGGATGCGCAAGGTCGGTGGCAGGGGACGTCGGTGACCGCCCTCGTCATCGGGGCCAATGGCTACCTCGGCTCGCACGTCACCCGGCAGCTGGTGACGGCCGGGGAAGACGTGCGGGTCATGGTCCGGGCCGGCGCCAACACCATCGGCATCGACGACCTCGACGTCACCCGCTACGAGGGCGACATCTGGGACAACGACACCCTGCGCGCCGCGATGACCGGGGCCGACGTCGTCTACTACTGCGTCGTCGACACCCGTGGCTGGCTCCGGGACCCGTCGCCGTTGTTCCGCACCAACGTCGAGGGCACCCGCAACGTGCTGGACGTCGCGGTGGAACCCGAAATCGCTTCGGGGCTCAAGAAATTCGTCTTCACGAGCAGCTATGCCACGGTGGGGCGCAAGCGCGGCTTCGTCTCCAGCGAGGACGACATCGCCGATGAGCGCACCCTGCCGCCGTACGTGCGGTCGCGCGTGCAGGCCGAGAAACTGGTGCTGCAGTACGCCCGGGAACGCGGGCTGCCGGCCGTCGCGATGTGTGTGTCCACCACCTACGGCGGAACGGACTGGGGCCGCACGCCGCACGGCGCCATCATCGCCGGCGCCGCATTCGGGAAGCTGCCGTTCGTGATGAGCGGCATCGAATTGGAAGCGGTCGACGTCAACGACGCCGCCCGCGCGCTGATCTTGGCAGCC
Organism: Mycolicibacterium mucogenicum DSM 44124; assembly: GCF_005670685.2. Next base: position 5,830,053 of record NZ_CP062008.1, on the reverse strand, counting down.
GACAAGGGCCGGCCCGGTGAGCGGTACCTGATCTCCGACAAGATGATCAGCAATGCCGAGGTGGCGCGGATCGCCGCCGCCGAGGCGGGGGTGCCGGCACCGGCCAAGTCGCTGCCGCTGCCGGTGACGTACGCGCTCGCCACCATGGGCACCGTCAAAGGCCGGTTCAAGGGCACCGACGAACACATGTCGCTGGCGTCCCTGCGGCTGATGCGCGCCGAGGCGCCCGTCGACTGCAGCAAGGCCAGAGCCGAATTGGGTTGGGAGCCAAGGCCGGTCGAGGACGCGGTGCGGGAGGCGGCGCGGTTCTGGGTGGGCCTGCGAAAGGCCCGCCAGGCCCAGAAATCCACGGGCTGAACAACGCGCCGTGCGGCGTTAAGTCGTGGCGCGGCAAGGCCTACCGCGGCTAGCGTCGAAACCATGACGGACAGATTGCAGGTGGACCTCACCGGGGCGCCGCAGACCATGCTGGCCACGCTGTACGGTAAGGCCCTGGACGCCGACCTGCCGAATTCGGTGCTGCACGACACCTACGCCCGGGATGTCGTCGCCCGCATCGACTACGACTGGTCGCAGACCACGGTCACGGCCGCCAGGTCGCCGGGCATCACGTTGCGGTCCGCCTACTTCGACAAGACGGCCCGGCAGTTCCTGGCCGTGCACCCGGAAGCCGTTGTGCTGCACCTGGGTTGCGGGTTGGACAGCCGGTACTACCGGCTGGACCCAGGGCCCGGCGTCGACTGGTACGACGTCGACTACCCGGAGGTCGCCGAGCTGCGCCGGCAGCTGTACCCGCCCCGCGAGCACTGCCACATCGTGCCGGCGTCGGTGACGGACCCGGCGTGGCTCGCCGACATCCCGGCCGACCGCCCGGTGCTGATGCTCGCCGAAGGTCTCACGATGTACCTCAGCGAGGCCGACGGCCAGGCCCTGTTCCGTCGTATCGTGGCGCATTTCCCAAGTGGGGAAGTGCAATTCGATGCCTTCAGTCGCCTGGGCGTGAAGCTGCAGTGGACGAACTCCATCGTGCGGCGGTCGGGCGCGACGTTGAAGTGGGCCATGGACGGCCCGGACGACGTCCTGTCAGCGGTGCCCGGGCTGCGACTGCTGTCGTGGGAGTCGGCCCTCGGCCCCGACGGCTACGACCGGCTGCCGACGGGGCTGCGGGTCGTGGCGGCCGTCATGCGCGCCGTACCCGGTATGCGGCATATGTCGCAGTATCACCGGTATTCGTGGGGCTGACGGCGTCGTAGGCTACGCCGCTTCGGCGCGGGCCTTGAGCCGCTCGAGCGTCAGCCGGATGTTCTCGGCGTTGGCCGCGTCGCGGTCGGCGACACCGGTGAGCGAGGCGGCGAACAGCTTCAGCAGGCCCGGCCGGTTGTCCCACGTGGACTCGGCGACGCGGCAGCCGTCGGCCGTCTCGGTGATGTCGTAGCGCCAGTGCGCGATCGGCACGATCGAGGACTTCACGGCGAAGCCGAACGTCTTACCCGGCACGGCTTCGGTGACGGTGCAGCTCGTGGTCCACGTCTTCGAGCCGTTGCGGTTGTGTCCCTTGAACACCGAACCGGGTACCGCCGACGAGCCCTTCTGCCACTCCATGGTGTGTGCCTCCTCGGCGAGCGAGGCCAACGTGGGCAGATCGGTCAGCAACGCGTAGACGTCCGACGGGCTGGCGGCGATCTCGATGGCGGCGGTGACGGAGGCGGGTCCCTGTGCGGTCATGGGGCTGATCGTAGACAGGCCGTCCAGGGGTTGGGCAAGCGGTAATTGTCGGTGGCGCAACAAGAATGCTCGACCGTTACGGGTAACCGTTTGGGGGTATCGCGGCGATATACCGCGTGACGGCACCTTCCAACGAAGGAGTTGGGTTGATATGAGCAAAAAGACGTTTGTGGTAGCTACCGCGCTCACCAGTGGGGTGAGCGCGGCGATTATGGGATTAGGAGTCAATATCGCGCAGGCGAAGCCTGCCCCGCCCTGCCCGCCGATGCAGGTATGCAACGGTCCGGGTAATGGACACGGTCCGGGTGGCGGCGGTCCGCCCGGGAACCCCGGTGGTCCGCCCGGAAACCCGGGTAATCCACCTGGAAATCCGGGCGGCCCCGGTGGGCCACCGCCCGGTAACCCGGGCGATCACGGTGACTGGCACCCGGGTGACGACGACAATGGCCGCGGGGACTGGCATCCCGGTGACCAGGGGAAGTGGCACCCCAGGCCGGGCGACCCGGGACCGGGCGACTGGCACTGGCGTGGCGGCCCGCCACCGTGGGGCCATGGACCCGGGCCGTGGGGCTGGGGACCGCCGCCGAGACCACAGATCATCTGGGTGGCGCCCCCGCCGTGGGCACCGCCGCCTCCGCCGTTCGACTACTGGGGCTACACCGTCTACCCGGTGTGGGATCCAGGCTTCATGGCGTGGGGTTTCTGGTTCTTCGGCATCTGGATTGCGCTGTAATCCGTCAGTAGCTGTCGTCTGATGGCTGGGCCTGTCACTGGCGACAGGCCCAGCGTCATGTCGGGAATCGGCGCCGCCGGGAAAGGTGTTGCACTGAACATGACCGAGCGTCCCGTGCTCACGCCCAGTGCGTCGCACCCCATCACCATCACGCCGACCGCCGGGCGCGTGACCGTCACGGTCAACGGCCGGGTGGTTGCGGACACCAGTGATGCGCTGGCTCTGCAGGAGTCGAATTACCCAGCGGTGCAATATGTTCCGCTCGCCGACGTCGACCGGGCGGTGCTGACCCGAAGCGCGACCACCAGCTACTGCCCGTACAAGGGTGACGCCGGCTACTACCACGTCGGCGGCGTCGAAGACGTCATCTGGACCTACGAGCAGCCTTACCCGGCGGTCGCGGAGATCGCCGGCCGGGTGGCGTTCTATCCGGACAAGGCCGACATCGTGGTGCGTCCCGCCTAACCTGAATCCGTGCCCACCGCCAGCCTGGCCCTGGACGGCCCGGCCGGCCTCGGCCTGACGTTGTCGCCGCTGCGCCGTGGCGGGACCGATCCGACCTTCCGGACCGTCGACGGCGTGATCTGGCGGACGAGCCTGATGCGCACCGGCGGGGTCACCGCACGGCTCAGCTCGCCCGACCTCAAGACCGTCGACTGCGAGGTGTGGGGTGACGGCGCCGCCGAGTTTCTGGACCGCCTGCCCGCGCTGGTCGGTGTCGAGGATGACGCGACGGGTTTCGACCCGGCGGAGCCGACCGTCGCCGAAGCCTGGCGCCGGGTTCCGCACCTGCGCTTATGCCGCACCGGGCGGGTGTTGGAGGCGCTGATCCCGGCGATTCTCGAGCAGCGGGTGCACGGCATCGACGCCTGGAGTGCGTTCCGCACGCTGACCACGCGGTACGGCGCGCCGCCCCCGGGCCCGGCGCCGGCCGGGATGCGGTTGCCCCCGACCGCCGATGCCTGGCGGCGCATCCCGTCCTGGGAATTTCACCGGGCCAACGTGGATCCAGGCCGGGCCCGGACCCTGGTCGGCTGCGCGCAGCGGGCCGACGCGCTCGAGCGGTTGACAGCCGAGACCGCGACGACGGCGCTGATGTCGTTGCCGGGCGTGGGGGTGTGGACGGCGGCCGAGACCGTGCAGCGGGCCTTCGGCGACGCCGACGCGCTCTCGGTCGGTGACTATCACCTCGCGAAGATGGTCGGCTGGACGTTGCTGGGCCACCCGATCGACGACGCCGCGATGGTCGACTTGCTGGAACCGCTGCGGCCGCACCGGTACCGGGCGGTGCGGCTGCTCGAGGTCAGCGGCCTGGCGCGCAATCCGAGATTCGGTGCGCGCCAGGCGATTCCGAACCTGAAGAAGATCTAGTCCCGATCGGGTTCCGAGGCCGTGCCGAACAACAGCGGATAGGCGACGCCCGCGATGGCGGCTCCCACCAGCGGCGCCAGCCAGAACACCCACAGCTGCGTCGGCGCCCCATTGCCGTTGAAGAACGCGACGCCGGTCGAGCGGGCGGGGTTCACCGAGGTGTTGGAGATCGGGATCGAGATCAGGTGGATCAGGGTCAGGGACAGGCCGATGGACAGTCCGGCGAAGCCCTTCGGGGCCCGGGCGTCGGTGGAACCCAGGATCACGAACAGGAACATCGCGGTCAGGACGATTTCGGTGATGAGCACCGACGCCAGGCCGAAATGTTCCGGTGAGTGGTCACCGAAACCGTTCGCGGCCATGTTGCCGGTCGCCGACCAGCCCTGCTGGCCGCTGCCGATCCAGTAGATGACCCCGCCGGCGATGAGGCCGCCGATGACCTGGGCGATCCAGTACGCCGGCAGCGCCTTCCACTCGATCCGGCGGGCCAGGGCGGCGCCGAGCGTGACCGCAGGATTGAAATGGCCGCCGGAAATGGTGCCGAACGCGTAGACGCCCGTGAGCACTGTGAGTCCGAAAGCGATTGCGACACCGAGGAATCCGATGCCGATCGAGGTGTGTTCGGTGGGATTGGCGGCGAAGACCGCGGCGCCGCAACCGCCGAGCACCAGCCAGAAGGTGCCGACGGCCTCCGCCGCCAGCTTGTGTGTCATCGTGGGAGCACTCATTTGGTCGAACCCTCCAATTCCAGTCGAAAAAGCCGGGTCAGCAAACAGCATTTCGAGCGTCTCACCGCTGGTCGGCCGGGAGGCCCGCTGTTGCTGAATAGCAGCTCAAAGGTGACCGGCGGTTGCTCGGCGGCGGGCGCTGAATCTAAGAATCTGAGCAATCTTTGCAGCAAATAACGATTCGGCAACAACCTGTGAATATGTGATTTGCAGCAAAACAAATTCGGGTGCGGTGACCAGTGGTGCAGGTGGGCTCCGTCTGGGTGTGACCAGAAACGATTGGCGAAAACGCAAGTGCTTCAATAAAATTGGCCCTACCGACCGGTAGCTTTCGAGCGCTGCGAGACGTAGTCGCAGCAACCTCATTAGGTCTGCCTAAGTTGGCATGTCAGGCCGGGTTTGTCATATCGTTTTGTCTCAATCGAGGCGAGCGGGACGGCCCGTCGTTCAGTGCTGCACGCTGGCATACCGTCGCTCAGTCCGCTGACGCCGTTGAAAGCGGCGGTCAAGCGATGCTTCGTAAAGAAGATGGTGAAGGGTTAGGTGGGAATGGCGCCGCAGCACGGCGGACCCAGCAAGGTCGGGCTGTACAACCCCGCGAATGAGCACGACGCCTGTGGCGTCGCCATGGTCGCGGACATTCACGGACGTCGGAGCCGCGACATCGTCGACAAGGCGATCACGGCACTGCTGAACCTGGAGCACCGCGGTGCTGCAGGTGCCGAGCCGAACACCGGCGACGGCGCAGGCATTCTGCTGCAGGTTCCCGACGAATTCCTCCGCGCCGTGTGCGCCGAGGAAGGCTTCGAGCTGCCCGCCGAGGGCAGCTATGCCACGGGCATCGCCTTCCTGCCGCAGTCGGCCCGCGACGCCAAGCTGGCGTGCGAGGCCGTCGAGAAGATCGTCGAAGCCGAGGGCCTGCAGGTCCTGGGTTGGCGCGACGTGCCGTTCGACGAGTCGTCGCTCGGCGCCCTGGCGCGTGACGCCATGCCGACCCTGCGCCAGATCTTCATCGCCGGCGCCGACGGCATGCAGCTCGAGCGCCGCGCCTACGTCATCCGCAAGCGGGCCGAGCACGAGCTGGGCACCAAGGGCCCGGGCCAAGACGGCCCCGGTCGCGAGACGGTGTACTTCCCGAGCCTGTCGGGCAAGACCATCGTCTACAAGGGCATGCTCACCACCCCGCAGCTCAAGGCGTTCTACCTGGACCTGCAGGACGAGCGGATGAAGAGCGCGCTGGGCATCGTGCACTCGCGCTTCTCGACCAACACGTTCCCGTCGTGGCCGCTGGCGCACCCGTTCCGCCGGGTCGCCCACAACGGTGAGATCAACACCGTCAACGGCAACGAGAACTGGATGCGGGCCCGTGAGGCGCTCATCCACACCGACGTGTTCGGGTTCCACAACGACCTGAACAAGATCTTCCCGGTCTGTACGCCGGGCGCCTCGGACACCGCACGGTTCGACGAGGCGCTCGAACTCCTGCACCTGGGTGGACGTCCGCTGCACCACGCTGTGCTGATGATGATCCCCGAGGCGTGGGAACGCAGTGAGACCATGGACCCCGCCCGTCGGGCGTTCTACCAGTACCACTCGTCGCTCATGGAGCCGTGGGACGGCCCGGCGTCGGTGTGCTTCACCGACGGCACCATCGTCGGCGCGGTCCTGGACCGCAACGGCCTGCGCCCCTCGCGCATCTGGGTCACCGATGACGGCCTGGTCGTCATGGCCTCCGAGGCCGGCGTCCTGGATCTGGACCCGTCGACCGTCGTCAAGAAGATGCGCCTGCAGCCCGGCCGCATGTTCCTCGTGGACATGGCCGAGGGCCGGATCGTCGACGACGAGGAGATCAAGGACAAGCTGGCGGCCGAGCACCCCTACCAGGAGTGGCTCGACAACGGCCTGTTCCACATCGACGACCTGCCCCCGGGCGACTACGTCAAGATGCCGCACCACCGCGTGGTGCTGCGCCAGCAGGCGTTCGGCTACACCAACGAAGAGGTCACCCAGCTGATCGTGCCCATGGCCCGCACCGGCGCCGAGGCGCTGGGCTCCATGGGTACCGACACCCCGATCGCGGTTCTGTCGCAGCGGCCGCGGATGCTCTACGACTACTTCCAGCAGCTGTTCGCCCAGGTCACCAACCCGCCGCTGGACGCCATCCGTGAAGAGGTCGTCACCAGCCTCTCGGGCGTCATCGGCCCCGAGGGTGACCTGCTGAACCCGGACGAGAACTCGTGCCGCCAGATCGTCGTGCCGCAGCCGATCCTGCGCAACGGCGACCTGTCCAAGCTGATCTGCGTCGACCCCGACCACGAGATCCGGGGCCGCAAGCACGGCATGCGCGCCGCGGTCATCAGCTGCCTGTACCCCGTCGCCGACGGTGGAGAAGGTCTGCGCCGCGCCCTGGAGGACGTCCGCACCAAGGTGTCGCAGGCCATCCGCAACGGTGCCCGCATCATCGTGCTGTCGGACCGTGAGTCCAACGAATGGCTCGCGCCGATCCCGTCGCTGCTGTCGACGGCAGCCGTCCACCACCACCTGGTCCGGGAGCGCACCCGCACCCAGGTCGGCCTGGTGGTCGAGTCCGGTGACGCCCGCGAGGTGCACCACATGGCCATGCTGGTGGGTGTCGGCGCTGCCGCCATCAACCCGTACATGGCCTTCGAGACCGTCGAGGACATGGTCGACCGCGGCGTCATCACCGGTCTGACCAGTGACCAGGCCAAGGCCAACTACGTCAAGGCCGCCGGCAAGGGTGTGCTGAAGGTGATGTCCAAGATGGGCATCTCGACGCTGGCCTCCTACACCGGCGCCCAGCTGTTCCAGGCCGTCGGCATCAGCCAGCGCGTGCTCGACGAGTACTTCACCGGCATCTCCTGTCCGACCGGCGGCATCGACCTCGACGACATCGCGGCCGACGTCGCGGCGCGGCACAGCCTCGCCTACCTCGACCGGCCCGACGAGTGGGCCCACCGCGAACTCGAGGTCGGCGGCGAGTACCAGTGGCGCCGCGAGGGCGAGTACCACCTGTTCAACCCGGACACGGTGTTCAAGCTGCAGCACTCCACCCGCACCGGGCAGTACTCGGTGTTCAAGGAGTACACCAAGCTGGTCGACGACCAGAGCGAGCGCATGGCCTCCCTGCGTGGCCTGTTCACCTTCAAAGAAGGTGTGCGCGAACCGATCTCGATCGACGAGGTCGAGCCCGCCAGTGAGATCGTCAAGCGGTTCTCCACCGGCGCGATGAGCTACGGCTCGATCTCGGCCGAGGCCCACGAGACGCTGGCCATCGCCATGAACCGCCTTGGCGGACGGTCGAACTCGGGTGAGGGCGGCGAGAACGTCGAGCGCTTCGACCGGGACGCCAACGGCGACTGGCGGCGCAGTGCCATCAAGCAGGTCGCGTCGGCCCGCTTCGGTGTGACGTCGCACTACCTGACGAACTGCACCGACATCCAGATCAAGATGGCCCAGGGCGCCAAGCCCGGTGAGGGCGGTCAGCTTCCGGGGCACAAGGTGTACCCGTGGGTGGCCGAGGTACGGCACTCGACCCCGGGTGTCGGCCTGATCTCGCCGCCGCCGCACCACGACATCTACTCGATCGAGGATCTGGCGCAGCTGATCCACGACCTGAAGAACGCCAACCCCGAGGCCCGCATCCACGTGAAGCTGGTGTCCGAAAATGGTGTGGGAACGGTGGCAGCCGGTGTCTCCAAGGCGCACGCCGACGTGGTGCTCATCTCCGGGCACGACGGTGGCACCGGTGCGACCCCGCTGACCTCGCAGAAGCACGCGGGCGCGCCGTGGGAGCTGGGCCTGGCCGAGACGCAGCAGACCCTGCTGCTCAACGGTCTGCGCGACCGCATCGTCGTGCAGGTCGACGGTCAGCTCAAGACGGGCCGCGACGTCGTCGTCGCCGCGCTGCTGGGCGCCGAGGAATTCGGTTTCGCCACCGCACCGCTGGTGGTCTCGGGCTGCATCATGATGCGCGTCTGCCACCTGGACACCTGCCCCGTGGGTGTGGCCACCCAGAACCCGGTGCTGCGCGAGCGGTTCACCGGCAAGCCGGAATTCGTCGAGAACTTCTTCCTGTTCATCGCAGAAGAGGTCCGCGAACTCATGGCGCAGCTGGGCTTCCGCACCATCAACGAGATGGTCGGCCAGGTCGGCGCGCTGGACACCAGCAAGGCCGTCGCACACTGGCGCGCGCAGAAGCTGGACCTGACCCCGGTGCTGTACGAACCGGAGTCGGCCTTCATGAAGCAGGATCTGTACTGCACGTCGAGCCAGGACCACGGTCTGGACAAGGCGCTCGACCAGCAGCTGATCGCCGAGTGCCGGGACGCCATCGAGTCCAAGGTGCCGGTGAGCCTCGCCATGAAGATCACCAACGTGAACCGCACCGTCGGCACCATGCTGGGCCACGAGGTCACCAAGGTTCACGGCGGCCAGGGTCTTCCGGACGGCACCATCGACATCACGTTCGACGGCTCGGCGGGCAACAGCTTCGGCGCGTTCCTGCCCAAGGGCATCACCCTCCGGGTGAACGGCGACGCCAACGACTATGTCGGCAAGGGTCTTTCGGGTGGACGCATCGTGGTGCGCCCGTCGAAGAACGCGCCGGCCGGGTATGTGGCCGAGGAGAACATCATCGGCGGCAACGTGATCCTGTTCGGTGCCACCAGCGGGCAGGCGTTCCTGCGCGGTGTGGTGGGCGAGCGGTTCGCGGTGCGTAACTCGGGCGCCGTCGCGGTCGTCGAGGGCGTGGGCGACCACGGCTGCGAGTACATGACCGGTGGCAAGGTCGTCATCCTCGGTGAGACCGGCCGTAACTTCGCCGCCGGTATGTCCGGCGGTATGGCCTACGTCTACGACCCGAAGGGCGCCCTGCCGGGCAACATCAACGGCGAGATGGTCGATCTCGATGCGCTGGACGCCACGGATGAACTGTGGCTGCACGAGATCATCACCGCCCATGTCGATGGCACCGAATCGGCTGTGGGACAGCGGATTCTGGCCGATTGGCAGAATCAGAAGGAGCAGTTCATCAAGGTGATGCCTCGCGACTACAAGCGGGTACTGGAGGCGATCGCCGGGGCCGAGGCCGCCGGCGAGGACGTCAGCGAAGCGATCATGGCGGCCGCTCGTGGCTGATCCGAACGGCTTCCTCAAGCACACCCACCGCCAGACCCCGGTCCGCCGGCCGGTCGACCTGCGCCTCAAGGACTGGAAAGAGGTCTACGAGGAGTTCTCCAAGGAGACCCTGCAGGTCCAGGCCTCGCGCTGCATGGACTGCGGTATCCCGTTCTGCCACAACGGTTGTCCGCTCGGGAACCTGATTCCCGAGTGGAACGACCTGGTGTACCGGGACCGCTGGCGCGACGGCATCGAGCGCCTGCACGCCACCAACAACTTCCCGGAATTCACCGGGCGGCTGTGCCCGGCGCCGTGTGAGGCGTCGTGCGTCCTCGGCATCAACCAGGACCCGGTGACCATCAAGCAGGTCGAGGTCGAGCTCATCGACAACGCCTTCGACCAGGGCTGGGTCAAGCCGATGATCCCGGACGTGAAGACCGGCAAGAAGGTTGCCGTCGTCGGTTCCGGACCGGCCGGTCTGGCCGCTGCCCAGCAGCTCACCCGCGCCGGACATGACGTGACCGTCCTCGAGCGGGCCGACCGCATCGGTGGTCTGCTGCGTTACGGCATCCCGGAATTCAAGATGGAGAAGCGGCACATCGACCGTCGTCTCGAGCAGATGGCGGCCGAGGGCACGCAGTTCCGGACGAACGTCAACGTCGGTGTCGACATCACCGTCGAGCAGCTGCAGGAAGACTACGACGCGGTGGTCCTGGCCGGCGGCGCGACCGCATGGCGCGACCTGCCGATCCCGGGCCGCGAGCTCGAGGGCATCTACCAGGCCATGGAGTACCTGCCCTGGGGCAACCGGGTGCAGCTGGGCGACGACGTCCTCGGCCCCGACGGCGAGCCGCCGATCACGGCCAAGGGCAAGAAGGTCGTCATCATCGGTGGTGGTGACACCGGCGCCGACTGCCTGGGCACCGCCCACCGGCAGGGTGCCGAGAGCGTCCACCAGTTCGAGATCATGCCGCGTCCGCCGGAGGAGCGCGCCGAGTCGACCCCGTGGCCGACCTACCCGCTCATGTTCCGGGTGTCCTCGGCACACGAAGAGGGTGGCGAGCGCGTCTTCTCGGTCAACACCGAGGAGTTCCTGGGCACCGATGGCAAGGTCTCGGCGCTGAAGGTGCACGAGGTCGTCATGAAGGCCGGCAAGTTCGAGAAGGTCGAGGGTTCGGACTTCGAACTCGCGGCGGACATCGTCTTCCTGGCTATGGGCTTCGTCGGGCCGGAGCGTGAAGGCCTGCTGACCGAGCTGGGCGTCGAGCTCACCGACCGCGGAAACGTGGCCCGGGACAACGACTTCCAGACCACCGTGCCGGGCGTCTTCGTCGCCGGTGACATGGGCCGCGGCCAGTCGCTCATCGTGTGGGCCATCGCCGAGGGCCGTGCCGCGGCCGCCGGCGTGGACCGCTATCTGATGGGCGAGTCGGCGCTGCCGAAGCCGATCAAGCCGACGGCTGCGCCGCAGCGCTGATCGGTAAGAAGGCTTCGTTCGCCGGTCCCGGGTTTCCCGGGGCCGGCGAACTGCTATCTGAGCCGGGTGACCAACTCGGTTCCCTCGCGGGTATCGCCCCCTACCGGTTGACGAGCGAGATCAGTTCGGTGCCGTCGTCGGATAGTTGTACGAGGGTGTCTCCGAGCCGTGCCACCGTGCCAAGGGAGCCAGGCGGTCTCGGGATCGACCACGCCACTTCACAGGTGGTGAGGTCGTAGGCCTGAGCAAGCAGCTTCCATTGAGGCGAGGAGCGATCAGTGGGCGCCTGCACGATCACTCTGCCGTCGGTACCGATCGACCGGAAGAAGTCCAAAGCGCACGTAGCGCCTGCCGCGCCGGAACGCATGTCGTATGCCCGATAGACGGGCGGCGCTTCGTCAACGCGGGTCTCACGAACCCATAGTGTGGTCCCGACCAGGTAGGAGTGGCGCGACCGGTTCCCAGAGATCTCCAGAAGCTTGGTTCCGCGGAGGTCGTAGACCGACGTCGCGCGGGCATCCAAGACGGTGATGAGGTTTCCGGCGACTCCGGTCAGGTGCCCCTTGATCTGCTTGGTGCTGAGGGGCTTTCCGTCGAGGTCGAAGAGTTGAACGAACTCGCGATCTGCCTTGGAACTGAACTGCGCCGCGAAGCCACCGTCGAAGAAAGCCCACCCGGTGAAGTCTGCGTCGGTGGGAAACTGCGGGGTCCATAGACGACCGTCTTTGACCGAAAACATCACGGTGCCATCTGGTCCATCGCCGTCTGGGTCGCTGAACGTCACGTCATCCTTGACCTCACCGCCGCTCCCACCCGTATTGGGAATGTGCCAGGTCCGCTCTGCGCGTGCCCCGATCCCGTAGGTGCCGAGGCCCAAGTAGGTGGCTAATAGGTAGTTGGGCGTCCTTTGTGCCTGCGGTTGGGCGCCGTTGGCCAACCGGAGATCGGTCGGCCCGCTATAGGTCATGACACCGGTCTGGCCGTTGATGACCCACGCGGTGGATGGCTCTACGATGTGGTCCGAAACGCATATGACGTCGATGCCGTTGGGGAAACACCTTGGTATCTGGCGACTTTCGCCCATCGACACTGCTCGGAAGAGTGGACGTCCGGTGGCGCCGTCAATCGCGGCAAGCCACCATCGCTCCGGCGGCCCAGGCGTACTGGCTAGCACGTACGTGCGGTTTGAAGTCGTCTTGATGATGGGGTATTCCCACGAGTCTTTGCCAGCGTTGATCCGCGCCTCGGCAGGTAACCCCAGGCCGGTGACAGTGGTCCGCCATCCTGGCGTGGGTCGCAGCCGCAGTGTCGACAGTAGATCCTGCTTGGGCGGGGTCCATCGGGTTCGTGCCCACTTCTCGGCGCCGCCGAGAAACCACCACGAGATTCCGCCTCCAATGACCACTGCCAACAGCGTCGTGATGGCGGCGAGGATCAGTATCCAGCGGCGTCGTCGAACAGTCGGAGCAGTCGCGGCCGGTGGCGAGACGTACACGCCGTCAGTCCTCTTCACGTTCGTACCGTGTGGCGAAGATCCGAGCCTTGTCGGCGAGTGCGGCTTCCATTGAAGGAAGCCCGAGGTCGCGTTCCAGGTAGCTCCGGACGAACGCTCGGTCGAGGCCGGAATTGGAGAGCATCCCCGAAATGATCAAGTGCTGTCCGGCCAGGGCGTTCTGTCGGGCTAGCCTCGCGATCAGCGAAATCTCTTCGATCAGTTCATGTTCCGTCATCCTGGCGACTTCAGGGGCGAGTTCAACTCGGTACGGTGCGCCGTTAGAAAGTGTAGCTACCGAGACGGTTCCAAGAGGATTCGTCACAGTGAAAATCAGTGACTCAACGGTGTCGTGGTCACCGTCTGATGTTGCGGCCGAGGCAGATTCATCGGTGTTGGTCACCGGAAACACCCCGCCGTAGAGGGTGTCGAGGATCGATTCGTCTTCGTTGGTGCCAGCGTCCCAGCCGTCGTCAGATGTATTCATCTGGGCATTTGGTGATTGAGCATCTGAGCTCCGGCGGCGTCGGCGTTGCCGTAATAGGCAGACGCGTCGGTAAGCTTGAGGTCGAGCTCGTTCGACACTTTCTGCATCTGCTTGCCGCCGGCGCGGCGGGCGGAGATCGCCGCCGACACCGCCAGATGAGTTGCTTCGCAGGCTATCCCGTGGGTGTCGGACACTTGACGTGCCGGATCGACCAATGACCTGGTCGATCCGGCGATCTGATCCGACGCTTTCCGCTGCTTTTCCGCCAGATGCAGGAGATGTTCGGTCAGGACGACGAGGTTCTTTTCGTGATCACTTGCCATGGGGGTTCGTTCCTTGTGGTTCGGGTTTGGTGGCGTCCGATTGAGCCTCTTCCGTAGGCACGTTGATTGGTGCGCGAGGGCCGGGATTCGCCGGGGCGGCAACTGATGCGGCCTGTGTCGGCGATACTGCGGCCGACTGCGCAGAACCTGGAGACGACACCGGCGCACTGGCCGATGTCGACATAGGAGCCGTGAATGCCGATGCTGCAGTCGTTGCGGGTGCGGAGGGCGTGGTCCGCTGAGGCTGTGGCGAGAACGCCGCTGGCGCAAGTGGTGTCGTAGGTGCGGCGCTCGGAATCGGTGTCGCGAGCGGTGGTGGTGCTGGTTGTGACGTTGTTGGTGTTGAAGGAGCTGACGGTGCGGATGGCAACGTGGGCATGCCATACGGAGTGGCTGGCGGGCCGCTTGGGACGGGTTCTTCTGGGCTGGGCTCGGTATATGGCTCGTTGGCCTTCGTGCGTCTCGGCTCGGTAGTGCCGTCCTCCGGATTTGGCATGTGAGTCGTGCCATTCGGATTCGTATCACGGCGTGGCAGCTCGTCGTCTGGGATGGGTGGGAATACCCCGTTGCTCGCGGGTTTTCCGGATGTGTCGCGCAGTGCGGTTTCGTACGCATCGAGATGTTCGCGAATGCGCCCTGCGTTCTCGAAACTGTTCTTCACGAGAATCGTCATAGCGGTGCCTGCGGCGGTGACGGTAACAGCGGCTACCGCGGTATCAAGCGCAATCTTGATGGCTCGACCCGGGCCGGTCGCATTGAGATGGACGGTCATGAGGTCGAACTTTCCGAGCCAGTCCTTTTCGTCGTCGAAAGTCTTACGAGTCCGGGTTACCTGGCCGGCCTCTGTATCGAGGACTCCGGCAATCGCGAGGTCGGACGCTTGCACGCCGGATGCAACCCTCCGGTGGGAGGCATTGACTGCGGTATACACCTGGGAGGCCGTGCCGTCCCATCGATCGGTATGTGGGGCTGCGTCAACCAGGGTCTCGACGACCGATTCCAAACGCTTGCTTGATTCACGGAACTCGTCGCCGTCATATGGGGTCCCGGTTCCTGTGGCCTTCTCCAAACCTTCGATGACCATCTTGGCGCCCCACAAGATCTTGGAGCTCGGGTCCGTCGCTTGTGCGCCTTGATATCCCGCCGGTACTGGTGCCACCGATGCGCCGAGCGATCCGAGTCCTTGCACGATGTCAGATCCGTCCGCAATCACCTTGGTGAGATCGCTTGCCGCGGTGGTGTAGTCGCCACGGCTGATGTCACCCACGAAGTGAGTGGTATCGATAACGCCGTTGACGACGCCGCTCGCAATCTTGAATGGGGCCTCGACGATGTCGGTCACTTTTTCGAAAAGTCCCACAAGCCCCCCTTCGGCATTGCCCCATGTCCAGCGTAGCTGCGGACAGCGGTGTGATCTGACGGAACTTGTGTGTCCGCTGGATGTGACCGCGGACGTCGTTGATAACGACTCGATACCGCCGGGTGTGTCGCATGAGGCTGGTGTGACTGGAGTTGCACAATAAATCGGTTCGGGTCCCGATCGACCAGAACTGAATACCTATGGCGAACTACTCCACTGCACCCGGATCCCTGTTCGCCGGCTCTGAGCTGAGCCGGCGACGTTTTCTCGTGGGCTTGTCGGCCTCGGTGGTGGCCGGCGTGGGCCTGGCGCGGTGCGCTGTCGACGGGCCGGCCGCGACCGGGGCCGCGGCGCCGCCGAAGGCTCCGAAGGAACCGGTACAGCGGGGCATGGGATTGGCCTTGCCGGGTGGCGGCGAGCTCAGCAGCCTGCCGGACGTGGCCGGCAATCGCGTGGCGATCACGCTCGATGACGGCGTGAGTTCCGAGGTGGTGCGCGCGTACACCAAGCTCGCGCGGGACACCGGGATGCGGCTGACCTATTTCGTCAACGGCCGCTACCAGTCATGGACCGAGAACCGGGACCTCATGTTGCCGCTCGTGGAGTCGGGCCAGATTCAGCTGGGCAACCACACCTGGTCGCATCCGGACCTGGCGAAACTGTCCAAGGACGAGATCGTCGACCAGTTGGAGCGCAACCACAAGTTCCTGCAGTCGACCTTCGGGGTCGACTCCCGTCCGTACTACCGGCCGCCGTATGGCAGCCACAACGCAATCGTCGACAAGATCGCCGCGGAGCTCGGCTACTCGACGCCGACCATGTGGACGGGATCGCTGGGCGACGAGAACATCGTCACCGAGGACTACATCCTCAAGATGGCGGGCAAGTACTTCACGGAGCAGACGGTGGTCATCGGCCACCTCAACCACCTGCCGGTGACGCACGTGTACGGCCAACTGGTCGACCTGTTGAAGGAACGCAACCTGCGCACCGTCACGCTGGACGACGTGTTCCGGAAGCCGCGTGAACTTCCGGTCTGAGCCGCGTGAGTGACGTAGCTCATATTGTCTGGTGGGTCACTTGCGCGGCTGTCACTCTCTTAAATTAAGAGGGCTTTAAGGGCTTCTTCCGCAACAACAATCACACCAGTCACATCCGACACGCCGCTGTTACTTTCGGCGCGCCTCCAAAGGTTTGCCGATGACCGGCGTTGTAATGAAATCGCGAGGGCCGTGCGATAGTCTGGCCCCACGGTGCAACCAATCGCCGACCGCAGGAGTGATCACCGTGTACAACAACCCGATCTCACGTTCGCGCATGGGACGTATTGCCTGGTCCCTGTTCCGGCACCCGGTCAAGAGCCGCGAGTTTCCGGCGAAGAACGAGCGCCTGGTCACCGCCGCGGACATGGTCCGCTTCGGCGCCTAGCGCCCGATCGACCGCCCTGGCCGACGGTAATCGGCAGTAACGTCAGCTGCTTTGCTGATCGTTATCGATTTGTGACCTCCGCGATAATTAAGAACGCACGCCCGCCCGGAACCGATCTCTCGGCTCCGGGCGGTTGCCGTATCTCAGGCGGTCAGCAGCCCTGAGTCCCGGATCGCTTCGGCCAACGGCTCCAGCACGGCCGGGTCGTGCGGTTGGGGGATGTAGATGATCGCCAGGTCCAGGCCCTCAGCGCCCAGGCCCGCAGCCTCGTCGACCACCTTGCGGTAGTCCCGGTCCTGGCCGAGCCGGACGTGCGCCGACAGGGTGATCTCCTTGGGATCCCGGCCGATGTCGGCACAATGCGCGGCGAGCACGTCGCGCTTGCGGGCAAACTCCTCCGGCGTCCCGCCGACGAAGTTCCAGTGATCGGCGTACTTGGCAGTGATCTTCAGGGTGCGCTTCTCGCCGCTACCGCCGATGCAGAACGGCGGGTGCGGCTGTTGCGGCCCCTTCGGCTCGTTGCGGGCGTCCTTCAACTGATAGAACTTGCCGTCGAAGGTCGTGGTGTCCTGGCTGAGGAGGCCTTTGAGCACCTCGCAGGCCTCTTCGAAGCGGTCGAACCGCTCTTTGACCGAGCCCAACTCGATGCCATAGGCGCCGGACTCCTCCTCGTTCCAGCCGGCGCCGATGCCCAGCTCCAGCCGGCCGTTCGAGACGATGTCCAGCGCGGATGCCATGTTGGCCAGCACGGCCGGGTGTCGATAGTGGATGCCGGTGACCAGAACGCCGACCCGCAGCCGTTTGGTGGCCTGCGCCAGCGCGGTCAGCGTGACCCAGCCCTCCAGACAGGGACCGGACGAGTCGGAGAAGATCGGATAGAAGTGGTCGAAGGTCCAGCCGGACTCGAACACGTCGATGTCGTCGGCGGCCTGCCACACGGCGAGCATGTCCGACCAGGTGGTGTCTTGCGGTGAGGTTTTGAAGGCGAATCGCACGCTTACTGAAACTAGTCACGACCGGCTACTAATTCCTGTGAGTTTCCTCCGCGCGTTGGCAGACTGGACGTCATGGACCCGGTGGCCGCGTTGCGAGAGATCGCCTTCTACAAGGACCGCGCACGTGAGGAGTCCCGCCGCGTCATGGCCTACCGCAAAGCCGCGGACGTGGTGGAGGCGCTGACACCCGAACAACGCGAGAAGCTGGGCCGGGCCAATAGCTGGCAGACGCTCGCCGGCGTCGGACCCAAGACCGCCGCCGTGATCGCCCAGGCGTGGGCCGGACGGGAGCCTGACGCGCTCGTCCAACTGCGCACGGCGGCAGCCGATTTGGGTGGGGGAGCGCTGCGCACGGCACTGAAGGGCGACCTGCATCTGCACTCGAACTGGTCCGACGGCTCGGCGCCCATCAGTGAAATGATGGCCACCGCACAGCGTTTGGGCCACGAGTACTGTGCGCTCACCGACCACTCGCCACGGCTGACCGTGGCGAACGGGCTCAGTCCGGACCGGCTCCGTCAGCAGCTGGACGTCATCGACGAAATCCGGGACCGGTTCGCGCCGATGCGGATTCTCACCGGCATCGAAGTCGACGTCCTCGAAGACGGCTCGCTGGATCAGGAACCTGAGCTGTTGGAGCGGCTGGACGTGGTGGTGGCCAGCGTGCACTCGAAGCTGTCCATGGACGCCGCAGCGATGACGCGGCGTATGGTTCGCGCGGTGTCCGGTGGTCGGGCGAATGTGCTGGGCCACTGCACAGGTCGCCTGGTCGAGGGCTCGCGCGGCACCCGGCCGGAATCGAAGTTCGACGCGGAAGCGGTATTCGCGGCGTGCGCCGCCAATGATGTTGCGGTGGAGATCAATTCGCGCCCGGAGCGGCGTGACCCGCCGACCCGGCTACTGAATCTCGCGTTGGACACCGGTTGCGTGTTCTCGATCGACACCGACGCGCATGCGCCCGGCCAGCTGGACTTCCTCGGCTACGGCGCGCAGCGGGCGCTGGATGCCGGTGTGCCGCAGGATCGGATCGTCAACACCTGGCCGGTCGAGCGACTGCTGTCCTGGGCCGCCGCGTAGCGTCGGGCCCATGGTTCTCGGTACCGCAACCGTCATCACGCTTTTCGCCGCCGGCCTGATCTTCCTGCTGGCGCTGGTCCTCGGCATCTGGAAGTACCGGCAGATGGCCGTCAACGCCGACCATCTGGCGCACCCCTACGTCGACATCGCGCACCGGGCCGCGCTGATGTACTCGTTCTCGACCCTGCTGGTGGCGGTGTTCGTGCAGCTCAGTTCCTGGCCGACGTGGGTGAACCTCACGGCCGCAATGGTTTTGGTGTTCTTCTTCGTCGTCGCAATCGCCGCGTACATCCATCATGGGCTCCGGCAGGACACCACCAACCAGTTCGAGCACCCCCGTGGTGGTCTGCACGCCGGGATGGTGGCGCTGATCCTCGGAGAGGTCGGCGGATTCTTGGTGCTGCTGTCGGGATTCGCGGTTGCGCAATTCTGAACTCCGCGGGCGGGCATACTGATTCAGCATGGGCGGTCGATCGACGCCGCGACGGGCTGCGCTGCTCGCCGCAGCATGCGTGCTGACGTCGTGCTCCGTGCACGTCGGGGGCGGAGCCCCCACCATGTCGAAAGCCCAATTGGAGACGGCGGTCAAGAACAACTTGGGCACCAAAACCAGCTCAACCATCGATTCCGTGGTGTGCGACGGCGGTCTCGAGGGCAAGGTGGGAGCGGCACAGACCTGCACCGTGGTCACCGGCGCGAAGTCCCGCCGCGCGATGGTGCGAGCCGTCGACGTCAAGGGATCCAACATTGCCCTCAGCATTGAAATCATCCCCGGACAGTGACCTGCACGGCTGCCTGCTGCAGCTGAACAGTCCGGCGCGCCCGTGGCTGATCCGTGACGGCGCTTCCGAGGGCGTCGACCTGGTTGCCGAGTGGAAGTCCGACGACCCGGACTGGCGGCAGGTACTCGAAGATCTGGCGGTGGCGCTGACCTTCCAGGTCCATCTACGACTGGATGCCGAGAACCGGCTCCTGCACGCGGTGGATCACCTGGTCGAATGGCGCCAGGACGCCGAAGGCCAGTGGATCGAGTGTCACGACACCGGCGACCTGCAGCTGTTCTGGTCGGGCAACTCGAACTGCATGCACCACCTGATCACGACCGACGACATCAAGATCCCGATCCAGCAGTGTGTCGCCGACGCGGGATGGACGTACCGGATCGGTTAGCTTCAATACTCGCCTCGCAGGTACCGCGCGTTCGCTTCGGCCTCGGCCTCGGCCGCTTGAGCCGAAGTCGGCAAGTTCATGTATTCGTCGACGTAGTCGCGGGCGGTGTGGCTGTCTGCGCCTTGCCACATCAGCATGTCTTCAACGAGGTTCCGCTGACTGGCCTGGCCCTTCAGCCTGGCCAGCTCGGCGGTGGCGATGACTTCCCGAGCCAGCTCTGCCTCGTCGATGGACGTCACGTGTGGTGCCAGCTCGATACGTTGTAGCCAGCCACTGATGGTCGCCGTCGCAGTGACGGTCTCTGCGGCGTTGGTCACGCTGACAGCGAGCACGATCGGGCCTGTGGTCTCGTCGTCTGGCGTGAGAGCGCGTGCCGAATCGGACACGCTGCCGGACTCGGCTGCCTGGCGGTCGGTGTCGTCCGCTACGACATCGAAGTAACTGGGCGGGGCAACGAAATCGTCGAAATCCACGTCGCTTTCGTCGGCCCAGTCGTCTACGTCATCCGATCGGTCACTGTGCAACATGGACCCCTGAGTGCCTTCTCGAATCCGACGAGATTCTCCTGCTTTTCATGACATTAGCAGCGCTGGCCATTTCGAATCGCGGCGAATTCGTGCCGAGCAGGTGTCCACGGCAGCGTTAATGTGGAGGTGTTCAAGCCGCAGTAGTGCGTACGGCGCGCAAGGGGGAACGCATGAGCGAGTTGAAGGTCGATCCGGCCGAGATTCACACATCAGGTGTCGAGGTGGGTGAGATTGCCGCGAGGACGAGATCGGCATTCGGCGACAGCGACACAGCGATTGCGTCCGCTCAGTCGGGCTGGGTAGGTAGATCCGCCGGCGCCCTTGCGTCGTTGGCCGCGGATTGGCAGGAAGCGACGGCGTTGTATCCCAAGAACCTTGTCGAGCACGGTGAGAAGTTCATCGAAGCCGCAGAGAAATACGTGCAGTCCGACGAATTGGGGGCGGCTTCGGTAAGAAAAGCGGCCCAGGATATTGGGACTCGTTCGCGTAACTGAACACCCTGGTTGGCAGGTTCCTCGATGCCGGTCAGTGGGCGGGCGTCAGCCTGAAGTAGCCATAGATATGGACCTGCTCATCGATTGGCCCCGGCGCAACAGGCTCCTGTAAAGCGACCGCAAGTATTCGGTCGCTGCTGTTCGGTCGCCAGAACTTGCTGTCGCGTCGCCATAGGATGTAAGCAAAGTCGATTTCGCGCTCTGGAGTTTGGCCGGCGCGATCCACTGAGTAGCCTGCACGCTGCAGATATCCGCCCGCCGCGCTGCGAACCGCATCCCAGGCAAACCCGCCCTTGCCGGCCAAGAATCGGTTGTCGGCGACGACGTAGCCGGACTCAACTGTCGAAGCAAACTGCGTCAACGCCTGCTCGGCACGGGTCCGGACTGCCGAATCAACGCTGTCGATCGGAAGCGACGCCCCCCGCATCTGATATTTTTCGTACGGATAGGCGGGAATGTCCGCTAATGGAATGGCCGGCCGCTGAGCAATTCGATACATCATGGTTCCTCCGGCGACAATAACGACGAATGCGACAACGGTAAGAACTATCCACATCTTTTTCGTCGACCGTTTCATCCTAGTGCACCGATGTTGACGACATTGGTGGGGTGATGCCCGTTGATGCCAGGTATTCCAGAGCCGATGAGATCGCCAAGCCTGACAGTGACGATTGGATTCTCATTGTCGCTGTTCCATGGATTGCGTAGCGTGACTTGAGCGTCACTGCCTGTTCCGGTGATCTTTTCAACCATATATGCGTGGCTATTGTGTATCGGGCTGCCATCCGGCGTGCTCCCAATTGTTACAGGTTGGTGGTTGGCCAGGGCCTGTGCAATCTGTTGGTCAAGGTGGTCCCTCGTCAGCCAGACATTCTGTGGATTGATGACTGTGCCTCGGTTTCCGGTGAGAGCCTCCATCGCGTCTTGAGGATAACCGCCCTTACCTATGCCGTTGTCCAGTGCATCTCCGAGACTCCGGTCCGGGGCTTTCAACTTCGCATAGGCGTTCTCCAGAACTGTGGGCCACAGTGGCGCATCAGGCCTGCCATTGTCGAGCCAACTTGCACCGTGATGCGCAATATTGGTGTCGATATCGTCTTGCGTGACAGGGATGTGCCTCCACTGCTTGCCATCCCACAACGTGACATCGAAATTTCCAGACGCCGGGTCGTAGTGTATGCGATCCTTTATCCATTGTGGATTCGCATTGGCGATTGCACCCATTGTGGAATCCAGATAGCAGTCTCCAATGCTGTCTTGATTGACATCGTCAGCAGTCGGATCGTGCGGATACAGATTTTTGTCAGTCCACCGAGGCGGCGGTTTATCATCGCCTTTTCCATCCTCGCCTTGCGTCGGTAGCTTTTCACTGCTTTTCGTCAATGAATCGGCGAGAAGGCCGTCGGCGTGATCGGCCGCCTGTCGGATCTGATCCAGGCTCTGCTGGCCCGCTCTAGTCACGCCCTGCACAAGCGTGCGAAGGGCAGGCGGCAGCGACGATAAATTTGTCGGCGGCAGCACGCGGTTTCCATTGGCATCAACCGTGATGCCGTACTGCCCCAACGTCGACCGCAACTCGCTGAGTTGGCTCTTGACCTGCCTGACCTCGTTGGCTGCGGTCCTTGTAGCTGTGGCAACCGCAGACGCACCCCGGCCGTGTCCGTCCAGACTGTCTGCGTATGCCTGGGTGCGTAACCGCGCAGCGTTGGCGCCAGTACCTTGCCAGCTGTCAAAGGCCGATAACCCTCTCAAGGCGCTATCGGCCTCGGCCGCCGCATTCGCGCGAGCGGTACTTGCCGCACCTACTGCGCTGAGCGAGTCCGGATTCCACTTATCTACGTCTGCAATCGATAGCCCCATCGTGCAGCCGGCCTAGGAGGTGTTCTCGGCCGACTTACCGACCGGACTCGCCCCAACATCGGCAACTTTGCCGCACACCGTCGCTACGGAGATGCACTTCTCGCCCACACGCCCCCCAGTGCAGTCAACATCCGACCCTCAATCGAGCCTAACCCGGTCCACTGGACCCGACTTGCATCAATTTCGGATCACTCGGCAGACCCTTCGAGCAGATATCTCGTGACGTAAAGAAGTTCTGATGCAGCGTCTTTCGCTCGATCAAGCAACCGGCAGCATCGGCATTTCCTGGCCGGGAATTTGTCGACAGGCACCACCAATCCGTGCGTGGGTTAGACCTCGTCAGAGAAGTCGGCCGTGAGCCACCGGTCGGGTCGGACGGTGAACAGGACGGTGGCGACGCCCGCCATCGAACGGGCGAACTCGCGCCCGGCCTCTTCGCCCAGGTACCGGATCGCGATCTCTTCACGCGCGTTGTCCGGCGCGGGCGTGGCGGTGTCGACGACCGAGCCCTCGACAATCACGTACTGGTACGGCGGCTCTTCCCTCTGGACCACCAGAGACACCACGCCCGCCCGCTCGATCAGCTTCGCCTTGCGGCTGCCGGCACCGGTGTTGATCCGGATCAACCCATCGGAGGTGTAGTCGTACCAGATGGGGACGCTCGACGGCGGCCGGCCGTCTTCGGCGGCAACGGACAGCACCGCGACGTGCTTGTCGGCCAGGAACTGCTCGCGCTCTGCTTCTGTCAGCTTTCTCGGCATGACCCGGCCAACACCGCGTCACCCCGTGCTATTCCGGCAGCATCGGCATTTCCCAGCCGGGATCCTTGCCGACCAGCACCCCGCGCGTCAGGCAGGCGTTGCCGAACTTCTGGCGCACCAGGTCGACGGCGCAGTCCACCGCGGCAGTGTCGGGCTCGCCATCGAAGGGTAGCTCGAGCTGTTCGGTGCCGGCGGTGTCGACGTTCGACACCGAGAACCCCATCAGCGTCAGTCCGCGTTCGGCGATCATCGGCCCTGCCGCGGCCACCAATCCGCGTGCGGCCGTGAGGATTTCCTCGGTCGACGCGGTCGTGCGGTGCATGGTGTGCGAACGCGTCACGCGACTGTAGTCGTCGAACCGCAGCCGCAGGACCACCGTGCGGCCGGTTCGTCCGCTGCTGCGCATGCGGCGGGTGATGCGGTCGATCAGGTTGATGATCATCGCATCGATGTCGTTGTCGGACATGGTGTTTCCGCGCCGTCCCACCGCGCGCTGGGCGCCGACGGACCGGCGTCGCACGCCCGTGGTCACCCGCCTGCGGTCGATGTTGTGCGACAACGCGAAAAGCTGACGTCCCATGGCCGCGCCCACCATGGCGCCCAGAGCCGACTCGGTGAGGGCCGCGACATCGGCCACCGTCTCGACGCCGTGTTCACGCAGTTTCTCCGCCGTCTTGGCGCCGACGCCCCAGAGGTGTTGCACCGGAAGCGGATGCAGGAAGGCCAGCTCGCGGTCCGGCGGCACCAGCAGCAGTCCGTCGGGCTTGGCTTCGCGGCTCGCGACCTTCGCCAGAAACTTGGTGCGGGCGATGCCGACGGTGATCGGCAGCCCGACGCGCTCGCGGACCGCCTCACGTAGCGCGGCGCCGATCTGCACCGGGGTGCCGGACACCCGGCCGAGACCGCTGACGTCGAGGAAGGCCTCGTCGACCGACAGCGGCTCGACGAGCGGTGTGGTGTCGTGAAAGACCTTGAAGACCTCTCGGCTCGCCTCTGAATAGGCGGACATCCGCGGCGGCACGACGATGGCCTGCGGGCACAGGCTGCGGGCCTGGTGTCCGCCCATCGCGGTGCGCACGCCGAAGGCCTTGGCCTCGTAGCTGGCCGCGAGCACCACGCCGGCGCCGACGATCACCGGCCGGCCGCGCAGTGCGGGATCGTCACGCTGCTCGACCGATGCGTAGAACGAGTCGAGGTCGGCGTGCAGGATCGCGGCTGCTTCAACGTCCGACACCCATCAATCTTCGCACATATGTTCGCATTACTGAGTGTCTGGCGTTCGACTAAACAATTGTTTACATTGGTGAACATGCATTCACCTCTGGTCGACGACCGGACCGCGCGGGCACGGATTCGCGACGAGGCGCTGCGCCTGTTCGCCGAGCGCGGTGCCGATGCGGTGACGATGCGCGACATCGCCGCCGCGGCTGGTGTCTCGCCCGCGCTGCTGGTCCGGCACTACGGCTCGAAAGACGGACTGGTGGAGGCGGTCGACAGCCACGTCGTCCAGACCCTGGAGGCGCTGCTGGCCGAGGTGACAGCACCGGTCCAAGACGGCCCGCAGCCCTCCACGACGCCGACGCTGCTCGAGGCCTTCGCCGTCCACCTGCCGCCGCAGTCGCCGATTCCGGATTACCTGGGCAGATCGCTCATCGCCGGCGGCGCAATGGGGTCCGCCCTGTTCGCCCGGCTGTACGCCATCAGCCAGGACGCGCTCGGCGCGATGGTGGCGGGCGGAACGGCGGATGCCGGCGACGATCCGGCGGTGCGCGCGGCCTTCTTGTTGGTCAACGACCTGGCGGTGCTCATGCTGCGTCGGCGCGTTGCGGAAGTACTCGGGGTCGACCCGCTGACCGCCGCCGGCATGGAGCGCTGGGCCACCGAAGCCTTCGCCATCTACCGCGATGGCCTGACCGGATCGCCTGGCTCCACGTGAGCGGCCTCATCGACAGTGCACGAGAAAGGTAGGGAGACAACCATGTCCACGCCCTGCAACCCACGCTCCGGTGATACCGGTGGCTTGGCGGCCGGCGGCGCCAGGCTGCTGCGGTGCCGACGGTTGGTACGCGCGCCGATCTGGATCTATCGGGCCCGTGCGGGCGCGCTGGTCGGTTCGCGGATGCTGATGCTGGAACACACCGGACGCACATCGGGGGCCCGCCGCTACGTCGTCCTCGAAGTCATCGACCATCCGTCGGCCGATACCTACGTGGTGGCTTCCGGATTCGGGACGAAAGCCCAGTGGTTCCGCAACATTTCGGCCAATCCGCGGGTGCGGGTCTACGCCGGTAGCCGCCCGCCGACGGCCGCGACGGCGCGGGTGCTGCCTCCGTCGGCCGCCGACCGTGCACTGGGTGCGTACATCGAGCGTCATCCGCGCGCCTGGGCCCGACTCAAGGGCGTCCTCGACCAGACCTTGGGTACCGAAGTGAGTCCAACCCACACGGCGCTGCCGATGGTCGAGTTGCGGCTCGACACGACCTCATGAAGATCGCCATCAGTGGCGCCGGCATAGCCGGGCCGACACTGGCGTATTGGTTGTCCCGCAGCGGCCATGACGCGGTGCTGATCGAGACGGCGTCGCAGCTGCGCACCGGCGGCTACCTCATCGATTTCTGGGGCGTCGGCTACGCGATCGCCGAGCGGATGGGCTTGGCGGACGCAATACAGCGGGCAGGCTACGGGATCGAGCAGGTCCGGCTGGTCGATGGCCGCGGCCGCAAGACAGGCGGGTTCGCCGTCAGCCCGTTCCGGCGGGTCTTCGACGGGCGATACATCAGCTTGCCGCGCGGCGAGCTGGCGAGGCTGATCTACGAGGCAGTCGGAGACGACGTCGAGACGGTGTTCGGCGACCGGATCACCGCGATCGATCAACGTGACGAGGGCGTGCACGTCGCGTTCGAGCACAGCGGGCGCCGTGAGTTCGACCTGGTGATCGGCGCCGACGGCGTCCATTCGGCGGTGCGCGGTCTGGCTTTCGGCGCTGCCGCGCTGCAGAGGCGAATGGGCTATTGGGTCGCGGCGTTCGAAACCGGGGGATATCGCCCGCGCGACGAACTCGTCTACCTCGCCCACAACAGGCCCGGGCGCCTCGTTGCCCGGTTCGCGCAGCGGAACGATCGGACCATGTTCCTGTTCGTGGTCGCCGACGATCAGCTGACCGGCATGGAGCCGGCCGACGACGCCGAGGCCAGGAGAGCGTTGCGGCAGGTGTTCGGCGATGACGGGTGGGAGTGCCCGGCGATCCTCGCCGCGCTGGATCGGGCCGAGGACCTGTACTTCGATCGGGTCAGCCAGATCAAGGTCGACCGCTGGTCGCAGGGCCGCGTCGCGCTGATCGGGGACGCGGCGTCATGCGTGTCGTTGCTCGCCGGCGAGGGGACCGGACTGGCGATGCTGCAGGCGTATGTGCTCGCCGGGGAACTCGACAGGGCACGCGGCGACCACCGTGCCGCATTCCGCCGCTACGAGCAGCTGCTCAGACCACTGATCGAGGGCAAACAGGAGTCGGCTCGAGCCTTCGCCGGCGCGTTGGCACCCCGGACCTTGGTCGGCCTCTGGACCCGCAACCGCGTCAGCCGGCTGCTGGACATCCCGGCACTGGCGGCCTGGGCGATTCGGCGGGAATTCCGCGACGACATCGAATTGCCGGACTACGCGATGTAGAGCAGGAGTGGCGGCTCAGCCGTAGATGCTGGTCAGCCAGATGTGGGTGAGGGTGTCCACGACGTCGTCGTGCGCGACAGCGCCCGGCTCGTCGGCCAGGGTGGCCATGATCATGCGCTCGTTCATCAGGTTCAGCGAGGTCGCCAGGTCCCGGGCGGGCAGGGTGTTCGGCGCGGCGCCGCGTGAGCGTTCCGCGGAGATCAGTGCGGCGGTCAGGTTGATCCACTTCTGCATGAGGCCGGCCCAGAACTCGCGGAACTCGGGAACGGTCCGGACCGCCTCGACGCCGGCCCGGGCGGTGGCCGGGTGCGAGCCGAACGAGCTGAAGAAGATCTCGATGCCGTGCCGGATGGCCTGCTTGGGGTCTGTCGGCATGTCTTCGAGCGCGCCGTCGAAGCCGGTGTCGGCGCGCTTGATCAGCGGATCGAGCAGCGACAGCAGCACCGCTTCTTTGGACGAGAAGTAGAAGTAGAACGTCGGGCGGGAGATGCCGGCGCCTTTGGCCAGGTCATCGACGGAAATCTCGGAGAACGAGCGCTGCTGCAGCAGGGCGGTCGCGGTGGCCAGGATGGCTGCTTCGCGGTCGTCGCCCGACGGTCGGGCCGCGCGTCGACCCCGGGGGGACCGGGTCTGGGCGGCGGTACTCACGCAACTGAGCCTAACAGTTTGTCGAGTTTCTCAACAGACTGTTGACCGACTCAACACCATGTTGATACCGTCGGTACCATGATCGAACACTTCGATGTTGTCATCGTCGGTGCCGGCATCTCCGGCATCAGCACCGCCTGGCACCTCCAGGACCGCTGCCCCACCAAGAGCTACGTGATCCTGGAGCGCCGGGAGAACATCGGCGGCACCTGGGACCTGTTCAAGTACCCCGGCATCCGCTCGGACTCCGACATGTTCACCCTCGGTTTCCGGTTCAAGCCGTGGGAGTCGGCCAAGTCGATCGCCGACGGACAGTCGATCTGGAACTACATCAACGAGGCCGCCGACGAGAACGGCATCCGCCAGCACATCCGCACCGGCCAGCGCGTCACCTCGGTGGACTGGTCGGACGCCGAGAACCGCTGGACCATCAACATCACCGCCGGTGGCGAGGAAAAGCAGATCACCGCGTCGTTCCTGTCGGTGTGCAGCGGCTACTACAACTACGACGAGGGCTACTCGCCCGAGTTCCCCGGCGCGGCCGATTTCAAGGGCCAGATCGTGCACCCGCAGCACTGGCCCGAGGATCTCGACTACACCGGCAAGAACGTCGTCGTGATCGGTTCCGGCGCAACGGCCGTCACGCTGATCCCGTCGCTGGTGAACGGCGGCGTCGGGCACGTGACCATGCTGCAGCGCTCGCCCACCTACATCGGCGCGCTGCCGCTCGAAGACCCGGTCGCGAAGCAGACCAACAAGTTCCTGCCGAAGCACCTGGCGCACTTCGTGAACCGCTGGAAGCAGATCGGTTACAGCACCGGGCAGTACCAGCTCGCCCGCAAGTTCCCGGCCGTGTTCAAGAAGGCGCTGCGGCAGATGGCTGAACGCCGACTGCCGGAAGGCTTCGACTACGACAAGCACTTCAGCCCGCGCTACAACCCGTGGGACGAGCGAGTCTGCTTGGCGCCCAACGGCGATCTGTTCAAGGCCATCCGCTCGGGCAAGGCCGGCGTCGTCACCGACACCATCGAGACCTTCACCGAGAACGGCATCAAGCTGAGCTCCGGCGAGGAGCTGCAGGCCGACATCATCGTCACCGCAACGGGTTTGAACATGCAGCTGTTCGGCGGCGCGACCGCCAACCGCAACGGCGAGCCGATCGACCTGCCGTCCTGCATGACCTACAAGGGCCTCATGCTGTCGGGCGTGCCGAACATGGCGATCACCTTCGGCTACACCAACGCGTCCTGGACGCTCAAGGCCGACCTGGTGTCCGAGTTCATCTGCCGCGTGCTGAACTACATGGACGCCAACGGATTCGACCGCGTCGAGCCGCAGCACCCGGGCGACAGCGTCGACGAGCTGCCGTTCATGGACTTCACCCCCGGCTACTTCAAGCGGGCCATGGACAGCCTGCCCAAGTCGGGTTCGGAAGCGCCGTGGAAGCTCAAGCAGAACTACTTCTTCGACATGCGGACCATCCGGTACGGCAAGGTCGACGAGCAGGCTCTGCAGTTCACGAAACACCGTGCCGCAGTGACGGTTTGATCCGTCAGACGAGAAAAGCCCCCACCTCGCGGTGGGGGCTTTTCCGTGTTGAGGTCACGGTGTCACGACGGTCACGGTGTCACGACGACGATGCCGTCCTCGTCGCAGTAGGCGATGTCACCCGGGACGAAGGTGACGCCACCGAAGGTCACCGCGACGTCGCGCTCACCGGCGCCGGTCTTGGTGCCCTTGCGCGGGTTGGTGCCCAGCGCCTTGATGCCGACGTCGATGGTGCGCAGCGTCGACGCATCGCGCACCGGGCCGTTGACGATGACGCCCGACCAGCCGTTGTCGTGGGCGAGGCCGGCGATGATGTCGCCGACGAGGGCGGTGTGCAGTGAGCCGTCGCCGTCGACCACGAGGACGCCTCCGTCACCGGGCGTCGACAGGATCGACTTGAGCAGGGCGTTGTCCTGGAAGCACTTCACCGTGGTGATGCGGCCGGCGAACATGGTTCGACCGCCGTAGTTCTGCAGCTGCAGATCGCAGCTGCGGACATCGGGATAGATCTCGTCGACGAGGTCGGCGGTGGCGCGGGGTTCGATGGTCACCCGCCGATTATCTCAGGGGCGAAGTCAGTCAGCGGCGCGGCGTCGGGCCAGCAGCACGACGAGCAGGGCCAGGACGCTCGCGGCGATCACCGCGGTGACCGGCAGCTGCGAGCGCTGCGGGACGGGCGGAGTCAGGTCGAGCACGGGCAGTGGTGCGGGCGCCGGGGCGTCGGGAGCCGGCGGCTGAGGAGCCGGAGATTCGGGAGCCGGGGGCGCTGGTGGCGCTGGCGGCGCGACCTTCGGCGGAGCCTTCTTCGCGGCCGCCTTCTTGGCGGGCGCGGTGGTCGCGGCCTTTTTGGCGGGCGTCTTCTTCGCGGGCGCCTTTTTCACTGCGGCCTTCTTGACCGGAGCTTTTTTCTCCAGAGCCTTTTTGGCGGGCGCCTTTTTGGCGGGCGCCTTTTTGGCAGGTGCCTTCTCGGCCGGCGTCTCATTCGCGGGAACGCCGGGTTGCGACTTGTCCGGGGAATTCTGCTCGTCTGCCATGCGGATGCTCCTCCGGGCGGTCAGGACACCCCGAGGCGGGCCAGGACGTCTGCGTCGATGCCGTTGAGCTGGCTCTCGATGGCGGCGTGCGCCGTCCGCCGCTGCGGGGCCGGCATGTTCTCCGCCGCAGTCACCGCCGCGGACAGGTCGGCCAGCTTGCTCGACAGCGTCGCCACGAACTGCTTGGTCTCGGCATCTTTGGGCTTGTTCTCGGCTACCTGGCGCAGCGAGCGCTCCGCGCCGGCGATCCGGGCCGACAGCGCGCCGCCGGCGCCGGAGAACTGGCCGATCTGGCTCAGCGGAACACCCAGCTGGTCTGCGCGGCGCTGGTCGATGAGACCGCGCGCGGCAATCGCGGCCCGGTACGCCACAGGCACGACAACAGGAGTGAGGATTCGCGACACCATCAGCAGCCGGCGAATCTTGGTCGGCGACAGCAGCTTGCCTTCACGGACCGCCTGCAGCTGCGCTTCAGCAACCTTGAGTGCCGTCTTGTCGCTGTCCCGCTGGGCTTTGACGCCGGCCCGGTCCCGCTTCGTTTGCCGACGGCCGTCCGCCTTGATGCGGCGGGCCTCGTTCTTGGCGGACAGCCGTGCCTCGAGTTTCGCCTTCGCCTTGATCGCCTTCGCCTCGGCGCGACGGGTTGCCCGGCTCTTGCGTCGCTTGAACAGGCCCATTCCGGCTGACCTCCCGGTCGTCTCGACACGTGTGCACGATCTTGCTGCGATGGTGACGTCACCTTATCGTCCGTGGGCCACAATCGGGCACCGGGTCGCGGCTCGAATTGCGCCGCAATTCCAGGGTGGAATTTCCCACATTTCTCGTTACTTTATCCAGCAAACAAAGTCCGGCGGCTGTGCGACAATTATTCGGAATTCATCGGAGCGGGTTTTTGATGCCATGAAAGCGGAGGGAACGATGGCGCCACGCCAACGAATAGCTACAGCTGCCGCTCTGATGGCATCTGGGCTGTTGATCGCTGGCCTGGGTGGCGCGAACGCCTTCGCTGATACGGCATCTTCCGGTGGTGGCTCGAGTGGCCATGGTGACGGGGCTTCCCACGAGGGCGCGAAGCCCGGTGGTGGCTCAACCGCTGGTGGCGGGCACAAGTCCCCCGCGCGGCCCACCAAGCCCACCGACGGCCAGTCGCAGACGCCGTCGATCGGTGGCACCGGTTCGGGCACGAAAAAAGATAAGCGCGGCGCGCCCGGCGGCGTTGCCAAGAGTGGTTCCGAAGCCGGTGCTCACGACCCCGGCAAAACCGGTGAATCCGGCAAAAATACGTCCGAAAGCAATGCCCCCAGCAAACAAAACAACGCCACTTCGCCGGGCCGGTCCGAAGATTCCGGAACGGCAAACGGGGCCGCTGGCGAACATCAGCAGTCGGCCGGCTCGTCGCCTCAGCAGACCGAAAGCGGCACGACGACCGGCACCACGGCGCCCGCGACGACGGGCGCGACGAGCCAACCGCAACCGGCTGCCGCGATCGGTCCCGCGACGTCGACCGAGCCCGCGACCACGACGGGCGTTCCCGCCATCCGGTTCCCGAGCCTGCCCAACATCTTGAGCCTGCCGTCCCTGCCGGGCCTTCCCGGCCTGCCCAAGCTGCCGGGTCTGCCTGCCCTGC
Organism: Mycolicibacterium mucogenicum DSM 44124; assembly: GCF_005670685.2. The sequence continues at coordinate 5,798,383 of NZ_CP062008.1, read as the reverse complement.
CCACCGCAGGCGGCGTCAAGCCGGGAAGCGGATCGGACAGCCCCGCGTCGCCGTCCACGTCGCCCACCAAGACGCCGGTCAAGGCCACCCCGGCCGGGGCGACCACCAGCATCAACCTGATGGGTCTGACGTTCTCCCTGCCGACCGCCGCGGTCCACACGTCGCCGACCGGCGCGGTGCAGAGCATCGATCTGACGAAGATCCCGCTGGCGTCGCTGGTGCCGCGCCTGCCGAAATGGGATCAGCTCCCGCAGCTGCCCGACATGTCGAACATTCCGGTGCTGGCGCAGCTCGCCGCGATCCCGGTCTTCGTCCTCGCACACATCGAGCCGGTCTATGACTTCGTCGCCGGGCTCACCAACGCGACGCTCGACGCCGCGACGTCGCTGCCCTTCATGCAGACGTCGCTGTCGATGCTGAGCGGGCAGGTCGTCCCGACCATGAACTTGAATGCGGGGCGCCCGAACCGCATGCCCGCGCCGGCTGCGATCCTGCCGGCGGCGCCGGTACTGGATACGCCGGCGTTTCCCGCGCTGAAACTGGACAACCCGGTCGTCGTCAGCGCCCCGACAGAACTCCCGGCGGTGCGGTCACCGCAACCGACCACTTTCGGCGCCAAGAACGAGATCATCGCTGACTCCGCGTTCCGCGCCGGATATCCTGACTACCTGCGTGCAGCCGGTCTCAGCGAGGTGGCCGCGGTGGCCGTCCCCGGCTTCACCGGCATCCTCATCCTGACGGGCGCCGGTGGCCTGGTCGGCTACCGGCAGGCGCGCGCTGGTCACGTGGTCCGCCGCAGCGGCACTGCACGATTTATGACCTGAGGCAATGGGTCTGCGGCACAATTGATGGCAACCGTGCCAATCGCAGTGAAAGGGGGTTCGGCATGCCCGCGAGCCGCCGTGTCACACGCGCAGTCAATTCGGTGCTGGATCTTGCCCCGCGACGTGGCGAGGTCTCACTTGCCCGTCTCGTCGAAGCCGTCAGCGAGGATCGTGGCCGCCCCATCGAGGTGACCATGGCCGACCTCCCGGCCGGGGTCTGTGGACAGTGGCGCCAGTACAACGACCGCGACGTGTTCCTATTGCAAAAGGGACTCCCGGCCGGAGACCGGACGCTGGCCCACGAGCTCGGCCACCTGGTTCTCGGCCATGAAGGCGTCTCCGTCGTCGAGGCCGCCCGTGACTCCATGGAACTGGCGAGTTCCGATCTCATCGGCTACATGCTGAATCAGCGGACCGGTTGTATGGGGCCGGCCGGTGAGGAAGCCGAACAGGAAGCCGAGGATTTCGCGGCGTTGCTGATCCACCGGCTGGGCCGGCTGCCTTCTGACCGCTCGTCGATCGTCCAGATCCGTCTCGGCGAGGCGTTTGGTTGATCATCTGGGTTATCGCCGGCCTCCTCGGCCTGGCGACCGGCCTCCGTATCGGTTGGGCACTGGTCAACAAACAGTCGCTCGTCAGCGCAGCGATGATCGTCGCGTTAGGCAGTCTGGGCCTGGTCGCGGCACTGAACTGGGAGCCGCTCACGCTGCTGCTCGACACGATCCTGCATTGGCCGAACGTGTCCAGCATGCTCAGTCAGGTGGCGCTGATCGCTTGTGCCGCAGGCAGTTGCGTGATGATCACGTCGGCCTCGTCGAGTCGTAAACCGCTCGTCATCCGCCGCATCGCCCTGGCTCAGTACGGCGTCGCCGGGGCGATCGGGGTGCTCACCCTGGTCCTCTTCTTCCTGACCCCGCAGCAGCCGGAGATGGCGCCCGAGGAGTACCTGCGCAGAAATCTCGGTTCGGGCGGCAACTCGTTGTCGTGGCTGCTGCCGTTGCTGTACGTGCTGCTGGCGCTGACGCTGGTCGCGTGGGCCGGTGTGCGTAACTCGAACCGCACCCGGCGGGGCCGGGCCCTGTTCGTCTTCAGCGTCGGCATCGTGCTGATCGTGCTGGCCAGCGCCTTCATCCTGCTGCGCGCGGTGGGCAGCACGCAGCTGGTCGGTGTCGGCGCGGCGGCGACCATTCTCGGCTGCGCCATGCTGGTGGTGGCCAGCGGCTCGCTGCTGCCCAGCATCGAGGACTGGTTCGGGGCGCGGCGCGAACTGCGGACCATCGCCCCGTTGCTCGCCGAGTTGAGCCGCCGTCATCCGAACATCGGCATCGGCGTGCGGCCCCGCGGTCCGCTGCTCTTCCGGGTGGCCGAGCAGATGTCGCTGATCTCCGATGCGCTGTACCTGGAGGCCACCGCAGTCCTGGACGGCGGCGACGTTTCCGACTCGCGCGGCGTCGATGTGGCGCCCGATGTGCAGGCGCGGCGCGTGGCCAGCTGGATTTATGACGGCCGCAGCGGCCGGCCGAAGGGCGGTTCGCGGACCAAGTTCCCCGGGCCGGGCTGGCTCAGGCAGCCCGCGACATATTCGGACCGAGAGTGGATCCTGGCGATTGCCGAGCAGTACCGCGAGCTGGATCGGCAGGGTAAGGCGGATGCGACCGGAACCGCCGCCAAGGCGTCCGTCGGTCGGGTGAAAGCAGTACGACCAGCGGATTAACGGAATCCGCTGGTCGTAATGTGGTCGAGCCCGGTTGGGCTAACCGGTTCAGCTGTCGAGGTTCTCCTGGCGACGCAGCTCGTCAACCTTGTCGGCGAGGTCCTTCTTGGCCTCGGGGGACAGGCCGACGGTACGAGCGGCAATGCGGCGGATGCCCTCATCGCGCATGTTGGCCAGCCAGGTCAGTTCCTTGTCGAGCTTCTCGTAGTACTCGTCGTCGGTGAAGTAGGCCGGCTTGATCCGGAAGAAGTTGGCAAGCGCCGCCATGGTCGCGACAGACGGGTTGGTCCGGTTGCCCGAACGCAGCTGCGACAGGTAGGGGGCCGACATGGTCACACCCTCGGCCTTGAGTGCGGCGATGACCTCGGCAGATGTGTGAGCGCCGCGTCCTGGCGGGTAGACGGTGTCAAACAGCCGGTTCAGCCGAGCGGCGAACGTCATGCTCATCGGTTATTCCTCCACTTAGCGATATCTGCAGGCGTCAGTGTCACTATTTGCTGACTATCGTAGCGAGAGTTGCGCCGAGAGCCAAGTGCAAACCACGGAAAACTCGGTCCAGCTACCAGATTTATCGGTTCAAACGGCTCCGAGCTGCGGTTCTGAGGGGGGATCCCAGTGCCTGCCCGTAGCCTGATGAGGCAAATTTTGACGCGTATGCTATTTTGCCCGGACCTCGACTGCACGTCGCGTCACAGTCGCTGTCGGGTGGTGGGCGATTCAGCAATCCGGCTGCGCGGCGCTCGGTGTCGTCCGAAGTGTTTGCCATCAGCGTACCGACGATTAACCGGAGCGGCGGGATGCGGCAACCGCGCGAGCTGGATGTGGAGCGCCCTGGCTCGCCGGCCCGTGACGTGGCGAAATTCGCCGATTCTTTGCTGTTAACCCACTGTTGGGTCAGGCGGCAAGCAGCATCGCCAGAATGGCGGTATCGGGGTGGCTGATGGGATCGACGCCGACCCGGCTGACCATCGAGGTGATGGTGCCGTCTGCTTCTGCCTCCACCCACGCGGCCCGGTGATCCAGTCCCAGGTAAGGCAGTCCCGGCAGGAGCAGGCACCCGGACGCGGCGCCGCGGCACTCCGGCAGCGACGGCGTCGTCTCGGCGGGCGGGTGGAGCATCAACAGCGCAGTCGGCTGATGGTCGGCGAAGTATCCGGGTGTCACCGCTGCTTCGCCAACAACGGGGCCTTCCGCGAGAACAAGGCCCACGGTGCCTGGCTGTGGATGTTCTGGCAGTTCTTCCCGTGTGCCGAAGACGGTGGTCGTTGCCAGCAACCCCGGCAGTGACGCGACTCGGACGGCGACCATCAATAGCTGGGCCCATTCTTTGGTGGAATCGGGCCACCGCCCGGACACCACGAACCCCTTCAATGCGCCGCCAGAATGGAACGGCGCAATCTCGACGGCTTGCCCAGACCTCTCCATGGCTGCCCTCCGGTACCTCAATCAGCAATCTGTCGATACGGCAGTGGATCGCTGATTCCAGGGTGCGGCAGTGACGGGTTAGCACGCAAGATGGCCCGAGTGCCAGAAGTGTCACGTGAGCCGAGAGTGGCTTCCGACTCGCGGGGTGAGAGCTTCAGTGGTAACGAGAACGGGGCGCCGCGCAACAGCGCGACGCCCCGTTACCCGGAAACGCGAGATCAGCCGAAGATCAGACCGTTGGTCTTGGTGGTGGCGGCGGCGAAGCGCTCCTGGACGTCGGCCCAGTTGACGACGTTCCAGAAAGCCTTGACGTAGTCCGCCTTGACGTTCTTGTACTGCAGGTAGAAGGCGTGCTCCCACATGTCGACCTGCAGCAGCGGGATGATGCCGAGCGGCACGTTGGCCTGCTGGTCGTACAGCTGGAAGGTCAGCAGACGGCCGCCGAGGCTGTCGTAGCCCAGCACCGCCCAGCCCGAGCCCTGCAGGCCGTTGGCGGCCGCGGTGAACTGCGCGCGGAACTTGTCGAACGAACCGAACTGGTCGTCGATGGCCGCGGCCAGCTCGCCCGTCGGCTTGTCGCCACCGTTGGGGGACAGGTTCTTCCACCAGATCGAGTGGTTGACGTGGCCGCCGAGGTGGAAGGCCAGGTTCTTCTCGTTCAGGAAGATCGCGGCGTGGTCGTCGCCGGCCCGCGCCTCTTCAAGCTTGGCCACCGCATCGTTGACGCCCTTGACGTAGGCCGCGTGGTGCTTGCTGTGGTGGATTTCGTTGATCTGACCGGAGATGTGCGGCTCCAGGGCGCCGTAGTCGTAGTCCAGTTCCGGCAGGGTGTACTCAGCCACAGGATTCCTTCCTTAGATGATCGCGTGCGGGATCAACGACCCTAGTTGGGGTTCGTCCACAGATCCCAGACCACATTGCTCCATCGCTGCGCGCACCGCAAGGACACCCCCGTAACAGGGGCGGGATCGATGCCTGTTGGGCCTTTAGACCAGAACGATCAGAACGAGCACGACGAGCAGGAACAGCGCGATGATGCCGGCGCGGACGCAGGCGACGAGTTGGCTGTGGGTGCGGGACGGGAACGCCGAATGCCACTCGGGCGAGGCGCCCGAGCCCGGACGCAACGGATGTGCCGCCATTGCATACTCCCTGACCTGCCAGAACAATCCTGAGTTCCCGATTTCGAGGGGAGTGAGGATTGTCACAACCCGATGTTGTGACGCCGATCATAACCGTTTGCCAGCGGGACGGGGAAATCGGGCGCCATCGGCGGCGGGCCGGCATCTGCGGCCCCAAAGTTACTTAGCTCGGCAAGCTTTTTCGCTCACGCCGCGTGTCGCCCTGTTGATCAACCGGGACCAATGGCCTCTTGTTTATCCCCAGTCAATTATGCGTTCGGCTCGCTGTGGCCGGTGAGACCCGCAACGGACGCCGCGTCGTCCTGTGGATGAACCTGTGGAAACTGTGGATAGTTCCGCGATTGCTGTCGTGGCGTGCTGTGGTGGCGTGAGCGCTGCTCGTGCCAGCATGTACGCATGGATGACGTGCACGTGCCGCAAATTGACATCGATCAGTTGCCCGCCGAGTTCGACTCGGCCGCGGTTCTGCTCGACGTGCGGGAAGACGATGAGTGGGCCCGGGGCCATGCCGCAGGGGCGCAGCACATCCCGATGAGCGAGGTGCCCGCCCGGCTGGGGGAGATCGACGGAGACGCCACGCTGTACGTCATCTGCCATGCCGGCGGCCGGTCGCTGAAGGTCTCGCACTACCTGGCGCGCAACGGGTTCGAGCCGGTCAACGTCACCGGCGGGATGCTGGCCTGGGCCGGGGCCGGTCGCGCGATCGTCACCGACGACGGCGCCCCCGGCGCCGTCTGACGGGCCCGTAGGCTGGTTCCGTGATCCAGGTCTGTTCCCGGTGCTCGACGCGTTGGAACGTGCGTGATCGCCAGCGCCAGTGGTGCCCGCGCTGCCGTGGTCCGCTGCTGGCCCCCGACGCGCCGACGCCGGCCGGGCAGACGAAATCGTCGCGCGGATATCGCTGGATCGCCGTCCGTCCGGGTCCGGCGCCGAAGCCGCGGCGGCACCAGCCGCCGTTGGGGCCGACCCCGCATTACGACCACATTCCGCGCTGGGGCCTGACCGAAGAGTTCACGCAGGCTCCCGAGCTGGCCGCCGAGCAGGAGCAGGCGCACCGCGGACCGTCGACCGCGGTCGTGCAGACGGTCGCCGCCATCACGATGATCGCGCTCGGTGCCGCGGCGCTGATGCACGTCGTGCGCTACGTCCTGCTGCTGATCAACCGCACCGTGCTGCTCAACCCGTGGGTGGCCCTCGCGGGCAGCTGGCTCGGCGTCGCGGCCAGCGTCGTCGCGTTGTTCGCGGTACTGGCGACGGCGATCGTCTTCACCAATTGGCTGATCGCCCGCCGCGCGGCGGCCTACCACCGCGCGGGCACCACCGAGCCGCGCCGCCGCTGGGTGCTGTGGGTCGGCTGCCTCGTCCCGGTGGTCAACATGTTCCTCGCGCCGGTGTTCGTCACCGAGATGGCCACCGCCGAGAACCGGGTGAAAACGTTGCGTCGCCCGATCGGCGTCTGGTGGGCGATCTGGGCCGTGTCGGGTCTGGTTGTCGTGTGGTCCATCGTGGGCATGTTCGCGACCGACCCGCAGGGCATCGCCGACAGCACCGAGGTGACGGTCATCGCGTATCTGATGGGCATGCTGTCGCTGGCATTGGTCCTGCGCGTCTATCACGCCTTCGAGCGGACACAGGCTGACGCGCCCGCACAGCGCTGGGTCGTCCTGGATGCTGACCAAGCCGAAGAATCAGGCGCCCAATCGGCGGTTCCGGTTGAGCCCACGCCGGAGGAACCGGCAGCATAGGACCATGGGCGTGGACGGCACTGGCGGGACGGACGGCACACGCAACAGCTCTTTCGTGGTGGCGCACCGTGGCGCATCGGCCGAGCGGCCCGAGCACACGCTGGCGGCCTACGAGCTCGCGCTGAGCCAGGGTGCCGACGGCCTCGAATGCGATGTCCGGCTGACGCGTGACGGGCACCTGGTGTGCGTGCACGACCGCAAGGTGGACCGCACGTCCGACGGCACCGGGCTGGTCAGTGAGATGAGCCTGGCACAGCTGCGCGAATTGGATTACGGCGCATGGCATCCCAGCCGGGCCGACGGCGGCCAGAGTTCAGCCGGACTGCTCACCCTCGACGACCTGATCCAGCTGGCGCTGGACTGGGGCCGGCCGGTGAAGCTGTTCATCGAGACCAAGCATCCCGTGCGGTATGGCGCGCTCGTCGAGAGCAAGGTGCTCGCACTGCTGCACCGGTACGGCATCGCGGCACCGGCCTCTGCCGACCTCGCCCGCGCCGTCGTGATGTCGTTCTCGGCGGCGGCGGTGTGGCGGATCCGCCGCGCCGCACCGATGCTGCCGACGGTGCTGCTCGGTGAGACGTCGCGGTACCTGGGCGGCAGTGCGGCGACGACGGTCGGCGCGACGGCGGTGGGCCCGTCCATCACCACGCTGCGCGAGCACCCCGAACTGGTCGACCATGCGGCCGCGCACGGGCGTGCGCTGTACTGCTGGACCGTCGACCATTACGAGGACGTGCGCTACTGCGCGGATCTCGGTGTCGGGTGGGTTGCCACCAATCACCCGGGCCGAACCAAGGACTGGTTGCAGAACGGGTTGACCGGCGCGGGCCGGGACAGCGGCCAGGACGCCGAGGCGTAACGGCTAGAGGTTGCCGCCGGCGGCCTCGGGCGCGGTCGGGTCGGCAGCACCGGCGCCGGCCAGCTCGCGGGCGACGAAATCCTCGAGGTTGAACAGGTTTTCACCGGCGCGGTCGGCGATCTTCACCAGCGTGGTGATGGTCGCGACCTCTTCGACCTGTTCCTTGAGGAACCACTGCATGAACTGCTCGCCGAGGTAGTCGCCCTCTTCGCGGGCCACGCTCGCCAGCCGGCTGATCTGCTCGGTGACCACGCGTTCCTGGGCGAGCGCGAGCTTGAGGGCCTCGGTCGGCGAGGCGAAGCTGTTGCGCACCGAGTCGACGCCCGGGATCTCGACGTCGATGTCCCGGTCGAGCAGATACTTCACCAGCATCATGGCGTGATTGCGCTCTTCGACGGCCTGCGCATAGAAGTGCTTGGCGAGCTGAGGGAGGTCTTCCCCATCGAAGTAGACGGCAACCGCAATGTATTGCTGAGACGCGCCGAATTCGCTCCGAATCTGTTCTTGGAGCAGTTGGTGGAATTTCGTCTCGAGGCGCGTCACGTCGGTCATGAAAATGAAGATAGTGCAGGTCAAATGGCCTTGTCATGCAAGGTCAACCTAATTCAGGAAAGCGTATCCTTACCCGATGTGACGTATGCAATATCCATTAATTCGAATTGCTGAATGCGAATAGAGGTAAGGCTTGGCTGGCATCCGGCGGAATTACGCGGGATGAAGCCAACCCAAATGGCGGGCGGCCAACGCGTAGCCGACAAACGCCACCGCGTCGATGACGCCGTGCCCGATGATCAACGGCCACAATCGGCCGGTGCGCCGCCAGGTGTACCCGAACACCAGGCCCATCGCGATGTTGCCCAACCCGGCGCCGAACCCCTGATAGAGGTGATAGGCGCCGCGCAGCAGAGCTGACAGGACGAGCGACTTGGTCTCGGAGACGTCCAACTGGCGCAGACGTGTCAGCAGGAACCCGACGACGATGATCTCCTCGGCCCAGGCGTTCGCGAACGCCATCAGCAGCAGCACCGGAATGCGCCACCACGTGTCGCCGAGTGTGCTCGGCACGACGTCGACGCCGATGCCCAGCGCCCGCCCGGCCACGTACAGCCCGAGCCCGGGCAGGCCGATCAGTGCGGCCAGTCCCAGGCCGCCCAGCAGATCGGGGCGCCACCGGAAGCGCCCCAGCCCGATCGCGGCGGGCCGGAAGCCGCTGCGCCACAACAGGTACAGCGCCAGGAAGCCCCAGCCGACCAGGGTGATGACCGGGCTGAGGTTGAGCAGGAAGTCGATGAAGTCGATCGGTGAGCGGCGGCGGTTGAGTGCGACCTTCTGCCCGGACAACCCGAGGATGACGGCCTCGGCCAGGCTCACGACGGCCGTGTAGGCCGACAGGCCGAACGTCACCGCCAGCACCACGGCGATCTCGAGGCGCAGCGCGCGACGTTCGGTGTGCTCCTGCTGCGGCCCGGTCATCGCAGCTACGGTAACCGGCGCTTGTCTAATGCTGTTCGCGCGAACGGCTCATCGGCGCGCTCAGATCTTGCGCGCGCGGAGCCCGTTGAGGAACGGGCAGCCCATCAGGGTGCGGATGGCGCGGCTCAGGCTGGTGACGTCGTCGACGGGCTTGGTGAACGGCAGCCGGACGTCATGGTCGCCGTCTTCGCGTTCGATGCGCAGCTGGACGCCGTAGCGGTCCAGGCCCAGCGGGCGCACGTGCCCGTGGCGCAGCGTCACCGGCAGCCGGCTGGCGAGCCGGTCGACCATGTCGCGGTGCGCGCTCTCCATGTGCTGCACCCAGTGCGACTCCATGGCGCAGAACGGGTCGGGCCGGGCTTCCAACAGTGCGCCGACGGGCACCGATTCGGCGCCGGTAGCGTCGGCCACCACGACGGACTCGATCTCGAGGCGGACCAGCGTGTAGGGCGTGTCGGTTTCGCCGGCCCCTGATCCGGTGTTGACCTGGAGCAATGCCGGGTGCGGGTGCTCGGACGCGACCAGGTCGAGCATGGCCGGGATGCGGGCCGACGGTACGTCGTGGAGGCGGCCGCGGAACCAGACCAGTGAGCGCACCCGTTCGCGCAGCGGCAGGGCGGCCAGGTCGGTCAGCTCCAGCATGGCGGCGACGCCACCGGTTCCGGCGGCCGTGACGGTGGCGGCGAGCAGGCCCGCGGCCGGCACGGTCAGGACGACGGAGCCGTCGGCCAGCAGGTGGTGCACCGGCGTGGTGGTCGGCGTGACGCCGTCGGCGGCCAGCGTCGCGTCGGCAGCTCGAGCGCACGCGCTGCGGACGCGTTCGGCCGTGGTCGGTGCTGCGATTGTCGTCGTGAGGTCGCGCATGTCCCGCCTTCGCTAGTAAGTGAGGTAAGCCTAAGTTAACTATCGCTGGGTGTTGGCGCAAGGCCTATCGAAAGGCCCGCGTCGCGGGCTCTGGCCGACCGGCAGCCAGTAGGGTTGCGGCGTGGCACGCATCGCCTATCTCGGGCCGCAAGGCACCTTCACTGAAGCGGCCATGCTGCAGTTGGTCGCCGGCGACCCGGATTTCGAACCCGTCGCCTGCGACAGCTCGAGCGCGGCCGTGGAAGCCGTCCGGACGGGCGCCGCGGACTACGCGTGTGTGCCGATCGAGAACTCCATCGAGGGCTCGGTGCTGCCGACCATGGACAGCCTGTCGTCCGGCAGCGGGGTGCAGATTTTCGCCGAGCACACGCTCGACGTCGCGTTCAGTATCGTCGTCCGGCCCGGGGTAACCGCCGATGCGGTGTCGACGATCGCGGCGTTCCCCGTGGCCGCGGCCCAGGTCCGCCGCTGGCTGGCCGACCGGTTGCCGCACGCCACCGTGGTCCCCGCGATCTCCAATGCCGGTGCGGCGCAGCAGGTTTCCGAGGGTCTGGTGGACGCCGGCGTCAGTACCGCCCTCGCGGCCGCGCGGTGGGAACTGGACTCGCTGGCCGACGGTGTGGTCGACGAGCCCAACGCCAGAACGCGCTTCGTGCTCGTCGGCCGTCCCGGCCCGCCGCCGCCGCGCACCGGCGCCGACCGGACGTCCGTCGTCCTGCGGTTGCGCAACGAACCGGGTGCTCTGGTCTCGGCGATGACCGAGTTCTCGATCCGCGACATCGATCTGACCCGCATCGAATCTCGGCCCACCAGAACGGAATTGGGCACCTATATCTTTTTCCTGGATTGTGTCGGACATATCGATGACGCGCCGGTCGCCGAGGCGCTGAAGGCGCTGCACCGGCGCGTGGCCGACGTGCGGTACCTCGGTTCGTGGCCGACCGGGGTGGCTGCCGGCGCGGTGCCGCCGGTCACCGATGAGGCGACGCAGTGGTTGGCGGGGTTGAGAGAGGGGCAACGCGGATGAGTGGCCGTTTGGTTCTGGTGCGGCACGGGCAGTCGGAGGCGAACGTCGCCAAGCGGCTGGACACCCGGCCGCCGGGGGCGGCGCTGACCCAGCTCGGCCGGCAGCAGGCGCGTGATTTCGGGATCGACTGGGCACATCCCGTCGGCCTGGTGGTGCATTCGGTCGCGGCGCGCGCCCAGCAGACCGCCGCCGAGATCGCGGACGGGTTGGGCCTCGATCCGGTCGAGGCGCACGGTATCCACGAGGTGCAGGTCGGCGATCTGGAAGACCGCAGCGACGCGGCCGCCATCGAGCAGTTCGACGCCATCTACGAGGAGTGGCAGCGCGGCAAGCTGGATGTCGCCATGCCCGGCGGCGAGACGGGCCGCGAGGTGCTGGACCGGTATGTGCCGGTACTGACGAACCTGCGGGTGCGCAGCCTCGACGATCACGACTGGGTCGGCGACATCGTCGTGGTGAGCCACGGCGCGGCGATCCGGCTCGTCGCGGCCCAATTGGCCGGTGTGGACGCCGATTTCGCGTTGGAGCACCATCTGCTCAACGCCGAATGCGTGGTGCTCAGCCCGATCACCGACGGACGGTGGAGCTGCGTGCAGTGGGGCGCGAAGACGCCGCCGTTCTACCCGGGGCACGACCCCGAAGCGCCGCCGGCGCCCGACCCGATGGCCTGACTATCCCGCGGCGCGCAGGCCCATCGCGGGCTCCGCGCAGCCACACCCGATCACGTCGCAGTCGATGCGCAGGGTGTGTTCGGATTCGGGCAGTGCGCACGTCTCGTCGGTGCATTCGGCCGGCAGGCCCACGTGCACGATGACCGTGCCGTGGCAGTGCGCCAGCCCATCCACGCAATTGCGGCAGGTGGTGCTCATGAACTCTGTTGTAGCACCGCGGTCCGACAAACCCGCGGTGCCGCGCTGCTCAGCCCCAGCCCAACTCGTGCAGTCGCTCGTCGTCGATGCCGAAGTGGTGGGCGATCTCGTGGATCACCGTGATGGCGACCTCGTCGACGACCTCCTCTTCGGAGTCGCACATGTCGAGCAGGGCGTCGCGGTAGATCGTGACGGTGTCCGGCAGCGCGCCCGCGTAGAAGGAATCACGCTCGGTGAGGGCGACGCCCTCGTACAGGCCCAGGATGCCGGGATCGTCCGGGTTCCGTGGCTGGACGAGCACCACGACGTTGTCGAGCGCCGCGGCGAGCCGGGGCGGGATCAGGTCGAGCGCGTCGGACACCAGTTCCTCGAAGCGCTGCTGTCCCATGCGGACCGGCATGGCTACGGAGCGGGCGCCGGTACCGCCGGTCCCGGGGGCGCACCCGCACCCACAGGTCCGGCCGGCGGCGCCGGGGCGGGCGCCTCTTCGAGCGGCGGGCCGTCGAGCGGCGCGCCGAAACCGGGCGGCGGCGCGGGAGCGGGCGGCGGGCCGTTGAGGAACGTGTTGCCCTGCTGCTGCTGAGGGGTGCCGGGCGTGGTGTTGCCGTGCTGGTTGGAGGTGTCCGTCTGGCCCGGCATGTGCTGGTTGCCCTGCGGGGACTGCGAGGTCTGCTGGCCGCGCTGGTTCTGGCCCGACTGGCTGGACGAACCGGACTGCGAACCCTGCGACGAGGACGACGACGAGCTCTGCGACGACGTGTCGACCGGCGGTTCGATGACCGGGATCGGCGGCAGGTTCAGTCGTTCCTCCGGGATGGCCGGCGGTGCGACGGGCGACTGCCCGTTGACCAGCAGCGGTCCCTTGGCGCTGTTGACCAGCGTCGACCAGCCGCCGTTGCCGAGCGACGACCCGATGCTGCACGACACCTGACGGCTGCCGGCGGTCCAGCTGGGCAGCGCGATGGAACTGTAGATCAGCGTCAGCGTGGTGGCGCGCAGCTGCACCGGGGCCAGGTACTCATCGGTGGCCTTGGTGCAGGAGTCCTTGATGTACGCCAGCTGGTCGGGCTCGGCCGGCATGACGTCGTGGTACTTGTCGGCGAGGTTGACCGCGCCGGTGACCTCCATGGCGTGCGGCGCCGAGCAGTCGACGGGGATGTCGATGGGCTGGTTGGTCGCCGGGTCGATGCCGAGGCACGTGCCGGCCGGCCACACCTTGGACTGGTCGACGTCGGCGACCTTGCCCTTGTAGGCCAGCTGCTGGCTGTTCGGGCCGAGCAACTGCAGGCCGCACAGCATGCGGCGCTGGCCCTTGGACTTCCAGGCCTTGTCGCCGGACCAGACCAGGCTCACCGCGAACTTGCCGTTGGGGTCGTAGCGCGGGCCGAGGTAGTCGCGTGCCGCGTTCTGGCACTGCTCCTGGCTGATCTGTTTGATCCGGGCGTCCGACGGCGGCGCCGCATCGGGGCCGTATTCACTGCCCGGGAACGTCCGCATGTCCAGGGACTCGGCGACCTCGAAGCGGTGCTCGTTCTTGCAGTCGACGATCTCGACGGCGTCCGGCGAGCGATCCGGCCAGTTCAGGCAGTCGCCGGGCTTGGCGTGGTCGAGGGTGTCGCTGACGCGGCCGGCATTGACGCGGCCGGTGTTGAAGCCGAGCCCGGTCGGGCCGAGCGAACCTTCCGGCATGACGGTGAGGACACCGGCGATGAGCAGTCCGCCGAGCGCGGTGAGGACGAGCGCGCGCTGCGTCCCGGTGACATGCATGCCGTGCATGCGCTGCCGCCAGGTGGTCGTCGTCTTCGGCGCGTCTGGGGGTGTGTCCGGGCCCAGCTCGATCGCCGCGGGTGCGTCCAGCATCGGTTCCATTGTGACAGCCGCTGCTGGAGCTGTGACAAGAGTTGCAGTTGTACCGTTATGTGGTTGTGGCCGGGCGCCGCTAGTGGCCCTCGACATTCCACGGCCGCGACGACAAAAGTAGTCTGACGCCCGTGATCGACCTCAAGCTGTTGCGCGAAGATCCGGACCGGGTGCGGGCGTCGCAGCGGTCCCGTGGCGAAGACCCCGGCCTCGTGGATGCGCTGCTGGACGCTGACGCCTCCCGGCGCGCCGCCATCGCCGAGGCGGACACCGCACGGGCCAACCAGAAGGCGGCGAGCAAGCTTGTCGGCGCGGCCTCGCCGGAAGAGCGGCCCGCACTGCTGGAGAAGGCCAAGGAACTGTCCGCGGCGATCAAGGACATCGAGGCCCGTCAGGCCGAGGCCGAGGCGGCGTTCACCGCCGCGCACCTGGCCATCGGCAACGTCATCATCGACGGCGTGCCCGCCGGCGGCGAGAGCGACTTCGAGGTGCTGGATGTCGTCGGCACGCCGACGGAGATCGAGAACCCCAAGGACCACCTGGAACTGGGCGAGGCCCTCGGCCTGCTCGACATGGAGCGCGGCGCCAAGGTGTCGGGCTCGCGGTTCTACTTCCTGACCGGCCAGGGCGCCCTGCTGCAGCTCGGCCTGCTGCAGCTCGCCGTGCGGCTGGCCACCGAGAACGGGTTCACCCTGATGATCCCGCCGGTGCTGGTACGCCCGGAAGTCATGCGCGGCACCGGATTCCTCGGCGCGCACGCCGACGAGATCTACCGGCTCGAGGCCGACGACCTGTACCTCGTCGGGACCTCGGAGGTGCCGTTGGCCGGTTACCACTCCGACGAGATCCTCGACCTGTCCGAGGGGCCGCTGCGGTACGCCGGCTGGTCGTCGTGCTTCCGCCGGGAAGCCGGCAGCTACGGCAAGGACACCCGCGGCATCATCCGCGTGCACCAGTTCGACAAGGTCGAGGCCTTCATCTACTGCAAGCCCGAAGACGCCGAGGCCGAGCACCAGAAGCTGCTCGCCTGGCAGCGTCAGATGCTGGCCATGATCGAGGTGCCCTACCGCGTAATCGACGTCGCGGCAGGCGATCTCGGCTCGTCGGCAGCGCGCAAGTACGACTGCGAGGCATGGGTGCCGACGCAGCAGGCCTACCGCGAGCTGACGTCGACCTCGAACTGCACGACGTTCCAGGCCCGGCGCCTGTCCACCCGCTACCGCGACGAGAACGGCAAGCCGCAGACGGCGGCGACCCTCAACGGCACGCTCGCCACGACCCGCTGGCTGGTCGCGATCCTGGAGAACCACCAGCAGCCCGACGGCAGTGTCCGGGTGCCCGAGGCGTTGGTGCCGTACGTCGGCACCTCGGTGTTACAGCCCAAGTAAGAGAACCACGTCGGCGGGGGCATGACGGTGGCACAACCGGTTCGGGTGACGGTGCTCGGTCCGGTGCGGGCGTGGGTCGGTGACGGCCCGGTGGACCTGGGCGCGCGCATGCAGCGGGCGCTGCTGGCCCGGTTGGTGGCGGCCCGTGGGCACACGGTGTCGGTCGACCGGCTCATCCACGACCTGTGGGAAGGCGAACCGCCGCCCAAGGCGCTGTCCGCGCTGCAGGTCTACGTCTCGCATCTGCGCCGGGTGCTCGAACCCGGCCGGCAGCGCCGGGCTCCGGCCCGCATCCTGGTCAGCGCCGCGCCCGGATACTGCCTGCGGTTGCCGGACGACGCCGTCGACGCCTGGTTCTTCGAATCGAAAGTGACTGCGGCGCAAGCTGAATCAAATCCGGTGCGGCGTGCCCAGCTGCTCGACGAGGCACTGGCCGGCTGGGCCGGCGAGCCGTTCGCCGGGGCCGGTGACGCCTTGTGGGCGGTGCCGGAGGTCTCCCGGCTGACCGAACTCCGGTCGGCCGCGGTGGAAGGTCAGGCGGCCGCGCACGTCGAGCTCGGCCGGTACGGCACCGCGGTCGCGGCGTTGGAGGGGCACGTCGCCGCGCATCCGGGACGGGAAGGCGCCGCCGCGGTCCTGGCGACCGCCCTGTACCGCACGGGCCGGCAGGCCGACGCGCTCGAGGTGCTCCGGCGCACCCGCGAGCACCTGATCGACGAGATGGGGCTCGAGCCCGGCCGCGCCCTGCGTGATCTCGAGCGCGACATCCTGCGGCAGGCCGACCATCTGGAACCGTCGCGGCCCGCGCCCTTCCGGGCGACGGCGCCGGAGGTTCCGGACGCGGCGCCGCGCGAACCGGCGGGCCTCGTCGCGTACGGCCGGGCCGAGGAGCTCGCGGCCATCGACGCCGCGGCACGCAGCGTCGCCACCGGGGCCAGCGCGGTGCTGTGGATCGGCGGCGAGGCGGGCTCCGGCAAGACCACGCTCGCGGCGGCCGCCGCGGCCCGGCTGCGCGCGGCGGGCTGGCGGACCGTGCACGGCCGGTGTCAGGAGGTCCACGGCGCCCCGGCGGGCTGGGCGTGGACCGAGGTGCTCCGGGAGCTGGTCGACGCGACGGACCAGGACCGGCAGGCGCTGGCCCCGCTGCTGCACGACGGCGCCGCGGTCGACCAGGGCACGTTCTGGCTCGGGCAGGCAGTCGCCGACGCCTTGAGCGCCGTCGCCGACCAGCAGCCGTTGGCCGTCGTCCTCGACGACCTGCACCGCACCGACGGTCTCACGCTGGAGCTGTTGCGCCTCGTCGCCGACCGCATCCAGGACCGCCGCGTGTTGGTCATCGCGACGTACCGCCCGTCGGAGGATCGCGGCGAACTCGAGGTGGCGCGGGCGGCGCTGACGGTGCACACGTCGGCGCACCTGATCCTCGGCGGCCTGGATGCCGCGGCCGCCGCCGCCGTCGCCGCCGACTGCGGACTGACGACCAGCGGCGAGGCGCTGCGCCTGCTGCGCGAACGGACCGGCGGCAACCCGCTGTTCGTGCGGGAACTGGCCCGGCTGATGGCCGCCGAGGGGCCCGACGCGGTGTGGGCGTCGGTGCCGGTCGGGGTGCGCGACGTGCTGCGGCGCCGGCTCGCCCGGCTGCCCGGCCCGACGGTCACCGCACTGCGCCAGGCCGCCGTGCTGGGCCGCGACATCGACGTCGACCTGCTGGCCGAGCTGGGCCGGAGTGATCCCGACGATCTGCTCGACGCCCTGGAACCGGCCGTGCTGCTGGGCCTGCTCGACGAGCCGACGCCCGGCCGGCTGCAGTTCGCGCACGGGCTGGTCCGCGACACCCTCTACGAGGACACCTCGAAACTGCGTCGGTCCCGGCTGCATGCCGCGGCGCTGGAGCTGCTGCGCGCACCCGGCCGCTCGGTCGACCAGGCCGCGCTGGCGCACCATGCCGTCGCCTCGGCAACCGCGGAAACCGCTTCGGCCGCAGCCGATTTCGCGACCGCCGCGGCGCGTGACGCGGGTTCGGTCGGCGCCCACGCCGAAGCGGCCCGGCA
Source organism: Mycolicibacterium mucogenicum DSM 44124 (assembly GCF_005670685.2). Next base: position 5,781,142 of record NZ_CP062008.1, on the reverse strand, counting down.
GTGGCGCGCCGCGGTCCAGATGCTCGAACTCGCCGCCAGCCGGCAGCTCGCGCCGAGCGTGGCGATGCTGGATCAGGACATCGAGGTCCGCTGCGGCCTGATCGCCGCGCTCGCGCAGTCCGGCGACGCCGTCACCGCGCGCAGCGAGATGAAGTGCGCGCTGCAGCTGGTGTCGGGCCGGTCGCGCGACGATCTGGTCGTGCGCATCCTCACCGCGTGGGACACCCCGCTGGTGTGGCGCGACCGCGAGTACGACGAATCCGACGGCCAGATGATCGGGCTGCTGCGGCATGTGCTGGCCGGCTCCGGGGTGACGGCCGCGGACCGCATCCGGTTGCTCAAGGCGCTCTACGTCGAGTTGGAGGGCAACGACCCGGAGGGTGCGTTGGCCGCCAGCACCGAGATGCTCGCGCTGGCGCGGCAGGTGTACGCCGACGATCCGGGGACGGGCCGGTTGCTGTGCACCGCGCTCAACGTGCACGCCTTCTGTGCTCTCGGCCCCGACCTGGACGCCGAGCGTGACGTCCTCGCCGCCGAACTGCTGCAGACCGCAGAGGCCGCCGAGCAGGCCGACTACCAGGCGGTGGCGCACTGGCTGCTGTCGCTGGCCGCCGGCAACCGCTCCGACCTGGCGACGGCGAAGCGCCACGTCGACCTCGCGGTGGCGCGCGCGAGCACCGGCCAGCTGGTCCATCTGCTCGGTGTGCTGGGCCTGTTCCAGGCCCGGATGTACCTGCTCGCCGGCCGGCTGGAGGAGGCGGTGCGCGCCTACACCGACCTGGCCGCGCGGATGGCCGAAAACGGTGCCGCCAACGGCGCGAAGCTGGCGATGGTCGGCCGGGTGACGGGTGAGTTCTGCCTCGGCGACCTGGGCACCCTGGCCGACGAGCTGGTGTTCTTCTACCGCGAGATTTCGGTCGCCGCGCTGGACGCGGCTGTTCTGGCGTTGGTCGCGCGGGGCCGCGAGGCCGAGGCCCGGGCGCTCTGGCCGGACCGCAAGCCGATCGAGCGGGCCTACTTCTGGGTGCCGTTCACCGTGCTGCGGGTCAATGCCGCGGCGGCGATGGGTGACCTCGACGAGGTGCGGGCCCGCGCGGCCGAGCTCGAGCGCTACTCCGGCGGCATCGCCGGGCTCGGGGTCGACGGGCTCATGGTCGGGCCCGTCGACGACGCGCTGGCCGCGGCCGCCGAGGCGCTGGGCCGGCCCGACGACGCCCGCGCCTACCGCAAGGCCGCCGAGGCGTTGCGGGCCCGGCTCGCGGCCGAGGCGCTGAGTTTCATCGACTAGTTGTCGTGACCTGACACGTTGTTGTCAGGCGGCGAGCCGACTGATGGGTGGTTTTCCGCCGAGGGCGGAGTGGCCTCGTTGAGTGTTGTACCGGTGGAGGAATCGGTCAAGGCCTTGTGTGCGTTGGCCGTTGGAGGTCCACGGGCGGGCGTAGGCCCATTCGTTGAGCAGGGTCCGGTTGAAGCGTTCGGCTTTGCCGTTGGTCCAGGGGCAGCTGGGTTTGATGAAGCGGCGTTTGAGCTGCCACGCTGAGCACACCCAGCCCCAGTTGGTGCCGCGGCGGTAAACCATCGCGTTGTCTGTCAGCAGCCGCCGCGCGCGCACGCCGTGGCCGGCGAACCAGACCAAGGCTCGGTGCAGAAATGCTGCGCAGGTGAGGTCTTTTTCGTCGGTGTGCACTTCGCTGTAGGCCAGCCGGGTGCGGTCATCGATGGCGGTGTGGATGTAGTCGTAGCCGATCTTGGTTTTCTTGTGCCGGTTAGCAACTGACACTCTGGCGTCGCGTCCGTGCAACCGCCAACCCCCACCGTCAGGGATGCGGCCGAGCTTTTTGACATCGACATGGACCATGGCCCCCGGTAGGCGATGTTCATAGCGGTTCGCTGGGCGCCGCGAGGTACGCACCGACGTGCCGGTGATCGGATCGATCGCCGACAGATGCGGCACGTGATGGCGCGCGAGAATCCGTCCGATCGTCGACGGATTCAGATTCAGTTCCGCTGCCAGGACCACCGCACCGCGCTTGCGGCGGGCCCGGGCGGCCAGCACTTTCTTTTCGACCCGGTCGCTGGTGCGCCGGGGCATGTGATGCGGGCGTGAGGATCGGTCGGCCAGTGCCGCTTCACCGCCTTCGGCGTATCGGCGCAGCCACTTGTAGACCGTGGACCGTGAAATGCCGAGTTGCTCGGCCACATGCGCCGCTGGCCACCCCGCGGCGACACGCTCAACGATCAGGCGACGAGCGAACAGGTTGGTACGGGCGTTAGCGTGAGACACGAGGACCTCCTACGGGTGAATGCCAGACACATCCACTCCGTCAGGAGGTCCTCCCCATTTCAAGCAGGCACGCCGTCAACAACCTCCCAGGTCACGACAACTAGTCGGCCAGGGCCTCGAGCCGGCTCTCCGCGAGGTCGCCGAAGACGGCGCGCACCACGCGCCGGTGCCGGAACATCAGCACCGCGAGGAAGGCGCGCAAGCCGATGCTCAGCTTGCCCGCCATCGAGGCGCGCTCGTCGTCGGTCATCACGGCCAGCGAGCGCGGGCCGTCGAACGACATCCGGCTGCCGGCGCGGGCGGCCGCCTCCACGTCCTCCCAGTCGTCGACCGACACATGCTCGGTGATCAGGGGGAACAGGTCGAGTTCTTCGTCGTTGATGTGCTCGGTCAGCAGCGCGGTGAGTTCGGCCAGTTCGAACGCCATCAGGAACGCGACCTTGCGGTCACCGTTGGACAGCCGGAACGCCGCGGCGCGGGCCCGCAGCTGATCCAGGCGCGGGTCCAGCGCGGCGTGATCGTCGGTGAGTTCGCTCAGGTCGAGGTGCGCACCGACGCTGGCCTGGATGACGGGCCACAGCACGGTGTCCTCGGTGCTGTGGTGGTGATGGATCGAGTCGCACAGCATCTCGATGTACTGCGAGATGGCGCGGGCCCGGGCGGGCGTGCAGATGATGTCGCGGTCGCGCACGGCCTTGGCGAGCTCGGTGAGCCGGACCAGGTCGACGAGCATGGCGCGGTGCGCCAGCGTGATGCCCAGGAGGTCGGGCCTGGGCTCGCCGGCCTGGCGGGGTGCGACGCTGACGGCGGGGACGGAGGTGGGCACAGCAGACTCCTCATGATCGGTTGTGCACAGCCTGGTGCCCGTGACTTAAGCGCGACTTGGTTGTGGCTTGTCGGTGCTGGTCACGGCCGAAGTAGGGTGGCAGCCATGATCGATCTCGACCTGGACGACATGCGTGGCTGGTTCGGCTTCGGGGTGGCGGGCAATTTCGCCGGCCATCTCGAACAGGCCGGGGAGGCAGTCGATTTCGTCAACGTCCGGTCCGAGGGCGGGGCGCCGAAGGGCATTTTTCCGTGGTACGCGCCGGGCAGCGACACGTTTCTGGGCGAGTTCCCGCTGTCGACCGATGCCGTCCAGCTGCCGGTCAGTGACACCCCGCTGAACCTGCAGATCGAGCCCGAGGTCGGGCTGGCGTGCGAGGTGTCGTGGTCGGGCGACCGCGTGGTCGGGCTGCGGCCGTTCGGGCTGGGCGCGTTCAACGACTGTTCCATCCGCCGGCCGAACGCCCCGAAGATCAGCCACAAGAAGAACTGGGGCCCGGCGTCCAAGGGGGTGGCCCCGCAGTTCTTTGCGATCGACGACCTGAGCCCCGACGGTCCGACGTCGTCGCTGCGGTTGGCCAGCTTCCTCGACGACGGCAGCGGCGTCGAGCAGGCGTACGGACAGGACAGCCCGCTGCTGGGCTACTCCTATTACGGCACGCAGCTGCTGGACTGGATCGTGGACCGGCTGGCGAACCAGAAGGGTTCGGACGACACGCCTTTGGAGGATGTCGGCGCCCTGATGGTGGCCAGCGGACGCCCGGCGCACCTGCTCGTCGGCATCGGCGCGACGCGCTACACCGAGCTGGGGGAGTCCACGTACCTCAAGCCGGGCGACCGGGCGATCGTGCGCGTGTACGACACCGCCTCCGACGACGTCTCCGAGTTGCTGCAGACGGTGCGGACCGCCGATTAGCTTGGTTCACCTCCCGGATTTCGGCGTAGCATTGGTGCACGTCGGGGCCATCGGCCGGAGGTGTCCATGATGTTCGACTCGACCCGCTCTCTCGTCCTCGCGTCCACGGCAATGCTCGCGTTGGGCTTCAGCACTGCTGTGGCCGCCGCCGATCCACCCGGTCCGGGCACCCCGTGTGGCCAGGACAAGGTGATCACGTCCATCAACACGTGCGAGCCGCTCAACGCGTCGTGTACGGGTTATGACGGCATGCTCATCGGCCGCGTCGCCGCGGACGGGCGGTGCGTGATTCCCGGGCTCGATGGCACCAGGTGGTAGCGCGACCGGCTGAGATTTCGTCAACCGCGACGAGCGGCCTGGTCTCCCAATAACTCGTCGAGCGTGGCCAGGAACTCCTTGGGCCGCAACGGGGTACAGGCGGGCGCCGGGGTGGTGCCGACGACGTCGAGGGTCACCAGCGTCGACTTGATGGGCCGCCAGATGTCCAGCGGCAGCCACCGGCGCGGGTCGGTGCCGCCCCAGATCAGGAACCGGTCCATGATGAAGCCGAGCGACTCGGCCTTGTAGCCACGGACGGCGCTGAGCGGGATGATCTTCGACGTGCCCGACGGAAAGTGGTAGCGGCGCAACGTGATCGCCTGCCGGTCCAGGAAAATCTGGCCGTCGTCGTAGTGCGCGTCCGAGCGTGGCCCGGACTGGGCGCTCGTCACCGCTTGGTGCTCCGCAACTCATGACCCTTGGAGGTCAGGCAGCGGCCGTTGTCCAGGTTCCACTGCCACCCGTGCAGGTTGCAGGTCAGTGTGTTGCCCTCGACGATGCCGAACTTCGACAGGTCGGCCTTCAGGTGCGGGCACCGGCGCTGAATCTCGTAGCCGCCCATATCGATTGACGCCGACGTGTCGTGCGCCTCGGCGAACCAGCCGTCGGCGTAGGCAATGCGTTCGTCGGTCAGGCACTTGAAGAACGTGTACAGGTACTCGTTGTAACCGCCGACGCGCCACGCCTGGAAGCGGGTGGACAGGAAGATGGTGTTGACCCAGTCCGGCTCGTCGTCGCGCAGCACGGTGCGCACCAGTTCGGGTGCGATGCCGAAGCCGTAGCGGAACTTCTCGTCCGGAATCGCTTCCCGCACAGCCCGTTTCGGGAAGTCCAGCACCACGGTCTCGCTGCCGATCCGCAGCTCGACGGGATAGCCGATGCCGTCGCAGATCTGGTCGCTCTGCACCATGATCGGCTCGAACTTGGCGCGCAGCGGCTCCAGCAGCGAATCGCCGGAAGCCGGTGCCCACGAAGCCTTTTCGGCAGCGAGCGCCGGTGCCATGCGCTGCGCGTAGGCCTCGATGTAGTCAGCCTTGCCGGTCGTGAAGATCGCCTCGGCCTCGGCGTCCGGAATCGGGTGCACGAGCGAGTCGAGCGCCGACCCGGTGAACGTCGCCACCGTGCCGGGAATCATCAGCAGGCCGCCGTCGTGGCCGTGGCTGCGCAGCTGGTCCAGGAATACCGCCTGGTCGGGGAAGATGTTGGCCGGATCGTCGTGATCGTCGTTGAGCCAACGCAATTCGGGATCCAGGAAGCAGGGCGGGCCGGCCGACGGCACCACCCAGGTGGCGCCCACCTGCGCGATGTACTGGCGACAGCGGTCCATCTGCCGTTGCCGCTTCTGGGTGCCGAAGGCCTCCTTGGCGCGGGTCGGCATGTCGTAGACCATCGGGTACCAGATGGCGCCCGAGTACTGCAGCATGTGCACGTCGACGTCGCCGAACTCGGTGGCCACCATGTCCAGGTCGATCGGGCGGGCGTCGTTCATGTTGAACGCGACGGTCTCACCGTCGGACACCACGAGCCCCGAGTCGCCGATCGGGCCGTCGGCCGGGGCGCGCAGGGCGATGATCATGACGTCCAGGTCACCCTTGGGCCCGCTGACGCGGTGCTTCACCGAATCGGTGGTCTCGAAGAACGTGTGGAAGCCGAGCGCCTCGAGTTCACGACGCAGGTCCGGCACCGGGTAGTCGGGCAGCAGCACCGTCGCGTTCTTGTTGACGTGGGCGCGCAGGTGCTCCGGATCGAAGTGGTCCTTGTGCAGGTGGCTGACGTACAGGTAGTCGCAGTCGCCGAGCGTGTCCCAGTCCAATTGGCTGTTGTCGGGGAACGGGAACCACGACGCGAAGTAGGCCGGGTTCACCCACGGGTCGCAGAGAATGCTGCCCGCGGCGGTATCGATCCGGAATCCGGCGTGTCCAACGCTTGTGACCTGCACTAATGCCCCTTTTGGCGGTGACGAGTTCGCCAGCGAGTCTAGCCGGATTCCGGAGCGTCCCAGAGCGAGCGGTAGTAGTCGATGCGTTCGTCGTCCCGCGCCACCCCGTAGGCGTCCAGCAGGGCGGCCTCGTAGTTGCCGGGGTAGTTCCAGTCCAGGGACATGGTGGCGATCGCCAGGTCGGCCCACCGGTCGGCCACCCCGAGGTCTCCGATGTCGACGTGCCCGACGAACACGCCGTCGTCGCTCAGCAGGGTGTTCGGCGAGCAGGCGTCGCCGTGGCAGACCACGAGCCGGTCCGGGTCTGGGACGTCGGAGACCCAGGAGGGCCGACCGAACGGGCAGTCCGCGACGGGCAACGCGTCGTGCATGGCCCGCAGGCCGGCGCCGATCGCGCGCGCCGCGGTCTCGGGATCGTCGGACCACAGTGGGTCGACGGCGGAGCGCCCGGGCAGGCCCGCGGTGTGCAGCCAGCCCGGGCCCTCGCCCAGCACGTGCGGGACGGCGATGTACCGACCCGCCCAGCGCAGCCGGACGGCCTCGTCGATCAGCAGCGGCGCGTGCTCGGCGGGATAGGTCTTCACGTACTCGGCGCCGGCGCCGATGGCGAACGTGACGCCGCCGAGTTCGTTCTCCCAGACCGCGGACACGGGACGGCCGGCGGCCAGTGTGTCGACGACGTCGGGAACAGGGACGGGGCCGCTGGGAAACGTCACCTGACCGACCTTTCCACGCCCGGTACCGACGGTCCGCACTAGGCTGATCCCCGTGGAACCGGTATATGGCACCGTGATCAAGCTGGCGCGCACGGTGTGGCGGGCGCAGGGTCTGAAATTCACCGTGACAGGCGCGGAGAACCTGCCGGTCAGTGGCGGCGCCGTGGTCGCGATCAACCACACCAGCTACTTCGACTTCACGTTCGCCGGGCTGCCCGCCGTCATGCAGAAGCGCGGCCGCAAGGTGCGGTTCATGGCGAAGAAGGAAGTCTTCGACAACAAGTACGGCGGCTGGCTGATGCGCAAGATGCGCCACATCGCCGTCGACCGTGGCAGCGGCGCCGAGTCCTACGCCGAGGCGGTCAAGCAACTCAAGGCGGGCGAGCTCGTCGGCGTCTATCCCGAGGCCACCATCAGCCGCAGTTTCGAGATCAAGGCGTTCAAGTCGGGCGCGGCCCGCATGGCCATCGAGGCCGACGTGCCGATCGTCCCGCACATCATCTGGGGTGCCCAGCGGATCTGGACCAAGGGTCATCCGCGCAACATGCGTCGTCCCAAGGTGCCCATCTTCATCCACGTCGGTGAGCCCATCTACCCGACGTTGCCCGCCGCCGAGCTGACGGCGCTGCTGCACGCCCGCATGCAGCACCTGCTGTCGGAAGTCCAGGACCGCTATCCCGAACATCCCGCAGGCGAGTTCTGGGTGCCGCACCGGCTGGGTGGTGGGGCGCCGACGCTGGCCGAGGCCGACCAGATGGACCTCGACGAAGCCCGCGAGAAAGCGGCACGTCGGGCGGCGCGGCAGGCGGAAGGTGCGCCGGAGTAGCGCCATGGAGCCAGTTTTCCGCGGCATCGAGATTGCCGCCAAGGCGGCCGTCGCCGCCACGGGAACCCGGATCACTTACCAAGGGCTGGAACACATTCCGGATACCGGTGGTGCGGTGATCGCGATCAACCACACCGCGTACGTCGACTTCCTGCCGGCCGGGCTGGCTGCCACGCATCGGCGGCGCCGGGTCCGCTTCATGCTCAAGGCCGAGGTGCAGCAGGTGCCGATGGGCAATTTCCTGGTCAAGCGGGCCGGGCTCATCCCCGTCGACCGCAGCTCCGGTGGCGACGCGTATCCCATCGCCGTGGAGCGGCTGCGCGCCGGGGAACTGGTCGGGGTGTATCCCGAGGCCACGATCAGCCGCAGCTTCGAACTCAAGGAGTTCAAGACCGGCGTGGCGCGGATGGCGCTCGACGCGCAGGTGCCGATCATCCCGGTGATCGTCTGGGGCGTGCACCGGATGTGGACCAAGGACCACCCGAAACGGTTGGGCCGCAAGAAGATTCCGGTCATCGTTCGGGTGGGCGCACCGATCGAGGCGAACGGTCCCGTCGCGCAGCTGATGGCGACGCTGCAGCAGACGATGACCGAGCAGCTGCACGCTGTGCAGGAGGAGTACCCGCATCCGGCGGGTGAGTACTGGGTGCCGAGCCGCTTGGGCGGCGGCGCCCCGACGCCCGAGGAGGCCGAAGTGCTGGAGAAGGCCGAGCGGGCCCGCCGGGCAGCTGGGGGCCGGTGATGCTGCCCGCACTCATTGCCACCGACGTCGACGGCACGCTGCTCGACACCCATGAGCGGGTGACGCCGCGGACCCGCGCCGCCGTGCAGGCCGCCGTCGCGAACGGCGCGAAGTTCGTGCTCGCCACCGGCCGGCCGCCGCGCTGGATTCCACCGGTCGTCGACGCCTTGGGACTCGCGCCGATGGCGGTGTGCGCCAACGGCGCGGTGCTCTACGACTCGGCGACCGACCGGATCGTCTCGGCCCACACCCTCAGCCCGGATGCGTTGGGCGAGTTGGCCGAGATCGCGACCCGGGTGATCCCGGGTGTCGGGCTGGCGGTCGAACGGGTGGGCCGCACCGCGTTCGACGAGTCCATGCCGCAGTTCGCGAGTTCACCGGGCTACGAGCATGCCTGGCACAACCCGGACAACACCGAGGTCTCGGTCGAGGACATGCTCAGCGTGCCGGCGGTGAAGCTGTTGATCCGCAAGGCGGGCGCGCACAGCGCCGATCTGGCCGCGGCGCTGGCGCCGCACATCGGCGTCACGGGCGACCTGACCTATTCGACCAACAACGGGCTCATCGAGGTGGTGCCGCTGGGCATCAGCAAGGCGACGGGGGTCGCCGAGGTCATCCGCCCGTTGGGTCTGACGGCCGAGGACGTCGTGACCTTCGGCGACATGCCCAACGACATCCCGATGCTGGCCTGGGCCGGACTGGGCGTGGCGATGGGCAATGCGCATCCGGAGGCCCTGGCGGCCGCTGACGAGGTCACCACGACCAACAGCGACGACGGGGTGGCCCGGGTGCTCGAACGCTGGTGGCTCTAGCCCGAGCCCGTTAGCTCTGCATCTCGATCCGGCTGAACCGCTCGAGCTGCACCGGCTCCTGCTTCGGCGGCGGTGGAAGTTCTTGTGGCACACCGTCGATGACACGCGTCACGGCGCCGTTCTCGCGGTCGAAGTTGAGGGTGCCGTGCTGGAAATTCTGCACGATCCACTGCGGTTCGGCGATTTCGCCGCTGGTCGGCAGTCCGAGGGCGCCGCGTTCGAAACCCAGTGCGCCCCAGGCGTCGTAGAGCGCCCCGGTGAGCGGCTGCGCGCCGGTGGCCGGTGACCAGTACATGGCGCCGTGGTCGAACGTCGCGTAGCGGGTGTGGCCGTCGGCCGCGGCCTCCGGTGAGGTGGCGACGCCGAGCGGGCCGGACGCGCCGCCCATTGCCTGCCACTTGTCGAAGATGGCTCCGCCGCGCAGCATGTCCATCGCGCTCAGGGCGCCGGGCGGGGCGGTGAAAGAGGCTGCGATGTCCCGCAATTCGCCCATGGCGGCGTAGGCGGCGTTGCCCGGGCAGTCGGTGTTGCCGACGTCGCGGTGGGTGAAGATCGTCGGCAGCGTCGGCGTCGCGCCGGCGGGGAAGTGAGTGAACGAGCCGCCGCCCGATGTCAGCACCACGCTGCCGAGGGGGTTGACGTGGTCCAGGCTCAGCCGCCAGCCGATGAGCCGGCCGGTCATCTTGAGCTGCAATGGGGTCGGGGGCACGGCGTCGAAGTCACCGAGCATGGCCACGCCCCAGGTGTCGACGTTGAAGCCGCCGGTATGTGAGCCCTCGACGGGGCGCGTCATGCCGCCGAACCGGCCCTCGAAGACCTGCCCGTACTTGTCGACCAGCGCGTTGTAAGCGATGTCGCACCAACCCAATTCGCGGGTGTGGTACTCGTAGATCGACCGGACGATGCCCGCGGAATCCTCGGGCGCGTAGTCGTTGCTGCCGGCGGTGTGGTGCACGATGGCCGCCCGCACACCCGGGTCGTAGACCGGTTGCCCGCAGCGAACGCTCTCGTTGGCGCCCCACTGGGCCCGGCTGATGATGTTCGGCGGCTGGTTCGGCGCCGACACCGCGGTCGGCTGGAACTGCACGTCGGCCGGTGCCTCCGGCGGGCTGATGAGCACTGCCTTCATGCTGGGGCCCAACGGCTTTTCGACGTCGACGGGGCGGTACCCGAGGCCAGGACCCTGCGGCCGGTCGCCGGCGGGTGGCGTGGCGGCGGCTTCGGCGGGCCGGGTGACCGCGATCTGGACGGTGTTGGTGCGGCCGACGAACACGGGCTCGGTGCCGCGCGTGGTGGCATGCGCTTCCCCGACGCCGTCGGGCGCCTCGACCTCGTACCACGGGCCCCAGGATCCGTCGGCCTTCTGGGCGCGTACCCGGGCCGAGGTTCCGGTGAAGTCGGACGCGGTGAGCGCGACCAAAGAGAAAGGAGTGTCCTGGTGGATTTCCCGGACGGTCTGTCCGCCACCGACGCCGGCCAGTGGCTGCGTGCGGAGCTCGGGCGCCGACGGCTTGTCGTCCGTCAGACCGGGGATGCCCGGGATGCCGCTCACGGCCAACGGCACCATCACGACGGTCGCCGCCAGGGCGGACAACAGTATTGACGGTGCGGGACGACGGCGCGGCACAGCGCGAATGTTACGTATGTGTCAGGTGTTACCCGTGTTTCGACACGGATTACTGTGCTGTCAATTCTCTGCAAGACGCCGCAACGGCACCGCAGAGCCTTGGGGCTTCTGCGGTGCCGTCTCGGTTACAGGTCTTCAGTTGTGTGTGACGGATGTCAGACCGCGGGAGCGGCCACTGCGGGTGCGGCCGCGGCGGCTGCCGCGGGGGCGGCCTGAGCGGACTTCACCGCTGAGGTGATGGCCGGCACGACCATGCCCTTCAGCAGATCGATCGCCTGGGTCGCACCCAGCTGGTTGGCCGCGCTGGTCAGGTCGCTGATCAGACCGCCGCCACCGCTGCTCGGGGCCGCGCCGAGGCCGAGGCCATCGCCGCCGCCCAGTCCGACCGACGGGTCACCGAGGATCGGGTAGCTGCCACCGAGGCCCTGGCCGGGGCCGAGGCCCAGGCTCGCGTTGGGATCGGTCATCGGCATACCGGCAGCACCGAGTCCGGCCGGGTTCGCGCTGATCGACGGCGTCGTCAGACCCGTGGCGTTCAGGCCGGGAGCGGTCAGCCCGGGCGTGCTCACGCTCGGGAGGGTCGCGCCCTGGGTCGTCAGACCGGCGCTGGGCAGGCCACCCAGGCCCGGGGTCAGCGACGACGGGCTGGTGGCGCCCAGACCGGCCGGCGGGGTCAGGCCGGGTGCGGTCGCCCCGGTCGGTGGGGTCAGGCCCGGTGCGGTCAGCCCGGTCGACGGCGTGGTGAGCCCGGTCGACGGGGTGGTGCCCAGGCCCGGGGTCAGGCCGGCCGGCGGAGTGAGTCCACCCGCCGGCGTCAGGCCGGCCGGCGGCGTCAGGCCGGGGGTGGTGCCCAGGCCGGGGGTCAGGCCGGTCTGCGGGGTCAGGCCGCCGGTCAGCGGGCTGGGGGAGCTCGCGGCTCCGCCCATGAGGTTCGGCAGGTTGACGCCGAACTGGGACAGGCCCTGGGACAGCGCGGACATGACCTCGTTGGGCAGGTCGGTCACGAGCGCGGCCTGGACGAATTCCCGGTGCTGCGGAGTCGGGTTTGCCGGGGTCATCTCGGCGACCGCCACGAGTGCGATCGGACTTGCGACGGCCACGGCGGCGACTGCGCTCATGGCTGTCGAGAGCTTGCGTCGACGTCGGTTAGGCACGGAAGTCTCCTCAATCTGTGGGGTACGGCTCGAGCTGGCTTGCTGAGTCGTCGGTACTGACGCAATCGATGTTAAAGCTGTGATTAGTGGGATTAGAGTGACGATGCGGAATCGTGAGCGAATTGCGACCGGCCCGCGCACTGCCCGACCCGACCGGGTGTTTTCGGGCCGGACGGCCTCTGTCGGATACCCTGAACGCCGATGACCTCCGCTGATTCCCGGGGCGCTGCGAGCCAGTCCTCCGGCCCTTATGACCTCATCGTCGTCGGCTCCGGATTCTTCGGACTGACGATTGCCGAGCGCGCGGCAACCCAACTCGACAAGCGGGTGCTGGTCGTCGAGCGCCGTCACCATCTCGGCGGCAACGCCTACTCCGAACCCGAGCCCGAAACCGGCATCGAGGTGCACAAGTACGGCGCCCACCTGTTCCACAACTCCAATCAGCGGGTGTGGGACTACGTGCGGCAGTTCACCGACTTCACCGGCTACCAGCACCGCGTCTTTGCCATGTACGACGGCCAGGCCTACCAGTTCCCGATGGGGCTGGGTCTGGTGTCGCAGTTCTTCGGGCGCTATTTCAGCCCGGACGAGGCCCGCGCCCTGATTGCCGAGCAGTCCGCCGAGATCAACACCGACGATGCACAGAACCTCGAAGAGAAGGCCATCTCGCTGATCGGCCGGCCGCTCTACGAGGCCTTCGTCAAGGGCTACACCGCCAAGCAGTGGCAGACGGACCCCAAGGACCTGCCCGCGTCGATCATCAGCCGCCTGCCGGTGCGCTACAACTTCGACAACCGCTACTTCAACGACACGTACGAGGGCCTGCCGGTCGACGGTTACACCGCCTGGCTGGAGAACATGGCCGCCGACGAGCGCATCGACGTGGTGCTGAACACCGACTGGTTCGACGTGCGCGACCGGCTGCGGGCCGAGAGCCCCGGCGCCCCGGTGCTGTACACCGGCCCGCTCGACCGCTACTTCGACTACTCCGAGGGCCGGCTGGGCTGGCGCACCCTGGACTTCGAGATGGAAGTGCTGCCCATCGGAGACTTCCAGGGCACGCCCGTCATGAACTACAACGACCCCGACGTGCCGTTCACCCGGATCCACGAGTTCCGGCACTTCCACCCCGAGCGGGATTACCCGACGGACAAGACCGTCATCATGCGGGAGTACTCGCGCTTCGCCAACGACGACGATGAGCCGTACTACCCGATCAACACCGATTCGGATCGCGCGATCCTGGCGGCCTACCGCGCCAGGGCCAAGGCCGAGACCGAGGAGAACCGCGTGCTGTTCGGGGGCCGGCTGGGCACCTATCAGTACCTCGACATGCACATGGCCATCGCCAGTGCGCTGAACATGTACGACAACGTGCTGATGCCGCATCTTCGTGACGGCGTGGCACTCGCCGGTGCAGAAAGTAGCTGAAGACCATGAGCGACATCCCATCCGGCGCGTTGGCGTCGGGAGAATCCCGTGCGGTGAGCCTGCTGTCGCGGGTCATCCTGCCCCGTCCGGGTGAGCCCCTCGACGTCCGCAAGCTGTACATCGAGGAGTCGTCCACCAACGCCCGGCGCGCGCACGCCCCGACCCGCACCACGCTGGAAATCGGTGGGGAGTCCGAGGTTTCGTTCGCCACCTACTTCAACGCGTTCCCGGCCAGCTACTGGCGCCGCTGGACGATCCTGACGTCGGTGGTGCTGCGCGTCGAGCTGACCGGCAGCGCCCGTGTGGATGTCTACCGGTCGAAGGCGACCGGCGCACGAATCACCGTGGGCGGCAGCGAGATCGCCAGTGGTGAGGACGGTCTGCCGGCCGTGGTCGAGTTCGAGATCGGCCTGGAGCCGTTCGAGGACGGCGGCTGGATCTGGTTCGACATCACCACCGACAGCGCGGTGACGGTGCACAACGCCGGGTGGTACGCCCCCGTGGAAGCGCCGGGCCACGCGAACATCACGGTCGGTATCCCGACCTTCAACCGCCCGGCGGACGCGGTCAACGCGCTCGCGGCTCTGACGTCGGATCCGTTGGTGGACAAGGTGATCGGTGCGGTCATCGTGTCCGATCAGGGTGCCAACAAGGTCAAGGACCACCCCGACTTCGCGGCGGCCGCGGCCCCGCTGGCCGACCGGTTGTCCATCCACAACCAGCCGAACCTCGGTGGCTCCGGCGGCTACAGCCGCGTCATGTACGAGGCGCTGAAACACACTGATTGCGAACAGATTCTGTTCATGGACGACGACATCCGCGTCGAACCCGACTCGATCCTGCGGGCGCTGGCGTTCAACCGGTTCGCCAAGACCCCGACCCTGGTCGGCGGCCAGATGCTCAACCTGCAGGAGCCCTCGCACCTGCACGTCATGGGTGAGATGGTCGATTCGGCGAACTTCATGTGGACGCACGCCATCAACGCCGAGTACGACCACAACTTCGCGAAATATCCCCTCGCCGACGAGGAGGAGTACCGCAGCAAGATCCTGCACCGCCGCATCGACGTCGACTACAACGGCTGGTGGATGTGCATGATCCCGCGCGCGGTCGCCGAGGAACTCGGCCAGCCGCTGCCGCTGTTCATCAAGTGGGACGACGCGGACTACGGCCTGCGCGCGGGCGAGCACGGCTACCCGACGGTGACCCTCCCCGGCGCGGCGATCTGGCACATGGCGTGGAGCGACAAGGACGACGCCATCGACTGGCAGGCGTACTTCCACCTGCGCAACCGCCTCGTGGTGGCGGCGCTGCACTGGGACGGCAACATCCGTGGCCTGGTGGCGAGCCACTTCAAGGCGACCATGAAACACCTTCTGTGCCTTGAGTATTCGACGGTGGCGATCCAGAACCGGGCGATGGACGACTTCCTCGCTGGGCCGGACAACCTGTTCACCATCCTGGAGTCCGCACTGCCCGACGTGCGCGCCATGCGTGCCGAGTACCCGGACGCGGTGGTGCTGGAGAGCGCGACCGCGCTGCCCGCGCCGTCCGACAAGAAGTGGCGCCGGAAGGTCAAGATTCCCACCAGCCTGCCCGCCATCGCGATCCGGCTGACGCGTGGCGTCGTGAACCAGCTCAAGCCGCACGACCCGGAACACCATGTGCGGCCGCAGATCAACGTCGCGACGCAGGATGCCCGCTGGTTCTCGCTGTGCATGGTCGACGGTGTCACCGTCACCACCGCCGACGGCCGCGGCGTCGTCTACCGCCAGCGCGACCGCGAGAAGATGTTCGAGTTGCTGCGTGAGTCGCTCAAGCGCCAGGCGCTGCTGGCCCGCAAGTTCAACCGCATGCGGAAGGTGTACCGCAACGCACTGCCGGAGCTGACGAGCAAGGAGAAGTGGGAGACCGTGCTTCTGGCCTCCCAGACCGAGTCGGCTGGTGCCCGGTGAGCCTCGAAGGCGCCGGCGGCATCGAGGGTGACGTCATTGCTGACGTCCCCCGCGGCGAGGACGCCATCCTGGTCGGAGTCCAGTCCGCGCTGACCGGTCGTCCCGGCGTCCTCGCGGGCGCCCGCGTGCTGTCGTACTTCGGGGAGCACAGCCTCGGCTGGTTCGCCGTGTGTGGTCTCGGCGCGCTGCTGCAGCCGCAGCGCCGCCGGGCCTGGGTGACCGCCGGTGTCGGCACCTTCTTCGCCCATGCGGCCGCCGTCCTGATCAAGCGGGTGGTGAAACGTGAACGCCCGCAACACCCGGCCATCGCCGTCAACGTCGGCACTCCGAGCCGGCTGAGCTTCCCGTCGGCGCACGCGACGTCGACCACCGCCGCGGCGATCCTCATCGGCCGGGCCACGGGCCTGCCGCTGCCGTGGTTCCTGGTACCGCCGATGGCGTTGTCCCGCTTGGTTCTCGGCGTGCACTACCCCAGTGACGTGCTCACCGGTGTCGTGGTGGGAACCGTGGTCGCCGAATCAGTCGGGGCGGTTTCGGAGCGAACTGCCAAGCGCGAACCGAAGGCTGGGGTATGACCGAACAGACGCAGGAGCTGGGGCCGCCGAAGAATCTGGCCGCCGGCATCGTCAAGGCGCTGCGGCCGCGGCAATGGGTGAAGAACGTCCTGGTCCTGGCCGCACCGCTGGCGTCGCTCGGCGTCGGGGCCCACTACAGCTACACCGAGGTCTTCAAGGCCGTCGGTGTCGCGTTCGTGGTGTTCTGTATGGCCGCTTCGTGTATCTACCTCATCAACGACGCCCGTGACGTCGAGGCCGACCGGGTGCACCCGACGAAGCAGTACCGGCCGATCGCCGCCGGCGTCGTGTCGGTACAGCTGGCCTACTCGCTGGCCGTCGTGCTCGGTGTCGGCTCGCTGGCCATCTCGTGGTGGCTCACGCCCAGCCTGGCGATCGTCATGGCGGTGTACCTCGCGACGCAGCTGGCCTACTGCTTCGGCCTGAAACATCAAGCGGTGCTGGACATCTGCATCAATTCGTCGGGATTCCTGATCCGCGCCATCGCCGGTGGCGCGGCCGCCGGCATCCCGCTGTCCAAGTGGTTCCTGCTGGTGTTCGCGTTCGGCTCGCTGTTCATGTCGGCCGGAAAGCGTTACGCCGAACTGCAACTCGCCGAACGCACCGGCGCCAAGATCCGTAAAGCGCTGGAGTCCTACACCAGCAGCTACCTGCGGTTCGTCTGGACGCTGTCGGCGACCGCCGTGGTGCTCTGCTACGGCTTGTGGGCCTTCGAGGGCAACAAGGGTCCGTGGTTCGCCGTGTCGATGGTGCCGTTCACCGTCGCGATCCTGCGCTATGCCGTCGACGTCGACAGCGGCGCGGCGGGTGAACCCGAGGAGATCGTGCTGAACGACCGGGTGTTGCAGCTGCTGGGCGTCGCCCTGGTCGCAACGCTCGTCGCTGCGATTCTGCCCGGACTGATCCGGTGATCGATTCGCCCGCACAGCAATTGCTGCGCGGGCCGGTCTTCCCGTATGGCCGGGCCGCGCGGATCAGCCTGTGGTTGAGCGTCGTGGTGTCCGCCGCGTTGTTCGGCTGGGGCGCCTGGCAGCGCCGGTGGATCGCGGACGACGGCCTCATCGTGCTGCGCACGGTGCGAAACCTGTTGGCCGGCAACGGTCCCGTCTTCAACGTCGGTGAGCGCGTCGAGTCCAACACCTCGACGCTGTGGACCTATCTGGTCACCCTCGGTGCCTGGATCGGTGGCTCGGTGCAGCTCGAGTACGTGGCCCTGGCGTTGGCGCTGACGCTGAGCGTGGCGGGCCTGGTCTTCGCGATGCTCGGCACCGGCCGGCTGTACGCCCCCGGCCTGAGGGGCCGCCGCGCGCTGTTGGTGCCGGCCGGCGCCCTCGTCTACATGGCCGTGCCGCCGGCGCGTGACTTCGCGACGTCGGGCCTGGAGAACGGCCTCGTCATGGCCTACCTCGGGCTGCTCTGGTGGATGATGGTGTGCTGGTCGCAGGCCTTGCGCGTGGCCCCGCCCGAGGCCCGCGAAGCTGATGCCAACGCCACCAGCGCCCGGTTCGACGGCGCCCTGGCCTGTCTGGCCGGCCTGTCGGTCCTGGTACGCCCCGAACTCGCCTTGATCGGCGGGGTGGCGCTCGTCATGCAGCTGGTCGCGGCCCGGGGCAAGCGCCGCCGCGTCGTGATCCTGGTGGCCGGTGGTCTGCTCCCGATCGCCTACGAGATCTTCCGGATGGGCTACTACGGCCTGCTGGTGCCCATCACCGCGCTGGCCAAGGACGCCACCGGATCCAAGTGGCAGCAGGGCTTCGTCTACCTCGGCAACTTCAACCGGCCCTACCTGTTGTGGATCCCCGCGGTGCTGACCGTGGCGCTGGCGATTGTGTTGTTCGTCACTCACAGCCGGCCGTGGTGGGGCCAGACCGCGCCCCGCGGCTACAGCCTTTTGGCCCGCCGGATTCAAAGTCCCACGGCCGTAGTTGTTTTCATGGCCGGCAGCGGCCTGGTGCAGGGCCTGTACTGGCTGCGCCAGGGCGGTGACTTCATGCACGGCCGAGTGCTGCTGGTGCCGCTGTTCTGCCTGGTCATCCCGGTGGCGGTGATCCCGATCGTGCTGCCCGACGGTAAGAACATCGCCCGCGAGGTCGGCTACGCGCTGGCCGGTACGACGACGGTCCTGTGGCTGGCGGTGGTCGGCTGGTCGCTGTGGGCCGCCAACTCACCGGGGCTCGGGTACGACGCCACCCGGGTGACCTACTCGGGCATCGTCGACGAACGGCGCTTCTACTCGCAGGCCACCGGGCACGCGCACCCGCTGACGGCTGCCGACTACCTCGACTACCCGCGCATGCGGGCGGTACTGACGGCCATCGACAACACCCCGGTCGGCGCACTGCTGCTGCCGTCGGGCAACTACGACCAGTGGGACGTGGTTCCGGCCATGCCGCCGCCGGTACCGGACCCGACGTCGCCGCCGCCGCCCAACTGGTTCGAAAAGGGTCCACACACAGTCTTTTTCACCAACCTGGGCATGATGGGCATGAACCTGCCGCTCGAGGTCCGGGTGATCGACCAGATCGGGCTGGCCAACCCGCTGGCCGCGCACACGGCACGACTGGATGACGCGCGCATCGGCCACGACAAGGACCTGTTCCCGGACTGGGCCGTCGCCGAGGGGCCGTTCCTGCGCAAACCACCGTGGATTCCGACGTATCTGGACCAGGACTGGGTGGCGCAGGCGGCGGTCGCGCTGACGTGCCCGGAGACGGAGACGATGTTGAGTTCGGTGCGGGCTCCCATGGGCTTCCATCGGTTCATGTCAAATCTGGTACACGCGTTCACATTTACGCGTTACCGGATCGATCGCGTGCCGTTATACGAGCTGCACCGCTGTGGGCTCGATGTGCCTCCGAGGCTGTCGACCCCTTACACTGGCTTACCGGCTACCGGTCCGTAGTTTCAGCGCACGAGCGCTGGCACGGTCTGAAGCGTAGGTAACGCCGGTGAACCATGCGGCGATAACCACTCGGGCGTGTGCGCCCGGCCTGATCGTCACCTCAACGGCAGAGGCGGGGATGAGGGTTGTCCGTACGCCGTCATAGGAAAGATTAGGGAGCGGTATGAGTTTCGTTGGGAAGATGCGGTCGATGGCCAAGGCCATGCCGCGCCGGATGGCGGTTGCGGCCGTTGCCGCGGCAGCGCTGCCCGGTCTTGTCGGTGTCGTCGGTGAAACGGCGACTGCAGGGGCTTTCTCGCGTCCCGGTCTGCCGGTTGAGTACCTGCAGGTTCCGTCCGCGGCCATGGGTCGCGACATCAAGATCCAGTTCCAGAGCGGTGGCGCCGGCTCGCCGGCCGTCTACATGCTCGACGGTCTGCGTGCGCAGGACGACTACAACGGCTGGGACATCAACACCGCCGCCTTCGAGTGGTACAACGGCTCGGGCATCTCGATGGTCATGCCCGTCGGCGGTCAGTCCAGCTTCTACAGCGACTGGTACAAGCCGGCTTGCGGCAAGGCCGGTTGCTCCACCTACAAGTGGGAGACCTTCCTGACCCAGGAGCTTCCCGCCTACCTGCAGGCCAACAAGTCGGTCAAGCCGACCGGTGGCGCTGCTGTCGGTCTGTCGATGGCCGGTTCGGCCGCGATGACCCTCGCCATCTACCACCCGCAGCAGTTCATCTACGCGGGCTCGATGTCGGGCTTCCTGAACCTGTCCGAGGGCTGGTGGCCGTTCCTGGTCAACATCTCGATGGGTGACGCGGGTGGCTACAAGGCCGACGACATGTGGGGCTCCACCGGCGACCCGAACAACGCCTGGAAGCGCAACGACCCGTTCGTGAACATCGGCACCCTGGTCGCCAACAACACCCGTCTGTGGGTCTACTGCGGCGACGGCAACCCGAGCGACCTGGGCGGCGACAACGTGCCGGCCAAGTTCCTCGAGGGCCTGACCATCCGCACCAACCGCACCTTCCAGCAGACCTACCTGGCTGCCGGTGGCACCAACGGTGTGTTCAACTTCCCCAACAGCGGTACCCACGACTGGGGCTACTGGGGCCAGCAGCTGCAGGCCATGAAGCCTGACCTGCAGCGCGTGCTGGGTGCTTCGGGACAGGCGTAACAACCTGATCCTGAGGTAAATCCTCTGGCAACAACTCGCACTGGCGGCGGCGACCTTCACGGGTCGTCGCCGCCAGTCGTTTACGTAGGGGTAGACGAATATCACCCCATCCGCTGGCAACGTTCCCTCCCCTTGTCCGGGACATCTGTCGAGGTGATGTGGTTCACTACAACGCGGGTTCAGGACGCTCGACGATCACGAACAGGTGAGGTTGGTTATGGGGCTGCAGGCAATGTTCCGGACGATGGCCGCGACGGCGGCGGCGGTAGTGCTGGCCGGCGGCCTCCTGACGGGTACCGGAACCGCGCACGCCGCGGGCGTGGAGACGCTGATGGTGCCCTCGGCCGCGATGGGCCGGGACATCCCGGTGACGTTCCAGGCCGGTGGCCCGCACGCCGTGTATCTCCTCGACGCCTTCAACGCCGGCCCGGACGTGAGCAACTGGGTCACCGCAGGCAATGCCATGGGCACGCTGGCCGGTAAGGGCATCTCGGTGGTCGCACCGGCCGGTGGCGCGTTCAGCTTCTACACCAACTGGGAGCAGGACGGCAGCAAGCAGTGGGAGACGTTCCTGAGTCAGGAGCTGCCGGACTATCTGGCCGCCACCAAGGGCCTGGCCCCGAACGGCCACGGCGTCGTCGGAGCGGCACAGGGCGGCACCGCCGCGTTGGCCCTCGCCGAGTTCCACCCGGACCGGTTCCGCTTCGCGGGCTCGCTGTCGGGATTCCTGACCCCGTCGTCGACGACGTTCAACGGCGCCATCACCGCCGGAATGCGCGAGTTCGGCGGTGTGGACACCTACGGCATGTGGGGCGCCCCGCAGCTGGGTCGCTGGAAGTGGCATGACCCGGATGTGCACGTGAGCCTGCTGAACCAGAACAACACCCGAATCTGGGTGTTCAGCCCGTCGACGGTCACCTGCAGTGACCCGGCCGCGATGATCGGTTACTGCGACCAGGCGCAGGGCAGCAACCGCGCCTTCTACGCGCATTACCGCAGCGTGGGCGGCCACAACGGGCACTTCGACTTCCCGGACGGCCCGCAGCACGACTGGGGCAGTTGGAGCGGTCAGCTGGGTGCCATGTCGGGCGAATTGGTGAGCGTCATCCGCTAGCTCAACCGGAGTGACATTGCCGACGGAACCCGCCGGCGTGACCAGTCCGTGATGCCTGCTGACTAGATTCGGATGACAACCGCTTGATTCAGCCCGCAGGAGACCTCACACCACATGGCCACCAACAATCGCCGCCGCCGCCATCGCATCCTCGCCATTGCCGCGGCGGGTGCGGTGGCCCTGCTGGTCATCGTGGTCGCCTTCGCGATCGTGGTGTGGCTGCGTCAGCCCGGTGAGATTCCTGGGCCTCCAACGGCGCTGCCGCCCACCTCAGGGCCGACGTCCGGTCCCACCACGAAGCCGTCGAAGCCGCGTCCGGCCTACCAGTCGGCCGACTGCCCCGATGTGCAGCTGATCTCGATCCCGGGCACCTGGGAGTCCTCGCGGGCGCTCGACCCGCTGAACCCGACGCCGTCGTTCCCGATCGCGCTGCTTCTGAATGTCAGCAACCCGCTCGGTCAGCAGTTCGGCGCCGACCGGTTGGCGCAGTACACGGTGCCCTACACCGCGCAGTTCCATAACCCGCTGGCCGCGGACAACCAGATGTCGTACAACGACAGCCGCGAAGAGGGCAAGAAGAAGGCCGTCGAAGCCATCACGGACATCAACAACCGGTGCCCGCTGACGAGCTTCGTCATCATCGGCTTCTCGCAGGGCGCGGTGATCGCCGGCGACATCGCCAGTGACATCGGCAACGGCCGCGGTCCCATCGACCAGGACCTGGTGCTCGGCGTGACATTGATCGCCGACGGCCGCCGCCAGCCCGACGTGGGCAAGGACATCGGCCCCAACCCTCCCGGCCAGGGCGCCGAGATCACGCTGCACGAACTGCCGCTCGGCATGCTCGGGCTCAACATGACCGGACCGCGCGTCGGCGGTTTCGGTGCGCTCAACGACCGGGTCAACGAGATCTGCGGTAAGGGCGACCTGATCTGCGCCGCGCCGACCGAGGCGTTCAACGTCGTGAACCTGCCCAGCACGCTGGCGACGCTGTCCGGTAGCGCGGCGGGACCGGTGCACGCGCTGTACAACACGCCGCAGTTCTGGACCCTTGACGGGCAGACCTCCACGCAGTGGACACTGAACTGGGCCAAGGACCTCGTCGACAACGCGCCGCACCCCAAACACGGCTGACATCAGGCGTTGGCTACTGACGAGTACAACTGGGTCCATGTTCGGCCCGCCGAAGCGGTGGGGCGATTTGGCCTGCGAATACGCGTCACCTAACATTAAGAGATAGCTAAGAGCACGGTCTTATCATTGACTGAGCATCTTGGGGTGGCTTATCGCTACCGCCCGGTACCATTTCCCGGGATTTGGCGTGACTGGCCGCATACGACGTAACCAGCGCGGCAGGCTGTGACAGGAGATTTTGATGGCGTTCCACAACCCGTTCGTCAAGAACGGGAAGATCACCTTCCCGGACGGCGCCGGCATCGTGAAGCACGTCGAACGCTGGGCGAAGGTCCGCGGCGACCGGCTGGCCTTCAGGTTCCTGGACTACTCCATCGAGCGTGACGGCGAGGCCAAAGACCTGTCCTGGGCGCAGTTCAGCGCCCGCAACAAGGCGGTGGCCGCGCGGCTGCAGCAGGTCACCCAGGTCGGCGATCGCGTCGCGATCCTGTGCCCGCAGAACCTCGAGTACCTCGTGGCGTTCTACGGCGTCCTGTACTCCGGCCGCATCGCCGTGCCGCTGTTCGACCCGTCGGAGCCGGGCCACGTCGGCCGTCTGCACGCCGTGCTCGATGACTGCAAGCCGTCCGCCATCCTGACCACCACCGCCGCCGCCGAGGGCGTGCGCAAGTTCTTCCGCAGCCGCCCGGCCAACGAGCGTCCCCGCGTCATCGCCGTCGACGCCGTGCCGGACGAGGTTGCCGCGACCTGGATCCCCTTCGACGACGTCGACGAGCACACCGTCGCCTACCTGCAGTACACCTCGGGCTCGACCCGCATCCCGACCGGTGTGCAGATCACGCACCTCAACCTGGCCACCAACGTGGTGCAGGTCGTCGAGGCCCTCGAGGGCGAAGAGGGCGACCGCGGTCTGTCCTGGCTGCCGTTCTTCCACGACATGGGTCTGATCACCGCGCTGCTGGCGCCGATGATCGGCCACAGCTTCACGTTCATGACCCCGGCCGCCTTCGTCCGTCGCCCGGAGCGCTGGATCCGTGAGATGGCGCGCAAGGAAGGCGACACCGGCGGTGTCATCTCCGTGGCCCCGAACTTCGCGTTCGACCACGCCGCCGCCCGTGGCGTGCCCAAGGAACCGATCGATCTGTCGAACGTCAAGGCCGTGCTGAACGGCAGCGAGCCGATCTCGGCCGCCACCGTGCGCCGGTTCAACGAGGCGTTCGGCCCGTTCGGCTTCCCGTCCAAGGCCATCAAGCCGTCGTACGGCCTGGCCGAGGCGACGCTGTTCGTGTCGACCACGCCGTCGTCCGACGAGCCGACCATCGTGTCGGTGGACCGCGACGCCCTCAACACCGGCACCTTCGTGGTGGTCCCGGACGATTCGCCGAAGGCGGTCGCGCAGGCCGGCGCCGGCAAGATCGGTGTCGACGAGTGGGCCGTCATCGTGGACGCCGAGACCGCCACCGAGCTGCCCGACGGCCAGATCGGTGAAATCTGGATCAGCGGCGCCAACATGGGCACCGGCTACTGGGGCAAGCCCGAAGAGACCGTCGAGACGTTCCAGAACACCCTCAAGTCGCGCACCAACCCGTCGCATGCCGAGGGCGCTGCCGACGACGCCACGTGGGTGCGCACCGGCGACTACGGCGCCTACCACGACGGCGAGCTGTACATCACCGGTCGCGTCAAGGACCTGGTGATCATCGACGGCCGCAACCATTACCCGCAGGACCTCGAGTACTCGGCGCAGGAGGCCAGCAAGGCGCTGCGCGTCGGCTACGTCGCGGCGTTCTCGGTGCCGGCCAACCAACTGCCGGACCAGGTCTTCGCCGACGCCCACTCGGGCCTCAAGCGCGATCCCGACGACAGCTCCGAGCAGCTGGTCATCGTCGCCGAGCGGGCCCCGGGTGCGCACAAGCTCGAACCGCAACCGATCGTCGACGACATCCGCGCGGCCATCGCGGTGCGTCACGGCGTCACCGTGCGCGACGTGCTGCTGACCGCGGCCGGCGCCATTCCCCGTACCTCCAGCGGCAAGATCGGCCGCCGGGCCACCCGTGCGGCGTACCTGGACGGCACGCTGCGCAGCGGCAAGGTGGCCAACGCCTTCCCCGACGATCTGAACTGACCCTCACCCGGCTCCCCTGTCCGGCGGCGAAAGTGAACAGTGAAAATGACTGACACCGAAGACAATTCGAACGAAATCGACACTTCGCCGCAGGAGGGGCAGGAACCCGCGCGGGCCAATGGCATGTCCGTGCCCGAGATGCGGGAGTGGCTGCGTAACTGGGTGGCCAATGCCACCGGACAGCCGGCGGACTCCATCAATGAGTCGGTGCCTATGGTCGAGCTCGGTCTGGCGTCGCGCGACGCGGTCGCCATGGCGTCCGACATCGAGGACCTCACCGGCGTCACGCTGACCGCGACGGTGGCGTTCCGGCACCCGACCATCGAGTCGCTGGCGCAGGTCATCATCGAGGGCGAGCCCGAGGAAGACATCGACGCGGCGAATGCCGAGGACTGGTCCCGCGACGCCGACGACGACGCGATGAACATCGCCATCGTCGGCCTGGCCACCCGTTTCCCGGGTGACATGAACACGCCCGACGAGATGTGGCAGGCGCTGCTGGAAGGCCGCGACGCCATCACCGATCTGCCCGAGGGCCGCTGGGAAGAGTTCCTTTCCGAGCCCCGGATCGCCGAGCGCGTGGCCAAGGCCCGCACCCGCGGCGGCTACCTGTCGGACATCAAGGGCTTCGACGCCGAGTTCTTCGCGCTGGCCAAGATGGAAGCCGACAACATCGATCCGCAGCAGCGGATGGCGCTCGAATTGACCTGGGAGGCACTGGAGTTCGCCCGTATCCCGGCGTCGTCGCTGCGCGGCGAGTCGGTCGGTGTGTTCGTCGGCAGCTCGACCAACGACTACAGCTTCCTGTCGGTCTCGGACCCGTCGATCACGCACCCGTACGCCATCACCGGCACCGCGAGCAGCATCATCGCCAACCGGGTGTCGTACTTCTTCGACTTCCGCGGGCCGTCGATGGCCATCGACACCGCATGTTCGTCGTCGCTGGTCGCGATCCACGAGGGCGTCAAGGCGCTGCGGTCGGGTGAGGCCGACGTCGTGCTCGCCGGTGGCGTCAACGCCCTGGTGACCCCCATGGTGACGGTCGGTTTCGACGAGGTCGGTGGCGTCCTGGCGCCGGACGGCCGCATCAAGTCGTTCAGCGCCGACGCCGACGGCTACGCGCGCTCCGAGGGCGGCGGCATGGTCGTGCTCAAGCGCGTCGCCGACGCCCGTCGCGACGGTGACGAGATCCTCGCCATCATCGCCGGTTCGGCCATCAACCACGACGGCCGCTCCAACGGCATGCTGGCCCCCAACCCCGACGCGCAGGAAGCGGTGCTGCGTAAGGCGTACAAGGACGCTGGCATCGATCCCAAGACCGTCGACTACATCGAGGCGCACGGCACCGGCACCATCCTGGGTGACCCGATCGAGGCCGACGCGCTCGGCCGCGTCATCGGCCGCGGTCGCGCCGCCGATAAGCCGGCGCTGCTGGGTGCGGTGAAATCCAATGTGGGACACCTGGAGTCGGCTGCCGGTGCGGCCAGCGTCGCGAAGATGACGCTGGCGCTGTACCACGACAAGCTGCCGGCGTCGATCAACTACGCGGGCCCCAATCCGTACATCGACTTCGACAAGGAACATCTCAAGGTCAACGCCGAGCTGTCGGACTGGCCGCGCTACAGCGGCCACGCCATCGCCGGTGTCTCCGGTTTCGGTTTCGGTGGCGCCAACGCGCACCTCGTCATGCGTCAGGTGCTGCCCAGCGACCTCGTCGAGCCCGAGCCCGAAGAGGTTGTGGCCGAAGAGAAGCCGGCCTCGGACGCGGGCGCCGTCTACGTCGGTGGCGTCAAGATGGACGAGTACGGCGAGTTCATCGACGACGACAACGACACGCGTGGCGACGCCGAGTTCTACGGCTACGAGACCGACGACGAGCCCGAGCTCCCCGGTCTGACCGAGCGGGCGCTGGAGCTGATCGAGGCCGGCCGCGCCGAGCTGGAAGCCGCCGAGCCGGTCAAGCGCATTGTGCCGCTGGCAGTTTCGGGCTTCCTGACCTCGCGCAAGAAGGCCGCTGCCGCCGAGCTGGCGGACTGGATCGACAGCGAGAAGGGCCGGTCCTACTCGCTGGAGTCGATCGGTCGCTCGCTGTCGCGCCGTAACCACGGCCGTTCGCGCGCAGTGGTTCTCGCGCACGACCACGACGAAGCCGTCAAGGGTCTGCGGGCCCTGGCCGAGGGCAAGCAGAGCCCGCTGGTGCTGGCCGCCGACGGCCCGGTCACCAACGGCCCGGTGTGGGTGCTCGCCGGTTTCGGTGCGCAGCACCGCAAGATGGGCAAGAGCCTGTACCTGAACGATCCGATCTTCGCCGAGTGGATCAACAAGGTCGACGCGCACATCCAGGATGAGCGCGGCTACTCCGTCGTCGAGCTGATCCTCGACGACGCCATCGACTACACCAACGAGACCTGCGAATACCCCATCGAGGTCGTCCAGACCGTGATCTTCGCGCTGCAGATCGCGCTCGGCGAGCTGCTGAAGGCGCACGGCGCGAAACCCGGTGCGGTGGTTGGTCAGTCGCTCGGTGAGGCGGCCGCGGCCTACTTCTCCGGTGGTCTGTCGCTGGCCGACGCCACCCGCACCATCTGCTCGCGCGCCCACCTCATGGGTGAGGGCGAGGCCATGCTGTTCGGCGAGTACATCCGCCTGATGGCGCTCGTCGAGTACTCGGCCGAGGAGATCAAGACGGTCTTCGCCGACTTCCCGGGCCTCGAGGTGTGCGTCTACGCCGCCCCGACCCAGACCGTCATCGGCGGTCCGCCAGAGCAGGTCGACGCGATCATCGCCCGCGCCGAATCCGAGGGCAAGTTCGCCCGCAAGATGCAGACCAAGGGCGCCAGCCACACGCAGCAGATGGACCCGCTGCTCGGCGAGCTCTCCGCGGAAATCCAGGGCATCGAACCGCACCCGCTGCAGACGGCCTACTACTCGACGGTGCACGAGGGTCAGCTGATCCGGGCCGGCGCCGAGCCGATCCACGATGTCGACTACTGGAAGAAGGGGCTGCGCCACAGCGTCTACTTCACCCACGGCATCCGCAACGCCGTCGACAACGGGCACACGACCTTCCTCGAGCTCGCGCCGAACCCGGTGGCGCTCATGCAGGTTGGGCTCACCACCATGTCGGCCGGCCTGCATGACGGTCAGCTGATCCCGACCCTCGCCCGCAAGCAGGACGAGGTCGACTCGATGACCAACGCCATGGCGCAGCTGTTCGTGCACGGCCATGACCTGGACTTCCGGACGCTGTTCTCGCCGGCCGAGAACCCGGCCGTCGACTACGCGCCGATTCCGCCGACGCGCTTCAAGCGCAAGCCGCACTGGCTGGACGCGCACTTCACCGCCGACAGCTCGGCCATCGAGCCGGGCAGCCACGTCGCCACCCCGGACGGCCGGCACGTGTGGGAGTACGCCCCGCGCGGCGAGGTCGACGCTGCGGCGCTGGCCAAGCTGGTGAAAGCCGCTGCGGCGCAGGTGCTTCCGGATGCGGCGCTGACCGCGTTCGAGCAGCGCGCCATCCCGGGTGAGGGCTCGCGCCTGGTCACCACGCTGACCCGGCACCCCGGTGGCGGCACGGTGCAGGTGCACGCCCGCATGGGCGAGTCCTTCACGCTGGTGTACGACGCCGTCGTCACCCGCGGTGGCGATGGTGCGGCCCTGCCGGTCGCCATGGGTGGCACGGCGCTGCCGGCCGCCGTCGGTGCATCGGTGGCCGAAACTGCCGCAGCCGCACCGGAACCCGAAGACGACGCCGCGATCCTGCAGGACAACCTGACCGCGGGTGCCGGCCTGGCCGCCGGTTTCAAGAAGTGGTCGCCGGATTCCGGTGAGACTGTCGCTGACCGGTTGGGTGCCATCGTCGGTGGCGCCATGGGTTACGAGCCCGAGGACCTGCCGTGGGAGGTCCCGCTGATCGAGCTGGGTCTGGACTCGCTCATGGCGGTCCGGATCAAGAACCGCGTCGAGTACGACTTCGACCTGCCGCCGATCCAGCTGACCGCGGTGCGTGACGCCAACCTGTACGCGGTGGAGAAGCTGATCCACTACGCCATCGAGCACCGCGACGAGGTCGGTCAGCTTGCCGAGGCACAGAAGGGGCAGACGGCCGAGGAGATCGCCGCCGCGCAGGCCGAACTGATGGGTGGCGCAACGACGGTCGCCGAGCTGGAGGCCAAGCTGGCCGAGGCCGGACACCCGCTGGCCGACAAGGACGACGCCAAGCCGGCGGCCGCCGACATCGCGACGGATTCCGCTGCCGCGCTCGAGGTTCCGCCGCCCCCGACGAACCCGTCCGGCCCGGCCGTCCCGCCGCCGCCGACGAACCCGTCGGGACCGGCCGGACCGAACCAGGCCACG
Source organism: Mycolicibacterium mucogenicum DSM 44124 (assembly GCF_005670685.2). The sequence goes on along the minus strand of NZ_CP062008.1, from coordinate 5,752,226 downwards.
GCAGCTGCGGCTGCCGCCAAGGTCCTCACGCAGGAGGCGGTCACCGAGGCGCTCGGCGCCGACGTGCCACCGCGCGACGCGGCTGAGCGCGTCACCTTCGCGACGTGGGCGATCGTCACCGGCAAGTCGCCGGGCGGCATCTTCAACGAGCTGCCGGCCGTCGACGACGCGACCGCGACCAAGCTGTCCGAGCGGCTCTCCGAGCGCGCCGAGGGCATCGTGACCGTCGAGCAGGTGCGTGCGGCCAAGACGATCGAAGAGCTGTCCACGATCGTGCGTGATCAGCTGGAAGACGGCGTGGTGGACGGCTTCGTCCGCACCCTGCGAGCACCGAAAGAAGATGGGCCGCAGGTACCCCTGTTCGTCTTCCACCCGGCCGGTGGTTCGACGGTGGTCTACGAGCCGCTGTTGAAGCGCTTGCCCGAGGACATCCCGGTCTACGGCATCGAACGCGTCGAGGGCTCCATCGAGGAGCGCGCCGCCGAGTACGTGCCGAAGCTGCTGGAGATGCACAAGGGCCCGTTCGTCCTGGCCGGTTGGTCGCTGGGCGGCGCGCTGGCCTACGCCTGCGCCATCGGGCTCAAGCAGGCCGGCGCTGACGTCCGGTACGTCGGGTTGATCGACTGCGTGCGACCCGGCACGCCGATCGACAAGAGCCAGGCCGGCATGCGCGCCCGCTGGGATCGCTACGCCCGCTTCGCCGAGCGCACCTTCAACGTCGAGGTTCCGGAGATTCCGTACGAGGAACTGGAGAAGCTCGACGACGAGGGGCAGGTGAAGTTCGTGCTGGACATCGTCGCGCAGAGCGGCGTGCAGATTCCGGGCGGCATCATCGAGCACCAGCGCACGTCGTACCTCGACAACCGTGCGCTGGACACCATCGACATCCAGCCGTACGACGGCCACGTCGTGCTCTACATGGCAGACCGCTACCACGACGACGCGATCGTGTTCGAACCGGCGTACGCCACCCGCCAGCCCGACGGCGGGTGGGGCGAGTTCGCTCCCGATCTGGAGGTCGTGAATATCGGCGGCGAGCACATCCAGGCCATCGACGAGCCGTACATTGCCAAGGTCGGGGCGCACATGAGCCAGGCCATCAACCAGGTCCAGGCCGGGAAGTAGTAGGAGAACCGTGACTGAAGTTACCGAACAGCGCAGCCCTGCCACGACGGCAGAGAAGCTCGCAGAGCTTCGCCGAAAGCTGGAGCTGGCAGCCGATCCCGGTGACGAGAAGGCCAAGGCGCGGCGCGACAAGAAGGGCATCCCGTCGGCCCGCGCCCGCATCCACGCGCTCGTCGACCCCGGCAGCTTCTTCGAGATCGGCGCGCTCGCCAAGACGCCCGGCGACCCGAACGCGCTGTACGGCGACGGTGTGGTGACCGGCCACGCCACCATCGACGGCCGCCCGGTCGCGGTGTTCAGCCATGACCAGACGGTGTTCCAGGGCTCGGTCGGCGAGATGTTCGGCCGCAAGGTCGCCAAGCTGATGGAGTGGGTGGCCATGGTCGGCTGCCCGATCATCGGCATCAACGACTCCGCCGGCGCCCGCATCCAGGACGCCGTCACCTCGCTGGCCTGGTACGCCGAGCTCGGCCGCCGCCACGAGATGCTGCGCGGCACGGTGCCGGAGATCTCGATCATCCTGGGCAAGTGCGCCGGTGGTGCGGTGTACTCGCCGATCCAGACCGACCTGCTGGTGGCCGTGCGCGACCAGGGCTACATGTTCATCACCGGCCCGGACGTCATCAAGGACGTCACCGGTGAGGACGTGACGTTCGACGAGCTCGGCGGCGCCGACATCCAGGCGCAGCGCGGCAACATCCACAAGGTCGTCGAGGACGAGGCAGCTGCCTTCCAGTACGTCCGCGACTACCTGAGCTTCCTGCCCGCCAACACCTGGGACGATCCGCCGATCGTGAACCCGGGCCTGGAGCCGGAGCTGACGCCGAGCGACTTCGAGCTGGACAAGATCGTGCCGGACGCCGACAACGCCGGCTACGACATGCACGACATCCTGCTGCGCATGTTCGACGACGGCGACATCTTCGAGATCGCCGACCAGCGCGCTCCGGAGATGATCACCGCTTTCGCGCGGGTCGACGGCCGGCCGGTCGGCGTCATCGCCAACCAGCCGCTGTTCATGGCCGGCGCCATCGGTAACGAGGCCTCCGACAAGGCGGCCGGGTTCATCCGCTTCTGCGACTCCTTCAACCTGCCTTTGGTTTTCGTCGTCGACACCCCCGGCGCCCTGCCGGGTGTCGCCGAGGAGACGGGCGGCATCATCAAGCGCGGTGGCCGCTTCTTCAACGCCATCGTCGAGGCCGACGTGCCGAAGGTGACGTTCGTGATCCGCAAGGCCTACGGCGGCGGCTACGCCGTCATGGGCTCGAAGCAGCTGTCGGCCGACCTCAACTTCGCGTGGCCGACCGCCCGCATCGCGGTGATCGGTGCCCAGGGTGCGGCGCAGCTGCTGGTGAAGCGCTTCCCCGATCCGACGGCGCCCGAGGTGCAGAAGATCAAGGCCGACTTCATCGAGGGCTACAACGCCAACATGGCGATTCCGTGGACCGCCGCTGAGCGGGGCTACATCGACGCCGTGATCCAGCCGCACGAGTCCCGGCTGCTGCTGCGCAAGTCGCTGAAGCTGTTGCGCGACAAGCAGAAGCACGACCGCATCGCCCGCAAGCACGGCCTGACCCCGCTGTAAGTCTCTCGCGAGCAGACGTAAATGTCCCCCGACACAACGTGTTTGGGGGACATTTGCGTCTGGTGGGTGGTGACGCATGACTGAGCCCGGGCCGCCGCCGAATCCTGCCGTGCTGCTCGCGGCCGGCGTCGCGGCGACGGCGGTCGGCAGCGCGGTGGCGGTGTACCGCGGCGCGGAGCGGCTGCCGGTCCTCGGGGATCTGTTGCGCCGCAGCCGTTCCGACATGATGGCGCGCGGTGAGCGGGCGCTGGTGCCGATCAAGGTGCTGATCGCGGACGTCGCAGCCCAGGTTGTCGAGCTGGTCCTCGATGAACTCGACCTCAACGAGTTGGTGCGCCGCCGTGTCGATCTGATCGGGCTGGCCAACGAGGTCATCGACGGCATCGACCTGCAGTCCGTCATCCGGGAATCCACCGACACGATGACCAACGAGGTCATGTCGGACGTGCGCAGCCAGGGGGAGCGGGCGGACGACGCGATCTCCGGGTTCGTCGACCGGCTGCTGGGCCGGGACCGCACATGAGCGACCGCACTGCCGGGATCGTCAGCCGGGGCGTGGCTGCCGTCATCGACCTGATGGTGGTCGGCGCGCTGCTTGGCCTGATCTACGGTGGATTGCGGTTGTGCGAGTTCATGTTTCGCCCCGTCATGTTCCACGTCCCGACGTTGTCTTTCGTCTACTCGACGGCGGCGACGTGCGTCGTCTCGGTGCTGTATCTGACCGCGTGCTGGGCGGTGTCGGGTAGTACGGTGGGCGCAGTGGTGATGGGATTGCGGGTCACCGGCCTGCGGGGGGAACGGGTCGCGCCGGTACGTTCCTGCCTGCGGGCCGTTGCCTGTGTGCTGTTTCCGGTGGGCTTGTTGTGGGTAGTGGTGGATCGTCGACGACGGTCGCTGCAGGACATAGTTTTTCGTACCAAGGTGGTGTACGCATGGCATTGACGGAATCGGGTCCCGGTCGGCCCCGTAACGGGGAAACGGTCACCGACAACGATGCCGGGGTGTTGCCGCCGGTACCGGACGGAACGCGCCGGGCCTTCTGGTGGCTCGAGCGTTTTGCGCCGGCGATCGGCGCCCGCTGGGCCACCGAATTGTGGTGCACAGTGCCCGATGTCGACCTCAGCACCAAGATGCCGCCCGGCCTGCCGGACAGCACGCCGCTGGAAGCATCGTGGGATGGGCACCGGATCGCCGGGCAGTCGTGGGGCTCCGGTCCGCTGGTGTACCTGGTGCACGGGTGGGGCGGGTGCCGGGCGCACATGGCGGTGTTCGTCAAACCCCTTGTCGCAGCGGGATATCGGGTCATCGCCTTCGACCTCCCCAGCCATCACGACTCGGAGCCGGGTGCACTGGCACCGGGCCGCACCACCATCGTCGAATGCGCGGAAGCGGTGCGGGCCGTCATCGCGAAGCACGGTCCGGCGCACGCGGTCATCGGGCATTCCCTGGGGGCGAAGGCGGCCGCGCTGGCAGCGGCGCGGGGCGCCGACGTCAAGCGACTGGTGTTCCTCGCGCCGATGGGCGATTTCAGGTGGTACCTGGACGCTTTCGCCGAGCGGCACAACTTCGGGCGGCGGATCCGCGACCGCCTGCACCGGCGCCTGGACCGCCGGATCGGGATGCCGCTGCTGGACACGGACATCACCGCGTCGGCCGCGCACGCGGGCGACCGGCCGCTGCTGCTCATCCACGACCCCGACGACCCGGACAGCCCGTACTCGTCCAGCACCGAGATCGCCGAGGTCTGGCCCGACGCACGGCTCGAAACCACCAAGGGTCTGGGCCGGCTGGCGCACTACCGGATTCTGCGCCACCGCCCGGCGATCACCGCGGGCGTTGATTTCATCGGAACGCCCTAGGGTGCTGCTGAATCGCGGGATCTGATGTTCGCGCGGCGGACGCAAATTCGACCCGCCGCGCGAACATCAGGGTCGGCTACACTGTTGAGTTATCAAGGTGCACAGCAGGTTTCAGTAGTGCGTGCGGCAGCTAGGCGGCCGCGTCGAGTCGCATGGTGCGGCGGTTGTGCGCGGGGATGGGTTTTCGGTGTGGGTCGACGGTGGCGGGTGGGATGAGCCAGGGGTGTTTGTCGAGGCCCATGACGACGTCCCAGCCGTCGTGGTGGATGTTGGCGTGGCAGGCCGGGCACAGCAGGCACCCGTTGCTCAGGCTGGTTTCGCCGCCGTGGGTCCAGTGCACGATGTGATGGGCATGGGTGCGTCCCGGTGGGGCGCCGCATTTGATGCAGCACTGATCCCGGTGATACAGGGCTTTGCGTAGCTGCGGTGGGAACAGCCGCTTCTCGCGGCCCATGTCGAGGGGTACCTGTTCGCCGTCGATGATCATGGTGGTGACGGTGGTGTCGCAGGTCAATCGGTCCAGGGTCAGGGTGCTGATCGACCCGATGAATTCCAGCGTGGCCAAATCGGGGGTGTCGGCGGGCACGGTCAGCAGCAGCTGGGTGCGCGGCGCGGAGGCGACGTCCCCGCCGCGGGCCGCGATATCCAACACCGCCTCCAACGCATCAGCCCGCCGCCGCGAGGCGGTGCGGGTGTCGGGGCTGCCGTCGGGTTCGGGCCGCGGCGCCGACCCTTGTTCCATCGCCGCGATGTATTTCGCGCCGACTTCGGCATCCAGGTCCGCGCGGATCTGCACCCGCCCGTCGCTGGTGACGCGGTGGTCGGCGGTGTTGATCGACCGATCCTCCGCGGCCGGCAGCCCACCTTCGGCCGCGGCGACCCGGTTGCCGAGCCGCCGCGCTCGGTTGCCGATGTCGGTGGGGGTGGCTCCGGAGAAGAACTGCCCCAACAGATCGGTCACCTGCGCGAACCGGGCGGCTTCATCCACCGGGCCGGGTGCGCGGGCCTGAATGTGGTTGATGCCTTTGACGATCGCATCGACATGCTCCCCCGAGATCACACCATCAGCAGCATGCGCCGCCAGGGTGGGCAGCGCCGGTAACGCGCCCGCCACACGCACCTGCCGCTGCGCCACCGACGGCGCACACCCCAACGCCATCAACAACTCCCGCGGCGTCCGGCCCTGCGCGGCCGCGGCCCCGCAGCGGTCGAGCACTCCGGTCAGCATCGCCGCCAAATGATCGATCACATTGCGCAGCTTCACCACGCACGTCATCGCCTCCACCGCGCTGTCCGGGGGCATGTGGTCGGGGACCTGCACGCCGCGGAGGGCGTCGAGGCTGGTGGTGAGATCCGTTGCGATTCCCATGCCCAATAATATCGAACACCTGTTCGAATTGCAAGGAATTTTTGGCTATGTATCCGGACCTCGGTGACGGTGCTGGTGGTCTGCCTTGGAGAGAATCAGCCGAGCCGAGCACGGCCTGCGGTGTGTTACCGCGCTGATAAGAAATCGGGTCGCGCGGCTGCGGCAATGTGACGGGCGACGCACAGCCGCTGCTCCGCGTTCGCCTCGATCAACAAATCGTCGCAGGTAGGAACCGCGATGCCGAAATCGCGCTTGTTTCATGACATGACAGCCCTGTTAACGCGGTCGCACAGGCCCGGAGTGGTCCTGTGCGTTCTTTTGACAGCCGTCTGACCGGTTCTAGCCTCATGTTCCGACGGCTCGAAAGGAGGGCTTTGTGGCCGAGTTGGCAGGAAGCCCGGCGATGGCCGGCGACGCGTTGCTGCGGTTGTCCAAGTACTTTCACCGCGGGGAAATCTCCGGTGATCAGCGCACGATCCACAAGGTCGGCGGACGCTCGGCCGACGACTTCTATCGCGACCGCTGGGCACACGACAAGGTCGTGCGCTCCACGCACGGCGTCAACTGCACCGGTTCGTGCTCGTGGAAGATCTACGTCAAGGACGGCGTGATCACCTGGGAGTCGCAACAAACCGACTATCCGTCGATCGGCGCCGACAAGCCCGAATACGAGCCGCGCGGTTGTCCTCGCGGTGCCTCGTTCTCCTGGTACACGTATTCGCCTGCGCGCGTGCGGTATCCGTACGTCCGCGGTCTGCTGCTCGACTACTACCGCGAAGCCAAGGAGCGGCTACAGGACCCGGTGCTGGCCTGGGCCGACGTCGTCGAGGACCCCGAGAAGGCCAGGGCCTACAAGTCGGCGCGCGGCCGCGGTGGCTTCGTCCGCGCCGAATGGTGGGAGGCCGCCGAGATTGCTGCGGCCGCCCACGTCTACACCGTCAAGACCTACGGGCCCGACCGTGTCGCGGGCTTCTCGCCGATCCCCGCCATGTCGATGGTGAGCCATGCCGTTGGGGCACGGTTCATTTCGCTCATGGGCGGATCGATGCTGTCGTTCTACGACTGGTACGCCGACCTGCCGGTGGCATCGCCACAGGTGTTCGGCGACCAGACCGACGTCCCCGAATCCGCCGACTGGTTCGACGCCGGCTACCTCATCATGTGGGGCTCCAACGTCCCCGTCACCCGTACCCCCGACGCGCACTACATGACCGAGGCCCGTTATCGCGGTCAGAAAGTTGTTGTGGTGTCACCGGATTACGCCGACAACACCAAGTTCGCCGACGAATGGCTGCCGGCCCACCCGGGTACCGACGCCGCCCTCGCCATGTCGATGGGCCACGTCATTCTCAAGGAGTTCTTCGTCGAGAAGAACACCCCGTACTTCACCGACTACGTCAAGAAGTACACCGATCTGCCGTTCCTGGTGGCGCTGACCGAGCGCGATGGCCGGTTGGTGCCCGGAAAGTTCCTCACCGCAGCGGATCTCGGTGGCGAGTACGCCGACACCGAAGCCGCGGTCTCCAAGCCGGTACTGCTCGACGCTGGCGGCACCCCGGTGGTGCCCAACGGGTCCCTGGGCCATCGCTTCACCGCATCCGGTGAAGGGAAATGGAACCTGGACCTGCAGGGGGTCGACCCCCTCCTCACGCTGCACGGTGGCGCCAATGATGTCGCTACCGTTGCACTCCCTCGGTTCGATACTGATCAGCCCGGTGTCCTGGAACGCGGTGTGCCGACCAGAATCGTTGCCGGACAGCGCGTCACCACGGTGTTCGACCTCATGTTGGCGCAGTACGGCATCGCCCGTGATGGCCTGCCGGGCACCTGGCCCACCGGCTACGACGACGCCACCGAGCCGTACACCCCGGCGTGGCAGCAGGCCATCACGGGTGTGCCGGCCCAGGCGGCCGAACGTATCGCGCGCGAGTTCGCCGACAACGCAGAGCGTTCCAAGGGGCGCTCGATGATCCTCATGGGTGCCGGCACCAACCACTGGTTCCATTCGGATCAGATCTACCGTTCGTTCCTGTCTCTCGTGATGCTCACCGGCTGCCAGGGCGTCAACGGCGGTGGCTGGGCGCACTACGTAGGCCAGGAGAAGTGCCGTCCGGTAACGGGCTGGGGCACACTGGCATTCGGACTGGACTGGCAGCGCGCCCCGCGCCAGATGCAGGGCACCGTGTTCTGGTACCTGGCCACCGACCAGTGGCGCTACGACCGGTTCACCACCGAGCCGATGACCTCGCCGCTCGCCACCGGCACGCTGGCCTGCCGGACGGCGGCCGACAACATCGCTCTCGCGAGCCGGCTGGGGTGGATGCCGAGTTACCCCACGTTCAACCGCAATCCGCTGGACCTGGCCGACGAGGCCGAGCGGCAGGGCAAGGACGCGGCGCAGCACGTGCTCGACGGCCTGAAGTCCGGGCACCTGCAGTTCGCCTGCGAGGACCCGGACGCTCCGGAGAACTTCCCGCGCTGTCTGACGGTGTGGCGGTCGAACCTGTTGGGCTCGTCGGCGAAAGGCAACGAGTACTTCCTCAAGCACCTGCTGGGCGCGGACAACAACGTGGCGGCCAGCGACGAGGACGGGGTACACCCGCAGGACGTGCGTTGGCGCGACGAGGCCCCGGCCGGCAAGCTGGATCTGTTGCTGTCCTTGGACTTCCGCAACACCAGCACGACGTTGTACTCGGACATCGTGCTCCCGGCCGCGACGTGGTACGAGAAGCACGACCTGTCGAGCACCGACATGCATCCGTTCGTCCATGCGTTCTCGCCGGCCATCTCGCCGCCGTGGGAAACCAAGACCGACTTCGATGCCTTCCACCGCATCGCCCGTGGCTTTTCGTGGCTCGCCGAGAAGCATTTGGGTAAGCGCAAGGACATCGTCGCGATGCCGCTCGCACACGACAGCTCCGACGCCACCGCCCAGCCCGGCGGAAAAGTCCTGGACTGGAAAGCCGGTGAATGCGAACCGATCCCAGGCAAGACGATGCCGCGCCTGGTGACGGTGGAACGCGACTACCCGGCGCTGGCCGACAAGATGGCCGCCCTCGGCCCCCTCGTCGAGACCCTCGGCCTGACGGTCAAGGGCGTCACCACGCACCCCGACGCCGAGGTCGAGTACCTGGCCGGCGTCAACGGTGTGTCCTATCGCGGAGTCGCGGCGGGACGGCCGTCACTGGCCAAGGACACCCACGCGGCCGAAGCGATCCTGGCACTGTCCGGCACCACCAACGGCCGCCTGGCGGTCGAGGGTTTCGAGGCCCTGCAGCGCCGAACCGGGACGGAGCTCGTCGACCTGGCTGCCGAGAACGAGGGCAAACGAATCACCTTCGCGGACACGCAGTCCCGGCCGATGCCGGTGAACACCTCACCCGAGTGGTCGGGGTCCGAGACCGGTGGCCGGCGCTATTCACCGTTCACCATCAACACCGAGCGGCTCAAGCCGTGGCACACCCTCACCGGGCGCCAGCACTTCTATCTAGACCACGACTGGATGGACGAGATGGGGGAGCAGCTGCCGACGTTCCGTCCGCCGCTGGACATGACGGCGCTGTTCGACGAACCGGCGGTAGGTGACACCACTGGTGGCATCACCGTCCGTTACCTGACTCCGCACTCCAAGTGGTCCATCCACTCGGCGTACCAGGACAACCTGCACATGCTGACGCTTTCCCGTGGCGGACAGGCGATCTGGATGTCGGATGTCGATGCCGCCAAGATCGGGGTGAAGGACAACGACTGGATCGAGTGCACCAACCGCAACGGCGTGGTGAACGCCCGCGCGATCGTCAGTCACCGGATGCCCGAGGGCCTGGTCTTCATGTACCACGCCCAGGACAAGGCGGTCGACGTGCCGCGTACCGAGAAGACCGGTAAGCGCGGCGGTATCCACAACGCCCTGACCCGCATCATGATCAAGCCCACGCACTTGATCGGCGGTTATGCCCAGCAGTCCTTTGCGCTGAACTACCACGGTCCCACCGGAAATCAGCGCGACGAGGTGACGACGATCCGTCGCCGTTCGCAAGAAGTGGAGTACTGACCTATGAGAGTCATGGCGCAACTTGCGATGGTGATGAACCTCGACAAGTGCATCGGCTGTCACACCTGCAGCGTCACCTGCAAGCAGGCGTGGACCAACCGCAGTGGTGTCGAGTATGTCTGGTTCAACAACGTGGAAACCCGCCCCGGACAAGGCTATCCGCGGCAGTACCAGGACCAGGAACGCTGGAAGGGCGGCTGGACGCTCAACAAGCGCGGCAAGCTCACGCTGAAATCGGGCTCCCGGTTCAAGCGGTTGCTGAACATCTTCGCCAACCCGGACCTGCCCACGGTCAGTGACTATTACGACCCGTGGACCTACGACTATGACAACCTGCTGTCGTCGCCACTGATGGACACCACGCCCGTGGCGCGGCCCAAGTCGCTGATCACCGGGCAGGACACCAAGGTCACCTGGGGTGCCAACTGGGATGACGACCTCGGCGGCGGACCTGAACAGGTGGGCCGGGATCCGTTGCTGGCCAAGGTCGAAGAGGTCAGCCAGAAGGTCAAGCTCGAATTCGAGCAGACGTTCATGTTCTACCTGCCGCGGATCTGCGAGCACTGCCTGAACCCGGCCTGTGCTGCCGCCTGCCCGTCGGGCGCCATCTACAAACGTGCCGAGGACGGCATCGTCCTGGTCGACCAGGACAAGTGCCGCGGCTGGCGGCAATGCGTCACCGGCTGCCCGTACAAGAAAATCTACTTCAACCACAGGACCGGCAAGGCCGAAAAGTGCACCTTCTGCTACCCGCGCGTCGAGGTCGGCATCCCCACCGTCTGCTCGGAGACGTGTGTGGGCCGGCTGCGCTACATCGGCGTCATGCTGTACGACGCCGACAAGGTGCTCGAGGCGGCCTCGGTCACCGATGACCAGGACCTCTACCCGTCGCAGCTCGGGGTGTTCCTCAACCCGCACGACCCGCGGGTGGTCGCCGAAGCAGAGCGCGCCGGCATCTCGCCCGAATGGATTGAGGCTGCACAGAATTCACCGGTGTACCGGCTGATCGTCGATTACCAGGTGGCGCTGCCGCTGCACCCGGAATACCGCACCATGCCGATGGTCTGGTACGTCCCGCCGCTGTCCCCGGTGGTCGACATCCTCAAGGAGACCGGCCACGACGGTGAGAACAAGAACAACCTGTTCGGGGCCATCGACACGCTGCGCATCCCGATCGAGTACCTCGCCGAGCTCTTCACCGCGGGGGAGGTCGGGCCCGTCCGGGCGGCCTTGCAGCGCTTGGCCGCCATGCGCGCCTACATGCGGTCGGCCAACCTCGGCGAGGAGTTCGACGAGACCATCCCCGAGTCAGTGCGCCTGACCGGCGAGGAGATCGAGTCGATGTACCGGCTGCTGGCCATCGCCAAATACCAAGACCGATACGTCATTCCGAGCGGTGCGGGTTCCGACGCGCACCGACTCGACGCGATCGCGACCGGTTGTAGCCTCGACGGCGATGGTGGCCCGGGAATGACGGCCTTCGACGCCATGGCCGACAAGTTTCACCTCGTCGACACCAACAGCGCTGTGCCGAAGGATGATCCGACGCGGGTCAACCTGCTCAACTGGGACGGTCGCAGTCCCGACGGGCTGGTGCCGACCCGATGAAGCTCTTGTCCCTGGGGCGCCGGACGGCGACCGGTCCGGACCTGACCGATCATCAGCAACGGCTGGTGTGGCGCATCACGGCACTGTTGCTCGACTACCCGACCGCCGAAACATGCGCCCTCACTGACGAACTGGCTGCGGCCGCAGATGAACTACCGGAGCCGATCCGCACTTACGTGACCGACTTCATCCGGTACTTCCGCGAAACCAACGCCACCGATCGCGCCACGCGCTACGTCGAGACGTTCGACATGCGCCGGCGGGCCAGCTTGCATCTGACGTACTACGCCTACGGAGACACCCGTAAGCGCGGTATGGCGCTGTTGCGGTTCAAGCATGCCTACCGGCAGGCGGACATCACCATCGGCGACGAAGAACTGCCCGACTACCTGCCGCTGGTGCTCGAATTCGCCGCCACCGTCGACCAGGCGCGCGGCGAACGCCTGCTGGCCGAGCACGTTCCGGTTCTCGAACTGTTGCGGCTCTCGTTGCAGGACAGCAATTCTCCATACGTCGACCTGCTGGCCGCGGTCCTGGCGACCCTGCCGCCCATCAACACCGCCGATCGTCGGCGCATCACAGAACTCGCTGCCGACGGGCCGCCCGAGGAAGACGTGGGTCTAGACCCGTTCGGCATGGATCCGATGATGATGGATCCCGCCATGACTGGAGGCAGACGATGACCAACCTCTTGTGGATGACGTTGCCGTACATCGCCTTCACGTCGTTCGTTCTGGGCCACATCTGGCGCTACCGGACCGACCAATTCGGCTGGACCACAAGGTCATCGCAGATCTACGAAAGCCGCTTGCTGCGGCTGGGCAGCCCGCTGTTCCACTTCGGCATCCTCGGTGTGCTCGGCGGACACGTTGTCGGCCTGCTGATCCCGGAAGCGTGGACCTCGGCGATCGGCATCTCCGAGCACACCTACCACTTGATCGCGATCGGCATGGGCGCACCGGCCGGGTTCGCGGTGATCGCCGGTGCCGCCATCCTGCTGTACCGCCGGACCACAGTGCCCGCGGTGCGCGCTGCCACCACCACCAGCGACAAGCTCATGTATCTGCTGCTGGTCGGTGCCCTGGTCACCGGCATGATCAACACCCTGGGCAATGCGGTGTCGGCTTACAACTACCGGGAGACGGTGTCTCCTTGGCTGCGTAGCCTTTTCACCCCGCACCCCATGCCCGAGTTGATGTCGACGGCGCCGCTGTCCTTCCAGGTGCACGTGCTCATCGTGTTGACGTTGTTCGGCATCTGGCCGTACACCCGGCTGGTGCATATGTTCAGCGCCCCGGTCGGCTACCTCGTGCGGCCATATGTCGTCTACCGGAGCCGGGATCCGCAGCGCGCCAGCAACAATCGCTACGCAAAGGCCTGGGTGACGCCGCAGGCGCCGCCGCCGCGCAGCCGTTGGGTCTAGGTCCTACTGCTGTGTCGTTCGGCGTTCGGGACGCCTCACACGATGACCAGCAGGCGGGTGAGTGAATTGTCACTGCCGGGTCATCGCTCGGAGCCTCGAGGAAACATGAAAATTCTATGTTTGCAACATGTTTCGATCACGAACCATCGCCGACTGGGACCCCGAAGACATCGTTGCCTGGGAGGCTGGTAACAAGAATATCGCCCGGCGGAACCTGATCTGGTCGGTGATCGCGGAGCACATCGGGCTGTCGGTCTGGACCATGTGGTCGGTCATGGTGCTGTTCATGCCGCAGTCCGTGTACGGCTTCACCGCCGGGGACAAGTTCCTGCTGGCCGCCACCGCGACGCTCGTCGGCGGCTGCCTGCGCATCCCGTACACCATGGCGACCGCAACCTTCGGTGGCCGTAACTGGACCGTCTTCTCTGCGCTCGTGCTCTTCATTCCGACGCTGGGCAGCATGTGGCTGCTGGCGCGTCCGGGGCTTCCGTTGTGGCCCTACCTGTTGTGTGCGGCACTCGCCGGCCTCGGTGGCGGTAACTTCGCGTCGTCGATGACCAACATCAACGCGTTCTACCCGCAGCGGCTCAAGGGTTGGGCGCTCGGAATCAACGCCGGCGGAGGTAATCTCGGCGTGCCGGCCATCCAGGTGGTGGGCCTGCTGGTGATCGCTGTCGCGGGTAATCGGGCGCCCTACTGGGTGTGCGCGATCTACCTGGTTCTGCTGGCCGTCGCGGCGGTCGGCGCCGCGCTGTTCATGAACAACCTCGCGCAGCATCGAATCGACGCCGGGGCAATGCGTTCCATCCTGACCGTGCCGGACACTTGGAGCGTCGCCTTCCTGTACATCGGGACCTTTGGCTCGTTCATCGGCTTCTCGTTCGCCTTCAGTCAGATTCTGCAGATCAACTTCGTCGCCGGTGGTCAGAGTGCCGCGCAGGCGGCACTGCACGCGGCGCAGATCGCCTTCGTGGGTCCACTGCTGGGCTCGCTGGCCCGGGTCTACGGTGGCAAGCTCGCCGACCGTATCGGCGGGGCCCGCGTGACCATGATGGCCTTCACCGGCATGATTCTCTTTGGCGCGCTGCTGATCTTGGCGTCGACCTATCACGACCACACCGGCGGTGCTGTCGATGCAGCGACCCTGACCTGCTTCATCGTCGGCTTCGTCGCGCTGTTCATCCTGTCGGGGATCGGCAACGGCTCGGTGTACAAGATGATCCCGTCGATCTTCGAGGCCCGCCGCCATTCAGTGGTGGGCAGCGAGACCGACCGGCAGAACTGGTCCCGCGGGATGTCCGGTGCCCTCATCGGCTTCGCCGGTGCCATCGGTGCGCTCGGAGGTGTGGGCATCAACCTGGCGCTGCGGCAGTCCTACCTGTCCAACGGCTCTGCCACTGCGGCGTTCTGGGTCTTTGTCACCTTCTACGTCGCCGCCCTGGCCCTGACCTGGACGCGCTACATCCGGACCCCGCTGCCTGTGGTCGCACCCGCCCAGCAGGCCGAAGCGGTCGGCGTGGCCTGAGTCGGCCGTCTGGCTAGTTGCTGTGCGGGTCGGCCGAGTTCAGAACGGCCACTGCATGGTCGTACTCACCACGTACTTCCGCATAGCGTAGAAACTTGACGTTCTCCACCTGAATCTCGTCGGCATCGGGCTGGTTCTCGAGGATGTCGACGACTTCACTCACGAACTGGTCGAGCGGCATCGCCCACTCGCTGTCGCGCTGCCCGGGGACAAGATCGGTCCGCACCGCCGGCGGCTGGAGTTCCTTGAATTCGACTGCGGAGCCGGCGAATTGCAGCCGTAGTGTCTCGGTCAGCAGGTGGACGGCAGCCTTGGAAGCGTTGTAGCTCGGAGTCACCTTGAGCGGGGTGAATCCCAGGCCTGATGACACGGTGATGACGGTGGCAGCGGGTTGGGTCTGCAGATGTTCGATGAATGCGGCGATGAGCCGGATCGTGCCCAGCACGTTGGTGGTGATGGTGGATTCTGCCGCGGCCAGGAAGCCCTGCGGAGCGTGCCAGTCTTCGATCTTCATCACCCCGGCCATGGTGATCACCACGTTCAGATCGGGATGCTCGGCCAGCACCTGCGCTGCGGCGGCCTGGATGCTGTCGGCGTCCGCGGTGTCGATACGGACGGCGTCGATGCCGGGATGTTCGGCGGTGATCTGTTGTAGCAACTGATCGCGACGGCCACCGATGATGACCTTATTTCCTTTGTTCCGCAGTGCGATTGCCAGTGCGAGGCCGATGCCGCTCGTAGCACCCGGGATGAAAATGGTGTTGCCGGAGATCTTCATGGTTCCAAGCCTGCTCGCGCGGTGAGCATCTGTCACATGCATATCTATGATGTTCGGCATGCTCACCACGCATACCGAGCGCGCAGACTTGAATCTGCTGACACCATTGGTCGCACTGCTCGAGGAACGACAGGTGTCGCGCGCAGCGTCCCGAGTCGGGCTGAGTCAACCCGCCATGAGCCGTGCCTTGCAGCGCCTGCGCAGACTGCTCGATGACCCGCTGCTGGTTCGTGATCCAGAAGGATTCCGACTATCGGCCCGCGCCGAGGACATTCATCGTCAGCTCGCCACGCTGATACCGCTGCTCGAAAACCTTCTGTCGCCTGCGGAGTTCGATCCTCGCGCATCGACGCAGCCTGTCAATGTTGCCGGGAGTGACTACGCTGTCCACACTTACGGTCCCGCCATCGCTCGGCTGATCCGGTCGCAGTCGCCTGACACGGCGGTACGTTTCCGCAGTTGGCGCCCCGATGGGATCGAGGATCAGATCCGCCGTGGCGCGGTCGATCTGGGCCTCTACGGGGGTCACACGCCGGATGACCTGAACGCCACGCAGCTCATCACCGAGCAGTTCAAGTGTGTTGTCTCAGAAGGGCATCCACTGGCCACGCGAGGCTCGGTAACCCTCGAGGATTATCTTGAATGCAGTCATATGGTCGTGGATGTGGCGGATGGGAAGCAGCCTGATATCGACTACCGCCTCGCGGAGCTGGGCAGGGCCCGCCGGGCGGTGGTCACGGTGCCGTATCACACCGCGACGCTTCCGATGCTTCATGGAACCGATTTGGTGGCAACACTTCCCGGTCGATTCATCGACGCTTGGATCGCCGGCTCAGAACTACGCTTGCTGCCCGCACCGGTCGAGATCGCGACGATGCCCTACCGGATGATCTGGCATCCTGCGTTCGAACTCGATCGTCGCCACCAATGGCTGCGGGAGTGCGTGCGCAGGGCC
The DNA here is from genome assembly GCF_005670685.2 of Mycolicibacterium mucogenicum DSM 44124. The sequence continues at coordinate 5,735,948 of NZ_CP062008.1, read as the reverse complement.
GTCATCGACCACGAGTGACGTCAGTGTTTCCCGGAGTACGTCGCCTTCACGGTGGGTGATGCGAAGGCGATCAGGGGAGTTGACGGCGGGGTCGTGCTGGTTACTGTCGCCGGTCCGTCGGATGCTCGGAGGGCCGCTTGGTCGTGGTGGGCGGTCGCTAGCGCGAGGGTTCCCATGACCGCCAGGGCGCCGGCTCCGATGATCGCCGCGACCGTACGGACCACCGACGTGGATTGTGCTGTGTTGGACATGTGTAGCTCCTTGTGCTGGTGAGTAGTTGTTTGGGTGCCGCGGCTATTCGCCGCTCGCGGCAGCCAGTTCGGCCCGCCGGGCCTCCCGGCGCTTCGACGTACTCAGGTTCCCGGCCGCGCGCGGATCTGAAATACCCAGTGCGGAAAGACGTTCGGATTCAGAAACCCCACCCCAGATGCCGTACGGCTCGCCGGACAGCAGCGCAAAGGCGGCGCACGGGGCCTTCACCGGGCATTGGCGACAGATCTCTTTGGCGCGTTGTTCACGCTGTCTACGCGCCCGGCCCCGTTCGTTGTCGGGGTGAAAGAAGATGCTGGAATCCATTGAACGGCAACGGGCAGACTCCTGCCATTCCCATTCGTCGGCCACCGGCCGGATCGCCGGTGCGGGCAGTGGCAACGCGGTTCGCTTCCCGATCATGTTCTACCTCGTGCTTCCTACTCGGTTGTTGGTCACTCGGTGACCCGTTGGCCTTTACCGACGACCGTCACCCCACCGTCCGAGATGACGAAGCCGCGTGCCCTGTCGTGCTCTTTGTCGACGCCGACCTGGGCGCCGGGCGGAATCACGACGTTCTTGTCGACAATGGCGTTGCGTACCAAGGCATGTGCGCCGATCACGGTGTTGTCCAAGATCACCGAGCGATCCACGGTGGCGTATTCCTCCACACGGACACCCGGCGACAGCACGGACTCGCGCACCAGCGCGCCGGAGATGATCACGCCGTTGGAGATGACGCTGTTGACGGCGCGGCCGACCCGGTCGCCGTCGTCGTGGACGAACTTCGCCGGCGGGTGGGGCGGAATGTGCGTGAGGATGGGCCACGCGCTGTTGTACAAGTCGAAAGCCGGGACCACGGCGCACAGGTCCATGTGGGAGTCGTAGTAGGAGTCCAGCGTTCCGACGTCGCGCCAGTAACCACTGTTCTCGGCATGGGAGCCTGGGACTTTGTTGCTCTGAAAGTCGTAGACCTGGGCGCGGCCCTGTTCGACCATCAGCGGCATGATGTCGCCACCCATGTCGTGCTTGCTGAACTCGTCGGCGGCGTCAGCGTGTAGCGCATCGATGAGCACCTCGGTCGAGAAGACATAGTTGCCCATCGAGACGAACGATTCGTCGGGAGCGTCGGGTAGGCCCGGCGGGTCGGCCGGCTTCTCCAGGAACGCCTCGACCTGCCGTCCGTCGGCTGCGGTCTTGATCACGCCGAAGGCGCTCGCCTCGCCACGCGGCACCCGGATTCCGGCGACGGTGGCGCCGGCGCCTCCGTCGATGTGCTGCTGGATCATCTGCCGCGGGTCCATGCGGTACACGTGATCGGCGCCGAAAACCACAACGAGATCGGGCTTTTCGTCGTGAATGAGGTTCAGCGACTGGTGGATGGCGTTGGCTGAGCCGGTGTACCACTGCGGCCCCAGTCGCTGCTGGGCGGGCACCGGGGTGACGTAGTTGCCGAGCAGGCTGCTCATCCGCCACGTCGTGGTGATGTGGCGATCGAGGCTGTGGCTCTTGTACTGCGTGAGGACCGCGATCCGCAGCACTCCGGCGTTCACCAGATTCGACAAGGCGAAGTCGACCAATCGGTACAGCCCGGCGAACGGCACCGCGGGCTTGGCCCGGTCGAGTGTCAGTGGGGACAGTCGCTTGCCCTCGCCTCCGGCCAGGACCAGACCGAGGATTTTCGGATCGGCCATGTGGATTCTCCTTCTGGGCAGCGGGCGACGGCTGGTGAACTTATGGATGGGCGAAAGTTGTTGCGCTATCGGCAGATATCACGCCTGCTCCACGGTCACTCCGGCGGCGGCGAGCTCGGAGAGTTGCCGGTTGTCGACGCCGGTGTCGGTGATCAGCTGATGGATGTCATCCAGCCGGCCGTACTGGGCGCCGCTGATGGCCCCGAACTTGCTGTGGTCGGCGAGCAGGATGCGACGGTGCGCGCACGCGAGCATGCGTCGCTTCACGGCGGCTTCGGACGGGGCGGGGGTGGTGAGCCCGCGGTCGATGCTGACACCGTTGGCGCCCAGGAAGGCGACGTCGACGTTGATCTCGGCGAGCGCGCGGACAGCCCAATCATCCACTTCGGCAAAGGTTTTCGACCGGACCCGGCCGCCCAGAGTGTAGACCGTCAGCAGTGGTCGGTTGAGCAGGGTCAGTGCCTGCGTCAACGAGTTGGTGTACACGGTGAGTTCGCGGTCGCCGGGAAACTGCTCGACCAGCTGCGCGGTGGTGGACCCGGCGTCGATCAGAACCGACCCACGTTCCGGAAGATGTGCCAGCGCGGCCTTGGCGATGCGGGCCTTTTCGGAGAGGAACTCGGTCCGGGTCTCGACGGCAGGCTCGTAGGAGAGGTAGTCGACGCGCACTGCGCCACCGTGCACCCGCCGCAACAAGCCTTGGCGCTCCAGGAGGATGAGGTCCTTGCGGATGGTTTCGCCCGTCACGCCGAGGTCAGCCGCCGTCCGGGCGGCGTCGATTCGACCATCGCGGCGAAGCATCTCGAGTAGTTGCTGTTTGCGCTGGTCGGCGTAGAGAGCGCCCGCAGCATCGCGGGAAGCGGGTCCTGTGAATGCCACGACACCTCCCTCGGTCTGTGATCTGCACCACTTGGATTTGATTGCTAATGATTGTGTTTTATTGGGAATCTGTCAAGGGCACTTGCTGTCGCCTTCGTCATGGCGCCTGCCCTAGCGTGGAGACGGTGAACAGACGCGCAGGCCCCGCAGTGATCTGCGCGGCCGTGACGGTCGGCCTGGTCGGCTGCGGCATCGGGTCCATCGACGGAACCCCGGTCACCGCTGAGTTCGTGCAACCGCCCGCACAGCTCGATGTCAGCCCAGCGTGCGCCAATGCGCCGGTGACAGTGGAGCAGTTCATCGGCAGCTGGATGACGGGCAGCAGCGGCGTCGTCGGCTTCGGTAGGGACGGCTCGGCCGTCGTACAGGAACGGGCGGTGGGCCGGCGGGGAACCTGGAGCTACCAGCCGCGCGTGCCCGGTGGTCCGTGCTTGTTGCGGATGCGGTGGACGGTGGGCTTCGTGGCGGGCAGGTCGGACAAACCCATCGAGCCGCCGTCGGAGTGGGTGCTGCAACCAGTGTCGGTGACGCCGACGGCGTTCACGCTCAAGTCGGTCGACAAGGCCGGTGAGCCTGACACCCACTGGTGGCGCGGGAAATGACCCGGAACGCCGAATGGCCTGGTGTCCCAGGCCATTCGGTGCGGTGAGCTAGGGCTTGATCCGCATCTTCCCCGGCGACCACAGCCCGCTGTGGACAGCGGTGCCCAGGTCCAGCTCGGCCGTCGTCGCATCCACGACGGTCGTGAACTGGCGCAGCGAGCCCCAGTCCCGGCCCCAGTCGTCGGACAGGTATGTCGACATCACGTGGGCCTTCAGCAGTACGTCGGTGATGCCCAGCAGGCCGCCGTTGATGCCGTCCTGCCAGGTGTCGGTGTCCTGCTTCTTGGCGGTGTAGTCCGGCGTGATGCGGAACTTCGGCACCTCGGTCACACCGTTGCGCACCAGCATCGGCTGCTGGCACGGGAACGCCAGGCCGACGGCCCAGTCCATCAGCACCGGCTGCGTCTTGCCGACGAATTCCTGGATGGTCTTGACCTCCGGCACGCGCGGCGGGGTGACGGCGATCCAGTCACCCTCGTTGAGCGAAAGGTTCACCGCCACAACGCGAACGTAGGTGGCGTCGGCCGGAATCTCGCGACGGTCGAAGCGCAGGTTGCGCCACGACGGCGTGGGGCCGATGTCGTAGGGCACGACGCGTCCGCCCGCGACGGGGCGACCGTCCGGGCCGGTGCGGCCGTATTCCAGCTCGACGGTCTGGCCCTCGGTGCGGCCCTTGAGCGAGCTGTAGCCGGTGATGGTCCCGGCGGCCGTGACGACGACCAGCGGATGCGCGGCATCAGCGGCGGGCAGCCCGTACCAGGCCGACGTCAGCTTGGCCTGCGAGTGCGGGCCGGTGGTGTACGTCCCGGCGACCGGCACCCGCGCGGGGTCGAGGCCGTAGGGCAACGGCACCGTCGACCCGTTGATTCCCGGCGTCTTGAGCTTCGCCGCGGCGTCCCAGTCCGCGTCGGTGCCCGACACCGGGAAGTCGAGCCGAATCGCCTCGGCGACAATGCGATCCGGGACTCCGTTGGGCGTGAAGCCGACCGGCTCGACGCCGCCCAGCGCGCCCAGCGGGCCGTAGTCGCCGGCCTGCGGCACCAGGAAGCCGGCGTTCGAATCGGGCTCGACGAGCACGTTGTCGGCCAGTCCGCAGCCGCCCTTGAGCGCCCGCAGGTTGCTCGCCAGGTTCGAGTACGTCGGGTATTCGCGCACCGCACCGATCGCCATGGATGCCACGCACACCACGACCATGAACGCGGCGGCCAGGGGAATCGGGGCCGCTGTGACCAGCCGGGTGAGGCGGCCTTCGGGTCGGTCGCTGTTGAAGTGCAGCCAGAACGCCCACACCGCGGTGATGAAGAACAGCGTCAAAAAGATCGTGCTGAGCTTGATTCCGCCGACGGCGACCATGTCGTTGTTGAACGGCACGCCGTAACTGGACACGTACCACCAGCCGTTGGTGGTGGCCGAAACCAGTGCCAGCAGGAACAGCACCGCCGAGGTGACGGCCATGCGGTTGCGCGCCGACTTCAGTACCGACCGCGACACGAGCACGGTGGCCACCGCTGCCATCGCGGCGCCCACGGCGGCGAACAGACCGAAGTGGTGCACCCACTTGGTCGGGGTGAACATGAGGCAGAACATGGTGGCGAAGATGATGCCCATCAGGCGCCACACCGGCCCGCGGGCGATGCCCGGAACCCGCTTGCGCCGCAGGATCATGAACATCGACGTGAACAGGCTCAGCGCCGTCAGCAGGAAGCCGAAGCGCCGGGTCATCGAGCCGTCGACCGTCGGCAGGAACAGGTAGTAGTACCGGAGGTTCTCGGTGTACCAGGCCTGGCTCGGGCCGATCGCGGTGCGAATCCTGGTGGCCTCCAACACACCTGCTGCGGTCTGGTTGACGAACACCACGGTGAGGACGACGAAACCGGCGGCCAGCAGCGGGAGCACCAACGGCCAGGTGCCCACCTCGCGGCGCCGCTTCACCAGGATGCGCAGGATCGGGCGACCACCGGCGAGCAGCGCTGCCACGGCGATCAGGCCGGTCGGCTGGATCCCCAGGGTGAACGCCGCACTGATGATGGCGAGCGCCGCCGGGGTCAGCCGGCTGGTGCCGATGGCGCGTTCGATCAGGACGTAGGTGATCAGGGCGCCGGTGGCGATCTGGCCTTCGGGGCGCAGGCCGTTGTCGAACGGCATCCAGGCGGCCATCAGGACCAGGCCCGCGGCCCACATGGCGGACTTGCTGCCGGCCACTGCGGGTCCGAGACGGGGCAGCACCTCGCGCGACAGCAGCAGCCAGCAGATCAGCGCACAGATCAAGTCCGGCAAGCGGATCCAGATGCTGGCGTCGCTGACGTGCGTCATCAGGGCCAGCACGTTGTAGTACCAGCCGAACGGATCCTCGGGGCTGCCGAACCAACGGAAGTAGTTGATCATGTACTGGGCGTGCGGCGCGACGCGCGCCATGCCCAGGATGTAGCCGTCGTCAGATGAACCGGCGCCCAACACATGCCAGAGCAGGAACCCGCCGACCACGACGCCGTCGACGACGTTGAAGGTCCGCCAGCGGCTGGGGATGAGCCGCTGCATGCGGCGCCCGTCCATCCGGTCCAGCCGCCAAAGGGCCAGCAGCGCAACGATGGTCGCCGCGATGCCGCCGAACATGGCGGTGTACTTGATGACGGTTGGCCGGTTGATGAACCGGGTGTCGATGGTCGCCGACACCGAAAGTCCCTGCGGAGCCGCGCCCTTCAGATCGGTGAAGATACCGACGACGGTGGGCCGCAGGTTCGGGTCGGCGAATCCGGTGCGCAGTTCCTTGCCGTCGGTACCGGTCAGCCCGACGAACGTCGCGAACGTCCCGTTCTTGTCGGAGATGATCTCGATACGCGAACAACCGGGATTACCAATGGCTTTCAGCCGTGGGACGCTGGCGATCACCACGTTGCGGTCGGTGATGTCGACGCGGCTGCTGGACACGTTGACCAGCAGGCCGTTCAGCGCGGCCTGCTTGCCGTCCTTGGGCACGGTGCCGAACACCAGCCCGCCCGAGGGTGGCAGCGTCCGGAGTACGTCGCACGGGATCGTCGCCTTCATCGTGACCGGCGTCTGCGAGATCAGCGGCGCCGTCACGTTGCCGAACTGGCCCTGCTGCGGCCAGTTCAGCTGCGCGGTCGTCTGCACCACCGGCAGCAGCGGCGTCAGTGCCGACAGCACGAAGCCGACCAGGCCCGCGACGATGGCCACCCACCGGGTGACCTTGACTTGCTGTGCGTTCATTCCCGTCCCGGTCATAGGAAGACCCTGATCGGGCTTCATGGCAGGGCCCTGATCGGGCCGCGGCGGCTCCAGCCGTTGACGGTCATGGTGCCTTGGTCAATCGCTGCGGGCGGCGCCACTGACGGCGGCACCACCGGGTCGTACCGTTCGATCGAGCCCCAATCTCGGTACCAGTCGTTGCGCAGGTACGTCGGGATGGTCGACGTCCGCAGCAGCGCCTGGATGAACAGGAACGGTCCACCCTTCTGCGCGGACTGCCACATGTTGGACGACACCACGACCTGCTTGGTGTTGGGCAGGATGCGGTACTGCGGCAGCTCCGCCACACCGAGATGCTCGGAGAACGGGCGCTGGCAGGGGAAGTTCGCGGCGGTGGCGATGTCCATCAGGATCGGCGTCTGCGACCCCAGGAACTGCTGCGCGGTCTGCAGCGTCGGCACCCGCGGCGGCGTGAACCCGAACCACTGGTCTTCCGAAAGGTTCGGATCATCGGCGACGATGCGGGCGACGTTGGCCTCCGGCGGTGCCCACGCGAGCGGGAATCGCAGGTTGCGCCAGGCATATTGGGCGAAGGTGTCGATCGGCTGCACCTCGGCGAGGGCCTGGTAGCTGCCGTCCGGCCGGTGCACGCCCCACTGCAGCTTGAGCGACTGGCCGTAGTGGAACTCGTGCTCTTCGTCGTAGTACCAGATGGCGCCGGCAGCGGCGACGGTGACGAGCGGCCGGTCCGCGCTGCGCGGCGGCAGCTGGTACCAGGCGGAGGTGGCCTTGGCGGCGACGCCGTTCTCTTTGAAGCTGCCCATCACCGGGGTGCGGGCCGGGTCCAGGCCGAACGGCAGGAACACGTTGGAGCCGTTGACGCCCGTCGGGCCGTAGCCGCCGCCGGTGCCGGCCGCGAAGGCGACGCCGACGTTGGGCTTGTTGGGCGACCCGTCGGAGTTGACGGTGCCGGGGTTCGCGACGACCGGGTGCGGCGGCGCGAGCGAGTCACTGATCCCGTTCGGCGTGAAGCCGACCGGGTTCTCGCCGCCCAGCGGTCCGTACTTGCCCCAGGTCTGGCCGGGGACGGGTTGCAGCGTGCCGGCATTGGTGTCGGCTTCGACCAGCACGTTGTTGGCCATGGCGCAGCTCTTGTCGGACAACCCGAGCGCGTCGAGGTTGGCCCGTGCGGTCGTGTACTGCGGGTAGCGCTGCACGAAGCCCTTGGCCATCGAGCCGACCTCGAGCACGACCATGATCACCGCGACGATCAGCAGCGGCGTCGACGCCAGCGCCCGGTTGCGGCGGGTCTCGGCGACCTCGGTGTGCCCGGCGTAGTCGATGCGGAAGTGCAGCCAGCCGGCGAGCAGCGCGGAGATGATCGCCAGGACCAGGAACATCGAGGTGACGGGGTGGCCGGCCAGGACGGGTTGCCGGTCGAACCACGGGACGCCGTAGTTCCCGGTGTAGAACCAGCCGTTGATGCCGGACGTCGCCCAGGCGAGCACGAACAGCAGCGCCGTCACGTACAGCGCGAGGTTCCGTCGGCTGTGCAGCCCGACGGTCGCGAACGCGAAGGCGATGATCGCGCCGAACGCGCCCGAGAGGCCCGCGAATGCACCGAACTGGACTGCCCACTTGGTCGGGGTGAAGTGCAGGAGCAGCAGACCGAGCATGGTGCTGCCGAGCAGGCGCCACACCGGCCCGCTGGCCAGGCCGGGGACGCGACCCTTGCGCAGCAGCAGGGCCAGCGTGGCGAACAGGCACAGCAGCAGGATCAGCACCGAGAACCGGCGGGTCATGGAGCTGTCGACGCTGTCCTCGACGGTGAGGAAGTAGTAGCGCAGGAATTCCTGGTACCAGGAGATAGTCGGGCCGACGGTGTACTTGATGCGCGCCGATTCGGCCACGGTCGCCAGCGTCTGGTTCCGGAAGATCACCGTCAGGATCAGCGACGCCGACGCGCCCAGCGTCGCGATCGGGGCCAACAGGCCCGTCCCGGCCCGGCGGCTGCGGACCGTGCGGACCAGCGCGCGGGCGCCGACGAGCAGCGGGGCCAGCGCGATCAGGCCCTGCGGCGCCGTCGTCGCGGTGAACGCCGCCACGATGATCGCGACGGCCGCGGGCGCCAGACGTCGGGTGGCGATGGCGTATTCGATGAGCACCCAGGTCGCGATCACGCCGAAGGCGATCAGCGGCTCGGGGCGCAGGCCGTTGTTGAACGGGTACCAGGCCGCGAGGAATGTTGCAGCAGACGTCCATACCGCGATGGCGTTGGACGACACCCCGCGGGCGCCGGGGCCGAGCCGCGGCAGCACCCAGCGGGACAGCAGCGTCCAGGTCGCGATGCCGGCCAGCAGCGCGGGCAGCCGCATCCACACGCCGGCGGTGCTGATGCCGGCCATATGCGCGAGCACCGACTGGTACCAGTCGAACGGCGCCTCGGAGGTGCCGAAGTACCTGTAGTAGTTGGCGACGTAACCGGCCTGGCTGGAGACCCGCGCGATGGTCAGGTTGTAGCCGTCGTCGGAGGAGATGGCGCCGATCAGGTGCCAGCCGGCGAGGCCGGCGAACACCGCGATGTCCGCGAGCCAGTGCCAGCGGCTGACCTTCCAGAAGCGCTGCCAGCCGTCGTGCACGCGGCGGCCGTCCAGGCGGTCCAGCAGTGCCAGCGCGGCGATCGAGACCAGCGTCAGCAGCACGCCGAGCGCCATGGCGGCCGACTTCACGAACGTCGGGACCACGATGAACCGGGTGTCGACGTCGACGCGCGCGGACAAGCCGGGCTGTGCGGGCACCTTGAGGCCGGTGAAGATGCCGGCCACCTGAGGCTTCTTCTCCACGCTGCCGGTGCCGGCGGCTCCGGGCAGGCCGACGAAGTCGGCGCCGACGCCGCCGTTGGTCGCCCAGAGGTGCAGATTGCTGCACTTGCCGATGTCGGCGCGCTTGGCGACCGCGGCGACGGTGTCGCGGAAAGCGACGACGACATCGGTGGCGTTGGCCCGCACGAACAGGCCGTTGCGGCTGGCGTCGATGCCGTCGGGCGGGATCGTCGAGAACACCAGACCACCGGCCGCCGGCAGGGTGGCGATGGCCGAGCACGGGATGGAGACATCCAGCGCCAGCGGCGCGCCCGACACGAGCGGGGCGGTGAGGTCAGAGACGTTTCCGCTGGCACCGGGGGCCTGGGGCCACAAGATGGTCGCGGTCGTCTGCTTGACGGGCAGCAGTGGGGTCAGCGCGCAGAGCAGCAGACCGGCAAGGCCCGCGATGATCGCGACGAGACGGGCAGTCCTGGCAGGCACGAGGCTCAAGACTAGGCGACAGTTATATGTGGCCTGGGCCACTGACAGGGAATGTCGAGGTAGTTGGCCGGAATGTGACCCTGACTCTTACTTACGCTGCGTTTAATCCTTGTGGTCTGGACGCGCCGTCTGTCGGATGGACGCCATGCGTGCGAGCGGTGTGTCGTTTCACTGGCGGCGCCTTCCTGCCCCTCCGACCCAGGCCAGTTCATGACAACCACCGTTGATCCACCCGAAACCGACAAGCCCGTCTCCGGCTCGTTGCCGCTGCCGCGATTGCCGCAGAGTTACCCGCCGCTGGTGCGAGCGCTGCTGATCCGGGCCGTCGCGCTCGGCGCCTTCGTGCTGGCGTGGTGGGCCGTCACCGCCGCCAAGCTGATCGACCCGCTGTTCCTGCCCAGCCCGGGTGCGGTGTGGGATGCCTTCGTCCGGGCGAATTCCTGGCACCAGATTGCGCCGGGCGTGCCGCGTGAGGTGCTGGGCGAACAGAACTACTTCCTGTGGGAGCACCTGATCGCCAGCTTGCAACGGATCCTGGCCGGGGTGGGTGTTGCGATTCTGGTCGGTCCGCCGCTGGGCTTTCTGATGGGCACGGTGCGGCCGATAGCGATCGCGCTGGAGCCGTACCTGAACTTTCTGCGGGCGCTGCCACCGCTGGGTTACATCGGTCTGCTGATCGTGTGGTTCGGCATCGGCGACACGTCCAAGATCTGGCTGCTGTTCCTGGCCGCATTTCCCGCGATCACGGTTTCGACGCTGGGTGGTGTGCAGTCGGTTCCGTCGGGGTGGGTCAATGCCGCCAGTTCGCTCGGGGCGACTCGCTGGCACACGGTGTGGCACGTGATCTTCCCGGCATCGTTGCCGTCGGTGGTCAATGGCATCCGGCTGGCGGTGGGCTTCGCCTGGACCACAGTGGTCGCGGCGGAGCTGAACAACGGCATCCCGGGTATCGGCGGCCTCGCGTTCTACGCGGGCCAACAGACCAACACACCGTTGACCATCGCCTGCATCATCGTCATCGGCATCACCGCCCTGGCGCTCGACGCGGCCATCAAGTATCTCGGCGAGCTTGCGACACCCTGGCAGGGGAAGGCATGAAAAGCGTTGCAGCACTAGCGGTTACCGCGCTGGTCGTCCTGGCAACCGCGGGTTGCGTGGAATCCGGCCGCGGCGAACAGGTCCGGTCGCTGGCAGAGAAGGTGGAGTGCCCGCTGCCGCCCAACCCGGACATCACCAGCACGGTGCGGATCGGCTATCAAGAGATCCCGAACGGGGACCTCATCGTCAAGGACACCTCGCTGCTTGCCACGTGCCTGCCGAAGGCGAATATCACCTGGAGCAAGTTCGCCTCCGGAGGCGACGTGCTGCAGGCGTTCCGGGCCCGCTCGCTGGACATCGCGCTGCTCGGCTCGGCGCCGGCGGCACGCGCGCTGTCGCAGCCGCTCGACATCGATATGCGGGTGGTGTGGATCCACGATGTCATCGGTAAAGCTGAATCGCTGGTGGTGCATGACCCGGCAATCACCGATATCCAGGGCCTGAAGGGGAAGTCGATCGCGGTGCCATTCGCATCGACGTCGCACCTGTCCCTGCTGACCGCGCTGGACCGTGCCAAGATCACCGGCGACGTGCGGCTGATCAACACCCAGCCCGACGCCATGCTGGCGGCATGGGGGAACGGCATCGATGCGGCATGGGTGTGGGATCCGGTGCTGTCCAAACTGGCCGCCAAGGGGCATGTGATCGCCGACTCGGCGCAAACCGCGGCTGACGGCTCGCCGACCTTTGACCTGGAAGGCGCGCGTAGTGAATTCGTCAACGCGAACGGCCCGTTCCTGAAGTACTGGACCGCGGCGCAGAACTGGGCCACCGAGCTCATCGCGTCGGACCCGCAGCGCGCCGCCAGGCATATCGCTGCACAGCTCGCGGTGCCGCCCGACCAGGTGGTGACGCAACTCGGCGGCTACATCTACCCGACGGCGCGGCAGCAGCTCGACGCGAAGTACTTCGGTGGCGGGCTGTCGGCGGCACTGCTCGGCACCGCGACATTCCTGAACCGGAACAACGGCGACGTCGAGCGGGTATCGCCGGCCGAGCGGTATCGCGCAGCGCTGTATCCCAACGCGATAAAGGAAGTGGCGCAATGACATCGGAAACGACGGTGGCACCGGAAGCGACGGCAGCGCCCGAGGCCGAGGGCATCGAACTTGACGCCATCACCAAGGTCTACCCCTCCTCCGACGGTGAGGTGATCGCGCTGTCGGAGACAACGCTGAGCATCGAACCGGGGGAGTTTGTCGCGGTGGTCGGACCGTCGGGCTGCGGCAAGTCCACGCTGTTGCAGACGCTGGCCGGATTTGTCACACCGACGACGGGAACCGCCCGGGTGGGTGGACACCCCATCGACGGCCCCAACCCGGATCGCGGGGTGGTGTTCCAGTCGCCGACGCTGTATCCGTGGCTGACGGTGGCCGGGAACGTCGAGTTCGGTCTGCGCGCGCGAGGGGTACCCAGCGCGGAGCGGCGGGAGCGGTCCGCGTCGGTGCTGGAACTGGTCGGGCTGGCCGATTTCGCCGACAAACGGCCATACGAACTGTCCGGCGGCATGCAGCAGCGGGCGCAGATCGCACGAGTACTGGTCGGCGACCCCGGCATCGTGCTGATGGATGAACCGTTCAGCGCGTTGGACCCGTTCACCCGGCAGCGGCTTCAGGTGGAGTTGCTGTCGATCTGGGAGCGGGACCGCAAGACCGTGCTGTTCGTTACGCATTCGGTGGAAGAGGCCGTGTTCCTGGCGACGCGCGTGGTGGTGATGAGCGCGCGGCCCGGACGGGTGATCGCTGACCGGCCGGTGCGGCTACCGGGTGATGTTCCCGGCGCCGCCCGGACGGTGGATGTGCTGGGCACGGCCGAATTCGCCGCGCTGAAAGCCGAACTGGCCCGGCTCATCCTGGAAGCCCACGGCTGAATTTCTAGGAGTGCCGTAACGGCGCCGGGGCCCACAGCCCGCTGCGCGTGGCCTTCCCGAGGTCGATCTGGGCCGGCTGCGCATCCGGGTAGTACTGCGTGAACTGCTGCAGCGAGCCCCAGTCCCGGAACCAGTCGTCCTTCAGATACGTCGGCACCGGGGTGGCCTTGAACAGCAGCTCGGTGATGCCGAGCGGCCCGCCCCCGAGGTAGTCCATGACGGGCGAGTTGGCCTCGGCGCCGAAGCGGTCCGGCAGGATGCGCCACTTGGGCACCTCGGTGACGCCGTTGTTGTGGCCGAACGGGCGCTGGCACGGGAACGCCAGACCGACGAGCCAGTCCAGCATCACCGGATCCTTGGAACCGACGACGTCCTGCAGCGTGCGCAGCTTCGGGATGCGCGGCGGGGTCAGGGCGATCCAGTGCTGCGGCGCGAGATCGTCGTCGGTGGCGACGATGCGGATCAGGGTGGCATCTGGCGGGATGGCGGCCATCGGGGCGCGCAGGTTGCGCCAGGCGGGTGCGGCACCGACATCGGCGAAGCCGACGGCCCCGGCGATCTTGCCGGCCGCGGCCTGGGCGTCGTTGGCGTACTCGACGCGGACCTCGCCCTGGTTGAAGCGGCCTGCGGCGGCGACGACGAGCAGCGGGCCGGCCTGATCGCGCGGCGGCAGTTTGTACCAGCCCGAGCGCATCCGCGCCGGGATCTGAACGCCGGGGCGCCAGCTGCCGAGTACCGGGGTGGTGGCCGGATCGAGGTTGTAGGGCAGCCGGGCCTTCGATCCGTTCACTCCCGCGGCAAAGGTGGTGCCGCCTTCGGTGCCCGGCTCCGCGCCGCTGACGGGGCCGCCGTCGTTGTCGGCGAAGTTGGTGCCGCCGGGCGGTTCCATGACGGGGTCCGCGGAGACGTCGGCGGGAATTCCGTTGGGGGTGAAGCCTTCTGCGCTGCCCGCGCCGAGGGCGTCGCCGACTGTCCCGGACTGCGGCACGAGCTTGCCGGCGTTGGTGTCCTGTTCGACCATGACGTCGTCGGCCAGGCCGCAGGTCTTACCGGTCAGCGCCTGCAGGTTCGAGCGGCCCACCGACCAGGCCGGCCACTGCTGCGTCATACCGAGGGTCAGTGACAGCACCTCGAAGAACACCACGATCCACGACGCAATTGCCAAGGGCGCCTGAGGAATCCGGCGACTGACCGGACGCTCGGGGTCGTGGTCGTAGAAGTGCAGCCATGCCGCCCACAGGAGCGTCAGGAACGACAGGCCGAACAGGAAGGTGGTGAAGCCGAAGTGCCACTCGGGGAACTGGTTCGACCACGGCACACCGAAGTTGGAGACGTACCACCAGCCGTTCACGGTGGCGAACGACAGTGCCAACACGAACAGAACCGTCGCGGCGAACATCGCGCGGTTGCGGCGGGAGCGCATCGCGACGGTGCCGACCGCGATGGCGGCCAGCGCGCCCAGCGAACCGGCCAGCCCGGCGAACACCCCGAAGTGGTGCGTCCACTTGGTGGGCGTGAACATCATGGCCAGGAACGAGATGATCGTGATGCCGACGATGCGCCGGGCCGGCCCGGCAGCAGTGCCCGGAATTCGCCCCTTGCGCAACGACATTGCGAGGGACACCGCCAGGGCAAGCAGCAGCGTGAGCACCGCGAACCGACGGGCCACGGAGCCGTCGGGGCTGGTGGTGAACAGTCGCTCGTAGCGGATGTGCTCGTCGAACCAGCTCAGTGCGGGGCCGACGGTGGTCTTGAAGGAGCTGGCGTCGAGCTCGGCGGCCAGCGTCTGGTCGCGGAAGATCAGGATCGCCGTCACTGTGCCCGCGGCGAGGATCGGTGCCAGCAGAGCCAGATAACCGAAGCGCGAAGTATGCCGCGCCACAATCGTTTTCAGCGGGCCGACGGCGACCAGCAGAGCGCCGATCGCGGCGATACCAGTCGGGCCGGAGAACAACGTCAGCGCACCGATGATGATGGCGATGGCCACCGGCAGCAGCCGGCTGGTGGCGACGCCGCGTTCCACCGAGCACCAGGTCAGGAGGATGCCGAGCGCGATGATGGGCTCCGGCCGGATGCCGTTGTTGAGCGGCAGCCAGAACGCCAGGAACATGCCGGCGGCCGTCCAAGCGGCGGCACGGCTGTTCTTGACGGCGTGGCCGAGCCGGGGGAGCACCTCGCGGCTGATCACCCACCAGCACGCCAGCGCCATCAGGAGCGTGGGCAGGCGCATCCAGATGCTCGACGTGGAGACGTGCGCCCACAGTGCCAGCAGGTCGTAGTACCAGCCGAACGGCGCCTCGGGGGTGCCGAACCAGCGGTAGTAGTTGGCCATGTAGCCGGCGTGCTCGGATACGCGGGCCATGGTCAGGATGTAACCGTCGTCGGAGGTGTTGGCGCCGACGAAGTGCCACCACACCAGCGTCGTGATCACGACGCCGTCCAGCGGCTTCACCGACCACCACCGCGACGGCAGGAACCGCTTGTGCGGGACGCCGTCGGCGCGGTCCAGCACGTGCAGGGCACTGAGTGCGACGACGGTCAGCACCACACCGAAGATCATCGCGAGCATCTTCAGCAGGGTCGGGGACGTGCTGTAGCGCGAGTCGACGGTCGCCGAGAACGTCAGCCCCGGCGGGGCCGCGCCGGACAGGTCGGTGAAGACGCCGACGATCTGCGGGCGGAAGTCATAGCCGCTGAGCTCGCCGCGCAGCGGCTTGCCGGGGTTCTTGTCCTTCGGTCCCTGCACGAGGCCGACGATCTCGCCGGTGACCTTGTCGGCGTGCGCGGTGAACTTCAGTTCCTTGCACGCGGGGCTGAGCACCTGGGTCAGCGGCGCGCTGACCACCGGGGTGTTGCGGACGATCACCAGCAGGTCGCCGCCGACACGCTCGATCAGCAGGCCACGGTCGACGGCCTTGGGCGCCTGCTTGGGCACGGTGGACAGCAGTGTGGTGGCAGGGCCGGTGAGGCCGGCCGCCGCCGAACACGGGATGGTGATGTTCAGGTCGGTGGCGACGTAGCCGATCAGCGGCGCGTCGACACTCTTGAGGACGCCCGCCTGCGGCCAGTTCAGCTGCGCCGTGGTCTGGTTGACCGGCAACAGCGGCGTCGCCATCGCCAAAAACGCGCCGAGCAGTCCGGCGACGATCGCGATCCACCGCGCTGTGCGGTGATTGCGCTCTACCTCAGGTTCCCCGGCCACGGGCCTAGATGTTAGTGGCCGCTACGGATGGCCAGCACAAACGGGCCGATATCGGTGACCTGCCAGTGCTTGCTGTCGAACAGCCGCTCGTCGAGTGCCACCTGGTAGCGCCGCACGTTGGGCTGGTTGGGGTAGACGTCCTCGGCCAGTCGCAGCGTGTAGGTGCCGGTGCCGCCGTGGCGCATCAGGAACACCGTCGGCGCCGGCCAGGGCAGCGTGTCGAGGGCCTTGGCGAAGGCGTCGGGGTTGGTCATGGTCGCCCAGCTCTCGATGGCGTCGGAGCGTTCCTTGAACTGCGCCAGCGGGTTCGCGTAGTGCGACGTCAGGCCCTGGAACCCGTAGTAGGGGTAGTAGGACAGGAAGCTGTAGTCCGCGGTCATCACGACGGTCTCGTTGCGGGGCTTGCCCGTCGCCGCGGTGATCTTGCGGTCGACTTCCTGATAGAAGCGTTCCGAGCCGGGGGGACGACGGTCGGCGCGCTGGCCGTAGCCGTCGGTGTCGGTGTACGCGACGGCGATGTCGGCCCGCAGGATGTCGGGGATCGCCTGGCTGAACGACACCGCGCCGATCGCACCGATGACCGCGGCCACCGCGATGATCCGGTTGGTGGTGGGCTGTGCATACCGGTTCGCCAGCGCACGGGCGGCCTCCAGGAAGCCGAAGGTGCCGGCCGCGACGAGCAGCACGAGCAGGGTGGGCTGCAGCCGGAACGACAGCAGCGTGGTGCGGGCGAGGGTGGCCAGCATGGACAGCAGCGACCACGCGTACACCGATACGACTGCCATCCCGAGGGCGGCGGCGCGCGTCGAGCTGCGGCCCTTGACCACCAGCCACAGCGTGCCGACGAGGCACATGACACCCAGCAGGGTGGCGTCGAGCATCGGGAAGGTCAGCTGCGCACCGGCCATCGGTAGGTAATGCTGCGCGGTGCCCTTGTCGGCGGGGTGGCCTTTGAGCACGGCGAGGTAGTACGGCGCCCAGTGGATGGCGGCAATGACGCCGGAGATGACGGCGATGACGGCCACCCGGATCAGCGGCTGGATTTGGCGCCGGGACACGGCGAGCAGCAGCGCCATCAGCGTGAGCGTGAACGCTGCGTAGCCGAACAACAAGGTGTAGAACAGCGCGGCGATGCCGAGGAAAATCCCGGTTCCGAGGATCGCGGCCCAGCCGCGGCCGGTGGCTTTGAGCCCCGACCACGCCAGCACGAACACCGGCGGCAGCAGGACGACGAGGACAGCCGAATAGGGCTCGGTCGAGGAGTACGCCAGCGTGACGGCCGCGGTCGCGGTCGTCACCGCCAGGGCGTACTCGAAGCGAATCATGGCCGTCCACAACACGAATGCCGCCACGATCGCCGCGGTGATCGTGACAATCGCCCACGGCTTGAACATCTCCCACGCTGGCGTGCCGGTCAGCGCGGCCGCCCGGCCGCCGAGCCAGAACCAGCCCGACGGGTAGTACGGCGGCAGCCCCAGGTACGTCATGTCATGGGGGACAGCGGTATCCGTGAGGCGCGTCAGGTACTCGGTGCGGAACTGCTGGTCGACCGAGATGCCGAACAGGTACAGCTTGGTCGCGCCCAGCGGCATGCCGAGGGTGACGACCGAGAACGCCGCCAGTAGCGACGTGGCCGCGACCTTGGCGCTCTTGCGCCAGCCGCGACGCCACGCCCACCCCGCGAGCAGCAGCCCGATCAGCACGGCGCACTGGCCGGCGGTGGTCAGGGCATGCAACTGGTTCGACGAGTTGAACGCCGGCCACTGCACGCGGGCAATCGCTTGCAGCGCAACGACCGCGATGATCACCGCCAGCGCCATGGCGGCCAGCATCTGGCCGCTCACCCTGGCGCTCGCGGCCAGCGCGCTGCGCATCAGAGCGGGAGTTTGCGGAAGATCGACCGCGGGATGTGCCGGATGACGGCCATCAGGTAGCGCACCGGATTGGGCGCCCAGATGAGCTCCTTACCCTTGGCGGCGGCAGCGACGGCCTGGTTGGCGACGTCTTCCTTGTCGACCGTGAACGGCGCCTCCTTGGCGCCGGTGGCCTTCCAGTGCTCCAGCGTCGTGGTCGTGCGGACCTGGCCGGGGCGGATGACCAGAACCCGAACCCCGAACTCCCGCAGTGCCTCTCCGAGGCCCAGGTAGAAGCCGTCGAGGCCGGCCTTGGTGGAGCCGTACACGAAGTTGGAGCGGCGGACCCGCTCGCCGGCGACCGACGACATGGCGATGATCTGCCCGAAGCCCTGCGCCTTCATCTTGTCGCCGACCAGCACGCCGACGGAAACCGCTGCGGTGTAGTTGATCTGGGCGGTCAGCACGGCCTTGGACTGGTTCTGCCACAGTTCCTCGGCGTCACCCAGGATGCCGAAGGCGACGATCGCGACGTCGACATCGCCCTGCTCCCAAGCGGATTCGATGACGGCCGGGTGACTTTTCGTGTCCAAGGCATCAAAATCCAGGTACACGACCTCCTTGGCGCCGGCCGCCTCGATCTGCGCGATGGCGGCGTCGCGCTTGGGGGCGTTCGGCAGGTCGGCGAGGATCACGCGGGCCTTGGCGTTCTTGAGGTAGCGCTCGACGATGGCCAGGCCGATCTCCGAGGTACCGCCGAACAGCAGAATCGTCTGCGGGTTGCCGGTTGCGTCAATCACTGAGTCTCCTAGAGAAGTTCGAGGCGGCGGGCCATGTCGGAGGCGAACACGCCGTTCGGGTCGGCTTTGCGGCGGGTGGCGATCCACTCGTCGATCCGCGGGTACATCTTGTGGAAGCTCTCGGCGCTGACGCGGGAGTCCTTGGCGGTGTACACGCGACCGCCGAATTCCATTGCGCGCTTGTCGAGTTCGTTGAGGAACTCGTTGACCCCCGGGCGGTTCGGGAAGTCGAGGGCGACGTTCCAGCCCTGCATCGGGAAGCTCAGCGGCGCCTTGTTGCCCGGGCCGAACAGCTTGAAGACGTTCAGCGCCGAGTACTGCTTCTGCGTGTGCATCCAGCGGATGATGCCCTTGAACTCTTCGAGTGCGTCGGGCGGAACCAGGAACTGGTGCTGCGCGAAACCCGCTGGGCCATAGGCATATTGCCAACCGGAGGTGATGTCGAGCATGTGGTAGAACTGCGTCAGGTTGACGATCTTGCCCTGGTAGTTGCCGCTCATGCGGTAGAACGCCTCGCCGATCATGGAGAGCGAGAGCTTGTTCATGAAGCTGACCGGGAACAGGTTCGGGATCGCCGGCAGCTGGGGCGCGGTGAACTTCAGCGGATCCTTGGCCAGCTTGGCGGGCAGCTGGTCCACCTTGGCCAGGCTGCCGCGGCTCACGGCGGCGCGGCCGAGCTTGGGCTCCGGGCTGATGAGGTCGAACCAGGCGCTGGAGTACGTGTAGTTGTCCTCGCTGCCGTCCTGGTGCACGGCCACGGTCTCTTCCAGATCGTGCGTGGCGATGCCGTCGGCGATGAAGTAGGCGCTCTCGGTGCGGGTCATCTTGATGCGCGCCCGGATCACGATGCCCGTCAGCCCGTTGCCGGCGACGGTGGCCCAGAACAGCTCGCTGTCCGGTCCGTCGGGGGTGATGGTGTGCACCTCGCCGTCGGCCATCAGCAGGTCCAGCGACAGCACGTGGTTGCCGAAGCTGCCCGCGCTGTGGTGGTTCTTGCCGTGGATGTCGGACGCGATCGCGCCGCCGACGGTGACCTGCCGGGTGCCCGGCAGCACCGGAACCCACAGCCCGAACGGCAGCGCGGCCTTCATCAGCTGATCGAGGCTGACCCCGGCGTCGACGTCGGCGATGGCGGTCTCGGAGCTGATCGAATGGATCCGGTTCAGCGCCGTCATGTCGACGACGATGCCGCCGCCGTTGCACGCCTGGTCGCCGTAGGACCGGCCGAGACCGCGGCCGAGGATGCCTCGCCGCAGGTGGGCGGGGCTGGAAGAGTTTGCGTCCGCGACCCGCTTGACCGCCTCGGCGATCACTGACACATCGGGTGTGGACAGCACGTTTGCCACGGACGGTGCCGTGCGGCCGAACCCGGTGAGGGCGCGGCGCGTCAGGGGCAGCGTGGCGTCAGGCTGGGTAGACATAACGGTCAAAGGGTACCGGCCAACGTCACTTCAGCCGGAAAATCACGGCTCGCTGCACCACGAAGTTGATGACAGTCGCCGTGCCCTGGGCGATGACGAACGCCACAGGTCGCCGCCAGGACTCGCCGGCGAATTGCAGATAGAACAGCTGATTGATGCCGACCTGCAGGCCGAAGGTGACTGCGTACAAGATCACAACCGCGATGAAGCGCGCCCGGCTCGGTTCCGCCTGGAAGGTCCAGCGCCGGTTGATCAGATAGGCCGTCGTCGTGCCGGCGATGAAGCTGAGCGTCTTCGCGATCAGCGTGGCGCGGGCGTCGGGCATGCCGTTGGCCACGAAAACGGCACTGAGCAGTGCGTACAGGCCGTAGTCGACGACCGCGGACAGACCGCCGGTCACCACGAAGCGCCACGCCTGCGTCACCAGTCCCAGAGACGCCTCGACGGCCTTCTCGGCGCTGTGTTCGGCGTCGTGTTCGGCGGGGATCTCCACTGGCTCGGCCACCCGGGCAGCTTACGTGCACCATGGACACGTGACCGATTTGCTCCAGGCATGGCACACACTGCTGGCGCGGCATTCGTCGTCGCCGCGGGTCGACGACGTCGGGGCGGCGCTGCTGGGCCGGTGGGCCGAGCCGCACCGCAGTTACCACGACCTGAGTCACCTGCGCGGCATCCTGTCCGGAGTGGACGCCCTGGAGGAGTTCGCGGACGATCCCGATGCGGTCCGCCTGGCGGCCTGGTACCACGACGCGGTGTACGCGGGGCAGTCCGACGACGAGGAGAACAGCGCGCTGCTCGCGGAGGCGGACCTCACCGATCTGGGTGTGGCCCCGGCGTTCGTGGCGGAGGTGGGCCGCTTGGTGCGGGTGACCATCACGCACGATCCCGCTGCCGACGATCACAACGGCCAGGTGCTGTCCGATGCCGACCTGGCGGTGCTGGCAGTGCCGCCGGCCGACTACCAACACAACACCGCCCGGGTGCGGGCCGAGTATCGCCACGTCAGCGATGCGGATTTCGCCCTGTGGCGTGGCCGGATGATCGCGGCGATGCTGGCCGGGCCGTCGCTGTATCGAACGGATGAGGGACGGCGGCTGTGGGAGGACGCGGCTCGGACCAATCTGAAGGCGGAGCTGGCGGCGCTCAGCGGCTGACGGCCGTCAACACGTCGTGCAATGCGTCGAGCGCCGCGGTGAACTCGTGATCGGCGGGCGTACCGAAACTCACCACCACGCCGTCCTGGTGCGGGGTGTCCGGCGCCGCATCCGGGTGGCGTAGCAGCGCCAGCCCGGACAGCGCGAGCCCGGCGTCGGCCGCGCGGCGCATGACCTCGTGTTCGGTCCCGTCCGGCAGCCGGATCAGTGCATGCAGCCCGGCGGACAGTCCGCTGATCTCGACATCCAGCCCGGACAGCTTGGCCGCCAGCGCATCTCGCCGCCGGCGGTAGCTGTTGCGCATCCGGCGAATGTGCTTGTCGTACTGGCCGGATTCGATGAAGTCGGCCATGGTCAGCTGATCGATGGCGTTGACGTAGAACTGTTGCCCGCCCGCCGCAGCCAACACCGGGTCGATCAGGTTGTCGGGCAACACCATCCAGCCCAACCGCAGCACCGGTGACAGGCTCTTGCTGGCCGAGCCGAGATAGGTCACCCGGTCGGGATCCAGGCCCTGCATCGAGCCGATCGGTTGCCGGTCGTAGCGGAACTCGCCGTCATAGTCGTCTTCCAGGACATAGCTTTTCGTGCGGACGGCCCACTCGAGGGCGCCGGTGCGCCGCGTGGGATGCAGTGGCACGCCGTGCGGGAAGTGATGCGCCGGTGTGAGCAGAACCGCTGCGGCGCTGGTCTTTTCGAGGTCGCCGACGACGGCGCCGTGATCATCGATCCGGATGGGCACGGTGGCGGCCCCGCTGGCGGCGATGGCGTCCCGGAACAGGAACAGGCCGTAGTTCTCGACCGCAATGGTGTTGGGCGCGAACACTTTCGACAGCAATTCGACGGCGTGCCGGGTCCCGGCGCAGACGACGATCGATTCGGCCGTGGTGCGCACGCCGCGGGCTCGGGCCAGATAGGTGGCGAGTGCGGTGCGCAGTTCGTGGCGGCCACGGGCGTCGCCCGTTCGGAGCGCTTCGGTCGGGGCGTTGGTCAGGGCGCGTCGGGCCGACGCCAGCCAGGCCTGTCGTGGGAAGGCCGCGACGTTTCCCGAACCGGGCATGAGGTTGTGGGTAGGGGTGCCCGGTTGGGCGCGCTGGGTGGCCGGCGCCGATTCGGTGTGCGCGCCGATGACCCAGGTGCCCGCGCCCTGGCGGGAGCCCAGCCAGCCCTCGGCGACCAGTTCGGCGTAGGCCTCCGCGACGGTGTTGCGGGCCAATCCGAGGTCGGCCGCCAGTGATCGGGAGGGCGGCAATGTGGTCCCGGCGGATAACCGGCCTGACCGGACCGCGTCCCGCAGCGCTCGGATCAGCTGATCACGGGTACCCCGCCGGCCCGGCCGGACGGTCTGACCGAGGTCCAGGTGCAGGTCCAGTCCAGCGCTGTTCGCCTCAGAATTGGCCCATGAAACCACGTAGAAATTGAACCATGTTCACGGGATTTTGGTGGCTAGCGTGGATGCCATGACCGAGACACTGAATGCACCCACCACCACCGCCCACACCAAGCGCATCGACATCTACGACGCCGCTCCCGAGCTGTACGCCGGGATGATGGCCTTCAGCAACGCCGCGTCCAAGGAGCTCGATTCGACCATCGGCGAGCTCATCAAGATTCGCGCCTCGCAGATCAACCACTGCGCCTTCTGCCTCGACATGCACGTCCACGACGCGCGTCGTTTCGGCGAGACCGAGCAGCGCCTGGCCCTGGTCGCGGCGTGGGAGGAAGCCGGCGACCTGTTCACCGAGCGCGAGCGGGCCGCGCTGGCCATCACCGAGGCCATCACCGATCTCAGCCGCGGCCCGGTTCCGGATGACGTCTATGCCCAGGCGGCCGCCGTGTTCACCGAGCGCGAGCTCGCGCACGTCGTCGGCATGGCCGCCGTCATCAACTCGTGGAACCGGCTGAACGCCGCTACGCGGAAGGCCGTCCCGCGCCGTCGCTGAATGTGCGGATCGCAGAAGCGAATTCCTCGGGGGCGTCGGACTCGACATAGGTTCCGGCGCCCTCGACGATGACGGTCGTGTGGTCGGGGAACGTCGCTTCCAGCCGCTCGCGCTCCTGGGCGCGGAAGGCGATGTCGGCGTCGCCCCAGATGATCAGGGTCGGCAGGTGGGCGAGGTCGGGCAGTCCGCGCTCGACCTCCGCGAAGAAGTCCCGGCTCGCCAGCACGCGGCCCGGAAGTACGGCCGACGCCTGGCGCCGGTCCGCGGTGTCCAGCGCCCGCCGGTAGTGGTCCATCTCGGCGTCGGTGAGCTTCCGCCTCCGGTGGCCGGTGGGGATGAACGCGTTGACAAGCAGATTGAACTGGCGCACCAGGAATCGCGTCGGTGGCCCGCCCATGATGCGGCCGAATGCTTCGAAGTGCAGCTCTCCGTTGACCGGCCAGGCCCAAGTATTCGCAAGCACGAGCCGATGGAAGACCCCTGACCGCCGCTGTGCCACCGCAAGGCCGATCATGCCGCCCCAATCCTGTCCGACCAGCGTGACGTCCTTCAGATCGAGGGCGTCGACGAACGCGGTGGTGACATCCGCGTGTTCCTCGGGCAGGTAGCGATAGCCGGGCCTCGGCGTCGACAGCCCGAAGCCGGGGTAGTCGAGGGCGATGCACCGAAAGTCTTTACGCAGCAAGCTGATCACGTCGCGGAAGAGGAATGACCAGGTCGGATTGCCGTGCAGCATCAACAGTGTGGGGCCGGATCCCTCGTCCACGTAGTGCACGGTGTGGCCGTCGATCTCGATGAAGTGACTCTCGAACGGGAACAGTTCGTCGTCGACCCAGGCGGGCCGTGTGGTCTGAGCGGTGTTGGTCATGGCAAACCCCTGTCGGATCGGCTTTCCCGGTATGCTTGAACATCTCACAGTCACTTGAGAAACTCAAGCAGAAGGATGGGCGATGCGGAGCTACGACCAATACTGTGGGCTCGCCCGTTCGCTCGAAATCGTCGGCGACAGATGGAATCTGCTGATCGTCCGCGAGCTCTTGATCGCACCCGCCCGCTATCGCGACCTGATCGACCATCTCCCGGGGATCGCAACCAACCTGCTCGCCGACCGGCTCCGGGACCTCGAGGCCGCGGGCGTCGTCGAGCGGCGGCTGGCCGGCGAGGGGAGTGCGGTCGAGTACATCCTGACCCCGTGGGGCGCGCAGCTGCGCCAGCCGATCGAGAGCCTGCTCCGCTGGTCCACGCCGCTGATGATCAGTGGTCCCGCCGGCGGCGACTCCTTCCGGCCGGAGTGGCTGACCCTCGCCGTGCCGGCCCTGCTCAACGGCCGGGTCAAGGTCCGCTCCGCCGTGACGATCGGCCTCGTGATCGGCGACCAGACGCTCCAACTGCGTGCGACGCGCTCGGGATTCGAGGTCGGCCCGCGCGACGGCCGCAAGCTCGATGCCTCCGTTACGGCCATCCCCGCCTGCATCCTCGGTCTCGCCGCGGGCGCACTCAGCCTCGGTGACGCGCGTGCGCTCGGGCTCGTCGAAGTCGACGGCGACGAGGCCGCCATCAGATCAGCCCTCGGTGTGTGACCGGACCTCTCGCGCCGCTGATCGGGGTTCAATTCGCCGCTGATCCCGCAGCAACTCCCGGGCGCGGGTTTCGGCAGGGGTGACGCGATCAAAAGCGGCCGTTGTGCGGCGTGCGGGCTCCGAGCGCGGCTCGGCCGAGCGGGGCGAATCTGCGTCGCCGGTGAGCGGTGCCGCGACCAGTAGCTTGAGCAATATTTCCATTTGTGTGGCAATCGTCCTCGGGCCCGCCGCGGTCCGAAATATCTGACGAAATAGTCAATTATTACTACATCTAACGCGTGTCGACTGTGGCCTTCACCGCGCCTGACCAGCTAATAACCTGGACGTAAATGGGCGCTCCGGGTGGCCATTTCGCAAAAAATGAAACACGTTCCACTCGCCGATTTCTGGCAACTGCGCGGCAATATGGATTTATGGTGCTGTGGTCAATATCACATCTACCTTCGGGGAAGCACCATGCAAATCGCAGTTCGCTCCAGCCTCACGACGGGCGTCGCACTGATTGGCGCCGGGGTCATCGCCCTGGCTCCGGTAACCCATCAGCCGGTGCCGGATCTGCACCTGCCGGCACTGCACGCAAGTGCCGTGCAACTTGCTGCGCAGGTGAACCCGATCACCCAGTGGGGGCAGATCATCACCGAGGCGCTGCAGAACACCAAGGGCATCGTCACCGACGTGATCGCAGACCCGGCCCCCGTCCTCGGCCAGGTGGTACGGAACCAGATCGCCAGTGCCGTCGCCGTCGGTGGATCCGTGCGGGATTACTTGGTTGCGGTCGGTCAGCAGTTGGGCTCTACGCCGGAATCCTTGAAGCAGGCCTTCCAGCAGCTCGCCGCCGGGCATGTCGCTGACGCGGTGCAGACGTTGTACAGCGCGGTGCTCACGCCCTTTGTCCTGCCGATCCTGACCACCAGCATCCTCACCGATGTGCAAGCGGCATTCCGCAAGCCGGTGCAGAACATGCTGAACGTGATCGACACCGCCATCACCTCACCGACCGGTATGGGTTGGGTTCTGACGGCCGGATTGCCGTTGCTCGCGGTGATGAGTGACGTCGTGACCGCCACCGGCGACGGACTGCAGAACGTGGTCAACGCGTTCAGCGCGAAGAATCTGGGTGCTGTCGTGAACGCGATCGTTGCGATGCCCGGGTCCATCACCGGTGCCTTGCTCAACGGTTACAACGGCGACGGTGCGGGGATTCTCGGGCCGAACGGCATCGTGCAAGGCCTGCGGAATGCGTTGGGCATCATCGCAACCGCGATCAAGCCGGTGACTCCGCCGCCCGCCGCCGCAGTCAGTGTTCCGTCGCCGGCGTCGGCGACGGTCTCCGTCTCGATTGACGCCAAGGCGGCGCTGACCGCCAAGCCGGCAGCGGCGGCGAGTTCGCTCGCGGTGGCTCCGACTGCGTCGCCGGACAAGACGGCCTCCGAGAAGACCGGTGCGGACAAGACCGCAGCCGACAAGACCGGGGCCGACAAGTCCGCGGTGGCCGCTGACGACAACGCTGCGGCACCCGCGACCGACGCCGGCGCCGACTCCACGTCCGCGACCAAGCCCGCCGCGTCCGACAAGGGCGAGGCATCGGCTCCGGCGGCTGATGCGACCGACTCAGCCGCGCCCGCGGCGAAACAGGATCGCCCGACGCGCGATGCCAAGTCGTCGAGCAGTGCTGACGGCGCTACCGGGGCGTCCACCGCAGACGGGACCAAGAGTGCCGATGACGGGACGACGACCCCGACTCGCAAGAGCACCCCGAAAACCAAGCGGGACCACGCGAAGGCGAAGGGCGCGGACAACGCCGCGTCGGGCTCCGGTGCCAACAGCGGTCACTCGAGCGATTCGGCCGGCAAGTCACAGGGTGCGGGCAAGAGCGATCGCCATTCGGCCAAGGCCGGCGGTGAGTAACAGCCAGTTGGTGCCCTGAGCCTGGACGCGCTGGTGCTCGGGATCGGCCCGTACTCCGACCGATCCCGAGCGTCGCGGTCGATCAAGCAGTGGTGTCGAAAGCGTCCCGGATGCTTTCGCGAGAGGCCGAAACCTGCGCCTCGATGGCCTCGCGGGCCGACGTCGCGGTGGTGCGCAGCTCGCCCCACTCGCGGGTGGCGACCTCGCGCACATCCTCGACACCCTGGGCCGCGGTGCCGGCGACGGTGAACAGACCGTCCACGGCGGTCGCCGTCAGGGCGCCCTGGGCGCGGACCAGCGAGCCGGCCACCTGAGACGCACCGGCGATGATCGCGTTGGGTCCGACGGCATTGCGGCCGACGTATTCGCCGACGGCGCTGCGGATGTCGCGGCCCGACTCGGCCAGCACGTCCTGAACGGCCGAGCCGGTCTCGCTCACCGCATCCGGCAGGGTGGCGCCGTCGCGGATGGAGGAGATGACCTTGGCCGGCGACTCGACGACCGCTTCGGTGGCGGCGGAGGTCGCGCTGACCAGCTGGCGGGTGAGGCTGTGGCCGGCGTCGAGCTGACGCTCCAGCACGCCGCTCAGCACCTCGCGAATGGCCAGGCCGGCGTTGGTCGCCTCTTCGGCGGCGGCCTCGGCGGTCGCGACGAGCTCGGCCTCGATGACCTGCCCGTTCGCGGTGTCGTTGGTGGTGGGGGTTTCGGTGATGGTCATGGTTGCTCCTGTTGGAACGCGGAAAGCCGGTCGCCCCAATTGAACTCCGCGCCACCGAACCCGAGGTGACGCTGAGGTGACCGGCCGGAGCCCCGCAGACTACGAGCTAAGCCCGGCGCAGTGACCTACCCGACATTGCGCCGCCGAAACCCCCACGTCGCGTGCAACTGCCTTCGAGTTCTGGACTACACCCAGTACGGCACGCGGGCCCGGTACTGGCGCATCGCGATCGCCGCAACGACCCAGCCCGCAATGGTCAGCGTGATGACCACGAGCCAGTGCCGTAGCTCCTGGGGCTCGCCCAGCAGCGGCGCGCGGACGATGTCCACGTAGTGCAGAAGTGGGTTCAGCTCAATGATTTTCGACCAGGTGCCCGCGCCCTGGAGACGCAGCGTCTGGTCGTTCCAGATGATCGGCGTGA
This sequence comes from Mycolicibacterium mucogenicum DSM 44124, assembly GCF_005670685.2. The sequence continues at coordinate 5,708,041 of NZ_CP062008.1, read as the reverse complement.
TGTAGAACAGCAGCTGCACCAGGCTCGCGAGCAGCGGGCTGATGTCCCGGTAGCGCGTGGCCAGGATGCCGAAACACAACGCGACCCAGACGCAGTTGGCCACGATCAGCGCCAAGGCCGGGATCACGGACAGGTCGGCCCACGACCACGGCTTGGGGAAGATGATCGCGATGATCACGAAGATGATGATGTTGTGCGCGAACAGCAGCACCTGCCGCCACACCAACCGGTAGACGTGCACCGACAGCGGCGTCGGAAGTTGTTTGATGAGGCCCTCATTGGCGATGAACACATCGGCGCCTTCGAGGATCGACGCGTTGATCAGATTCCAGATGATCAGGCCCAGCGTCACGTAGGGCAGATGCTCGGCCAGCGGCAGATGGAACAGCTGGGAGTACAGGCCGCCGAGCGCCACGGCCATGGTGCCGGTCGCGATGGTGATCCAGATGGGACCCAGCACCGAGCGGCGGTAGCGCTGCTTGATGTCCTGCCAGCCCAGGTGCAGCCAGAGCTCGCGCTTGCCGAAGCCGGTCACCAGATCGCCCCAGGCGCGGCGCAGCGTCTTGGACTGCGCGGCCGCGTCGGTGAACGTCATCGCTGTCCTCCTGTCGTGGGTCCGCCCGAACCGGGCCTGCTGAACTTCTCGTCTCGTCCCAAGCGGCGCAACCGCATCCACTCACGCAACCCGGCCGGATCGCGACGGGTGATCAGGAAGTACCACCCGAACCGCACCCACTCCTGGGGAACCAGCTTGCGCAGACCGGGCTGGGATTGCAGGTATCCGCGGTTGCGGTACGTGAAATAGCGCTTGGTGGCGTCGTCGGGGTACTGCGTGTGCATGCGGCCGCCGAGGATCGGCTTGAATTCGTCGGACCCCTGCGGGTGCAGGTACACCGCGTTCAGGCAGGTGCCGAACGGCAGACCGGAGCGGACGAGCCGGCGGTGCACCTCGACTTCGTCGCCGCGGACGAACAGCCGGATGTCCGGCACGCCAACGGCTTCCAGCGTCGCGGCCCGGAACAGTGCGCCGTTGAACAACGAGGCGATGCCGGGTAATAAATCGTCCCCGGCGCCAGGGCCAGATCCGGCGTCGACCTGCAACTCGGACACATACCGCCGCCACACCAACCCACGGCGCAGCGGAAAGGCCAGGCGGGCAGGCTCATTCAGGTCGCACACCATGGGAGACACCTCGGCCAGGCCATGCTTGTCCGCGCAGTCCAGCAGTGTGGCGAGCACCAACGAATCGGCGGGGCGTCCGTCGTCGTCGGCGAGCCACACCCACTCGGCGCCCAAGGCCAGGGCATGCAGGATGCCCAGCGCGAAACCGCCTGCGCCGCCCAGGTTCCGGGCCGAACCGAGGTACGTCGTCGCGACCGGCTGGGACTCCACGAGAGCCCGCACCGCCGGGTCGTTGTCATTGTCGACGACGACGACGTGGTCGGGCAGTCGCGTCTGGGAGCACACCACGGCAAGGGATTTCGCCAACAACTCCGGCCGCCGGTGGGTGACGATCACCGCGCACAACATGTCGGTCACGCCTGGCGCTCGCGCTCGTTCTCTTCGAGCACCTCGCGCACGTGCCGGGCCGCGTCCTCGCCCTCATAGGCGCGCACGACGTCCTCGATGCCGCCGGTCATGCGGATGGTGCCGTGGTCGACCCACATCGCGGTCTGACACAGCCGGGCCAGGAATTCGTTGGAATGGCTTGCGAAAACCAAGATTCCGGAGCGTTCCACCAGAGCTTGCAGCCGGGTGCGCGCCTTCTTCAGGAACTCCGCGTCGACGGCGCCGATGCCCTCGTCGAGCAGCAGGATCTCGGGGTCGATGCTGGTGACCACGCCCATGGCCAGGCGCACGCGCATACCCGTGGAGTACGTGCGCAGCGGCATCGACAGGTACTCGCCGAGTTCGGTGAACTCGGCGATCTCGTCGACCTTGGCCAGCATCTGCTTGCGGGTCTGCCCGAGGAACAGGCCACGGATGATGATGTTCTCGAAACCGGAGATCTCCGGATCCATGCCGACACCCAGGTCGAAGACCGGGGCCACGCGGCCGCGGACGGTCGCCGAACCGCGCGTCGGTTCGTAGATGCCCGACAGTAGACGCAGCAGCGTCGACTTGCCGGCGCCGTTGTGCCCGACGAGTCCCACCCGGTCACCCATCTTGAGCGACATCGTGATGTCCCGAAGCGCTTCGATCACAACGACATTCGATTCGTTGCGGTTGATCCCGCCACCGGCCTTGCCCAGGAAGGCCTTCTTCAATGAACGGGACTTGGCGTCGAAGATCGGGAATTCGACCCACGCGTTCTGCGTGGAGATATGCGGTTCGGACACGGTCTACAGGTACTGACCGGTGCCGGACTGGAACGGGCCGCGGCCACCGTCGGCGCCGGGCGGCAGGGCGCCCTGGCGCATCTGCTCGAGCTGCGCGCGGGCGGCCATCTGCTGCGCGAACAGGGCAGTCTGGATGCCGTGGAACAGGCCTTCGAGCCAGCCGACCAGCTGGGCCTGCGCGATGCGGAGCTCGGCGGCCGACGGCACCTTGTCCTCGGAGAACGGCAGCGACAGCCGCTCCAGCTCCTCGGTCAGCTCCGGGGCCAGGCCGTCTTCGAGCTCCTGGATGCTCGACCGGTGGATGTCGCGCAGGCGGTTCCGGCTGGCCTCGTCCAGCGGCGCGGAGCGCACTTCTTCCAGCAGCTGCTTGATCATGGTGCCGATGCGCATGACCTTGGCCGGCTGCTCGACCAGGTCGGTCAGCGACTTGCCTTCGTCGCCGTGGTCGGGGTCCTGTCCCGGTTCCCCGCCCAACGCCAGGTCCCCGCCGATGACCTCGATGTTGTCGTCGTCGTCTTCTGGTTTCAGCGTCATGCCTGCACTGTTCCTATCTGTTCGCCGGTGCGGCGGTGTCGCCGCGCCACTCGTAGATACGGGACCGCCCGTTGTCGTAGATCTTCGCCCACGACTTCGACTTATCCAGCGACACTAGTCCGTCGGGCATGACGAACCCCTTGACGATGGTCGAGCTGGTGATCACGTACCGGATGTTCAGGGCGTGCACGGCCTCCGCGATGCGCCGATCGGTGTCGGCGTCGTCGGCGTAGGCCCAGAAGATGAAGCGGTGGTAGCCCGGGCCCTGCTGCTGCGGGTAGTCGTAGTGGGTCCACAGCGGGTGCAGCCCGGCGACCGCGTACATCCATGACGTGCCGTCGGTGTTCGCGTTGCCGATCAGGGTGTCCTTGGCGCCGGGCAGCGTCGCCAGGTAGGCGAAGGCCTCGAGGTTCTTGTCGTTGACCATGATCCGGTCGTACTTCTGGCCGATCAGGTAGCGGTGCCGCGGGAAGTAGTGCCAGGCCAGGCCGACGGTCGAGAAGGCGAGCAGGGCCACCGTCACCACGGCCCAGAACCGTTCGGTGCGGGGTGCCCGCTTCCGCAGCCAGTCGACGGCGAACTTGATGATCGCGAACAGCGCGATGCCGGCGAACGGCGTGATCAGCAGGGTGACCACGGCAGACAGCCGGCGCGGGTCGCTGTAGTAGAGGTCGGCGTACGACCCGATGAGGGCGCCGATCGGGCCGCCGAACGGCGCACCGGAATGCACGATCGCGACCATCAGCACCACCCACACGAACGCCGGCCACCAGACGCGTTTGAGCAGCAGGATCAGACCGCCGATGCCGCCGAGCGCGATCAGCATGTTCTGAATCGGGTAGTCGTTGAGGTGGCGCGTGTGCTGCACGATGGCGTTGAACAGCACCCGGAGCCGGGTCTGGTGCGTGACGAAGGCGTGCCCGACGATGATGTCGGCCTGCGCCAGCACCCCGATGAACTGGGGAAGCAACAGCAGCAGCGACGGCACGGCGACGGTGAGCAGGGTCAGGAAGTCGGCGAGCCGGCCGCGCACCGGATGCCGCAGGGTGTCGCACAGCCACCAGGCACCGACAAACGTGACGACGACGACGCCGCCCGTGATGTGGGTGGAGAACACGCCGATCAGGGCGATGACGGCCACCGGGATCCGGTCGCGGTGCCGCAAGCACGACATGATCAGCACGGTCGTCGGCCCGGCGAGACCGTAGGCCACCAGGTTGGGGACGGCGGCGACGTCGAATTCGACGTAGGGAACCGAGGTGAACGACGCCGCCAGCGCGCCCGCCGCGGCGGCGGCTCCGGCGCTCCAGCGCTGGCAGGCGTGGGGCCGGACCATGGCCCACGTCAGGCTCGCCGCGCTGACGGGGAACAGCCAGATCGAGGCCGCCAGGGAGTGCAGGGTGTAGGCCGTCGCGGGGGCGGCGCCGGTGAGTTGGCAGAAGACGGCGGCCAGGGCGTGGAAGGTCGACGGGTAGTACAGCAACGCGTGCGTCTCGACGTTACGAAGCTCACCCATATGGGTGGGCGAGGCCTGACCGACGTCGAGAATCCAGCGGATGGTGTTGCCGTGCCAGACGGAGTCCCAGGTGCTCGGAATGGATTGCCAATGTGGCATGCCGAGGATTGCTGAAATTGCGATTGCCGTCGCGCCGACGATGATGCCCGCCGCGACGAACAGGGCCGGGCCGCGGGTGATCGCGAGGGCCTCGGCCGCGGTGTCCCGATAGCGTCGCAGCGCACGACGAAGTCCGGCCACCACTGCGACCACGATGACGAATGACAGCAAAGCCGTCCAGCCGTTCCACGGAACGCCGACGGCACCGAGTGGGACGACGGCCAATGCGACGATGCCGTAGGTCACTGCGGGGCCGACTGCGATGGCAACGGGCCAGGTTAGCTGTGCTACACGTGCGGTGATTGCTCCAGGGACCACCATGATCAACAGGGCGACAAGGACGCCGGACGCCAAGCTCACTGCACTAGTATGGCTGTTCGGGTGGCCCGGCTTTCGCCGGCGTGCAGCGGGGCGCGCCCGCCGGAAAAAATTGGCTGGCAGGCCTGAATCGCTCGAAGGTTGGCATGGCATGGCATACGACGTCGCCCGGGTGCGCGGTCTGCACCCGTCACTGGGCGGCGGCTGGGTGCACTTCGACGCGCCGACCGGCATGCTGCTGCCGGACTCGGTAGCGACCACTGTTTCGACCGCCTTCCGCGGATCCATGTCGTCGGCCGCCGGGCCGCACCCGGCCGCGCAGCGCAGCGCCGCGGTCCTGACCGCCGCGCGACAGGCGGTCGCCGATCTCGTCGGTGGTGACCCGCGCGGCGTGGTGTTCGGCGCGGACCGCGCTGTCCTCCTGAACTCGCTGGCCGAGGCATCCGCGTCGCGGTCGGGCCTGGGTTACGAAGTGGTCGTCACCCGCCTGGACGACGAGGCCAACATCGCCCCGTGGCTGCGGGCCGCGAATCGCTATGGCGCCAAGGTGAAGTGGGCCGAGGTCGACATCGAGACCGGCGAACTGCCCAGCTGGCAGTGGGAGACGCTCATCACCCGGCCGACCCGGTTGATCGCGATCACCTCGGCGTCGTCGAAGCTCGGCACCGTCACCGATCTGCGGCCCGTGACCAAGATGGCGCGCGAGAACGGCGGCATGGTCGTCGTCGACCACTCGGTGGCCGCGCCCTACCGCCTGCTGGACATCAATGACGTCGACGCCGATGTGGTGGCGCTCAACGCGATCGCGTGGGGTGGCCCGCCGATCGGTGCGCTGGTGTTCCGCGATCCCGCGATGATCGACACCTTGGCGACGGTTTCACTGGATCCGAACGCCACGGGCGCCGCGCGCCTGGAGGTCGGCGCGCACCAGTTCGGGCTGCTCGGTGGCGTCGTCGCCAGCATCGAGTACCTGGCCAACCTCGACGACGCGGCCACCGGCACGCGCCGCGAACGGCTCGCGCGCTCCATGCAGTCGGCGGAGGCCTATCTCGGCCGGGTGTTCGGGTACCTGCGCAACTCGCTGCGGTCGTTGCCGTTGGTCATGGTGCTCGGCGCACCCGAGGCCGCCATTCCGGTGCTGAGCTTCGCGGTCCAGGGTGTGCCGGCCGACACCGTGATCAGCCGGCTCGCCGACAACGGCGTGCTGGCCGTGTCGGACGGCAACTCCCGGGTGCTGGAGGCCATCGGCGTCAATGACATCGGCGGCGCCGTGACGGTCGGTCTCGGTCACTACACGACGACCGCCGAAGTGGACCAGCTCGTCCGGGCGCTTGCGTCGCTCGGCTAGTTACGCGTAGTCCAGCGCGTCGAGCAGCAGCTGCGGAGGTTCGACCTTCCCGGAGCCGTCGGTCGCGATGCAGACGTAGACGGTCCGCGCGGTGACGAGCGGGTGCGTGGAATCGCCTGCGTGGATGAGGAATTCGACGGTGAACGACGTGCGTCCCCGGGCCGGCACCGTGACGTCGACGTGAATCTGGTCGCCCCACTTCAGGGAGCCCGACCAGTCCAGTTCGGTGTGCACCACCTGGGCGTCGACGCCCGCCTCGAAGATGTCGCGCCACGACGCTGTCTGCGCGATGAACGCGCCGAAGGCCTCGTCCATGTAAGCCAGGTACCACATGTTGAAGACCACGCCCTGCTGGTCGACCTCGAGATAGCGGACCGGCGCGGTGTACGTGAACGTCACAGCGCCAACTTATCTGTCTTGATTGATGCTGCGTTCAGGGCGTTGCGCTTTCGGCCTTTTGGCCGTGCCCGCTGAATCAGCGCGGGTATCGCCGCGTGCGTGACCTGGTGGCGGAAAACCGGCCTCGAAACTGCCCTGGGGTCAATTTCGGCAAGCTCAATCCCTGACTTGCAGAAGCACTTTCCCGGACACGGCGCCCGCCTGCAGAAGCTGATGGGCTGCCGCCGCCTGCTCGATGGGCAGCTCGGCGCCGATGATCGGCCGCACCCGGCCGTCGGCGATCATGGGCCAAACATGTTGCACGACTTCGGAAATCACCGCAGCCTTGCCGGACGGCCCGTCGAGCGGGCGGGAGCGCAACGCGGTGGCGATGACGCCGGCCCGTTTGCCCAGCAGCTTGGCGATGTTCAGTTCGCCCTTGACGCCGCCCTGCATGCCGATGATCACCACGCGGCCGTCGGGTGCGAGTGCGTCGATGTTCCGGTCCAGGTACGCCGCACCCATGATGTCGAAGATGACGTCGGCGCCGCCCGCCTCGGTGATCCGCTCGACGAAGTCCTCGTCGCGGTAGTTGATCAGGATGTCGGCGCCCAGTTCACGGCACAGCTCCAGCTTTTCGAGTGACGCGGTGACTGCGACGCGGGCGCCCAGTGCGTGCGTGACCTGGATCGCATGCGTGCCGATGCCGCTGGCGCCGCCGTGCAGCAGCACCAGCTGGCCGGACCGCAGATGCGCGGTCATGGACAGGTTGGACCACACTGTGGCGGCGACCTCCGGCAGACCGGCCGCATGCTGCAGGCTCACCCCCGCGGGGATCGGCATGACCTGGGCCGCGGGCACGGCCACCTTCTCGGCGTAGCCGCCGCCGGCCAGCAGGGCGCACACCTCGTCACCGACAGCCCAGTTCCCGACGCCTGCACCGACCTCGGAGACGACGCCGGAAACCTCCAGCCCGAGAATGTCGCTGGCGCCCGGCGGCGGGGGATAGAGGCCCGCGGCTTGCAGCAGGTCGGCCCGGTTCACTCCGGCGGCCGCGACGTCGATGACGACCTCGCCCGCTTTGGCCGTTACGTCCGGGACCTCGGACCATGCCAGCTGACCTGGGGATTCGACGACGATGGCGCGCATAGCCGCAACGCTACACACGGACCCTCTGAGGTTGTTCGGGCCCGGACCCCTTAGGCTGTTCGGCGGTGGCGTGGCAGAGCGGCCTAATGCACTCGCCTTGAAAGCGAGAGTTGGTTAAACCCAACCGGGGGTTCAAATCCCTCCGCCACCGCCAAACGTTCGACCTTCGAACCCAGCGTCAGCTGGGTTCGATTTTTTCTCGTTGAAACTGATCAGGACAGCGTTCTGGCGTCGTTGTTGCGGTAGAGCGCTTTTCTCGCCGCGTGACAGCAACGCCCGGATCGTGATTGTGTCCACCGAAAAACAACCACGGCTTGACCAGGCCCTCTCAAACAGTTTGCGCCGCAACAACACTCAATCGGCGCTAGCCTCCCTGCTGTCGAATCTATGCGGGCACGCAATCGCGCAGCTCAGGTGACATCCCGTACGGACCCCACATTTGCCGTTCGGCGTCAGCGCGTGCCGCACCCTCGTCGGGGCCCCGCCCGATGACGGTGCCCGCCCATTGCTTCATACCGAAACCCATGCCCACACCGGGCATGCCGCCCATCCCGAAGCCGTTGCTCGCCCACACCTGGCACTGCACCGCCACCAGCCCCGGTCCTTGGTCGCCGGGCGCCGCGGCCCCCACCGGCGCGGTCATCCCCGAGACGGCCACCCCCAACATCACCACACAAGCCCGCATCACGGTCCGCATATTTTCCTCCCCAGAAGTCTGCGATGAACCGAGTGTGACACAGGAGTCGAGTTAATCGATCTCCATTAGGTCGATTAACTGATTTGCTTCGTTTTGAGTACGCGTACGGGTTGACGCATCAGTCAGCTTATGCGATTGTTCGCCGTAGTACGTGAAAGACCAAGCGAGCCGGGGGGCTTGAGGCTGGTCTTCACAGGGGGACTCGTGCATGGTCGTATTTGGACGTTCGTCGCGGCGTGTGGCTGCGACGTCGGTGGTGTTCGCTGTATCTGTTGCTGGATGTGTATCCGCGGCGGGTATGGCCGTCGCCGATCCGCAGCCGATGCCCGATCGGTGGACGCAGTTCGTTACCGATGACGGCTGGGTGGTGGATGTGAACACCACCAACGAGGTGATCAATCACATCGACAACCTGGCCGGGGCCAGCAACTCGTGGCAGGCCCGCGTCACCCTGCGTTCAGAGGCGCGCATCACCGGCACGGGGGGTGCGGTGATTCAGGACGCGCAGTTGGAGTCGGGCTATTTCGTGGGATGCCGTACCGATTCCTCGCCTGGTGTCGAGGTCGGTGTGGATGCCGGGATTGATCCGTATCAGCAGATCAACGGCCAGGTGTACGGCGGTGGCTACGGGCAGGGCCAAGGCGGTGCTGGTGGCGGAGGCGGCGGCGGTGGCGGGTTCGGCGGTGCCTCGGCCGGGGCCACCCTCGGCGTGCAGGAGCATTTGGGTGGGCATATCCGGGTCTTGCTCAAACCTGGTGGGCTGGCGCAAGTTCCGTTGGACCGTATCAGCTTGCGCAGCATGCACGCGGTGTCGAATCTGCGGGAACAGAACATCGAAGCCGACGGCTGCGGCGGTCAGGTGAAAATCCAGTCCTACACCACCATCCGGGTGCGCACCGACAACGGCAACGACACTCAAACTCTCTACGGCGAACCCAAGGACCTGTGATCGTGGCACACCTACAACGTTCAGGACATCGGCTGCGCGGCGCCCGTCGTTGTGCGTCCATCACGGCAGCGATGACCCTGACGATGGTCAGCGCCGGTGGTGTATCTACCGGCATTGCCGGCGCGGACCCCGCGGCACCGGCACCGAGTCCCCCCGCACCAGGGTCGGTGTCGCGGCCGCCGGTTCCGCTGCCGATCCAGCGGCCGATGCCCGAAGATCCGGGCCGCGTGAATCCCATTGGCGGGGCGCGGGTTTCCTCCACCACTCCGCAAGGAGAGACTGCCGGGATGGAACGTCCGTTGGCGGCGCAGGGGGAGCGGGGCACGGTGACGGTGCCGATGTGGGCCAAGGACGGCATCTTCGCCCCGACCGCGCACCCGAACCGCCAGATCGCGATCCATCTCCCGGGCGAGGTGACCTTGGGTCCGGCGGCCTGGCTGCCCGGCGGTGGTGCCATCTACGGCTCGAACGATGTTGACTACCAAGTCATCCCATACGCCGGCGGCGGCGTCGACATCACCGTCACCCGCAAGACCGTGTTCGCCGCATCGACAATCCCATTCGGAATCAAACTCCCAGCGGCGACGCATCTGCGGCAAGGCAACAACGTCGTGCTGGTGGAAACCGATGCCGCACCGGGCAATCCGGCCCGCGTCATCGGCACTTTCAGCATTCCGGCTGCCACCGACGCCAGCCAGGCGCTGGTCGGCGTCACCCCCACACTGGGGCCGGGCTTCCCACCAGGACAGTCGAATCTGACTGTCGATCTGGGCCCGACAAGCGTTTTCGCGTTCCCGGTCACCATCAGCCTGTCCTATCGGGCATCCGACGCCGCGACCACCGGGGCGCCCGGCCAGAACTGGGCCGGCCTACCCGCCGGCACACCTACCGGATCGGTGACGTCACCGAACCCGGCGGGGTACGTGACCGACCCGCCCGGGGCGCACCGCCCCGACGGTGTCGACCCGACCGTGTATGCGCAGCGGCACTCCGGGCACTGCCAAGGCGGCCCCGACGCGTATACCTCCAGCGACGGCCGTTCAGCGAATTTCGTGGCCGCCTGCCAAACCCAACAACTCTGCCTCGCAAGCACTCCCACGAGCACGTCCGTGGATTCCTGCAACGATCGGCTGCTAGCACATATGTCCATCTCGTGCGTGACGGTGTTCGGCCAAACCGGCGACGACTACGACGCCTGCACTCGCACCGCATCCGATGAAGTCGCTTGGGTCAAAGCGAACATGGCCGGCGGACCCGGCTGATTCCGACCTGGCAACCGCAGCAGACGTATTGAGAAGTGGTTCTCAGGGGAGGGACACCGCGATGACACCAATGAAACCGCCGGGGTTCGGCGTATACGGGTACCGAAGGGTACTGGTGATTGTGTCGATCGCGACGCTGCTATTGGCGGCGCTCGTCACGACAACCCGCGATGACCATGGTTCCACCATCGCGGCCCTGCCTGGGGCGACTGCCCAACCCAGTATTCCCGGCGGCGGATCGGGCGGCTCAGGTGGCGATGGCGGCGGACCACCGTTCCCGATGCAGCCGCCGGCGATGCCCGACGCGCCCGCGCCATACAACGGCGGCTCCTACCCGGCCCCGTACCAGGGCAACGGGATTGACATCAACAACCCGGCCGAGCAACCCGCTCAAGCGCCGCAACAACAGTCCAACTCCCAGCAGAGCAATTCCCAGCAACTGCAGCCGGCCAACGGCCAACAGCCACCCGACTACGACCAACCGCTTCAACAACCAAGCCAGCAGCCGCAGCCGAGCCAGCAATCGGAACAGCAACCGGCTGAACAAGAGCAGCAACAAGAACCGTCTTCCGACCAAGAGCAACGGAAGCAAAATGACTGCGAGCCGAACCCCATATTCGGTCCGCAGGACTACAGCAATCTCACGCCTGAGCAGCTCGAGCAGGAGCTCAAAGAGCAGCAAGACGCGTACGACAAGCTTGAGCCGGAAGCGCGGAGACTGATCGCAGGGATCCGGAAGCGGATGAAAAATGGAGATTTTGGTCCCGAAATCAGGGACGAAATCAACCGAATTGAAAGCGGGATTTATGGCAACGGCGGTACATATATCACTTGGGACGTGGACCACATTATCCCGTTGAGGGCTTTGGTAAAGCTGCCACAATTTAGGAGGCTGCCGTTGGAAGATCAGGTGGCGATCGCGGATATGCTGGCTAACTTGTATCCGAACCCGTCGGTATTCAACCGTTCCCGGAAAGACAAATTGCCCAGCCAGTGGACAACTGTCAAGGGTGAGCCGGTTCCGGATGATGTTTCCGGTGACTGGTGCAAGAAGGAAAAGGATGCGACCCAGGCAGTGCTGGACGAGGTTGCCCAGCGTCAGCGCGACACGCGAACGGCGCCGAAGCCGAGCCCCACAAACCAAGACCCGCAGAGACAACAGCACCCGACTGCACCGCCCAGTCAAGCACCCAACCAGGCGCCCAGCCAGGCGCCGGCTGAACCGGCGACGCCAGCTCCGCCAAGCAGCCCCGATCACACGGCTGTTCCGAGGATTCCAAACAGCCCTCGGACGAGTCCACCGGAGACGTCGGCTCCACGGCCTGCGCCTCCTGCGAGCGACCCATTCGAGGTGCCTATCATCGCGTCGACACCGATCGGTGATCCAGTCGGAGCGTTAGCTGGCATCGGAGCACTCGTTGTGGGCGGGGTACTGGGCCTTGCTGCACTGGTTGCCCAGGGGGCGCAGGCATGACCGGATACCGGGCTTCTGCCGCGTTGCTCGCCCCGCTGATCCTGTGCAGCACGATGTCATGCACAAACAAGTCAGAGCCGACATCGCACCCGGGTGGAGGCAAGTCTGCCTCGATCTCCGGTGTTCACCGGGTTTCGCACGAGTTCCCTTCTGGGTGGGCAGTTCGAACGAATCCACAAGCCGTCGTCACTCAGCAGGATGTAGACAAGAACCGGCACGCCGCCGCCGGGTTGACGGTCCGGCCACCGCAATGCGGCGCACGATTGCAGCGCCTTGGAGATGTAGTTGGGCAGTCGATCGAATCGATAACTGCGCGTTCGGGCGGGCAGACTATTGGCGTCTCGGCGGCAGAGTATCCGCAGCCGTACCAAGCACCGGACAACGCCGACTGCTCCTACGCCACGTTCAGTCGACCCGGTGACGTCAACGGAACCATCGTGCCGGCGCCGGCACTTACGATCGCCAACATGACGGTTGTCGGGACGCATATCGTCACCGACTTCGATGACCACAGTGGTCGTGTGGTGGATCAATACGTCTATCTTGGGCTGGTTGATGATCGACATATTGTGGCTGTGAGCGCAACCGCTGGACCGGCCGCGAGCGATCTTCCTAAGATCGATGTCGCGTTCGTCCAGCACATTTTTCAGAAAGCTGTCGAAGCCGTTCGCGCATGAAGGATGAACAAACGTGACACTCAGGGCGGATTATCAACTGTTCATCAGGGAAAGAATCGGTGGCCACCGTATCGACCTGCTCGAAAACGACGACGTCGCGTCCGGAAGTGTGCCTCAATGGTGGCTCGATGCGAATGCAGCCGACGGCCGGGACGCAGTCGAACGGGCCCTACGCGTATGGCAGCCCGTCATCGCGCGACGACTGCCACGACTGACTGAAAAAATGACGCAAGATGGCCTCGATGTATTTATTGCGCGCATGGTCTCCACAGGCGCAGCGGACGTGAGTGGACAGCGGCCACTTCTGCTGTACGTTCTACGCAATACAGATAATGGAAGTGTGTTCGATACCAGATTCGGGCCACTGCCGCTGGACCGGGACGACCGTCCGGTGTATTGGAACGGCATTCCATCAGAATTGCAGAGTTTCTATCTGGAAATCCATGACGGCTTTTACGATGACTGTGGCGGAGCTGGACTTAGCCCAAGTAGTAGCTTCTTGCTGCCAGCAGAGTTTGGCGATCCCTCAGAATTTAGATTTCGAGGAGAAGGTAGTCAGCCCGACATACGAAATTTGGTTGAAATCTGTCGTGACGGTGCCGGTGGTGGATTATGCCTCGACGTGAGCGATGGCCTCGGCAGGGCCTGGGACTGGTATCAAGGGACGCTTACACCCAAAGGCGATCTATGGGAAGCGCTCGACGAGCTGCTTGGTCAATTGTGAGCGTCTTGCTCAATTTGTGAGATGCGGCGGGACATTTATTTGGCGAACTTTCTATGCACGGGTCTATTTTGTGGGGGAGTGGCTGCCGTGGCATCGGCGTGGAACCTGGGTTTGAGGCGATGCCTTGCTTGCTCGACCGACGCGGAGTGTGATGATCAGCCGCCTAGCCATCCAGCTTTGACGCATGATTCAACGCCCTGTCACCGATCGCGACGCCCTCGAGAATTCGCACTAATGATGGCCTTCCAGACTAGTCACCCGATCACCGGATTGTCCGCTCGGCCCCGAACCGCGATGGTGGCGTGAAGCGTGGCGGGATCTGTTGTCGGACAACATGGGATTCAGCGATAGCGGCAGCTGTCACGCGAACGATCGCTGTTCGGCAGCCCCGGACCCCCGAGCCGGGGCTGCTTTCAGCGGCCTGCGTCGTTCGCGGTCGTGATGGCCAGGGCGGCGTCCTGCTCCGGTGTGCCACCGGAGACGCCCAGACCGCCGATCAGTTCGCCGGCTCCGTCGAACAGCGGTATGCCGCCGCCGACCAGAAGCAGCCCGCCGTGGTGGATGTGGTCGAAATGCAGCTGCGGTACCCCGAGTTGCAGTGGTGTGCTGAGGGTGTCGGTGGGCGCTTGGAACATCACCGCGGTGCGTGCCTTAGCGATGGCCAGCTCGTTGGATGCCAGCCAGGCGCCGTCCATGCGGGAGAAGGCCACCAGATTCGCACCCTTGTCCAGAACGGCGAAAACCGCCTGCATGCCTTTGGATTTCGCGGAGTTGGCGCCCCGGGCGATGAGGCGATGCGCGTATTCGAGGGTGAGCTCAGGCATTCTGGGTCCACTCCGATTCCTGCCACTGCCTCGCGACGTCGATCGTGGCCAGTGGGCGCATCGTGCGGTACAGGTGGTCCTCTGCGGGGATGATCTCGACCATCGCGTCGATCATCTCTTGCGGGTCGTACTGGTCGGCGAGGCTGTCACCAAAGTCCGGCATCGGGATGACGGCCTTCTCGGCGTCGTACCACTGCACGTGGCTTTCAGCCCCGGTGTCGTTGAATCCGGTGCCGAAGACGCCTGGATTGACCGTGGCGACCTTGACGCCGTAGGGCTCCAGCTCGGCACGCATCGAGCCGGCGATGCCCTCGATGGCGTGCTTGGTGGCGCAGTAGACGCCGACGAACGGGATGACCAGGATTCCGCCCATCGATGAGGTCCACACCACTTTTCCAGATCTGCGCGCGACCATCTTCGGCACGATCTTCTGCGCCAGCGCCAGGTGCCCAAAGACGTTGATCTCAAACGACTCTCGCACTCGCTGCAGCGGAATGTCGATGACAGATCCGCTCTCCATCACCCCGGCATTGAGGACGAGTATGTCCGGGTCGAAGTTGCCCGCGTGGTCGACGTCGATCTCATCGAGCAGATTGAGCTTGATCACCTCGAGCGTGACCCCGGCGGCGGCAGCGTCGGCCCGAAGGCTGCGAACCAGTGGCCAAGCCTCGGCGGTTGCGACGACTTGGTGCCCCAGGCGGGCGAGTTCGATCGCGGCTCCGCGACCGAATCCCGAACTGGCTCCGGTGATCAGAATCTTCTTCGACATCTTTTCCTATCTGTATTGGGTGTGTGGTGGATGTGCGGGCGCGGACGCGGCGTCAGCCCACCTGTGCGGTCAGGCTTTCGGTGTTGTGCAGGTACCAGAGACCGTCGTCGTGCTGGAGGCAGTACCAGTACTTGAGGAAGGCGTCGTCAGCGCTGTTCTGGAGGTGCTGGTCGGGCCCGTCCTTGATGCACGACGCCTCGGTCGGCCAACTCCAGGGCACGCCGTTGGCGTCACGGACGATGACGTCATCGGCGTGTGCGACACCGGTCGTGGTGGCGAGTGCGGAACCGAACAGGACAACTCCGACGATGCGCGCAGCATGTTTGTTCACGAAAGTCCTCTTCCCGGTGATGAACTCAGTCCATCAGTTGCGTGACGGGTCGAACACTAGACGCGGCTGCGCGGGGCCGTCATTAGCGGAACACGTCAATCCGGTACCGGATCACGCCATATCTGCATCGCTGAAATCTCTCGTACACTCGCCCGGATGGACGTCAGCTCACGCATGTTCGTGTTGACCCCGGCGGTGCGCTCACTGTTGACCGATCTCAACGTGTCGGTCGAGGCGGTCCTGCGCCGTGCCCACCTTCCGGACGACTTCTTCTCGCGCGGGACCGGAGAGCTCAGCAGCGCGCAGTATTTCGCCTTCTGGAGCGCCCTCGAGGTGGAGAGTGACCGCGACGCGCTACCGGTGGCGGTAGCCGGAGCGTTGAGCGCTGAGAGCTTCGACCCGCCGATCTTCGCGGCCCTGTGCAGCCCCAACCTGATCACGGCCGCGCAGCGCATCGCACAGTTCAAGCCTTTGATCGGACCCATCGCCATCACCGTCGACCGAACCGGTGACGGTACGACGGTCAGCTACACCTGGCAGACGTCGACACCTCCGCCACCGGTATTCGTCACGGTCGAGTTGCTGTTCTGGGTGGCCCTGGCACGACTGGGCACCCGTCGGGCCGTGACACCGCTGCGGGTCCAGGCCACCCAGCCGCCACCGCCGAGCGCGACCATCCGCGGGTATCTCGGCGTCGACATCGAAGCCGGGACAAACGATGCGGTCGTCTTCAGCAATGCGGACGCCGATCTGCCGTTCGTCACCGAAAACGCTCAAATGTGGTCGTACTTTTCGCCACAACTGCATGCCCGGCTGTCCGAACTACCCCGATCCTCGTCGATGACCGAACGGGTGCGCACAGTGCTTCTCGAAGCCCTGCCGGCCGGCCACGGCGACATCGAGAGCGTGTCCCGCCGGCTGGCGGTGAGTCCGCGTACGCTACAGCGCCAACTCCAAGCAGAAGACACCAGCTTCCAAGCCGCACTGAGCCGAACCCGGGAAAGCCTTGCCCGCCATTACCTCACCACCGGCGATACCAGCGTGGCCCAGATCGCACTGCTGGTCGGCTACAAGGACACCAGTTCCTTCTACCGCGCCTACCGCGGGTGGACCGGCACAACACCGGACGCCACGCGCCTGGGCGCGACGACAGGCGCTGCCCTCAGATAGTCATCCGATGGTCAGCTGTGTGTGCACCGGGGTTGTGGCGGTCGTCAGATCCAGCACCGGGCAGTGCGCATCCACCGCGTCCTGCAGTTCGCGGTACCGCTCGGCGGTCTCCGGGCCCGAGACGTTGACGGTCACCCGGATCTGCTGAAAGCCGGGTCGGACGTTGTCGTCCAGCCCGAAGAAGCCGCGCACATCGAGGTCGCCTTCGGCGCTGGCGCTGAGGGAGTCGACCTGGATGCCGAGCCGCTCGGCCCAGAACCGGTAGGTCACCACCTGGCACGACAGCAGCGATGCCAGGTAGTACTCGACCGGGTTGGGTGCCGTGTTCTGCCCGCCGAGGGCGGGCGGCTCGTCAACGTGCACCTGGTACTTGCCGAGCGTGATCTCGCTGCCGACGGTGCCTTCCGGCTGCGCCGAGGCCTTGAACACCACGGCGGCCGCGGCGGGATTGTCTGAGACGGCCGCACGGGTGGCAGCGGTGATCGCGTTGAGGGAAGTCACGGAAGCAGTCACGCCGGAGACTTTATTTGCGTCGGCGTCGGGGTTCGACCGTTGGGCCCACGATGAGTTCAACCTCCGGACTAGGCTTGGGCGAAGACGGCTCAGATTGGACGAGAACATGCCCAGCAACGCGGTTTCGGCCATGAGCAAGTTGATGTTTCGGGGCATGGACAAACTGCGCCATCGGGAGGCCTTCGATATCGGTGAGCCGACGGCCACCGATTTCGCGGGCTTCGACCGGGCGCGGCAGATCGTGCTGGTCACGTTCAAGCGGTCCGGTGAGGCCATGCCCAGTCCGATCAATCACGGTGTCGCCGACGGGAAGTTGTACGTCCGCACCGACGCGTCGACGGGCAAGGTGAAGCGGCTGCGCAACGATCCGCGCGTGGTGGTGGTGCCGTGCAATCTCCGGGGTAAGCCGACGGGGCAACCGGCGGCCGGCATCGCCCGCATCCTGCCGGAGGCCGAGCATGCGCACGCCGACGCAGTGATCGCCGCCAACTGGTCGCCGGCCATGAAGCTGTTCGAGCGGACGCTCGACAAGAGCAGCTCCGCGTTCGATATTCCGATGGCCTACATCGAGATCAGCCCGGCGCCAACGATTGTCGGCTAATGTCCGTCCATGCGGGTACTGCGGTTCATCTGGAGCGGAGTACTGGCGTTTGACCGTGTCGGCAAACGCATTCCGCAACTGATCCAAATCTGGCTCGGAGAGCTGTTTTTCGTCGTTCCGCTGATGTTCTTCATCGCCAAGATCATCGACATCCGTGGCGGATTCGGGGTACCGGGCACCGGCGGGCCGCTGCCCGCCGTGTTCTGGGGCGCGCTGGCCGTATCGCTGCCGGCGGGTTTCTTCTTCGTCAAGGGATTGGTCCGGCCCCGGATCGTGGACGGGAGTTGGACACCGGTCTCGACCGCGGACATCGGTGACTTCACCGTGGGCGCCGGGGTCAAGAGCTGGACCGTCGAGTACAAGTACCTGACGAGCCATCCGTCGTATGCCCTGCTGCTGCTCCTCACCCTGCCGATTCCGTTGGTGATGGTGCTGGCGACCATCGACCACGGCGGCAGCACGTTCTACTTCCGGGTGGCCGGCATCGTCGGGTTGTGCATTCTGGCCGCGATGGCACTGGCGCGCGTATTGGCTTGGTATGTCTTCAGATTCGGCCGCAAGGAGCTGGAGAAACAGGGGCCGCGGCAGGCGTGGGAGATCGCGTGGAAGCCGGTGTTGATGCTGCTGGTGATGATCTACGCCATCATCGGTATCCCACTCGGCTGGATGTGGTTCCAGGAGCAGCGGACCATCGCCGCGCTGCCGGTGGTCTCTGTGCAAGACGGTGTCGACAACGTCGGGCAGTATCGCCGTGTCGACGGCGAAGTCGCCTCCGACCCGGTGTACTGGGCGCCCCGGGGGACAGGTCGCGGGGGCGACAACTACGCGGGTTCCGGTGTGCTGGTGAAACTTTCGTCCGGCGGTGACGCGCTGCTGCTGGCCGAGTCGATGTCGGTTCCCGACTTCATCGGTGTGATGCGCGACGTCAAGGACGGCAAGCTCAAGGCGCAGGGCAAGGTCATCGACACCATCACCGACACCCAGTTGGAGTACTACGGCTTTCAGGTGGATGCGTTTCCCGAGCCATCACCGGATGGTCGGGTGATGGTCCTGCTGAGTTACCCATGACCGAGGACCTGCTGCGCTTCGTCATCGATCACCGCGAAGACGACGCGGCACGTCGTGATGACCAATATTGGTAATACCACTAGACCTCTTACCTTTGGCGGGTTAGTGTCGTCGTCATGGAGTTGACGTCGATCAAGCGGCGCTCGGCCGCGGACGAGGTGCACGACCAGCTGCTCAAGCAGCTCGTCGCCGGCGCCCAGCCGCCGGGCTCACGCCTGCCGAGTGAGCGCAAACTTGCCGAGGTGCTGGGCGTATCGCGGCCGGTGGTGCGTGAGGCGATCCAGCGGCTGGTCGCGTCGGGGCATCTCGACGTCCGGCAGGGCGACGGTGCCGTCGTCAACGACATCACGCGCACCGGCGGGCTCGATCTTCTGCCCTACCTGCTCGTGGATGCGCCCGACGGGGCCATGGTGAACCCGTCGGTGGTGCGCAGCGTCCTGGAGGTGCGTGAATACCTCGGTCCGTGGATCGCGGAACGGGCGGCAGCGCGGTCCGGGAGCAAGCTCGCCGAGCCACTGGCGCGGGCCCTCGCCGATATCGAGCGCGCGCAGAGCGGCCAGACGCAACAACTGGCCGCCCTCGACTTCTGGGACTGCCTTGTGACCGGCGCGGATTCGATCGCGATGACGCTGATCTTCAACGGGATGCGCCGGGTGTACGAACCGATGCTCGCCGCGGTCGCCGACGCGGTGGCCGCCGCCGAACCCGTAGCCGGGTACCGCAAGCTCGCCGAAGCGGTGACGTCGGGCGCCGCGCTGAAAGCGCGCCGAGCCGCGTCGACGGTGCTCGGTGGCGCCACCGCGGTGCTCACCGAATTTCTCGACCAGATGGAGGCGCAGTGACGACCACCAGCGCCCGGGGCGTGACCCTCGGCCAGACGGCCCGTGAGTTCTGGCGCCATCCGACGCCGTGGATGATCCTGGCGCTCGTGGTCGGAGCGGTCGTTGCGCGGACCGTCGTCGGCGGTCTGGCGCTACGCGACCTGTGGGCGCCGCTGGTGCTGGCGCTGCTGTTCCCGTTCGTGGAGTGGGTGATTCACGTCTTCATCCTGCATTGGCGGCCGCGAAAACTGGGCCCGGTCACCGTGGACACTCTTGTCGCCCGCGACCATCGACGGCACCACGCGAATCCCCGCGACATCGACCTGGTGTTCATCCCCACCCCGACGCTGCCGTGGCTGATCGCGGCGATCGTGGCGCTGCCCCTGGGTATCGGGGCCCTGGTGGGCGCGCCGGTGTCGGCCACGCTGTCGTTCATCGTGGTCGAGTCGCTGATCCTGATGGGCTACGAGTGGACGCACTACCTGGTCCATACCGACTACAAGCCGCGCCACCGCTTCTACAAGGCGGTGTGGCGCAATCATCGTCTGCACCACTTCAAGAACGAGCACTACTGGTTCTCGGTCACGACGTCGGGCACGTCCGACCGGGTGCTCGGCACCTACCCCGACCCCGCCACCGTCGAGACCAGCCCCACTGCGAAGAACCTGCACGGGTCACGGCTATAACTAGCCGCCCTTACACGAGATGTCCACCCACACAACGGTCATCTTCGTCCGGTCGATGATGGCGCCCGAGGAATCGACATTGTCGTTGCGCAGCCCCTCGATGCCGGTGACCTTGCATCCCGACAACGGATACACGACGGCGCCGTTGATCAGCACGGTGAACCCTTGTGCCTGAAGCGTATTGATGGTGTCCTGCGCGTTGCCGAAGCCGCCGGGCCCACCTACGGCATGGGCCGATGCTGCCACGGCTGCGGACGAAGCGACGAGGACTGCCACGGCAGTGACGACGACTGCATGACTGATTTTGGGCATGCGAGTACTCCGATTGTGCTGCAGAGGATTTCAGGGCTGGACGAACTGCTTCACGAAGGCGATCAGGTCGTCCTTGGGTGGCGGTACGTTGTACTGCTTGGTCTGCGTGTCGTCGTCGAAGGACATGAACATCGGGCAGGTGTCGTCCGTACCGGACAGCTCGGTGGTGCCGAGCTCTTTACCGGTCGTGGCCACCCGGACGGTGACGGTGTAGGTGGTGGCGCGCAGGTCGACCTTGTTGGCGGTCGAGTGGCCGTTGTCCTGGTAGCCGCTGCATTCCTTGAGGGACTGCTCGTCTTTGGTTTCCACGCACACCACCGTGTCGATCGCGGCGTAGGTGTTGCGGTCCGCATCGAACTGCACTGTCCAGTCCGACGGCAGAGTGCTGGTGTCCTCAACGAGTCCGTGCACCAGCGGAGTGAAGAGAATCGTCTTGTGGGACTTCGTGTCCGGCTGGTAATCGGTGGCGCGTGACTGTGTCGCGCCCTGGCATACGGCCATGAAGTCCGCGCTCGTCAGCTTGGCCGGCGCGGGCGAGGTGGTCGGGTCGAGAGTGGGTGTCGGTTTCGCGGCGTCGACATGGGAACAGGCGGCGAGAAAGGCGAGGCCGGCTCCCGCAACCACGATGGTGGCGACGCGCGCGCGATTGAGTTGAGGCACTGCGGTTTTCTTTCACCTCGAGACGAATTGCCATGGGGCTGGCTGCCACTGACAGATAGGCAGCCGGGTTACAGCCCCAGGGCAAGTTCGTCTCGAGGTGGAGGTACGGGACCTCGCTCAGTGCAGCGTCAACCAGGCCAGACTGCCCAGCCCGGCCACCAGGCAGTAGATCGCGAAGGGCGTCAGCGTGCGGGTCTCGAAGTACTTCACCAGGAACCGCACCGACAGATAGGCCGCGACGAACGCCGCCGCGCTGCCGGCCAGCACCTGTCCGCCGATGCCGTCGCCGGCGGGGCCGAACAGCTCCGGAATCTTCAGCGCCCCAGCGGCCAGGATCACCGGCGTCGCCAGCAGGAACGAGAACCGTGCGGCGTCCTCATGCGACAACCCGCGCAGCACGCCGGCGACCATGGTGGCGCCCGAGCGGCTGATGCCGGGCAGCAGCGCCAGAATCTGGGCCGCGCCGATGCCCATGGCCTCCGGAATGGGCAGACGCGCCAGTCGTTCGTCGGAGTCGTTGAGCCCTTCCGAATGCGCGGCGGCGGGTACGGCGGACGCCGTCCGGCGCCGAAGTCGTTCGCCCACAAAGAGAACGACGCCGTTGATGGCCAGGAACGCCGCTGCCGGCACCGGCTTGCCCAACGTCGTGCGCAGCGCATGGTCCAGCGCGAGCCCGGCGATACCGACCGGGATGGTTGACAGGATCAGCAGCCACGCGAGGCGCTCGGCAGAGGTGGTGATCTTCCGGTTCTTGATCGACGTGACCAGCCCGCCGATAACCGCGACCCAGTCCCGCCAGAAGAACACCAGCAGTGCCACCGCCGTCGCCACGTGCACGGCCACCAGGAACGCGAGGTACGGCGACTTCTCGGCCGTCATGCTCAGGTCCTGGGCCCATTGCCCACCGACCAACGCCGGCACCAGGATCGAGTGGCCCAGGCTCGACACCGGGAACAGCTCGGTGACACCCTGGAACGCGCCGACTACGATCGCTTCGATGTAGTTGAGGCTCAAGGTGATCGGCCCCTACTCGCCCTTGAATTCCGGAGCGCGCTTCTCGAACATCGCGGTGATGCCTTCGCTCAGGTCCTTCGACGCGATGAACGCCGAGTTCCACGCCGCCACATACCGCAGGCTGGCCGAAACCCGTTCCGTGCGTTGCTCATCGAGCACATCCTTGACGCCGCGCACCGTCAGCGGCGGGTTCGCGGCGATCTCACGTGCGGTCTCGTGCGCGGCGGCCAGTGCGGCCTCGGCATCGGCGTAGACGTCGTTGACCAGGCCGATCTTCTCGGCGCGGGCGGCGTCGAAGTCCTTGCCCGTCAATGCCAGTTCGCGCAGATGACCGTCGTTCAGAATCAGCGGCAACCGGGCCAGCGAGCCCACGTCGGCGACGATGGCCAGCTTCACCTCACGCACCGAGAACTTGGCGTCGGCGCTGGCGTAGCGGATGTCCACCGCCGAGATCAGGTCGACACCGCCGCCGATGCACCAGCCCTGAATCGAGGCGATGGTGGGGGTGCGACAGTCGGCGACTGCGGTGATGGCGTGCTGCATGGCCCGCAGCGCGGTGTGGAAGTCGGCGCGTTCCTTGGCCAGCCCGCCCCCGAGCATGGGTGCCAGCATGCCGCCCATGGCGGGCAGATCCAGTCCGTAGCTGAAGTTGCGGCCCGACCCGGTGAGCACGATGGCCCGCACGTCGGGGTCGGCATCCAGGGCGGCGAAGGCGACCGGCAGTTCGGCCCAGAAGGCCGGACCCATGGCGTTGCCCTTGCCGGGGCCGATCAATGTCACCTGTGCGACGTGGTCCTTGGTCTCAATGGAGAGCGATTCGAAGCTTCCCGAGGTTTCAGCCATGATCGGCAGGCTAGCCGGTCAACCTGGGCGTAGCGTCTCGCCCATGACGATTCCGTCCGATGTGATCGAGGCCGGTGAGGCCAGTCTGGACGTGCTCGAGCGGGTGTTGGCCGGTATCGGGCCCGACGATGCGACGCGGCAGACGCCGTGCACCGAGTTCGATGTGGCGGCCCTCACCGATCACCTGATGAACTCGATCACGGTCATCGGCGGGATCGCCGGTGCGCAGCTCCCCGAGCGGGACGCCGCGGCACCGATCATCGATCAGGTGACCGCCGCGGCCCGGCCCGCTCTGGCCGCGTGGCGCAGCAGGGGGTTGGAGGGCACCGTCGCGGCGGGCCCGGGGGAGATGCCGGCCGCCCAGATCGCCGGCATCCTGCCGCTCGAATTCCTTGTGCATGCCTGGGACTACGCCACCGCCGTCGGCCGCGAAGTGGACGTTCCCGACGACCTGGCCGAGTACGTCCTCGGTATGACCAGGGCTGTGACCACCCCCCGCGGCGCGCGCTGCCGTCGGGTTCGACGACCCCGTCGAGGTACCGGCTGACGCGAGTGCGCTGGATCAGCTGATCGGCTTCACCGGCCGGCGCGCCACCTGACGGCGAAGTCCAGGAACAGATCGTTCTCGTACGGCACCGTGACGGTGACGCGGACGCCTTCGCCGCCGTAGGGCCGCACCAGCAGCTTGTTGTCGGCCGCGGCGTCGACGAAGTCGGCGGTGTCTTCCGGGCTCAGGGGCAGCCAGACGAAGTTGGCCTGCGAGTCGGGCAGCTCGAACCCTGCGTCACGCAGGGCGGCGCTGACCCGGGCCCGCTCGGCCACCACGGCGTCGGTGCGCGCCAGCAGCTCGTCGGCGGCATCCAGGCAGGCGATGGCCGCGGCCTGGCTGACGCTGGTCGCCGTGAACGGCACGTACACCTTGCCCAGGGCGGTGACGATGTCCTCGTGCGCGACGGCGTAGCCGATCCGCAGGCCGGCCAGCCCGTAGGCCTTCGAGAAAGTGCGCAGGACGACGACGTTCGGGTGCTTGCGCACCAGCGCCACGCTGTCCGGCGGCAGGCCGTCGCGGATGTACTCGACGTAGGCCTCGTCCAGGACCACCAGGATGTGCGGCGGGACCTCGGCGACGAACTCGGCGAGCTTGACCGGGTCGACGACAGTCGAGGTGGGGTTGTTGGGGTTGCAGACGAAGATCAGCCGGGTGCGGTCGGTGATCGCGGCCAGCATGGCGTCCAGGTCGTGCGTGTAGTCCGTCAGCGGGACGGGCACGGGCGTCGCGCCGGCGGTGCGGACCTGCAGCGGGTAGATCTCGAAGCTGCGCCACGCGAACAGCACCTCGTCGCCGACCGAGGCGGTGATCTGGATGAGCTGCTGACACAGGCTCACCGACCCGCAGCCCACCGAAATCTGGTTGGGCGCGAACCCGACATGGGCCGCCAGTCGCTCACGCAGCGCCGCGTAGCCGTTGTCCGGGTAGCGGTTGATGTTGTCCATCGCTTTGACGATGGCTTCGCGGACGCTGGGCAGCGGTCCGTCGACGGTCTCGTTGCTGGCGATCTTGATGGCGCCGGGAACCGTACGGCCGGGGGTGTAGGCGGGTAGCGCGGCCATCTCGGGGCGCAGGCGGGCGGTCACCCGGGACAGTCTAGGTGGACGGCAGATGGCGCTCTGGCGTCGCGCTTTGCCTTTGTGGGCGTTGACTGTGTACCGTATGCCCTCGGCGGTTCCGGGGTGCAAGAGTCCGGTACCCTCGGATCGTTCAGGAGGCGTGCCAGAGCGGCCGAATGGGACTCACTGCTAATGAGTTGTCCCCCTTACAGGGGACCGGAGGTTCAAATCCTCTCGCCTCCGCCACATAACTGAATAGTTGTACCCAATGCGCCCGTAGCTCAACGGATAGAGCATCTGACTACGGATCAGAAGGTTAGGGGTTCGAATCCCTTCGGGCGCACAACTCCACCGCCATCAGGGCCGTCCCCATTCGGGATGGCCCTGATGCCGCTGGTGATGTATTCGAACGAGATGCCGAGCTTCTGGCAGATGTCATCGAGCTCGGCGATGCCGAAGTCCACGTTGCCAGTCATGCGCCGAGAAAACTTGGCCTGCGTCATCCCCACGAGGCCTGCGGCCCGCACCATAGACAAACCGTTCTGGGCGATCTCGCCCTTGATTCGGCGTGCAATGCCCTCGGAACGCGATTCCTCGCCCCGACGGCCATCAACGATCATCAAGGTGGTCATGTTCGCCGACTTTACCCGCTGAGCGCGTAGTTGCAAGCTATCAGCGTGTGAGGAATCGCCCTAGACGGTTAACTGGGCGGGGTAAGCGAGTAGCCACGCCGAATGACATGCTTGCAAGCTAGTCGCTCAGCGTGTAACTGTATGCGTATGCCGTCTAGTTCAGCCGATCAGCGTATTGCTGACAATGTGCGAGCGGAGATCGCCCGCGCCGGTCATTCCCAGACCTCTTTCGCCGGAAAGTGGGGCCGCACACAGCAGTTCCTCTCCCGACGGCTCTCGGGACAGGTGTCGTTCAGCATTGCCGAGCTCGAACAGATCGCGGCTGAACTCGGCGTCCCGATGGCCACGCTCACCGCCACTGAGGCGGTGTCCGTATGACCGCCGGCCTGGCCGCCGCGCTGGACATGCCGGCCCGCAGCGGCGTCCACGCGGTGCTCGACGCTGCGAACGCGATGACGGCCAAAGTCGACGACCTCGAGTACCGGGCATCGTTCGCGCCGGCAGTCACCTCCGGCGGCTACTGCCCATGCGGCTCGCGCTTCGAGGTCCGACGCGAGGAAATCACCGCCTCCGAACCCGAGCTCGCCGCCGCGGTGGCAGCCGTCGCCGATCTATTCGGCCGCGGGCCGCTCGACGACCTGGATAAGTCGGTCGTCGAAGCGGTGCTCGCTGCGATCAACACCGAGCGGGCCCGCGACGACCACCAGGCGCTCATGGACTGGAACGACGCCCACTCGTACTGCGGAGTCGACCTGTGAGCACCGACGAGCTCCGCATCTGGGTCATCGTCTCGCTGGTCGTTCTTGAGCTGGCATTCCTCGGCATCTCGTGGCTGCTGTTCCGGCTGATCCAGCGGGTTCGGAAACTGGAGTCCGCCGGCACGCGCTCCAGCGAACCTGCGGTCTGGCCATTCCGCGACTATTCGTCGGCGGCTCCCGCGAGTGATCTGCAATCGGAGATCACCCACAGCCCGGCGGCGGCCGTCAGCGTGATCAGTGGTGGGCGTCGCATCGCCGGCGGCCGGGGCGGCGCGGAAGGCGTGAAGCTACTCCAACCGCAGCAGTTCTGGTCACTGCCCGGTGAGGGCGCGTTCCAATGCGATGACGCGTCGCTCGAGCTCGGCCATGCCGCTGAGCAGGCCGACGATGGCCAGTCCTGTCTGTGCGACTCCCCCAGCGAGTGCGCCTCCCGATGCCTTGGCCTGTTTGACTCCGTCGGCCACCTTCTCGACAACGGCTTTGGTGATCGGCAGGTCGTCCGGGATGTTGTCGCCGAACGCGATGAAATCCATGACTCAAAAGCTCCTTACGTTGCACGGGCTGTCACCCGTTATGTAACCGGCGCGTTTTGCGTCGCGCGCCGGTGGCTGCAGCGTAAGGCCGGTGACCGACAGTGCGCGGCCCCCTCGCCGCAGCCATTGGACACCACAGGTGAGGCCGGGGCTGTTCCCCCCGTTCCGGCCCCGGCCTCACCGCGCTCTTCGGAATGCGCCAGTAGGTGGGCAAGCCGCGTCGACGGCCGCCGCACATACGGGTGCACCCGGCCTGCCGGGCACGACGGCAAGCACGGATACGCCGGCATCCGCTGGGCCGACAGCGAAGCGGTGTCAGCATGACCGGCGACGAAGTCATCCGGGTCCTGGCCAGCATGACCGAGGCTGAACAAGCCGCGGCACTCGCCGAAGCCAACCGCACGAAGCCGCGTGCTGCTGGCTCCGGAGACATACCACCCGGCATTTCCGAAGCGCTGGGGGTACCCGCTGGTGCCGACGTATTCATGCAGCCGTTCGACGCATCAACCCTGATCGATATCTACCTCGACGGCTACACAACGGGTGTCGCATCACTGGCCCTCACGGTCACAGGGGACGAGTCCGAAGCCGATAAAGCGGCCGACCACTACGCCCAGGCGCTCATGGCCGATCCCGCGGCGATGGAGGTCGTGCGCCACGAGGTTATGGAACGCCTCAAGGGGATCATGGGCCACCCTCACACGCTGCGTGTTCAGGCGGCTGGCAAATGATCACCGTCCGACAGATCGCCGACCAGCTCGACGCGCTGCACACCGAGCGCCTGGACGCCGCCAAGGCCGCCATCCTCGGGGCCGCCCTGGCCGGGATGGAATGCACCGACCTTCTACGCCCTGAGCAGTGGCCGGCGCCCGGATGGTTTTCGAACCTGACCGGCGGCCACCTGGTGTTCACCAACGTTCGCGGTGTGTACGTCGGCCTCGACCCGGCCGCGAGCATCGTCTACAAGGTCGAATGCCCCATCGGGACATGGTGGGAGACAACGTATTCCGCTGATCACATCGAAGATCAACCCCTCAAATCGCAAACCACGCTTGAGCGTGCGCAGCTGCGTTGCGAACAGCACCGTCGTCTGCACGCCCGATCGAAGGCGACTGCGGTACCGGCTTCCGGCGGATAGCCGCCGGAACGGCCGGCGCCCCTGGGGTTGGGGCACCGGCCACCCACCACAAAAAGATGCCGCCCCGGTGGGCGGGGCGGCTGACACCACGAGAACGAGGCTCGAAATGCCAACTACCAGCATAGAACACACACCACCGCTGACACCCGTACCCATGGGCAGCAACCTGGGAATCGAGTACGAAACCGCTGACGGCGCTACCGTCGTGATCGTCGTCCCCGAAGCGACCGTCGAGCGCACCCAGCGCGGCACCAGCGTGTACCTGGCCGACGTACTCGGCGGCGGGGCGGGCGCCAGCGCAACCATCTGCGGACGCGATCAAGACAAGTTCATCGCGCTCCTGGTCCGCCTCATCGGCATGGCGGTATCGGCATGATGCACAAGACATTCCACGCCCGCACCGCCCGGCGCATCATCGCCGCCGCCCTCGCGGTCCTGGTGCTGGCCGGCAACGCGATCGCCTACGCCACCACTTCCAAGGCCGACTCCAGCTGCCAGGTCGTCGCGTGGGGATTCTTCGCCTCCCAGCGCCGCACCCTGTGCGACTCGCTGATCCGTCCGGACGGCTCCTGGCAACGTCAGCGCATCTTCTGGGTGCCCCGTCACCAGGTCCCGATCACCTGCTCCGGTACCTACTTCATCACCTGCTCTGGTGGCCAGATCGTCGACCAGTACGTGATCAGTGCCGAGACCTATACCGTCACCCCGGATACGGTCCTGCCGGACGAACCCGCGCACCTCGGGGCGGTGGCCTGATGCGCCGCTACCTGGAAGCTGTCGCCGGCGTGTTCGCGCTCGGGGGCTGGCTGGTCGCCCTCACGTTCCTGCCCGAGCTGTACGCGGTGGTGCATCCATGAGCGCCATGACGCGTGCAAGCGTGCTGCGGCCGGGCAAAGTGGACCCGCTGCGAGTTCTCGGTTGGATGGTCGCAGCCGCGCTCAAGGCAGCGCCGCTGAATCTCGAACAGGCCACCCGCCTCGCCAACAACGCCGGCACCCTGTCGTTCCAGAAGCTCGCGCTGCAAGACGAGTACGGCATCAGGGACACCGGCGACGAGTTCGTCATCTGCGGCTGGCCCGACGACACCACCGCCGAGCTCCTCGACAACTGGCGCAGCGACGAATGGTGGCGGTCATGAGCACCACTGCCATAGTCGGCGTCGTCGTTGTCTTGGTCCTCGCCACGGTCCTTGTCGGAGTCGGCCTCTTGCGAGACGGCTCACGCCAGATGGACGCCGACATCGACCGGACACTCGGCCGGCCTCCAGAGAACGTCGAGCGCACCGAACGCATCGCACAGCTGATCGCCTACCACGCGATCTACTCCTGGACTGTTCCGGACCAGTTCGTCACCGCCGAATTCCGTTGCAGCGGATGCGAATGGACCGGCCCGACCCGCCTCGGGTACGGCAGGCACATCGCCGAACTCCTCGCACACATCGACAGCACTGATCGCCGGATCGTCGCTCAGCTGCGCGGCCTCGAAAGGCACACCGATGACCGGTACTGACGTCTACACCACCACCCTGCGGCCGAGCGAATGCTTCGTCGACCAGACCTACCAACGGCTCCTGGACGTCGCACGGGCCCGCACCATCACCGCGAGTTGGGACCGCCGCCTCGTCGGCATCATCGAGGTCTCCGACCGCGGCCCCGACGCCTCCCCTCGGTACGCGGTCGTTGACGGCCAACACCGTTGGGCCGCAGCACGGTTCCTGCAGAACCCGCCGCAGCTGGTCGCCAACGTCCATGAAGGCCTCACCGTCGAGCAGGAAGCCGAACTGTTCGACAAGCTCAACCGGCAGCGCCGGCAGCCCACCACCTGGGACCACTGGAAGGCCCGCCGCGCCGCGGGAGACACCACCGTCGCCGCGATCGAACGCGTTGTCGCCAAGGCCGGCCTCGTGGTCACCGAGACCACCGGCCGTGACGGTGCGGTGTGGTGCATCTCCACCATGGAGAAGATATTCGCCTCTGGCGGTCCCGAGCTGTTGCAGATGACTCTGGATGTCATCACCATCGCCTGGGGCCACCAGCGGGCCGCCGTGGAAGCGCCCATGGTGCACGGCATCGCCATGGCGCTGCAGACGTTCGACGGCCGTATCAGCGCCCAGCGGCTCGACGATGCACTCACCGCGGTGGCACCCAAGCGCATCCGCGTCATGGCCACCACACTGCGCGACGACGCCGGCATGACCGGCTCGCTGGCCAAGCTCACTGCCGTCGCCATCATCAACCTCTACAACGGCCTGCCCGGCGCGAAACTGCAGTGGCCCAACACCTGGCGCGGCACCCTCGCCAAACCGGCGCCAGAACCACGTCAGCAGCCCGTCCCGCCGAGCAGCTCGGCCGGAGCCAAAACGGCACTGCCGGAGCCGGATACGGCATCGGCTGCCCCTGAGCCTGTCCCGGCGAGCACAGTGTCCGCTTCGGGTGGTGATTGTGAAGCGACTGTGGCGGCAGATCACCCCGCCGCGACTGCTGAGCGTTCCGAAGCAATCACGACCATGCTCGCCGGGACAGCCACACCCGACGACCTCTACGACCAGGTCGACGCCATGGCCGGCCGCGACGCCGCCGAAGTCGCTGACGCGCTGGGTATCACCGAACGTCGCGTGCGGCAAATCCGCGCCGAGATCGACGGTGCCGTGCCGCAACACCGCCCAGCATCGCGGCTAGGGCGAGTATGACCACCGGCGGGCCGGTGGCTGTCGTCGCCGTGCTGATCAACCAGCGCAAGGCTCTGGGGCTCACTCAGACCGATATCGCACGCCTTCTATCGGTCACGTCATCGACCGTCGGCCACTTCGAATTAGGCCGGGCGACACCGCGTCTGGACACCCTCGAACGCTACGCGGCCGTCGTCGGTATGCAACTCGCGATCGTCCCCGCCACGCCATGACCACCGCCGCCGAGCAGAACGCCCGCTATCTTGCCGAGCCCCGGCAATGCGTCGACTGCGGCGGCACACCAGACGCCGGTCGGCTGCGGTGCACCGACTGTCACGCCGAATGGATGGCTTCGCAAGGCATTACGCGGCCGTTCGTCATTGAAATCGTTGATTGGAGCCAGTAATGACCGTCCAGAAGTACCGCAAAAAGCCCGTCGAAATCGAAGCTATCCAGTGGGACGGCAGCCGCGCCAGCATCGAGCAGGCCTGCAAGTGGGTCAACGGATTCGACCACACAGGCGACCCAATTCTCACCTTTGAGTTCTATGGCCACGACGACGTCAGCGGCCAGCCCTTGATCGAAACGCTCGAAGGCGACATGGCTGTCAGCCCCGGCGACTGGATAATCCGCGGCGTCAAGGGCGAGTTCTATCCCTGCAAGCCGGACATTTTCGCGCAGACCTATGACCGCGTCGACGTCGACCAGCTGGCCGACGTGGCCGAAATCGCTGACTGCCCGCATGCGGCGCCGTTCCGGTATTGCCCGGGCTGTGTCGTGTCGCCGTGCCCTGTCCGGCTGGATCGCGGCGAATGAGCATCGGTGCGGTCATCGCCGCCGCCGGCCTCGCGCACATGGTCGGCGATTACCTGATCCAGTCGGACTGGATGGCGCAGGAAAAGACACGTCGCTGGTGGCCGGCGATCGCGCACGGCGTCACTTACGGGCTGCCATTCCTGCTCGTCACGCAGTCGGTCGCGGCCTTGGCGGTGATCGTCGGGACACACGTCGTGATCGATCACTGGCGCCTGGCGCGGCACGTCGTTTGGTTCAAGAATCAACTGGCGCCGTACGCATTCCGGCCGCCGCACACCGCCACTGGCCACGGACCGGACCGCCCTGACTGGCTGTCGGTGTGGCTGCTGATCATCGCCGACAACACCCTGCACATGCTGATCAACGTCGCCGCGGTGGTGTGGCTCTGATGGCAGAGATCGACAAGACAAACCCGAACTGCATCCGCGCACGCGAGGGCAATGCGACAGCCAGCATCTACCACGGCAGCCGCCGCATCACTGTGGTAGCCGACGACGGCAGCTTCGCGGATGCGTTGAACGCGCTGGCGGCGCTTCTGGATGAGGTCTACTGATGAGGTACTACCACGGCGGGGTTCCCGGCCTGCGTGGCGGCGACTTGATCGAACCCACGAGCGGCACAGCACATCTGGTCGACGGATGCCCGACATGCGAAGCACGCAAACACGGCCAGCAGCTCCCCAGCGACGACAACGACCCCACCATGGTCTACGTCACCACCGACAAGGACTATGCCCGCATCTACGCCGCCGGCTACCCACTCGGGGCCCTGTACGTCGTCGAGCCGATCGGCGAACTAGTCGACCGTGCACACCACGATTCCGCGCCATCGTGGGGCTGCAAGTCGGCTCGCATCACCCACGTCTACGACCCCCTTGTGCGTCTGTCTCCCAAGGAAACTCGCCGACTCATGCGCAAGTTTGGAATGCCAAAATGAGTGACTTGACCGGCGACGCGGCCGACATGGTGAACCACCCTCCCCACTACCAGCCGATCGCCGGAGTCACCTTCGAATGCATCGACGTGACTCGGCAGCTGTCGTTCAACGTCGGTAACGCCGTCAAGTATGTGTGGCGAGCCGACAGAAAGAACGGTCTACAGGACCTGGAGAAGGCCCACTGGTACCTCCGCGACGCGATCGCGCACGGAGACCCCATCTACGTCGGCGCTACGCCATGGCAATTCGACGCGCGACTGACTGTCCTTGCTCGAGCACAGAGCAGCCCGCTCCGGACAGTGTTCTTCAACAGCATCCGGATGTGCCTGCTGGATAGTGCCCGCGACGCGGTAGAGCAGATGATCCTCGGATACGGGCCAACGGGCCTCTGATGGCAGGCAACGCGTCTAGTAACCGCTACGGCCTTGACGACACCTGCATGGCGCTGCCATACATCCACATCGACGGGGTCTGCAACCGGTGTGGAAAGGCGCTGACCGGTCGGCAGACGCAGTGGTGCAGCCGGGAATGCAGCAACGAACTGACACGTCAGCACGACTGGAGTTGGGCGCGCAACGCGGCAAAGCAGCGTGACGGCGACCGGTGTGTACGTTGCGGCGGCAACGGGAGCGATCAACGTCCGAAGCAGTGGCGGCAGGTGCTATCGATCAGCGACGCGCGCAAGCTCGGGCTCGACTGGCCTGTTACTGAACGCCCGGTCGATCTCTTCGTCGCCGTCGGGGGGCCTCGGCCGTGGCTGGAGGTCAACCACATCGATCCACGGGTAGGCCGAGGCTATGGGTTTGGGTGTCATAACCATCTGTCGAACCTCGAAACCCTTTGCCACGGTTGCCATGTGACGGAGACGAACCGGCAGGCCGCCGAGCGCCGGGGCGATCCGCCGGCGGTGGTGCAGATCGACCTATTCAGTGAGGTAGCCAATGCCTGAACGAATCGAGTTTGAAGGTCGAATCAGCGCGCACGGGACACGGCACGACTACTACGGCCCCAACGGCACAGTCATCGAGTACTACGTCCGCTGGGCTACTCGCGCAGAGATCGTCGAGCTATTCCGACGCACCCTGACCGAGCCTGACCGGGGAATGCTCGGCGCCTACCCGTCAGGTGATGGGCGCTTCGTGCGGTTCACCGTCAAGGACATCCGCCGCCAGCTGCGCGGCCGTGACCTCGCCTGCTGGTGCCCGCTCGATCAGCCATGCCACGCCGACGTGCTACTGGAGGTTGCAAATGCCTGAATTGTTCCTCGTCATCAGTCGCCGCGTCCGCGACATAGTGGTTGTCGCACAGTACCGGTGGCGCAACGCCTTTCGGCCGTACCCGCCGTTGGAATTGGTGCGGTTCGCCGCCTTTGCGGAGCTCACCACCAACCCGACAATCACGGTCTACACGATCGACAAGGGCATCGAGCAGCGTCGCGCCGCGAACCCGATCGCAAGGTTCAAGGCCGCGATTGACGAGCTAGGCCGCCAGGTGACGGTGTCATTCGAACGACTCGCAGCGTTCGCCGCGGCGGTACTGGAAGGCCGGCGCTGATGCTGACCCACGACCAACGGCGGCGCTGGGCCCGCATGGTGCTGCAGTCCGAACTCACGGCGGCCCAGAAGACCGTCCTGTTCGCCCTGCAGACGTACGCGGACTACGGCGACGGCACCAACGCGCACCCGGGCGAGATTCTGCTCGCGGAGCTGTGCGGGATGACCACGCGTGCCGTGCGCAACGCGCTCGACCGAGGCAAGGCGCTCGGCATCATCGAGCAGACCCGCGCAGCAAACCCCAAGGCGCACAAGGCCGCGGTCTACCGGCTCGTCGCGCCTCCGGTCATGGCGGCGGTCAAGGACGGTTCTACCGGAACCACGGTTCCTGTGAACAACTCCACCACCGGAACCGCCGTTCCTGTTGAAACTCGTTCTACCGGAACCCACGTTCCTGTGAATAACCCCACCACCGGAACCGCTGTGCAGTTTCTACCGGAACGTGGGTTCCTCCCACCAGAGCCATTCACCAATAACCTTGGGGTGTTACGTAACTCGGGTACGTCACCAGAGCCGGTCCCCGACGCACACACCATCGATCCTCCATCGAGATTCTGCGACAAGCACCCGATGGGATTCCGGGGCAAGTGCGGCGACTGCGCAAACGCACGAACGACTTTCGAGGCGTGGACGGCGTCCGAAGCCGAACGCGACGTCGCGATCGAGCTGGCCGAGGGGGACCGCGAACGTCGCCGGAGGAAGGCGATCGCTGATTGCCTGGACTGCGACCGCAACGGCCTGATCGAAGTCGATGAGAACACCCAGGCGTGGTGCACCCACCAAGGCCTTCCACCGCTGAGGGCGGTCGGCGATGGATAGCCGACACCTGGCGGACGAACCGGTCGACTACCGACGCGGCCGCGGGTGCAGCCGACCCGCAACGGGTCCCGTCCTCGCGATCTACCTCGAGACCGGAGCCTTCCACCGCCACTGCACCCAGTGCGGCGCCGAACCTCACCAGTTCTGCCACTGGCCAGACGGCACCGAACGAATCACACCCTGCCAACCACGAACGAAGGAGACCACCGAGTGACCGATAGTCAGCCGGGCGCCTGCGAGTGCGTCTGCGCCGGGTGCAGCACAGCCAATCATTGCGACCGCGCTACATGCGCCCAGCCCGACTTTAACCCCCGGTGGGAGATCAGCGGACCAGGAACATGGACGCTGCCGAACACCGACGTCGCGACTGTCGGCAGCGCCTTCCTCGCCGAGCTGAACTTGTCAGGTATCGCCAGCCTCGAGGCAGCCACCAACGAATTCATCGCCGCCCACATCGAGTACGCCACCGCGCAGCTGTCCTGCCTCCTGTGGTCCGACACCAGCATCGTCATTCACGAAATCTGCTGCGCCCGACGCGTTGCCGTAGCCGCCGCCTGGCTGCGATCCGAACTCGAAAGACACACCAGCACAGCGCAATCCGATGCCAACTACGACGACGACACCATCATCGCAATGCTGGGAGGAATTCAGGGATGAGCAACGCCGCTGCCACTGCCCGACTCGGCAACTTCCTCGACTCGCTGGCCGAGCTGCGCCGTGCAGTCGATCGACTGACCAAGCCGACGGAGCAGTATTTGAACAGCGCCTACAACGTCGAACCGAGCCTGTACGGGCAGCTCGCCGCCGGCGTCGACAGCTACCGGGGCTTGGCCAGCCGCGGCGTCGCTCGATCGCGCCCACCAATATGGGTCGAAGCCGAAGACATGCTGTCCAACATCAACCTCATGGTCGGCGTCTGGCCCACCGGCAGGGCCGGCAGTGTCACGCAGCAGTTGCAGGCACTGGCCAACAAGGCGTGGAGCGTCCACCAAACCCGACAGGTCCGCCGGCTCGCCACCATCATCGAAGCCTGGTGCGACGACATCGTCATCCTGCTCAACGAGCAGCACACCAAGTACCTGAGCGACCAAGACCAAGACGGGCGTTGGAGGAACGCCGCCTGCCCGGCCTGCGGCGTCGACACCGTCTACCACCTAGACAGCGCAGGCGAGCACGTCCGCACACCCGCGCTGCGCATCGTCACCGAATTCGGCGCCGACTGCGCCAACTGCGGCCACTACTGGGCGCCCAACCAATACATGGAACTGGCCACCGACCTGGGCTGCGAACGACCAGCAGGAGTACTCCAATGAGCGATGAAGACCAGCTGCAACCTCGCACACCGGAGACGGTGGCCGCCTACCAGGCGCTCGACGCGGCAGTGATGGAGCTCCACCGGCTGGTTGAAGCGCGAAACCCCGAACCGCCAGCAGTCGCCACGGACTATGTCCTCGTCGTCGGAGCGATGTACATCGACTCATCGGGCGACCGCAACGGTGTCGTCGAAGTGTTCCCGAAAGACGGCAGTCAACCCGCGTACGTCACGACAGGCCTGCTCGATAGCGCACTGCGCATGGTCAACCAATGACGCGCCGACACGCCGCGGCGGAGCCGTGGTGCTTGACCAAACCTCGCCGAACGGGCACTCTGACCCGCGTCGGTGAGCCATGCCCAAAACAAGGCAGCCACCAATGACCTGGGGCCAAGGCTCAACCATCCCGAAGCGCATCAAGGACCAAGTCCGCCGGCGCGACCAGACCTGCCGACTCCAATATCCCGGCATCTGCACCGGTGCGATCGACGAGTTCGATCACCCTGACGGACTCGCAGCCCAAGGCCAACAACGCACGGCGGTGCGCAGCGCACTGGAGGTCCAGGGCGTCTGCAGCCCATGCCACGGACACAAGACTGAGCAGCAGCGCCTGGCCGGCATCGCACGAGCCAAGGCCCAACGTGGCTCGCTGTCCAAGCGATACCGAGACCACGAACCACACCCCGGGGCACTCTGATGGCCTACGCCAGCATCGGTGTCGCGTGCTGGTCCACCATGGACGACGGGGACGACCACGTCCACCGGTGTGAGTTCGCCGCAGACCACACCGACTGGGACCACGACGGAACACACCAGTGCGAATGCGGCGCTGACTGGTAACACGCCTGTGGTTATGCAGGCCGCAAATCGCCCAACCTTGGGCTATTTGGCCGCGCTGACTAACGTCGGTAGCGATTGCCGGTGACGACGATGAATCGGGAACGTGAGTAGTAGCTGATGTGCTCGCCGACCCGCGCATCACCATCGCCCCAGACGAACACGTGAAGACCACGGCCTGACATCGACCGCTCGACCCACACGGCAGCATCGCCTACCTCGCGCAGCACCTGGTCCGCATCATCGTGCAGGACACCGTCATCGTCGATCACGTTGTCGAGGTCCCAGCACGCCAGGCCATAGCCGAGCATGAAGCCGTGTGGCCGACCTGCCACCTGGTCGTAGGTCGTCCACGTCTTCGGCTCGGTTGTTGACGCGGGTCGACCATCGACACGGACAGGGCGCTTGCCGTCAGCGCAGGCCCACCGCCGCGCACGCGTCATCACCGCCGGCAGAGTGTCACGCGACCGGCGCTTGCGGCACCGCTGCCCGCACGCACTCGGCACACGACCGCGTCCCGACCACTCGAACCGCCGGCCACACACGGAGCACGTCATCACATCATCAATGATACCGCTCTGACCTGCGCATTGTCACGATAAACCAGGCGTGAACGCTCGCTGACGAACGGCCGACGGTCATGGTGAATGCGTCAGCCGGGCGGCGATCGTCCCGCAGCGGGGCAGCGAGCGGCCGGCGCGACGTGCCGCCGGCACCCCACGGGGTACCCCCTCGGGCCCGCCGCACGCCCGATAAGCCTTAGCACCAGAGCACCTGCGTGCAGGCAGCCTGAGCTTGTTTTTCGTTGGACACCAACGCAATTCAGCGAAGGTGATTTTGACCCCTGGCCAGAAAGCGGCCCGCAGCGACGCTGTCAGCGCCGAAAACTCGAAGCAAAGGAGCGTGACTGTGATTCACAGCGAACACTGGAATGACACCAACGGGAACCCGGCCGGCGGCACGACGTTCGGCCGCGGGTTCGCCATCGGCTGGCAGAACGGTCCGCTCGGCCGCGGCGCCGAACGCAGCGAACCCAACGGCGCATTCGTCGAAGACATCATCGCCGCGGCTGCGGACCGGCTGCAGTACTACCAGGACTCGCGATTCGCCAGCAAGTACAACGCCACCGCCCTGCTGCACCTGGACGAGGCACTCCGCGCACTCAACGCTCGCACTGCCGACCGCGAGGACCGCGATGTGGAAGGCACGCACGCGGAATAGAGATTCTGCCCCGGCGAGGTGCCGGTGGCCCGGTTCCAGGAGGACCAACGATGACCGACACCCCGACCACTCCAAAAGCACCTACCGCACCGTCAGACCTGGCGCGCAACGGCGCAGGCCGCAAGCTCTGGCGCGACATCGCCGCCTCGGGCAAGTACATCCTGCGCCCCGACGAGCTCCGCATTCTGCACGCGGCATGCCGCTGTGCAGACAAGGTCGTCGCACTGGGCGCGAAGAAGGCCGCGATCGAGGCACACCCGCGGTTCGCGGAGCTGATGATGAAGGGCTCGATGGGCCAGCCGGTGGAGAACCCGCTGCAGGCCCGCGTCTACAAGATCGACGACGACATCCGGAACCAGGAAGTCACCCTCGCCGGTCACTTGGCCCGGCTCAAGCTGCCCGACGACGACGCCGGCGCAGGCGAGCAGCCCCGCTCGGTCAGCGCGCGGGATGCCGCGAATTCGCGCTGGGGCAAGACGGGCTGATGTCGCGGGAATGCCGCCGGCAGCACCGCAGCTGGTGGCGTCCAACGCGATTCGCAGGCGTGACGGTGATGTGGTGCGCGTTTTGTGGCCGCCGCTGGGAGGGCGGCGAGTAGATGGCAAAGTCCGCGCTCGCGTCGCCGGCGTTTGTCCGGACGCACGACTACTCGCACATCATCCGCTGGTACCGCGAGACCCTGCCGAAGGTCGCACCGCCGCCGCCGCGGCGCTGGGAACCGATCCGGATCGGCCCGACCTGGGACTGGAATCCGCAGCGCGGCTGGCTACTCCCCGAACACTCACTCGGCTGGGAGATGCTCGGCTGGTGCGGCTACTGGCTCCGCGACAAGAAAGGCCAGGACTGGCAGTTCACCCCGGAGCAGGCCCGCTTCGAGCTGAACTACGACTCGATCGACGAGAACGGCCGGCTCCATCACCGCACCGCTGTCCTGCAGCGACTCAAAGGCTGGGGCAAAGACCCGTTCGCGTGCGGGTTGTCGGCATTCCGAGCTTTCGGTCCAACGATTTTCGACCACTGGGGCGACGACGGCGAGCCCGTAGGCCGCGACGATCCGGGCGCATGGATACAGATCGTTGCGGTCAGCAAGTCGCAGACCGCGAACAGTATGAAGTGCTTCCCGTGGATGCTGTCCGCGGAGGTGCGCAAGCACTTCGGCATCCAGATCGGCCGCGACAACGTCTGGGGATTGGGCGACACCCGCCATATACAGGCGGCCACCTCGAATTACCTGGCGATCGAAGGCAACCCGGTCACTCAGGCCATCCGCAACGAGCCGCAGAACTGGAATGACAGCAACCAGGGCCACGACCTGGCCGGCGCGAT
This sequence comes from Mycolicibacterium mucogenicum DSM 44124, assembly GCF_005670685.2. The sequence goes on along the minus strand of NZ_CP062008.1, from coordinate 5,668,808 downwards.
CGACGGCAACTCGACCAAGATTCCCGATGGCTGGGGCCGCATCCTCGACATCGAAAACGCGTTCCGCCCCGGCACCGACAGCGTCGCCGAGCGGGTCCGTCACGCCTGGGAGGCCACCCAGTCCACCCAGGACCGTGATGCGAAGGCCCGCAGTTTCGGATTGATGTTCGACAGTCTGGAAGCGCACCCCGAAGCGCCACTGACTGCTGAGGCCGCTCCGGAGGTCCTCGAATCGGTGCGCGGTGACTCCTACTGGCTCGACATCCCGTCGATGGTCGAGTCGATCGTCAACGGCTCCAACAGCCCGAGCGAGTCCCGCCGCAAGTGGTACAACCAGATCACCGCCAGCGCCGACGCCTGGACCACGGAGCAGGAATTCGACCCCTGCTGGCGCGACGAGATGCCGGCCAAGGGCGAACCGATCTTCATGTTCGGTGACGGGTCGAAGTCCGATGACACCACCGCCGTCAACGGCGTGCGGATCTCTGACGGACTGGTCTTCCCGATCGGCATCTGGACACCCCAGCGGATCAAAGAGGGTGGCAAAGAGATCAACCTGCCGATCAACCGCGGGGCCGTTGACCGAACCGTTCGCGACTGGCTCGACGACTACGACGTCTGGGGCCTGTGGTGGGACCCCTCGGACGCCCGCGACGACGATACCGGCGAACGGTACTGGGAGCCGTACTGCGACGGCTGGGCCAAGGACTACAGCCACCAGCTGCGCCGCATGCCCGCCGTGAAAACCGGGATGAGCCAGCACCACGTGATCTGGGACATGCGAAATACCCAACACCTCAAGGCTTTCACCGAGGCCGCAGAGCGCACCAGCTCGGACCTGCACGACAAGCTCATGTTCCACAACTTCCCGGGCCCGAAGAAAACCGGCATCGGTGTCATGGGCCGACGGCACGTGCTCAACATGCGCCGGCGCCCCAACAAGTTCGGGATCAGCGTCGGAAAAGAGCACCGCGAGTCCCGCCACAAGATCGACTCAGGCGTCTGTTTCATCGGTGCCCGAATGATGTGGCACTTCCACAACGGCAGAGAGCACAAGGGCCGCGCACCCGGCACGGGCACCGTGACGACATGGCGATGACCTTGCGAGAGGAGGCATTCCAGCTGTGACTACACCCATCGCGACCTACCCGTCCGCTGTTCCGTCCGCTGTTGTTCCGGCCGTTCCCATCACACTCTTCGCTCAGCAAGATGTCGCTGCGACGGAGCGACGTGGCCTGTCCGACGTCGAGCTGCGCGTCATGACCCACCTGTCCGCGCAGTTGCTCGACCCGAAGACACGGTTCGATCTGTTTCTCTCGCAGCTGTATGCCGAGGGCATGAACCTGGTGCCGTCGCTGGGAATCGCGGTACCGCCCGAGCTCGAAGCGCTGCGCGCGGTCTTGGGCTGGTGCGGCGAAGCGATCGGTGCCCGCTCCGAACGCTTGACCATGCAAGGGTTCCGGATGCCGGGCCAGACCACGATCGACGCCGACCTGCAAGAGGCGTGGCAGGCCAACAACTTTGACGCCGAATCGGTCCTGGTCCACGACGATGCGATGACCTTCCGGCACTCGTTCGTCGTCGTCGGCGCCAACGACGATGACCCCGAAGCGCCGCCCCTGTCGACCGTCGAATCACCGCTGAACATGACGGCATCCTGGGACGTGCGCCGCCGCGAGGTGTCGGCCGCGTACCAGACGTACCTCGACGTCGACCCGGCGTCGGAAACCTTCAACCGGCAGATGTCGGTCCTGCACACCCGGGACGCAACCATCGACCTGGTCCTGGGCGACAAGGGCTGGGAGATCGTCGATCGCAACGACCACGGCATGGGGTTCGTCCCGGTGGTCATGTTCGCCAACCGGCCGACCCCGACCAACCGCTACGGCCGCAGCGAAATCGCGGCCTCCTGGCGCAATACGCAGGACCGTGCCGCCCGCGCCGTGGTCCGCAGCGAGATCGCCGCCGAGTTCTTCGCCTCCATGAAGCTCTGGATTCTCGGTGTCAACAAGAGTGCGTTCGAGAACGCCGACGGCAGCATGGCCAGCGCCTGGGAAACCTTCACCGGCCGACTGTCGACGCTGGAAGCCGACAAGTACGGCAACCTGCCGACGATCATCTTCCAGCAGGGCCAGGACCCCGCAGGCCTGATCAAATTCATCGACCATGAGCGCCAAGTCTTTTCGGGCAACTCACGGGTGCCGCTGGACTACCTCGGCATGGTCTCCGACGGCAATCCCACCTCCGCCGACGCGATCAGCAAGGGCGACTTCCGCCTCAAGAAATGCGCCGAACGGCTCTCGGTCCAGTTCGGCGACGACTGGGAGGAATGGGCCCGCATCACGCTCAAGATGTGGGACTACGACGCCGACACGCGGCCCAACGGCAAGTACGTCGACGAGGCCAAGCAACTCGAATCCGAATGGGGCAAGTTCGGCATCCCCACGCCCTCGGCCGACACGGTCAACGTCACCACCCAGATCGCCGCCAAGATGATCGCGCCCGACGACGACGACGCCCTGGCCGAGTGCGGCTGGACCCCCGTGCAGCGGCGCCGCATCGCCGCCGCCCGCACGCGCTACGCGTCGACCGCCGGCGTGGACAGCGCGCTGGAAGGCCTCAAGCCGCAACAGCCACCACAGCAGCCGCTCGACGGTGAGCAACCCGCCGCGCTGCTGGCCCTGCAACAGAGCCGAGACGGTGCCCCAAGCACCTGACCTGACCCGCCAGGCCGCCCGCTACGGCGGCCTCGTGGAAGCGGCCCGCCGCTACCTGGCGCTGCTGTGGCCCCGCGTCGACTGGGGCCACCCCAAGGCCCAGGACGCCGTCACCACGATGTACCAGTCCATCGTGCAGCGCTTCGGCGCCGGCGCCGCCGCCGTGGCCGCCGGCCTCTACGACGAGATGCGCGCCGAGCAGAAACCGCGCAACGCCTACCGAGCGTTCGCCGCCGACCCCGTGCCCAACGAACGGGTCGCCAAGATCGTTGCCTCGGCCTTCCTCGGACACGACAACCCCGACGTGCCGGTCTCGCAGCAGACCACCAGCGATCTACCCCTCGAGCAACGCGTGCAGAAACGGCTCGAAGACAACCTGTCGCGCCTGGTGCAGCAGCCCGCCCGCGACACCATCGCCGCCAACGCCGACAAGGACCGCTCGAAACCACGCTGGATTCGGGTCCCCACCGGACCGACCACCTGCGAGTTCTGCATCATGCTCGCCTCCCGCGAGCTCGGAAAGAACTTCGGCGGCTACCGATCCGAGCACAACGCGCTGTTCGACGAGCACGGTGAGACCTACCACCGGAACTGTGACTGCGTGGCCGTTCCGGTGTGGGGCGATCCCCGCGAGCTCAGCCCCCACATGTCCGATTACAAGGCCATCTACGACGAGGCCGCGGACCGGGCCGGCACCACCCGCGACGCCAAGAAAATCCTGGCCGAGATGCGCCAGGTGATCAAAGAGCAAGGCCAGCCCCCGGCACCGGAACCGCCCGGGCTGCCCGAACCGGTCGAGCTCGACACGCCGAAACCGGCTGTCCACCAGGGCGATACGCACGCGCCAGTGGAGCCGAAAGCGCCGGAGGAACCGCTGCCGGGTGTGCGCCGGCGCACCACCGAATTCGATCCCCTCGGCCCCGACCTCGCCGTCATCAACCCGAACCACGCCGCCGGCCGGCAATGGCAGGTCAACTGCACCCGCTGCGCCACCGCCGTCGAGCTGCAGGCCCGCGGCTACGACGTCACCGCAGAGCCGCGCCCAGATTCGGTCCGCGACAACGGCTACGCCAACGTTCTCGCCAAGTGGGCCTCGCCGGACGGCACTCCCGCCGGCCAAGGAGGCGGCGTGCAGGCCACCCGCGGCAGCGTTCCCGACGGCGAAGTACTCGGCATGAGCACCGGCTCTCGGGTCTGGGACTACCTGCCGGCCAAAGGCCGCGGCAAGGTCAACGCGGCCAAGGCCGCGGCTGACGCCGCGGTCACCGAGTGGGGCGATGGAGCTCGCGGCTACATCACCGTCGAATGGTCCAAAGCCAACGGCGGCGGCGCGCACATCTTCAACGTCGTCAACCGCGGCGGCCAGGTCGTCTACATCGACGGCCAGACCAACGAAACCGACGCCAGCGGCCACTGGGACCGCATCAAGGCCACCGGTGGCAGCTGCCGCATCGTCCGCACCGACGACCTCGAAACCACCTCGGACGCGATCGACTGGGTTCGCAGCCGCACCGACAACGACGACCTCCTGGCGCAGCGAAAGGCCGCCCGACTGGCCAAAGTCGCGACCTCGGCCGGGCCCGGAGAACTGGCCGGCAGCGGCCCGGGCTCGGTCGATCGAAGCCAAGTGCCCCATCTGCACCAGCACGAGCTCGACACCGCAGACCGGCTGGCATTGCGCGGGCACCACGTGGTCTTCGTCCCCGCCACGGGCATCGGACCCACCGCCGACGCGACGATCGACGGCGAAACCTGGGAAATGAAGTCGATATCGGGGTCCAGCGAAGACGCGATTGCGCGGAACCTCCGAAAGGCGAAGCGCCAGTCAAAGTCGGTGGTCCTCGACGTGACAGATTCGTCCCTCACCGATGACCAGGTGAAAGCACTGGTCGAGCACTACGGCCACAGATACAATCTGGACCAGGTACATGTGATTCGCGGAGACGCAGACTTGGATTGGAGGTGGCACAGCAATGGTGAATAACGACTACATCGAGGTCAACGGACCGACATCCTTGGCCGAGCTGGTCGCCGCCATCGACCCGTCCGCACCGGCACCGGTCGGCGACGATCTGGTCTTCGAGCTCGGCGGCGACGTGTACGCGACCGCCCAGTACGACGCCGTGGACGCCGACACCTGGCCCTACATGGTCAGCATCGAATCGCGAGCCGATGACCTGCTGCCCGTGCGGACCGCCGCGATGCGGATCCTCGCGGCGGTACAGGGCGCCGGCTGGCAGTTCCGCATGACCTCGGACGCCGACGACACTCTGATTATCGAATCGGCGCTGTCGCGATGATTACCTTCGACGCGGCCCGCAGCGCGGTCCAATCCGACGCGTCAGTCCGCGAGTTCTTCGGCGCCGGGTTCACTGTCGACGAATTCGGCTGGCAGAACGACGACGTCTACCTGATGTCGGTCGACGCCGCTGACGGCGTCGCGATGTTCGATGCCCCGGCGGTCCTGGTCGACAAGGCCACCGGCGAGGTCATCCAGAAGACTGGCCTGCTCGGCGTGCCGCCGGCACCCGATCTGCAGCCCATCGGCGACGTCCCCGAAGACTAAGCCGCACAACCGAATACACCCGATACAGAAGCCGTCCCGAGTGGGGCGGCTTTTTTGATGCCCAGGAGGCGCCCGAAGTGACCGCACCGACCCCCAACAACATGCCCACCCAGGTCCCGGCTGCCGCCGCCGCAGCGGCGCCAGCAACGGCCGAACCCGCCGCTGCTGCGACTTCCCCCGCAGCAGCGCCGGCCACCCCGGCCCCGCCGTGGGGCGACGACGCGAACTTCGACCCCGCCAAGGCGTGGAACCTGATCCAGAACCTGCGCAGCGAAAACAAGCAACTCACGACGAAGGTCTCCGAAGCCAAACCGATTCTGGACGCCCACGCCCAGTCCGTGCGCGACGAACAGGGGGAACTGGAGACGGCCCGGCAGGACCTGGCAACCCAGGCCACCCGTTCGGAAACCTGGCGCAATCAGGCCGTGCAGGCCAAGGTCGAAGCCCTCGCGGCGGCAAGCAAGTTCGTCGACCCTGCTGACGCGGTCACCATGATCGGCGACCTGACCCAGTACGTGACCGACGACGACGGCATCGACGCCGACAAGCTGGCTGCCCGCATCGAGCAGCTGGTCAAAGACAAGCCCTACCTCGTGGCCACCGAACCCAAGCGCGGATTCACCCCGAACCGCGCCCAGGGCCAGGCGGGCAACGGGCCCCTCACGGCAGCCCAGGTGGCTGCCGTCGCTGAGTCCCAGGGGGACTCGAAAACCGCACTCCGAGCGAAAACGGAACAACTAGTCACCCTCCGCGCCGCAGGCGCATAACGAAAGGAGGCCGTCATGGCCACTGTTTCTGGTATCGGTACTACCTACAACCTGCCCAACTACACGGGCGATCTGTACACCGTCGCCCCATCGGACACCCCGTTCCTGTCCGCGATCGGCGGCCTGTCGGGCGGCAAGCGCACCACCTCGGTCGAATTCGAGTGGCAGACCGAAGGCCTGGAAGCCTCCAGCGCCAACAACTCCAAGACCGAAGGCGCGGCGGCACCGACCGCCTCGGAGGTCTCGCGCACCAACGTCAGCAACGTCGTCGAAATCCACCAGGAATCGGTGGAGGTGTCCTACACCAAGCAGGCCGCCACCGGCCAGCTCTCGGGCATCGCCACCACCGACGGCGTGAACCCGGTGACCGACGAGCTCACTCACCAGGTCATGCTGAAGCTGCGCAAGATGGCCATCGACTTCGAGCAGTCGTTCCTCTCGGGCGTCTACGCCAAGCCCGCCAACAACGCGACCGCCCGCCAGACCCGCGGCATCCTGCCCGCGATCGCCACCAACGTGTTCGCCAACGGCGGCACCAACCGCGCCCTGACGAAGGCCATCGTCGACAACGCGCTGGCGGCCATGTTCAGCAACGGCTCTCCGCTGGCTGCTGACACCACCGTGTTCATGGTCGGCGCGGCCCAGAAGATCGCGCTGTCCAACCTGTACGCCACCCCGAACCTGAACCAGCCGACCATGACCCGCAACGTCGGCGGCGTCGCGGTCGACACCATCATCACCGACTTCGGCACCTTCGGTGTGATGCTCAACCGCTGGTTCCCCTCCAACGGCATCGGGGTCCTCGACCTGGGCGTCTGCGCCCCGGTGTTCCTGGACATCCCCGGCAAGGGCACGGGCGTGTTCGCCGAGCCGATCGCCAAGACCGGGGCCTCGGACAAGTACCAGCTGTACGGCGAGGGCGGTCTGGAATACGGCCCCGAGAACTACCACGGCTGGATCAAGGACCTGACCTAAGCCAGGGCAAGCCCCAATCAATCTCTGAGACAAAGGAATTCGAACCATGGCAAAATTCCAGGCCCCCAAGGGCTATCACTTCTCCAAGGACGGCACTGACGACTCCACCTGGGCGCACTTCACCCCGGTCGCCGGCAGTGACCCGCAGGTCTACGAGTTCGAGACCACCAAACAGACCGACGTCGCCCGGCTGCGCAAGCTGGCCGAGGCCAAGACCGGCGCCTACAGCGACATCGTCGAGGTCGACGAGAAGGCCGACAAGCCGGCTAAGTCGACCGCCTCGAAGTCGAGCAAGTCCGATGCCGGACAGGGCGATTCGGGTCAGTCCGGTGACTCCGGCCAGTCCGGGGACGGCGGCGCCGACGCTTCCGGTGGCGCTGGCGGCAGCGATGCCGGCGACAGCGGCGCGGGCGCGCAGGAGTAACAGTGCCCCTGGTGCTCCCGGAACCGTACGCCACGGCGACGGACTTGGAGAACTACTGGCGGACGCTGAGCGAGGCCGAGCAGGGTCGGGCGACGACCCTGCTCGGCTGGGCCGCCAAGCTCATCAACGAGCAGCCCGGTTCGGCCAGCTTCGACGAACTGACGTGCGCCCAGGTGTCGATGGACATGGTCAAGCGGGCCATGATCAACGGCGACGGCGTCAGCGAGTCCACCAGCAGCCAGACGATGGACGTCGTGTCCGCGGCGGTCACCAACAAGTACGTCAACCCGACCGGCGCCCTGTACCTCACCAACGCCGAATCCGACCGACTCGCCGGCAGGCCGGTGGGCGGGGCCGGGTTCTCCATCAAACTCGGTTCCAACACGCGGGTCCCCGGATACCCGTGGAATCACCAGGGTTCGGGCCAAGTCGATGCCCCTACTTAATCCCGCCGCGCCGGCCACGCTCACCCCGCAGCGGCCGGATGACGATGGCATGGGCAACACCAGCTGGACCGATCTGCCCACCACCCAGGCGGTGGTGGTCCTGGACCAGGCGGCGCCCAGCACCGACCGCGGAGCGAAGGCAACTCACAGCGGCAAGGTCTTCGTTCCCCGCGGCTACGACATGCAGGCCGGTGACAGGATCACTTGGCAAGCAACGCATTTCACGGTGTACGGCCTGGCGATGGGGGATATGGACCATCCGCTCACGGGCGATGACTTCGGCTGGAAGTGGTACCAGATCAAGGGAGGTCGGTAATGGACGTCAAGATCTACCGGGATCCGAACCCGGCGATCGGTGCCGCCCTCGTCTCGCCGCGAATGCGGTCGATCTGCTACGAAATCGCCGAGCTCGGCGTTGCGCTCTACCGCGAGCGCGTCGCCAAGGTCACCGGCAACCTGGCGGCCGCCGCGCACCCCTCCACTGAGTTCACCGACGTGCTCAAAGGCCAGCCACGGTGGTGCGGCGTGATCACCGTCGGCGGTGCGGTGCCGGCAGGCGAGTACGTCCTGCCGCACGAATTCGGCCGTCACGCGGAAGTCGAAGGACCACAAGAGGATTCGGACGACGTCGACACTCCGGTGGTCTCCGGTGGCCACCACGCCGCGCGCGATCTCAACTGGGTACTCGAGCAACTGGGGGCCTGGTGATCACCTACCCGGCCTGGTGGCGCGGCGGTTCGCCCGACGCCGAACGCACCGTCAAGGACCTGTTCACGTTTGCCGAGAACACGGCCGCGGCGGGCCTGTCCGGGGTCGATGTGCGGTCCTGGTTGCCCACTCCGAAGGCAGCCGGCGAATGGCTCGACCAAGGCAACGGATACCTGCGGGTGTACCGGGTCGGCGGCCAGATCAACCGGGACCGCCGGCCGTGGGTCGACCAGACCCGCATCCAGATCGCCGCCTGGTGCGCCAACCGCGACGACTCCTGGGACCTCATCGAATACGTCCGGGAAATGCTGTGGGCCTTCGAAGACGGAGGCACCGTACACCGCAGTGAGACAACGCGTTCCGGACTCAACACCACATTCATCAAGGTGCAGGGGGAGCTCCTCGGCCCGCAATTGATCCCCGAACAGATCCTCGACGACAAGTTGGTCCCGGTGACGTTCGAAATTCACACCGACCGGCCCAAGAGCCTGCCGGACTACCGCGAGCTCCTTGAGCTCGACCGATGAAAGGACACCATCATGGCACTCACTGACCGCCAGCGCGCCCTCACCAAGCGCAAGAATCTGCTGCTCGCCGCACGCCAGTTCTCCGTCATCCAGTACTCCTACAGCGCACCGCTGATCACCAGCATTCACGATGAGGCCACCGGTGCTCTGGTGCTGCCGGTGGGCGGCTTCCCGATCGGCCTGCACAAAAAGAGTGAAGGCGGCAACCTGTCGAACGATCAGACGATCAACGACACCGAGTCGCACGGCGTCGGCGGCCCCACCCGCCAGATTCCGACCAAGCGAGTCATCCAGCTGGGACTGAGCCCCCAGGAGACCAGCAAGGCCAACCTCGAAAACTACTGGGGCACTGACTGGTCGGACGTCGAGCTCGACGCCGGGGGTGGCTTCACGGCCTCGGTGTCGGACCTGCCGCAGAACCGGTTGGCTCGCGCCGTGCTGTACGGCGAGGACGACTTCGACGGCCTGTACATCGGCATGGGATGGATCGGCAACCGCGTCAACATCGCCAAGACCGACGCCCAGAAGATCGTCGATGCCGAGGTGCTCATGTACCCGTGGACGATGAACTTCCAGACCGAAGACGCTCTGGAGACCCCGCTGACCCTGGACATCTTCGGCCCGGGTTGGAAGCGCATCAACGAGCTCGTCGACGGCGGCTTCACCCCGGTCCCCACAGGAATCACCGCCGCCCCGGCGACGCCTGCGCTGACCGTCACCGCGGGCGCCGGCCACACCCAGCAGCTGACCGTCACCGACAACAACGGCATCGACCGCACCGCGGCGTCGACGTTCATCAGCTCGGCCCCGGCGAAGGCCACCGTGTCCGCCGGCGGCCTGATCACCGGCGTGGCGGCCGGCACCGCCAACGTCACCGCCACCTACGTCACGGTCAACGGCGACATCCTGACCTCGGTCAGCGCCGTCACCGTCTCGTAGCAGCCAGCTCCACGTCCGAAGGCCCCCACCCACAGGCATGGGTTGGGGGCCTTCGGCGTACCCACACCCATTCGCGAAACAGGAAGGCCGCCACAGGATGGCTACCGGCTCCAAGAACAAGACCAACCGCTCGGCGATGTCGCCGCGACTGCTCGCCCTGCACGGCGAGACCAACGACCCCGAGCCCTACCCGGTCACCGACGACATCATCGTCGCGCCGCTGACCCGTACCCGCATGCACGACCTGCACGCCGCCGAGCTCGCGAAGTACTTCGCGCAGAACCTGCTCGCCCGGCGCGCCGCCGCGGCGGTCGCCGCCGAACCCACCGCCCCGGTTCCGCTGGCCGATCTGCCCGACGACCACGACGACGCGCAGCTCGCCGCATGGGAAGCCGCGAACGCCGCGCACCAGCAGCTGACCGCCGCCTATCAGGCGGCGATGACCGAATGGAAGAACGCCTTCAACCTCGACGGCATCCAGGCCCAGATCGACGAGGCCGAAGCCGCCTACGACCGCGCGTTCTTCGGCGACGCCTACGACGCGGTGATCGAATTCTTCGAAGACAAACCCGCGCTGTGGGACAAGTTCATTGTCGACATTCGCGACGAATTCCTGCCCCGCACACCGGAATCCGGAGTCTGCCCGACCTGCGGCCGCACCCTCGATGAGGACCTGGCGGGAAAAGCGCCCGAATCCTCGACCTGATCGACCACTACTGGGACATCATCGAGGGCGACTTCGCAGTCCACCTCAACGGCATCGACGCCCGTGACTGGGTTCGCGGGCGTCGACCGTGGCCACAGTTCCTGATCCTCTGCGACCGCCTCGGCCGCCAACGGGGCACCGAACTGTGGGCCATCTATCTCACCGATCCGCGGTTCGACGACGTGTTCCGCAAACAGCTCGCCGAGAACAAGCCGGCCGACGACGACCCGCCGCCACGACCCGACCTCGCCGGCTACGACCAGGTCGCCGACGGCCTGTTGGGCATCCGCCGTGAACTCGCGGTCCTGATCCGCGTCACGGCCAACAAGCCCACTTACCCACTGCCGCAAGGCCCGGTCTTCCCGGCCGAGCGATTCGCAGTCCAAGACGACCACGCCGAAGCGGACCGACTGGAAGCCTCCGTCGCCGCCGGCCTGCAACGAGGAAGGGAGCTCGACATTGGCTGAATATGCCGCCGGCGAAGCACGCCTCAAGGTCATCCCCGACGCGTCGGAGTTCCGCAAGCGACTCGACGCGGACCTGGCCAAGATCAACCGCGACTTCGCACTGCTCCTGCAGGCCGACACCAGCAAGGCCGTCGCCGAGCTGGACAAGTTCCGTAAAGACCAGCAGGGCAACGGTATCGGTCTCGACGTCGACGTCAAGCTGGCGGGCGCGACCGCGCACATGGATGCGTTCCGCGCGCGCCAGTCCAAGGACATCGACGTCAAGGTCAACGCGGACACCGGCAGCGCGCTCAAGAAACTCGAGGAGCTCAGTAGCGCGGCCGATGGCATCGTCGGCAAGCTCGCCAAAGGCGGGCTGTTCAACGGGCTGCTCGCCGGCACCACGGAACTCCCCGTCGCGGCGCTGGCGGCGACCAACCTCGCCGGCGCGATCCAGCAGCTCTCGCAGGCCGGGTTGGTCATGCCCGGCGTGTTCGCCGGCATCGCCTCGTCGATCGGCACTGCCAAGCTCGGTTTCACGGGGATGGGCGACGCAATCGGCCAGATGTACAAGGCCGCACAGTCCGGCGACCCCAAGGACCTGAAAAAGGCCGCGGAGGCGCTCAAGGACCTCTCGCCCGCCGCGGTGGAAACGGTCACCTCCATCGGCAAGGTGCTCCCCGAATTCGAGAAGCTGCGCAAAGACATCGTGCAGCAGAACATGTTCGACGGCATCGGCAAGTCGATCGAGGACGTCTCCGGGCGGCTGATGCCGACGTTCAAGACCGGGCTCGGCCAGATCTCGACCGCCTGGAATGGAACCTTCAAGTCGCTGCTCGGCGCCGCCGGTTCGGATTCGTCAAAGTCGTTCCTGGACAAGATTTTCGGGAACACCGCACAGGCCCAGACCAAGGCCAACGCCGCGATCGGCCCGTTCGTGCACGCGTTCGGCCAGCTGGCAACCACCGGCACGGCCGCGCTACCGCGGCTGGCTGACGGCCTGACCAAGGTGTCGGGTCGGTTCGACGCGTTCATCAACAAGTCGGCGACCAACGGCAACCTCGACAAGTGGATCAACGACGGCATCACCGCCGTCTCCCGCCTGGGCGACAGCGTCCTGAACATCGGGAAGATTTTCACCAACCTGACCAAGGCCGCCGGCGGCGACGGCGGCTTCATCAAGATGCTCGACAACGCCACCAAGGGCCTGGCCAACCTCACGGGATCGTCTGCGGGACAGGCCAAGTTGCGCGCGTTCTTCGACGACGCCCGTGCGCGGCTGCGCGAGCTCGTGCCCGTCCTCAAGGACGTCGGCAAGGTACTCATCGACGCGTTCAAGGGCATGCAGCAGTGGGGCGAAATCCTCATGCCGATCATCGGCGGCATCGCCAAGGGCCTGTCGTCCATGCCGGGCCTGGTTACCGGTGTTGTCACTGCGCTGCTGGGCTTCAAGTCCATCACCGGCATCGCCGCCCTGGCCAAAGACATCACCGGCCTGGGCGGCGCGCTCAAAACCGCCGGCAACAACGCTGCCACCCTCGGCGGCGCGCTCGGCGCCGGCGGCGGCCCCGCCACTGCGGCGGCCCGCGGTGGCCGCCTGGCGGCCTTGCGCAACGGCGCGTCTCGCGTCGCCGGCGGGCTCACCAGCACTCGCGGGACCCTTGGCCTCACGGGCCTTGCTGTGGGCTCCTCGATGCAGATCGGAGCCGACACCACCGCTGGAGCCGTTGGCAGTGCGCTGGGCACTATTGCTTCCGGAACACTCATCGGCACTGAGCTCGGCGGCCCCATTGGCGCCGGAATCGGCTTCGTCGCAGGTGGTGCGCTGGCCGCCTACAACGAAGTGCTACGTGAGAACCGTCGCGCCGCCGAACAGGCCGCCGACGCCAACGCCAAGCTGCAGCAGCGCATCGCCGAAGGCACCGCCACGCTGGAAGAGGCTTCGGCGCAACAGAAGTCGCTCAATGACTCGCTGCTGGCCAGCGGCGGCAAGATCGGCGACGACGCGCTGTCCAACGTCGAAGCCATGGTCGGCAGCCTGCCCAACCGGTTCAAAGCCGACTTCGGCGATAAGGGCGGCCAGGACGCGACGTCCGCCATCAAGAACCTTGGCCTGACCGAGAAGCAACTCGCCTCTCAGATCGCCGGCGATCAAGGCCTGTTCGATGCCCTGGCGGGCCGCCTGCGCGGCATGGGCCCGGCCGGCGCGAACGCGGCCAAGGGCCTGACCAACCTGCGCGACAGCCTCAACAAGGCTGCCGAGACCGGCCAAACGGCGCAACCGCTGCTGGACACGCTGGCGGCCAAGATGAACGTCGACCTCCCGCAGGCCGCCGCGAACATCAAGACTGCGTTCGACGCGATCCCGCGGAGCACTCCAGTCAATGTCAGTGCACCTGGCGGCCAGGCGGTGCTGGACATCCTCACCAAGATCGGTGTGCAGGTCCACGCCGACAACGACAAGAACATCGTCGTCGACGCGCCCCTGGCCCCCGCTGTGCTCGAGCAGCTGCGGGCACTGGGCTACGAGGTCCGCACCAACAACGACAAGACCATCAACATCACGGTCGACCAAGCCCGATTCGACGACACCATGAGCAAGCTGGGCCAGGTCGGTGAGGCGTACCGCGCACTGATCAGTACCAGCCTCGGGATGCCCGCGCCGCCGAGCAATCCGAACACCCAGGCCGCTGACCCCTTCGCAATCCCGCCCGCGGCCCCGGCCGCCCCGCCGGCCCAGAAAGCCGCCGGTGGCCCCATCACCGGCGGTACGCCCGGCAAGGACTCGGTGCCGCTGTGGGGGATGCCGGGCGAGCACATGTTCACCGTCGACGACGTCAACGCCATGGGCGGGCAGGCTGGCGTCTACGCCTTCCGCCGTGCACTGCACAGCGGCCGTGTCCGGGGCTACGCGCCCGGTGGCGCGATCGAACCCCACGGCCTCACCGCTGGCGCGCTCCCGGGGCCTGTGGCGCTCCCTGGCGCCGACACCGACGCGGCCGGCGGCGGACTGTTCGGATCGTTCTTGTCGGACCTCGGTGGCCCGTTCGGCAACCTCGGTGGCCTGTTCGGCGGCGGCACGGCGGCGGGCACCGCGGGGCAGGACGGCACCCGGTTGCTGCCGGGCCTGGCCGGTCTGATGCAGGCCGGTAACGACCCGACGCTGATGGCGCAGTGGGGCGACCAAACCGGCGACTGGCTCGGCAAGTTCGCCGGCAAAACCCTCATGAGCTTCGGATCCACGCTCTGGTCGGGACTGCTCGGCACCGTCGGTCTGGAGAACTCGATTCTCTCGCCCAACAACCCGTGGTTCCAGTCGGTCGCCAAGTCCGCCGGCTTCGCCCTCGGTGACGACGGCCCGTTCGCCACGCTGCTCGGCGCCAACGGTGGCAAGGGCGGTAAGGGCAAGAAATTCGACCCGAAGAAACTCCGCGAAGCCCAGGACAAGATCACCGACCTCGAAGGCCGGCTGCAATCCGCGCTGGAGCGTCAGTCCGAGCTCAAGCCGAACGCGAAAGAGTCCCAGCGCAATTCGGCGCAGCGGGCGGTCGACAAGGCACGCCGCGAGCTCGAGGAAGCCAAGGCCGATATGGCCGTCCTGCAGTCCTCCGGTGGGGCCGCCGGCGGCAGGGGACTGCCGGCCGCGCCGACTGCCGGCCAGGGCGCGTCGCGGTGGGCACCGGTCATCATGACCGCACTGCAGCAGATCGGGCCCCGCTACGGCATCACCAACATCGAAGGCTGGACCAACGCGCTGGTCGGTCAGATCGGGTTCGAGTCCAAGGGCGACCCCAACGCCTACAACCCGAAAGACTCCGACGGCCTGCCCGCGATCGGCCTGGGCCAATTCAAGGCCGGCACGTTCAACGCGCACAACATCACCGGCGGCAACATCAACGACGGCGTCGCGCAGATTTACGCGATGATCGACTACGTCGCCAAGACGTACGGTCAGAACGCCTCCGGTATCCCGAACCACATCAACCAGGGCCGGGGCTACGCGGCCGGCGGACCGATCACCGGCGGTACGCCGGGCAAGGATTCGGTGCCGCTGTGGGGCATGCCCGGCGAGCACATGTTCACCGTCGACGACGTCAACGCCATGGGTGGCCAGGCCGGCGTGTACGCATTCCGCAGCGCCCTGCACAGCGGCCGAGTCCGCGGCTTCGAGGTCGGTGGCGCGATCACCGGCTACGTCCCGCCGGTCATTCCTCCGAAGCTCCCCGAGGCGCTCAAGAAAATTCCGCGCGGCGCACAACAGATTCCGGGAGCACCGGTCACGCAGCTGCCCGCGCCCGTGGATCATCCAGGACAACCAGCGGCGTCCGCAGCGCCGACGGCCCCGGCAGAGGCCGATCCAGCCCGGCCAGCGCAAGACAAGTACCCGGGCCTGACCCCAGTCGCGCCGCCGTCGCCGAGCTTGAACCACAACCTGTCGGCCATCAACACCGGGATTGCCTCGGGCGCAGCGACGCTCGGCAACATCGCCTCGACGGCCGCATCGGCGGCATCGTTCGGGGCCGGCGGTATGGGCGCCGGTGGCGGGGCCGGCGCGCTCATCTCCGGACTGTTCAACGAGGGCGGCAAGATCGCCACCGGCATCGTCAACGTCGTCTCCTCGAGCCTGGTCGGGAATGTCACGACCGGAACCACGCCAAATGCCTACGGCGAGTTGAACTTTGCGCGACAGCGGGTGCCGCAGACCGCGCCCGATAACCGCACCACCTACAACGTGCAGGCCGGATACAAGCCTGCGGACATCATGGAGGCGATCCGGTTGAAGGAATCCCAGGACATGCAGGCCCGATTGGCGGCGTTCTCGTGAACCGTGAACCGGACATGATCGCCGTCCGCGGCTTCAACGGTGACTACTGCATCATCTCCCCGCAGGAGTATTCCTGGGGGCCGTTCCTGGCGCCGCACTCCACTGGCCTGTTCGACATGCCGATTCAATCGAATTGGGGTGTCGGGCCGTTCGGTTCGTTCTTTTCGTCGTGGAAACCGCAGGCCCGCAACGTGGTTTGGACCATCCACATCATGAACCCGTTTACCGGTGAGCGGATTGATCAAGATTCCCCGTTGTGGCACACCCTGTTTTCGCGGTGGAAGGCCATGTTCTCGCCGCAATTTGAATCGCAGATCGAATACACCAGCCAGGACGGGGAACGGCTGCTCGGGGTGCGCACTGTCGAAGCGCCGCAGTCGGTGTCCTCGCAGAACTTCGAAGGCAAAGACCCGCACCTGCTCGCCTACGGGTCGGTGGTGCAGACACAGCGCTGCGAGCTGCCGTTCTACGTCGGGCCGTCTGAGCAGTTCGGCTGGGAGACACCAGGGTCGGGCTCGTACTGGTTTACGCTGCCGTACTTCAACCCTGGCACCGTCGATATCTGGCCTGAATGGGACCTCGACGGCGGCGCGAAATTCATCCTGCCCGACTACTCGTACGGCTCCGAGGCATACGGCCGCGGCCAGGACGACCTGGGCAAGACGTTCCCCGTCCCAACGCTGATGCTAGGCGAGAACACCACGGTCATGTCCCGGCCGGACATGGAGCTGTTCCTGTCTGAGTGGGAGACCCCGGTCGGTAACCGCAACCCGGGCTTCAACCTCGACTACCCCATCGCGCCCGGGGCCGGTGACCCCGAATCCGGTTGCGTCGTGCGGGTTCTGGAAGCCCAGGCCGCAGGCCTCGGGGTACTGCTGACCTTGCCGCGCTGGTACGCCGAACCGTTCTCCACCCCGCTCATCGCCGCGGGCAAGGTCATCGACCCGGTGGCAGCGTAGCCATGAGCCTCGCGACCCTCGCAAACACTCGCGCACGCACCGACGAAATCCGCCGGCGCCGCAAGGCCATGCAGCGCGCCAAGACCGAGATCAGCATCTACACCAACCCGCCGGACGGCCAGAGCCCGGGCCTGATCTTCCGAGGTCGCTTCGACCCCAACGATCTGGTCAAACGTCAGTTCCCGGACAAGAAAAACATCTCCTCGGCCGGGTATCTGAAAGTCCGGGCCAACCACTTCCTGGCCAAGATGATCGCCCGCATTCCCAACAACCCCGACGAATGCAAAAACGTCATCATTCGTGTCGATCGGTACGGCGGGGCCTGGCGCTGGACCGGCATGATGCACCACTGGCTGGTCGAAACCGAAGACGGCGTCGACTACCTCACCGCGACGTTCAACGACGACAAACAGGTGTTCCAGTTCCTGCTCGGCCCGCCGAACCCCGTACTGCCGATCCCAATCTGGCAGGGGCCGCGCGACTACATGTCATTCGGCCCGACCGACTGGTGTGCGTCAACATTCCTGTGGCTCAATGTACTTCGCAAGCAAGTTGAGGAATCCATCCTCGCCGCGCTGACGATTCCCGACGACCCTGGCGACATCGCATCCTGGGGCGAAGGGGTCTGGGCATCGGTGAACCCGGCCAACTGGCAGGTCCACGTCAAGGTGCCGAACTTCCTCACCAGCTCCGCGCTGTGGACGTTCATCGGCTCCCGGATGAATCAAGCCGACGGCGTTATCGCCTCCAGCCTCGACGACGCGCAATGCGTCCTGCGTACCCGGCGAATCTTCACCGGCGAAGGCGAGACCGTCACGGGCCTGCTGGACAACAACATCGCCAACGGCGCTCTGGTCGCCTGGATCGACGACGAGTCCGGCTTCGGCGAGAAGGGTTCGTTCTTCGGCGGCAATGCCGCGATGGGTCTGGCCCGATCGATTGTGCAGTGGACCGACGGGTTCGTCTCCGACAGCCTGTCGCTGATCCAAGACGACGAGAGCCTCTACCCGGACGAGTACTGGCAGTCCGGCTGGCTGGGCAGCCTCGCCGCGGCGCCCACCGTCGGAATCGTCGACTCCTGGTGGAACGACCTGCAATCCAAGGTCACCTACAGCCCGGCCACCGCCGTCGGCGTCATCGTCGGCGGCGATAACCCAACAGCGGACGCGATCGCCAAACTGATCATCGAGAGCGTCGGCAATCTCGTTGGCTACTTCCTACTCGCTGGCTTCGACTCCCTCGGCACCATCGCTGCAGACGTGATCATGCCGTTCCTCGTCGGCACCATCCTGGCCTGGGACCAAGTCGAGAACAACGGGCGCAGAACAAATCTCGGCTGGGTGCACCTGTGGGAAGTCTTCACCCGCGGCGGTGAGGCGAACTCGTGGAGCCTGGCCGCGGCCGCGGCGATGCGCGGCGGCATGAAAGCCACCGAATCGAAGACCTCGCACACCATGGTCATCCACGAAGGCACCTGGCTCATGCCCGGCCTGCACGCCCAGACCGGGCAACGATTCTGGTCCACCTCCGGCGCGCTGGAACGGTCGGCCGGCGTCGACGTGCGGTTCGTCAACCAACTCGAAGAGATGACCGAAGAGGGCGACGACACCGGCTACAGCCAGTTCGTCATCAAGGCCGGACAGAACAAAGCCGCCATGTCGACCGGAGAACGCAGCGCCGAACTGTTCAACACGGCACTGCGCACCATCCAGGACGTCGGCGTCCGCCTGATCGCCTAACTGCCATGCAACACAACATCATTCACCTACCAGCGAAAGGTGCGGAGTGTGTTTGAACCCCGCATGTCCGTGGTGCAGCTTTCCCGCGGCGCCACGTGGAACCCCAACCCGTCCGAGCGGCCCTACCTGGTCGCCAAACCCGGACGGCCCTGGCCGGCCGATGCCACCGTCACCTGCGTGTTCAGCGACACCAGTGGCGGTGAACTGCTGACCGTCACCGGAACCGTGACACCCCAAGTGATCTCGTTCAAGGCACCAGCCGCCGACGTCGACCCGATCGGGGGTGGCTGCAATTTCGAAATCTTCCTGAACACCGTCGATGGCGACGTCTACAAAATCCGGTACGGCAAGGTTGTCCGGATGGAAGCGCCGCTCACCTCGGCGCCGGCCACCGTCATCTCCAATCAGGCGCTGCGGTTCGTCGACACGTTCCCCACGTTGGGGCTGCGATCGAACTGGAAGGCCGTTTCCGGTCGGGCTCGGGTGCACGACAACAGCGCTTACGGCCTGCCGCATTCGGTCGGCCCGAACTTCGACGCGCTGTTCTCCCAATCGGCGATCCGGTGGGACACGCCGCTCAACGGCGACAGCGCCCGTGTGCACGTCACGGTCATCGATCCGTCGCCGATCGTGGTCAAGGCGAAGACCACCATCATCCTGTGCGCCGATCAGCGGCTCACCAGTTTCCTTGGCGTTCAATTCGAATCGAGCAACGGCACCAACAGCCTGCGCATCGGAACAGGCAACTCGCCGACCGCGTTCACCGATCGAGTCCCGGCGCTGACGCACAACGTGCACAACAACGAGGACTACACCGTCGCCTACGACGACCTCACCAAGAACGTGTTCATCTACCAGGGCACCGACACCACGCCGCTGCTGTCGTGGACCGACAGCATGGGCATCGTCCCGCACGGCCCCGGCTACCGGTACCTGGGCATGTCGTTCATGGCGTCGCTGACCCCGTTCGGGCCCGGCGTGCAGGTCACAGGATGGCAGGCCCTCGATGGCGTCTAACACCAGCACCACACGAGTTTTCGAAGTCCGCGCCCTGGCGAAGGCGCTGTGGTTTCTGCCGCCGCCGGCCCGGGCGCCGATCGCGGACAAGCTGCACGGCCTGGGCGTGCGCATCCACCCGGAACTGGCCACCCTGCAGCTCGAACGGCAGGGGCCGGCGATGATGGGCGCGCACGCTGCACAGGAGCCGGTGAAGATCGACAGGGAGGCCGGCCTGCGGTTCCTGCGGGGCAGCGGCAACGCTGACCTGTCCGAGCTCGCCGATCGCATCGAAGCCGCTGATACCCCGGAGAAGATGGCCGAGGAGGCTGCACGGCTTCGCCCGATAGCCCAGGCCAGCATTGACACGGTGGCCGACCACGTGAGTGCTGTCACCCCAGCCGACCTCGAGGACCCCGAGTAGTGGCCGGCGTCATCGCCAACGGCGCTGACGGCGTCAACGCCGGCGGCTGGCCCGCCATCCTGTCGGCGGTCGGCCACTCGGCCACCTCTGCTGCGGATCTGCGCAGCCTCGACGAGGACGCCGTCAAGGACATGTTCAAAGAGAAGTTCATCGGCACCCGGGGGTCCGGGGTATCGGTGTTCACCTCTCCCGACGGGCCACTCGCCGCGGTGTTCGGTGGCCTGCCCGACATTCCCGGTGCCTCACTACCGCTGCTGATCATCGCGGCGATCGCCGGCCGGCTGCTCGGCGTCGACCCGGCCACGCTCATCGATGGCGAAACCAACACGATCAAGGTCACTGGCGTCATCATGGCGCTCGAAAAGGTGCCGCTGCTCGGTGATCTGGTCGAGGTCATCACCGGCATCGAAGATGGCGACCTCAACGACCTGGGGACCTGGGCGCGCAACATCCTGCAGAAGATCGTCGACGCACTCTCGACCGGCTTGTTGGGCAGCATCACGCAGGGCCTGGAGCTCGCCGCGATCCCGCTCGCGATCCTTGGTCAGGTCGCGTCGGTGCCGGCGCATGTGCTTGAGCTGTTGTTCGGTCAGGTCGCCGGCCTACAAGCCCAGATGAACGCGTTGCAGAACAACCCGACCGGGCCGTCGCAGACCGACGATTTCAGCATCGTCGGCGTGACGGGGTGGACGGCGATCACCGGCAGCCTCGCGGTGTCGACCCGTGGCCCGTACATCCAGACGCCGGCGCTGATGGCTGCCTACTGCGGGACCCCGTCGACCGCGCGCAAGCCAGGCACCGACAAGCACGGGATCCAGATCACCCTGGACGGGAAGATGAAAGGCTCCTGCCGGGCGTGGATTTGCGGCGACACGTCGATGTCGAATTACGCAGCGGTGGAAGTGTATTCGGGATTCAATGGTGACTCGGTGCGGTTGCTGACCGGGTCATCTCCGACCGTGGCTGTGCCCCGCAAGAAAGTCGACTTCGTCGCCTCCCAGCTGCAAAACCTCAACACTTTCGACATCTGGTACGAGCCCGCGACCAACACGTTCCACGTGCTGCGCAATGGTCAGCCGATGGGACTGGACTGGACGGACTCGGGAAACGTCGTCACTCACGGATCCAGCAAGCGCAACGTCGGTGTCGTCTCCAACGTCATGAATCGACCCGACGACGGCTACTGGGGTCCCGGAATCAGGAAGGTCACGTTCTATGACCGGTGATGTGTCGTGATCGATCTCGGCTTCTCCCAGGCCGAAATCGCCTGGGGTAACAGCATTATGGGCGAAGCTGATATCCGTAAGCTGCTGCAGGGCATCAAGGATATCGGCGGCAGGCGAGTGCGGTTCGGCGCGCCGTGGAATCTGATCGAGAAGACCCGCGGCCAGTATGACTTCACTTACCTGGACCGCGCCGTTACCCTGTGCGCCCAGTACGGCATCAAGCCCCTGCTGAACGTGTTGCCCGCCGGGTCGACCAAGGGCGGCGGCGACGGCACCCCGGCGAACTTCGGTGAGTTCTGCGCCGAACTGGCCCGCCGCTACGGCCCATCTGGGTCGAATCTTGTTGATGCTTACGAGATTTGGAACGAACAGAACTGGTCGATGTTCTTCACGCCCACCACCGCGGCGGCGTACCTCGAGTACCTCAAACCCGCCTACGACGGGATCAAGTCGCAGCATTCGTCCGCGACGGTCATCAGCGGCGGCACCACCCCGGGCGCCACCTACTCTGGTCAGGCGGGGGTTTTCTTCTTTTTGCATTTCGATCTGGTCAACCACATCGACTGGTACACGGCGTTTTACGGTCTCGGTGGGCAGAACTACTGCGACGCCATCGGTATCCACTGGTACTCGATGGCCGACGACTGGACCAAAGAGATGCCCACCGCCACTCAGATTGACTACGCCCGGGTGCAGGCCGTTCGGGACCTCATGGTCGCCAAAGGCGATGGAGCAAAGCAAATCTGGCTGACTGAGTTCGGCTTCGGTCAGACGATGGGTCTGGTGAAGGCGCGGGACTGGCTGAAACTGCAGGTCGACATGATCCAGGCCCGGCCATGGATTGGGCCGGCGTTCCTGTACAGCTACCGCAACGTCGGCACCGACCTATCGAACCCCAACAACGGGTACGGCGTCGTCGACTACAAGTGGCAGCGCAAGTCGCCCTACTACGAATACGTCGCATCACTGAACGCCGACACGACCCCGCCGACGTCGCCCACGGGCCTGGCGGCCGGCGACGTCACATCGACGTCGGCACGCATCACCTGGGCGCCGGCCTCGGACAACGTCGGCGTGACCAACTACCGGATCTACACCGACACCGGGGTGAAGCTGGCCGAAGCGCTGGACTGTACCGCGGTGCTCACCGACCTGCGGCCGGGCACTCAACAGGGTTTCTACGTGACCGCAGTGGACAAGGCCGGCAACGAATCAGCGGCGTCGGCAACGATTCTGATCACCACCGACGCCCCGCCAGGGCGACAGGAATTCAATCGCTACCTGTTCACCGGGTCGCCCTCGGTTCCGTCGATGTTCCTGCAGATCGGCCTCGGCTTCAATGTCACCGCCAATATCGCCAAGCCCAACGCGCCCACCACCGACGGCGAGTACTGGACGGTGGCACCGTACGCCGCCGATCAAGCCTCGTCCGATCATTCCTCGCGCATCACCATCGGCGAGGCAGCCAAGGGCTACGGCGGCACGTCGGCGCTGGCCCTGGTGCGCATGAGCGTCGACGGCACCACCTGGGTCGCCGCCTACGCGGACTGGGGTGGCACAGACTCCGTGCAGCTGGTCATGAGCATCAACGGATCGATCCGATTCCGCGACGCCCGCAACTACCCGGCGTTGAACCCCGGCGACGACCTGTGGTGCACCGCTGACGGCAACGCCTACACGATCACCCACCGCGCCGCCGGCGGCGAGCTCACCGACGTGCTCACCTGGTCGGACACCGACGGCCTGTTCCCCGGCGGGGCGAACACCCGCGCCGGGATCGGATGGCACCACCGCCGCGTCGGCGGCGTGGCGTTCCCCGCGGTGGCGATCGCCGGCGACTGGCGCGGCCAGGACGTCGCACCCGTGCAGGCCCCCATCGATGCCTGGCAACTCGCCATCGTTCACGACCGCGAATGGGCCGACGTCATCGCCACCGGCGTCTGGGAAACCGCCCTCTAAATCGATCCAACCGCTCGGCCGCACCTACCGGGGTGCGGTCAATCCGTCCTACCCGAAACCAGCTCATAGACAAGGAATTTCATGGCGAACATCAAGACCGCGACAGCTATCACCCCGGTCACCCTGCAGGGCCAACTGTCGACGGCCGAGACGACGTTCTACACGGCCGCCGTGGGTAAGGCGCTCAAAGTGTCCACCGCGACGCTGACGAACACCACCGCATCGCCGGTCACTGTCTCCCTGTCGATCGTGAAGTCGGGCGGCTCCGCGGGCGGCGCGAACCGGATCCGCAGCGGACTGAGTCTGGCGGCGAACACATCGATCGACGTGCAGCTCGGTGTGCTCAACGAGGGCGACTTCATCTCCGCGATCGCCGGCACCGCCGCGGCGGTGACCTTCGCCATCACCGGATTCGAATTCTCCTCTGATTCGGTGGCCGCGGCGACCGGCATTCGCCTGGTCGCCTACGGGGCCCGCGGCTACGGCTCCAACGTCAACAGCATCAACACGACCATCAACGTCACGACCGATCTGAACCGGTACCTCATCGTGCCGCTGTTCCTGTCGAACAACGCCGCGGAGTGGGCGAAGTGGGAGAACTACACCGCATTCACCGTCACCTCCGACAAGTCCGGTGCCCTGACTCGACTGGCGTCGGCGAACTGCGACGTCGGCGGCCAGGAGACCGGCAGCGTGCATTTCTTCGGCGTCGCCAACCCCGCGACCGGCTTGCACACCATTACCACCAACGTCACCAAGACCGGCACCAACAAGTTCATCCAGAACATGAAACCCATGCTGTACGCCGGGGTTTCGGGCGTGAACGGGGCGGCCTCGAACACCAGCGGCGGCTCGTCGAACCTCACCGCCCTGGCCGTCGTATCGGCCGCCGGCAACGTGCCACTGTTCGCCGGCATCGGCTTCAGCCCGTACGAGGCAATCGACCAGATCGTCCGCGACATGGACTCGCGCGCCAAGAACAACGTGGTCCTGGAAGCCGCCGGCGCCGCGTCGGTCACCTTCAACACGGGCCCGTCGATGAAGCACGGCGAGGTCGGCATCAACCTGGTGGCCGCCTGATGACCGCCCCTACGCCCGACGGGTACCTCTACCTGCTGACGTACACCGAGCGTCAGACGGTCGATTCCGGTGCGGTGCAACTCAATTCGAAAGCGCTGGAACTGTCGAACACCACCGAAGACGCCGTCCGCGATCGGATCTCTGTGCTGCTCGGCGACGGCAACGTCCAGGACGTCTCGCTGCAACGGCGACTGCCGACGCCGGCGTGGGAGGACGTCGCGCTGTGAGGCAGCTCGCCGCCATCGCCGGCGGAATCCTCGCGGGCCTGGCCCTGTTCGCCGGCTCATTCGGCATCTGGATGGTGTTCGGTGCCGACCCCCATCAAGACCCCCTGCTGTCCCCCGTGAAATGGAGATTCCGGCAATGACGATCACCCGCAGCAACGTCGAAGCGGCGAAGGCCTTCATCCGGCCCCGACTCGGCGATCCCTACGTCTACGGCGGCATGTTCACCCAGGACGTCCACGACGGCACCGACTGCTCCGGCGTATGGAACGACACCCTCGGCATCAGCACCGGCCACTTCCAGTGGGGCCGCGAATCCGAAGGCGCGACCACCGAGTCCTACCGGCCGGACACGATGGACGGCCCCATCCCCATCGGTGGCGTCGGCCCGTTCGGCGTCGTGGTCGTCGCACGGCCGCAAGACATCCCCCGAGATGCGGTCGTCAAGCTCGCGTTCCACCACGGTCCAGGCGGTGGTGCGAACTCGCACATGTGGGGCGAGCTCGACGGCATGCGCATCGAATCCGCCGGCAGCAAAGGCCTCGTCACCGCGCCTGCTGCCTGGCCCATCGACCACCCCTACGCCAACGCCTGGGCCTACCTGCCCGGCCCGATCACCGAGGACGGAACCCCTGTGACAGTCATCGAACCACCCGACACCCTGTACGCCGACGTCTCCGAATGGCAGGCACCGGTCACCGACGCCTACACCCAGGCCGGCTACCGCGTGCTGTGCATCCGCTCCAACGACGGCACCTACCGCGACAAGAACTGGGCCCAGAACTATGCCTGGTGCAAACGCGCCGCCGATGACGGCCGACTCGCATTCTTCATCGTCTACTTCGTCTGGCGGCCCAACTGGCAAGACGCCGTCGCCACACTCAAATCGCAAGTCGGGCAACCACACCCGCGCATGGCGATCATGCTCGACGTCGAATCGTGGAACGGCCAGATCGGCGGCGACCAGTCCGCCGGCATCAACGCCGCCTTCGAAGACATCGCCACCTGGCTCGGCGATCGCCGCCGCGTGATCGGCTACGGCAACGTCGGCGACCTCGATGCCCTGTGGCCGAACAAGCCCGGCGGCGTGCGCCTGGTGGTCGCCGGATACGGCAACAACCCCGGCTACCCGGGCAAGATCGCCCACCAGTACACCGACGGCCAGGGCTACGGCGGCGGCCTTCCCGAAGGTGCACCACCGTGGGCGACATGCGACATGAACTCAGCCGACGGCCTGACCGCCAGCGCGTTCGCCGCGGCCCTGGGCATCTTCGTTGAAGTCGGACCCCCGCCTGCGGGTCAGCCTCCGGCCCCGACAACTCCGGATCCTGACGAGCAGCTCGGCTCATGGGGCATCGAAGTGGAATCCCTTTCCCCGTACGCGATTCCGGGCGAACCGAAAGTCAAGCTCATCGATCGCATCAAGTTCATGGACGCCATGCTCCACAGCCGCCTGGTGGTCGAAGAGGACGCCAAAATCGCCGACACCGACGCCCTCGCACGGCTGCTCATGTGCGCCAGCGGCAACGGCAACTTCACCGACACGGCCACCATCGCCCACGCCCGGGCCGTGCTGATCGACCGCGCCGGCGGGCACCCCGGCGTCGTCCAGTTCCTCGGCCTGCGCGCTGCGGCCGGTG
The DNA here is from genome assembly GCF_005670685.2 of Mycolicibacterium mucogenicum DSM 44124. Next base: position 5,642,515 of record NZ_CP062008.1, on the reverse strand, counting down.
ATACCACGGCACACAGCATCCTCGCCGACATCCAAAACGCGAATCCTGCTGTCCTGCAGGCATTCCTCGACAATCAGAAAGGTGCATGACCAACCATGAAACTCGCCAGTCCCGAGAAGATCGACACCCGCGCCGCGATCTACGCCGCCGGTCAGCTGGGCATCGCCCTGGTGGCGCTGCTCGCCGTGCTCAAGTTCATCGACCCATCGACCGCGAACACCTTCATCAACGGCCTGCAGTGGCTCGGAGGCCTTGCAGGCGGCGGTGCGGTGGCCACCGCCGCATCCGTGCTCAGGTCCCAGAAGCGGGTACCCGGCATGCTGGAGCCGACCCCCGAGCCGCTGTCGCCAGCCGAACAGATCGTCAACGGCTACAACGCACTTGGAGGAGCACAAGCACAGATCGTCGCCGACATCGACAAGGTCACCCAAGCCGCCAAGACCGCGTTGGGTATCGGCACCAGCCCCACCACCGCCCAGACGTTCAACATCACCGCCACCGCCACCGACCTCGACTCTCTGGCCAAACAAGTCGAAGCCCGCGCCGCGGCAACTACCTCACTGGCGGCCTACCTCCAGTGATCAACGTCCTGGAGGCGCTCCACAAGGCAGCCGAGATCTACGAACCCAACGACGCCGTCGGCCTCATCGGGTTAGTCATCATCGGCATGCCGACACTGCTCACCGCCGCCGGCACCGTCTGGGTGCTCGTGCGGCAGAGCAAGACCGAGAAAAAGATCGACGGCGTAGCCGGCGGCGTCGACCAGACCAACAAACAGGTGGTCAACGGCCACGGCAAAGCCGACCCCCTGCGCGTCGACCTGGACAACAAATTCGCCGCGCTGGACGCCTCGCTGGCCCAACGGTTCGCCGAGCTCCACACCGCCGTCGCAGTCGAGACCGCCAGCCGCGCCACCGCCGACAAGGCGATCGGCAAACGGCTCGACGGCATCGAGAACCACCTACGCGTGCGGTAGGTGCCCGGCGTACGGCCGGAACGTCAGTAGAGGTCGAGATTGTTGCGGCTCCCGCACGAGCAGGTGTAGCGGGTGCCGCCGGATTTGACCCTGACCTTCTTCTGGCATTTGGGGCACTGCACCCCGTAGCGGCCCTCAGCGTCGCCGCCATCATCCGTATCAGTGATCGTGTGTTGGTGGCACCGCCAGCATTGATAGCCGGTTTCGCCGGCGGACAGGTTTTGCGGGGCTTCGCAGTATGGGCAACGCACTCGCAGTCGACCGGGCATGCCGTCGCGGGCGCGCAGGACCACAACAGTCCACCCGATCACTCCCAGAAATGCGCCCCACAGGAAGCCGATATCGCGCTCGCTGCCGACGGCTTGCGCGATCAACGCGCCGACCACTCCGGCGGTCAGAAACCAGAGCACGACGTAGAGCAGGATTAGCAGAACACCAGCCACCGAATATCCCCCGTGATGCGAGTCATTTCCGGGGAGCATACGGCCGCGTACAGCTAACCCACAGTGGAACCGTGCGGGAACTGCAAAAGAGCTATGCCGAGCTTATGCCGCTCGGCGTGTGCGGAACGGGTCGAGCTGCGTCGTCGGCGGAAGCCCGCCCACGGCCGCCAGCATGGCAATGCGCACGGCGTCGTCGTCGCCCTGGGTGTACATCTCCGTGGTGGCAATGGAGGCGTGGCCGAGTAGGTCCCGTGTGGCGATGATGTCGTGGGTGATCTTGTGGGCACGGGTGGCGGTGCGGTGGCGCAGGCTGTGCATGGTCCAGATGCCGGGCATGACGCGGGCGCACAGCGTCCCGACCCAGCGCGGAGACAGGTGGCCATCGACTTGGCCGGGGAACAGGTGCCCGGTGGTCGGCGCGCCGGGGGTGTGGCCGGCCGCGCCGGCTCGAATGCGAGCGGCTAGCTGCGACGTGATGGGGATGATGCGGAGTTTGCGGCCCTTGCCGTGCACGAGCAGGCTCGGCCCGCTGGGGCCGTCTGTGACGTCGTCGGTGTCGACGACGGCGACTTCGCACCGGCGTAGGCCGTAGTCGCATAGCTCAAGCATCAAGTTGACGCGGTCGTCGGCGCCCTCGTGGGCTTCCTGCCGGACGTCCTCGGGGGTGGGGCGGGGCATTGGCCTGCGGGCCCTCACGCGGGGCAAGGAGTACGATAGGTCAACGCGGACGTGCTTGTTGCGGTATGCCCAGCGGTAGAACCCGTTAAAGGTGTTGCGGTAGCTGCGCCGGGTCTCAGTGGCCCAATGGGAGTGGTGGTCGCCGCCGAACCAATCGATCAGCAGTTCCTCGGTGACCTGGCGGGGCGTGCACGCCAACGATCGGGCCATGTAGGCGAGGTGGGATCGGCGGGTGCCTACGGTGGACTTCGCGCTGTCGCCGGCGGCCAAGAAACTCAGGTATGCAGCGATGACCTTGGCCCAGGTGGCGGGGATGGGCTTCGGCTTGCCTGTATTCACGTCGCTGAAAATTACATACCGGTCGTCTGCAAAATCACTGTGTAGCCGACTTGATGTCATGACGTTATGCAACCTTGTCTCGACCATTGCGGTAGCGCTCATCAAAATCGACCCAAATGACGTCGCCATCAACGGATTCCGTGTCAACCCCTACACAGAAGGTTAGGGGTTCGAATCCCTTCGGGCGCACCACAAACAACAGGCCAGAAGCGCAAGCTTCTGGCCTGTTGTCGTTGATACGCAAACCCTCAGCGCGAGGCCTGCAGTACCGGAATCAAGTAGCGGCGCGCGAATTCGCGGGTGTTCTCGTCGTTGTCGGTGGGCAGCAATTCGGAGGGCGCGATCAGGATCGTCGCGGTGACGCGCAGCGAGAAGTCGAGTGCGCGTTCGATGGCAGCAGGCGGATAGTCGCCATCGGCGAGGAACATCGCGAGCATGCCGAGCATGCTGCGGTAGTCGGGCTCGTCGAGCTTGAACAGCCGGCTGGTGAACGCCTCGTTCTCGAAGTCTCTGAGCGCCCGCACGAGCGGATGCTCACGGCATTCCCGCATGCCCATGACGAAGATCTCCACCATCTTGTCTTCGGCCGTCTTCTGACTCGCCAGGGCAGCGACACCGCGGGTGAAGAAGTCGAGCACCTCCCGCTGCGTGACGGCCGCCACGATCTGGTCCTTGTCGCCGCACTGCCGGTAGAGCGTCGGTCGGGAGACCCCGGCCCTGGCCGCGATGGTGGCGACAGAAGTGCGTGCGATGCCGTGGTTGACGAATTCGGTGCGCGCCGCATCCAGCATCCGGTCGCGGGCGCTGTTCGCCTCGCCGTGACTGCCGCTCAGCACCGCGGCCGCGAGTGACGGCAGGTCAACCATGCGTCAGAGGGTAGCCCATCAATGAGCTATTGAATCAATGAACGATCTTTGATTCACTGATGCGCACGCGCGGCGCCGAGTGCGACCGATGTGCGTCACCGATAGGAGTTCGAGTGGTTGCAGCAGCGGTAGATGGGTCAGTCGACTCGGCCACGGGAGCGCGGCCGCCCGATCCGCCGGCGTTGTCCAAATGGGACGCGGTCAAACTGGCGGCGTCGTGCGCGGGTGATCCGCTGCGCCTGCCCTACACACTGCTGCCCAAGATCGCGGCGAAATACGGCGATGTGGTGCGGTTGCACACCTCTCGCCGGCTGGAGTTCACGGTCACGCTGATCAACCACCCGGACTACGTCGATCACGTCTTCACGCGGCATCACGACCGGTACGTCAAGCACGAGGCCGCGCACGAGCTGGTATCGGGAGAGCCGGCGGCCCTGCCGCTACTCGAAGGCACGGAGTGGAAGCGGGTGCGTACCACCTTCAATCCATTCTTCGGGGAGAAAGCACTGGCTGCCGCGACCCCGCTGATGATGGCGGGAATCGCCGAACGCGTCGACGCGTGGGCCGGATATGCAGCGCAGGGGCGCGAGGTCAACCTCGAGCACGAACTGGGTGCCGTCGTGATGGACGGTCTCATGCGTTCGATGTTCAAGGTGGAACTCACTCCGGAGGAAATCGACGTCGCGGTCGACGGTGCTCGGCAGTACGGCGTGTATGTGATCAGCCGCGTCGGCTTTCACTACCTACCCAACTGGGTGCCGAACCCATTGCAGCGCAGCGGAGAAGCGGCGAAAGACGAGCTCTTCGGCATGCTCGACCGTTTCGTGGATGAGCGACGGGGCTGTCCAATATCCGCTGCGCCGGACCTGGTCGACACCTTGATCGGCATGGAGTTCGAGGGGTGTCCGGAACAGCAAGACCGACGGCGTCGATCAGAGGCCGCAGGCCTGGTGTTCGCCGGATTCGAAACCACTGCAGCGGCGTTGGCGTGGACCATTGCGTTGTTGTGCCGCAACCCAAATTCTTTGGGCAAGGCCTACGCCGAGGTGGACGCACTGGGCGGGAAGCCGCTGACCTACGACGATCTGCCGAACCTCACATATCTACGCGCCTGTTTCGATGAGGCGCAGCGGTTCCAGGCCGCGCCGGCGAACGTCCGCACGGCCGCCGTGGACGACGAGATCGGTGGGTATCACATTCCCAAAGGGTCGCAGGTCGTGATCACACCCTATGCGCTCCACCGTGATTCGCGATTCTGGACGAGGCCGGAGGACTTTTGGCCGGACCGCTTTCTCACCGAGAAGATCAACAGGAACGCTTTCGTGCCGTTCAGCATCGGGCCGCGCAAGTGCATGGGCACCCGAATGGCCTACATCGAGGGCACCCTGGTTCTGGGAACCATCTTGCAGCGCTTCACTTTCCAGGTACGTGACGGCTGGATGCCGCGCCATCTGGTGCGGGTCTCGACCGGCCTCGCGGGCGGTCTACCCGTGCGACTGCACACGCGCTGAATGCGCCCATCACATCAAAACCATTGAAAGGCAGCACCTTCATGACCAAGATCAGTGAGCTCGGACCGTCTCCTGAGCACGCCCAACACCAGGCGCTCATGCCCAGGTTCTGGGAGCGCGTCGCGAAGCAGGAGGCATTGGCGGTCGAGCGTGGCCTGCCTGCCGAAGGAATGTTCGACTTCGCGCAGGTCTGGTTCTCCGCATGGGCCGAGCAGGACATCAAGAAGATCGACTACTGCCTCGCCGACGAGTGCAGCTACATCGACAGTTCGACATTCCAGGTCAACAAGGAAGGTCGGCAGTTCACGATCGACAACTGCCAGGCCAGCTTTGACGTGTTCCCGGACTTCGCGTTCTATCCGCAGGATGGCACCGTTCGATCGCTGCCGTACGCCGACTACTTCGAAGGGCAGTGGCGCATCACCATCCCGTGGCGAGGAATCGGCCGGATGACTGGTGAGACCACCGTGCCCGGTCTGGACGTGAAGTTGCGGGGCACGGGCCGTTGCCTCAACTTCATCGGCATCGACCGCTATACACTCACCGATGACTTCAAGATCAGTCATATCGACACCGATTGGGACATGCTTTATGGCGCAGCGCAACTCGCCGGGCTTGGTGCTCTGGTGCACAACGAGCGGCTGCAGAAGATCGGCCTTCGCGCCGCGTCGGCGGCGTCACCGATCGTACGGGCGCTCACCCGGCTGACAACCCGATGACATCAGAGCTTGATCAGCGCTCGCTGCTGTGGCGGTGGGCCGGAGACATGCGCATCGCGTTCGAAGGTGGTGCGGCCGGGCTGCTGCAGACGATGCATCCGGCGATCGGTTATGCACTGATCGAGCATTCCAACTTCTTCGACGACCCCGTGGACCGGGTATTTCGTTCCCTGCCAGGAATTCTCGGCACGGTTTACCACGCCGACGGTGCCGCCACCGGGGTGGGAGTCCGCGATTACCATCGCGACATCAAAGGCGAAATGCCCGGCGGACAGCCATATCACGCACTGAATCCGAGAACATACTGGTGGGCGCACGCGACCTTTCAGCGGATGGTCGACCGGGTGGCGACCTATTGGGACAGCTACCCGCTGACCGAGGCCGATTCGGAACAGCTCTATACCGAAGGCTGCATCTGGTACCGGCGATACGGTGTCAGCGACGCACCATTGCCCGCGGACCGCCAGGCGTTCGAGGCGGAGGTCGAGCGCTATTGCACCCAAGTGCTCGAACCGAATCCGGCGTCGGACTATCTGATCGCCTTCATCAAGCGCGACGCGATACCCGATATGAGCGCGTCGCCGTATTTCCCTGCGCTGCCCGGCTTGAACCCGATCACCGACCGGCTCCTGCCGATGCGAGCGACGCGAATGGCGCTGGCACCACCGATGCGGTTGACGATATTCGGTGGGTTGCCCGAGGTCGTGCGGGACCGATTCGAGATTCGATGGACCCGCACCGATGAGCGGGCGTACCGTGCCATCCGGGCGACCATTCGGCGCGCCTGGCCGGTGGTGCCATGGTCGTGGCGGTGGCATCAAGAAGCGCGAACCGGTTGGACGCGGGCCAGACACACACATTAGGAGCATGGCGTGCCCACAGTTGAACACAATGTCGAGCTCTCGGTGCCCGCTGACGTGTGCTTCGAGTACATCGACGCCGCCGGCAACGTTCCGCGATTTGTCTTCGGTGCGAAATCATTTGAGTACGTGACGCCCGAAGAACCCCGGCTGGGCGCTCGCTTTGTGCTGCACATGCAACTCGGGCCCATCAAGCTCGCGCTGAACGGTCACATCTCCGACTACGTCGCCGGCCGGGTCATTGGCCTGTCACTCGACGATGGGCTCATCACCGGGACCGTGGTGTGGGGCGTGACTGCGGTTGACTCCGAACAATGTTCGACCTCAGCGGAGATCAGATACCGCGTCGGCAGCGGTTTGACCGGGCGCGCATTGTCGAAGGTCATCGATTCCATCCTCGAGCCCGGCATCAAATACACCGAATCACGACTGCGCGAACAGGTCACCGCGCATTACCGTGCGCTGCTCGCGGAATGAGTTGCATCGCGGCCGCCCCCAGCTGACTCAGCGCGCCTGCTTCGTGGGGGCGTAGGTCTCCAGGTAGGCCGTACTCATCCGCCGCAGCTCGTCGATGACGGCCTCGTCGCCCGTCGGCGACTGCCGGAAGGCGACGTCGAGGAGTCGGTTGCCGGCTTCGAAGGTCAGCAGCACCACCAGAACCGGCGTATCCGGATGCAGCAGCTCGCGTTCGATGAGGTACCGCCAGAACTGCTCGGCCCACGTTTCGTCGGCGGCGCGGGCCGCCTCTCCGACGACCGTCGTGCGCTCGACGAACCACAGCGCGATCAGGCTGCGGTGTTCACGGAAGTAATCGACCATGGTGTCGATCAGCACGTTGATGGCGCCGCGGAGGGTCCGGGCGCGGCTGCGCTCGAGCGCGGCCGCCAGGATGTCGTCGATCGCGGCGATATGCCGTTGCACCAGTTCGGCTTCGAGCTGATGGCGGTCGGCGAAGTAGTGGTAGACCGACGCTGTCGGGATGCCGGCCAGTTCGCCGACGGCCTTGAGTGTGGCGGCCGCGTAGCCCTGCTCGCTCAGCAGCGCTTCGGCCGCGTCGAGGAGCGCCTGCGTCCGTTCGACGCCGCGGCGTTGGACTGCCGCGGGACGGGACCGGCCGGCGCTTGAAGGCGGAGTACTGGGCATCGTTCGAGAGCTTAGCCACTTTCATTGACGCGCTCCCGCGCGCTACCTAAACTCGAATACGAATCGAAATCGATTTTTACTCTGGAAGTGAGGGACCAATGACCAACGAATACGACGTCGCGGTGATCGGCGGCGGTTTCGCCGGCGTCATCGCGGCACGCGACCTGAGCGTCAAGGGGCACTCGGTCGTGCTGATCGAGGCGCGTGACCGGGTCGGCGGCCGTACCTGGACCGCACCTGGTTTGGGCCGGCAACTCGAATACGGCGGCACCTACGTGCACTGGACGCAGCCCAACATGTGGCAGGAACTGCAGCGCCACAACATCCCGCTCCGCATCCCGGTGGTGCCCACCACGGTGTACTGGATCGCCGAAGGCGCAACGCATTCGGCATCACCCGAGGAGTACGGCGCGGCGCTCGAGCCGCTGATGAACCAGTTCTTCGCCGATGCCCGCGCGGTGTTCCCGCAACCGTTCGACATCGAGCTCGTCGACACCAGTGCCGTCGAGAAGCAGACCATCGCCGACCGGCTCAGCGCGCTGAACCTGCCGTCATACGAACACGACCTGCTCGACGGCGCGATGGCTGGCCTCGTGACCGCCTACGAAGATCACGGTGTGGCCCAGTTCCTTTCGTGCGTGGCGACGTACTTCGGAAGTTGGGCGGCGTTCTTCGAGACCGCCGGCACCTGGCCGATCGAGGGCGGCACCAAGCGGCTGCTCGACGCCATCATGGCCGAGTCCAAAGCGGCGGTGCGCCTGTCCACGCCGGTCGCCGCGGTCGAGGACGACGGCACCGGCGTCACCGTGACCACGCGCGCCGGCGAGCAGATCCGGGCGCGCGCCGCCGTTGTCGCCCTGCCGCTGAACACTTTGGGAGACATCGCCATCACCCCGGAGGTGCCTGCCGCGTCACGCCGCATGATCGACGACAAGAACCCCATCGTGGGCTCCAAGATCTGGGTGCGGGCCAAGGGCGAGCTCGAGCCGTTCCAGGCCGTCGCGCCGCTCGGACAGAACCCCATCAACGCCGCGCGGGTGGAATACCACGAAGACGGTGACACCTTCATCATGTGTCTGTGCTCGACAGGCGCCGCGATCGACGCCACCGATCCCGCCGCGGTGCAGCAAGCGTTGCGCGCCTTCATCCCCGATATCGAGGTCCGTGAAACCGCCTGCCACGACTGGGTCACCGACGAATTCTCCAAGGGTGGATTCATGTTGCACCGGCCCGGACATTTCACGGGCGGGGCGACGCAGCTGCGTGAAGCCCACGGCCGAATCCACTTCGCCGGCAGTGACATCGCCGGGGTCGAGGCCGGCGCCATCGAAGGCGCCATGGACACCGGCGCACACGCCGCCAGGAGCATCGATGCCGCCCTGGCCCGCGGCTCCTACTGAGCATGAGAGAACGGCCCGCGGGTGCGAACCCGCGGGCCGTTCTCTGTGGAAAAGCTATGCGACAAGAGCCTTTTCGGCCGGGGTGGGCGCGGTGCGGCGGTCCAGAGCGCGGTAACCGTAGTAGTACACCGTCATCTGAGTCGCCCAGGTGGTCAGCGCCAGGATGTAGAAGATCGTGTGGTGCTGATCGTCGCCGGGGATGCGGTAGAAGTCGTAGATGCCAGCAATCGCAGCGGCCGCAATCGTCACGGCCGCAACGGATACCGCGTTGCCGTATGCACCGATCTGCCACAGCCGCCAGGCGAAGTAGAACAGGAACAGCGTCGTCAGGACGTTCATGACCACGTAGAAGATCGCCCCGGCGACGCCGAGCTCCTCGGCGAACAACGACATCACCAGCCCACCGACGATCGCGAGCCCGAAGACGGCGATGTCGACGGCAATCGACGGCTTGTACCCGTGCGTGACCTTCATCAGACCGAGAACCAGGATCACGGTGATACCGATCGACCGGGAGAAGGCGTCGAGGAAGAACGCCGCGTGGAACATCGGGCTGCGCTCGTCGGCGCCGACCAATCCGTACACCAGGAAGTTGGTGCCCGACGACGCGACGATGATCCACTCGAGCCCCAGCAGGTAGTTCTGGTAGTTCCGAATGAACTTGAAGCCGTATGTGAAACCGGCGACGATCATGAAGATATCGGCGAGCGCGTACAACGCGGTTTTCAGGTCCATGAGCAGCCCTCTAGTGCGCGCCGACGGGAAGTTCGGCGCTCGGGGTGCCGACCCGCTTCAGTGCCGAGTAGAACTGCGCCGGTTCGGCCCATTCCTCGGGCGTGAAAACCCCGGCGCGGCTGTCGGATTCGAGTGCCACCACCATGAACGCGGCACACGCGGTGCCCGTGGCGGCCGCCATGTCGGTGAACAGATAGGTGCCCGGGCCCGCGACCGGCGTGCGGCGGCTGGCGACGGTGGGGATGCCGTCCTTGAGGCCGGTCACCTCGACCTTCAGCCCCGATTTGTACGGGAAGGTATGGCCCGCTGCAGCTTTGGCTAGGAACGTGAGCAGCGCGAGGCGCGTCGACTCACCCGTGCGCACCAGGTCCCACATTCCCGACAGGCCGTGGCGCCAGCCGGCGACACTGCCCACTCCGCCGGTGAGCAGGGATTCCATGAAGTCGATGGCTTTCTCGACGGGCATCTGACCCTTCTGCACGGCCAGGCCGACGCCCCGGACCAGGCCGTTGTAGGGCGCCGGGTCCAGGCCGCCGAAGCAACGAATGTTCTTGGCATCGGGGTACTTCCGCGGCAGTGTCACGGGTTCGGGATGGGCCGTCTCGTGCACCAACGTCAGGCCCAGCCCGCCGCCCAGGTCCGTCCACCGGGTCTCCAGCCACGACTGGTGCATCACCGGTCCGCCGTTCTCCCACGTCATGCAGGGACCCGCGGCGACGCGCAGCATGTGGTCGAGCACCGCGCGACCGATCGAACCACGCTCGTCGCCGACCACCCAGTAGACGTCGATGTTCTCGACGGTGTCCAGGTCGCCGGCAGCGTCGGCGGCCAGCACGTTGGTGATGCCGGGCGAGGCTCCGCAGCCGATGTACATCGGAACGCCGGCCGCCTTGGCGGCGTCGCCCAGAGTCAGTGCGTGCAAGGTGCTTTCGATGTCGTCATCGAAATCGAGGTACGGCACCCCGGCGGCCAGGCAGGCTTCCATCACTGGACCGGCGGTGCGGTTGTACGGGCCGGCGCCGAGGACGACGAGTGCCGCGCCGTCGATGGCGGTGTGCAGGCCGTCGCGGTCGTACAGATCGAGCCGGGCGGCCGTCGCCAGCCCACTCGGCAGCTTCTTGATCAGCGGCTCGAGCAGTTCGGGCCGGATGTCGTAGAGCGCGAGCTCCCAGTCGCCGGCAGCTACCGCGAACCGTTCGATGGCCAGACGACACATCTCACCGGCCGCGCCGATGAAGACGACCCGCCGTCGGGTGGTGGCCATGATCTTCTCCTTCTGATGGGGTCATCTCGCATTACTAAAATCAATGTCGAATCGAGATCGAGTTTAGGTTTCGCGCCGATGCACTGTCAATACCCGCCGTGACGTGCACTTTCGGCGCTAGGCTGCCGATCATGTCGCCGAGGGCTGCGTCCGTCGAGAGTCTGGCGCGCCGCCGGCGTGTCCTCACGGTGGCCACCAGGATCGGCTCTGTCGTTGCCGCCTTTCTCGGGACGCTGTCGATGTTCGCCGGTGAGGCGGGCATCTGGATCGGCGCGCTAGCCGTCCTGTGCGCCCCGGTCTACCTCGTGATCCCCCGGTTGTACCGGTTCGGGGAGCTCATCGCGCCGCTGACCTTCATCGCCATCGCGTACTTCCTGACCACTTTCGTGACCGCCTATGTGGGACGGGGGTCCGGCCAGCAGTTGTACTTCCTGGTCGCCGCCTCGCTCGTGGTGCTGGTCCTCGGCATCGAGCACATCGTGGTGGCATCGGTGGTGGCGGCGGTGGGCGCGGGCCTCATCATCGCGCTGCAGTACCTCGTGCCCATGGATACCGGGGTGCAACCGCAGTGGGTCACAACCGTCGGGTTCCTCATCTCGGTGATTTCGTCATGGGTACTGGTCGTCGCGACCATCTGGTACGCGATGCGCGAAATCGATCGCGCCGAAACCGCTTTGGCCGCCGAATACGAACGGTCCGAGTCGCTGCTGGCCAACATCCTGCCGGCGAAGATCGCGCAACGATTGAAGGATCCGCACCGCGACGTCATCGCCGACCGCTACGACGACGCCTCGGTGCTGTTCGCCGACATCGCCGGATTCACCCAGCGCGCAAGCGATACCACGCCGACCGAGTTGGTCCGGTTCCTCGACGGCCTCTACACCGATCTCGACATCCTGGTGGATCGCCACGGCCTGGAGAAGATCAAGACGAGCGGTGACTCCTACATGATCGTCAGCGGAGTTCCGGAGCCGCGGCCCGACCACCTCGAGGCGCTGGCTGATCTGGCCCTCGACATGGTCGGTGCGGTGGCCGAGTTGACGGACCCCAACGGGCGGCGGGTGCCACTGCGCATCGGGCTGGCGGCCGGTCCTGTGGTTGCCGGTGTGGTCGGCGCGCGGAAGTTCTTCTACGACGTGTGGGGCGACGCGGTCAATGTCGCGGCGCGTATGGAGACCACTGATGTCGAAGGTCGAATCCAGGTGCCGCAGAACGTCTATGAGCGGCTGAAGGACGCGTTCATCTTGGAGGAGCGGGGCGCCGTCGAAGTCAAAGGCAAGGGCGTCATGCAGACCTGGTACCTGATGGGGCGTAAGTCGTCAGGTACGCGGTGAGCATGCGCCTGCCCTCGTCCATGGTGGCGTCATCGCCCTTGGGGGAGCGCTGGAACGCCACGTCGAAGAGTCGATCACCGACTTCGAACATCAGCTGGACGGCGAACAGGGGGGTCGTGGCGACGATGAGCTTGTGCTCGATGAGGAAGTGCCACAGCTTTTCTGCCCATGATTCGTCGAACAAACCACCCAGCTCGGACAGTGTCGCGCTGCGGCCGGCGAACCACAGCTGGACGAACCCGGGATGGTCGCGGAAGTAGGCGAGTAGCGGATCGATCATCGCGTCGACACCGTCGCGCAGCGTGCGTATCTCGTTGCCGTACAGCGATGCCGCAAAGCGCTCGTCGACGGCCGGGATGTGACGGCGCACGAGCTCGGCCTCGACCTGGCCCCGGTCGGCGAAGTAGTGATACAGCGACGCGGTCGGGATGCCGGCATGCTCGCCGATCGCCTTGAGAGTGGCTGCGGCATAACCCTGTTCGGCGAGGATCGTCTCGGCGGAATCGAGGATCGCCTGGGTGCGTTCGATGCCGCGGCGCTGCACCGCGGTGCGAACACCCGGCGCACTCACCGACGAAGACTCGATCACGAATCGAGATTCTACCAGCGGGTTACGCGGCGGCCTGTTCCAATTCATCGAGCGCCTCGCGCGAATAGACCGCCAGGCGCTGCAGGTGTGGCATGGTGTCGCGGCAGCCGACGAACCCGAGGATGACCTTGTCGGTGTACCCGACCAGGGTGATGTTCAGTCCGTAGCCGTCGCAGAGGAACGAGACCGGAGCGATCAACTCCAGCTGCGCGCCACCGAGGTACAGCGGTTCCCTGGTCAGGACGACGTTGGACACCGTGAGGTTGAACAACGGCGGAATCTTGGTCAGCGCACCGGTTTTCTGGCCGATCGTCAGTGGCAGCAGCCCCATCAACGTGTAGTGATTCAGGGCGTTCGGTGACATCGCGAGCAGTTCCTTCTTGCCGCGAGTGGTCGAGGCGTTGATCACCGCCAGCCGCTGCAACGGGTCCGATTCTGTTGTCGCCAAAGGACAGACGAAGCCCGCGGCCGCATTCAGGGTGTCCTCGTCACGCTCCCAGCCCACCGGCACCGAGGCGGTCAGCGTCTGGTCGGGCAGCTCGCCCTGCTCATCGAGGTAGCGGCGCAGCGCCGCGCCGCAGACGGCGAGCGTGACGTCGTTGACGGTGGTCTCGGTGGCCTTGGCGATCGCCTTGAGGCGGCCCAGTTCGAGCACCTCGACGGCGAGCCGGCGCTGTGGCGTCAGGGTCGCGTTGAACGGCGCCCGCGGCGTACCCAGCGTGGCGCCGACGTGGCTGTTGTCGCCGCCGATCATGCCGACCAGGCTCTTGACCAGCTCGGCGGAACCCGAGACGCCGTCCGTCGTCCGGTTCCACAGCTCGTAGGCGACCGACGCGACCCGGTTGCGGTCGGGCACCTCGGCCTTCGGTCCGGCTTCGGACAGCGGCACGTAGCGGTCCGGTTCAGTGCTCAACCATTTCTTGATGGTGTTGATCGCGCCCATGCCGTCCACCGCACAGTGGTGGGCCTTGAAGTACATGGCGAAGCGGCCGTCGGACAGTCCTTCGATGAAGTGCGCTTCCCACAGCGGCCGGCGCATATCGAGCGGGTGCGCGTGCAGTCGGGCGACGAGGGCGCCCAGGTCGGCCTCGCTCCCCGGATACGGCAGCGCCGACAGTCGGACGTGGTACTCCGGGTCCGGGCGGACCGCGCGCCACTCGGGCAGCAGGCCGTCGACGACCGAACTGTCGAACGGGAAAGGCAGGAACGACAGTTCGGCGAATGCGTTGTACAGGGTGCGGACGTAGTCCGGCCCGGCTCCGTCTGGCAGCCGGAATGTCAGCAGGGCGCCGATGTGCATGGGCGTCCGGTCGGACTCCATTCGGTAGAACATCGTGTCGACAGCACTCAGCAACCGCATGGCAGCACTATGTCAGGCTCACCAGCTGGAATGCGGCGAAATCCGCGAGCAAGTCCACGCCCGACGCGAATTCCTGGTCCCGGTCGAACCGGGCGAGAAAAGGTGCGCACGCAACCACTTCCGGGAGCGCGGAATCTTCGAGTTCGGCCTGACGGGCGGCGATGTCGGCGGGCTTTCCACTGCCGAAGGTGGGGCCGGCGGAGACCTCGCGCAGCAGCATCCCGACGACGGCGGCGACCAGGACGCGGGTGAGTCGCACGGCGAGCTCGGGGCCGGCGCCGGCCTGATGCAGGATCGACAGGAGGGCCTCGACGGGCGCGAGTCCGGCGAGGGTCGACATCTGCCGGGTCAGCACGAGAGTCGCGGCCTCCGGGTGGGCGAGCGTCACGCGCCGGAACTCGTAGGCCAGGGCGCGCAGGTCGGTCCGCAGCTCGCCGGTGGGTGCCGGTGGCCGCAGCTGCCCGAGGAGATGTTCGGCGACCGCGTCCAGCAGATCGTCCTTGTCGGCGACGTGGTGGTACAGGCTCTTGGCGTCGACGCCGAGCAGGCGGCTGACGGACCGCATGCTGACCGCGGCGATGCCGTCCTGGTCGATGACGGTCAGCGCCGCTTCCCGAATCGTGGATCGCGTGAGCTGTGCCAGCGCCTTCGGTGGCCGTCCGCGGCGGGGAGTCGGGGTGGCCGCGTTCATGGCCTCATTGTTGCCCAGAGCCTTGCAAATTTCCACACCGTGGGATTATCGTCGAATTAATTCCACGGTGTGGAAATAGTTTGCAGTTCGAGGAGGACGCCATGACGCACCGCTTCGCCATCCCTTCCGTCGAGGTGTTGCAGGCCCGCGAGAAGCTCGTGCTCGATCACTTCCACGACGAGGTCCGCCAGGACTGGGACGACGTGCTCGCGACCTTTCCGCATCCGCACTACGAGATCATCCCGACGCTCACCGTCCACGACGGTGACGCCGATGTGCGTGGCTACTACCACGACACCCGCGTCGCGTTTCCCGATCAGGACCACGAGATCATCGCGCTGCGACACAGCGCCGATGCCGTGATCGTCGAATTCTGGCTCCTCGGAACGCATCTCGGCCCGCTCGGCGGCATCCCGGCCACGGGTTCGCGGCACCGCACCCGGATGACGGCCTATTTCGTGTTCGACGAGAACGAGAATCTGGTCGCCGAACGCATCTACTTCGACACGCTGACGATGCTGAAACAGCTTGTGGGAGGCCTGAATCTGCGCGATCCGCGAAACTGGCCCACCGTCATCCGCGGGCTGCGGGGGCTGCTGGCCATGTCCAGCCAACCCGATGCCCGGCTCATCGAGACGGCCCCGGCAGACCTGACATGAGGATCCACCACCTGAACTGCGGCACCATGCACCCGCATTTCGTGCCCGACGGATTGGTCTGCCACGTACTGCTTGTCGAAACGCCGGACGGTCTCGTGCTCGTCGACTCCGGGCTGGGGCTGCGGGATGCCGAGTCGCCGGGTAGTCGCTTCGGCCCGGCCCGCTTCTACGTCCGCCCGGTCTTCGATCCGAACGAAGCCGCCATCAACCAAATTCGCCGCCTCGGCTTCGAGCCCCGCGACGTGCGGCATATCGTCGTGACGCACTTCGACGCCGACCACGTGGGAGGTCTGGCGGACTTCCCTTGGGCGCAAGTGCATCTCACTGACGCCGAGGCGTTCGCCGCGTTACATCCGAAGACGCTCGTCGAGAAGCAGCGGTACCTGCCGGCCGGCTATTCGCACGGCCCGATCCTGGTCGAGCACTCACCGTCGAGCGCCGAGTCGTGGCGCGGCTTCCCCGGCGCGAAAGAGCTCACCGAGATCGCCGACGGCATCGTCCTGATCAACCTGCCGGGGCATACCCGCGGGCACGCCGCGGTGGCCGTCGACGCCGGGGACCGGTGGGTCCTACACGTCGGTGACAGCTTCTACCATCGCGGCCAGCTCGACGGCAGCGACACCGCGCCGCGGGCCCTGCGTCTGATGGAACGCTCAGTTGCCTTCGACTGGAAGCAGGTCCAGGCCAATCATCAACGGCTGAGCGAACTTTGGGCCGCAGGCCAACCGGATCTACTACTGGTCAATGCCCATGATCCGCAGCTGCTGTGGCAAGCGGCCAACTAGGCTTGTACGGCTGCAGCGGCCGCTGCCGGACAAATGTCGGCCACCAGAACCACGGGCCCAGCAGCCGCACCAGGCACGGCACGATGAACGACCGCACCACCAGGGTGTCGAGCAGCAGGCCGATGCAGACCGTCGACCCCATCTGGCCGATGGTCCGCAGGTCACTGGAGAGCATGGCCAGCATGGTGAACGCGAACACCAGGCCCGCGGAGGTCACGACGCCGCCGGTGCTGCCGAGCGCGCGGATGAGGCCGGTGTTCAGGCCCGCGTGGATTTCTTCCTTGAGCCGGGCGACCAGCAACAGGTTGTAGTCCGAGCCGACGGCCACCAGCACGATGAAGGTCAGCGGCAGGATCAGCCAGTGCAGGGGTAGTCCGATCAGGTGCTGCCAGATCAGCACCGACAACCCGAACGCGCCGGCATAGGAGAACGCCACCGTGCCGGGAATCACCAAGGCGGCCACCAGCGATCGGGTGATGATCATCATGATCAGGAAGATCAGCACGAAGGCGGCGATGGCGGCGATCATGAGGTCGTTCTTGGCGTACAGCTGGATGTCCTTGTTATTGGACCCCGATCCACCGATGTAGATCTTCGACCCGGCCAGCGACGTCTCCTTCAGCGCGATCTTGATCGCGTCGGGGAACTGCTCGACGTGCTCGATGCCCTCGGGTCCCATCGCGTTGCCCTCGTGCGTGACGATGAAGCGCGCGGCATGTCCGTCGGGCGACATCATCAGCGCCATACCGGTTTTGATGTCGTCGTTGTCGAACGCTTCGCGCGGGATGTAGAAGAAGTCGTCACTGCGCGACGCGTCGAAGTCGTTGCCGACGTTGATCATGTCGTCGAAGGTCTGGTCGGTGTTCTTGTTCTGAATGTCGGTCGGGCCGTAGTTGTTGACGATCAGCGCCAGCAGCGCCTGATTGTCGGCCACGGTCTGCCGCAGCAGCGACACCATCTGCGGCATGAGGCTGTCGATCACCTCGAAGGATCCGACGGCCTTGCCGATGTCGGCGGCGAGGTTGTCGACCTTGTCGATCACGTCGAACAGCGACCGGAACGACCAGCACACCGGGATGTCGAAACAGTGTGGTTCCCAATAGAAATAGGCGCGGAGCGGGCGCATGAAGTCGTCGAGGTTGGCGACGGCGTCGCGCATGTCGTTGGTGACCTGCTCCATGTCCTCCAGGGTCAGCACCGTGTTGTGCAGCTCGTCGGCGAGTGTCTGCGTGAGGTCGGCGGTCTTCTTCAGCACCTCGATGCTGTGCGCGGTGATCTTGGCCTGCTTCGCGGTGTTCTCGTTGTTGTGCTGGGTGAACGGCAGCTGCTGGCCGTTGCCGCTGCCCTGGGTAGTGAAAAGGTAAGGGATGGAGGCATGTTCGAGCGCGCGGCCCATGGGGCGGGTGATGCTCTGGACCATCGCCACGCCGGGCAGGCGGATCAGGGCCTTGGCCACGCGGTCCAGCGAGATGAAGTCGGCTGAATTGCGCATGTCGTGGTCGGACTGGACCATCAACATCTCGCTGAACAGCTTGCTCTTGGGGAAGTGCCGGTCGGCGGCCTGGAAGCCCTGGTTGGCCGGGGCATCTGACGGCTGGTAGGTGCGGTCGTCGTAGCTGACCCGGTAGGTCGGCACGAACACCGCGCCCACCGAGACGACCGCGACACTGGCGACGAGGATCGGCTTGGGCCAGCGCACCACGGCGGTGCCGATACGCCGGTACAGCTTCGCCTTGACTTCCTGTTTCGGGTCGAAGAGCCCGAAGAGGCTGCCGACGCTGAGCAGGGCGGGTCCGATGGTCAGGGCGCCGGCGATGGTGATCAGCATGCTCACCGCGACGGCGGGGCCCATGGTGTGGAAGTAGTTCAGCCGCGCGAACGTCAGGCACGCGCAGGCGCCCGCAATGGTCAGGCCCGAGCCGACGATGACATGCGAAACACCCTTGTAGGCGGTGTAATACGCGTCCTCACGACTCTGTCCGGCCAGGCGGGCTTCGTGATATCGGCCGATGAGGAAGATGCCGTAGTCGGTACCCGCGCCGAGGGTCAGCGAGATGACCATGTTGGTGGCGAACGACGACAGCGGGATGAAGCCGTAGTGCCCGAACGCCGAGATGACGCCCTTGACCGACAGCATCAGCAGGATGACCCCGAAGAACGGCACCAGCATCGTCACGACGGAGCGGTAGACCAGCAACAGCATGAAGATGATCAGGAACATCGTCGCGATGGTGATGTTGTTCAGGCTGGAGTTGGCGATCTCGACGGTGTCGGCCGCCAGCGGTGCGGCGCCACTGACGTAAACCTTCAGGCCGGCAGGCGGATTGGAGTTCTTGACGATCTTCCGGACGGCGTCGACCGAGTTGTTGGCCTCCATCTGACCGATGTCGCCGGCGAGTCGGAGCAGGACGTGGGCGGATTTGCCGTCGAGGCTTTGTGCACCGGCGGCGGTGATGGGCTTGCCCCAGGTGTCCATGACGTACTGCACGTGCGTGGTGTCGGCGTTGAGCGTGCGGACCAGGCCCGCGTAGTAGTCGCGGTCCTGTTCGGTCAGGCCGCGATCGGCTTCCAGCACCAGCATCGTCAGGCTGGTGGAGGTGGACTCGTGGAATTCCTTGCCGATGGCCAGCATGGCCACCTGGGACGGCGCGTAGGTCGGCACCATCGGGCCGGCGAGTTCCTCGGCGACATCTTCGATCTTCGGCACGAAGGTATTGGTGACCACCGCGAGCAGGGCCCAGAAGACGATGATCGGAATCGCCAGCAGGCGAACCATTCTCGGGACGAAGGGGCGCTTGGCCGCGCTGTGCGCCGGGCGGGCGATCGGGGCGGTGTCGGTGTCGGTCACGCGGACTTCACCCGGCAGGCGACGTCGGCGTTTCCGTGATCGTCGGACTGTTCGTCTCGGACAACGTCGTTCACCTTCATCCGGCAGCCGACGGTGCCGCCGTGCACCTGGACCGAGATGCTGCCGGAGACGACGGTGAGGGTGGTGGTCTCGGTATGCGACCACGGCAGTTCGGTGAGGTCGACCTTGTGCGGGTGTCCGCTGATGTCGACGTACGACAGCAGGCCGCCCGAGCCAAGGGTGCCGAACACCTCATAGGTGAGGGTCTTGGGGGTGAACTCCGGTGGCGCCTGCGGCGGATTGACCGCCAGCACCGGTCCCGGCTCCGAGAATTCGTGGACCTTCACCATGCAGAGCACGCCGACGCCGATCGCGATGAGGGCGACCAATGGCATCCAGGCGCGGGCGAGGAATCGTCGGGCGTTGGAGCGCTGGCTCACTCGATCACCTTTCGACGTCAGCGAGTTGTATATCAATTAACTTGAGATTGATCGGCGTAAACACTATCAGTGATTGGACGCCTGCGGCTTTCCGCGTATTCCGTGGAAAAGAAAGGCGAGGTGAGAGCGTCCAGCTAATTCCCAGAATCCACCAGGGTGACGTTTCCGAGCCGCCTTTTCAGCTTGATCACGCGGAAGATCTGGGTGGTCACATTGATGGACGAGAACATGGCGATGACCCCGAGAAAGGTTCGCTCCGAAGGGGTTGCGCCGTGGAGCTGTTCGAGGCTGCCGAGCACGTAGAAACACCCCAGCGAAAAGATCGTGAGGGGAATTGCGAATGTCATCAACGTCCGCTGATTGTCGATCACCTGCGTGGCATATTCGAGCTCTTCGGCGGTCATCGGCTGGCGCTTGCGGACCTTCGTCAGCACCGTCTGCTTGGCTCGGACGTTTTCGGCGATCGGTAACTGTGGTTGTTTCCGCAGGCGCTGGATGTAGAAGAACATCACGGTCGCGGCGAACAGCAGCGTGAGTAGGGCGACGTCGGCCAGCTTGCCGAACAGGTGCCAGTCGGTGCCGAGGAAGTTCCAATCCATGGGGCACTCCTTTGCCGTTCGCAGATGGGTGGGACGTTACCTCAGCTAACTGGCAACGCACGGTACTTGTCAACTCGATTGATATATGGTCTTGATGCTCGACCGCTCATGACACAGACTGACCGTGATGACGCACGTGCAGACCGTCAGGGGCCCGGTGCCCGTCGACCGCCTCGGGGCCACGCTCATGCATGAGCACGTGTTCATCCTGGGCGACGAGATCCGGCAGAACTTCCCGGACTATCCGTCGCAGTGGGACGAGGACGCCCGCGTCGCCGACGCGATAGACCAACTGCGCCAATGCAAGTCACGCGGCATCGACACCATCGTCGACCCGACGGTGATCGGGCTGGGCCGGTACCTGCCCCGGATCCAGCGGGTCAACGAGCAGGTCGACATCAACATCGTCGTCGCGACAGGCATCTACACCTACAACGACGTGCCGTTCCAGTTCCTGCACACCGGCCCGGGCCTGCTGTTCGACACCCCGGAGCCGATGGTCGAGCTGTTCGTCAGGGATATCCGGGAGGGTATCGGCGGTACCGGCGTGCGAGCGGCGTTCCTGAAGTGCGCCATCGAGCATCAGGGGCTGACGCCGGGAGTCGAGCGGGTGATGCGCGCCGTCGGCCAGGCCCATGTGCAGACCGGCGCGCCGATCACCGTGCACACAGATGTACACAGCCGCTCCGGACTCGTCGCGCAGAAGGTTTTCGCGGCGGAAGGCGTCGACCTCACCAAGGTGGTGATCGGGCACTCGGGCGACAGCACCGATCTCGATTACCTGTGCGCGCTCGCCGATGCCGGTTCGTACCTCGGCATGGACCGCTTCGGGCTCGACATCCTGCTGCCGTTCGAGCAGCGGGTCGACACTGTGGCAGAGCTCGCCAGACGCGGATACGCCGAGAAGATGGTGCTGGCGCATGACAGTTCGTGTTTCATCGACTGGTTCTCGCACGAGGGCAAACTGGCCGCGGTGCCCAACTGGAACCTGACCCACATCAGTGACGACGTGCTGCCCGCGCTGCGCGAACGCGGCGTCACCGACCAACAGATCACCACCATGCTGGTCGACAATCCCCGCCGGTACTTCAGCGGCGAGATCAGTTGAGCCGCAGCGGGATGCGTCTACTGCTGATCTCCGACACCCACGTGCCCAAACGAGCCCGTGACATGCCGGCGCGGGTCTGGGACGAGGTGGGCCGCGCCGACGTCGTGCTGCACGCCGGCGACTGGGTGGACGTGGCGCTGCTCGACGAACTCGAGCGGCGAGCGACGCGGCTGGTCGCCTGCTGGGGCAACAACGACGGCGCGGACCTGCGGGCCCGTCTGCCGGAGCGGGCCGACGTGACGCTCGAGGGCGTCCGGTTCACCGTCACGCACGAGACCGGCGCGTCCGCGGGACGTGACGCGCGCATGGCCCGGCTGTACCCCGACACCGACGTACTGGTGTTCGGGCACAGCCACATTCCGTGGGACAGCACTGCGACAACCGGGCTGCGGCTACTCAACCCCGGCTCGCCGACAGACCGCCGGCGTCAGCCGCACTGCACGTACATGACGGCCGCCGTCGGTGGCGGCACCTTGTCGGACGTGGTGCTGCATAAGCTCTAGCCCGCGGGGTAAATGACGCTAGGTTGGTCGGCATGGAGCAGAAGCCGCCCACCGATGCCATTGCCGCCGCCAACCGCGCCCACACCGCGACGCTCCCGTTCGCGGACACCCGGGACTTCGAGGACGCCGACCGCGGCTTCATCGCCGCCATGGAACCGTGCGTCGTCACCGCGGCCGACGGAAGAGTGGTGTGGGACAACGACTCCTACTCGTTCCTATTCGGGCCAGGAGCGACCAACGCACCGGACAGCGTGCACCCGAGCCTGTGGCGGCAGTCCCAGTTGTGTGCGAAGCAGGGCCTCTACGAGGTGGTGCCGGGCATCTACCAGGTCCGTGGCCTGGACCTGTCGAACATCAGCTTCATCGAGAGTGACACCGGCATCATCGTCATCGACCCGCTGATCTCCACGGAGACCGCGGCGGCGGCGCTGGCGCTGTACCGCGCGCACCGTGGTGACCGCCCGGTCCGGGCCGTCATCTACACGCACAGCCACGCCGACCACTTCGGCGGCGTGCTGGGCGTGACGTCGCAGGGCGAGGTCGATGCGGGTGACGTCGTGGTCATCGCGCCGGAGGGTTTCACCGAGCACGCGGTGCAGGAAAACGTCTATGCCGGAACGGCAATGGCACGCCGCGCGGGCTACATGTACGGCGCCGCGCTCGACCGTGGTCCGCAAGGTCAGGTCGGCTGCGGCCTGGGACAGGTCGGGTCGACGGGTGAGGTGGCACTGATCGTGCCGACGCTCGACATCAAGGTGACGGGCGAAACCCACACCATCGACGGCGTCGAGATCGAGTTCCAGATGGCGCCCGGTACCGAAGCGCCCGCCGAGATGCATTTCTACTTCCCGCAATTCCGCGCGCTGTGCATGGCCGAGAACGCCACCCACAACCTGCACAACCTGCTGACGCTGCGCGGCGCGCTCGTCCGTGACCCGCACGGCTGGGCGGGCTACCTGACCGAGGCCATCGACACCTTCTCCGGCCGCGCCGACGTGGTCTTCGCGTCACACCACTGGCCGACGTGGGGGCAGGACAACATCGTCGAATACCTGTCAGTGCAACGGGATCTGTACGCCTACCTGCACGACCAGACGCTGCGCCAGCTCAACCAGGGCTACACCGGCATCGAGATCGCCGAGACCTTCCAGATGCCGCCGGCGTTGGAGAAGGCCTGGCACACGCACGGTTACTACGGCTCGGTCAGCCACAACGTCAAGGCCGTCTACCAGCGCTACATGGGCTGGTTCGACGGCAATCCGGGACGGCTCTGGCAGCACCCGCCGGCCGCCGCGGCGCCGCGCTACGTCGCGGCCATGGGTGGCATCGACCGGGTCGTCGAGTTGGCGCAGGCCGCGTTCGACGAGGGTGACTTCCGTTGGGCGGTAACCCTGTTGGACCACGCGATCTTCACCGACGAGCACCATGCCGCGGCCAGGACGCTGTATGCGGACACCCTGGAGCAGATGGCCTACGGCGCCGAGAATGCCGTGTGGCGCAACTTCTTCCTGTCCGGTGCCACCGAGCTGCGGGTCGGGAACTTCGGAACCCCGACGCAGAGTTCCTCGCCGACACTGCTCGCGCAGCTGACGCCGGAGCAGATGTTCGACACCTTCGCGATCAACATCAACGGTCCGCGGGCGTGGGACCTGAACCTGGCCATCGACGTGACGTTCCAGGACGTCGCGACCAACTACCGGCTGAGCCTGCGCAACGGTGTGCTGGTGTACCGCAAGGTCGCCGCCGACCCGGATACCGCGCAGGCCACCGTCACGCTGGCGAACAAGTTGCGGCTCTTGGCATTTGCCGCGGGCGACACCAGCTCGCCGGGTGTCGAGGTGACCGGTGACGCCACCGCCCTGCCCACGCTGCTGGGCGCGATCGACCGGCCCGACCCGGCGTTCAACATCATCACGCCGTAGCCGGGCCGGCCGGCCCGTCAAACGGTCGGCACCCAGTTGCCGTGGAAGCCTGCCGGCACGCGGTGCGGCAGTTTGATGCTCGCGACGTCCTGCAGTGTCTGGGCGTCGAGGATCGCCAGCTCGCTGCGGTCGGTCGGGGCGTCGTAGACAAAGCCCATCAGCACGCCGTCGTCTTCTGCGGCGGTTGCCGACGACGGGTGAAAGACGAACTCGCCCAGCTCTTTCCCGGCACCGAAATGACGGGTCGCGGTGTTGCCGCCGACGAAGTCGTGCTTGAGCAACGTGTCGCTCCCGGCGGCGCCCTCGCTGATCGTCGGCGCGTAGCCGTAACGGTGACGCTTGCCGACCAGGCGTTCGTCGACGCGCGGGAATTCCTGGGGGTGGTCGTCCACGCGGTCCTCGAGCACCTTGCCGGCGCTGAGGTCGATGGTCCACCGGTCCAGCGTCGGCGGCCCTTCGTTGGGGCCGATGCGGTCCGTGTCGAACATCTTCGGGTGCCGCACCACGTCCAGGACGATCGTGTTGTCGTCGGGGGAGTCGTAGGCGTTCATCGGGTGGAAGACGTAGCACGGTTCGACGTCGAACCAGCGCACGTCGGCGTTCCCGCCGTCGCGGGGCATCACGCCGATGCGCGCCGGGTACTTGGGGTTCCACGAGTACGGGAAGCGCCGGTCATTCGATCGGAAGCTCGACTGGCGTGCGATGACCGGATCGGGAATCTTGACCCGGCCGATCACCGAGGACAACAGCAGTCGGGCCGGCAGTCGCAGTGCCTTCGGTACCGCCATTTCCGCGATGGTTTTCGTATCGAAGCTCACGGGCAGGTCGTAGAAGATGACGTGGCGCTCGGTGAGCGAGAAATCGTGCATCATCGGGCTGCCGTGGACCTCGATGTCGACGGTGCGCCGGGCTCGGCCGTCGGTACCGATCACCGAGTACTGCACGGTGTTGCCGCGGGTGAAGCTGTACGAAACCGCATGCAGTTCACCGGTTTCCGGATCACGCTTCGGGTGTGCGGTGTAGCCGCCGCTGAGGGTGCCGTCGAAATCGCATGCGCCCACGGTGTCCAACTCGTCGGTCAGCTCGTAGCTCGCCCCGCCGCCTTCGACCAGCGCCAGGGTCTTGCCGCCGTGGCCCAGCACGTTGGTGTTGGCACCGATGCCGAACGGGCTACCGTGCCCGTCCGGCGTGCCCTCGCCGAGCGCGGCCGTGGTCAACGGCCCACGCACCCAACGATTGCGATACCACTCGGCCTTGCCGTCGCGGAGGCGGATGCCGTGCACCATGCCGTCACCGAGGAACCAGTTGTAGAGCTCGGGGTCGATTTCGCCGATCGGGTTGGGGCCGTTGCGTAGATAGCGGCCGTCCAGGTAGTCCGGGATCGTGCCGGTGACGGACAGGTCGGTCAGGGTGTACTCGTCGTGCAGTGGCGCGAACGCGCCTTCCAGGTAGCGGTTGGTCATCCCAGAACCTCCATAACAGTGTTATTGGCTGCGGTTACTGGTATAACACTGTTATGAGAGGACTGCAAGGGTGAGCGAAGAAATCCGCCGGCAATTGATCGAAGCCGGCATCGTGATCCTCGAACGCGATGGTCTCCAGGCTCTGACGGTGCGCAAGCTCGCCGCCGAGGTGGGTACGTCGACCATGGTTGTGTACACCCACTTCGGCTCGATGACCGGAGTGGTCGACGCCCTGTCAGCCGAGATCTTCGCGCGGTTCGGCGCAGCGCTGGCAGCCATCCCGCACACCAAGGATCCGGTGGCGGACTTCTTCTCGATGGGCGCCGCCTACCGCCGGTTCGCGCTGAAGAATCCCCAGCACTATCAGTTGATGTTCGGCACGACGGTTCCGGCATCGTTGTCGAGCGTCCGCAGCGATCTGACGGTGACCGGTCATGCCACGTCGCGCGACGGGTCCTTCCAGACGCTCTGCGATTCGGTGCGCCGGATGGCCGAGGCCGGCCGTATCCGGGACGACGGCGAAGCCGCTGTCGCAGGCCGCATCTGGAGCATGTGCCACGGGGCGGTGATGCTCGAGATGGCCGGGTTCTTCGGCGCGGAAGGTCATGGGCTGCGGGACATCCTCACCCCGATGATCGTCGATTTCCTCGTCGGAATGGGTGACGAACGAGAGCGCGTCAGCGAATCACTCGCCGCCGCGGCCGCCGCGCTGGTGGCGAGCGGTCATCTGTGAGCTAGGCGAAACCGCCGTCGGCGCGCAGGATCGAACCGGTGGTGAAGCTGGACGCGTCGGACATCAAAAATAGTGCGGCGCCGACGATTTCGCGAGGATCGCCGGCACGCTGCAGCGGCAACGAGCGGAAGGCGCTCGACGGATCCGCACCCCACGCCTTGCTGATGTCGGTGAGGAACGGCCCCGCCATCAGGGTGTTGACCCGCACTGTCGGGCCGAATGCTTTCGCGAAACCCTCTGTGAGCGTGTTCAATCCGGCCTTGGCGGCGGCGTACGGCAGCATGTAGGCGTCCGGCCGCAGTGAGCCCGACGAGCTGATGTTGATGATCGACCCGCCGCCGTCGGCCATCATCCGCTCGCCGACCAGCGCCGACAATCGGAACGGTCCCTTGAAGTTCAGGTTCACCACGGCGTCGAACAGCTTCTCCGGCACCGAGCCCAACGACTCGTACGGCGGCGACATCCCGGCGTTGTTCACCAGGACATCGACCTTGCCGAACCGCGCGTATGCGGCGTCGACCAGGCCGTCGAGTTCGTCCCAGCGGCCGACGTGCACCTGGTGGGCGAGCGCGGCCCGCCCGGTTGCTTCCACGATCTCGTCGGCGGTGGTCTGACACGACTCCAGGTTCCGGCTGGCGATGACGACGTTGGCGCCGCAGTGGGCCGCCGCGAACGCCATCTCCCGGCCGAGGCCGCGACTGCCCCCGGTGATCAGGACGGTCCGGTCCGTGAGGTCGAACAGTTCGTCGGCGTACCCCATGGCGGCTCCTTTGATGCTGGGGTGGCGTGCTGGTGCCCATGTTGTCATGGCGGCCGTCCCGTGCTGCGTAGTGCGCCATCGGCATTGTTTCCCGCACGTTCACACACCGTTACACTTATATATACGAGTACTGAGATTGCCCATAACTTGTATTGACAACTATGGCGACGTGCCGCACTGTTATGCCATGCCAAATCAACTGAGCTACGACGTCGTGGTCGTAGGAGCTGGAATCGTCGGCCTTGCGCACGCCTATCACGCCCACCGGCGCGGACTGGCGGTCGCCGTCGTCGATCACGCCGCCGGTGTGGCCGGGGCGTCGGTGCAGAACTTCGGCCACGCGTGCATCACCGCGCAGAACGGTGTCGCGCTGGACTACGCCCGGGCCGGCCGGGCGCACTGGCTGGACCTGTCCCGGCAAGCCGGGTTCTGGTCGAAGCAGGCGGGCACCTACTGTGTGGCCCGCCACGAGGACGAACTCGCCGTCATGCGTGAATTCGTCGACGTCCGGCCCAGTGGTGACGTGCACCTGCTCAACCATCAGCAGATGGTCGACCGCGTACCGGTGCGCGATCCCCGCGTCGTCGGAGGCATGTACTTACCGGGCGACCTTCAGGTCGACCCGCGAACCGCGGTGCCGGCCATCGCGCGGTGGCTGGAATCGCAAGGCGTCGACTTCCATTGGCGTACCGCGGCTTCCGGCTTCGAACCGGGCGTCGTGCATACCTCGCGCGGGCCGATACGCACCGAGACCACCTTCATCGCCGTCAACTACGACATCGACCGGCTCTTCCCCGAACTGGCTGAGCGCGACGGGCTGCTCCGGTGCCGGCTGCACATGATCCGGGCCAGGCTGCCGCTGGCGTTCACGCTCCCGGCGCCGCTGTTCACCGGTTGGTCGTTGCTGCGGTACGCGGGTTTCGAGGACCTGCCCAGCGTCGGTGCCGTCGCACAGCGACTGCGGGACGAGCACCCCGCCGCGGTGGACATCGACCTGCACCTGATGTTCACGCCGCAGCCCGACGGCTCGCTACTGATCGGCGACACCCACATCCGGGAAGTCACGGCCGCGCCGTTCCAGTCCGAGCAGGGCTTCGACATCCTGCTCGACCAGACCCGAAAACTGTTCGGCGTCAGCGACATCGAAGTCAGCGAACGTTGGCAGGGCGTCTACTGCTCGGCGCCGGGCCAGGAGTTCCTCATCGAGGAGCCGGTGGCGCGCACCCACGTCGTGACGGTCACCACCGGGATCGGCATGACCACCGGCCTGGGCCTGGCGGCTGCCGCCGTCGAGCGGGCGCTGTCGTCGACGAGTATTCCCGCCACTGTTTGATCCACACCAAAACCCAACCACCACAACGGAAGAGGACGTAAAAGTGGAAAGTCAATCAGCACCCGGAATCGGCCTGGTCGTGTTCGACATGGCCGGCACGACGGTCGAGGACACCGGCCTGGTACAGCAATCGTTCCTGGCCGCCGACAGTCACGCCGGTCTGTCGAAGACCGATGCGGACCGCGCGGAGATGCTGCGCTACGTCGCCGACACCATGGGGCAGTCGAAGATCGTCGTGTTCCGCCACCTGAGCCGCGGCAACGAGGAGCAGGCACAAGCGGCCAACAAGGAGTTCGAGCGCTGTTACGCCCAGTTGGTCGCAGACGGCCAGTGCAGCCCCATCCCGCAGGCCGAGCATGTCATTACATCTTTCCGATCGCGCGGTATCAAGGTCGCGCTGACCACGGGCTTCGCCCGGGAAACC
Organism: Mycolicibacterium mucogenicum DSM 44124; assembly: GCF_005670685.2. Next base: position 5,614,030 of record NZ_CP062008.1, on the reverse strand, counting down.
CAGCAGGCCATCATCGAGGCGCTGGGCTGGCAGGACCTCGCCGACGCAGTGCTCTGCCCCGCGCCCGGCGTCCGCGGACGGCCCTACCCCGACATGGCGCTCGCGGCCCTCATGCAGACCGAGACCGAGTCGGTGCAATCGATGGTGGTCGTCGGTGACACCTCGTCGGACGTCATCACCGGCCTGCGTGCCGGAGCGCGCGCTTCGGTCGGCGTGCTGACCGGCGCGCACAACGCTGCGCAGCTTTCCGCTGCCGGCGCTACCCACATCCTGGACAGCGTGGCCGACCTGCCCGGTTTGGTGGCAACCCTGGGCTGATTCGACGACGCACTCCGCGGCGGTCGGGTGCCGCACCCTCGGCCCCGACCACCCCCGCGCTTCTCACTCTAACCTCTCGCGGCCTCGCGCCAAAACCCTTGCCTTGCCGACGATCTCGATGGCGTTTCCGCGCCTCTGGTCGGCCCATCTTCGCTCCGCGCTCCCTTACCCCGCACCCAGTGGAAGTGAACAGCCATGTCGCACACCCTGCTGTCCAAGTCGCGCACCACCAATCCGAAGTATGAACGCTGGCGTATCCGCATCTTCGCCATCACCTGGATCGCTTATGCCGGTTTCTATTTCACCCGTCAGACGTTCTCCGTTGCCAAGCTCGGCATTCTCGAAGACCCCATCCTGCACCTGCACCTGACCAAGAGCGTCCTGGCCAACCTCGACGCCGCGTATCTCACCGCCTACGCCGTCGGCCAATTCGTCTGGGGCCAGGTCTCCGACCGGTTCGGCCCACGGGTAGTCGTGCTCGGCGGCCTGGCCATCTCGGCGATCGCGACCCTGTTCATGGGTCTACTGCCGGCCGTGGTCTTCCTGCTGCCCTTGATGATCGTGCAAGGCCTGGCTCAGTCGACGGGCTGGTCGGGCACATTGAGCAACATGTCGCAGTTCTTCTCCGTCGGGGAACGTGGCCACGTCCTGGGGCTGTGGAGCACCAACTACGCCTTCGGCGGCCTCGTCGCCGCACCGGTGGTCGGGTGGTTCGCCTACGACCTGTTCGGCAGTTGGCGCGCGGCGTTCTTCAGCGGTGCGGCCATCGTCGCCGTTGTGTTCGTGCTGTTCTTCATCTTCCAGCGCAACAGCCCCGCGGACGTCGGCCTGCCGCCGATCGAGGAGTACCGGGCGGCGCAGGACTCCGTGGAGGGCGTCGAGCTCGACGCCGCCGCCGCGGACGAGGCCATCGCCGAGCCCACTTCGTCGTGGCGCGAGTCCCTGGCCGTGGTGCTGAAGGATCAGATGGTGAGAACCCTTGGGGCATCGTATTTTCTGCTCAAGCCGGCCCGCTACGCCATCCTCCTGTGGGGCCCGGTGATCGTCGCCGAACAGCTGCACGACGGTGACAAGTTCACCGCGGTGACCGTTCCGGTGGCGTTCGGCATCGCCGGTGTCATCGCCCCGATCCTGCTGGGTCGCGTCTCGGACAAAGTGTTCAAGGCGCGCCGGATACCGGCGAGTGTGATCAGCCTGGCCGTGCTGGTTGTGGTGCTCATGCTGTTCGGGCCGCTGACCGCGACGGGCAATGTGTGGGTCATGGTCGGCGTCCTGGCCCTGATCGGCCTGACCGTCTACGGCGCCGATGCCATGATCTCGTGTATCGCGGCCGTCGACTTCGGTACGTCCAAGCACGCCGGCACGGCGACGGGAATCATCAACGGCTGCGGCTCGGTCGGCGCCATCCTCGGCGGTCTGCTGCCGGGCTACCTCGGTACCTCAGCACTGTTCTACGGCTTCGCCGGGGCCGCGTTCATCGCCATGCTGCTGTTGATTCCCTACTGGAACCGGATGCCGGTGGCCGACTAGCCACCTGCGCGCGATCCCCCGTGAGTTCGCTTGCGGGGGATCGTGCGTCAGGCGCGGACGTCGATGGTGCGAGCATTGACGATGCTGAAGGCCACCACGTCGGGCCGGTAACGGTCGTCGGAATATTCGAACGCCACCCCGAACTGATCACGTGAGGTACGACGCTCGCGCAACAGGGGACTGCCCCGTTCGAGGTGCATGTTCTCGGCGTCGATGTCGTCCGCGGCGACAGCATCCAGCACGTGCTCCATGGCGTCCCACTGCACGCCACGGTCGGTCAGATAGTCGGTGATCGATCCGGAGTCGGTGTCGAATTCGAACAGCAGCGAACCCACCGCGTCGGTGAAACTGCTTCGCTCGATCATCACCGGCTCACCGTCGAGCAGTCGCACGCGCAGCACCTCGACGACGAAGTCGTCGGTGGTCAGGCTCAGCGCGGTGGCCGCGGTCTCGCTGGCGCGTCTGCGCGAGATCTCTAGGGTCCGGCTCCCCGCGGTGCGGCCATTACGTTCGGCCCACTGGGTAAACGGCGTGAACGTGTCCAGCGTCTGGCGGACGTCGTGGCTGCGGACGGTGGCCGGCTTCCCCCGCGAAATGCGGATCAGGCCTTCATTTTTCAGCGTCGCGAGAGCCTGACGGACCGGACCCCGAGATACGTCGAACTCCGCGCACAGCGCGCTCTCGGCGGGCAGTGACTCACCGATCTGGTACTCGTGCCGCGTGATCCGCTGCCGCAGCACCGCCGCGACATGCTCATGGCGCGACCGGGAGCCGACCATCGGTGTACCGCCTCTCGGTGTCTTGTCATGACAACTTAGCTGCATAGTATTGCCCGTCAGCGCACAACCGCTGTGGAGGAAACCGCTATGCAACTGCTTCTGATCCGTCATGCCCTGCCGCTGCGCAACGAGCCCGGTGAGGGCGCCGACCCCGACCTCTCCGAGGAAGGCATCGCGCAGGCCAACCGGCTGCCGGACGCGCTCAAGCGGTTCCCGATCACGCGGCTGCTCAGCAGCCCGCAGAAGCGCGCCATCCAGACCGGCCAGCCGGTGGCCGACGCGCTCGGGCTGCCCATCGAGATCGACGACCGGCTCGCCGAATACGACCGCGACATGGCGCAGTACATCCCCATCGAGCAGATCGCGGCCGAGCATCCCGAGGAGATGGCCCGGCTCATGACCGGCCACCTGCCCAGCAGCGTCGACGAAGAGGCATTCCTCGCCCGCATCACCGAGGCCGTCACCGACATCGCGAGCGAGGCCGAGGCCGAGGACACCGTCGTGATCTTCAGCCACGGCGGCGTGATCAACGGACTGCTGCACGACATCGTGCCGACCGAGCGCATCCTGTCGTTCCAGGTCGACTACACCGGCATCACCCGGCTGCTGGCCTCACGCAGCGGCCGGCTGGCGGTCGCCGGCGTCAACAGCGTCGAACACGTGTGGGATCTGCTGCCGCGAAATCAGCGGTGGTAGACAGATCGGGTGGCATCTCTCGACGGCTTGGATCTGACGGCGCTCGACGCACACCTACGCGACATCGGAGTGACCCGCAGCGGTGAGCTGCGAGCCGAATTGATCGCCGGGGGCCGGTCGAATCTGACGTTCCTGGTGTTCGACGACGCCGCCAAGTGGGTACTGCGCCGGCCGCCGCTGCACGGGCTCACGCCGTCGGCGCACGACATGGCGCGGGAGTATAAAGTCGTTGCGGCACTTGAGGGTACAACGGTGCCGGTGGCGCATCCGGTGACGATGCGCAATGACGACTCGGTGCTGGGTGCGCCGTTCCAGATGGTCGAATTCGTGCCCGGCCGGGTCGTGCGCTACTCGGCGGAGCTCGACGCACTGGGCGATCAGCAGACCATCGACGCCTGTGTGGACGCGCTGATCAAGGTGCTGGCCGACCTGCACGCCCTGGACCCGGAAGCCGTCGGGCTCGGGGACTTCGGGAAGGCCAACGGGTACCTCGAGCGGCAGGTGCGGCGGTGGGGTTCGCAGTGGGACCTGGTGCGGCTGCCGGATGATCCGCGCGACGACGATGTCCGCCGGCTGCACGGCCTGCTGGCCGAGAAGCTGCCGCCGCAGAGCCGCAGCGCCATCGTCCACGGCGACTACCGCATCGACAACACCATGCTCGACGCCGTCGACGCGACCAAGGTGCGGGCGGTACTGGACTGGGAGATGTCGACCCTCGGTGACCCGCTGTCCGACGCCGCGCTGATGTGCGTCTACCGGCACCCGATGTTCTCGATGGTGCATTCGGACGCGGCGTGGTCCTCGGACAAGATTCCGTCGATGGACCAGCTGGCCCAGAAGTACGCGGTGGCGGCCGGGCAGCCTTTGAATCATTGGGAGTTCTATCTGGCGCTGGCGTACTTCAAGCTCGCGATCATCGCCGCCGGCATCGACTTCCGCGCCCGGATGGCCGCCGGCGAAGCCGGCCACGACGACCCCGTCGGTGAGGCCGTCGCGCCGCTCATCGCCGCCGGCCTCGCGGTAATTTAAAGTCCGGCCTTCAAGTTCTTCCGTGCGGCGAGCCGCAACTGCAGAATCCGAATGCTCGCCACTGCGAAGGTCAGCAGACCGCCTGCGACGGCTGCGAGCAGGATCGCCACACCCTTTTGAATGGTCAGCTGCCACCCGAACAGCCGCAGCGTGACGTCGTCGCCGTTCTGGATGACAAACACCAACAGCAGGATCAGGATCAGGAAACCGAGGACCAGCGCCGTCCAGAGTGCGGCGGTGCGGGTGAACTTCACTGCCGATGCCGGTGTCTTCGGTTTCTTGTCCGGAGAGCCCGGCTTGGGGGACTTGGGTGCCGGCGGTTCGGCGTGCGTAGGCGCCGCTTCGTGGGCTGACCCGGTCGGCTCGGGGGTAGACGCGTGATCGCTACTCATACCGACCATCTTGACGGTTCTGCGGGCCGGATGCCGGGAACTCCGACACCAATTTTCGAATAACGCTAGGGTCGGCCTGAGTGCACGACGCCGGAAGGATGTTCGGGTGGCGCGAATTCTGACCGCTCTGGGCCTGCTGCTCGCTGTCCTGTTGACGGGCTGCGGCAGTGCGAATCCCCTCGGTGGGGGCAGTATCTCGGGTGATCTCAAGTCGATCGTGGTGGGGTCCGCCGACTTCCCCGAGTCGAAGATCATCGCCGAGATCTATGCGCAGGCGTTGGCGGCCAACGGCTTTACCGTCGGCCGTCAGTTCGGTATCGGCAGCCGCGAGACGTACGTCCCTGCGGTGAAGGACCATTCGATCGACCTGATCCCCGAGTACACCGGCAACCTGCTTCAGTACTTCGACCCGAAGACCAAGGCCACCGCCGCCGGTGACGTCGAATTGGCGCTCGCGCGAGCGCTTCCGGGCGACCTGTCGATCCTGACTCCCTCCCCGGCCGAGGACACCGACACGGTCGCGGTGTCGGCGGAAACCGCCAAGAAATGGAATCTCAAGACCATCGGTGACCTGGCCCAGCACTCGGCCCAGGTGAAATTCGGTGCGCCGTCGGAGTTCCTGCAGCGGGCCGAGGGACTGCCCGGATTGAAAGCCAAGTACGGCCTCGATATCGCGCCGTCCAACTTCATCGCCATCAGCGATGGCGGGGGACCGGCCACCGTGCGAGCGCTGGTCGACGGAACCGTCACCGCGGCAGATATTTTCAGCACGTCGCCGGCCATCGTGCAGAACAACCTGGTGGTGCTCGAGGATCCGAAGCACAACTTCCTGGCCGCCAACGTGGTGCCGCTGGTGGCGTCGCAGAAGAAGTCCGACCTGCTCAAGACGGTGCTCGACGCTGTCAGCGCAAAACTCACCACGAAGGCACTCATTGACATGAACACCGCGGTCTCCGGCAACAGCGGCGTCGACGCCGACCAGGCCGCGAGAAAATGGGTCCAGGACAACGGATTCGACAAGCCGGTGAGCCGATGATCACGTTCGACAAGGTCACCAAGAGCTACGGCAGCGCGGTCGCTGTCGATGAACTGAGCCTCGAGATCGCCGAGGGGACGCTGTCGGTGTTCGTCGGGCCGTCCGGGTGCGGCAAGACCACCTCCATGCGAATGATCAACCGGATGATCGACCCCACCTCCGGAACCCTGACCGTCGACGGTGCCAACGTTGCCACCGTCGACCCGGTGCGGCTGCGCCTCGGTATCGGCTACGTGCTGCAGAGCGCCGGCCTCATGCCGCACCTCAAAGTGGTGGACAACGTCGCCACCGTGCCGGTCCTCAAGGGCGAATCACGCCGCAGTGCAAGGAAAAAGGCACTGGGCGTGTTGGAGCGTGTCGGGCTCGACGTCAAGCTCGCCGACCGCTACCCGGCCCAACTGTCGGGCGGGCAGCAGCAGCGGGTCGGGGTGGCCCGGGCGCTGGCCGCCGACCCGCCGATCCTGCTGATGGACGAACCGTTCAGCGCCGTGGACCCCGTCGTCCGCGAAGACCTGCAGACCGAAATTCTGCGGCTGCAAAGCGATCTGCGTAAGACCATCGTCTTCGTCACGCACGACATCGATGAGGCCGTCAAACTGGGTGACCGCGTCGCGGTGTTCGGACCCGGCGGCACCCTGCAGCAGTACGACGCACCGCAACGGCTGTTGTCCAACCCGGCCAACGAGTTCGTCGCGGGCTTCGTCGGCGCCGACCGCGGTTACCGCGGCCTGCAGTTCCGTGACACCGACGGACTGCGGCTCCGCGACATCCGCACCGTCACCGAACCGGCGGTCGACGCACTGGATCTGACCGACGGCCAATGGGCCCTGGTCGTCAATGCCGACGGCACCCCCTACGCCTGGATCAACGCCGACGGCGTCGGTCTGCACCGGCACGGAAAGTCCTTGTACGACAGCACCATCGCCGGTGGTTCGCTGTTCCGGCCGGACGGCACGCTGCGGCTGGCGCTGGATTCGGCGTTGTCGTCCCCGTCCGGACTGGGCGTGGCGGTCGATGAGCGGGGCCACGTGATCGGCGGGGTGGGCCTCGACGATGTGCTGGCAATCATCAAGAGCCGCAAGGGCGCACAGTGAAATACCTGCTGACCCACCTGGAAGGGGCGTGGCTGCTCACGCAGATTCACCTGCGGCTGGCCCTGCTGCCGTTGCTCATCGGCGTGCTCATCGCCGTGCCGCTCGGCGCGTACGTGCGACCGCGGCCGCGGCTGCGCCGATTCAGCACCATCACCGCCAGCATCGTCTTCACCATCCCGTCGCTGGCACTGTTCGTGGTGCTGCCGTTGATCATCCCGACGCGCATTCTCGACGAAGCCAACGTCCTGGTCGCCCTGACGCTGTACACCGTCGCGCTGCTGATGCGGACGGTGCCCGAGGCGCTCGACGCCGTCCCTTCGGACACCCGCGAAGCGGCTACCGCCATGGGTTATCGGCCACGCACCCGATTCTTGAGAGTCGAACTCCCGCTGGCGATTCCGGTCCTCACCGCCGGGATGCGGGTGGTCGCCGTCACCAACATCTCGATGGTGTCGGTCGGTTCGGTGATCGGCATCGGCGGGCTGGGCACCTGGTTCACCGAGGGATATCAGGCCGACAAGAGCGACCAGATCATCGCCGGCATCATCGCCATCTTCGTGCTGGCGGTGGTCGTCGACCTCCTCATCCTGAGTGCGGGCCGCCTGGCCACCCCGTGGACCCGGGCGAAGGCGCCGGCATGAATTTCCTGCACCAGGCAATCGCCTACATCTTCACCGCGGCCAACTGGACCGGCCCGGCGGGCCTCGGCATGCGGATGCTCGAGCACCTGGAGTACACCGGCATCGCGGTGCTGTGCAGTGCGCTCGTCGCCGTTCCCGTGGGCATGTACGTCGGGCACACCGGTCGCGGCACGGCCCTGGTGGTCGGCGGCGTCAACGCCCTGCGCGCCCTGCCCACCCTCGGCGTCCTGCTCCTCGGCGTCCTGCTGTGGGGACTGGGACTGGTGCCGCCGACCGTCGCGCTGATGCTGCTGGGCATTCCGCCACTGCTGGCCGGGACGTATGCCGGGATCGCCAACGTCGATCCGGTGGTGGTCGACGCCGCCCGCGCCATGGGCATGACCGGGCGCCAGGTGCTGCTGCGCGCCGAGGTACCCAACGCCATGCCGCTGATCGTCGGCGGGCTGCGGACCGCGACGCTCCAGGTGGTCGCCACCGCGACCGTCGCGGCGTACGCCAGCCTGGGCGGGCTGGGCCGGTTCCTCATCGACGGCATCAAAGTGCGCCAGTTCTATCTCGCGTTGGTCGGCGCGCTACTCGTGGCGGCGCTCGCGCTGGCTCTGGACGCCGCCTTGGCGTTGGCTGTGCGGGCGTCGCGGCCCGGTCCGTCCGGAGTTTCAATCGTGACTACGAAGGCGGGCCTCCGTCGCCTACGGTAGACGGGTGAGCGCAGACCAGTCCGATGTCACCGAACCCGCCTGGCCCGCGATTCTGACCTGGCGCGCGCCGGATGTGTCGCGCATGGAGTCGGTCCGGGTCCAGTTGTCCGGCAACAGGATCAAGGCATACGGCCGGATCGTGGCCGCTGCCACCGAGATTCATCCCGCGTTCAGCGCGTCGTATGACCTGGTCACCGACGAGAGCGGCGCCACCAAACGCCTGTCTCTCACCGTCACCCTCGCGCAGCGCGAACGGCAGCTGTCCATCGCGCGTGACGAAGAGAACATGTGGCTGGTGCAGGACCATCAGAACCAGGCCCGGCGCGCCGCCTACAACGGCGCCCTGGACGTCGACGTCGTCTTCAGCCCGTTCTTCAACGCCCTGCCCATCCGGCGTACCGGCCTGCACAACCGCACCGCGTCGGTGTCGCTGCCCGTCGTCTACGTCCGGGTGCCGGACCTGACGGTGGAAGCCGTCACCATCGGCTACACCAGTGCCGGCCCGGGCAAGCCGATCAAGCTGGACTCGCCCGTCGCAGACACCTCGATCACCGTCGACGACGACGGCTTCATCCTCGGCTACCCCGGACTGGCAGAGCGGATCTGATCACGCCGCCGGCGCGGCCCTGCGCGGCGAGTTCTTCGCGCCAGCCGTCGGCGCCGATGGTCGTCGCGATGATCTGCGGGCGGCGGAAGCTGTCGTAACGGACCCGTGCCGCATGGCCGCTCTCCACGAGTTCGGCCACCGATTGCGCCTCGACCAGTGACGACCGGGCCTGGCTCAGCAGTTCCATGGCCCGGTCCAGCATCGTCGTCAGCTCCGTGGCGTTGGCCTCGCACATGGCCCGGACCAGGTCAGGCGCGGTGGCCGCGACCCGGGTGCCGTCCCGGAACGAGCCCGCGGCCAGGGCGAATGCCAGCGGAACCTCACCGGCCGTCGCGGCCAGCGCCTCGGCCAGCAGGTGCGGCAGGTGCGAGATCGCGGCGGCCGCGGCGTCGTGTTCATCGGAGCGCGCGGGCACGATCACGGCGCGGCAGTCCAGCGCCAGATGCATCACCTGTGCCCATACCTGGGGGTCGACGTGGTCGTCCACGCTCACCACCCACGGTGCCCCGGCGAACAGATCCGGGGTGCCGGCCGCCCAGCCGGAATGCGCGGTGCCGGCCATCGGGTGCCCGCCGACGAATCGGTCGAGCAGGCCGTACTCCTGAACTTGTTGCAGGACATTGCCTTTGACGCTCACCACGTCGGTGAGCGGGCAATCCGGAGCAGTATCGCGGATGCGTTCGAGCATGATCGGCAGTGCCGGGACCGGCACCGCCAGGACGATGAGCGCATCGCTCGCCGCGGCGCGCTTCAGTGCCGCGGTGAGGTCCTCGGTCGCGTCGAAGCCGTCGGCCGTCGCCGAGCGGACCGCATCGATCGACCGGTTGTATCCGAACACCTCGCGGCCCGCGGCCTGCCCGGCCCTCATCAGCGAACCGCCGATGAGTCCCATACCGAGCACACACACCGGAGTTGTCACCTTGCAAGGTTTGCACACAGCCCCGGTGGGGTACATATGGGACCGCTGGTCAAGTGGCAGAGTGCGGACTAGCGTTATCCGCATGGGAGTACAGCGCGCGCAGGCACAGCAGCAGGTTGCCGATCTCCCCGACGGTTTCGGGGTCGCGGTCGTCCGGGAGGACGGCGCATGGCGTTGCGTCCCGCTGAAGCGCGCGGCGCTGGTGGATCTGGCCGCCGCCGAGACCGAACTTCGTGAACTGCGTTCCGCCGGGGCGGTTTTCGGCCTCCTCAACGTCGACGACGAGTTCTTCGTGATCGTCCGCCCGGCGCCCTCCGGGGCCCGGCTGTTGCTGTCGGACGCCACCGCGGCACTGGACTACGACATCGCGGCCGACGTGCTGGAGAAGCTGGACGCCGACCTGAGCCTCGAAGAGCTCGAGGAAGATGACCCGTTCGAGGAAGGCGACCTCGGGCTGCTGGCCGACCTGGGCCTGCCCGAGGCGGTGCTCGGCGTGATCCTCGCCGACGACGAATACGCCGACGAACAACTCAGCCGCATCGCCCAGGAGATGGGCTTCAACGACGAACTCGTGGCGGTATTGGACAAGCTGGGGCGGTGAGCGCAGCCGACTGCAACCCGATTGTCAGCTCCAGTGACGAACGGCTGATCCGGCTGGCGTTGGAGGCCGCCGAACTCGCCGGTGCCGACGACGTGCCGATCGGCGCGGTGGTCGTTTCTGCCGACGGGGTGGAGCTGGCCCGGGCCGCGAACGCCCGCGAATCTCTGGGTGACCCCACCGCACACGCGGAAATCCTGGCGCTGCGCGCGGCCGCGGCCGTCCACGGCGACGGTTGGCGGCTGGAAGGGGCGACGCTGGCCGTCACCGTTGAGCCGTGCACCATGTGCGCCGGCGCGCTGGTGATGTCCCGGGTGGCCCGCGTGGTGTTCGGGGCGTGGGAACCCAAGACCGGCGCCGTCGGCTCGCTGTGGGATGTGGTCCGTGACCGGCGGCTGACGCACCGGCCCGAGGTCCGTGGTGGGGTGCTGGAGGCCGAGTGCGCGGCGCTCATGGAGGGGTTCTTCGCCCGGCAGCGGTAGGACGACCTGGTCAGAGCCCGATTAGGGCGAGACACCATGTGGCCGGTAAGCTGCCACACGGTGGCGTGTCCGAGCGGCCTAAGGAGCACGCCTCGAAAGCGTGTGTGGGGTAACCCCCCACCGAGGGTTCAAATCCCTCCGCCACCGCCATAGAGCCCCTCACCTGTCACCGCAGGTGAGGGGCTTTTTTGCGACCGCTCGACTAGCGTTGACCCCGTGATGCGGCGACGGCTTCTGCAGGCAGGGATGGCCGCGATCGGCGCGGCGATGCTGGCGGGTTGCGAGGACAGCGACTCGGCGGCGCCGCCTCCCTCGGCGCGCAAAGACGACACCGGGCCGTGGGTGATGCCGGACGAAGGTGACCCGCACAAGCGGACCTGGATGGCGTTCGGGGCCAGTGAACAGATCTGGGGACGACGGCTGCTGCCGCAGGTGCGCCGCGACCTGGCCACCATCGCCACGACCATTGCGCGGTTCGAGCCCGTGTCGATGCTGGTGCGCCCCGATGAGATGGACGCGGCGCGCGGCCTGATCGGGGCGGCGAACGTCGAGCTGATCGCGGCTCCGATCGACGACCTGTGGATCCGCGACACCGGGCCGGTGTTCGTGAAGGGCGCCGGAGGCTGGGGCGGTGTGGACTTCAATTTCAACGGCTGGGGCGGCAAGCAGGAACATCGCCGCGACGGCGAGGTCGCGGCGTTCGTGGCAGGGCGCGCGGGAGTGCAGACCGTGCACACCGATCTGGTGCTCGAAGGCGGCGGCATCGAGGTCGACGGCCAGGGCACCGCCATCATCACCGAAAGTTGCGTGCTCAACGACAACCGCAACCGCGGTCGGTCCAAGCAGGATGTCGAGGCCGAACTCGGCCGTGTGCTCGGGGTGCGGAAGGTGATCTGGCTGCCGGGTATCGCCGGGCACGACATCACCGACGGCCACACCGATTTCTATGCCCGCTTCGCGAGTCCCGGCGTCGTCGTAGCCGGCTTCGACACCGACCCGAAGTCGTTCGATTACGACGTCACCCGCCGCCACCTCGACGTCCTGCACGCCGCGACCGATGTCCACGACCGACCGCTACAGGTCGAGGTCATCGAAGGCCCGGCGACGGTGCGCGAGAAGTTCGAGAACGACGACTTCGCGGCCGGCTACATCAACTTCTACGTCTGCAACGGCGCGGTCGTCGCACCGGAGTTCGGTGACCCCGAGGCAGACGCCGCTGCCAAGGCCACCCTCGAGCGACTCTTTGCGGGCCGCCAGATCGTGCAGATCAACATCGACGCCGTCGCCGCGGGCGGCGGCGGCATTCACTGCACCACGCAGCAGGAGCCCGCCCGCTGACATCCCGGAGACCACAAAGGCCAGGCACCCATCTCGGGTGCCTGGCCTATGTGATCAGGAACTTAGCGGCCGAAGGTGAAGGCCGAGCCGCCGTTGAAGTTGGAGCCGCCGACCGGGGTCGCGACGCCGGCACCGGAGTTGGTGCCGGCCTGAATGCCGTCGGGGCCGATCTCACCGGAGGTGCCAGTGTTGAAGCCGCTGCCGCCGACCGGGGTGTTGACGGCCGCGCCGCCGCCGGTACCGCCACCGAACGTCGGGATGAAGTCGGCCGGGGCGGGCGCGGCGAACTCGTTGGAGGCGCCGGCGTTGAAGCCGCTGCCACCGAAGGGCGTGTTCACACCCGCGCCACCGCCAGCATTGGCGCCGCCGCCGAAGTTCGGGATGAAGTCAGCCGGGTTGGGCACGTTGAAATCGGTGGACGCACCGGTGTTGAAGTTGCTGCCACCCAGCGGGGTGTTGATCGCCGCGCCGGTGTTGGTGTCGAAGCCCGCGCCACCGAAGCCGGCGTCGGTGCCCGTGGCGGTGTTGAACTCACCGCCGCCGAGCGGGGTGTTCACACCGGCGCCGCCGCCCGCGTTGCTCGATGCGTCGAAGGGATGCCAGAAGGGGTTCTCCACGCCGAAGCCAGCGCCGCCACCCGCGTTGCCGTTGCCGATCGGGGTAGCGACCGCGGCGCCGGTTTCACCGGAAACCTCGTCATCGGCCCAAGCCGGAGCCGCGACGGCGAGCGGGACCAGCGCCAGGGCCGATGCCGCAGCAAATCCGATCAAACGTCCTGAGTTGCGCATTAGTGATACTCCAATCATGGTTCTCTCGCGTGTGGCCAGGTGAACCTACTGGGTCGTACTCGGTTCATCCGACCACTACCCTGGTATCGCCGGCCGCGGCGCATCCGTTACAGCAGTGAACCAGCTGGTTAACACGCCTCGATTTGCTATCAGTCTCGGTTTGATCACTGATGCTGGGAATATGCTGGCAATTTTCGTTGTCTGTGACCTTGCTGGCGAGCTGGCCGCTATTCCTCGGCCAGGACCGCGGCTTCGTACCAGTGGCACAGCAGCAGCGCCATCTCGACGTCCAGGCGGTCGTCGCCAAGTGGCCGTCCCCGCCGCTCGAGAGCCCGCCCGACGCGGTACTTGACGGTGTTGAAGTGCACCACCAGCTCATCGGCCGCGGCTGTGTAGCTACCACCGTGCCGCAGGAACACCTGCAAGGTCTCGCGTAGTCGGGCGTCATTGGCGCCGGCCCCGGCCAGCGGCCCGAGAACCGTGTGGACGAACTCCCGTGCGTCGTCCCGGTTCTCGCCCAGCAGCGCGGCCGCGGCGAAGCCCGGGGCGTCGGCCGCGGTGACACCGGTCAGGTCGGCCGTCACGGCGACGCTGTGCGCGCGCAGGGCCTGCCGGTGTGACCGGCGGAAGCCGTCGACGCCCGGGAGTGGGGTGCCGACGGCGACGGCAGGGGCGCCGGGATGGGCGTCCGTGAACTGCCGCAGCTGTGCGGACGCTCCGGGCGCGGTGGCGCCGGACAACGGCAGCCAGCCCCAGCCGGTCCGCTGGTCGGCGGCCAGGAACAGCGGACTGCCCTGGGTGCCGACATGATCGGCGGCCGCGCGCAGGAACTGTTCGAGTCTGGCCAGCGCGTCGTCGTGCCCGGTGACCTGGCCGCTACCCGTCGGCCACCACAGCACCACGGCCAGATGGTGGCGGCGCATCGGATAGCGGATCGCGGCGGTGACGGCTTCGGGGTCGGAGTCGTTGCCGGACAACACTTCCCGCACCCGCAGCGCCTGTGTGCTGTTGCGGTTGGCGAGCCAGCGGTCGCGCTCGTCTTCATAGACCGTGACGACCTGCTGCGAAATCCAGTCGATGTAGCGGAACGTCACCGACGTCATCCGCTCGTAAATGGCCAGGCAGGTCTGCGGCTCGAACCCGGCGCGGTTGATCTCCTCGGCCGCGACGTCGAGCACCAGCGCGTGGCCGATGCGGTAGGCGCGCGTGAGGGCGTTCATCGGCACCCCGCGCTGCGCGAGCCGGCGCGCGTACTCGAGGGCAGCGGTGGGCGCTTCGATGTTTTCCAGAGATATGTCGTAGCGCAGCGCGTGGAAGATGGTCTCGACGTTGCCGCCGACACTGGCGCGGAGCAGTTCGATGATCTCGGGATCGCCGCGCAGCTCGGTGATATCGCTGGCCAGACGGTGCCCGACGGAGCGCGCGACCTCGGCCTGACGGGCGATGAGGCGGGTCATGATCGTGGTGTTGGCCTCGCTGACCGCCGGATCCATGTGCCGACTGTAGAGCCAAAGTTTGTGTCGAACGTACAAATCTTCGGACAAAGTTGATCGGCGCACGACGGAGTGGCGTACACCACAAACTTCTACTTTTATGACATGAACCTCGCCACCCTGCCCGACCGCCGCGCTGCTGCGGCGCCCCACGCACCGGCCGTCGCCGACGACGAGACCGACCTCGACAACGCCGCATTTCTCGATGCCGTCCAGCGCGCCGCCGGGGCTCTGCATCAGCGCGGTGTGCGCGCCGGCGACGTCGTCGGCATCATGCTCCCGAACCGCGCGGCATTCGTCGTCGCGCTGTTCGCCACGTGGCGGCTCGGCGCCGTCGCGACGCCCATCAGCCCGACCCTGGTGCCCGCCGAAGTCGCCTACCAGGTGGCCGACGCCGGCGCCGTCGTGCTCGTCGTCGATCGTGACGTCGACTCCGACGTCACGGTGCTGCACGTCGACGACATGGGTGGCGAGCCCCGCACGGCCGATCCCGTGGCCGGCAATGACGACGACCTGGCCCTGCTGATCTACACCAGCGGCACCACCGGCCGGCCCAAGGGTGTCATGCTCGACAACGCCAACCTGAATGCCATGTGCGCCATGGTGATCGAAGGCTTCGAGCTGACCGATGCCGACCACAGCCTGCTCATCCTGCCGCTGTTCCACGTGAACGGCATTGTCGTCAGCGTGCTGTCGCCGCTGCTCGCCGGCGGCCACACCACCATCGCCGGCCGATTCAATCCGGCGACCTTCTTCACCCGCCTGGAATCCAGCCGCGCCACCTATTTCTCCGCGGTGCCAACCATTTACACCATGCTGCTGGGCCTGCCGCCCGAGGTGCAGCCCGACACCTCCGCGGTCCGGTTCGCCGTGTGCGGTGCCGCACCGGCCAGCATCGAACTGCTGGAGGGCTTCGAAAAGCGCTACGGCATTCCCCTCGTCGAGGGCTACGGGCTGTCCGAGGGATCGTGCGCCAGCACCGGCAACCCGCTGAACGGGCCGCGCAAGGTTGGCACCGTCGGAATCCCGTTGCCGGGTCAGGAAATTCGCATCGTCGACCTGGCCGGTGCCGAAGTGCCCCAGGGTGAACTCGGCGAGGTGATCATCAAGGGACCCAACGTGATGCGCGGTTACCTGAACCGGCCCGAGGAGACCGAGAAGACCCTGAAGGACGGCTGGCTGCACACCGGCGACGTCGGTCGGTTCGACGAGGACGGGTATCTGGTCCTGGTCGACCGAGCCAAGGACATGATCATCCGCGGCGGCGAGAACATCTACCCCAAGGAGATCGAGACCGTCGTGCACCAGGTTGCCGGCGTCGCCGAGGCCGCCGTGGTCGGACGCGCGAGCGGGCTCTACGGCGAAGAGCCGGTGCTGTTCGTCTCCGCGCATCAAGGAGCCGAACTCGACGTCGACAACATCGCCGCGCACCTGCAGGCGTCACTGTCGAAATACAAACTGCCCGTAGACATCACGGTTCTGGAGACGCTGCCGAAGAACCCTGTCGGCAAGATCGACAAGCCGTCGCTGCGCAAAACCCTCACCGCCACCGATCCGCGAATCTAGCCTGATACCAGCAAAGGAGCTCACATCATGGGATTCATCAAACCGACCTTGCCGAAGGTCGACCTGGAAGAGTTTCTCCGCATGCCGCTGCAGGAGCGGCTCCGCATCATGTGCCTCAAGTGGGTGGACGACGGGTACGGCGCACCGCGCATGATCCACGTCCTCTACATCCTCAAACTCACGGTCTTCTACGCGATCGGCGGAGTCACGATCGCGACCGCGACATCGCACCTGCCGGCGTTCTGGCACGTCTCGCAGTGGTGGGACCAGCCGATCGTGTACCAGAAGGTGATCCTGTGGACGGTCCTGCTGGAACTCGTCGGGTTCGCCGGCTCCTGGGGACCGCTGGCCGGCAAGACCAAGCCGATGACAGGCGGGTTCCGATTCTGGGCCAAGCCCAACACCATTCGGCTGCGGCCGTGGAAGGCGGTGCCGTTCACCAACGGCGACCGGCGGACCTGGTTCGACATCGTCGTCTACCTCGCCCTGATGGCCACGGTGCTCCTGGCTCTGGTGCTGCCCGGCGTGCCCAGCGAATCGCTGTCGAAAGCATTGCCGGACAACACCTCCGGACTGGTCAACCCGGCGCTGTTCGTCGCGCCCATCATCCTGTTCGTGCTGATCGGCCTGCGGGACAAGACGATCTTCCTAGCAGGCCGCGGCGAGCAGTACCTGCCGGCGCTGATCTTCTTCGCCACACTGCCGTTCGTCAACATGATCATCGCCGGCAAGCTGCTGATCGGCACGGTCTGGATCTGGGCCGGCGTCTCGAAGTTCGGCCTGCACTTCACCAACGTCATCCCACCGATGGTCAGCAACAGCCCCGCGATCCCGTTCAAGTGGCTCAAACGGGCCCACTACCGCAGCTTCCCCGAGGACCTGCGTCCCTCGCACCTGGCCACCTTCATGGCCCACGGACCGGGCAGCATCGTGGAAATCGCTGCGCCACTGGCACTTCTGTTCTCGCCGTGGCCGTGGCTGTCCATCGCGGCCGCCGCCATCATGGTCAGCTTCCACCTGTTCATCATCTCGACGTTCCCGCTGGCGGTGCCGGTGGAATGGAACGTGCTGTTCGCGTACGCCACGATCTTCCTGTTCCTGGGCTTCCCCAACGGGGACGGCTACGCGGTGTGGGACATGAACCCGGGTTGGCTGGCCATCGTGCTCGCCGCGGCGCTGTCGTTCTTCCCGATCCTCGGCAACCTGCGCCCCGACCTCGTGTCGTTCCTGCCGGCCATGCGCCAGTACGCCGGCAACTGGGCCTCGGCGGTGTGGACCTTCACCCCCGGAGCCGAGCAGAAGCTGAACCGCGTCACCCGGTCCTCGCCCAACTCGGCCGACCAGTACGTCGCCTTCGGCTGGGACCCGATCACCGCCGAAGTATTCACGCAGCAGGTGACGGCGTGGCGGGCCATGCACAGCCAGGGCCGCGGTTTGTACTCTGTGCTGCTGAAATGCCTGCCCGACATCGATACCCGCACGGTGCGCGAAGGCGAGATGTCCTGCAACACCATCATCGGCTTCAACTTCGGCGACGGGCACCTGCACAATGAAGATCTGATCCGGGCCATCCAGTCAGAGGCGCAGTTCGAGCCGGGCGAGTTCGTCATCGCCTGGGTGGAGTCGCAGCCTATCCACAAGATGACGCAGGAGTACAAGGTGATCGATGCGGCACTGGGCGTCATCGAGCGTGGCACGTGGAACGTGAAGGACCTGGTCGACGAGCAGCCGTGGCTGCCCAACGGCCCGATCCCGCTCAACGTCACGTGGCAGCGGGCCGGAGTCCTTCACCGATGAGTACCGCGGTTGTGGTCGGCGCCGGGCCCAACGGGCTCGCCGCCGCCATCACCCTGGCCGCCAAGGGAATCGACGTCACGGTGCTGGAGGCCGCCGACCGCATCGGCGGCGGCATTCGCTCCAGCGAGTACGTCCTACCGGGCCTGGTGTTCGACGACTGCGCCGCCATCCACGTGATGCCGGCGGGCTCCAAGTTCATCAAAGACCTCGGCCTGGATCGCTATGGCCTGCAGTGGAAGTGGACCGACATCGACTGCGCCCACCCCCTCGACGACGGCACCGCCGGCGCCCTCTACCGCTCGGTCGAGACGACAGCCGCCGGGCTCGGGACCGACGGACCGCGGTGGAAAATGCTGTTCGGCGGACCGTCGCGCCGGTTCGATGCGCTGTCCGAGGACATCATGGGCCCGCTGCTGCGGATACCGCGACATCCCCTGGGTCTGGCCAGATTCGGGGCGCCGACGGTGCTGCCCGCGGCAGCGCTGGCGCGGGTCTTCCGGACACCGCAGGCCCGCGCACTGTTCGGAGGCGTTGCCGCACATACCTTTCAGCCGCTGCACCATCCACTCACGTCAGCGATCGGGCTGGGCATCATCACCGCCGGGCACGCCAACGGCTGGCCGGTGGCCGCCGGGGGATCGCAGGCGATCACCAACGCGTTCGAGGCCGTGCTGGCCGAGTTGGGCGGCAAGATCGAGACGGGTGTGCGGATCACCGCGGCGTCGCAGTTACCGCCCGCCGACATCACCGTCTTCGACCTGTCACCCACCGCCATCGCAGGCATTCTCGGAGACCGGCTCCCCACGCGGATACGCCGTGCTTTCGACCGGTTCCGCTACGGCCCAGGCGCTTTCAAGGTCGACTTCGCGGTGGAGGGCGACGTGCCGTGGACCAACGCGGCCGCGCGCCGGGCCGGCACCGTGCACCTGGGCGGTGACTTCGCCGAGATCGCCACGACCGAACGGGACATCCACGCGGGCCGGATGCCGCAGCGTCCCTTCGTGTTGGCGTTCCAGCAGTACCTGGCCGACCCCGAACGCTCGGTCGGCGCCGTCAATCCGGTGTCGGCGTATGCGCATGTGCCCAATGGCTACAGCGGCGACGCCACCGAGGCGATCATCGCGCAGATCGAGCGGTTCGCCCCCGGATTCCGGGAACGCATCGTCGGACAGGCCGTGCGATCCACCACCGAAATGTCGGTCTACAACCCGAATTACGTCGGTGGCGACATCAATACCGGCGCCAAGGACATCCGGCAACTCGCCTTCGGGCCGCGAACCACCCTGTCGCCGTACACCATCGGCGTCCCGGGTATGTACATCTGCTCGGCGGCCACACCTCCCGGACCGGGTGGGCACGGCATGTGCGGAGCCAACGCCGCGGCCGTCGCACTGGCCCGGTTGGGGCGCTAGCTACACGTTCACCGCGATGGTGTGCATCTCCCAGACGAGAACTTCGGCGCCCTCGTCGGCCGCGGTGATGCGCTGTCCGCCGGTGCCGGTGAGTCGCACGGCATCACCGGTATGCAGCGGACCGGAGCCTTCGAACTCGGCCTGGCCGCGGGTGACGAAGACGTGGCCGTACGGTGCGTCCGGTACCTGCACCGCGCTACCGGCGTCCAACCGTGCGACGTGCAGCGCGGCATAGCTGTTGCCGAAGGTGATGGCGGCATCGTCCCGGTACTTGCGCATGCCGGATGCCATGGGAATCAATGTATTTCCGGCGAGTGCGACGGAGATGTCGGCCTCCTGATAACCGGGAGCACCGCCGAGTTCCTCGGGCGGAATCCACATCTGGACCACGCGCAGGGGTCGGCGTTCCTGCCGCCCGGCGCCGTTGCGCTCCGAGTGCCGCAGGCCGGTGCCGGCGCTCATCCGCTGGGCCAGCCCCGGATAGATGGTGCTCTCGTTGCCCAATGAATCCTTGTGTACCAGTGTGCCTTCGAGCACCCAGGTGATGATTTCCATGTCGCGGTGGTCGTGCGCGTCGAAGCCCTCGCCGGGGGTGACGATGTCCTCGTTGTTGATCATCAGCAGGCCGTGGGCGTTGGCCGCCAGATCGAAGTTGCCGGTCGCCGGGAACGACTGCCACGATTCCAGCCACTCGTTGCGCCAGTGCCAGCGTTCGTCGGCGCGGATGACGCGAATACCGGAAGTCACCGCACGATTCTGGCAGGCGGGCGCACGGTGCACTATGGAGGCATGAGCCGCCGGCTGCTGCGGGCACTGAGTGCCGTGGTGATCGTCCTTGCGCTGCCGGCGCTCGCTGGTTGCGGTGGGCACCGGGCCGCCGGCGCCCCGCCGGCGGCGTCGAGTCAATCGGTGCAGGCCGGCGGCGTGACCCGCACCTTCCACCTCTACCGGCCCGACGGGCTCACCGGCCCAGCGCCGCTGGTCGTCATGCTGCACGGCGGGTACGGCGACGGGGCGCAGGCCGAGCGCGCCTACAACTGGGATGCCGAGGCCGATGCCGGCCGATTCGTCGTCGCGTATCCCGACGGCATGGATCGCGCTTGGAACGCCGGAACCTGTTGCGGCATGCCGAAGAACCGCAACATCGATGACGTCGGGTTCATCACCGCCATGGTCGGCGCGATCGAAGGGCAGCTGCCCATCGATCCGGCGCGCGTCTACGTCACCGGAATGTCCAACGGCGCCATGATGGCGCTACGGCTCGCGTGCCAGACGGATCTGTTCGCCGCGGTCGCCCCTGTCGCCGGGACGCTGTTGACCGACTGTGCCCACGCCGCGCCGACCTCGGTGCTGCAGATCCACGGCACCGCCGACGATCGCGTCCCCTTCGACGGCGGGCCGGGTAAGGCCACAACCCTCAGCGGCGCACCCAATGTCGACGGTCCGTCGGTGCCCGCCGTGAACGCGATGTGGCGAGCTATCGACGTGTGCGGAGCTGCGGTGACCTCGACCGCCGGCGCCGTGACGACACAGACGGCCGACTGCCCCGGCGGCCGCACTGTCGAATTGATCAGCGTCGCGAGCGCCGGCCACCAGTGGCCCGGCGGTGTCCCGAGTCCGCTGGCACAACGACTCGGCGACCTGCCGCCGCCGTCGACTGCGCTGAACGCGACCGACGTCATCTGGCGGTTCTTCAGCGCGCACCGTGGCTGAGAACTGCGCGAATATACGGAATGTCGAATAATCACACGGAAAATCCCCGGATTGTCTGAGCATGGCGGATGTGTCCTGGCGCACACTGGGGCCGTGACCGCCGGCAGTGAGGTGAGATGAGTCGACAATGGCGAGTGGCCCTCGTCCAGGCCAGTCCCCTGCAAGGCGACGATCCAGTAGCCGAGCTGGCTGCTGAGTTCGCCGCGATCCTCGCCGAGCGGCCGGATACCCAGATGGTGGTGTTCCCTGAGATTCACCTGCTCGGCGCGAGCGACGCCGCTGCCGATCCCCGGTCCTATTTCGACGCGGTCGCCGAGCCGCTCACGGGACCGCTAGTGCGGGCGCTCGGTGCCGTGGCCGCCGACGCCGGCGTCTGGCTGGTGCCCGGCTCGATCGCCGAGCGCGGTGACGACGGCCGCGTATTCAACACGGCTCTCGTCTTCGACCCCGATGGTCGACTGATCTCGTCGTACCGCAAGGTGTTCCCGTGGCGCCCCTACGAGCCATGGGCGTCAGGTTCCGGCTTCTCGGCCTTCGATGTACCCGGCGTCGGCCGGATGGGCGTCAACATCTGTTACGACAGCTGGTTCCCCGAGGCGACCCGGCAGATCGCGTGGCTCGGCGCGGAGGTCGTGTTGAACATCGTCAAGACGACATCCGACGACCGCGCGCAGGAACTCGTCCTCGCCCGCGCCAACGCGATCACGAACCAGATCTACTACCTGAGCGTCAACGCCGCCGGGCCGCTCGGGCGCGGGCAGAGCATCTACGTCGGACCGGAGGGCGAGGTCCTTGCTGAGGCGGCCCACGCCGAGCCGGAGGTCACGTATCTGACGATCGACCTCGACCGGGTGACGGCGGTGCGGACCCACGGCACCGCCGGCGTCAACCGGGTGTGGGAGCAGCTGTACGCCGAGGACGACCCCATCGAACTGCCGGTCTACGGCGGTCAACTGATGCACCAGCGGTGGCAGCCGCAGACCGCCGACCCCCAAGGACGCTCATGACCGAAACCGCCCAGCAGACCGGCGAAGCCGGCCACCTCAACGCCACCCTCGGCTTGGGTGGCGTGACGCTGTTCGGCCTCGCGTACATGGCGCCGATCATCGTCCTGGGCATCTTCGGCGTCATCGCCGAGGCGTCCGCGGGCGCCAGCGCGGGTTCGTATCTGCTGGCCACGGTGGCCATGCTGTTCACGGCCGCGAGCTACGCGAAGATGTCGGTGCACTATCCGGTCGCGGGCTCGTCGTACACCTACGTCCGCAAGGCGCTGGATTCGCGGCTCGGATTCCTGGTCGGCTGGACGATCCTGCTCGACTACCTGTTCCTGCCACTGGTCATCTGGTTGATCGGCGCCGCGTACCTGACCGGCGAGTTTCCGTCGGTACCGGCGTGGGTGTGGATCGTGCTCTTCATCGTTCTGACGACTGCGCTGAACATCCTCGGGCTCAAGGTGGCGGACAAGGCCAACCTGGTCCTGATGGCCTTGCAGTTCCTCGTGATCGCCCTGTTCGTCGGTTTCGCGGTGGCCCACATGGTGTCCCACCACGGTGGTGGCTCGCTGCTGTCCGCCACTCCGTTCACCGGTACCGGTGGTTTCCCGGCGATCGCCGCGGGCGCGGCCATCGCGGCGTACTCGTTTCTCGGGTTCGACGCCGTCAGCACGCTCACGGAGGACACCAAGAATCCGCAGCGGAACATCCCGCGCGCCATCATGCTCGTCGCGCTCATCGGCGGGGTGGTCTTCGTGGCGGTCGCGTACATCCTCACGCTGGTCCAGCCCGGCGGCACATTCGCGAACGCCGATTCACTGGCCGCCGACACGGCGCGGACCATCGGTGGGGCGCTGTTCGCCGCGTTCTTCGTGACCGGTCTGATCATCGGCCAGTTCACTTCGGGCCTGGCCGCGCAGGCGAGCGTGTCCCGGTTGCTGTATGCGATGGGCCGAGACTCGGTGTTGCCCAAGAGATTTTTCGGCAAGGTGTCGCCCCGGTTCTTCACGCCCGTCTTCAACATCGTGCTGTGCGGCTTGATCGGGCTGGGTGCGGTGTTCCTCAGCGTCGCCACGTCGACGTCGTTCATCAACTTCGGGGCCTTCACCGCCTTCACGCTGGTGAACCTGTCGGTGATCGGCTACTTCGTCCGGCATCGCCACGAGACGCGGCTGAATCCGCTGACGTACGTGGTGATTCCGTTGATCGGCGCGGTCGTCGACGTCTACCTGCTCACCCAACTCGGCAGTGCCGCACTGACTCTCGGGGTGATCTGGATGGCGATCGGCGTGGTGTACCTGCTGGTCCTCACCCGCGGCCTGCGCGTCCCGCCGCCGGAGCTGTCACTGGCTGAGTAGGCGCGCCACTGGTGCTGAGCGGAGCGCAGTGGACGTCGAAACGCCGCGCGACGGTGTCCAGGGTGCGCTGCAGGTGCGGACGCCGGCGGTGATGGGTCGCCAGGAACTGGACCGTCCCGAGCAGCTGACGCGGCATCGGATACCACCGTGCGATGTCCAGCCCGCAATCTCGAAACACCTTGGTGGGCAGGACATCTGTCATGAGGCTGAGGTTGTGCAGCGCCAGCGTCATCAAGGTGTGAGGGAACGCCGCGTTGCACTTCTGGCGCAAGTCGATCATGTCGAGCTCGTACAGCGGCAGTTGGGTGAGTTGACCGGTGAACATCAGATGGGGCAGGAAGTAGCCCATGTACGTCGTCAGATGCAGCGTCGCCGCGCGAGCGTTCAACGACAGCACTCGGCCGCTGGGCGAGGTGTAGGGCTCGTACGGCCCCGAGCGCTTCAGCAGGTACCCGGTGCAGTTGACGATCCAGCTGTCCGGCGCGATCTCGTGGACCGCGCCACTGCGCAGCTGCAGTTCGGTCCGCCCGTCGTGGTCGACGGCATCTACGAAATGGTCCATCACGATGTCGTTGAGGCCGGCGGCGATGGCGTCGCGCTCCGCCGTCGACAGCAGCCCGAGCAGGAAGTTGTTGGTCTTGGGCGTCACCCAGACCCCGCACCGCTCACGCCAGTGGCGGGCCACTTCGTCTTCGTTGGTGCCGTCGAACAGTTGCGTCACCTCGTCGACGAACGGGTTGAAGGTCACCCCGCCCCACCACCGCTTGGCACCGGTGGGGAACAGGCGGTCGCGGTGGGCGAAGTAGGTTCCCGAACCCGCCAGCAGATTCACCTCGCGCCCGGGGTGACGGGTGATCAGCGCGTACGCGGTGTCCATCGCGGTCTTGCCGCTGCCGATGATCCACACCGGAGCGTTGCTGTCATCGATGTCACCGGCGCGCATGTCGCAGTAGTTCGGCGACACTGAGCGGACGGTCGTGCTGGACACCGGCAGTGGGTCGTTCGGTTCGACATCGGAGGCGCTGGCCTTGATCAGATGCTTGGCTTCGATCACCATGGTGCGCCCGTCGTCGGACACACATTGGATGCGGACCACGCCGTCGGCCTCAGCGTCGGATTGCATTGTCCAGCCGTAGTATTCGTCGATCGCGATACGCTCTCGCAGCACGTCGAGACAATGGTCGAACTGTGCGAGCACCTCGTGCTTGGTGGCCAGGTGTGACGGTTCGGCGCCCAGCGTCCAGCCGATGTTCCCGACGGTGAAGAACGGATGTGGCTGGTGCAGCCGCACATAGGCGTAGGTGTCGACCCACATGCCGCCCGCGCGGTGCCGCCGGTCCAGCAGGATCACCCGCTGGCCTGCCGACAGGTACTGGGAGGTCGTGAAGAGCGCGTTGAGGCCGGCGATCCCGGCCCCGACGATGCAGACGTCGCAGCGCTGGATCCCGGGTCCGGTGGTGTCGTTGCCCATGGGGCCTCCTTGTCCTTGGAAAAAGGTTCCGGCATCGGCCCCGCCGGTGCATCAGCCGATTGGCGTATTTGGTTGGCGCACTACAGGGATATGGCGAGCAGTGTGCGAACGAGCTCGGCCTGGCGGTGGGTGCCCGTCTTGTCGAAGATGTGTTGAACGTGGGTTCTGACGGTGCCGGCGGACAGGCACATGCTCTCGGCGATGGGTTTGATGCCGTCGCCCTGTATCAGCCTGATGGCCACTGCTGCTTCGGCCGCCGTCAGCCCGTACAGGCGGCGCAGCATCTCGGTGTCCGGTTCCGGGTGCCGCTCGGGATCGAGGATGAGCACAAGAGCCCGTGATTCGGCGAGCGGAGCCGTCACGTGCTGGAACGGCAGTACGTGAATGACATACGGGCGCAAGCCCGATGGGCGCGGACACAACAGGGACGTGCCACCCCGCACCACCGACCCGGTCTGTCCGAGTGCGGCGTTGATGCCGTGGCGCAGCGTCGCGTCGGCGGGCGGGTGCGCAAACTCGAACGAGCCCTCCCGGATGGTCAATCCGTCGTGCCGGCGGACGATGTTCTCCGCTGCGGTGTTCAGGTAGCGCACCGACAACGCGCAGTCCACGACGGCCATCCCGATGCGCGTGACGTTGTCCATCGCTGACGAGATGTTGCGGATCTGATGGGTCGCCGCGCTGAGATCGTGCTGGATGCGCAGCGCGCGCTGGAAGTGGGGGACCAGCGCCTCGGTCAGGTGGACCCGTTCAGCGGTGTCGAAAGGATCGGAACGCTTCTCGGTGGCCACCAGCCAGGTGGCGGGTGTGGGCCCGTCCGTCAGCCGGACGAACAGCCCGTCGTCGAGTCGGTGCGGCCGCATCCAGTCCATGCGGAACTCTGCCTTCGGCTGCAGCTCGGCGAGTCCCTGGCAACTGTGCACATATCCGACGGGCCCGTTCTCGACCGCTTCGAGGAGGTAATCGATGTGGCGGTAGTACTCCGCGTACTCGGCTAGGGCGTCGGTCGGGATGGTGACGCTCTGGGGTGCCCGGCTCACGCCATCGGCCAACACCAGGGCTGCGCCGCCGGTTGCCCCGAACATGGTGTGGAGATCGACCATGGTCGCGGTCCAGTGCTCTGGCTGGACCGCGGAATCGTAGATCGAGGAGACTACGCGTGAGAAGTCCTCGACCGTGACCACGGCCGACGCTCCCTGAGATGTGTTGCGGTCACGTCTGGCGCCTTTCGCGACGTGATCCCCCCATAAATGGACAGGTGCTGCGGAAATCGTAATTCAAGACCAATGGTATGTAAAGTGTTCCCTTGGTGGTTGCTGTGCGTCGGATCAGCGTCGCCACGAGTGCGGACAGATCGCGATTAGCGGGGGATCGCGATCTGTGCGCACCATCGATCTCGAGGCGCTGTCAGGCCGCGGACTGCTCGGAATGAGTGCCAGTCTTGGCGTCGTTCTTGGACCCGCCTTTCGTCTTCGGGTTGTCCTTGGCGTCGCTGTCGGATGACGAAGACTTCGGGGTGTCCGCATCCGTGTCCGTGGTGGGCGCGTTCTTCTTTTTCTTCGGTTTGGTGACCTTCACCGGCGGTGCGTCGGGATCGGTCTTCGGGTTCGTCGACTTGGCCGGTGGTGTGTCCGGATCTGCTTGGGGCTTGGTCGATTTCGGCTCCGGCTCGGTGGCGTCGGCCGGCTTCTGATCGGTGTCGGTGGCCGGCGTCGCGGCGGGCGATTGCGCCGGCTCGTTCTTGACGTCGGACTTGGTGTCGCTCTTCACGTCGGTCTTGGTGTCCGGCTCGTCGGCCTTCGTGTTCACCGCAGGTTTGTCCTCGACGGTCGCCGCCACCGGCGCCGGAGCCGCGGTCCTCTTGGCGGAGGCGTCCAGAGTGGTGACGGGCGGAGTGACCGTCGGTGTGGCCGCCAGGGGAGGCAGGTGCAGTTGGGACCGGATGTCGTCGACGAAGTTGTTGGCGCCTTCCTGTAGGGCACCGGGTATCGCGTTCAGCGTCTCGACGATCTTCGACAGCGGAGTGAACAGCGAGAACGGTGTCTTCTTGGCCGGATTCAGGTTCTCTCGGTCGGTGTAGCCCATGTCGACCAACACCCGCAGCAGCGGCTCGACAGCGTCCAGCAGCGGTTTGACCAACGGCGTCAATCCGATGGCACCGGCACCGATGCGCAGCGGCACCAGCAGCGGCAGGTCGGGAGTCTTGATGAATACGTAGGTGTCCGTCCCGCCCGCGCCGTTGTCGGGTACGACGGTGATGATGGCGGGCGTGGTGCCGGGGATGTACGAGTCGTAGTACGCGTCGGGGTGCGCGTACATCACGCCGAGCAGGCTGTTCGCCAACGACAGCGGATTGAAATACGCCGGGAAGTCGGCGTAGGGGTCGTACTCACGCGTGTAGAACGTGGTGTCGTAGGGCGACGGCGCGGACGGGCCCTGGTTGTTGACGATGAAGGGCACATTCATGCCGGGGAACCGCTCGAAGATGCCGCCGTTGCCGGCGAAGGGCGAGCCGATCATCACGAATGACAGTTGCGAGGGTGCGGGGCCGGTGCCATTGGCCAGGAGCCGGCGTTTGGCCCACTCGGCGCCGAGACTGCCCTCCGAGTAGCCGGCGACGATCAGCTGCTCGCCGGGCCGGGACGTGATGGCGTTGTAGACCTTCGGCCCGGAGACGGTCGTGCTCGCCGACAGCTGGATCGACGCGGGGTAGTTGATGGGCAGGTAGGCGTAGCCGGGCGGCACCACGGTGTGGTTGAGCTTGGCCGGAATATTGGCAGACGTCGGGTCGCCGCGCCCGCCGATGCCGATCACCGTGTTCATCAGGCCGACGACGAAGCTCGACGTGATGTTGGTGGCGGGACTCACCAGCAGTGCACAGCACAGCGCCACCAACAGGAAGATGCGCGGCACGCCGCGAACGGCGGGACTTCTGGTTGGCCACATCTGAACTGACATCGGCGCTCCCCCGGCTAGGCGTGAACCGGACGGTACTCCCGCGACCAGGCCTTTAGACGGGAATTTGCAACTTCTCCGCCGAACACAGAACGGGTGGTGCTCCGGCATCCGGAACACCACCCGTGTCGGTGTGCGGGACCTGCTAGGGGCAGGTCACCTCGATCTCGAAGGGCTTCTTGGTGGGCTCCATCGGGTTGGCCATGTCGACCCCGGTGGCGGTGCCGCTGATCTTGTAGGTCTTGCCGTCCTTGGTGGCCTTGGCTTCGCCGCCCGGGACACCGTCGGTGTATCCCAGGGTGACGCCGTTGACGGCACCCAGGCCGACGGTCTTGACGACCGGCGGGTCGGCGTCCGTCAGGGTGACGCCCAGGCCGCCCGAAGCATTGCCGATGGCGATGACCACGTTGCCGGCTGCCGTGGTGCAGCCGATCTGGCCCTGGACGTCCTGGGCCTTGCCGTCGATGCTGACCTTCGCAGTGCCCGATCCGGCAGAAGAGTTACCCGCAGCCGACGACGCCGAGGCCGATGCGGTGGCCGACGAGCCGGACGACTTCTTGTCGTCCTTGGAACAGCCGGTCAGGCCGGCGGCCAGAACCGCGGCACCTGCGACCGCGACAACCAAACCACGCTTCATAACTTGTGCTCCTAATTTGTGCGAACCGTCCGGGCGGCGGGTCATCCAGTGCATTATGGGGTTCGCCAACCGCCTGTTCACCGAATTCACAGAAAATCCCTGTAACCGTCCTGACCTGTTTGTTTCCGCGTAGTTAGCCGGCATTCGGGTGTCGGGGAGGGGAATTGATTGAATACAGCGGTGAGTCAGCAGTTCTTCGAAGTCACCGCGCAGCTGCCGGATCGGCGTGGCCGGGCCGGCGTGATCCATACGCCGCACGGTGACATCCAGACGCCGGCGTTCATCGCCGTCGGTACCGCGGCGACGGTCAAGGGCGTTCTGCCGGAGACCATGAAATCACTTGGGGCGCAGGCACTTCTGTCCAATGCCTACCACCTGTACCTGCAACCGGGGCCCGATGTGGTGGACGAAGCGGGCGGGCTCGGCGCCTTCATGAACTGGCCCGGGCCGACGTTCACCGACAGCGGCGGCTTTCAGGTGATGTCGCTCGGGGTGGGCTTCAAGAAGGTGTTGGCCATGGACACGGCCCGGTTGCAGGCCGACGACATCATTGCCGAAGGAAAAGAGCGGCTGGCCCACGTCGACGAAGACGGGGTGACGTTCCGCTCGCACCTCAACGGTGACAAGCATCGGTTCACGCCGGAGGTGTCGATCGGCATTCAGCACCAGCTCGGCGCTGACATCATCTTCGCCTTCGACGAGTTGACCACCCTGGTGAACACCCGTGCCTATCAAGAACGTTCGGTGGAACGGACCCACCGGTGGGCGGTGCGGTGCCTGGCCGAACATCGTCGGCTGACGATCGAACGCGCGGGCAAGCCGGCGCAGGCACTATTCGGGGTGGTGCAGGGGGCGCAGTACGAGGACCTGCGGCGACAGGCCACCAAGGGGCTCGTCGGCATCGTCGACGAGGACGGGCACGGCTTTGACGGCTACGGCATCGGTGGCGCGCTCGAGAAACAGAACCTGGCGACCATCGTCGGCTGGGTCACCGACGAACTGCCCGACGACAAGCCGCGGCACCTCCTCGGTATCAGTGAGCCCGATGATCTGTTCGCCGCCATCGAAGCCGGCGCCGACACCTTCGACTGCGTCTCCCCGTCGCGGGTCGCCCGCAACGCCGCGATGTACTCGGCGACCGGTCGCTTCAACGTCACCAACGCGCGGTTCAAGCGGGATTTCAATCCCATTGACGCCGAATGTGATTGCTACACGTGCGCCAACTACACGCGGGCGTACATGCACCATCTGTTCAAGGCCAAGGAGATCCTGGCGTCGACGCTGGGCACCATCCACAACGAGCGGTTCATCATCCGGCTCGTCGACCAGATCCGCGCCGCCATCATCGCCGGTGAGTTCGACGAACTGCGGGACCACGTGCTGGGGCGTTACTACGGCTCTCGATAGCGGGCCACCTGCGACGATCCCGGGCTGTGCACAATTGGCGGTATGACTGGAGCGCCCGGAGTGATCGACCCGCAAACGCTGCTTCTCGGGTTGATGGATCCGGGCAACCGGGCGGACCCGTACCCGCTGTACGAGCGATTCCTCGAGGTCGGGCCGCTGGCGCTGCCCTATGCGAACCTGGTCGTGTTTCCCGGCTTCGCCGAGTGCGACGAGGTGCTGCGGCACCCGGCATCGGCCAACGACCGGCTGAAGTCGACGGTGACGCAAAAGCAGATCGCTGCGGGCCAGCGGCCGGCCCGCCCGTTCGGTGAGCCGGGCTTCCTTTTCCTCGATCCGCCGGATCACACTCGGCTCCGCGGGCTGGCGCAGAAGGCGTTCGCGCCCAAGGTGATCAAGGCCCTCGAGGCCGACATCGTGACCATGGTCGACGGGCTGCTCGAGGGCGTGACGGGCACGATGGACGTGGTGGCCGACCTGGCCTATCCGCTGCCGGTCGCGGTGATCTGCCGGCTGCTCGGCGTGCCGATGGCCGACGAGCCGCTGTTCAGCCGGGCGTCGGCGCTGCTGGCCGGTGGGCTGGATCCCTTCGTGGCAGCGGGCGACGAGGCGGCCGAGGACAACACCGACCTGATGGAGGCCGGTCTCTGGCTGCGCGGATATCTGCGGGACCTCATCGAGCAGCGACGCAGTTCGCCGGGGGAGGACCTGATCTCCGCGCTGATCGCCGCCGAAGAAGACGGCGACCAACTGACCTCCGAAGAGATCGTGGCGACCTGCAATCTGCTGCTGATCGCCGGGCACGAGACGACGGTGAACCTGATCGCCAACGCGGCCCTGGCAATGCTGCGGAACCCGCGGCACTGGGCGGCGCTGGCGGCGGATCCGTCGCGGGCGTCGTCGATCGTGGAGGAGACGTTGCGGTTCGATCCGCCGGTGCAGCTGACCAGCCGCGTCGCCGTCGAGGACATCGAGATCGGTGGCGTGGCGGTGCCCAAGGGCGACATCATGATGCTGCTTCTGGCTGCCGCGCAACGGGATCCGCGCATGTACGACCGGCCCGGCGAATTCGACCCCGACCGCGGTGCGATCAAGCACCTGGCCTTCGGCAAGGGTCCGCACTTCTGCCTCGGCGCGCCACTGGCCCGGTTGGAGGCGTCCGTTGCGCTTTCGGCGCTGGCGGCGCGATTCCCGAACGCGCAGTTGGCGGGTGAACCTGTCTATAAGCCCAACCTGACGCTGCGGGGCCTGGCGACCCTGCCCGTCACCGTTTGATCCCGGCCATTACTCTCGCGAACATGCCTTCAGTTCTCGTCACCGGTGCCGGCCGCGGTATCGGGCTGGCCATCACCCAGCACCTCGCCGCCACTGGGTGGGATGTCATCGCCGGAGTGCGCAGCAAGGCCGACGCTGCCGCGGTCGTGGCGCTGGCTCCGCAACGGATTTCGGCGGTGATCCTCGATGTCACCTCTGAAGATGATGTCGCGGCGCTGTCGGCGGCGTTGCCGGACCGGCTCGACGCCGTGGTGAACAACGCCGGCATCGTCGTCGCCGGTCCCGTCGAGACGCTGACCCCCGCGGACTGGCGGAAGCAGTTGGACGTCAACGTGGTCGGTCAGTTCGCCGTGACTGCGGCAGTGCTGCCCAAGTTGCGGGAGTCCCGAGGCCGTGTGGTGTTCATCTCCAGCGTCAACGGTCAGCTGTCGACGCCGATGATCGGTGCCTATGCGGCATCGAAGTTCGCGCTGGAGGCCGGCGCCGAGGCGCTCCGAATCGAACTGCGGCCCTGGGGCGTTCCGGTGGTGGTCGTGGAGCCCGCGCAGACCGATACGGACATGTGGCGCAAGGCCGACGACATGGTCACCGAGCTCGAGGCCGGCGTCTCGCCCGCGCACCAGGCCCTGTACGGCAAGCACATCGCCGGCATGAAGAAGATGGTGCCGCTGTCGCAGAAGATGGCCGTCGACCCGGCGAAAGTCGTTGCGGTGGTGGAGGAAGCGCTCACCGCGCGGCGGCCCAGGGCGCGGTACATCGTCGGGCTGGGGCCCAAGCTGCAAGCCGCCCTGATGACGAACATCCCGGCGTCCGTGCGCGGTTTCATCCTGGCCAAGGTCTTCGGGGTGCCGCGGCGGGTGTAGGACCTGCTGAAGTACCTGATTGCAATCGTGGTTGCGATCTGTCGGCGGTTGTTTCAGTCAGGGACCTCTGACGTCCGCGAGAAGTACTTGGTCTACCCACCCACGCGCTGAGCATTTGACTAGCAATTCCCCTGCGGCAGTTGAGATTGCGCTGACGCAGCAAAAGTTCGAGTAGCGATGTGCGTAGACGCACAGTCAACTGAGCTGGGGGAAGATCCAGGGTTCGCGGGGTAGACGTTGCGGATCGAACTGCGCCAGCATGCCGTCGAGGGTCGTGGCGGCGTAGCCCAGCGACGCTGCGATCTGTGCCATTGCGGATTCCGCACCGATCTCCGAAACCGTCACCGCGCCATCGCGTTTGGCGAGCCTCTTGCCCTCGGCGTTGAGTACGAGGGGGACGTGCGCGTAGACGGGCTGCGAATAACCCAGCAGCGCAGCCAGATACGCCTGTCGCGGCGATGACGGCAGCAGATCGTCGCCACGGACCACCTGGTCGATGCCCTGGGCGGCGTCGTCCACCACGACGGCCAGGTTGTAGGCCGGGACGTTGTCGCCGCGGCGCAGCACGAAGTCGTCGACGACGCCCGTGTACGGTCCGTGCAGCAGGTCGATGACGGTGTATTCGTATGTGTCCGAACGCAATCGGATGGCCGGCGGTCGGCCTGCGGCGCGGCGCTCGGCGCGCTCGTCGTCGCTGAGGTTCCGGCAGGTGCCCGGGTATGCACCTTCGGGCGCATGCGGTGCGCGCGGTGCCTGCAGGATGTCCTTTCTGCTGCAGAAACATTCGAACGTCAGGCCGCGGGCGGTGAGTTCGTCGACGACGGCGAGATACCGGCCCTCATGTGAGGCCTGGTATTCCGGCGGCTCGTCCCACGTCAGCCCGACGGCCGCCAGGTCGTCAAGTTGCCGCTGCGCCACATCGGGGAACGTGCGGTCATCGAGATCTTCGACGCGTACCAGGAACCGCCGGCCCGTGGACCGCGCGAACAACCACGCCAGCACCGCGGTCCGCACGTTGCCGATGTGCAGATCGGCGGACGGGCTCGGCGCGAACCGGCCGGCGGGGGAATGGGACACGACCGCAATGTAACGCGCCGCGCGATGAGATTGCCCACCCGCGCCGGTCTACGTGAGTATGGAAACCGTGGACCTACCCGTGCAGCCACCGATAGACCCGATGCTGGCCAAGGCCGCCGTGAAGGTACCGGACGAGGCGGGGCTGTGGTCCTACGAGCCGAAATGGGACGGGTTCCGCGCCCTGGTGTTCAGGGACGGCGACGACGTGGTGCTGCAGTCGCGCAACGGAAAAGAGCTGGGCAGATACTTCCCCGAGTTGCTCGCGGCGCTGCGGGACGAGATCGCGCCGCGGTGTGTACTCGACGGCGAGGTCGTGGTGCCGCGGGAGATCAACGGCCGCATCCGGCTCGATTGGGAATCGCTCAGCCAGCGCATCCATCCCGCGGCCAGCCGGGTGCAGATGCTGGCCGAGCAGACGCCGGCGCACTTCATCGGATTCGACGCGCTGGCCGACGGCAACCGCAGTCTGCTGGCCGAGCCGTTCCGCGTCCGCCGCGCTGCGTTGCAGAACCTGGTGAGCGAGAAGCAGTGGTGCCACGTCACACGGACCACCGAGGACCCCGAACAGGGCGCACACTGGCTGACCACGTTCGAGGGTGCGGGGCTGGACGGCGTGATCGCCAAACGCCTCGACGGCGCCTACCTGCCGGGCAAGCGGGAGATGGTGAAGGTCAAGCACGCCAGGGACGCGGACTGCGTGGCGATCGGTTACCGCATCCACAAGAGTGGTGAGGGCATCGGCTCGATCCTCCTCGGTCTCTACACCGATGAAGGCAATCTCCACATGGTCGGTGGCGCAGCGTCTTTCACCGTCAAGGACCGCATCGCGCTGCTGGCGGAACTGGAGCCGCTGCGCACCGGCGACGCGCAGGACGGTGAACCGAGCCGCTGGAATTCCGCCGCGGACAAGACCTGGATTCCGATTCGTCCGGAGCGGGTATGCGAGGTGGCATACGACCAGATGGAGGGAAACAGCGTGCATGGCCGACGCTTCCGGCACACGGTGAAGTTCCGCCGCTGGCGCCCGGACCGGGACCCGCAGAGCTGTACCTTCGACCAACTCGACGTACCGCTGAACTACGACCTGTATGACGTCCTGGAGAATTCGTGATGGCAAGCGCCGCAGAAGAACTCGACGTCGACGGCGTCGCCGTCCGGTTCACCAACCCCGACAAGGTGTACTTCCCGCAGCTCGGGAGCAAGGGCACCAAGCGCACGATGGTCGACTACTACCTCGCCGTCGCCGAGCGGATGGTGACGCTGCTGCGGGACCGGCCCACCCACCTGCAACGGTTCCCCGACGGCATCGAGGGCGAGGAGATCTACCAAAAGCGTGTTCCCGTAAAGCATCCGGACTATCTGAAGACCTGCACCGTGACCTTCCCGTCGGGCCGCACCGCCGACGCGCTCAAGGTGACGCACCCGTCGGCCATCATCTGGGCCGCGCAGATGGGCACCATCACGCTGCACCCGTGGCAGGTGCGCTGCCCGGACGTCGAGCACCCCGACGAACTGCGCATCGACCTCGATCCACAGCCGGGCACCGGGTTCAAAGAGGCCCGGGAGATCGCGACCGGTGTACTCAAACCGATCCTCGACGAACTCGGCCTGACCGGATACCCCAAGACGTCGGGCGGCCGGGGCGTCCATGTGTTCGTCCGGATCAAGCCGGAGTGGGACTTCATCGCCGTGCGCCGGGCTGGTATCGCCCTGGCCCGTGAGGTGGAGCGGCGCGCGCCCGATGCGGTGACGACGTCGTGGTGGAAGGAGGAGCGCGGCGAGCGGCTGTTCATCGACTACAACCAGAACGCGCGGGACCGGACCTTCGCCTCGGCGTACTCAGTGCGCAAGACGCCCATCGCGACGGTGTCGACGCCGCTGTCCTGGACCGAGCTCGCCGACGCCGATCCCGATGACTACACGATGGCCACCGTGCCGAAGCTGCTCGCAGAGCGTGACGATCCGTGGGCCCGCATCGACGACGTGGCGCATTCCCTGGAGCCGTTGCTCGAGATGGTGCAGGCCGACGAGGACCGGGGGCTGGGGGATCTGCCGTATCCGCCGAACTATCCCAAGATGCCGGGGGAGCCGAAGCGGGTGCAGCCGAGCAAGGACCGGGACCTCAAGGGGTCCTAGGGCGAGGTGATCACGGGGAACACGTGTGCGCCGCGCCCTGCGGGCTGGGCAGGGCCTGGAGATCATCGGTGCCGCAGCCGAGCACCGCTCCCGAGATCAGCAGTGCCAGCACAGCGAGGTAGCGAAGCGGTTTCCCGGGCGCAAGACGGCTACTCAACTGGTGTCCCGGCGAGTCGCTGACGCCAACTGAAATATTTTGCTGTTGTCGCACGATGCCACCTCGTAAGCATGAATATCACCTGGTAACCGGCACCCTACCGGTCGGCACGTTTTAGTAGCCAAAAATCGCCGAACAAGTTCGCTGAGATCGTGCGTCTGCGCATATTGACGTTCGTGTGGGCCCCGAGGCCATCCACTGGGTAGATTGCTGCCCATGACTGGAAGCTGGGGCACCGTGTTGACCGGGCTGGTACCGCTCGGACTGGTGGTGGCGCTGTCGCCGATCACCGTCATCCCGGCGGTGTTGGTCCTGCAGGCGCCGCGACCCCGGCCGACTGGTCTGGCGTTCCTCGCCGGCTGGGCCGTCGGGCTGGCTGTGGTGACGGCCGTCTGCGTCCAGGCCTCGCATCTGCTCGGCGGCGCGCACCATGACCACAAGTCGCCGCCCGAGTGGGCTTCGTGGCTGCGGGTGGTGCTGGGTGGCGCGCTCATCGTCTTCGGCGTCTATCGCTGGTTCACCCGGCACAACAGCACTGATTCGCCGGGCTGGATGAAGAAGATCGCGACCGTCACCCCGGCCCGTGCGGCGGCGATGGGCGTGGCGCTGGTCGTGGTGCGCCCAGATGTCGTATTGATCTGTGTGCCAGCCGGATTGGCGATCGGCACCGCGGGGCTCGGCATCGAGGGTGACTGGCTGGCTGCGGCCTTCTTCGTGATCGTCGCCGCGTCGACAGTGGCGATCCCGACACTGGCCTACGCCATCGCCGGTGCCCGACTCGATGACACGATGCGGCGACTCAAAGACTGGATGGAGAAGAACAACGCCGCGTTGATGGCCGTGATCATGGTCGTCATCGGGGCGATGGTGCTCCACAACGGCGCGCGTGCGCTCGGGTGGCTCTAGGAAGCGCGCGGCTCAACCGCAATGGGCCGAAGAACCCCGTGCGCGCTGTCGAGCGAATGCTCAGGTCAAATCGCTGAGCATCCGCCGACAGTGTGAAGAAAGATTTGTGGGCTGGTGCGAAGCGTTCCGCACCAGCCCACTGAGCTTTACGGGCTTAGTTAGACCGCGGTGACTCCGGTTGCGGCCGGGCCCTTGCTGCCCTGACCGACCTCGAACTCGACCCGCTGGCCCTCGTCGAGGGTGCGGAAACCGTTGCTACGGATTTCCGAGTAGTGGACGAACAGATCCTTGGAGCCGTCGTCGGGAGTGATGAAGCCGAAGCCCTTCTCACTGTTGAACCATTTCACAGTTCCCTGTGGCATATACCAACTTCTCTCATGTAGAGCAGGACGTTAGGAAGAAAACGTCCGCGGGCATCGTAGCTCAGTTCGATATCGCTCCGCACCCTGAACTGCACATATCGATGCCAGGTGTGAACCGGCATCGCGCTGGGTACGGGACACCCAGGAGTGCGCCGGCCTCCGCTTCATGCCGGCCCCGGTACGGAAGTGACAGACATGCGACTGGTGGCAGCCGTGCTCGCCGTCGTTTCCGTCGTCATGGCGGGGGCCTGCGCGCCCGCACAGCGCGTTGACCTGGGCCGGGACGCGGGATACCTCATCGCGGCGATCTCCGGTGAACCCGACCAACTCGACCCGCAGAAGACCAGCGCGTACTTCTCCTTCGAGGTTCTCGAGAACGTCTTCGACACCCTGGTGGAGCCGGACGCCGATCTGACCATGCGGCCTGCCCTCGCGCAGTCGTGGGACGTCACGCCTGATCAGCGGACCTGGACGTTCCACCTGCGCCCCGGGGTGACGTTCCACGACGGCAGCCCCCTCACCGCGGCCGACGTCGTCTACTCCTACCGGCGGATCATCGACGGCAAGCTCGCCAACGCCGACAAGCTCAGCGCTGTCACCGACGTCGCGGCGGCCGACGACCACACGGTCCGGATCACTGTGGCCCACCCGACACCGAATCTGCTGACCAATCTCGGCGGGTTCAAGGGTGTGGCGATCGTGCAGCGCCGCAATGTCGAGGACGGGCAGATCGCCAGCCACCCGATCGGCACCGGGCCGTTCGCGTTCGTCAGCCAGCGCAGTGGAGATGCGATCACGCTGCGCGCAAATCCGCGTTACTGGGCCGGCGCCCCGCGGATTCCGGGTGTGACGTTCCGCTTCATCAGCGAGCCGTCGACGGCGCTGTCGGCGCTACAGGCCGGTGAGATCGACTGGACCGACACGGTGCCGCCGCAGCGGGTCGCCCAGCTGCGGGGCGACGATTCGATCCACCTCGCGGTGACGCCGAGCAATGATTACTGGTACCTGGCGCTCAATGAAGCCCGGCCGGCGTGGCAGGACGTCCGGGTGCGGCAGGCCATCGCGTACGCCGTCGACCGGGCGTCGATCGTGCAGGCCACCAGTTACGGTGCGGCGCAGGCCAATCAGCTCGCGATCCCGCAGGGCAACCCGTGGTACACGCCCTACGACAAGTACCGCTACGACATCGAGCACGCCAAAGCACTACTGCGGGAGTCCGGCTCGGCGCCGACCGCGATGGACCTCTTGGTCACCAGCGAGTACCCGCAGACGGTGACCGCCGCCCAGGTGATCGCCGACAACCTTGCGCCGCTGGGCATCCGGGTCACCATCCGCACCGTCGATTTCGGGACGTGGCTCGACGAACAACACAGCGGCCACTTCGACATGCTGATGATGGGCTGGCTCGGCAACATCGACCCCGACGATTTCTACTACGCGCAGCACCACACCGGCGGTGCGAGCAATGCCCAGAAATTCTCGGACCCTCGCGTCGACGCGCTGCTGGACGCCGGCCGGACCGAGACCGATCAGCAAGCGCGGCACCAGGATTACACGCAGGCGGCGACGCTCATCGCGGACCAGGTGAGCTACCTCTACCTGTACAACCCCGCGGTGGTCCAGGCGTGGTCACCGCGGCTCACCGGCTATGAGGCCAGGCGCGACAAGGCGATTCGGTTCCGGGACGCGGTCCTCGGCGGTGACCGGCCATGACCATCCTGCGGTTCCTGGCCCGTCGGCTCATCTACTCACTGGTGGTCCTGGTGGGCGTACTCATCGTGGTGTTCGCCCTGGCCCATCTGGTCCCCGGTGACCCGGTGCGCATCGCCTTGGGGACGCGGTACACGCCCGAGGCGTACGACGCCCTGCGCCACGCAAGCGGTCTGGATCGGCCACTGCCCGCCCAATTCGTCAGTTACCTCGGCCATGCCGCGACGGGCAACCTCGGCGTCAGCTTCCGCAGCGGCGACCCGGTGGCCCAGGTGCTGGCCGAGCGGTTGCCCGCCACCGTCTCCCTGGCCGTGGTCGGCATCGTGCTGGCCCTGGCGATCGCGCTGCCCGCCGGCATCTACGCCGCCGCGCACGAGGGCCGGCTCAGCGACGTGATCGTCCGGATCACAAGCCAATTCGGGGTGTCCGTGCCGGACTTCTGGCTGGGCATCCTGCTCATCTCGTTGTTCTCCACGACGCTTGGCTGGTTGCCGACATCGGGCTACCGGCCGCTGTTCGACGATCCGACGGGCTGGTTGCGCCACGTGATCCTGCCGGGCCTGACCGTGGGTCTGGTGGCCGCGGCGATCATGACTCGCTACGTCCGTTCCGCGGTGCTGGAGGTGTCGGCGATGGGGTACGTCCGGACCGCGCGCTCGAAAGGCCTGTCGCCACGGGTGATCACACTGCGGCACGTCGTGCGCAATGCGCTGGTGCCCATCCTCACCATCACCGGTATCCAGCTGGCGACGATCCTCGGTGGCGTCATCGTGGTCGAGGTGGTGTTCGCCTGGCCGGGCCTGGGCCGGCTGGTCTACCTCTCGGTGGCCGCGCGCGATTACCCCGTCATCCAGGGCGCTGTGCTGCTCATCGCGGTCCTGTTCCTGGCCGTCAACCTGGTGGTGGATGTGCTGTACGCGCTTGTCGATCCGCGGATTCGGCTGTCATGAGGCTGCCCACCAATCCCGTCACGGTGATCAGCGCCGCTGTCGTGGTCGTCGCTGTCGTGGTCGCACTGGGTGCCACCTGGCTGGCGCCGTACGGCATCAACGACGTCGACGTACCGCAGGCGCTGCGACCGCCGAGCGGCGCGCACTGGTTCGGCACCGACGAACTGGGCCGCGATGTGTTGTCCCGCGTACTGACGGGCCTGCAGGCGTCGATGACGGTCGCGGTGGTCAGCGTGGTGTGCGCGGCCCTGGTCGGCACGGCGCTGGGCGTCCTGGCCGGATACCGCGGTGGCTGGCTGGACACCGTGGTGATGCGGGTCGTCGACGTGATGTTCGCGTTCCCGGTGCTGCTGTTGGCCATGGCGATCGTCGCGGTGCTGGGTCCGGGCCTGGGTACGACGATCGCCGCGATCGGCATTGTCTACGTGCCGATCTTCGCGCGGGTGGCGCGGGCCAGCACCCTGGCGGTGCGTGAGGAGCCCTACGTGGCGGTATCGCGCACGATGGGCACCGGGACGGCCTACATCCTGGCCCGGCACGTCCTGCCCAACATCACCGGTCCGCTCATCGTCCAGACCTCGCTGTCGCTGGCGTTCGCCATCCTGTCCGAGGCCGCGCTGTCCTTCCTCGGGCTGGGCATCCAGCCGCCGCAGCCGTCACTGGGCCGGATGATCTTCGATTCGCAGGGTTTCGTCACCCTGGCCTGGTGGATGGCGGTGTTCCCCGGCGCGGCGATCGTCGTCATCGTGCTGGCGTGCAACCTGCTCGGAGACGGGCTGCGCGATGTCCTGGATCCCGAGCAGCGCACCATGATCGAGGCACGGCGGCGATCATGAGCGTGCTGTCGGTCGACAACCTGTCCGTCCGGATCGGGCGCCGCGACATCGTGCGCGGTGTCTCGCTGGCGGTCGAGCCCGAGCAGACGCTCGGCATCGTCGGCGAGTCCGGTTCGGGGAAGTCGACGACGGTGCTGGCCGCGACCGGACTGCTCGACGCGCCCGGTGCGCGCGTGACCGGCTCGAGTGTCCTTGCCGGACAACAGGAACTCGTCGGCGCCCCGGCGCGGACGTTGCGGCGCGTGCACGGCGGCCGGATCGGCTTCGTCTTCCAGGATCCCGGGACCTCACTGAACCCGCTGCTGACTCTCGAACGGCAGATCACCGAATCACTTGAGACACATCGGCATCTGACCCGCCGGCACGCCGGCGTGCGCGCCCTGGAACTCCTGGAGGCCGTCGGCCTGTCCGACCCGCAACGGCGGCTGCGCAGCTATCCGCATCAGCTCTCGGGTGGCCAGCGTCAGCGGGTGATGATCGCGATCGCCCTGGCCTGCGACCCTGAGCTGCTGATCGCCGACGAGCCGACGACGGCCCTCGACGTCACGACGCAGGCCCAGATCATCGAGCTGGTGCGGGAGCTGCAGCGCGGCTTCGGCACCGCCGTGGTGTGGATCAGTCACGACCTGGGGGTGATCGGCGAGGTCGCCGACACCGTTACCGTGCTGCGCGGCGGCGAGGCCGTCGAGCAGGCACCGGTCGACGCGATCTTCGATGCGCCGCAGCAGGCCTATACCCGCGAATTGCTCGATGCCAGGCCGGTTTTGGGGCATCCTGCCCGCGAAGTCCCGGACACCCCGACACTGCTGGACGTCTCCGATCTGGATGTCAGGTTTCCCGTGAGCACGCCGACGGGCCGGATGGTGGTCCACGCGGTGAAGGACGTGTCGTTCCGCATCCGCCGGGGGACGACGCTCGGGCTGGTGGGGGAGTCGGGTTCGGGGAAGTCGACCGTGGCGGCCGCGCTGACCGGTCTGGTCGCGCCCGATGGCGGTCGCGCACTCCTCGACGGCACCGACGTGCTGACGGTCAAGCGCCGGGACCGCAAGGCGGTACGCCGCCGGATCGGTCTGGTCTTCCAGGATTCGTTCTCGTCGCTGAATCCCCGCATCCCGGTGGGTCTTTCGATCGCCGAGCCCTTGGCGGGCGCGGCCAGGGAGCGTCGCGCGCGGGTGCGTGAGTTGCTGGACTCCGTCGAGCTGCCGGCGGACTATGCGGCACGGTATCCGCACGAACTGTCGGGCGGTGAGCGGCAGCGCGTCAACATCGCCCGGGCGCTGGCCGTGGCGCCCGAGCTGTTGATCCTCGACGAGGCCACGGCGTCACTCGATGTCTCGGTGCAGGCCAAGGTGCTGGACCTGCTGACGCGACTGCAGCAGGAACGTGACCTGACCTACCTGTTCATCGGCCACGACCTGGCCGTGATCGAGCGGATGAGCCACGACGTCCTGGTGCTGCGCGGCGGCGAAACGGTGGAATACCGCTCTGCCGCCGAGTTGTTCGCGCACCCGGAGCATGAGTACACGCGCGCGTTGCTCGCCGCTGTGCCTCCGGCGCGTCCGGGGCGTGCAACGATGACCTGATGCGCGCGGTGATCTTCGAGCAATTCGGTGGGCCGGTGGACGTCCGGTCGGTTGCCGACCCGACGCCGTCGCCCGGCGGCGTCGTGGTGCAGGTGCACGCGACCGGGTTGTGCCGCAGCGACTGGCACGCCTGGGCCGGGCACGACGACGGCGTCGCCCTCCCGCACGTGCCGGGGCATGAATTGGTCGGAGAAGTGGTCGCCGTCGGCGCCGACGTCCGGCGCTGGCAGGTCGGTGACCGGGTCACCACACCGTTCGTGTGCGGGTGCGGCACCTGCGAATGGTGTGCCGGTGGCCAGGCGCAGGTGTGCCCCGACCAGACCCAGCCGGGTTTCACCCACTGGGGCTCGTTCGGTGAATACGTGGCGCTGCACGCGGCGGACACGAATCTTGTTGCGGTGTCGGAAGATATCGATGATGCCGCGGCGGCCGCGCTGGGCTGCCGGTTCGCGACCGCCTACCGCGCGCTGCGGGCCCGCGCCGATGTCAAGCCCGGCGAGTGGGTCACGGTGATCGGCGTCGGGGGCGTGGGCCTCAGCGCCGTCCAGGTGGCGGCCGCCGCCGGCGCCAACGTCATCGCCGTCGACCGCACCCCGGCCGCACTGGAACTCGCGCGCAGTCTCGGTGCCACTGAGACCGTCCTCGCCAACGGCGCCGACGTGGCGCCTGCAGTGCACGAGATCACCGGCGGCGGCAGCCATGTCGCGGTCGACGCGGTGGGCACCGCCGGGACGTGCGCCGATGCGATCCACAGCCTGCGCAGGCAGGGGCGCCATGTGCAGGTGGGGTTGCTGCCCAACGTCGACGGGCATCCGCAGGTGCCGATGGATCGCGTAATCGCCTGGGAATTGGATGTTTTGGGCTCGCATGGCATGGCCAGCGCGGACTACCCCGAGATGCTGGACCAGGTCGCGGCGGGCAAGCTGCGCCCGCAGGCGTTGGTCGAGCGGGTGGTGGGGCTGGCTGAAGGCGCGCGCCTGCTGCCGGAGTTCGGTGCCGCCAGCCCCGTGGGAGTCACGCTGATCGACCCCCGCCTGGCGTGACGGTCAGGGGACCGGCACACCTTCGCGCAGGAAGTACACGCCCGCGATGGTGCCATCGGGGTGAATCTTCACCCGGAACTGGCCGGGCATGCGGTCCATCTGCAGCGGGACGTTCACCACGGTGAGGTCACCGCGCGGCGTGTCCTCGGGGCCGCCGTGCGACTGGTACGCCCCGAACGTGCGCTGGTAGCCATCCCACACCTGTTGTAATGCCTTGGGGGACAACCGCTTCTGCAGCTCCGGATCGAACCGGGCGGTGACGGCGGCGTAGTTGCCCGCCGCGATGTCGTCGATGGTGGTCAGCGCGACCTGGTCGGGGGCGTCGGCCGCCGTCGCCACCGGTGCCGCGCCGAGTGCGACGCCGATCCCGAGTGCCGTGATGGCGGCTGCCACTGTGCTCCGACGCTGATGCCTGGACTGTTCTCCCCGCCACATGAGGGCCAGCCTATGCGCTCGCGCCCCATTTGCCATTGACGAGACCCCGGGTACCGCCTAGTTTTGACTACGTACGTTGTCAACGGT
Organism: Mycolicibacterium mucogenicum DSM 44124; assembly: GCF_005670685.2. The sequence goes on along the minus strand of NZ_CP062008.1, from coordinate 5,570,867 downwards.
GACAAGGAGTGCGCACGATGTCCCTGCCGATCCCGGCACGTCATCCCGACCGGCCGCAGCCGGTACCCGCGGCGATCAGTTCGTTCGCCACCATGCTGGCCATCGGGAAACCCGATGCGGCGCAGTGGCGGCGGCTGGGCGAGCGCCTCAACACCGGCGACGAACCCATGGATTCTCTGGTCGCCTGGATGTCGGAGGCGGGGACGAAGCAACTGCGGCCGTTGTTCGACCGTGCGCTCACCGACGGCATCGCCAGCGTGCCGGAGGCGCCCGAGCCACTGCGTCGGTTCTTCGACGAGGTCGAGGCCACGCCGGACTGGGTCGACCCTGAAGCGCTGCGGATCGGCCAGCGGACGCTGCGCCGCGGTGGGGCCGACGGCATGTACATCGCCCGGGACGTGGCGCTGCTGGGCGGCTACCAGTTCTCCGGTTTCAATCAGACCCTCTTGCGGACCGGAGCCCTGGAAAAGGGCTCCAACCAGCGGTTCGCCGAGACCATGCAGTGGGCGCTCGACGTGATCGAGGACGGCGGGCTGGAGAAGTTCGGTTCCGGATACCGGTCCACCGTCCGCGTCCGCTTCGTGCACGCGATGGTGCGCAAACACGTGCAGGCGATGCCGGACTGGCGCGCCGAGCAGTGGGGTCTGCCCGTCAATCAGACCGACATGGCGGCCACGCTGGTCGGCGCCCTGATCGCGCCGGTGCTCGGCGGCCTGGCCATGGGCATCGTCGCCACGCCCGCCGAGCTGAGCGCCATCGCCCATCTCACGCGGTACGTGGGCTGGCTGATGGGTGTGCAGGATGAATGGCTGCCGCGGTCCTTCCGGGACAGCGTCCGCATCCTCTATCACACGTCCACCGCGCTGGCCGTCTCCGACGAGACCACCAAACAGCTGTCCGTTCCGATGGCGCGTGACCCGCTGAGCTGGCATTACCGCGGTGCGGCGGGCCTTCGTCGGCGCCTGGCCTGGGCGCAGCACCTGTCGGTCACGACGGCCTTCCTGGGCCCGCGGGTGATGCGCACGCTGGGGCTGCCGGCCTACATGCCGCCGTGGTATCCGATGCTCCGCATCCCCGTCAACGGTCTCCGCAGCATCGCGGCCCTGGGTCTGCCGGGCGGTTCGGACCGTGCCGCCGACCGCGGTTTTCGTGAGCAGAAGGCTCTGCTGCGCACCATGATCGGCGGGAATGAGGCGACCATCGGGGCGTCGGCGTCCCACCTGCGTGGGGTGGCGTGAGGGCTGAGTACTACGGCAGCGGCGCGACGGGTGCGACGTAGGCCGGCTCCACGGGCGCCGGGTCGCGCCAGGCGTGACTGCCGGACATCAACGTCACGGTGAATGCCTCCAGCAGGCCGACCACGACGACGGGCCACATGGCTCCCGCCAGCACGCTGGTGAGGATCTGGTGATCGGGCTGCTCGTCGTTGCTGAATCGGCGGCCGAGGAGATACGTCGCAAGGGTCACGACAGCCCAGATCGCTGTGTAGGCCTCCACGTAGAGGTGGACCACTGGGCTACTCCCTTTGACCGGGTAACCGCCGCGTGAACAGCTGTGACCGAAGGCTCATTTGCAACTGAATGTGTCGCCAATCTAACTCGCGAAAATGCCCTCGCCAAGGGCTTCGCCGGCCAGCAAAACGGCATTTCGGCACGTCAGGGCGCTGTGGCAAATAGCCATAACGCTCGGTACCCGGTTACCGCCGGTATCCAGCTACTTTTACGGATTAGTAGATTTTTTTGCCAGAAAGTTACGTGTCAGGACGTGAGGACGGCTTTGGCGGTGTGCTGCTGGCCCGCGCGGTCGATCCAGAACAGCTCGACGACGTCGCCGGGGTAGTGCCGGTCCAGCACGCTGGTGAGCGCACCCGCCGAGCTCACCGTGACGGCGTCGATGCTCACCAGCACGTCGCCCGGGACCATCCCGGCGATTTGCGCGGGGCCGCCGCTGATGACGTCGCGGATCAGCACGCCGGGTAGTTGCGAGTGCTCGTCGGTGCCGCCGACACCGACGCCGAGCAGCGTCGGCTGCCCGATGTGGATGTTGTTGGACGCCGCACCGGCGCGGATCTGCGCGGCCGTCGCCAGCGCCTCGTTGATCGGGATCGCGAAGCCCTCGCCGCCCGGACCCATGTGGAAGTTCAGCGTCGCCGCGACCGTCATCCCGACCACCCGGCCGTCGGCCGACACCAAGGGGCCGCCCGAGTCGCCGGCGCGGACCGGGGCCGCGAACTGGATCAGGCCCGTCACCTGCTCGGAACTGCCCGTCAACTCGTCCTTGGCGGTGATGGTGCGGTTAAGTCCGATGACGTGGCCGGCCTCGTGGGTCAGTGAGTTGCCGCTGCCGTCGGCGTTGCCCAGTGCGACGACCTCGTCGCCGACGGCCACCGTCGCCGAATCGCCCAGCGGGGCGACGGGCAGGTCGGCTGCGCCGCGCAGCTGCAGCACCGCGATGTCGTGGTGCCGGTCGTAGCCGACCAAGTCGGCGCGGTACGGCCGCCCACCTACGGTCGCGGTCACCTTGTCGGCGCCCTGAACGACGTGGAAGTTGGTCAGCAGTGCGCCGCCCGCGTCGAGGACGAAGCCGGTGCCGGCGCCGATGGCGTGCTGGTAGTTGATGATGGTGTCGACGCGCGCGGTCGCGGGTTCGACGACAGCTGCGGCCTGGGACGGGTCAGCATGGGTGAGGGGGGCGAGGCTGACGGTGGCCGCGGCAACGGCTGCCGCGGTGACCGCGGTGCCGAGCCGACGGCAGAAGCGGAACCCGCCCATGTGCTGTCCTCCGGACTGCGAGGTGATGGCCCTGAAAGTAGGCCCTTAGGCTCCGCGCCCGAACAGGCCGGAACCTTTGCCGGAGCGGCGGTTGCGCAGCTTACCGGCGGGGGCGTCGTCAGTGGCCGTTTCTTCCGCCTCGTCCTCGTTGGTGTCGGCGGTCTCTTCGCCGGACGTCTTGGCCGCTTCATCGGATTCTGCGGCGTCGGCGTTACCGGCGTCGTCGGCTTCGGTGGTCTCGGCCTTGTCCTTGCTCTCTTCTTCGGCCTCGGCCTCGGCTTCGGTCTCAGTCTCGCTCTCATCGCCGGCTTCGGCGACTTCAGCGGCGACGGCCGGGGCCTCATCGGCGGCCTTGTCGTCCTTGCGTCGGCCGCGGCGCTTGCTGTCGTTGACCTTCAGCGGGGCCGGCGGCGGGGGCGGCAGTTCGGCGACGAAGGCCAGGTAGAACGCCAGGGCGGCGAGCAGAGCCAGGCCGGCCGCGCCGCCGTAGATGCCGAACAGCCAGGTGCCGGCCTGGTCCAGGGTCAGCCAGATCTCGCTGATCGCGGCGCCGACGATCAGGACGCCGGCCGCGATGTGCAGGACGATCGACCAGGTGCGCAGGGTCAGCGCCAGCTGCGGGGTGCCGTACTCCGGCAGGGCGGTGCGCTGGCGGGTGAACAGGACCGGCAGCGCCGACAACGCGACGATCAGGCCGCAGACGATGCGCATCGCGGTGCCGAGGGTGTGCGACCAGTCGCCGGTCAGCTCATTCCAGCGTGGCAGCGCGAAGAAGAAGTACAGCAGCCCGGCAAGGATGAGGAACGACGCGTGCCAAATGATCGCTACCGGCCGCCGCATACTGCTCCTTGAGGGTTTTCGCTCTGATAGTGGGCCGGGGTGCGACCTGCTTGTCAGCTGGTCGCACCCCGGACCGAGTGCGGAGGATAGGGGATTTGAACCCCTGAGGGCTGTTAACCCAACCCGCGTTCCAGGCGAGCGCCATAGGCCACTAGGCGAATCCTCCGTCGACAAGGGTACCCGACCCAGATCCGACGCCCTACTCGTGTGCCACTGGGTGGGTACTACACTCGTGGCCGGACCCCGCGCGGCGTCCATCCTGTGAACTCCCCCAGGGCCGGAAGGCAGCAAGGGTCAACGGGCTCTGGCGGGTGCGCGGGGTCCCCTATGTTTTCGCGATCTGATGCGAAAGGCGCGCCGTGTCGTTTCTGTCCCTCGGCCGTGACGAATTGCAGGCCCAGCACGATCTGCAACAGCGCAATTACGCCGAACTGCAGGCCCGCAACCTCACGCTCGACCTGACCCGCGGCAAGCCGTCGGCCGAGCAGCTCGACCTGTCGAACGCCATGCTGAGCCTGCCGGGGGACACTCCGGCCTCGTACCTGGACGGCAACGGCACCGACACCCGCAACTACGGCGGTCTGCACGGCCTGCCCGAGCTGCGGGCCATCTTCGGTGAACTGCTCGGCCTGCCCGTGCAGAACCTGATCGCCGGCAACAACGCCAGCCTCGAGCTGATGCACGACGTCATCGTCTTCTCGCTGCTGCACGGCGGTGTCGATTCGCCGCGCCCCTGGGTGCAAGAACCCGTCCTGAAGTTCCTGTGCCCGGCGCCCGGGTACGACCGGCACTTCGCGATCACCGAGAGCTTCGGCATCGAGATGATCCCGGTCCCGATGCTCGAGGACGGCCCCGACGTCGACCTCATCGAGGAACTCGTCGCCGCCGACCCGGCGATCAAGGGCATGTGGTGCGTGCCGGTCTTCGGTAACCCGACCGGCGTCACCTACTCCTGGGAGGCCACCCGGCGCCTCGTGCAGATGCAAACGGCGGCACCGGATTTCCGGCTGTTCTGGGACAACGCCTACGCCGTGCACACGCTGACGCACGAGTCGGTGCAGAACGTCGACGTCGTCGGCCTGGCCGCCACCGCGGGCAACCCGAACCGGCCGTACGTGTTCGCCTCGACATCCAAGATCACCTTCGCCGGGGCCGGCGTCAGCTTCTTCGGCGGCTCGCTCGGCAACATCGCCTGGTACCTGCAGCACGCCGAGAAGAAGACCATCGGCCCGGACAAGGTCAACCAGCTGCGGCACCTCCGGTTCTTCGGTGACGCCGACGGCGTGCGGCTGCACATGCAGCGGCACCAGGCGCTGATGGCGCCGAAGTTCGCGGCGGTCGCCGAGATTCTCGACGACCGGCTCAGCGAGTCGAAGATCGCGTCGTGGACCGACCCCAAGGGCGGCTACTTCGTCAGCCTGGACGTGTGGCCCGGCACCGCGAAGCGGACCGTGGCGCTGGCCAAGGACGCCGGCATCGCGGTGACCGCCGCCGGCGCGTCGTTCCCGTACAAGAAGGACCCGGAGGACAAGAACATCCGGATCGCGCCTTCCTTCCCGCCGCTGCCCGATCTGCGCCTCGCCATCGACGGCCTGGCGACGTGCGCGCTGCTGGCCGCGACCGAGGTGCTGCTCAAGGACTGAGGTCCCTGCCTGCGCTCTGCGTTGACCCTGTACCCAGGGCGCATTCGTGCGAGTGCGGTGCGCCGTGGCGTCAGGATCAACGGGTGTCACTGCCGTCCCCACGCTGACTCTGTACTGAGGGCGCAGTTGTGCGAGTAGCGGGGTGCGTAGATGCAGGGTCAATCGAGTTGCGGTGGTCGCGTACGCCGAGCCTGACTGCACGGCGATCTGCGGCCTGATCTTCGGCCACCACGTCAGGTTCGCGGAAGCTGAGCCGGCCGGTAGCCGGCCTACAGCCGGTCGACGACGTCCTTCGCTTCTTTCAGGCCAAGGCCCGTTTCCTCGCGCAGACGCTTGATGGCCTGGATCTTCTGGCCGGCCGCCGCCAGTCGCCTGACTTCAGGGCTGACGCCGGTGCCGCCGTACGACTGCCGGTGCGGCTGGGGCGCCGGCGCGGCGTTGCCGCTGTAGGCCGCCTGTTCCAGAACGGCCACCCGGCGTTCCAGTTCGGTGAGCCGGTTCAGCAGGTCGTCGTACGAGAGGTCGCCTGAGCGTCCGAACAGTCCCATGCGTGCCAGTGTGGTGAATTGACTCGGCTCTTGCGTTGACTACGAACTGACGCCGCATTTGTGCGAGTAGCGGTCTGCGTGGATTCGCAGTCAACGGGCACCAGAGCACGAGTCGGACCCGCTCGGTAGCCTTCTCCCGTGGCTCTCTACCGCAAGTACCGACCGGCAAGTTTCGCTGAGGTAGTCGGGCAGGAGCATGTCACCGAGCCGCTGTGCAACGCGCTGGAATCGGGCCGCATCAACCACGCCTACCTGTTCTCCGGGCCGCGCGGCTGTGGCAAGACGTCGTCGGCGCGCATCCTGGCCCGCTCACTGAACTGTGAGCAGGGGCCGACGGCCAATCCGTGCGGCGAGTGCCATTCGTGCGTGGCGCTCGCGCCGAACGGGCCGGGCAACATCGACGTCGTCGAGCTCGACGCCGCCAGCCACGGTGGTGTCGACGACACCCGTGAACTCCGGGACCGGGCGTTCTACGCGCCGGCGCAGTCGCGGTACCGCATCTTCATCATCGACGAAGCGCACATGGTGACCAATGCCGGTTTCAACGCGCTGCTCAAGATCGTCGAGGAGCCGCCGGAGCACCTGATCTTCGTGTTCGCCACCACCGAGCCCGAGAAGGTGCTGCCGACCATCCGGTCACGCACCCATCACTACCCGTTCCGGCTGCTGCCGCCGAAGACCATGCGCGGCCTGCTCGAGAAGATCTGTGCGCAAGAAGACGTGCAGGTCGACGACGCGGTGTACCCCTTGGTCATCCGGGCCGGCGGCGGCTCGCCGCGTGACACGTTGTCGGTGCTGGACCAGCTGCTGGCCGGGGCCGAGCAGAACCGCGTCGTGTATCAGCGGGCGCTGTCGCTGCTGGGTGCGACCGACCTCGCACTGATCGACCGTGCGGTCGACGCGCTGGCCGCCGGCGACGGCGCGGCGCTGTTCGGGGCCGTGGAGTCGGTGATCGACGCCGGGCACGACCCGCGCCGCTTCGGCACCGACCTCCTGGAGCGGTTCCGGGATCTGATTGTCCTGCAAGTGGTTCCGGACGCGGCGGCCCGCGGTGTGGTCGACGCACCGGACGACGTCCTGGAGCGCATGCGGGACCAGGCCGCGCAGATCGGCACCGCGACGCTGACCCGCTATGCCGAGGTCATGCACGCCGGGCTGGGGGAGATGCGCGGCGCGACGGCACCGCGGCTGCTGCTCGAAGTGGTGTGCGCCCGGCTGCTGCTGCCGTCGGCCAGTGACACCGAAGCCGCTCTGCTGCAACGCATCGAGCGCATCGAGACCCGGATGAACGTCTCGATCCCGGCCTCGGAGGCGGGGACCGTGGCTGCCCCGCGTCCCGCCGCGGTGGCGGCTCCGGCCCCCGCCACGGCACCGGCCGCCGAGTCGTACGCGGAGGCGCCGCCGGCTCCGGCTGCCCCGTCTTCGGCGGCGGGCGGCCGGCAGTTCATGCGGAGAAGCCAAGCACCGCAATCAGTTTCGGCACCTGAACCGGAGCCCGCGCCCCCGGCGCCGCCCGCACCCCCGGTATCGCGGCCCGAGCCGCGTCCGGCCCCCGAACCTGCGCCGGTTCAACGTGAAACATCACCTGAACCCGTCGCCCCGCCGGCACCCGCACCGGCACCCGCAGCGCCGGTGCAGCCGGCCGCCGCGACACCCGGTGAGCCCGATGCCGCCGCGGTGCGGGCCATGTGGACGACGGTGCGCGAGAAGGTCCGCACGCGCAGCCGCTCGCTGGAAGCCATGCTCATGGAGGCGACGGTCCGCGGTATCGAGGCCGACACCCTGGTGTTGGCGCACCCGGCCCCGCCGCTGGCGAGACGCCTCAGCGAGCAGCACAACGCCGACGTCATCCGCGAGGCGCTCAAGGACGCGCTCGGCGTGAACTGGCGGGTGCGGTGCGACGCCGGTGCCGCACCTGCGGGGGCGGTCGGGGCTGCGTCGGCCGGTGCCGCTCCGGCGGCAGCTTCGCGCCCCGCGGCTCCGACGCCCGAGCAGCAAGCCGCTGTGGAGCGGGCCGAAGAAGAGGACATGCTGGCCGACGCCGCCAACGACCGGGGTACGGACGTGCCCCGGCGCGATCCTGAAGAGGTGGCGCTGGAACTGCTCAAGAGCGAGCTGGGCGCCCGGCCCATCGGGGAGTAGTCAGGGCGTCCACCACGGACGCAGCGGCAGCCCGCCGTTGGCCCCGTGCTCGTCGAGTTTGACGGCCAGAACCTGGTGCAGCTGAACGACATTGGTCTCGAATCCCACGCGGGAACCGGCCATGTACATGCCCCAGACCTTGGCTGTGGCCAGGCCGACCTCGGCGACCGCGTCGTCCCAGTTCCGCACCAGGTTGGCGCACCAGTCGCGCAGCGTCAGGGCGTAGTGCGGGCGCAGGTTCTCCTCGTGCAGCACCTCCAGCCCCACATCCTGGGCGGTGGCGATGATTCGCCCCGAGCCGGTCAGCTCGCCGTCGGGGAAGACGTAGCGGTCGATGAAACCGCCGATGTTCCCGGGACGGTTGTGCGGCCGCGTGATGCAGTGGTTGAGCAGCAGCCCGCCGGGGCGCAGCCGGTCGTGCAGGAACCGGAAGTACGCCGGGTAGTTGGCGACGCCGATGTGCTCGGTCAGGCCGATCGAGGACACCGCATCGAAGTCCCCTTCCCGCACATCGCGATAGTCGCCGTGCCGGACCTGCGCGAGGTCGGCCAGGCCCTCGTCGGCGATGGCGCGCTGCGCCCAGGCGGCCTGCTCCGCAGACAGCGTCACACCCGTGGCCCGGACACCCCGCCGGGCGGCGTAGCGGACCATGCTGCCCCAGCCGCAGCCGACGTCGAGCAGCCGGTCTCCGGGCTGCAGCCGCAGCTTGTCGAACACCAGCCGGTACTTGTTCTCCTGGGCTTCCTCGAGCGTGGCGTCCGGGCTCGGGTAGCAGGCGCAGGTGTACGTCATCGACGGGCCGAGCACCCGCTCGTAGAAGGCGTTCGACACGTCGTAGTGGTGGTGGATGGCCTCGGCGTCCCGGATTCGGCTGTGCCGCAGCCCTTCCGCCATCCGGCGCCATTTGGGCAACGCCTCCTGCGGCGGCGGGGCGATGGGCAGCAGGTGCTCCAATCCGATGGACCGCACGATGTTCGCCAGCACCCGGATCGGCGGACGCTTGAACTCGACTTTGTCGGCCAGCGCCTTGAGCAGCTCGTACGGGTCGCCCGGATGCACGCCGAGAGGCGCCAGATCGCCTGCGACATAGGCGCGCGCCAGACCCAGGTCGCCGGGCGCGGTCGCCAGGTAGGTGGTGCCGCGCGGGGTGAGCAGGCTCAGTCCCAGTTCGGCGTCTTCGGGGCCGGCCGAACTGCCGTCGTACGCCTCGAATTTGAGGGGCAGCCGACCACTCGAGAAGCTCTCCAGGACTTCGGCCAGGGTGAGCTTGCCGTCGGTCGTCCCTCGGTCGTCAGTTGTCGTCATTGCCGTTGTACCGCCTTCGCATAGAGACCTAGTAGCCGCGATTCGGGGTCGTAAACGTCTTTGACCTTCTGGTATTCGGCGCCGCCGTAGCACCGGTCGAAATCCTCGCGTGAGTAGAACGACTCGGAGTACAGGGATTTGTGGCCGCCGCACTCGTCGACCTTGTCCTCGATCAAGCGATTCGTCTCGCCGGCCACCCGTCCGGCCGGGACCGACGACCAGAACCCGACGTTGACGTAGTTGCGGTGGGGCTGGATCGGATACAGCGGCCAGTGGGTGTCGCCGCGTAACCGCAACGGGCACAACCAGATCGGGGTGATGGGCACGCGCGCCAGGAACCACTCGAGAAAGTCGACGACGCGCTCGACCGGCACCTCGACGTCCTGCACCACCCGCTCGCGCAACGGTTGTTTCGGGGCCAGGAGGCTGCGGCGCTCGATCCGGTCGGCAATGCGGAAGCGCTGGTCGAGGCCCACCAGCTTCCAGTAGACGCTGCTGCGCCGGTACCGGCGGGGCCACAACCGCCGGATGAGCGGGCGTTGCGCGCCGAAGGCCGCCGAACACCAGAACCAGTCGGTGTCCCAGCGCCAGAGATAGTCCTGCGTGGTGAGCCGGTCGTGCCGCTCGCCGGAGTCGTGCTGGATGGAGCGGTAGAAGATCTGCCGGCCGGTGTAATCGCTGACCGGGCCGTCGGTCCCGGTCTTCATGCCCAGGCACAGATAGCTCTCGTCGGGCCCGAACACGACGCCGTCGAGGTAGTCCACCGGCACGCCGTCGTAGCCGCCGGTGTCGAGGATGCGCTGCAGCTCGTCGACGAGATCGGCCACCCGGTGAAACCGCAGGTGCCGCAGCTTGACGAACGGGCGCACGGGCTCCAGCTCGATGCGCAGCCGTACCGAATAGCCCAGTGTCCCATAGGAATTCGGGAATGCGTAGAACAGGTCGGAGTGGGTGTGCGGGGATGCCCGGATGAGTTCGCCGGCGCCGGTGAGAATGTCGAGCTCCTGTACGGACTCGTGCGGCAGGCCGTTGCGGAACGACGTCGACTCGATGCCCAGCCCGGTGACCGCGCCACCGAGGGTGATGGTCTTGAGCTGCGGCACGACCAGCGGTGCCAGGCCGAACGGCAGCGTGGCGGCGACCAGCGTCTCGTAGGTGCACATGCCCTGCACGTCCGCGGTGCGGGTCTCGGTGTCGACGGCCAGTACGCCGGTCAGCCCCGAGACGTCGAGCCCCTTGGTCTTGGTGCGCGCACGCGCCCGGAAAAGGTTCGATGTCGGCTTCGCCAGCCGCACCGTCGTGCCCCGTGGGATCGCGCGGTAGCTGTCCAGGAGACGCTGCACGGCCGCCTCGTGGGCGGCCGTCGCGTCGATCGCGACAGCAGTCACACATATACGCTAGACCGAGACCGCGGTCCTCGCGACCGCAAGGGAAGCCGTATGAACAGGAGTTTTACCTGATGGGACAGGTCAGTGCGTCCAGCACCGTGTTGATTCTCGCCGAGCCGGAGAAGGTGCTGGCGGCAGTCGCCGACTACCAGACGGTGCGCCCGAAGATCCTCTCGTCGAACTACAGCGGCTACCAGGTGCTCGAAGGTGGACAGGGTGCCGGCACCGTGGCCACCTGGAAGCTGCAGGCCACCAAGAAGCGCTCGCGTGAGGTCAAGGCCACGGTCGACGTCGCCGGCAAGAGCGTCATCGAGAAGGACGCCAACTCGTCGATGGTGACCACGTGGACCGTCGCCCCGGCGGGCACCGGCTCGACCGTCACCGTCAAGACCGCGTGGCAGGGCGCCGGCGGTATCGGTGGCTTCTTCGAGAAGACCTTCGCCCCGCTGGGTCTGCGCAAGATCCAGGACGAGGTCCTGGGCAACCTGAAGAAGGTTGTCGAAGGCTAGTCCTTCGGCGCACGGAGATTCTTTTCGCGGCCAGTCGGTCGCCCGGTGATCCGTCGGGCGACTAGGCTGGCGCGCACACCCGATCATCGAAACACCGCGGCTGAGCCGCGAATCAAACCAAGGGGATCGTCATGCAACCCGGTGGCCAGCCCGATATGTCCGCGCTGCTCGCTCAGGCGCAGCAGATGCAGCAGCAGCTCATGGCGGCGCAGGAGTCCCTGGCCACCTCGTCGGTGACGGGTCAGGCCGGTGGCGGTCTGGTCAAGGTCACCATGATGGGCAGCGGTGAGATCACCGCGCTCACCATCGACCCGAAGGTCGTCGACCCCGACGACATCGAGACGCTGCAGGACCTCATCGTGGGTGCCCTGGGCGACGCCTCCGAGCAGGTGACGCTGATGGCGCAGCAGCGCCTCGGCCCGCTGGCCGGCGGCATGCAGGGCATGGGCCTGCCCGGGTTCTGATGTGTTTGAAGGACCCGTACAGGATTTGATCGACGAACTCGGCAAGCTGCCGGGGATCGGGCCGAAGAGTGCCCAGCGCATCGCGTTCCACCTGCTGTCGGTGGAGCCGCCGGACATCGACCGGCTGACCGCGGTGCTGAACCGGGTGCGCGACGGCGTCAAGTTCTGTGCGGTGTGCGGCAACGTGTCCGATGACGACAGGTGCCGCATCTGCAGCGACCCGCGCCGCGACGGCTCCCTGGTGTGTGTCGTCGAGGAGCCCAAGGACGTCCAGGCGGTGGAGCGCACCCGTGAATTCCGCGGGCGTTACCACGTGCTGGGTGGCGCGCTGGATCCGCTGTCCGGCGTCGGGCCGGAACAATTGCGAATTCGCGAGCTGCTCAACAGGATTGGGCAGCGGGTCGACGGTGTGGACATCGTCGAGGTGATCATCGCGACCGACCCCAACACGGAGGGCGAGGCCACGGCCACGTACCTGGTGCGCATGCTGCGGGACATCCCGGGGCTGACGGTGACGCGCATCGCGTCCGGTCTGCCGATGGGTGGCGACCTCGAGTTCGCCGACGAGCTGACGCTGGGCCGTGCCCTGGCCGGCCGTCGCGCCATGGTCTGACGCGCGGCACGGCGGCCTCATCCGCGAGACGGCTGTGCGGGTTTAACTCTCGCCTCGCCGAAACCGCATTCGGTCTGGCCTCTCCACCCATTTTTCCTGCAAAATTACCGTTTCGTCAGATTTGGCTAACGAGCCGGCGCGGTCCGCGCGGGGTGTGTACTGGGAAGTCCGTACCGCTATCGGCTTCGGGCAAATAACTTCGCCAAAGTTGTTGTTTCCTTGGGGATTTCGCGCCGATCGCGCGAATGTGGCGCGCGGCGTTCCGTTGGCAAACACGTGTGTGGGAACACAGTGTGGGCATGTAGCATTCGCCCACGGGCCAACCGTGGGATCGGAAGACCCAATTATCTTGAGCGTCAATTCTTTTGGGGAGCACCATGAGCACCAACCCGTTCGATGACGACAATGGCACCTTTTTTGTGTTGGTCAACGACGAGGAGCAGCACAGCCTGTGGCCCACGTTCGCGGACGTTCCCGAGGGTTGGCGAGTGGTGCACGGCGAAGCCGACCGTGCCTCGTGCCTGGAGTACATCGAACGGGAATGGACCGACATCCGGCCCAAGAGCTTGCGTGACCGACTGTCGGTTGGCCAGCGACTCTGAGCGTTCGTTAGTTCAGGGGTAGTTCGACATTTCAGTGTTTGGGATGGATCTCGGCGATTCGTCGTTGCCTGTCACGCGTGGGCAGTTGGACATCTGGCTCGCGCAGGAAACGGGTCAGTCGGCTGCGGAGTGGCAGCTCGGCATCTTCGTGAAGATTGACGGACCGGTTGACTTCGAGGTCTTCGAGCGGTCGATCCGCCACGTCGTCGGCGAAGCCGATCCGGTGCGGGCGACGTTCGCGGAGTCCGATGGCCAGGTGCGCCAGCGGTTGCTCGACGTCGCCGACATCGAGGTGGCCTTTCACGATCTGACTCAGGCCGACCAGCCGATGGCAGAAGCGCGCGCGACGGCCTCGGCGCTGCAGCGCACCCCCATGCCGCTCGACGGTCCACTGCTGCGCTTCGCCTACTTCCAAGCCGGCGCCGACGAGTCCTACTTCTTCGCCTGCTGCCACCACATCGTCGCCGACGGCATCGGGCTGGCGCTGGTCCTGCAGCGCATCGCCGCCGTCTACTCGGAATCCGTTGCGGGCGCATCGATTCAGCCGTCCTACTTCAGTTCGCTGCGGGATCTGCTGGAGTCCGAGGAGGCGTACGAAGCCTCCGCGGACTACGCCGAGGACGAGGCGTACTGGACGGCCAACCTGCCGGCAGCGGCGACGCGCGAACTACCGCCTGATGACGGCGCCGGCGCCGAGGACGGCTCGTCGGACCCGATCCAGCTCGCTCCCGCGCTGCTGGCGCAGGTCGAACGACTGTGTGCGGCCTGGGACGTGCGCCGGTCCACGGTGCTCATCGCCGCGTGCGCACTGGTGCTGCGTGGCCGGGCCGCCGAGGGGCACGAGGTGGTGCTCGACCTGCCGGTGACCCGGCGCGTGCTGCAGGTCTCGAAGACGCTGCCCGGCATGGTCGCCGGGGTGGTGCCCCTGGTGCTGCAGGTATCCCCCGACGCCACGGTCGCCGAATTCTGTGCACACGTGCACACCCGCACCCGAGAAGCGGTGCGTCATCAGCGATTTCCCGTCCAGGCCCTGGAACGCAAGATCCACGGGCCGGGGTCGGACCGGATCGTGGTGGACTTTCTGCCGTCGGGATTCACCGTGCCGCTGGGCGAGGCCACCGCGGCAGCGCAACTGATCTCGGGTCTCGGACGTGGCTCCGGACTGGCGTTCTCGGGTACGGGCGACGAGCTGTCCGTCACGACGTTCGGTACCCGGCAACTCGACGTCGTGGAACTGGCGGACCAGCTGGACCGAGTACTGACCGCGATGACGGCGGACCCGGCCCAACGGTTGTCGGCGTTGCCGGTGCTCGGTACACCGGCTGAGGACCGGCTGGCGGAGCTCGGCAACTGGGCGGCGCTCGCCGCCGAAGCGGCCCGGCCGCTGTCGATTCCGGCGCTCTTCGCCGAGCAGGTGGCCCGCGTGCCGGAGGCGGTGGCGCTCAGTGGCGACGGCCGGCCGCTGACCTACCGGGAGCTGGACGGCGCGTCGAACCGGGTGGCGCAACTGCTCGCCGATCGCGGTGCGGGTCCGGGGCGGCGCGTCGCGGTGATGCTGCCGCGGTCCGCCGAGGCCATCGTAACGATCCTGGGTGTGCTCAAGTCCGGTGCGGCCTACCTGCCGATCGACCCGGCACTACCGGCATCCCGAATCGCCTTCATGCTGAGCGATTCCGCTCCGTTCGCGGCCGTCACCACCACGGCCTTGGCCGACCGGTTCGACGGTTTCGACGGTGTCGTCATCGATGTGCGGGAGCCGTTCGACGGGCCCGACGACTGGCCGGCGACGGCCGGGCCGGAGCCCGACGACGTCGCCTACGTCATCTACACCTCGGGCACGACCGGGACGCCGAAAGGCGTTGCGATTGCCCATCAGAACCTGACGCAGCTGATCGCCGCGCAGGATGCCGGCCTGCCGTCCGAGCAGGCCTGGTCGCATTGGCATTCGTACGCCTTCGATTTCTCGGTGTGGGAGATCTTCTCCGCGCTGCTGCGCGGTGGCCGACTGGTGGTGGTACCCGAGTCGGTGTCTGCTGATCCGGCCGAGTTCCATGACTTCCTGATCGCCGAAAAGGTCACCGTCCTCACCCAAACCCCTTCTGCCATCGGGATGTTGGACATGGCGGGCCTGGAGTCGTGCGCGCTGGTGATGGGCGGCGAGGCGTGCCCGGCCGAGGTGGTCGAGCAGTGGGCGCCGGGTCGCACGATGGTCAACGGCTACGGCCCGACCGAGACCACGATCTATGCGGCGATCAGTGCGCCGCTGGCGGCCGGTGGCGGCGCGGCACCCATCGGAGCGCCGCCGAGCGGCACGGCGTTGTTCGTGCTGGACGGCTGGATGCGGCCGGTGCAGCCCGGCGTGGTCGGTGAACTGTATGTCGCCGGTGCCGGTGTGGGTGTCGGGTATCTGCACCGCACCGCATTGACCGGATCACGTTTTGTGCCATGTCCGTTCGGCAAGCCGGGCGAGCGGATGTACCGCACCGGAGACCTGGTGTACTGGGGTGACGACGGCCAACTGCGGTACGTGGGACGCGCCGACGCCCAGGTCAAGATCCGCGGCTACCGCATCGAATTGGGTGAAGTCCAAACAGCTTTGGCCGCACTCGACGGCGTCGTGCAGGCAGCTGTGATCGTCCGCGAGGATCGCCCCGGCGACAAGCGCCTCGTCGGCTACGTCACCGGCCCCGTCGATCCGGTCGAGGTGCGGGCCGCGCTCGCGGATCGCCTGCCGGCGTACCTGGTTCCCGCCGCGGTGGTGGCGCTGGCCGAACTGCCGCTCACCACCAGCGGCAAGCTCGACACCCGCAGCCTGCCCGCCCCGGAGTACACGGGCGACGACTACCGCGCGCCGGACAGCCCCGTCGAGGAGATCCTGGCCGCCATCTATGCCGAGATCCTCGGCCTGGAGCCGGTGGCCGTCAGTGTCGACGACTCGTTCTTCGAACTCGGCGGCGACAGCATTCTCGCGATGCAGGTGGCGGCACGCGCCCGCGCCGCCGGCCTGGCCTGCCGCCCGCGTGACGTCTTCGTCGAACAGACGGTGGCGCGCCTGGCGCAGACGGTGACCGTGACCGACGACGCGGATGACGTCGTCGACGAGGGCATCGGAGCGGTGCCGGCCACTCCGATCATCCGGTGGTTCTCGAGTCTGGATGCGCCGGCCGGTGCTGCGGCCGAGTTCAACCAGACCCTGGTGTTGCAGGCGCCGCGCGGCGCCACCGGCGCCGACGCGGTGATGTTGTTGCAGGCCTTGATGAATCGGCATGCCATGCTGCGGCTGCGGGTCGGCGCCGATGGGGCCCTGTCGGTACCCGAGGCCGATTCCGTCGATGCCCGCGACTACGTCGTCGAGGTCGGCGAGCTGTCAGAGGCCGCGGTGGCCGCGGCGCGGCGCCGGCTCGACCCGAGCTCCGGAGTGGTGGTCAGCGCCCTCTGGGTCGCCCCCAGCCGGCAGCTGGTCCTGATCGTCCATCACCTCGCGGTTGACGGCGTGTCATGGCGAATCCTGTTGGAAGACCTGAACATCGCGTGGGCGCAGCATCGCGCCGGCCAGCCCGTCGAGCTGACGACGACGGGCACCTCGTTCCAGCGGTGGGCCACGCTGCTCACCGAGTACGCACACCATCCGGACGTGCGGGCGCAGGCGGCGGCCTGGCAACAGCCGGCCTCGGTACCCGCGGCGCTGCCGGCCGCGGACCCTGCCCTCGACACCTATGTCACCGCGGGCCGGCTGTCGGTGACGCTCGACGCCGAGCACACCAGGGCACTCCTCGGCGAGGTACCGGCGGCGTTCCACGCCGGCGTGCAGGACATCCTGCTGATCGGGTTCGCTCTTGCGGTGACGGAGTTCCTGGGCACCGGCGGCGCTCCCGTCGGCATCGACGTCGAAAGCCACGGGCGCGACGAGGACATCGCCGACGACGTCGACCTGTCGCGGACCGTCGGCTGGTTCACCGCCAAATACCCGGTTTCGCTGGCGACGGGGGAGCTGACCTGGTCGCAGATCGCCTCGGGCGATGCGGCACTCGGCGCCGTCATCAAGGCGGCCAAGGAACAGCTGCGCGCACAGCCGACGGGCCTGACCTACGGGCTGCTGCGGTACCTGAACGACAACATCGATCTGGACGGCGCGGAGCCGAGCCTCGGGTTCAACTACCTCGGCCGTCTGGGCTTCCCGCAGATCGCCGGCGTCGAAGAACTGTGGCGGCTCGGCCGCGAAGAGCTGTCCCTGGCCGGCGCCGCAGCCCCGCTGCCGCTGTTCCACACCGTGGAACTCAACGCCGGCACCGTCGACACCGACGCCGGACCGCAACTGCAAGCCGACTGGACCTGGGCGACTTCGGTTCTCGACGACGCCCAGCTGAACCGGTTGAGCCGGTTGTGGTTCGAGGCGCTGGCAGGCATCTGCGCACATGTCCGGGCGGGTGGCGGCGGCCTGACGCCGTCGGATATCGCGCCGGCGCAACTGGGGCAGCAGCAGATCGACCAGTTGCAGCAGCAATACCGGGTCGCCGACATCCTGCCGCTGACGCCGTTGCAGCAGGGGTTGCTGTTCCACAGCAGCACCGCGCATGAGCGCGCCGACGTCGCCGCCGAGATGTACTCGGTGCAGCTGGATTTCACGCTGACCGGATCCCTGGACCCGCAGCGGCTCCGCGATGCCGTGCAACGCACCGTCAACCGGCACCCCCACCTGGCGGCCACGTTCTGCCAGCAGTTCGACGAGCCGGTGCAGGTGATCCTGGCCGAACCGGAAATCGCCTGGCGATTCGTCGATTTCGCTGCGACGGGCGTACTCGACGAAGACGAGATTCAGCGGCTGTGTGCTGCCGAGCGCATCGCGGTCGGTGACCTCGCGGGTGAACCGCCGTTCCGGGCCCTGCTGATCCGCATCGCCGCGGACCGCCACCGGTTCGTGCTGACCAATCACCACATCGTGCTCGACGGCTGGTCGCTGCCGATCTTGTTGCGGGAAATCTTCGCCGGCTATGCCGGGCACCGGTTGCCGCCCGCGGCGTCGTATCGGAAGTTCATCACCTGGCTCGCCGACCGCGATCTCGATGCGGCGCGCGCGGCATGGGGTGAGGTGCTCGCCGGTTTCGAGACGCCGACCCTGGTGGGTCCGCAGGACCGGCTCCAGGACCGGCTGGGGCGCGGACAACGCGGCTTTGCGTCATTCCAGGTTTCGGCGGAAACCACGCGCGCCCTCGGTGAGCTTGCGCGCTCCTGCCAGACCACCGTCAGCACTGTGCTGCAGGGCGCGTGGGCCGTGCTGCTGACGTCCTTGACCGGCAGGCACGACGTGGCGTTCGGTACCGCCCGGTCCCGGCTCGGCCAGCTCGATGCGGGCGACACCGAATCGATGGTGGGCCTGCTGATCAACACCGTGCCGGTCCGCGCCAACCTGACGGCGGGCACCACGGTCACCGGCCTGCTCGACCAGCTGCAGACCGCGCACAACGACACCCTCGACCACCAGCACCTGGCGCTGGGCGAGATTCACCGCGTCGCCGGCCACGACCAGCTGTTCGACACGCTCTTCGTGTACGAGAACTACCCGGTCGAAGCCGGCATGTCTGTCGGGGTCGACGACCTCGCCATCGCCGAGTTCGCGAACCGCGAGTTCAACCACTACCCGCTGACCGTCGAGGCGTTCCCGGACGATGAGCTCGGACTGCACATCGAATACGACACCGAGGTGTTCACCGCGGCCGGTATCGACTCGCTGATCGGCAGGTTCCGCCGGCTGTTGGTGGCGATGACCGCGGACCCGGCGCGAAAGCTGTTGTCCCTCAACCTGCTCGACGCGGCCGAGCAGGCCGAGTTGCGGCGCTGGTCAGGTGCCGGCGTACGGGCGCCGATCGGGCTCGGCCCCGAACTGTTGGCGGCGGCCGTCGCGGTCGATCCGGATGCCGTCGCCGTCATCGACGGCGCCCGCAGCCTGACGTATCGCGAGCTCGACGAAACCTCGAATCGATTGGCGCGCCTGCTGATCGCCGGCGGTGTCGGTCCCGAACGCGCCGTGGGTGTCGCGATGGACCGATGCGCCGAACTGGTGGTGGCGTGGTGGGCCGTGCTCAAGGCCGGTGGCGTGTACGTACCGGTGGACCGCACGCACCCCGTCGAACGCATTGCCACGGTGCTGGATTCGGTTGCCGCCACGTGCGTGCTCACCCGGGACACCGACCAGATCGGTGGCGCGGGCTCCCGTCCGGTACTCCGGGCGGATGCCGACCTGTCGGGTTACGGCGCCGAACCGATCACCGACGCCGAGCGCTCGGCGCCGCTGACGGTCGACAACACCGCTTACGTCATCTTCACCTCGGGCTCGACGGGCGAGCCCAAGGGCGTGGCCGTCAGCCACGCCGGACTGCTGGGTGCGGCTGCGGCACAACACGACTCGTACGGACTGGCTGCCGACGCGCGCGTGCTGATGGTCGCCGCCCCGACCTTCGACGCGTCGCTGTTCGAGATGCTCATGGCGACCGGCGCGGCGGCCGCGTTGGTGGTGGCGCCGCGGGACGTGTACGCCGGCGAGGCGCTCGTCGACCTGATGCAACACCACCGGGTCAGCGCGACGCTGCTGACCCCGACGGTGGTGGCGTCACTGGACGGGGCGCGGCTCGACGGACTGACCACACTGATCACCGGTGGTGAGGCCTGCCCCGAGGAACTGGTGCAGGCCTGGGCGCCCGGCCGTCGCATGTTCAACGCGTACGGGCCCAGCGAATCCACCATCTGGGCCACCGGCACCCCGTTGGCGCCGGGCCGTCCGGTGAACATCGGCACGCCCATTGCGGGCACCCGCACCCTGGTGCTGGACGCGCAGCTCAACCCCGTACCGCCTGGCGTGACGGGCGAGCTGTACCTGGCCGGTCCCGCCATCGCGCTCGGCTATGTGGGCCGGCCGACGCTGAGTGCCGAGCGATTCGTCGCCAATCCGCATGGTGGACACGGTGATTCCGGCAGCCGCATGTACCGGACCGGCGACCTGGCGCGCTGGAACGCCGACGGCACGCTGGACTATCTGGGCCGGGCCGACACCCAGATCAAGCTGCGCGGCCAGCGCATCGAACTGGGCGAGATCGAGAGCGCACTGCTGGCCTGCCCCCAGGTCAGCCAGGCGGCCGCCACCGTGCACCACGGCACCGGCGGTGCTCAAGTGGTCGGCTACATAACGTTCGAACACGCCACCGACGGCACCCGCGACACCGAGCATGACGCGGAGATCGTCGGGGAGTGGCAGGACATCTACGACGAGCTGTACGCCGCCGCCGACGCGGAAGGTGAAGCGCCCGAGTTCGGTTCGGACTTCCGGGGCTGGAACAGCAGCTACACCGGCGAGCCGATTCCGCTGGCCGAGATGGAGCAGTGGCGGGCCGCCACGATCGACCGGATCATGGAACTGCGTCCGCGGCGGGTCCTGGAGATCGGCGCCGGCTCCGGCCTGATCCTGTCCCAGATCGCACCGCACTGCGAGCAGTACGTCGCGACCGACGTGTCGTCGGCGGCCGTGGACAAGCTGGCACAGTCGTTGCGGGAGTTGGAGATTCCGTGGCGCAACCGGGTCGAGTTCATGGCCCGGGCGGCGCACGTCACCGACGGCCTGCCCCGCGGTCATTTCGACACCATCATCGTGAACTCGGTGGTGCAGTACTTCCCCAATGCGGCGTATCTGACCGAAGTCATCGACAAGGCCGTCGAACTGCTGGCGCCCGGCGGCACCCTGTTCCTCGGTGACATCCGTAATCACAGTCTGCAGCACACATTCCAAACGGCCATCGTGCTGGCCCGCAGCGAGAACGCCGGTACCGATGCCGCGGTGCTCCGGCAGCGCGTCGAGCATGCCGTACTCGGTGAAGCCGAGCTGCTCCTGGCGCCCGAGTACTTCACGTCCTGGGCCGCGCGCCGGGAATCGGCTGTCGGACTGGCCATTCGGATCAAGCGCGGTACCGCGGACAACGAACTCAACCGCTACCGGTACGACGTCACCATCCACAAGGCGCCCGCGGCCGGCCGGTCAGTGGCCGACATACCGACCTGGACGTGGGACGACTGTGCCGACCTGGCCGGGCTGCAGCACCGGCTGGCCGACCTGCGGCCCGAGGCCATCCGCATCACCGACATTCCCCGCGCGGGCGTGCGGATCGACGTCCGGCTGGAACAGGAACTCGCCGGAATCCCCACGGACGCCGAAACCTCCGAGGCGACAACGGAAGAACTGCACCGCGTCGGCGAGCAGGCGGGATACCAGGTCGCCGTCACGTGGGGTGCGGCTCCCGGCAGCGTCGACGCCATCTTCGTCAGCCCGGGTGACACTCCGCTGACCGACCTCTACCGGCCGCTCGCGCACACCGGCGTGCATGCCAACGAACCGCACAGCAGCACCAAGATCAGCGCCGTCCGGAACCGGCTGAGCGCGTGGCTGCCCGACTACATGGTGCCGCAGCACATCGTGGTGCTCGACGAGATGCCGCTGACCACGTCGGGCAAGCTCGACCGCAAGGCGCTGCCGGCGCCCGAATACACCGACACCGACGGCTACCGGGCTCCGGCCGGTGTGGTGGAGGAAATCCTCGCGGACATCTACGCCCAGGTGCTGGGTGTGCAGCGCGTCGGTGTGGACGATTCGTTCTTCGACCTGGGCGGCGACTCGCTGTCCGCGATGCGGCTGATCGGTGCGGTCAATTCGAGCCTGGCCGTGGACCTTTCGGTGCGCGCCCTGTTCGAGGCGCCCACCGTGGCGCAGCTGGCACCGCGCGTCGGTGGCGACGCGACGCGCCTGGCTCCCCTGGAGGCCGGCGACCGGCCCGAGGTACTCCCGCTGTCATTCGCGCAGAACCGGTTGTGGTTCTTCGACCAGTTGCAGGGTCCGTCGGCCATCTACAACCTGGCCGTGGCGCTGCGGCTGCGCGGCCGCCTGGACACCGACGCACTCGGCCGGGCGCTGGCCGACGTGGTGGCCCGCCACGAAAGCCTGCGGACCTTGTTCGTGGCGCCGGAGGGCGCGCCCCAGCAGGTGATCGTCCCCGCGGACCGGGCCGACATCGGGTGGGAGACCATCGACGCCGCAGGCTGGCCCGCGCATCGAGTTGACGACGCCGTGGGTGCGGCAGCCCGGCACACGTTCGACCTGTCGGCACAGATTCCGTTCCACGCCAAGCTCTTCCGCGTCACCGACGACAACCACATCCTGGTCGTCGTGGTGCACCACATCGCGGCCGACGGCTCGTCGGTCACCCCGCTGGTACGCGATCTCGGCCTGGCCTATGCCAGCCGGTGCGCGGGCCGGGCACCCGACTGGTCGCCGTTGCCGGTGCAGTACGTCGACTACACGTTGTGGCAGCGTGCGCAATTCGGCGAACTCGACGATGCCGACGGGCCCATCGCCGCACAGCTCGACTTCTGGCAGGACACTCTGGCCGGCCTGCCGGAACGCCTCGACCTGCCCACCGATCGGCCGTATCCGCCGACGGCCGATCACCACGGCGCCCGCGTGACGGTGCAGTGGCCGGTCGCCCTGCAGCAGCAGATCCGCCGCGTCGCCCGTGAGCACAACGCGACCAGCTTCATGGTGATCCAGGCGGCGTTCGCCGCACTGCTGGCGCGGATCAGCTCGACTTCCGATGTAGCGGTGGGCTTTCCGATCGCGGGCCGGCGCGACGCCGCACTCGACGATCTGGTGGGCTTCTTCGTCAACACCCTGGTGCTGCGCGTCGACCTGGGCGAGTTCCCGGGCGGCGACCCCACGTTCGTCGACCTCCTCGCGCAGGTCCGCCGGCGGAGCCTGGCGGCGTACGAGCACCAGGACGTGCCGTTCGAGATGCTCGTTGAACGGTTGAATCCCACCCGTAGCCTCACCCATCACCCGGTGGTCCAGGTGCTGCTGGGCTGGCAGAACTTCTCCTGGCAGGCCGGCGATGCGGCCGGGCTGGCCCTCGGCGACCTGCAGGTGACGCCGCTGACGGTCGATACCCAGACCGCCCGCATGGATCTGGCGTTCTCGCTGGGCGAGCGCTGGGACGGCGATGGCGAGCCCGACGGACTCGACGTGATGGTGGAGTTCCGCACCGACATCTTCGACGCGGAGAGCATCCAGGCACTGGTCGGCCGATTCGAGCGAATGGTGTTGGCGTTCAGCGCCGATCCGGAGCAGCGGCTGTCGTCGGTGAATCTGCTCGACGACGTCGAGCAGGCCCGATTGGACCGCTGGGGCAACCGCGCCGTGCTGGGTCAGCCGGCAGTGGTGACGACGGTGCCGGAGGTGTTCGCCGCCCAGGTCGCCCGCACCCCCGACGCGGTCGCCGTGGTCTGCGGCGACCGGTCGCTGACCTACCGGGAGCTCGACGAGGCGTCGAACCGGCTGGCCAACCTGCTGACCGAGCAGGGCGCCGGGCCGGGACAGATTGTCGCCCTGCTGTTCTCGCGCTCGGCCGAGGCGATCGTGGCGATTCTCGCGGTGCAGAAGTCCGGCGCGGCGTACCTGCCGTTCGACCCGGCGCTGCCGGCATCGCGCATCGAGTTCATGCTCGGTGACGCCGCACCGATCGCCGTTGTGACGGCCGGCGAGTTCGCCGACCGGTTCGACGGATTCGGCGTCACGGTCATCGACGTGGCCGATCCGCGGGTGGCGACGCAGCCTGACGGCCTTCTTGCTCCTCACGTGCGCAGCACCCCGCCGCGGGGCCCCGCGCCCGACGACGTGGCACACCTGATCTACACCTCGGGCACCACCGGGACACCCAAAGGCGTTGCGGTCACGCAATACAACGTCGTCCAGTTGTTCCAGGGACTGGAGATCGGGATCGATCTCTCGCCGGAGCAGGTGTGGACGCAGTTCCACTCCTACGCGTTCGACTTCTCGGTGTGGGAGATCTGGGGCGCGCTGCTGCACGGCGGACGGCTCGTGGTGGTGCCCGACGCGGTGGCGCGCTCTGCCGACGACTTCCACGACCTGCTGGTGCGCGAGCGCGTCACCGTCCTCACCCAAACCCCCTCGGCGGCAGCGGTGTTGTCCACCGACGGGCTGGACGCGGCCGACCTGGTCATCGGTGCCGAGGCCTGCCCGCCCGAGATGGTCGACCGCTGGGCACCCGGCCGGACGATGGTCAACGTCTACGGCCCGACCGAGACGACCATGTGGCTGTGCAAGAGCCTGCCGCTCACCGCGGGCTCCGGGGCGCCGCCGATCGGCTCGCCCACGGCGGGCGCGGCGTTCTTCGTCCTCGACGAGTCGCTGCGTCCCGTGCCGCCGGGCGTCGTCGGTGAGTTGTACCTCGCGGGCCGCGGCGTCGGCATCGGCTACTGGCGCCGGTCCGGCTTGACGGCAACGCGTTTCATGGCCTGCCCGTTCGGGGAACCAGGCACGCGCATGTACCGCACCGGCGACCTGGTGTCGTGGCGCCCCGACGGGCAGCTGGACTACTTCGGGCGTGCCGACGAGCAGGTCAAGGTGCGCGGCTACCGCATCGAATTGGGTGACGTCCGTTCGGCATTGGCCGAGCTGCCGGGCGTGGAACACGCGGCCGTGATCGCGCGCGAGGACCGGCCCGGTGACAAGCGCCTGGTCGGCTACATCGTCGGCCCGGCGGACCCGGCCGAGGCGCGCACCGCGCTGGCACACCGGCTGCCGGGCTACATGGTGCCGGCCGCCGTCATCACGGTGCCGGCACTTCCGGTCACCGTCAACGGCAAGCTGGACACGCGAGCGCTGCCGGTACCGGACTACCAGGACGCCGCGCGGTACCGGGCCCCCTCCGGACCGGTCGAGGAAACCCTGACGGCCATCTACGCGGAACTTCTCGGTGTCGAGCGGGTCGGTGTGGACGATTCGTTCTTCGACCTCGGCGGAGATTCGTTGTCCACCATGCGGTTGATCGCCGGCATCAACGCGGCGCTCGACGTCGAGCTGCCGGTGCGCGTGGTCTTCGAGGCGCCCACGGTGGCTCAGCTCGCGGCGCGGATCGGGGACGGAGCGACGCGGCGCGCGCCCTTGGTCGCGGTCGAGCGACCCGAAACGATCCCGCTGTCGTTCGCCCAGAACCGGTTGTGGTTCGTCGACCAATTGCAGGGTGCGTCAGCGCTTTACAACATGCCGGTGATGCTGCGGCTGCAGGGCCGGCTCGATGCCGCGGCGCTGCGAGCGGCGCTGGCCGACGTGGTCGGCCGGCACGAGAGCCTGCGCACGGTGTTCACGGCGACCGGTGGCACGCCCCGGCAGGTGATCGTTCCCGCCGACCAGATGAAACTCGGCTGGGACGTCGTCGACGCCGGCGCCTGGTCCGACGAGCAGCGCACCGACGCGGTGCGTGCGGCCGCACAGTACGTGTTCGACCTGTCCACCGAAATCCCGGTGCGCGCCAGTCTGTTCCGCCTCGCCGACGATGAGCACCTGCTGGTGGCAGTCGTGCATCACATCGCCGCGGACGGCTGGTCGCTGCAGCCGCTCGTCACCGATCTCGGCACGGCGTACGTCAGCCGCAGTGCCGGGCAAGCGCCGGGCTGGACGCCGCTGGCCGTGCAGTACGTCGACTACACCTTGTGGCAGCGTGCGCAACTCGGCGAACTCGACGCACCCGACAGCGAGGTCTCGGCCCAGCTGACCTACTGGACCGAGGCCCTGGCCGGCATCCCCGACCGCATCGACCTGCCGACCGACCGGCCGTACCCCGCGGTCGCCGATCTCCAGGGCGCGACGATCGACGTGGACTGGCCCGCCGAGTTGCAGCAGCAGATCGCGCGCGTGGCACGCGAGCACAACGCGACCAGCTTCATGGTGGTTCAGGCCGCGCTCGCCGTCATGCTGGCCAAGCTCAGCGCGAGTTCCGATGTCGCCATCGGCTTTCCGATCGCCGGGCGGCGCGACCCTGCCCTCGACGACCTCGTGGGCTTCTTCGTCAACACCCTGGTGCTGCGCGTCGACCTCGCCGGAAACCCCACCGTTGCAGAGCTCTTGGCGCAGGTACGGGCCCGCAGCCTGGCGGCCTACGAACATCAGGACGTGCCCTTCGAGGTACTGGTCGAACGCCTGAACCCGGCACGCTCCCTGTCACACCACCCGCTGGTGCAGGTGATGCTCGGCTGGCAGAACCTGCCGTGGCAGCACATCGAGACTGCGGGTGGCCTGGCGCTGGGCGACCTCACGGTCACGCCGTTGCCGGTGGAAACCCAGGCCGCGCGCATGGACCTGGCGTTCTCGCTGTCCGAACGCTGGACTGCCACAGGCGAACCCGCGGGCATCGGCGGCATCGTCGAATTCCGCACCGACGTGTTCGACGCGGCGAGCGTCGAAGCACTGGTGCGTCGGATGCAGGCCGTCTTGGCGGCCATGACCGCCGATCCCGGCCGAACGCTGTCGACCGTGGACCTGCTGACGCCGCAGGAGCGCGACCGGATCGAGGCCATCGGCCACCGGGACGTCTTGACGCGGCCATCGAGTCCGCCCTCGATCCCCGAGCTGTTCGCCACCCACGTCCGTGCCGTGCCCGATGCGGTCGCGGTCACCGACGCGGGCGCAGTGCTGACGTACGCGGAACTGGACGTGGCGTCGAACCGCGTCGCCCACCTGTTGGCCGACCACGGCGTCGGTCCGGGTTCGGTTGTCGCGCTGCTGCTTTCCCGCTCGACCGATGCCATCGTCGCGATGCTGGGTGTGCTCAAGGCCGGCGCGGCCTACCTGCCGATCGACATCACGTGGCCGTCGGCGCGCATCGCGTTCGTCCTCGATGACGCGGCACCGGTGGCGGCGATCAGTCACGAGCCGGATCTGTTGTCCGGCTTCAGCGGAGCCGTCGTCTCGGTCGCGGACGCTGCCGGACAAGCTGATTCAGCGCTGCCGACGCCGAATGCGGATGCGCTGGCGTACCTGATCTACACCTCCGGCACCACCGGCGTGCCCAAGGGTGTCGGGCTGACGCACGCCAATGTCACGCAGCTGCTCGGCACGCTCGACGCGGGCCTGCCGGCCGCCGGGGTGTGGAGCCATGCGCACTCGCTGGCGTTCGACGTGTCGGTGTGGGAGATCTTCGGCGCGCTGCTGCGCGGCGGCCGCGTCGTGGTGATCGGTGACGACGTGGCCCGGTCGTCGGCGGAGTTGCACCAGACTCTGGTGACCGAAGGCGTCACGGTCCTGACCCAGACCCCAACGGCGGCAGCGGTATTGTCGCCGGCCGGACTGGAACACGCCGCGCTCGTCGCGGTGGGTGAGGCCTGCCCACCCGAGGTGGTGCAGTACTGGGCGACCGGCGGTCGCGTCATGGTCAACGCCTACGGGCCGACCGAGACGACGATGTGCGTCGCGATCAGTGCGCCGCTGACGGCCGAGTCGGTGTCGGAAGCCACTGTCGTCCCCATCGGTTCGCCGGTGGGCGGTGCGGCGCTGTTCGTGCTCGACGATTCGCTGCGGCCGGTGCCGCCCGGGGTCATCGGCGAGCTGTATGTCGCCGGTGCCGGTCTGGGTGTCGGCTATCTGGGTCGCGCCGGGCTGAGTGCATCGCGTTTCGTGGCCTGCCCGTTCGGAGCTCCCGGACAGCGGATGTACCGCACCGGCGACCTGGTGCGCTGGGGTGCCGACGGACAGCTGACCTATCTGGGCCGCGCTGACGAACAGGTCAAGATCCGCGGCTACCGCATCGAACTCGGCGACGTGCAAACAGCTTTGGCCGCCCTGGACGGGGTGCAGCAGGCCGTCGTGATCGCCCGTGAGGACCGGCCGGGTGACAAACGGCTCGTCGGCTACGTGACCGGCACGGTCGACCCGGCCGCGGCGCGGGCCGAACTGGCGCACCGGCTTCCGGGCTACATGGTGCCGACGGCGATCATGACGCTGGACCGTTTGCCGTTGACTGCCAACGGCAAACTGGATACGCGCGCCCTGCCCGCGCCCGACTACGTGGCGGGCGACTACCGGGCGCCGGCAACCGCCGTCGAGGAAATCCTGGCCGGCATCTTCGCGAATCTGTTGGGACACAGCCGCGTCGGCGTGGACGATTCGTTCTTCGATCTCGGCGGCGACAGCATCGCCGCGATGCGCCTGATCGCCGCGATCAACGCGGCACTGGACACGGACCTGGCAGTGCGTACCGTGTTCGAGGCGCCCACGATCGCCGGGCTGGCG
Organism: Mycolicibacterium mucogenicum DSM 44124; assembly: GCF_005670685.2. The sequence continues at coordinate 5,542,924 of NZ_CP062008.1, read as the reverse complement.
CCGCGGGTCGGGGCGTCCGCCCCGCGGCGGGACCCGCTGGTGGCAGGGGAGCGGCCCGCGGTCATCCCGTTGTCCTTCGCGCAGAATCGCCTGTGGTTCCTGGAACAACTGCAGGGCCCGTCCGCGACCTACAACCTCGCCACGGTGCTGCGTCTCACCGGAGACCTGGACGCCGACGCGTTGCACGCCGCGCTGGTCGATGTCGTCGCCCGGCACGAGGCGCTGCGGACCGTGTTCGTCGCCCCGGACGGTGTACCGCAGCAGGTCGTGCTGCCGGCCTCGCAGGCCGACATCGGTTGGGAGAGCACCGATGCGACCGGCTGGACCACGGGCCGGCTGGACGCCGCGGTAGCCGATGCGGCGCGGTACGCCTTCGACATCGCCACCGAGATTCCCTTGCGGGCCAGCCTGTTCCGGGTTGCCGACGGCGAGCACATCCTGGTCGCCGCCGTGCATCACATCGCGGCCGACGGCTGGTCCATCACGCCGCTGGCGCGCGACCTGGGCGTCGCCTACGCGAGCCGGTGCGCCGGACTGGCACCGCAGTGGTCGGAGCTGCCGGTGCAGTACGTCGACTACACGCTGTGGCAACGTGCGCAATTCGGGGATCTGCACGACGGTGACAGCCCGATTGCGGCGCAGCTCGACTACTGGCAGGACGCGTTGGCGGGGCTGCCCGAGCGGCTGCAACTGCCGACCGACCGGCCGTACCCGCTCGTGGCGGATCAGCACGGCGCGACCGTCGCCATCGACTGGCCGGCCGAGCTGCAGCAGCAGATCGCGCAGGTGGCGCGTGACCACAACGCCACCGGATTCATGGTGGTGCAGGCGGCCCTGGCCGTGCTGCTGTCCGCCGTCAGCGCGAGCCCCGATGTCGCCGTGGGCTTCCCGATCGCCGGCCGCACCGACCCGGCGCTCGACGACCTCGTCGGCTTCTTCGTCAACACCCTGGTGTTGCGCGTCGACCTGTCCGGTGACCCGACGTTCGCCGACCTCTTGGCGCAGGTGCAGCAGCGCAGCCTCGCGGCCTACGAGAACCAGGACGTGCCGTTCGAGGTGTTGGTCGAGCGGCTCAACCCGGCGCGGAGCCTGACGCATCACCCGCTGGTGCAGGTGCTGCTGGCGTGGCAGAACCTCCCGGGCCAACAGGCGCACGGCGCCGGGCTGACGCTCGGTGACCTGGAGGTGACGCCGGTCCCGGTCGACACCCAAACCGCCCGCATGGATCTGACGTTCTCGCTCGGCGAGCGCTGGGCCGACGACGGCGCACCGGCCGGCATCGCGGGGACCGTCGAATATCGCACCGACGTTTTCGACGCGGCGAGCATCGAGACGCTGATCGAGCGGCTACAGCGCGTATTGGCCTCCGTCAGTGCCGATCCCACCGCGCCGGTGTCCAGGGTCGGGTTGCTCGACGACGCCGAGCACGCGCGCATCGACGAACTCGCCAACCGCGCGGCACTGGAACGGCCCGCCCATGACGTGTCGATCCCGGAACTGTTCGCCGCGGTCGTCGCGCGCACGCCGGACGCGCAGGCACTCAGCTGCGCGGGCCACACCCTGACCTACCGCGAACTCGATCAACGGGCCAACCAGTTCGCGCACCTGCTCGCCACCCATGGCGCCGGTCCGGGACAGACGGTTTCACTGCTGCTGCCGCGGTCCGCGGAAGCCATCGTGGCGATCCTGGCGGTACTCAAGACCGGCGCGGCGTACCTGCCGCTGGATCCGGCACTGCCGGCGTCGCGCGTCGAATTCGTGCTCGCGGACGCGACGCCGGTCGCGGTGATCACCACAGGCGACCTGGCGGACCGGGTCTCAGGTCTCGACATCGCGGTGCTCGATGTGGACGATCCGTCCGGGGCCGCCCAGCCCGACACCGCCCTGGCCGGGCCCGCCGCAGACGACATCGCCTACCTGATCTACACCTCCGGCACCACCGGTGTCCCCAAAGGTGTTGCCGTCGCGCACCGTAACGTCACCCAGCTGATCGCCGCACCAGGCTCGGGCCTGCCGACCGCCGGTGTATGGAGCCAGTGGCACTCGCTGGCTTTCGACGTCTCGGTGTGGGAGATCTTCGGTGCGCTGCTGAACGGCGGCCGGCTGGTCGTCGTGCCGGAGTCGGTGGCGCGGGCACCGGAGGACCTCCACGCGCTCGTGGTGGCCGAGCGGGTCAGCGTACTGAGCCTGACTCCGTCTGCGGCAGGCGCACTTTCGGCCGACGGCCTCGACGGCGTCACCCTCGTGGTCGCGGGCGAGGCGTGCCCCACTGATCTGGTCGACCGCTGGGCCGGCCGCGTGATGATCAACGCCTACGGACCCACCGAGGCGACCATCTATGCCGCGATCAGCGCACCGCTCACGCCCGGTGAGCCGACGGTGCCGATCGGCTCGCCGGTGCCGAACGGCGCAACGTTCGTGCTGGACAGCCATTTACGGCCGGTTCCGATCGGTGTCGTCGGTGAGCTGTACCTCGCCGGCGGCGGCGTGGCGGCAGGCTATCTGCGCCGCGGCGGACTGACCGCCGGACGCTTTGTCGCCTGTCCGTTCGGTGGGCCCGGGGCCCGCATGTACCGCACCGGCGACCTGGTGCGGTGGCGTGCCGACGGCCAACTGGATTACCTGGGCCGGGCCGACGATCAGGTCAAGATCCGTGGCTACCGCATCGAACTGGGCGATATCCAGGCCGCACTGGCGGACGTCGACGGTGTGGACCAGGCCGCGGTGATCGCCCGCGAAGACCGCCCGGGGGACAAGCGACTCGTCGGCTATCTCACCGGCTCGGCCGAGCCCGAGACGGTTCGCGCCGCGCTGGCAGACCGGTTGCCGGCGTACATGATTCCGGCCGCGGTGGTCGTGGTGCCGGAGCTGCCGTTGACCGCCAACGGCAAACTCGATGTCCGGGCGCTGCCGGCGCCCGAATACGCCACGGGTGATTACCGTGCGCCCGCCAACGCGATCGAGGAAATACTCGCCGGCATCTACGCCGCGGTGCTCGGTGTCGAGCGTGTCGGCGTGGACGACTCGTTCTTCGACCTCGGCGGCGACAGCATTTCGTCGATGCAGGTCGTGACCCGCGCGCGGGCGGCAGGCCTGACCTGCCGGACCAAGGACCTGTTCGTCGAGCAGACCGTCGCCCGGCTGGCCCGGGTGGTCGAGGTGAGCGAAAACTCCGGCGCGGAAGCCGATTCGGGTGTCGGGCCGCTACCGGCCACCCCGATCATCGAATGGCTGCGCACCGTCGACGGCCCCACCGACCAGTTCAATCAGACCGTCGTGGTGCAGGCCCCGGCGCACGCCACCGAGGCGGACGCGGTAATCCTGTTGCAGGCCCTGCTCGATCACCACGCCACGCTGCGGATGCGTGTCGATGAGGACGGCGGGTTGAGCACCGCCGAGGCCGGCGCCGTGGCTGCACGCGCTTGCCTGCACACCGCCGACACCTGGTCCGACGACGCGTTGGCCGCGGCGCGCGCGCAGCTCAATCCCGCTGCCGGGGCGATGCTCAGCGCGCTGTGGGTGGCTGACAGCCGGCAACTCGCGATCGTCATCCACCACCTGGCGGTCGACGCCGTGTCGTGGCGAATCCTGTTGGAAGACCTGAACATCGCGTGGGTGCAACACCGGGCCGGACAGCCCGTGGCATTGCCGGCGGTTGGCACCTCGTTCCGGCGGTGGGCGGAGGTGCTCGCCGAGCACGCCCACACGGATGACGTCGCCGGTCACGCCGCGGCCTGGCAGCGGATCACGCAGGCACCGGCTGTGTTGCCCGCCGTGCAGCCCGCTGTCGATACCTTTGCCGCCGCGGGACACCTGGCCGCCGAACTCGACGCCGAGACCACCACGACGCTGCTGAGCGCAGTGCCCGCGGCGTTCCACGCCGGGATCAATGACATCCTGGTCATCGGATTCGCCTTGGCGCTGGCGGAATTCGCGGGAGAGCACGGCGGGACGATCGGCATCGATGTCGAGGGGCACGGGCGTCATGAAGACCTGGGCTCCGACATCGACCTGACCCGCACAGTCGGCTGGTTCACCACCAAGTCCCCGGTTTCGATCACCCTCGGGGACATCAGCTGGGCACAGGTGATCGCCGGTGACGCGGCGCTGGGCGCCGTCATCAAGGACGCCAAGGAGCAGCTCCGGGCACTGCCGGACCCGCTCAGCTACGGATTGCTGCGGTACCTGAATCCCGTTGTGGACGGCAATGATCCGGCCATCGGCTTCAACTACCTCGGGCGCCAGGGTGGCACCGCCGAACTGTCCGAGGACCTCTGGCGCATCGGGGACCGCACGTCCACCGCGGCCATGGCGATCCCCATGCCGCTCATGCACACCCTGGAACTGGGGGCCGGCGCCGCCGAGACGCCGGACGGTCCACGGCTGCATGCCAATTGGACCTGGGCGCCGTCGGCACTCGACGCGGAACAGGTGACGCGCCTGAGCCGGTTGTGGTTCGAGGCGCTGTCCGGAATCTGCGCCCACGTCTCGGACGGCGGCGGTGGCCTGACACCGTCCGACATCGCGCCGGCCCGACTCAACCAGCAGCAGCTCGATGACCTGGAACGGTGCGGCGGCGTCGCCGACGTACTGCCCCTGACCCCGGTGCAGGAGGGCCTGCTCTTCCACGCAACCACCGCCCAGAGTGGCGGTGACCTGTACGCCGGACAGCTCGACATCGGCGTCACCGGCCGGCTCGACGCCGTCCGGCTGCACACCGCCGTGTGTGCCGCGGTCGCCCGCCATCCGCATCTGGTGGCGGGCTTCCATTCCAGGTTCGGCCAGCCGGTCCAGGTCATCCCGGCCCAGCCCGAAATCGGCTGGCAATACCTGGAACTCGACAGCGACGCGCAGGTGGCACACATCCGCGCGACCGAGCGTGCGGCGGTATGTGACCTCGGTGCCGGGCCGGTCTTCCGGGCCGCGTTGATCCGGGTGGCACCTGACCGGTACCGGTTCGTGCTCACGAACCACCACATCGTGCTCGACGGCTGGTCGATGCCGATCCTGCTGGCGGAGATCTTCGCCGGCTATCACGGTCACCGGCTCCCGCCGGCCACGCCGTACCGCAACTACGTGGGCTGGCTGGCCGACCGGGACCACGGCGCGGCCACCGCGGCATGGGGTGAGCTGCTCCGCGGCCTCGATACGCCCACCTTGGTCGCCCCCGCCGGCCGCACGGAATCGGGGCCGCGCGGCGTCGAGACCGTCACGCTCCCGGCGGAAATCGCCACGGCGGTGGCCGATTTGGCGCGGGCCCGGCACACCACCGTCAACACCGTGCTGCAGGCCGCGTACGCCCAGCTCCTGTGCTGGCTCACCGGCAGCCACGACGTGGTGTTCGGCACGACGGTCTCCGGCCGACCCGCGGAGGTCTCCGGCGTCGAATCGATGGTGGGCCTGTTCATCAACACCGTCCCGGTCCGCGCCAACCTCACCGCGACCACCACGGCGGCCGAGCTGCTCGATCAGCTGCAGGACGGATACAACGAGACGCTGGACCACCAGTACCTGGCGCTCAATGACATTCACCGCATCACCGGTCAGGACCAGCTGTTCGACACGCTGTTCGCGTTCGAGAACTACCCCGTCGACACCGCGGCCCTGTCGAGCGATGCCGAGCTGGCCGTCACCGATGTCGCCACCCACGAATCCACGCATTACCCGCTGACCGTGCAGGCGCAGCCGGGCCGCGAGCTGACCATCCGCGTCGAATACGACACGACGGTGTTCGATACGGCCGACATCGCGGCGATGGTCGAGCGGCTGCAGACCGCGCTGGCGGCCATGGCCGCCGATCCGGGCCGGCCGCTGTCGGCGATCGACGCCCTCGGGCCGGACGAGCGGGCCACGGTGGACCGCTGGAGCGGGCGCGCCGTCCTGACCGAACCCGTTGCCGGGCAAACGGTTCCGGAACTGTTCGCCGCGCAGGTGGCTCGCACCCCCGATGCGGTGGCCCTGACCTACCAGGACTCGGCCTGGACGTACCGGGAGCTGAACGACACCGCGGACCGGTTGGCGCGCGCGTTGGCGGCCCGCGGCGCGGGCCCGGGACAGAGCGTGGCGCTGATGTTCCCCCGCTCGGCCGACGCGGTCATCGCGATCCTCGCGGTGCTCAAGACCGGCGCGGCGTACCTGCCGATCGACCCCGCACTGCCCGCGGAACGCGTCGAGTTCATGGTCGCCGACGCGTCGCCGGTGCTGCTGCTCACGACCACCGAACTGGTCGCCGACATGTCAGGTCTCGGTACGCCGGTGCTGGATGCGGCGGCCGTATCCGGTCGGGAAAACGGGACTGCCACAGTGATTTCGGGACCGCGCCCTGACGACATCGCGCACATCATCTACACCTCCGGAACCACCGGGCAGCCCAAGGGCGTCGCCGTCACGCACCGCAACGTCACGCAGCTCTTCGCGGGGCTGGACATCGGGGTCGAATTGGCACCCGGGCAGGTGTGGGCGCAGTTCCACTCGTACTCGTTCGACTTCTCGGTGTGGGAGATCTGGGCGGCCCTGCTGCACGGCGGGCGCCTGGTGGTGGTGCCCGACACGGTGGTCCGCTCGCCGGATGAGTTCCACGCCTTGCTCGTTCGCGAGGGCGTCACGGTGCTCGCACAGACCCCGTCCGCGGTCAGTCTGCTGTCGCCGCAGGGCCTGGGGTCGATGGCCCTGCTGATCGGTGCCGAGGCGTGCCCGCCGGAACTGGTGGACCGGTGGGCGCCGGGACGCGTCATGCTCAACGTCTACGGGCCGACCGAGACGACCATGTGGGTGTCCAAGAGCACGCCGCTGGCGCCGGGATCCGGTGCGCCGCCGATCGGTTCGCCGGTCCCGGGTGCCGCGCTGTTCGTGCTCGACGAGTGGCTGCGGCCGGTGCGGCCGGGCGCGATCGGCGAACTCTATGTGGCGGGCCGCGGCGTCGGGGTCGGCTACTGGGGCCGATCCGCCTTGACCGCAACACGTTTCATGGCGTGCCCGTTCGGCGCGCCCGGAACGCGCATGTACCGGACGGGCGACCTGGCGAGCTGGGGTCCCGACGGGCAGCTGCGCTACCTCGGCCGCGCCGATGAACAGGTCAAGATCCGCGGCCATCGCATCGAACTGGGTGAAGTGCGGTCTGCCCTGGCGGCGGTGGCCGGTGTCGAGCAGGCGGTGGTGGTCACCCGCGAGGACGAGGCCGGCGGCAAGCGCCTGGTCGGTTACGTCGTCGGGTCGGTGAATCCGGCGGAGGTGCGCGCTGCGCTGGCGCAGCGCCTGCCCGGCTACATGGTCCCGGCGGCCGTCATCGGCCTGCCCGAACTTCCCGTCACGGTCAACGGCAAGCTCGATACCCGCGCGCTGCCGGAACCGGAATACGTTGCGGGCGTATACCGGGCGCCGGGCAGCCTCACCGAGGAGATCCTGACCGGCGTCTACGCGCAGGTGCTCGGCATCGAACGGGTGGGTGTCGACGACTCGTTCTTCGATCTCGGCGGCGACTCCCTCTCGACGATGCGGCTGGTCGCGGCGATCAACTCCGCACTGGACGTCGACCTGCCGGTCCGCGCGGTCTTCGAGGCGCCCACCATTGCCCAGCTGGCGCCGCGAATCGTCACCGGTGAGCGTGGTCTGCAACCGCTGACTGTGGCCGAGCGCCCCGACGTGGTGCCGCTGTCGTTCGCGCAGAACCGATTGTGGCTCGTCGACCAGGTGCAGGGACCCTCGCCGGTCTACAACATGGCGACGGCCCTGCGGATCGATGGACCACTCGACGTCGAAGCCCTCGGCGCCGCGCTGTCCGACGTCGTCGGCCGCCACGAGAGCCTGCGCACGCTGCTCACCGCGCCCGACGGCACGCCCCAGCAGGTCGTGATCCCCGCGACGCGTGCCGATTTCGGCTGGGACGTCGTCGATGCCACGCAGTGGTCCGAGACCCGGCTGCACGACGCCCTCGAGGCGACCGCGCGGAGCACCTTCGACCTGGCCGTCGATATCCCGTTGCGGGCGTGCCTCTTCCGTGTCGGAGACGACGAACACGTCCTGGTGGCCGTGGTGCATCACATCGCCGCGGACGGCTGGTCGCTGCGGCCGCTGGTCGCCGACCTGGGACTGGCCTACGCCAGCCGCTGCGCCGGACAGGCGCCCGACTGGGCACCGCTGCCGGTGCAGTACATCGACTACACGCTCTGGCAGCGCGCACAATTCGGCCATCTCGACGACAGCGGCAGCCGGGTGGCGGCGCAGCTGGCGTACTGGGAGGACGCGCTGGCCGGACTGCCCGAGCGCGTGCAGCTGCCCACCGACCGGCCGTACCCGCTGGTGGCCGACATGGCCGGCGCCACGGTCGCCGTGCAGTGGTCCGCCGAGTTGCAGGAGCAGGTGGCCCGGCTGGCCCGGGAGCACAATGCGACGACCTTCATGGTCGTGCAGGCCGCGCTCCTTGCGCTGCTGGCCAAGGTCAGTGCGAATGCCGATGTCGCCGTGGGCTTCCCGATCGCCGGACGACGCGATCCCGCACTCGACGATCTCGTCGGCTTCTTCGTCAACACCCTCGTGCTGCGTGCCGACCTGACCGGCGACCCGACATTCACCGACCTGCTGAACCAGGTCCGCAGCCGCAGCCTGGAGGCCTTCGAGCACCAGGACGTACCGTTCGAGCTGTTGGTGGAGCGGCTGAACCCCGCCCGCAGCCTCACCCACCATCCGCTGGTGCAGGTCATGCTGTCGTGGCAGAACTTCACCGGCCTGACCGACCCCGCCGCCGGTTCCGGGTTGAAGGGTGTCGACGTCACGTCGATCCCGCTGGGCACCCAGTCCGCCCGCATGGACCTGACCTTCTCGCTGTCCGAACGCTGGACTGCGACAGGTGCGCCCGCCGGCATCGGCGGTGAGGTGGAATTCCGGACCGACGTGTTCGACGCGGAAACTGTTGCCGCACTGGTCAACCGGATGGAGCTGCTGCTGGCGGCCATGACGGCTGAACCGCGGCAGGCGCTGTCGTCGGTGAGTCTCGTCGACGCCGCCGAACAGGACCGCCTCGACGAGCTCGGGCACCGTGCGGTGCTCACCGCGCCGGCCGGGGCAGCGGGCTCCATCGCCGAGCTTTTCGCCGCCCAGGTGGCCCGCACACCCGACGCGGGGGCGCTCACCTGGCAGGGCCGGACCCTGACCTACGCGGAACTGGACTCGGCGGCAAATCGGTTGGCGCACAGGTTGATCGATCTCGGCGCCGGTCCGGGACAGACGGTGGCATTGCTGTTCCACCGCTCGGCCGACGCCATCGTCTCGATCCTCGCGGCCCTCAAGGCCGGGGCGGCGTACCTGCCGATCGACCCCGCACTGCCGTCGGCGCGCATCGAGTTCATGCTCGGCGACGCCGCGCCGGTGGCCGCCGTCACCACCGGCGATCTGGCCGGGCGCTTGGCCGGATTCGACCGGCCGGTCCTCGACGTCGCCGACACCGACATCGAGAACCAGCCCGCCACAACGCCTCCGGCGCCGAACGCGGGTGATGTCGCGTACCTGATCTACACCTCGGGCACCACCGGTGTACCCAAGGGTGTTGCCATCACACACCGCAACGTGGTGGGGCTGCTGGGTGAGCTGAAAGACCAACTGCCGACGGCACGCGTATGGAGCCAATGGCACTCGCTGGCCTTCGACGTGTCGGTGTGGGAGATCTTCGGGGCCCTGCTGCACGGCGGACGCCTCGTCGTGGTGTCCGAGACGGTGGCCCGCTCGCCGGAAGAACTGCACGAACTGCTGGTCACCGAGGGTGTCACGATGCTGACGCAAACCCCCTCCGCCGCAATGATGTTGTCGCCGGCGGGGCTGGAGTCGACGTCGCTGGTGGTGGCGGGCGAGGCCTGCCCGCCCGAGCTCGTCGACCGGTGGGCGACCGACGGCACCCGAGCGGGCCGCGTCATGCTCAACGCCTACGGCCCCACCGAGGCCACCATCTACGCCGCGGTCAGCGCACCGCTCACCGCGGGTTCGCCCGTCGTACCGATCGGCACGCCGGTTTCGGGCGCGGCGTCCTTCGTCCTGGACGAGCGGTTGCGCCCCGTACCGGTCGGCGTGGTCGGCGAGTTGTACGTCGCCGGTTCGGGTGTCGCGGCCGGATACGTGCGGCGCGGCGGGCTGACCGCATCGCGCTTCGTGGCGTGCCCGTTCGGCGCCCCGGGGCAACGGATGTACCGCACGGGTGACCTCGTCCGGTGGGGCGCCGATGGCCAGCTGCAGTACCTCGGCCGTGCCGACGAACAGGTCAAGATTCGCGGCTACCGCATCGAATTGGGTGACGTGCAAACGGCGTTGGCGGGTCTCGACGGTGTCCGGCAGGCCGCGGTGATCGTGCGCGAGGATCGCCCCGGCGACAAGCGACTCGTCGGCTACATCACCGGCACCGCCGACCCGGCCGAGGCGCGGACCGCAGTGGCCAAACATCTTCCGGCGTACATGGTTCCGGCCGCCGTGGTCGCGATGGCGACGCTGCCGCTGACCCCGAACGGCAAGCTGGACCGCCGCGCGCTCCCGGCCCCGACGTACGGCAATGCCGATCAGTACCGGGCGCCGCGAACCCCGGTCGAGGAGACGCTGGCCGCGGTCTACGCCGACGTGCTCGGAGTCGACCGGGTCGGCGTGGACGACTCGTTCTTCGAACTGGGCGGCGACAGCATCATGTCGATGCAGGTGGTGGCCCGGGCGCGGGCGGCCGGTCTGAGCTGCCGTCCGCGCGACGTCTTCGTCGAGCAGACGGTGGCGCGCCTGGCCCTGGTGGTCGAAACCGTGTGCGACACCACCGATGTCGTTGACGCCGGGGTCGGCCCGGTGACCGCCACACCGATCATGCGGTGGCTGGCGGGCGTGGACGGGCCGACGGGCCAGTTCAACCAGACCATGGTGGTGCAGGCCCCGGCGGGCGTCACCGAGGCCGACGTCGCAATCCTGTTGCAGGCCTTGGTGGACCGGCATGCCATGCTACGGCTGCGGGCCGACGCCGACTGGTCGCTGCAGGTGCCCGACGCGGGCGCTGTCGATGCCAGGGAGTGCCTGCAGACGGTTGACGAGCTGACCGAAGACGCGGTCATCGCGGCACGGTCGCGGCTGAATCCGGCGGCCGGCGTGATGCTCAGCGCACTGTGGGTGGCACCGGCGCGTCAGCTCGTGCTGATCATCCACCACCTCGCGGTGGACGGCGTGTCGTGGCGAATCCTGTTGGAGGACTTGAACGTCGCGTGGCTGCAGTCCCGCGCGGGGCAGCCCGTCGAACTGCCGGCGAGCGGCACGTCGTTCCAGCGCTGGGCGCAGGTCCTCGTCGAACACGCGGCGGCGCCCGAGGTGGTTGCGCAGGCCGAGGCGTGGCGGGAGGCCGCGGCGACGCCCGCATTGTTGCCCGCCGTGCAGCCGGAGCGGGACACCTTCGCCACGGCCGGGCAGCTCTCGGTGACGCTGGACGACGTCGACACCGTGCAAACGCTGCTGCGTGAGGCGCCGGCGGTGTTCCACGCCGGCATCAACGACGTCCTGCTGATCGGATTCGCCTTGGCGATAGCCGAATTCACCGGTAGTGGCCGCACCATCGGCATCGACGTGGAAGGCCACGGCCGGCAAGACGAGATCACCGAGAACGTCGATCTGTCGCGCACCGTCGGCTGGTTCACCACCAAGTACCCGGTGGCCGTCACGGTCGGGGACCTCTCCTGGACCCAGGTGGCCTCCGGTGATGCCGCCCTGGGCGCGGTGCTCAAGGACGCCAAGGAGCAGCTGCGCGCACTGCCGGACGGCCTGACCTACGGCCTGCTGCGCTACCTCAACGACGACGTCGATCTCGAAACCGACGACCCGGCAATCGGATTCAACTACCTGGGCCGCCTCGGTGGCGGGTCCGAGCTGTCCGACGAACTGTGGCAGGTCGGTCGGGACGGTGCGGCAGCAGCTGAGGTCACCGGTCTGGCGACCGCGGTACCGATGCCGTTGATGCACACCCTCGAGCTCAACGCCGGCACCGTCGACACCGACGCCGGCCCGCAGCTGCATGCCAATTGGACCTGGGCGCCGTCGGCGCTCGACGGCGACCAGGTCGAGCGGCTCAGCCGCCTGTGGTTCGACGCGCTGACCGGCATCTGCGCCCTGGTGCGTGCGGGCGGCGGCGGTCTGACGCCGTCGGATATCGCACCGGCCCGGCTGAGCCAGCAGCAGATCGACGAGCTGGAGCGTGCGCACGCCGTCGCTGACATCCTGCCGGTGACGCCGCTGCAGCAGGGTCTGCTCTTCCACGCCGCACAGCTGGGCGCCGACGCCGATCTGTATGCGGTGCAACTGGACCTGACGCTGGCCGGCCCGCTCGACGCGGAGCGGCTGCGCGACGCCGTGCAGACGGTGGTGCAGCGGCACCCGAACATCGCGGCCCGTTTCTACGCCGGACTCGATGTGCAGGTCATCCCGGCGGCGCCCGACGTTGCCTGGCGGGTGCTGGACGCAGCCGACGACGAGGTCACGCACATCTGCGCCGCCGAGCGTGCCGCGGTGTGCGACCTCAGCGACCAGCCGCCGTTCCGGGTTGCATTGATCCGCACCGGCGAACACCGGCACCGGTTGGTGCTCACCAACCACCACGTCGTGATGGACGGCTGGTCACTGCCGGTCCTGCTGCGCGAGATCTTCGCGGGCTATCACGGTTACCGGCTGCCTGCGCCGGTCCCGTACCGCCGCTTCGTCACGTGGCTCGCCGACCGGGATGTCGATGCCGCACGCACCGCGTGGGCCGAGGTGCTGGCCGGTGTCGACACTTCGACACTGGTCGCAGCACGGTCCGCATCGGGTGGCCGCGGCGTGAAATCCGCGGCGCTGTCGGCCGAAACCACACACGCCGTCGCAGAACTGGCGCGGGCGCGCCACACCACCGTCAACGTCGTCCTGCAGGCCGCTTACGCACAGCTACTCATGCAGCTGACCGGCCGCCACGATGTGGTGTTCGGAACCGCGGTGTCGGGCCGCCCGACCGATGTGGCCGGGGCGGACGAGATGGTCGGCCTGATGATCAACACCGTGCCGGTACGCGCCACCGCGACCGCGGTCACCACCGTGGCCGAACTGCTCGACCAGATGCAGGATGCGCACAACCGCACGCTCGACCACCAGCATCTGTCACTCGCCGAGATGCACCGGATCACCGGTCAGGAAAGGCTTTTCGACACGCTGTTCGCGTATGAGAACTACCCGCTGGGCGCCGCCGCGTCAGGCGGCGTCGGGGACCTGACCATCACCGAGTTCAGCAGCCATGAGCAGAACCACTATCCGTTGACGGTGCAGGCCATGCCGGGCGAAGAACTCGGCCTGCGCCTCGAGTACGACACCGCGGTATTCGGCGCGGCCGCCATCGACAGGCTCGTCGAGCGGTTCGAACGCGTGCTGGTCGCGATGACCACCGCGCCCAGCGGGCGGCTCGCAGCGGTGGATCTGCTTGCCGCCGAAGAGCGCTCGCAGCTGGACCGGATCGGCAACCGCGCCGCCGCAGTCGATGCGGCGGCAGCGGGGTCGATCCCGGCACTTTTCGCCGCCCAGGTCGACCGCACCCCGGCGGCTGTCGCGCTCACCGGACTGGACCGCGCGCTGACCTACCGCAACCTCGACGCGGCCTCGAACCGGTTGGCGCACCGGCTGATCGACGCCGGCGCCGGTCCGGGGCAGACCGTGGCACTGCTGTTCCCCCGGTCGATCGACGCGGTCGTGGCGATCCTCGCGGTCCTCAAAACCGGGGCGGCGTATCTGCCGATCGATCCGGCACTGCCGGCGGAGCGGCTCGCGTTCCTGCTGTCCGACGCGGCACCGAGCGTCGCGGTCACCACCGCAGAATTGGCCGGCCGCCTCGGCGCGTTCGACGGCTCCGTCGTCATCGGCTCTGCCAGTGAAAATGGGCCCGCCACAAGGCTTCCGGACCCAGACGCCGACAGCGTCGCCTACCTGATCTACACCTCCGGTACCACCGGCGTGCCCAAGGGAGTTGCGGTGGCGCACCGCAACGCGGCCCGGCAGTTCGGGGTACGACTCGCGGGTCTGCCCGCGGACCCGGTGTGGACGCAGTGCCATTCGTACGCGTTCGACTTCTCGGTATGGGAGATCTGGGCCGCACTGCTGCACGGCGGCCGACTGGTGATCGTTCCGGAGGCCGTGACCGCGAGCCCGGACGAATTCCAGCGCCTGCTCGTGGCCGAGCACGTCAACGTGCTCACCCAAACCCCTTCGGCAGCAGGCGCGTTGGTGCCCGACGCGCTGGCGCCACTGGCTCTGCTGCTCGGCGGCGAGGCGTGCCCGGCCGATCTGGTCGACCGCTGGACGGCGTGCGGGCACACCGTGATCAACGCCTACGGCCCCACCGAGACCACGGTGTACGCGGCGGTGACCGAACCGCTGACAGCCGGCGGGCGTTCGGTACCGATCGGCACGCCGGTACCCGGCACGGCGTTGTTCGTGCTGGACGGCTGGTTGCGCCCGGTTCCCCCGGGCATCGTCGGTGAGCTGTACGTCGCGGGTGCCGGCGTGGGCGTCGGCTACGCCGGCCGGTCGGAGCTGACAGCCGGCCGGTTCGTCGCCTGCCCGTTCCGCGGTGTGGGGGAGCGGATGTACCGCACCGGCGACCTCGTGCGCTGGGACGACGACGGCCGGCTGCACTACGTCGGCCGGGCCGACGAGCAGGTCAAGATTCGTGGCTTCCGCATCGAACTCGGCGAAGTACAAACGGTTTTGGCGGCGCTCGACGGCGTGGACCAGGCGGCGGCGATCGTGCGCGAGGACCGCGCCGGCGACAAACGCCTCGTCGGCTACGTCACCGGCACCGCCGATCCCGCGGCATTGCGCGCTCAGCTCGCCGACCTGCTGCCGGCCCCCGCGGTCCCGGCCGCCATCGTCGCGCTGCCGGCGCTGCCGGTCACGACCAACGGCAAGCTCGATGTCCGCGCGCTGCCCGCACCCGAATACCGCGCGAGCGCTCACCTGGCGCCGCGCACCGCCACCGAGGTCGCGCTGGCCGCCGTCTACGGCCGGGTCCTCGGCGTCGAGCGGGTCGGCGTGGACGAGTCGTTCTTCGACCTCGGCGGCGACAGCATCTCGGCGATGCGCCTCGTCGCGGCCGTCCGCGCCGACCTCGGTATCGAGCTGTCGGTGACGACGGTCTTCGAGGCACCCACGGTGCAGGCGCTCACCGAGCGGCTGACGAAGGACGGCGCGGCCGGGCCGGAGATCGCACCGGTGCAGGTGCTGGGGACCGGTACGGGCGTCCCACTGTTCTGCCTGCACGCGGTCAGCGGCATCAGCTGGCCGTACCAGGTGCTCGGCGGCTACGTCGACGGTCCGATCATCGGCATTCAGCAACCCGCCACGGACAGCGCGGGATCGCTGAGCGACATGGCGGCGACGTACGCCGACCGGATTCAGGCCGAGCAGCCGTCCGGCCCGTACCACCTGCTGGGCTGGTCGTTCGGCGGTGTCGTCGCGCATGCCGTCGCAGTCGAGCTGCAGCGGCGCGGTGCCACTGTCGCTCGGTTGGTGCTGCTGGACGCCGAGCCGAGCCTGCGCGTCGCGAACCAGGCGGTCGACCGGGACCAGTTGGCCGGCATCGTGGACGACGGCTTGATGGACCTGTTGGTGCGCAACTTCGACACCAACGTCGCGCTGTACCGGGAGCACGAGGCCGGGCGGTTCGACGGAGATGTCGTGGTGATCGCGGCCGCCCGGGGCGACGACGCTCGCGGCGCCTTCCTCGCACAGAGCTGGCGCCCGCATGTGGCCGGCACCGTCACGGTGCACGAGGTGCGGCGCGGGCACCATGAGATGCTGACCGTCGAAGCGCTTGCCGAGTACGGCAGGTATCTGAGCGGTGAGGCAACGTGATAGCTCGGTCGGGCAAAGGTGTGTTCGCCGGGGCTTTCGAGCTGCTGGCGCGATTGGTGCTACGCCGGCCCTGGGCCGTGATCGGCGCCTGGCTGCTGCTCGTCGTGGCGCTGTCGGCGGCCGTGCCGCCGCTGATGAAGCTGGCGAGCGATCGGAACCAGGAGCTGCTGCCGAGCAACTCCGCGGTCATGGCGGCGACCCGGGACATGACGTCCGCGTTCCATGAGCCCGGGATCCAGAACATCGCGCTGGTGGTCCTCACCGACGAGAACGGCCTGACCAAGGCCGACGAAGACGTCTACCGCACCCTGGTCGACAGCCTGCACCGCGACACCGCCGACGTGGTGATGGTGCAGGACTTCATCTCGCAGCCGCCCATGCGAGAAGTGTTGGCCAGCAAGGACAACAAGGCGTGGTTCATCCCCGTCGGTATCCGGGGTGAGCTGGGCTCGCCGGAGTCCAGCGAGGCGTACAAGCGCGTCGTCGGCATCGTCGACCACACCTTGAATCAAGGGACTGCCGGCTCGTCGCTCAACTACCACATGACGGGCCTGACGGCCACCGTCGCCGAACGCGAACAGCTCGGGTTGCGTGATCTGCGGGTCATCGAGACCGCCACGGTCGTCATGGTGCTGCTGATTCTCTTTGTGGTGTACCGCAATATCGTCACCATCCTGGTGCCGCTGGCGACCATCACGGTGTCGCAGGCCGCCGCGACGCAGGGCGTGGCAGCCCTGGCGACGTGGGGGCTGCCCATCTCGCAGCAGACCGTCGTATTCATGAGCGCGATGATGATCGGCGCCGGTGTGGACTACGCCGTCTTCCTGATCAGTCGTTACCACGAATACCTCAGGCAGGGACTCGATTCCGACGAGGCCGTGGCGCGGGCGCTGACCGCCATCGGCAAGGTGATCGCGGCGTCGGCGGCCACCGTCGCGGTGACGTTCCTGGGCATGAGTTTCACCTCCCTCAAGGTCTTCTCGACCACCGGCCCGGCGCTGGCGGTCACGATCGCGGTGGCGTTCCTGTCGTCGATCACACTGTTGCCGGCCATCCTGACGCTCGTCGGACGGCGCGGCTGGGCCAGGCCCCGCAAGGAACTGACCAGCCGCTTCTGGCACCGGTCCGGCATCAACATCGTGCGGCGCCCCGTGGTGCATCTGGTCGGCAGCCTCGTCGTGCTGATCGCGCTGGCCGCCGGCGTCGGCTGGCTGCACACCAGCTACGACGCCCGTACCGCGCTGCCCGCGACGGCCGAGAGCAACATCGGCATGGCCGCCATCGAGCGGCACTTCCCGGCGAGTGTGACGGCGCCGCAGTACCTTTTCGTCCAGTCGCCGCACGACCTGCGGACGACCAAGGGCCTCGCCGACCTCGAACAGATGGCGCAGCGCGTCGCGCAGCTGCCCGACATCGCCGCCGTCCGCGGCGTCACCCGGCCCACCGGCGCCCCGTTGGAACAGGCGACGCTGAGTTACCAGGCCGGCGAGATCGGCGACAAACTCGCGGAAGCCACCAACAAGATCAACGGCAGTGTCGACCAACGACAGGCCCTGGTCGGCGGCGCGGGCAAGCTCGCCGACAGCCTGGCCACCGTGCGCACCCAGCTGACCAAGACCATGGGCGTGCTCGACAACCTGAACGAGAGCATGGCGAGCATCAAGGACCAGCTGGAGAGCTCGCAGGAATTCCAGGACGCGCAGCGCCAGCTGGACAGCGTGCGCAATTCCGGCGACGTTCCGAACATCCCGCCGCGGTCGGGCAGCCAGAACTTCCAGGACATGGTCGCCATGGCCGATGCGCTGCTGCAGCAGCGCAAGGACAATCCGAACTGCGATGCCGATCCGGATTGTGCGGGGCAGCGCGACCAACTGCAGCGGCTCTCGGACGGGTTGCACAAGATGCAGCCGTCGTTGGACTCCGCGGCCAAAGCCCTTCGCTCCCTTGGCGGTGCCGGCGGCAGTGGCGGTGCCAGCAGCCCGGGCGGCATGAAGCAGAACATGGCCGCCCTGCAGGAGGGCGCCAACGCCCTGGCCGAGGGCAGCCGCAAGATCGCCGAAGGGCTGCGCGTCCTCGACGACCAGACCAAGCAGCTCGGCGAAGGTCTTTCGCACGCCTCGGCATTCCTACTGGCGATGAAACTGCACGCGTCCGAGCCGGGAGCCGCCGGCTTCTACATCTCCCCGGAAATCCTCGGCAACGACAAATTCAAAGACCTGGCGCGGGTTTTCATGTCGCCGGACGGGCATTCGGCGCGGTACCTGGTCGAGTCCAAGCTCAACCCGTACGACACCAAGGCCATGGATCAGGTCAAGGCGATTCTCGCCGCCGCGCAAGGCGCCCAGGCGAATACGTCGCTGGCGGACGCCAAGATCGCGATGTCGGGCATGACGCCGTACTACGCGGAACTGCGCGACTACTTCAACAAGGACCTGCGGTACATCGTGCTGATGACCGTCATCGTGGTCTTCCTGATCCTGGTGCTGCTGCTGCGGGCCGTCGTCGCGCCGCTGTATCTCGTTGGCACCGTGATCCTCTCGTGCCTGTCGTCGCTCGGCATCGGCGTCATCGTGCTGCAGATCCTCGGCGGTCAGCCCATGGCGGCGAGCACCCCGGGCATGGCCTTCATCGTGCTGGTGGCCGTCGGCGCCGACTACAACATGCTGCTGATCTCCCGGATCCGCGACGAATCCCCGAACGGCATCCGCTCGGGCGTCATCCGCACCGTGCGCAGCACCGGCAGTGTGATCACCTCTGCCGGAATGATTTTCGCCGCACCCATGTTCGCCATGTTGTTCAGCAGCATCGGCTCGATGGTGCAGGGCGGCTTCATCATCGGCGTGGGCCTGCTGATCGACACCCTCATCGTGCGCACCGTCACCGTGCCGGCGCTCGCCGTGCTGGTCGGCAAGTACAACTGGTGGCCGTCGCGGACCAAGCGGAACCCGGCGCCCGCCCTGAGCTAGCGTGGGGACATGGCCGATCTGCTCGCGCTGACCCCCTCGTTGTACCGACTGCGGATCCCTGGTGAGCGCGCACATCTGCTCAATTGCTACCTGCGACTCGACCCCGACGGCGTGACGCTCGTCGATACCGGCTGGCCCGACAGCGCCGCGCTGATCGCCGACGCCCTCGCAGCGCTGGGCCGCGGGGCCGCCGACGTGAAACGCATTGTGCTGACGCACTTTCACGAGGACCACTGCGGCGCCGCCGCCGAGATCGCCGGCTGGTCAGGTGCCGAAGTCATTGCCGGAGAGCGTGATTCGGCATACATCACGGGTGCCGCCGACGGGCCGATACCGGTGCTCACCGATGCCGAACGGATGCTGCGGCCGGACTTCGACGCCGCACCGCACGGCCCGGCCTGCCGTGTCGATCGCACGGTCGCCGACGGCGACGTCCTCGACTTCGGTGGTGGTGCCCGCGTCATCGCCGTACCGGGGCACACCCCGGGCAGTGTCGCACTGTATCTGCCGGACGACGATGCCGTGCTCACCGGCGACGCCGTCGCCGAGGTGAACGGTCAAGTGGCGGTGGGCGTCTTCAACACCGACCGGCCCGCCGCGGTCCGGGCCGCCGGCACCATCGCCGCGACCGGCGCCCGCATCGCCGGATTCGGCCATGGCGAGGCGATCATCGGCGATGCCGCCGGCCGCATCGCCGCGGCCGTCGACCTGTTCGCGTGAATCCGCGGCCAGCAGGCCATCTACAGCGTTGCCGCCCGACAATCCATTCTTCACCAGCGACGCGCCGACGGTGGTCGGCGGGGCACTCACCGGCCTCGATGCACACGTGGGCCGAGGCGGCAGCCTGCCGGGGCTGACCCCGGACTCCGTCAAGGACATCGGTAAGGCTGCCAGATACGGCGGGCCAGCTCTGGGACTATTGACAACAATGTACAAGTTTGCCGCTGCGCCGACTCCGCATGAGGCCTGTGTCGCAGGCATCTCTGGGGTTTTCGGGGTTGGCGGCGATTACGCCGGAGGCTGGGGCGGTGCAAAGCTTGGTGCCGTAGTCGGTGCGCCGTTTGGGCCCGAGGTGGCGGCATTTACAGTGCCAGTGTTTGCGGTCGGAGGTGCGTTCGGCGGGGGCAAGGGAATGGAGTGGATAGGAAATCAGGTTGGTGGTGCATTTTGCCCGAAATAGAATTACAGATGCCCGAGCACTGGAAAAATCCAAGAATGGCCGCGAATTTGTCTATCTTGGTTTTTGCGGTTCTCGTTGCACTTTGCTTCATCTGGGTTGTCTATCTAGTTGGTCGTCGTGACTATCTAACCTCTGTGTTCGCTGTCGGGCTACTACTATGTTTTCTGTTTCTGCTTGTTTTGGCACTACAGGTTCGGCTGGGTCGCGTTGTTCCTCAGGCAACCAGTGAAGCCGACGGCACATATTTCCGTCCGCCACACGCAAAGACGCGGTTCCTGGAGCTATTGATTGTCAGTGCAATAGTTAGTGGAATTTCTTTTGTTTGTTACGTTCCTAGCGGGCGGCTCGCAATCGGAATCGGTGGGGCCAGGCAAATCTATTACCCCATTATCGTTGCCGGACTGGTGTGTTGGTTCTCCTACCTTCTCCTGCGAGGCAGGTCGAACGGTTGGGGATATCTGAAACTGTCCCCGGAAGGGTTTGAGGTCTCAAACTCCGTAACCACGACCGCCAGTGGAGCGTGGGATGACGTGGTGGATGTCATTGACCAGGCTCCCAAAGGCAAGACCGTGAGCTGTCCGGCGGTAATGGTGATGACAGATGGTGAAACGCAGACCATCAACAGCTTGCCTACCTACCAGGTGAATGGAGCTGCGCTCTACTGGGCTATCCGGCATTACTGGTTGCATCCGGAGAACCGCGGTGAGCTCGCCAATGGCCGGGCGATCGAACGGCTGCGGGCGCAGGACTTCGAGGTCGAATGATCCGTCGAGGCGGGCTTCGCAAGTGGTGGCTGGTGGCTGGTGCGCTGGCTTTGGTCGCTGCGGTTGTGGCTGCCGCGATCGTCGCCCAGCGACCGGTCGGCGGCAGGCCAGAGTCTGCGCCACCGTTGGCTACCGCAGAGCAGTTGGGGTTGCCCAAACAGTTGTTGCTATCTCAGTCGATGCGGAAGCAACCGGTGTTCGGCTGGCGCGTCACGGCCGCCGAACTGGGGCTGCCGACAGATTCGATGATCCATCCGGCCGGCAATGTGGGGGACCGTGGATTCTTTCTCGGTGCCTCGGGCGACGGGTGGCGAGTTGTCGGGGTCAACGTGGCGGATGGTCACCGGCTGTTCGCTCCGGTTCGGCTGGGCCCCAACGCACGCGCGGCCAGTACTCGCTGTTTCGTGAATGGGCCGGCGATGTTGTTGTGCGTATGGGAGGCTTCGGGACAGCCGCGGCGGGCGTGGGTCGTCAACACCGAGACTGGGGCCGTGATGTTCGACGGCCCGACTGAACTACGAGCATACGGATCAGGTCCCGAACCACGCTTGAGCCAGGTAGGTGACTACGTGGTTGCCGCGGTGCCGGACAGCGGTGTTCATGGGGTCGGCCCGCATGCCGAGCCCACATGGTTTGTCCCGGGCGATGGTCTGCTCGGGGATTCTGCGGGACCCAATTCGGACCTTCAGCCGATGAAGTTTGCGTCGCAAGGTGTTTTCAGGGCGCCGGACATCGTTTTCTCGGTTGTCGACGGCGCCTCGGTGAAGCCTTCAGCGGGGCGTGACGCATCAGTCGGAGGTGCCATCGTCTACGCCGGTGGGTTCGGGTTCAGCTATCACGATCAAGACGGCACGGAACGCGTTGCGCTGCTTGATGAATCCGGCCGGTTATCGGCGCAGATGGCCGGAGGCCTTGTGAATACCTCGCCCGACGTGCCGATCGTGGAGGACGAGTCGCAGCTTCGAGTCGTCACGATGAGTGGGCGGCAACTGCTCGAAATCCCCAAGCCGACGTTACGGCTCTACGCACGGCTCATCGGTACGACCCTGTACGTCGCCTCCGACAAGCGGCTTCGAAGTTGGCAGCAATTCGACCTGCGAACGGGCGCCAAGGGAAAGGCCTGCGATGCCGAAGGCCTGTCCACCAGCTACATCGGCTCTGATGGCGCGATCGCCATCCTGACGGGCGAGCCATCACCGGTCGCCTATGGCATGGATATGGCGACATGTGAAACCGCGTGGGCCATGCCAGGCACAAGCTCCCCAGACGTGACTGTGCGGGAAGTATGGAGGGTCAACACCACGCTGTTGGGGCGCGGCGCGAACGACTTGTTTTCACTTGTGCCGCAGCCTAAATGAGCTGGAGCTAGTGGAAATCCCTGGGCATTCTCGGCGCGCTCGGTGGGACAGCTAGGCGGTGACGGTCAGCTCGACGCGCCCGTCGGTACCGAGGGTCTCGCGCTCGGCCAGCGCGGAGGTCTTGGCGACGAGCCGGACCCGGTCGGCGCGGAACAGGTCTTCGGAGTACTCGAACGGCCGCCCGCCCGCATCCGAGGCGACGCGCGTCATCGCCAGCAGGGGAGTACGCGTGGGGATTTCGAGCCAGGACGCTTCACGGGGGTTGGCGCTGACGACTTCGATGCTCTCGACCGACGTCACCGGCCGCAGGTCGTAGCGGACCGCCAGGATGTCGTAGAGCGACCCGCCGAGCGGTTGCTCCAGCAGGTCCGGCACGAGGTCGGCGGGGAAATGCGCGCAGTCGACCGACAGCGGGAAACCGTCGGCGTAGCGCAGGCGCTGTACGACAACGAGTTCGGTGCCGGGCTCGACCCCCAGGCGTTGCGCCTCGATGGCCGTGGCGCCGCGCAGGGCCGTCGACAACACCCGGCTGCGGGTCGTGGAATGACCGCCCTGCTTGAGCCGATTCGGCAGGCCCGACAGCTCGGCGACGTTGCGCTCCACGAGCACGGTCTTGATGAACGTGCCACCCGCACGGCCGCTGCGCCGTTCCAGGATGCCGGCACGGCTCAGCGGCACCAGGGCGCTGCGCAGCGTCGCCCGCGAGACGGAGAACTGCTCGGCCATCTCGCGTTCGGAACCGAGACGGTCACCGGGACGGAGCGTTCCGGCGTCGAGCATGCTGACGATGCGGCGCCGCACATCCTCGGCTACCGGGCCACCTTCGGACTCGTCCATGTCGTTCACCGTACCGACCTGTTGTCACCCGGCGACGGCGTCCAGCGATTCCGGCAGGATTTGCCCACCGTCGACGACGATCGACTGGCCCGTCAGGTAGCGGGCCTCGTCGCTGGCCAAGAACGCGGCGAGGTGACCGATGTCTTCCGGAGTGCCCAGCGTCCCGGCGGGGATGGAGCGGGCCATGCCGGCGATGTAGTCCTCGCCCATCTCCTGCAGCCCCTCGGTGAGGATGTTGCCGGGCAGGATGGCGTTGACGGTGATGTGCTTCGCCGCGAGTTCGATTGCGGCGGTGCGCATGAAGCCCAGCTGTGCGGCCTTGGACGCGCCGTAGTGCGACCAGCCGGGGAAGCCCGTCACCGGACCGGTGATCGACGAGGTGATGATGACGCGCCCGGCGCCGCTGCGGGTGAGCGCTTCGAGACAGGCCTGCACGCTGTAGACGGTGCCCTTGACGTTGACGTCGAGCACGGTGGCGAGATCGTCGGGCGTCATGGTGGCCAGCGGTGCCTCGGGGAAGATGCCGGCGTTTGCGCACAGCACGTCGATACCGCCGAAGGCGTCGACGGCGGCCTCGGCCATCGCCTGGCAGGACCGGGGATCGGCGACATCGACCGAGACTCCGATGATCTTGCCGGACCCGAGCCCGTCGAGGCCGGCGACGGCGGTGTCGAGGTCGTGCAGTGAGCGGGCGGCCACGGCGACATTGGCGCCTGCGGTGGCGAACACCGCGGCGATGCCGTAGCCGATGCCCTTGGTGGCGCCGGTGACGATGACGTTCTTGTTGGTGAGATCGAACATGGTGCGCGTGTCCTGTCAGTGGGAGAGAGTGGGAGCGGTCGCGGGCACATCGACCCGGAACCACGATGGGTCGGTGAGGTAGGCCTGCGCCAATTGTGCTGTGCCGGAGGCGTATCGATGGCCGAGCGTCTGTGCCGGTCCCGATTCGGGATGGCTGCCGATCCAGGCCGTGAGCATCAGGCGGCGCAGCATGACGAACGTCGGGATTTCGGCGAGATCGGCGGCGGCGATGTCGCGGACGCTGCGGTAGCCCGCGAGCCATTCGTCGATGATGCGGGCGGCGTCCGGGGTGTCCTCGACGAACGACACCACCGCCCCGAGGTCGGCGAGGTACCACGACCAGCCGCAGTCGTCGAAGTCGATGACGGTGATCTTGCCTTTGTGCACCATCAGGTTGGACATCCGCAGATCGGCGTGGACCAGTCCGAAACGGTCGGGGCCCATGCCGTAGTCGGTGAGGCGTTCGATGACCTTGCGCTCGGCCTCTTCGATGACGGCGGCATCGCCGGCGGACAGGGCCGGCGCGTCACGCCAGTCACCCCACCGGCCCGCGTCGCCGAGCATGGTGTCGAGGTCCCACCGGAAGCGCGTGAAGGCTTCCGGTCGCTGCCAGCGCTGGACGTGCTCGTGCAGCGTCGCGGTGATCGCGCCCAACTCGCTGAAGCTGATGTCGGAGGCGTCGTCCTCGGCGATGGTGCCTTCCACGAAGGTGAACAAGTCGACGAGACAGCTCTCGTCGCCGATGCGGGCCTCCACCACGCGCCGCCCGTCGGGGGCGGGAATCACCTGCGGCGTCGTGATGGCGGAGTCGCGGCGCAGGCTCTCCATCCAGTCGAGTTCGGATTCGATGGCGGCCAGCGAGTGGTAGCCCGGCCGGTGCACGCGCAGGACCTGGCGTTCGGTCCCCGATTCCACCAGGAAGGTGCCGTTCTCCGAGTAGCTCAGCAGCGTCACGGTTGCCGAATCGAGCCCGTAGTGCGGGAGCGCGGCGTGCGCGAAGCGTTCGTAGTCGGTGGCGGCCATGTCGCTCATTGTGGCTCTCCTGAACTGGCGGTGTGGGCACGGTCACTATTTGGTCTGGTCAGTTGTAGCGCACTTTGGCCCGAAAGTGAACCAAAACCGAAAATTGGTAACGACAGCTTTACGGGCCGGAAATATGGCGCCGTTGCGGCAGACCGCGCAGCAAGTGTGCAGGTAGTTCGGGTATTGACCGCTATGGGACGGTCTGGTACGAATAGCCCTGTGCCGATGGCGTGGGGGTCCATTGGTCCATCGGATAGCTGAAGTGCCGCTCGACGGAGCAGACCAAATAAACCCAAAACCGGCCAGCGTGGCCCGGACTCATCTCCCATCAGATCGGATCGGTTAGCACCCATGAGTGAAATCGACGACCACCCACGAACCGCCCCGCTGACTTCGGCGCCGCCCGACGGCGGCCCCGGCGTGCAGCGCCTCAAACCCAACGCCGTCGGCTTGATCGGCGTGCTGTTCATGGCGGTGGCCACCGCCGCCCCGATCACCGCGATGGTCGGCAACGTCCCGATCGCCGTCGGGTCCGGTAACGGTGCGGCAGCCCCCGCCGGGTACCTGATTGCGACGATCGTGCTCGGCCTCTTCGCTGTCGGCTATGCGGCGATGTCGAAGCACATCACCGCCACCGGGGCGTTCTACGGCTACATCTCGCACGGACTCGGGCGGGTGCTCGGTCTGTCGGCCGGCTTCCTGACGGTCCTGGCATACGTGGTTTTCGAGGCATCTCTGGTCGGCATCTTCTCGTTCTTCTCGCGGGACTTGTTCGCATCACTGTTCAACGTCCACCTGCCGTGGTTGCTGTTCGCCATCGTGATGATCGTCGCCAACGCGGTGCTCACCTACTTCGATGTCAACCTGGCCGCGAAAGTGCTTGGCGGCCTGCTGATCACCGAGATCGTGATGTTGACGCTGATGGCTGGTTCGGTGGTCGTCAGCGGCGGTGGTCCGGAAGGCTGGTCGCTGTCATCACTCAACCCGATCAACGGGCTCAAGGGGCTCGACGCCGTCGTCCCGAACGTCAGCGGCGCGGGCACCATGGCCGTGGTCGGCTCCGCCGGAATCGGCTTGTTCTTCGCCTTCTGGTCCTGGGTCGGTTTCGAGTCCAGTGCCATGTACGGCGAAGAGTCCAAGAACCCCAAGAAGATCATCCCGATCGCGATCATGTCGTCGGTGCTCGGCATCGGGGCGTTCTACATCGTGGTGTCGTGGCTGGCGATCGTGGGCACCGGACCCAGCAAATCCATTGCGCTGGCGCAGGATACAAACACCGCCGGTGAAATCTTCTTCACCCCGGTGCGCGAGCACCTCGGCGGCTGGGCCGTGACCATGTTCCAGATCCTGCTCACCACCGGCTCCTACGCGTGCGGCATGGCCTTCCACAACTGCGCAGCCCGCTACATCTACGCGCTCGGCCGCGAAGACATCCTGCCCAGAACCGCGAAAACCATTGGCCGTACCCACCAAATCCACGGCTCCCCGCACGTCGCGGGCTTCGTGCAGACGGCCATCACCCTGGTGATCGTGCTGTGGTTCGCGTTCTCCGGTCGCGATCCCTACAGCGGGCTCTACGGCCTTGCCGCGCTGCTGGGTACCTCCGCCATTCTGATCGTGCAGGCGATGGCGGCGTTCTCGGTGGTCTCGTACTTCCATGTGCGCAAGCAGCATCCGGAGACCGCGCACTGGTTCCGCACCTTGGTGGCTCCCGGGCTCGGTGGCATCGGCATGCTGTACGTCATCTACCTGCTGATCAAGAACGCCTCGTTCGCAGCGGGTACGGCCAAGGACGACGTCGTGTTCGCGTCGATTCCCTGGGTGGTCGGCGGCACCGCCATCGCCGGAATCCTTGTCGCCCTGGTACTTCGGGCGCAGTCCCCGCAGCGCTACGACCGATTGGGGCGCGTCGTGCTCGACGAAGAACGCTGACAACAAACCCGGACCCGGCGCCGATCGCTTTCTACCGCAAGGACAACGAACATGGCTTTCTCCACAATCATGGACTCCAACAGCTACACCGGCGGGGAAGAGCTCGACCCCACCACCGATGCCATGGTCGAGAAGCGGCGATCGACGCTGGGTCCGTCGTACCGGCTGTTCTACAACCGGCCCGTCCATCTGGTCAAAGGCGCGGGCGCCCATCTCTATGACGCCGACGGCAACAAGTACCTCGACGCCTACAACAACGTGGCCAGCGTCGGGCACTGCAACCCGCGGGTCATCGAGGCCGTCACCCGACAGATGTCGGAACTCAACACCCACACCCGCTACCTGCACGGCGGCATCCTCGATTACTCCGAGCAACTGCTGGCCACGTTCCCGGCGGAGATCTCGTCGATCATGTACACCTGCACGGGATCCGAGGCCAACGACCTGGCGGTCCGGGTCGCCGAGCAGTACAGCGGCGGCACCGGGGTCATCGTCACCGCGGAGGCGTACCACGGCAACAGTGCGCTGATCTCGGCGATGTCACCGTCGCTGGGTGTCGGGGTGCCACTGGGCGCCAACGTGCGCACGGTGCCGGCACCGGACTCGTACCGCATCGATCCGGCGGTGCTGGGCCGCTGGTTCGCCGACCAGATCAGCGCCGCGATCGCCGATCTCGAGCGGCACGGCCACAAGTTCAGTGCGCTGCTGCTGGATTCGATCTTCTCCTCCGACGGCATCTACGTGGATCCGTCGGTCCTGGGGCCGGCTGTCGAGGTCGTGCACCGCGCCGGCGGCGTGTTCATCGCCGACGAGGTGCAGCCGGGCTTCTCGCGGACCGGCGAGGCGATGTGGGGATTCCAACGGCACGGTGTGGTGCCCGACCTGGTGACGATGGGCAAGCCCATGGGCAACGGCATCCCCGTCGCCGCGATGGCCGCCCGCCCGGAGATTCTCGACGCCTTCGCGCGGGAAACCCCGTACTTCAACACCTTCGGCGGTAACCCGGTGTCGATGGCCGCCGCGCAGGCCGTCCTCGACGTCATCCAGGGCGACGGGCTCGCCGAACACGCCGCGGCCGTGGGCGACCAATGGCGGTCCGAACTGCGCGTCCTGGCCAAGGAGTACCCGTTCCTCGGCGACATCCGCGGCACCGGGCTGTACACCGGAATCGAGATCGTCACCGACCCCGACACCAAGGAGCACGACAGGGGCACCGCCCAGCGCATCGTCGACATGATGCGGGATAACCGCGTTCTGATCTCTGTGTGCGGCGGACATGGCAACATCCTCAAAGTGCGACCCCCTCTGGTGTTCTCGATGTCGGACCTCGACTGGTTCATGACGGTGTTCTCCGCCGTCGTCAAGGAGATCGCGTGAGCGCATATCGCGAGGCGTTCGAGGCCGCCGCCGAGCGGCCCGACGACTTCTGGCTGACGGCCGCGCAGGCCATCGACTGGACCGTCGCGCCGACCCGCGCGCTCGACGAATCCGCGGCACCGCACTACCGCTGGTTCCCCGACGGGCAGCTCAACACCTGCTACAACGCTCTCGACCGCCACGTCGAGGCCGGTAACGGCGACCGCACCGCGCTGATCTACGACTCGGCGATGGTCGGCGTGCAACAGTCCTTCACGTACGCCGAACTACTCGACCGCGTAGCGCGGTTCGCCGGAGTGCTTGCCGCACAAGGCGTCACCAAGGGCGACCGCGTCGTGATCTACATGCCGATGATCCCCGAAGCGGTCATCGCCATGCTGGCCTGCGCCCGCATCGGCGCCGTCCACTCGGTGGTGTTCGGCGGGTTCGCGGCCAACGAACTCGCGGCCCGGATCGACGACGCACAGCCGGTAGCGCTGCTGACCGCCTCGGGTGGTCTGGAGCCGGGGCGCACCGTCGAGTACCTGCCCGTCGTCGCCAAGGCGCTGACGCTGACCACCGCGGCGCCGGCCACCGTGATCGTCAAGAACCGCGGCGAGATCGCGGGAGAGGCCGCCGACTACCCGGGCTACCTCGATTGGGACGCATTGGTCGCGGGGGCCGAGCCCGTCGCTCCGGTGCCGGTGGCCGCCACCGACCCGCTGTACATCCTCTACACCTCCGGCACGACCGGCCGGCCCAAGGGCGTCGTGCGCGACAACGGCGGGCACGCCGTCGCGCTGGCCTGGTCGATGAAGAACGTCTACGACATCAGCGCCGGCCAGGTGATGTGGACGGCCTCGGACATCGGGTGGGTCGTCGGCAGTTCGTACATCGTGTACGGGCCGCTGATCGCCGGCGCCACCACGGTGCTCTACGAAGGCAAGCCCGTCGGCACCCCCGACGCCGGCGCCTTCTGGCGGGTCATCGAACAGCATCGGGTCGAAGCGCTGTTCACCGCGCCGACCGCGCTGCGTGCCATCCGCAAAGCTGATCCCGAAGCGTCGATGCTTGCGGGCCATGACATTTCGACGCTGCGCACGCTGTTCGTCGCCGGGGAGCGCCTGGACCCCGACACCTACGAGTGGGCCTCGGCGAAGCTGCACTGCCCCGTCGTCGACCACTGGTGGCAGACCGAAACCGGCTGGGCCATCTGCGCGAACCTCCGCGGGCTCGAACCCATGCCCATCAAGGCCGGCTCCCCGACCGTGCCGGTACCCGGCTACCGCGTCGGCATCGTGGATGCCTCGGGCAACCCGGTCGCGCCCGGCGTCGAGGGCAACATCGTCATCAAGCTGCCGCTGCCGCCCGGCACCCTCGCCGGGTTGTGGCAGAACGACAAGGGCTTCGTGCAGTCGTACCTGTCGGCGTTCCCCGGCTACTACCTCACCGGTGACTTCGGCTACGTCGACGACGACGGCTACCTGACGGTGCTGGGCCGCACCGACGACGTCATCAACGTTGCGGGGCACCGGCTTTCGACAGGAAGCATCGAAGCCGTCATCGCCGGCCACCGGGCTGTCGCGGAGTGCGCCGTCATCGGCATCCACGACGATCTCAAGGGCCAGCGGCCGAGCGGCTATGTCGTGCTCAAGGCCGGGGCGGACATCGACGGCGGGGTACTGCAACAGGAACTCGCGGCGATGGTGCGCGACCAGATCGGCGCCGTCGCCACCTTCCGTGACGTGACGGTCGTGGGCGCGCTGCCCAAGACCCGCTCGGGGAAGATCCTGCGAAAGACCATGCGGCAGATCGCCGAAGGCACCGACTACGTCGTCCCGTCCACCATCGAGGACAGCTCGGTGATCGACGCGCTCATCCCGGTGCTGCGGCCCAGCTGACACTCCGCCGCGCCCGGTAAGTTGGCGGCAATGTGGGGTTCTGTGGCGGTGCTGGCACTGCCGATCGCGTTCGATCCGGTGCGCCTCGGCGTCAACCTGTTGCTGATCTCCCGGCCGCGCCCGGCGCAGAACCTGCTGGTGTACTGGGTCGGCTGCGTGACCGCGAGCGTCATGCTGCTGATGCTTCCGCTGCTGGCGTTGCATTACACCGACCTGGCGTGGGTGCACGATCTGGCCAATCCGCGGACCACCGCGAGCGCGACGATGCGGCTTCTCCAGGTGGCCGTTGGCGTGCTGCTTCTGGTCATCGCGGCGGTGACGGCGGTGCGGATGGTGACGCGCCGGCGCACGCCGGGCGACGACGTCTCACCCATCTCGAAGTTGTTGCACCGGGACCCGGACGCGCCGCCGCGGGGCGGATTGCTGGGGCGTGCGCAGCGGGCCTGGGAGAGCGGGGCGCTGTGGGTCGCGGCGGTGATCGGCTTCTGGGCCGGCCCGAACCCGTCGCTCGTGCTGTTCGCCCTGACCACGATCCTGGCGTCGGGCGCCGCCATCGGTACGCAGATCGGCGTCGCGCTCGTGTTCATCGTGGTGAGCCTCGCCGTCGTCGAGGTGGTGCTGCTCTGCAACGTCGTCGCACCGGCGAAAACCCAAGCGGCACTGCGGAAAGTGCACGACTGGGTCGGCGGCTACCGGCAGCAGATCGTGGTGGCGATCGTGACGCTCGTCGGCCTGGCGTTCATCGCGCAGGGTGCGGGGTTGTTGGCGTAGGGTTGAACCGCCTCCAACTGGGAAAAGAGTGGGCATGGCTGATCACGAGGTCCACCACGACGGATATCCGACCCACCGCCGAAAGGTCCGGTTCGACTGGTCGGACACGCCGCTGCACTGGGTTCCCGGCGATCCGTTTTCCACCC
The DNA here is from genome assembly GCF_005670685.2 of Mycolicibacterium mucogenicum DSM 44124. The sequence goes on along the minus strand of NZ_CP062008.1, from coordinate 5,512,019 downwards.
ACATGCTGAACGTGCTGCATCTGATGCTGCCGGCCGGTGAGCGCTGGTTCATCCAGGTCGTCAACGAGGCGGAACCGCTCGTCGACGACCCGGAGATGAAAGCCGCCATCAAGCCGTTCGTGCAGCAGGAGGCCTGGCACGCCCAGGCGCACCAGATGGTGCTGCAGCATCTGGTGGAACAGGACATCGACACCGCGCCCTTCACCGGCACGATGTCCACCGAACTGCCCGCGGTGGGCGACAAGGCGGCTGCCAAACAGTCGCGATTGCCGCGGGTGGTGCAGCGGTGGGCGCTGTACCAGCGCCTGGCGGTGGCCGCCGCCCTGGAACCGTTCAACGCCGCGCTGGGGCAGTGGACGATCCAGAACCGCGGCCTCGACTACGCCGGCGCCGATCCGACCATGCTGGACCTGCTGCGCTGGCACGGGGCCGAGGAGATCGAACACCGCGCGCTGGTGTTCGACATCTACCAGCATCTGTGCGGCAACTACGTCATGCGGGCAGTCACCATGCTGCTCACCGCGCCCGGCTTCCTGCTCACGTGGTACCGAGGCATGCGGTACCTCATGAACGCGGACCCGACCATTTCCGCCAAGCCGCGGTTCCGCGATTGGTTGCGCGCCTCACGGGAGTACCGGGTGCCGGGTCCCTGGCTGCTCATGGTGACGGTGCCGTTCCGCTACATCCGGCCCGGCTATCACCCGAACGCGGAAGCGTCGACACAGATGGCACTGGACTACCTGGAGTACTCGCCGGTGGCCCGTGCTGCCCGGGAACAGGCCGCGGCAGGCGGTCAGTAGTCGATCTGCGCATCCAGATCGAATTCGGCGAGGACTCGTGACACATTGTCGCGCAACGCTTCCCGGGTATTGAGCCGGCCCGGGAGATAGGCGGAAATCCTGATCGACATCTTCCCGCCGGCGCGCCCTGACGACAGGAACATCTGCCCGCCCATGGCCTCGAGCAAGCCCCTCGTGATGTCGGGCTCGACCGATCGCATCGACAGGTAGGCGGCCTCGGTGCCGTCGGGCCGGCACACCGCCGCCGGCACGTCGCCGACGTTGGAGCATGTGACGGGCACGACGGCGCCGCCTGCTGCCATCGCGCCGAACTTCCGGACCGCCCACTTCGGCGTGATCGCCGCCAGGGCCGTCGGCGCCAGGGCCTCGTCGTCAGGGTTCTCGATGGTCTCGAGGGTGGCTCGCGTGATCCTGGCGCGGATGTCCGCGAGGTCCTTCGCCACGTGCGTGGGGTCGACCACGACGTCGGCACTCGTCAGCGCATTGGCGCGGGTATCGCCCTCGGTCCGCCGCGACAGCACGAAGCGCAGGGTGACCGTCCCGTCCTCCTGAACGCGCCCGGTCGCCACCGCGAGCCGGCACGCGATGCCGGCGATGAGCGAGTTGCTGCCGCCGCCAAGGCTTTTCGCGCGGGCATCCCAGGCGTCCAGGTCGATCTGCGCGGTGAGGCCGGGCACGTCGACCTTCTGGTTGCTGCCGGCCTTGTTTGGTGACGTTGTCGTCGTCGGCGGCCGGAGCTCTGTGCTTTCGCGCCGGGCCAGCCGCGCCACCGCGGCCACGGCGTGCGCCATGTCGGGCAGGTCCTTGACCGTCTGCCGCAGATCGTCGCGCAGCGCGCGACCGCGGGGCCGTGCTGCCGGAGGCAGATAACCGAGGTCGTGCGTCCTGCCCTCGACGGCGTCGGCGACCGCCTGCCCGAAGGCGATGGCATCGACGATCAGATGCGACGCCACGAGGCTGACCGCCGTCGCGCCGCCGTCGAGCGGGAGGACCCCGAGGTGCCAGCCGGGTCCCCGCTCGGGATCGAGCGGCAGCCTTGCGCGTTCGTCGGACCATGCGCTCACCTCGGCGCGCGGCCGTGGCGCGGCGGCGAAGTCGATGTCGGGCGCCGCGGGAGACCGGACCCAGCGATCACGCGCGAACGGCACTGCCGCCCGCTCGATCCGGCGCCCCAGCAACCCATGGTCGAGGTTGTGGTGAAACCGCCGCAACGCGGCGACGTCGACGGCCCGGTCGTAGATCCAGGTCATCTGCAGCACCGTGCCGTGGCTCGCGCGCAGCGCGAGGAACGCGGCCTGGTCCAGGTAGGCGAGCCGGTCGTCCACCGGCAGACCGGCAGGCTCGTCGACGTGCGTCACTGCCGCGGGAGTATCGGTGTCGGTGAGCGATCCGGCCAGGTGTGTGGCGAGGGCGCTGGGGCTGGGATGGTCGAAGATCAGAGTCGGCGGCAGGGCCAGGCCCGTCACGGTCTTGAGGCGGTTGCGTAGTTCGACGGCGGTGAGTGAGTCGAAGCCCAGGTCCTCGAACGTGGCCTCGCGGTCGAGGTCGTCGGGCGTGGGGTGGCCGAGAACCGCTGCCGCTTGCGCGCACACCATGTCGGTCAGGAGCGCGCGCTGTTCGTCGCGCGGTAAGCCGTTGAGACGCTGCGTCAGCGCTGACTTCGACCCGTTGGCATCGCCGGCGTCGTTGGCGAGACGCCGCCGGGGACTGCGGACCAGCCCGCTGAACAACGCCGGCAGAGTTCCGTTGCGGGCCTTGGTGTTCAGCGCTGCCCGGTCCAGGCGGGCGGCCACCATCACAGGTTGCTGGTGCGTCAGCGCGTCGTCGAACAGCCGCAGTGCCTGTGCGGGTGTCATCGGCGCCAGCCCGCTGCTGCTGATCCGGGCCAGATCGCGGTCGCTCAGGTGGGCCGTCATCCCACCGGACTGTTCCCACAATCCCCACACGAGCGACGTGCCGGGCAATCCCAGGGCTCTCCGATGGGCGGCAAAGCCGTCCAGGAACGCGTTCGCGGCGGCGTAATTGCCCTGCCCCGGTGCGCCCACCGTGGCGGCGATCGACGAACACAACACGAACATCGCCAGATTCAGATGGCGGGTGGCCTCGTGCAGATTCCAGACCGCGTCCACCTTGGCTCGCAACACCGCATCCAGCCGGTCGGGGGTCAGCGAGGCGATCACCGCATCGTCGAGGACGCCCGCGGCGTGAACCACTCCGCGCAATGTTGGGCCGCACTGCGTCACCATCGCGGCGACCGCGGCCGGATCGGCGACGTCGCAGGCCACCAAATCCACCTGCGCGCCGGCACTTTCCAATTCGGCGGCCAGCGCGGCGGCGCCCTCGGCGCGATCCCCACGCCGGCTGGCCAGCACCAGGTGCCGGACGCCGTAGGCGCCGACCAGATGCCGGGCCAGATGCGCGCCGACCATTCCGGTCGCGCCGGTGATCAGCACCGTGCCCTCGGCGAGCCGGCCGGCCAGCGCCGTCGGCATCGTCAGCACCACCTTGCCGATATGGCGCGCCTGACTGATGAACCGGTAGGCCTCCGGTGCGCAGCGCACGTCCCAGGTGGTGACGGGAAGGGGTCGCAGCCGCTCCGTTTCGAAGAGCTTGGTCAATTCGCACAGCATCGCCTGCATCCGTTGCGGTTCGGCCTCGGAGAGGTCGAACGCCTGGTACCGGACACCGGCATACTGCGCGGCGACCGCCTCGGCATCGCGGATGTCGGTCTTGCCCATCTCGATGAATCGTCCACCGCGGACCAGCAATCGGAGCGACGCATCCACGAATTCACCGGCCAGCGAGTCGAGCACGATGTCGACTCCGCGGCCCCCGGTCACCGCCAGGAACTTCTCCTCGAAATCGAGGGTCCGGGAATCGCCGATGTGATCGTCGTCAAAACCCATGGCGCGCAACGTGCTCCACTTGCCGGGGCTGGCGGTGACGAAGACGTCCGCCCCGAAGTGCCGAGCCAGCTGCACCGCCGCCATGCCCACCCCGCCGGTACCCGCGTGCACAAGCACCGATTCCCCGGCAGAGATGCCGGCCAAATCCACCAACCCGTACAGCGCCGTCAGGAATGCCACTGAGACCCCGGCAGCCTCCTCGAGTGACCAGCCCGCCGGCACCGTGGTGAGCAGCTGGTGATCGACCACGGCCACCGGGCCCGTGCCGGCCGTCAGTCCGATCACGGCATTACCGACCGCGACGCCCGAGACGCCCGGACCGGTCTCCACCACCACGCCGGCGCCCTCGGCGCCCAGCACGGGGGACTGGCCGGGATACATGCCCAACGCCGCCATCACATCGCGGAAATTGACCCCGACCGCCGCCACCGCCACCCGCACCTGGCCGGGTTGCAGCGGCGCTTCCACCTCGGGGCAGGCCCGGATGGCGAGATTCTCCAGCGTGCCGTCACCGCCGACGGTCAACCGCCACGCACCGTCCAGTGGCGCCAAAAGTGCTGGGGCCGCGGCCAATCGGGCGGCGTGCACCTTGCCGGACCGCACCACGAGTTGGGGTTCGCCGGCGGCGACCAGTTCCGTCGGGTCCGCGCTGCCGTCGGTGTCGAGAAGCACGATCCGGCCGGGGTTTTCGGCCTGTGCCGAGCGCACCAGACCCCACACGGCCGCGGCCGCCAGATCGCTGACGTCCTCGCCGGCCGGCCCCACCGCACCACGGGTCGACACCACCAACGTGCCTGCCCGCTCGTCGGCCAACCAATGTTGCAGCACCTCGAGTGCGGCACGGGTGGCGGCATGCACCGAGCCCACCACATCGTCGTCGGCGGCTGGGCACTCCCACACGATCACCCGGTCGCGGTCCGTGGGATCGACCTTGGGGCTCAACGATATTGGCGTCCAGATCACTTCGAGTGGTCCGTCGGCGGCGGCGGGGAGTTGGTCGGCGGTGATCGGGCGGGTGGTGAGTGAGCGCGCCGTCAGCACCGGCGAACCGGCATCGTCGGCAACCTCCACGGACAGTTCGTCGTCGCCCAGTACGGTGATGCGGGCTCGCACCCGCCCGGCGCCGCCGGAATGCAGCGTCACGCCGCGCCAGCAGAACGGCAACATCCTCTGGGCGGTGTCGATGGCAAGTCCCGCGGCATGCAGCACGGCATCCAGCACTGCCGGATGGATGCCCATCGTGTCGACCACGCCCGCCTCATCGGGTGCGGCGACCTCGGCGAAGAGCTCCGGGCCGCGCCGCCAGAGCGCGACGAGGCCGTGGAACGCCGGCCCGTATTCGTAGCCGCGCTCGGCGAGCCGCGCGTAGCCGTCCGAAACATCCACGGGGACAGCACCGGGCGGCGGCCACGCTGTCAGGTCTGCCGAATGTTCCACAGGACGCGCGGTCAGGGTGCCCTCGGCGTGCAGTGACCACTCCGCATCGGATTCGTCGCGACGTGCGTACACCGAGACCGCCCGGCTGCCCGACTCCGTGGCAGCACTCACCACCACCTGAAGTTGCGTCGCGGCGTCCTCGTCCAGGACGAGGGGCGCAGCCAGCACCAGCTCCTCGATGGTTCCGCAGCCCACCTCGTCGCCGGCCCGGAGGGCCAGTTCCACAAATCCCGTGCCAGGGAACAGCACCACGCCGCCGATCAGGTGATCGGCCAACCATGGTTGCTCCGCCAAGGACAAGCGCCCGGTCAAGACCACCCCGCCAGAATCGGGCCGCTCGAGCACCGCGCTCAACAACGGGTGGTGTGCCGCGTCGAGGCCCAGCGCAGCTGTGCCGGCGGGCCCGGCTGCGGTCGGCATCGTCCAGAAGCGACGCCGCTGAAATGCGTACGTGGGCAACTCGATCCGGCGTCCACCCGAGCCGTCGAACAGTGCCGGCCACGCTATGGGCATGCCGGTGGTGAACAACCGGGCGGCGCCGTGCAGCAGTGCCGTCGTCTCCGGCCGGCCCTTGCCGAGCAGCGACACCGTGACGGGTTCGGCCGGTGACACCGACTGTTCGACGGCGGCCGTCAGCCCGCTGCCTGGACCGACCTCGATGAAGTGCGTCGCGCCGTGGGGCTGCAGGTTCCGGATGCCATCGGCGAAATGCACCGGTTTGCGGATGTGCTCCACCCAGTACCTCGCCGAGCCGAAATCGCCGTCTGCACCGACTGATTGGGCCGTCACATTCGAGATCAGCGGAATCTGTGGCCGGCGCGGTTCGACTCGCGCGGCGATCCGCGCGAACTCGTCGAGCATCGGCTCCATCAACGGCGAGTGGAAGGCATGCGAAACCGCGAGTGGGTGCACCCGGTGGCCTTGCCCGGCCAGTCGATCTGCGGTCGCGTTGACGGCGCCTTGCGGACCCGAGATCACCACCGACTCAGGCGCATTGATCGCCGCGATGACCGCGCCGTCGGCCAACAGCGGTGCCACCGTGTGTTCCCCGGCGCTCACCGCCGTCATCGCACCGCCCGGTGGGAGCGCCTGCATCAGGCGTCCCCTCGCGGCGATCAACAATGCGGCGTCGGGCAGCGTGAGTACCCCCGCGACGTACGCCGCAGAGAACTCGCCGACCGAATGGCCCAGCACGAAGTCGGGAGCGACGCCCCAGCTCCGTAGCACCGCGAACAACGACACCTCCACCGCGAACAGCGCGGGCTGCGCGAATTCGGTGCTGTCGAGCAGACCGCTGTCGGAGCCCCAGAGCACCTCGCGCAGCGGCAGCCGCAGATGCCGGTCCAGCTCGTCGGCCACGGCGTCAAAAGTCTTGGCGTACAGCGGTAGTTGGTCGTACAGTTGCCGGCCCATGCCGAGGCACTGCGAGCCCTGCCCCGGAAACACGACCACCGACTTGCCCACCGCGCCGGCGCGGCCCGCCACGACCGCCGCATCCGGTTCCCCGGCGGCCAACGCGGCCAATCCCGCCGTGAGCGCCGCACGATCGGCACCCAGTACCACCGCGCGATGCTCGAACGTCGAACGTCGGGCCAGCGAGTACCCCACGTCGACGGGTTCGAGCTGCGGATGGGCGCGCAGATGTGCCGACAAGCGGTCGGCCTGCGCGCTGAGCGCCTCGGCCGATTTGGCCGAAATGACCCACGGGAGTGGCCCGCTCGGGTTCGTCGGCCCAGGGCTTTCCGGCTCGGCGGTCGGACCCTGCTCCAAGATCACGTGCGCGTTGGTGCCGCTGATGCCGAACGACGAGACGCCGGCCCGGCGGGGGCGCCCGTCGAGTGGCCAGGGCCGGGCCTCGGTCAGCACCGATACGGCGCCGCGGTCCCAGTTGACGCGAGGGGAAGGGACGTCGACGTGCAGCGTCGCCGGCATTACGCCGTGGCGCATGGCCTGCACCATCTTGATCACCCCGGCCACGCCGGCGGCGGCCTGGGTATGACCCATGTTCGATTTGATCGAGCCCACCCACAACGGCCGCTCCGCCGGGCGGTCCTGCCCATAGGCAGCCAGAAGTGCTTGCGCCTCAATGGGATCCCCCAACGTGGTGCCGGTCCCGTGACCCTCGACGACATCCACGTCGGCCGCCGTCAACCCCGCGCTGGCCAGGGCGGCCCGGATCACCCGCTGCTGTGACGGCCCGTTGGGTGCGGTCAGCCCGTTGGAGGCGCCGTCCTGGTTCACGGCACTGCCGCGCACCACGGCCAGCACCGGATGTCCCAACCGCTGGGCATCCGACAACCGCTCCAGCGCAAGCACTCCGGCGCCCTCACCCCACGCTGTTCCGTCCGCGGCGCCCGCGAACGCCTTGCACCGGCCATCGGGGGCCAGTCCGCGCTGCCTGCTGAACCCGATGAAGGTCTCCGGCGACGTCATCACCGTCACGCCACCGGCCAAGGCCAGGTCGCATTCGCCCGACCGCAGCGACTGCGCAGCCCAGTGCAGCGACACCAACGACGAGGAGCACGCTGTGTCCACCGACACCGCGGGCCCCTGCAGCCCCAACACGTACGACACCCGGCCCGAGGCCACACTCAGTGCCGAACCGGTGAGCCCGTAACCTTCGAGCCTGTCGGTTCCCGCGGCGCCGTAGCGCTGCGCGAAGACCCCGGTGAACACCCCGGTGGCGGAGCCGTGCAACGAAGCCGGATCAATTCCGGCCTGCTCCAAGGCTTCCCATGAACATTCGAGCAGCAACCGCTGTTGCGGATCCATCGCCCGTGCCTCACTGGGGCCGATTCCGAAGAAGCCGGCGTCGAAGCCGGCCACGTCGGTGAGAAATCCACCCCAGCGCGTGTATGTCTTGCCCGCCGCATCGGGATCGGGGTCGAACAAGCCGTTCGCATCCCACCCCCGATCGGTGGGGAACTCCGACACCACATCCCGCGCGTTCGCCACCAGTTCCCACAGCCCCTGCGGCGTATCCACGCCGCCGGGGAAGCGGCAGCCCATGCCCACGATGGCGATCGGCTCGTCGGCCGCCGTTGCCGGGGCCGCTGCGGCGGGACCGCTTCCGGACGACAGTTGGGCTTCCACATGCCGGGCCAGTTGTCCGATCGAGCCGTAATCCCAGCCGACGGTGTCCGAAAGCTGAAGTCCTGTAACGGCTGTCAGCCGGTTGCGGAGTTCGACCGTCATCTTCGAATCGAAGCCGAGCTCAGAGAAGGCGAGCTCTCGGTTCAGTGATTGCGGGTCCGTCAGGCCCAGCATCTTCGCGACCTCGGCGCACACCGTATCGGCGACGAGCCGGTGCTGTTCCTGCTGCAGGGCAGCGACCCGGTCACTGAGCGTCACATGGTTCGGTGTGCGTTCGGGAGTGGGCGGCGTTGTATCCGAGGGTGTTTCGGCGGCGGGGTAGTCCCAGATCGGCGGTGCCGGGCTTTCGGCGCGAAGTGCGGGGCGGACCAGCTTGCCGGTCGACGTGCGGGGGAGCTGCTCGACGACGACGAATCTGTGCGGCACCTGGACGGCGGACAGCTGAGAAATCAAGCGCTGGTGGAGGTCTCGGAAGACGGATTCGTCGACGACGGCATTTTCGGCCGGGACGAGGAACGCCTGCAGCGCCGAGACGCCGGGCGACTCTCGCACCCCGACTACCGCCGCGTGGGCGACCCTGTCGTCCTGGGTGATGAGGCGCTCGATATCCCGTGGATTGACGTTGACGCCACCGATGATCTCGGTGTCATCCGCGCGGTAGCAGTACGTCACCCAGCCGTCGGCGTCGACGGACACCCGGTCGCGGGTGTCGTGCCAGTCGCCATCCCGCACGAGAGTTCCGGCCGGGCGATTCCAGTAGCCCGGCGATATCGACGGACCCCGGACCCAGAGGTTGCCCACCACGCCGGGAGGCGCCGACGTGCCCTCCGCCGTAAGGACACGAATCTGGTAGGGCGGGAGAACTTTTCCGATGGTTCCGGGCCGCCAGTCCGCGATGGTGTTCGAGACGAACGTCTGCCCCACCTCGGTCGAGCCGATTCCGTCCAGTATCGGGATATCGCCGAAGAACTCCGTCATTCGCTCGGCGAGCCGGACGTCCAGAGCTTCGCCGGCTGATACCAGGCAGCGCAGCGAGCGGAACGACTCGGGAGAGCAGGCATCGACGATGCGCGCGAAAAACGTTGGCACGCCGTAGAGCACCGATGCGCCGAATGTGGTGCTCAGCTCGGCCGTCGCTTCCGGGGTCACCGGTCGTTTGACGATGACCGCGGAACTGCCTGTCGCGAGGGGGAACCAGACCGCGTTTCCCAGCCCGTACGCGAAGTACATTGGCGCACTGCACAGTCCGACGTCGTTCGCGGTGAGCTGCAACGCCCGGTCGCACATCGCTTCGACGTAGGCCCATACGTCGGAGTGCCGATGGATGGCGGCTTTCGGCGCACCCGTCGTACCGGAGGTGTAGGTGGCGTAGGCATGACGGTCGCCGGTCAGCGGCTCGTAGTTGGCCGGATCGGCATCGGCCGCTTCGGAAACCAACTCGGCGGCGTCAGCAACGGTTGACTCCCGAAACCGGTCGAGGAGTGCGCTGGACGTGATGACGAGCGCCGGGTCCGTGTCGGTTTCGGCGAAGCTGTGGTCGCGGCGATTGAGCTCAGGGTTGGCCAGGAACGCGACGATGCCGCGACCGAGGCAAGCCAGCAGCAGCTGGACGAGTTCGGGAGAATCGGGCAGGCATAACAGGACCCGATCCCCGGTGGATAGGCCGCGGCGTTGCAGAACGGTACCCAAACGTGCTGCGCCATCGTGGATTTGACCATGGGTGACAACGTGCGGCGCATGGTAGGCGGGTCTGTCCCGCCACCCGGCTTCCGATGCGCGTTCGGCCAGCAGCGCTGCCACATTCCCATTGGGCAGCGTCATGAGGCCGTCGTCTCGAAATCGAGGAAGTACTCGGTGATGACGATGACGGGCCGGCCGTCGAGGATGATGCGGTACCGGCGGCTGACGGTCCTCTCTTGCGCGGCCTGATCCGTTGCGGCCGCGAGCCAGTCAGGTGATTCCGCCACCCAGATGTCGGCCGGCTCCTTGAACGTTTCGAGGCGGCTGGCAGCCATGATCTCGCCGATGGGTGCACTCGTGCTCGTCAGGTCGGCCGCGATCGTCGGGGGCAGCAGGTCGACGGCGATGAGTGACTCGGCCCCGACGAATCGGCGGCCCGAGGTCTGGCCGTTGAGGAGGACCCGACGTTGCAGAATCCTGCTGCCCGACAGCTGCTCCGACTGGACGCCGCCGTGCGGATGCAGCTGCTGCTCGACGACCTGCACTACGATTTCCTCGCCGGTGACGACACCGAGAATCCGCGTAAGGGTGCCGTTTGTCGCGATGAGTATCCGCAGGTCCCGATTGAGCTGGTGGATTTCTTCGCCAGCCAGAAAGCACTCGGACATATCGCCGTTCCTAATCGAAGACGCCAATACTCAACGTGCTGCCGGCTCGCGAGAGGCTCCGAACCGTGGGGTTCATGATCCACCACGACTGCGTGCGGTGCATGGCGAACTCGCGAGAATTGAACTGGGTGTATGGCTTTGCGCAATACAGAAAGGTTTGCCTAACCAATCAAGCGACCCGCCGTGCCGGCGCGGCGCACTGCGTGAAATTTGCACTACCGCAAGTTCTTTCACGCTACTTCGGCGTGCTCCTGCGCCGTCGAGCTGTCGCAGTGTAGGCAGATGACCGTTTCGAAGGTGAAGTCGCCGCACCGGGGGCAGAAGAAGTCGAACATGAGCACACCTCTCGAGCTGGCAGTGGTGGCTCGTATCTACCCGGTTGTCGAACGGTGAAACCGCGTCGGTGTGCGTTGACAGTCAGTTCACAGCAACGGGCTCAAGCGCATTCGGCGGGGTCAAACCCGGCGGGGCGAAGCGAGACGCTCGCGGCGGAGCAGGTCGACCTCGGGCAGTTCCAGCGGCGGCAGCTCGCCGACCACTTGGGCCAGCAGGTAGTCGGCCAGCTCCGGATTGCGGGCCAGGCACGGGCCGTGCAGGTAGGTGGCTACCACGCTGCCCTGCACGACACCGTCGTACCCGGATCCCGCGCGGTTGCCGGCGCCCTTCTCCACGCGCGCCAACGGCTTGGCCAGGGGGCCGAGATCGGTTCCGCCGCGGTGGTTTTCGAAGCCGGTCAGCTTCTGGGTGAGGCCGTCGATCACCGGTACCGACGCCACTTCGCCGATGGTGCGCTCGGGCTGCGGTGAGGTCGTCACGTCGAGCAGTCCGACGCCGTCGACGCGCTCACCCGACGATGTCTCGTACCAGTGGCCGAGCACCTGGATGGCGGCGCAGATCGCCAGTACCGGAGCGCCGCGCTCGACGGCGCGCTGCAGGCCCGGGTACTGCAGCAGGTGGCGGGTCGCCAGGCGCTGCGCGTAGTCCTCGGCGCCGCCGAGGGTGTAGAGGTCCATCGAATCCGGCACCGGGTCGTTGAGCGTGATCTCGACGATCTCGGCATCAATTCCCCTGAGCTGCAAGCGCTGTCGCAGGACGACGGCATTGCCGCCGTCACCGTAGGTGCCCATCACGTCGGGCAGGACGAGGCCGATCTGCACCGTGCTCATGCCAGCTCCCGGCTCAGCTGCAGGAACGCCGTGTAGTTCGCGATGACCTCGACGTGTCCGGGCGGGCAGGACTTGATGGCGGCCAACGTGTCGTGCACCAGCGTGTGGTCGACGCCCGCGTAGCCGAGACGCACCGCGAGATCGGTGCCGCGCTCGCCCGCCGACACGATGGGCGCCGGGAAGTCCACGAAATGTTCGAAGTTCACGTCCCACAGCCACGACAGGTCCTCGCCGTCGGGCACCTGGCCGTTCACTGAAATGACTGCTCCCGCAACATCACTGGAGACCATCGACAGCGCCTCCTGCCAGCCCGCGGGGTTCTTGGCCAGCAGCATGCGGACGGTGTGCTCGCCGACGTGCAGGGTCCGGTAGCGGCCGGCGACCTCGTCGACAGTCGACACCGCGGCCACCGCGGCGGCCGGCGACGCACCCAGCGCGACCGCCGCAGCCACGGCCTGCGTCGCATTGCCGCGGTTCACCGTGCCGGGCAGGGCCAGCGTCATTGGGGCGGTAAAGCCGTCCGGCCCATAGATATTCGTCTCGTCGTACCACCACTGCGGGGTCGGACGGGAAAAGTCGGTACCGGTCGAATGCCAGTGGCCGTTCTCGCGGACGATCACCTCGCCGCTGCGCGGACAGCTCACCGAGTCGTTGGACCAGCCGCCGCCGGCGGCGACCCAGACCACGTTGGGGCTGTCGTACGCGGCCGAGGTCACCAGAACGTCGTCACAGTTGGCCACGACGACGGCCTTGGGATGGCGGGCCAACCCGGTGCGCAGGGTCCGCTCGATGTGGTTGATCTCGCCGACCCGGTCCAGCTGGTCGCGGGACAGGTTGAGCAACACGATCACCGACGGGTCCACCGCGTCGGAGACGTGCGGCACGTGCATCTCGTCGACCTCGAGCGCGGCCAGCGTCGCCTTGCGCGATCCGGCCAGCGCGGCGATCAGACCGGCGTCCATGTTGGCGCCCTCGCTGTTGGATGCCACCGGCCCGAGGGTCGCCAGCGCCGCCGCCGTCATCCGCGTCGTCGTCGACTTTCCGTTGGTCCCGGTGACGACGACGGAGCGACGTCCCGAACCCAGCTGTCCCAGGATCGACGGGTCCAGCTTCATGGCGACGAGCCCGCCGATCATGGCGCCGGCACCGCGGCCCGTCACACGCGACGCCCAGCGGGCGGCGGCGCCCGCGCCCAGCGCGACGCGTCCTCGTGCGGTGATCATCCCCGGAAGTCTAGGAGGGGCGTCCCGAATGTGACGACACGTGTGAGGGTGCCCACTACGGCAGCCGGATGCTCGGCCGCTTGCGCACGATGCCGTCGTCGAGCATCTGCTGGAAGTGGTCGGTGACGGTTTGCTCGATGGGCCGATACACCAATCCGAGCTCGCTCTGGCTGCGGCTCGCGTCGAAGACCAGCGGGTAGCCCACGTTGGTGTCGACGAACTCGCGCGTCAACCCGATGACCGGCGCGACGGCCTTGACCGCCACCTTGGGCACGTTCAGCCACGGGAACGGATACAGCACGCCGAACTTGCCGCGGAGGATCTGGCCGATCTCCAGCAGGCTCAGGGAGGCGGCGTTGACGAGGTAGCGGTCGTGCGCATCGGGCGTGTAACCGGCGCGCAGGTGCGCGTCGGCGACATCGCGGACGTCGACCACACCCATGGTCAGCTCGGGCGCACCGGTCAGCATGGTGCCGTCGGCGAACTGCTTCATGGTGGCGAGGCTGGCCGAGTCGCTGGCGCTGGTCAGGGACGGCCCGAGCACCAGGCCCGGATGGATGGTGACCAGGTCCCAGCGGTCCTGCGCCTTCTGGTACCGCCAGGCCTCCTGCTCGGCCACGGTCTTGGAGTACGAGTACGGCTGGTGGTCGACGCTGCTGGTGGTGTTCCACTGGTCCTCGGTGAACACGCCGCCGGGGACGTCGCGCGATTCGCGGGCGTCGCCGTAGATCGCCACCACGCTGCTGGTCAGCACCACCCGCTTGACGCTTTCGGTGCGGTTCACCGAATCGAGCACGTTGCGGGTGCCTTCCAGCGCGGGGCGCACGAGCGACTCCTGCGCGTCCGTGACGCCCTGCAGCAGGAACGGCGACGCGGTGTGCATGACGAGCTCACAGCCGGCCATCGCCTCGTCGAAGCTGCCGGTGTCGAGCAGGTCCGCCTTGAAGAGTTTGAGCTTGCCGGGGTGATCGGCCGACAGCTTGTGCAGGTGTTCCAAGCCCTTCGGCTTCTGGGGATTGCGCACAGTGCCGTGCACGGTGTGCCCCGCTTCGAGCAGGTAGCGGACGATCCAGCTGCCGATATACCCGCTGGCGCCCGTGACGAGGACGGGGGCGTCGGGGTCGATCGTGGTCATGCCCGAGACGATAGCGTCGAGCAACCCGCCGAGGGCGGTCATCGCTTGATTCGGGCGGCGACACGCTGTGGTGTCCGCCGAATCTTGTCAGGGGTCCGTGCCATCCTTGCCACGTGGGCGAAACCAACCTCGGCTGGGGCCGACCGGCCACCGATGCCGGTGCGGGTTGGGCTGTCGTGGACGTCGAGACGTCGGGCTTCGATCCCGGTCACGCCAGGGTCATCAGCGTCGCGGCACTGGCCCTCGGCGACGACGGCAACGTCGAGCATTCGTTCAGCAGCCTGCTCAATCCGGGCGTCGATCCCGGCCCCACGCACGTGCACGGCCTGACCTCCGAGATGCTGGCGGGCCAGCCGACGTTCGGTGAGGTCGTCGGCGATCTGGCCGCTGTCCTGTCCGGCCGCACCCTGGTCGCCCACAACGCCGGTTTCGACTACGCCTTCCTGGCCGCCGAGTGCGAGCGCGTCGGCGCGGTGCTGCCCGTCGATAGCGTCATGTGCACCGTCGAGCTGACCCGCCGGCTCAACCTGGGCACCGAGAACCTGCGCCTGGAGACGTTGGCGACGCACTACGGCGCGACGCAGATTCGCCCGCACGACGCCCTCGACGACGCCATGGTGCTGGCCCAGATCCTCAAACCGGCGCTGGCCGCGGCGCGCGAGCACCGGCGCTGGCTGCCCATCCGCAACGTGGGTCGCAAGCGTTGGCCGAGCGGCGCCATCACGCACGACGAACTCCGGCCGCTGAAGGTGCTGGCGTCCCGGCTGCCATGTGCTTATGCCAACCCGGGCCGGTTCGTGCCGGGGCAGCCGTTGGTGCAGGGCATGCGGGTGGCGCTGTCGGGCGAGATGGTCCGTACGCACGAAGAAGTCATCGAGCGCATCGTGCACGTCGGGCTGTCCTACTCCGACAGCGTCGACGCCCAGACCTCGCTGGTCATCTGCAACGAACCGGCGCCGGCCCAGGGCAAGGGCTACCAGGCTCGCGAGCTCGGCGTGCCGCTGGTCTCCGATGCCGAATTCATGACGCTGCTGGGCCATGTGGTCGGCGGCTCGGATGTCGAGGAATTCGTCGACCGGACCCCGGCCGGCGATCAGTTCATGCTGTTCTAGCGGCCACTCGCCGGTTGCTGTAGAGCGCTCGCCAAAAACTTTGGTCACTTTGTTAGCGCTGGTCACGGTAGATAACTAGCGTCACATTCCAGTCGATTTCTTGTCAGTGGTTCGAACTAGTGTTCGAGTATGGGATTGACCGATCCAGCCGTTGTCGAGGAGGCGTACGCCGCCTACGAAGCTGCGCACGCTCGGCTCGCGTCCCTGGACTACACCGGCCTGGACGTGCGGACATTGTTGGCGCTGCAGTCCCGCCGCGAAACGGCCAAATGCGCCGCCGAAGTGGTCGACCATCAGATCCTGGCCGCCGCACAGACGCAGGCGACGGCGAAGGAGATCGGGGCCAAGGATTGGCCTGAGGTTTTGCATGTGCGGCACCGCATCAGCCGGGAGGAGGCCCGCCGCCGGGTGCGGGACTGCGATCACCTGGGTCCGCGCTCGGCCATCACCGGGGAGGCGTTGGGCCCGGTGTGGGAGCTGGTCGCCGCCGCTCTGGCTGAGGGGGCGATCAATGCCGAGCACGTCGCGGTGATCACCTGGTTTTTCGGCAAGGTCCCGTTGTGGGCGGCCGACCCGGTCACCCTGGCCCAGTGCGAAACAGATCTGGTGGCCGACGCGAGGGTGAAAACCCCCGAGGACCTGCGCAAAGTCGCGGCGGATTTGTTGTACCGGCTCGATCAGGACGGGCCCGAGCCCGACGACGATGAGCCCGACCCGAAGCGGTCGTTCGTCATGGGCAAGCAGCGACCTGATGGCCGTACCGACGTCACCGCCGAGCTGGATCCGGAAGGCCGTGCCTACTGGGACGTGTTGTTCGACAAGTACGCCGCCCCGGGCATGTGCAACCCCGCCGACCCGCACCCCTGCTACTCCGGCACCCCGACCCAGGAGCAGATCGACAACGACACGCGCACCCTGGCGCAGCGTCAGTACGACGCCTTCAAATTCGTGGGCCGGATGATGCTGGCCACCGGGACCTCCGGGGTGCACAACGGCTTCCCCGTCGCGGTGGTCGCCACCTGCACCGTCAGCGACCTGGAGAAGCGCACCGGAATGGCGCTCACGCACACCGGCACGAAACTCCCGGTCAAGGATCTGGTTCGGATGGCCGCCCAAGGCTCGGACAACTACCTTGCGGTATTCGACGACCACACCGGCCAACCCTTGTATCTGGGCCGGGCGGCCCGCACCGCCAGCACGGCACAGCGGCTGGCGTTGTTCGCCCGTGACCGCGGCTGCACCCGCCCGAATTGCACCGCGCCGGCGTCGCGGAGCCAGGTGCATCACTTGATCAATTGGCGCGATAACGGCCTGACCAATGTCGACACCATGACCTTGGCCTGCGGGCGCGACAACCGCTTGGCCGACACCGGAGGCTGGACCACCACCATGAAGAACGGCCGCACCCACTGGACCCCACCACCCCTGCTCGATGTCGGCCAACCCCGAACCAACCACTACCACCACCCCACCCTGTATCCGACCGAGGGGGAAGACTCCGATGGTGAAAGTGACAGTCCTGCAAGGTGAGTCACCGCCACCACCGATCGGGTGCGGCGTGGCGCGAGGCTGCCCAGGGCTCGGGCCGGTGCCGAAAGCGGGCGTTCAGCCCGCGATACGCCGGCTGAACGTGCCGTGGAACCCGATCGGCAGATGGTGTTCCAGATGCGCGGTGGCCAGCGGGCCGTCCTCGATGGTGCGGGCATCGAAGATCACCAGCTGCGAACGATGGCTCCGCAGATCGTGATTGAGCACCAGCAGCCAGCCGTCGTCCTCGGCGGCCGTGCGGGAGCGGGGCACGAACAACGGTTCACCGGTCTGGGCCAGGCCGAAATCGAACGTGGTCTGCGCGCCGGTGCGGTGGTCGATGCGCGTCACCGCGTTGTAGTGGCCCACATCCTCGGTGGCCTTGCAGGCGTAGGTGACGTTGTGTTCCAGCGTCGAACGCCGCCAGTCGTACTGCGGGAATTCCATTGGTGCCGTTGCTGATAGCACCGTCTCGGTGATCCGGCCGGACTTGCTGATCCGGAACCGCGACAGGTGTCCGCGGGGCCACTCATCGATGGTCAGGTGCGCACGGGGATCGGTGGGATCGGCCGGGTCCTGCCACGCCTTGCCGAGCTTGCCGAAGATGTCCGAGTCCTCGAAGCGGAAGAACTCCACCACGGTGTCGGAGCCGTCCTCGAAGGCGTTGGTGACGTGGATGTGCGTCAGTGCCTCATGCTCGATGATGCGGGGCTTGGACCCGTCGCGCGGCACCAGGGCGAACCGCGTCGACCCGTTGCGGGTCTGGTATTCAAGTGCCTTCGCGAGCGATCGGGTACGTAACAGCGTTGGGATGTTGGGGCGCAACGGATCCAGTACGAACACCATGTGGTTCTCGGTGAGTGCGAAGTCGTGGTTCCACACCATGTCCCACAACTTCAGCGAGCTGATCTGGTGGCTGCGTCCGGTGCGGTCCACCTTGAAGCAGCGCAGCCGCGGTGTGGGCAGCAGGTCGAGACCGAAGTTGTAGACGTCGCCGGTGTGCGGATCCCACTTGGGGTGGGCGGAGAAGGAACCGAGATAGCCGAGGCGGTCACCGTCAAAGCGCTTGTAGCCCAACGTGTCCAGCGAGTCCGGGTCGATCTTGTACGGCGGGCCGCCCTCCCACATGGCCAGGAGTTCGCCGCAGATCGTGGCCATGTTGGTGTTGCCGGTGTTGGCCGGCGGCAGCAGATTGCCGCGCAGCGTGGGCGCGTTGGTGGTGATGCCGCGCTGGCTCATCACGTCTCCGCCGCGGTACTGCTTGGTGCGCACGTAGCGGTTGGTGAAACGTACGGACTGTCCGTCGAGGACGAAACGGGACACCATGCCGTCGGCGTCGAACATGGTCTTGAGCACGGTGTCGCCGACCTCGAACTTGCCGGGGCCGATGCGGAACAGTGTGCCGGTCAGCTCGGGCGGCAGAGTGCCGTCGATGCGGGCGACCTGATAGTCCATCTCGTCGTACAGGGACGCGAAGGCGCGGCCGTGCAGCTGCTTGAGCGTGGGTTCCGCGGGCACTGTGGCTGTCATGCAACCTCCATCTGAGGACGTGTGTCCTCAGTTTTGCGCCGCGCCCTGGCGACTGTCAAGGATTCGGAGGTTATCCGCCGAAGAGCAGGTACAACCCGGTGAACGTGTAGCCGACCATCACCAGCATCATCGCCAGTTGCCCGGTGAGCTGATGCCGCTTGGGCAGGATGCGCAGCGCGCAGTCGTGTGCGGCGACGACGCCGGCGATGTGCCCGGCCACCACGAACAGCACCTTGGTCGTGGCCAGCACCGACGGATGCATGGACAGCACGTAGTACACGTGCGCATCGTGCAGGCCCAGGAGTTGGAAGACGGTCTGCTGACCCTTCTCCACGAGATAGGTCAGGTAGTGCGCGAACACATAGCCGATGACGATCGGGATGAGGGAGTGCGCCATCAAACCGGGCAGCTCCCGGCGCCGCGCACGGTCCACGCCGCCGGTGGCGCGGGCGGCGAGGCTGAACGACAGCGCGACCGTCGTGACAAACACCGCCAGCCCAACGGTTTTCAGTCCTGTGGCCTGCCAGGTGCCGTTGCTGTGCGCCTCCACGAACCCGCGCCACGCCGGAGTCGCGGAGAAACTGTCGAAGGCCGTCGACCCCAGCAGCACTGCCAGCACCGTCACCGTGGCCGGCCGGATCGGCAGAGTGGGCAGGTGATTGAACGGATTGCCGACGGCGATCTGCCCATCTGCGTTGCGCCGCACCGGCGCACACCGCGATGCCACAACGCTGTACACCTCGAACGGATCGGCATGCGAGCACCAGCGGGTGCCGCACACCGCGGCCCCGGCCAGTGTCACACAGAGGTAGACCAGCAGCCAGATACGCACGGCGCCAACCGAACCCGGGTCTGGGCTGGCCAGCTCGAGCCAGACGAACGCGAACAGCCCGGCCGCCGCCGGCCAGTAGCCGAGCCGCACGGGATACGCGTCCCGGCTCAGCCGCAGCAATCGGGCAATGGTCCGCACCGGCGACAGCACCCGCCACACCGGGCCGAAAAGCACTGAGAGCGCGACGATTCCGACCCACAGCAGTACGTAGAACACACCCGGCAGCGCGTTGCCGGGCCCGGTGGGCCCGACGACGGACGCCACCGCGACCCATCCCGCGAACGCCAGGGCGAGCAGCCCGACCGCCCAGCGCGTGGCGGGCGCGTCGACGGCCGTCGTCACCCAGCGCGGCAACGGCCGTCCCGGCGCCTCCGGATCGAACCGCGGCTTGCGCCACGCCAGCGCCACCACCGCGAAGGTGAAGGTCAACGCCCACGCGGCGCCGATCAGGCCGTACGTCACGGGGATGGGCAGATCAGTCGATCCGCCCAGCCCGTGCGCGAGGACCGAAGAGGTCACTGCACCGTGATCGTGGCGACCGTCTTGTCCAGGTGGTGCAGCTCGACATCGACCTTGCCCGGCACGCTCACCGTGAACTGGAACTGCTGATCCTTCGCCGGTTTGATGTCGAAGGTGTGCTCGGGGCTCGAGTGCACGTGCAGCTGGTCGGCGGCGTCACTGTTGACCCGCAGGATGATCGGCTCGCCGAGCTTGGCCTGCACCTGCTGGTTGAGTGGCGTGGCGGTGCCGCCGGCGATGGTCACGTCGACGTAGACGCGTGCCGGCGGGGCCTGCTGGTTGGTGAACTGCGGTGTGGCACTTGCGGTGGCACTCGGTGAGCTGCCGGTCGACTTGTCGTTGCCGCTACT
Source organism: Mycolicibacterium mucogenicum DSM 44124 (assembly GCF_005670685.2). The sequence goes on along the minus strand of NZ_CP062008.1, from coordinate 5,492,041 downwards.
GCAGCCGGCAAGCGCCAGGGCGACAGCGCCGGCCACGGCGAAGGTCTTCACAAAGGTCACGCGGAACCGTCCTCATCGGTTGAACCTGGTGTCTCCGAGTCGGTTTCGTCACCGTCGGAGCCGGCGCGCCGGTCTTTCATGGCAACCCAGGCCACGACCCCGGCCACGACGAAAGCAGGAGCGAACGCCGGCAGTGCCAACAATAGCGAGTGGTCGGCGAGATAGGTCACGGCTGTCCGACGGGTTCCCTGGTCTCGGTGGCGCTGAACTGTTCACGCGAATTGATCCGTCCCGCACCCCAACTCAGCAACGCGATCAGGATCAGCGAGCAGACCAGCACGATCAGGGACGCCGCGGGATACAGCCACGACGGCACGTCGAGGTTGCGTTCGCGCTGCAGGACCTTGATCTCCTCCATGAAGTCGCGGGTCGTCGAGATCGCGGGCGTCTCCTCGGCACCGATACCGGGGTCGGCCGGTAGATACACCGGGACCGCGGCCATCGTCCGTCCGTCCTGTACGCGCAGCACCGTCTTCCACGTGCCCCAGACGGGGATCGGCCGGGTGGACCGGTAGTGGCCCGGACCCACCTGCTGCAGGTGGTCGACGACCAGGCCGCGCTCATTGGCGAGCTTGCCCTGCCACGCCATCAGCGTCACCCACTCCGGGTCGTCACTGACCAGGTTGGCCGGCGTGATCTGGATGTCGGCGTTCACCAGGCGCTCACCGGCGGGGCTCGGTGCGTCGCTGAGGGTGATCTGCGCGCGGGCGTGCTCCGGGACCGTGACGTTCAGGCCATTGGTGACGGCGGCGCCGATCACCACGACAGTGGCGACCACGATGCCGATACCGATCGGCCGCGCGGGCAGGCGCTGACCGGACAGCACGATGGCGAGGAGCGCGCCGCACATACCCATACCGATGGCGACGGGCGTCGACATCGTCAGCGCCTCACCCCACATGCTGCTGGGCCACGGCGTGCGGAACATGGAGTCGACCCAGAACGATTCCAGCCACATGCCGACGGTCCCCACGCCCAGACCGGCCACCGCGCCGAACAGGATCGGACGGTTGACGAGGGGTGTCAGCCCGATCAGTTCCACGACGACGGCCGAACCCAGGTAGAGCGCGAACCAGCTGTACGGAGAACCGAGAATCGGCCCGACCGCCAGGATGACCAGGCCCCGGATGAACCAAGAGAAGGCGATGGCGCCGAAGGTGGAGAACCGTCCGAGCGTGAGCCGGGTTGCCACCAGCGACATGGCCGCGGCGGCGGCGATCAGCATGGGATGCAGCACCAGCCGGAACTGTTCGACGCCGAAGTCGTATTCGACCGGGAACACCGACAGACCGATCACCAGACCGCCGAAGGCCAGGTACGGCAGCACCTTGTTGCGGGCGGCCGGGGCGTCGGAGCCCATCGCGATATCACCCTCGCGCTCGAGGAGCAGCGTGGCGACCAGCGACAGACCGGCGCCGCCGATGAGCATCAAATGTGTTGGGCCCCAGAGCGTGACGTCCTGACCGAAGATCCGGTGCCAGATGTCGTCGAGCGGAAAGCCGATGAGCGCGTACAGGCCGCAACCGGCCATCAGCACGCCGCCGACGGGCGCGTACCAGGTTTTGGTGATCTTGATGGCGGCCGGACCGGGTTTGTCGTACGGCAGGATGATCGACAGCGAGCCGGCGATGAACAGCAGGAACAGGCCGACGAGGATGAAGTAGTGGGCCGGGTTGGCCAGCGGGCCGGCGTCGCGGCCCTTGCCGATGTGCAGGCTGACATCCCAGATGAAGCCGAACATCGCGCAGATGATCGTCGAGATGAACAGCAGCGAGGGCAGCGCCACCCAGCTGGGTCGGTTCATCTTGCGGCCGGCTTTGTCGGCCAGGTCTTTCAGCCAGGTGATGCGGCGTTGCCGGTGCAGATAACCGATCCACAACAGGCCGGCCGTGATGATGCCCGTGGCCACGGACATCCCGATCACCTGGTCGAGGGCAGCGCCCCCGCCTTCGGTTCCGGCGGCGGCCACCAACGTGACCTGCTCGGCGAGCTGTGCTGCCATGTTCCACCCCACTATGTAGATGAACCCTGAACCTTACTCGTCGGTAATATTGCCAGAAGACCGAGTTTGAAACCGGTGTCCGTCTTCCTTCTTCGGATTTTGACATCATGTGGCAGTCGGAGGGAGGGGTTGCGCCAGATGGCTGACGACGGATCGGGCGGCGCGCCGCAGCGCAGGTACTCCGGCAGGTCAGCGGAGGAGCGACGGGCCGATCGACGGCGGTTGCTACTGGACGCGGCCGAGTCGTTGTGGCGTGAAGGCGGGCTGTCGGCACTGAGCGTCCGGGCGGTCTCGGCCCGCGCCAAACTCACCGACCGCTACTTCTACGAGCAGTTTGCCGGCCTCGGTGCGCTGATCGGCGCCGTCATCGACGATGTGCTGGAGGGGCCCTTCGCCGCGATGCTGGCCGGGGGGAGCGCGCCCGAAGAGGCCACCGTCCAAACCCGGCTGACGCTCGGTCTGGCCGGGTTCATCGAGCACGCCGAGAGTGACCCGCTGGCCGTCCGGATTTTCCTGACCGACGCCCGGCACATCGAATCGGTCTCCGAGCACATCCGCATCGCACAACACCGGGTGGCTGCCGCGATTCTGGCGTTGCTGCAGCCCGACCGCGATGCCGATCAGGAGAGCTTCGACGCGGCGCTGTTCTGCGTCGGCGGCGTGGCCACCCTGATCAACGAACGGCTGCTCGACGAGTCGAAAACCGTTAGCGCACAAGACTTTGCGAAGCAGGCCGTCGGCTGGTGCGCCCGGGTGCTCCGGGTGTCCGGCGAACCCGGCGCGCCGAGCTGACGGTCTGCGACTAGCCGCGCGCGGCCCGGTTCACCGCCGAGACGACAGCCCGCAGCGACGCCGTGGTGATCGACGGCGCGATGCCGACGCCCCACACCGTCTTGCCGCCGATCGACGCCTCGACATAGGCCGCGGCCTGCGCTTCCTCACCGGCCGACATGGCGTGCTCGGAGTAGTCCAGGACGTTGACGTGGAAGCCGACAGCGCCCAGCGCGTCGGTGAAAGCCGCCAGCGGCCCGTTACCGGCGCCGACGATCTCGCGCTCCTCACCGTCGATCTTGACGATGGCGGTGATGGTGTCGGTACCGCCGTCCTCTTCGGACGCGTCGACGCGCTGCCGCATGCGCTCCAGCGGGGTGATGGGCGACAGGTACTCCTCGTTGAAGACGTCCCACATCTCCTTCGGGGAGACCTCGCCGCCCTCGCCGTCGGTGATCTTCTGGATGGCCTGGCTGAACTCCATCTGCAGCCGGCGCGGCAGCACCAGGCCGTGATCGGCCTTCATGATGTAGGCGACGCCGCCCTTGCCGGACTGCGAGTTCACGCGGATGACGGCCTCGTACGTGCGGCCGACGTCCTTCGGGTCGATGGGCAGGTACGGCACCTGCCACAGGATGTCGTCGACGTCGGCGTCGGCAGCATCTGCGTCCACCTTCATCTGGTCCAGGCCCTTGTTGATGGCGTCCTGGTGGCTGCCGGAGAACGCCGTGTAGACCAGGTCACCGCCGTAGGGGTGGCGCTCGGCGACGGGCAGCTGGTTGCAGTACTCGACCGTGCGACGGATCTCGTCGATGTTGGAGAAGTCGATCTGCGGATCGACACCACGGCTGAACAGGTTCAGGCCCAGCGTCACCAGGCAGACGTTGCCGGTGCGCTCACCGTTGCCGAACAGGCAGCCCTCGATGCGGTCGGCGCCGGCCAGGTAGCCCAGCTCGGCGGCCGCGACGCCCTCGCCACGGTCGTTGTGCGGGTGCAGGCTCAGGATGATCGAGTCGCGCGGCGCCAGGTGCCGGTTCATCCACTCGATCGAGTCGGCGTAGACGTTCGGCGTCGCCATCTCGACCGTCGCCGGCAGGTTCACGATCAGCGGCCAGTCCGGCGTGGGCTGGACGACCTCGGCGACCGCGTTGCACACCTCGACGGCGTACTCCAGCTCGGTGCCGGTGTAGGACTCGGGCGAGTACTCGAAGCGCCACAGCGTGCCGGGGTACTTCTTGGCCTCTTCGACGCACAGCTTGGCGCCGTCGGTGGCGATCTTCTTGACGGCCTCGCGGTCGGCGCGGAACACCACGCGGCGCTGCAGGATCGACGTCGAGTTGTAGAAGTGCACGATCACGCGCGGCGCGCCGTTGCAGGCCTCGAAGGTGCGCTCGATCAGCTCGGGCCGGCACTGCGTCAGCACCTGGATGGTGACGTCCTCGGGGATCGCGCCCTGCTCGATGATCTCGCGGACGAAGTCGAAGTCGGTCTGGCTGGCTGACGGGAAGCCGACCTCGATCTCCTTGTAGCCCATGCGGACCAGCAGGTCGAACATCCGGCGCTTGCGCTCGGGGCTCATCGGGTCGATCAGGGCCTGGTTGCCGTCGCGCAGGTCGACCGCACACCAGCCGGGTGCGACGGTGGCGACCTTGTCGGGCCAGGTGCGGTCGGGCAGGGAGATGTTCTCGACCTCGTCGGCGAAGCTGCGGTAGCGGCTGACCGGCATCGCGGAATTGCGCTGGGTGTTCCAGGACGGCTGGCCCTCACGGCGCGGGCCGGACGGGGTGGTGATGGCGCGTACCGACGAGAAGGAGTCGGCAGAAGAATCGGGGGAGTAAGTGGTCACGGTTTTTTGCTCCGGTCTGTCTTGATGGGACCTAGAAGAAGGTCAGGACCGGCGCATCTCAAACCCCCGCGACGGGAGGCCGGTCGGATCAGACCCCGTCGCGGCGTCCGAGGAGGAGCACCCGCGCGCTATACATCGGTAACGAGTTTACTCCCGTCCGGTAGATCGCCAAAACGAGGTCGGGCTGTCGGGTGACAACGTCCTGGCCAGGTGTAATGGGCGTGGCCCTGGCTGTGCCGATACAGTTCGACCGTGTTGACGAGATGGTTGTTGAGCCTGGACCGCAGCTGGAAGATCGGCATCGCGGTCGCGCTCGCCGTCGTCATCGGCCTGGTGGTGTGGCAGACCGAGTTCCGCGGGCCGACGCCGGAGTGCAAACCGGTGCGCGACATGCTCGACTACAACAAGGCGCAGGCCGTGCAGATCGAGTCGAAGATCGACAAGAACAACAATGGCGTCCCGACCATCGCTGAGGAGACCGCCTACCGGGCCTGGGCCGACGGCATGGCCGAGCGGGCCCAGAAGGTCACCGGCGACAAGGTCGCAGCCAACGCCGTGCAGCTGGCGACGCTGGCCTCGCAGTTCGCCTCGGCGCTGGACGCGTACCGGATCGCCGCCCAGGGCCGGGCGCCCGGCGCCCCCGCACCGACCGAGGCCTACCAGCTGTCGGCGATCAACGCGCAGATCACGGAACAGATGAAGGCGCTGACCGACGCCTGCCCGGCACAGCGGAAGCTCACCGACATCTTCTGATCCGGGCGGGAGTGACGAACGTCTCCCGCCTTGCAGGTCCGGCAGGTGACCGGGCAACAAAAACGGGTTCACCCCTCCCTTATCCTTGGAACAGCATTGATGCAGATGCTTGCTGCCAATTCAGAGAAGGAAACGCGAACAGTGGCGCTCGTCGTCCAGAAGTACGGCGGATCCTCGGTGTCTGACGCCGAGCGAATCCGTCGAGTCGCCGAGCGAATCGTCGAAACCAAGAAGGCCGGCAATGACGTCGTCGTCGTGGTCTCGGCCATGGGCGACACCACCGATGACCTGCTGGATCTGGCCCGCCAGGTATCCCCGGCGCCACCGGCCCGTGAGATGGACATGCTGCTCACCGCGGGTGAGCGCATCTCGAACGCCCTTGTCGCGATGGCCATCGAGTCCCTCGGCGCGCAGGCCCGGTCGTTCACCGGCTCGCAGGCCGGCGTGATCACCACCGGCACGCACGGCAACGCCAAGATCATCGACGTCACCCCGGGCCGCCTGCGCGACGCCCTCGACGAGGGCCTGATCGTGCTGGTCGCCGGCTTCCAGGGCGTCAGCCAGGACAGCAAGGACGTCACCACGCTGGGCCGTGGCGGCTCGGACACCACCGCCGTGGCGCTGGCGGCGGCGCTGAACGCCGACGTCTGCGAGATTTACACCGACGTGGACGGCATCTTCACCGCCGATCCGCGCATCGTCCCCAATGCCCGTCACCTGGACACCGTCTCCTTCGAGGAGATGCTGGAGATGGCGGCCTGCGGAGCCAAAGTGTTGATGCTGCGCTGCGTGGAATACGCCCGCCGCTACAACGTTCCGATTCACGTCCGGTCCTCGTACTCCAACAAGGCCGGCACCATTGTCAAAGGATCGATCGAGGACATCCCCATGGAAGACGCCATCCTCACCGGAGTTGCCCACGACCGCAGCGAGGCGAAGGTCACCGTCGTCGGCGTGCCCGACGTTCCGGGCTACGCCGCCAAGGTGTTCCGCGCGGTCGCCGACGCCGACGTCAACATCGACATGGTGCTGCAGAACATCTCGAAGGTGGAGGACGGCAAGACCGACATCACCTTCACCTGTTCGCGCGAGAACGGCCCGGGCGCCGTCGAGAAGCTGACGTCCCTCAAGGACGAGATCGGTTTCTCGCAGGTTCTCTACGACGATCACATCGGCAAGGTGTCGCTGGTCGGCGCCGGTATGCGCAGCCACCCCGGCGTCACCGCCAAGTTCTGCGAGACGCTGGCCGAGGTCGGCGTCAACATCGACCTGATCTCGACCTCCGAGATTCGAATCTCGGTACTGGTCAAGGACACCGAGCTGGACAAGGCTGTCGCGGCGCTGCACGAGGCCTTCGGCTTCGCCAGTGAAGAGGCCGCCGTGGTCTACGGCGGAACGGGCCGCTAGTCATGGTGAACATCGGTGTGGTGGGTGCGACCGGCCAGGTCGGCCAGGTCATGCGCAAGCTTCTCGAGGAGCGCGACTTCCCGGCGACCTCGGTGCGGTTCTTCGCGTCGGCGCGGTCCGAGGGCAAGAAGCTGACGTTCCGCGGTCAGGAGATCGAGGTCGAGAACAGCGAGACCGCCGACCCGTCGGGTCTCGACATCGCCCTGTTCTCCGCCGGCGCGACCATGTCGCGCGTGCAGGCCCCGCGCTTCGCCGCCGCCGGCGTGACGGTGATCGACAACTCGTCGGCGTGGCGCAAGGATCCCGATGTGCCGCTGGTGGTTTCGGAGGTCAATTTCGACCGCGACGTCCGCGGCAAGCAGCTCGCCAAGGGCATCATCGCCAACCCGAACTGCACCACCATGGCCGCCATGCCGGTCCTCAAGCCGCTGCACGAAGAGGCCGGACTGACCCGCCTCATCGTGTCGAGCTACCAGGCCGTGTCCGGTTCCGGACTCGCCGGCGTCGACGAACTGGCGTCGCAGGCCCGCGCCGTCATCGGCGGTGCCGAGCAGCTGGTGCACGACGGATCGGCGCTGGAGTTCCCGGCACCCGTGAAATACGTTGCGCCCATTGCCTTCAACGTCATCCCGCTGGCCGGCTCGCTCGTCGACGACGGCTCGGGTGAGACCGACGAGGACCAGAAGCTTCGCAACGAGAGCCGCAAGATCCTGGGCATCCCGGAGCTGGCCGTGAGCGGCACCTGCGTGCGCGTGCCGGTCTTCACCGGGCACTCGCTGTCGATCAATGCCGAGTTCGCGCAGCCGCTTTCGGTCGAGCGGGCCCGTGAGCTGCTGGCCGCTGCCGCCGGCGTCTCGCTGGTCGACGTGCCGACGCCGCTGGCCGCCGCCGGTGCCGACGACTCGCTGGTGGGCCGCATCCGCCAGGACCCGGGTGTGCCCGACGGCCGTGGCCTCGCACTGTTCGTCTCGGGCGACAACCTGCGAAAGGGCGCGGCGCTCAACACTGTTCAGATCGCCGAACTGCTCGCCGCGCGCTGATCTTGCGGGCGGGGGCAGCGTCGGTCGCGGCGCTGGTGCTCGGGTTCGGCATGGGGGTGCCGACGGCGCAGGCCGATCCGCCTGCGCCGGTACCGACCCCGGTGCTCAAACCGCTCGTCGTCGGTGAGGTGACCCGCATCGGTCCGGTCGCCGGAACCGGCACGCCGACAGCCGATTACGGCATCGGTGCGACGGACCTCTGTGAGTTCATGGAGTTCCCGAGCGGCATCCTGCAGATCTGCGGCGACAGCTTCGCCGGGCAGGGTGTCGGATTCGGTGGCTGGTACGCGCCCGTCGCGCTGCACGTCGAGACCGACTCCATCAACTCCCCGGACGGCCTGCGGTACCGCGGCGTCATGGGCGTCGACAAGCCGCTGCTGGCCGACGCCAAAGTTCCTGGCACGTCGCAACTTCCGGCCGGAGTGGTGAGCATCAACCGGGAGAACTACCTGTTGATCACCACCACGCGCGATCTGAAACCGGCGAGCTCGCGACTGGTCAAGGCCGACCCGGCGCGCGGCGCGTGGCCGACCGTGCCGGGGTCTGTGCGACCGGCCGGGTATGCCGGGGGAGCACAGAGCCAGATCACGGGCTACTACGACCCGGTGCCCACCGCGGACTCTCCGCGTGGCTGGGTTTACCTGGTCGCCAACAACTTCGACCGCAGCAGCCCGGCCTACCTCTACCGGGCCACGCCGCAGGCGTTCACGGACCGGTCCAGCTGGCAGGGCTGGTCTGCCGCAGCGGGCTGGGGCAAACCGCCAACTCCGTTGTGGCGTGACCTGATCGGCGAGATGAGCATGAAGCAGGTCGACGGCAAGACGGTGCTGTCGTACTTCAACAGCAGCACCGGCAACATGGAGGTCCGCGTGGCGAACACGCCGACCGAACTCGGCACCGCGCCGGTGACGACCGTCGTGGTGGCTGGCCGCTGGCCGGAGCAGGCCGACGAACTGCCTGAGCCGCACGACAATCAGCTGGCACAGCCGTACGGCGGCTACATCTCGCCGGGCTCGACGCTCGATGAACTGCGCATCCTGGTCAGCCAGTGGAACACCACGCCGCGCGACACCGCGCCGTACCGCGTCATCCAGTTCGCGGTGAATCCGGTGAAGCCGTAGGCGCTGTTGTCAGCGCAGCACCAGGTCGATCCCGGCGCTGTCGAACACGTCGAGCAGCCCGGACCAGGTGTGAGAATCCAAGGCCTTCTTGGCTTTTGCACTGTCGGTCAGCACGAAGCGGAACGGCTCGTCGTCCGGGGTGCCGAAGCCGCCGCCGAGGCAGTCGGCCAGTGCGTCCAGATTGCTGCCGAAATAGCCGCCGGCGCCATTGACCGCGTGTCCCAGCTCGGTGAAAAGGTCTGCGCGGGAATGGATCCGCGCACCCCGCACGGTGAACGTCTTCACGCTCCTCCGATCTGGCAGAACGTCTCGTAGTGGTCGCCGGTGTAGTAGAACTCCGGTGGGTTGGTCGGCGGCTCGCCGCCGGTGATGACCCGCCGTGTGCCGCGGGTCTTCGCGCCCGGTGTGGGCACCGTGTACTCGTGGTAGTAGCCGCGCTGCTGGTTCGGTAGCCGGCGCTCGAAGTTGCCGAACACGATGCCGTCCCGCGAATAGGGGAACGGCCCGCCGCGGTGGATGAGGTCGACGGTGGTGGTGGTCTCGGGTGGCAGCGACGACAGCTGGCAGACGGCCAGCCCGGACTTGCTCTTGGTCGTCGGCACCGGCCCCTGGGTACGGGAGACGGCCGTCGGCGACGCGGTCGGCGCCGGGCCCGTCAGCACGGCGGTCTGCTTCGCGCACGCCGGGGTGAGGGTCAGGAGCAACGCGGTGCCGCAGGCAAGGGCCGCGGCGCGCAGGGTGGTTCTGGACATCTCACCTTTTCTGCCGCGTGCTGATATCGGAGCGTCGGCCGGCCCCCAAAGCCCGGCCGAAGCTCCGCTACACAGGCCACGCTACCGCGCCGCGCGCCTCATAGCTGATTCTTACGCGCAACCTAGCCACCGCAGTGGTTGACGGACGGATCATCGATGACATGAGTGACGAAACCCCTAAAGAAACGCCCGAGACGCCGGATACCCCGACGGACTCGTTCCCGCCCGTAGCAACGGCCACCGCGGTGGCCGCACCGCCCGTCGAGCACAAGCCCAGCAAGCTCAACAAGGTGCTGGCCTGGGTTGGCATCGTCGCGGGCATCGTGTTCATCGTCGCGACGATCTTCTTCTCCGGCTTCGTCCTCGGCGCGCATTCCGGCGGCGGCCACCACGGCTGGCACAAGCACCACCGCGGGCAGGACACCGCTGAGTTCCGCGAGGGGCACGGACCGCGCGGCGGCGGCATGTGGCACCCGATGTTCCCCGGTGGTCCGGGCTGGCAGGGCCCCAGCGGCCCCGGCTGGCAGGGACCCGGTGGACAGGGCCCGGGTGGCCCCGGACCGCAGGCGCCCGGCCAGCCCGGACCGGCCCAGCCCGGTCGCTGACCCCACCACAGTCCCGCATCAAACGACAGGCCGTGCCCGAGCAGGGTGCGGCCTGTCGTCTGTTCTAGGCCAGTCCGTCGGCCGCCGGCCGGTTCGCGGTCACTGCGCGATAGCCGGCGGTCAGCAGTTCGACGATCCGTTCCTCGAGCTCGGCGGAGTCGTCGTCGGCGGCGATGGTGGACACGTACATGGCGGCACCCGCCGCCATGATCAGGACGGCGCGCGCGTCCAGTTCCGCACTGCGCCGCTCCTCGGCGGTCTGTGCTCCGACGTCGTCGGCGAACAGTTCGACCGCCGGTCCCGTGAACCGATTCCATAGTGATCGCCCCAGCTGTTTGTCTTCGACCAAAGCCTGGGTCAGGTCGGGTGCCGCAGCCTTCATGTCGGGGCGGTTGAACAGGGCGCGGCTGCCGCGGACGACGAAATCTATCCAGCCGTAGACATCGGTTCCATCGAACGGCGTCAGGTCGGGTGCCACGCCCATCACCGCATCGATGACCAACGCGGCCTTCGACGGCCATCGCCGCGCCAGGCTGGCGCGCGTGACGCCGGAGCGCTGCGCGACCAGGCGCATGCTCAATTCCTGAAACCCGCCCTCGGACAGGAGCTCCCGGGTCGCCGTGAGGACGCGATCGTCGATACTCGCGTCCCGTGGCCGGCCCGGGCCTGACTGACTGCTCACGGGTCCATCATCACAGCCCCCGACTGTCGGCGATGCCATTGACGCCACGCCGGTAATTAGTGTACCACTGGATCACTAATTAAGGAGGTTGGCAATGGCCGCCGGGGCGAAGGTGACCGCGTTCACCGTGGTGATGTTGTTGGTCGCCGCCGCGCTGGTGGTGGTGTTCGGCCAGTTCCGGTTCGGGGCGGGCGAGCAGTATCACGCCCAGTTCACCGATGCCTCACGTCTGACGGCCGGGCAGGACGTGCGGATGGCCGGGTTGCCAGTGGGCAAGGTCGACCGCGTGTCGCTGAGCGCCGACAACACCGTCGACGTGCTCTTCAGTGTCGATTCGCGCTATCGCCTGTACACGTCGACCAGGGCCGTCATCCGCTATCTGAACCTCACGGGCGACCGCTATCTCGAATTGGCCTTCGCCGCAGGCGATTTGCACGCGCTGGCGGCCGGGGCGACCATCCCGTTGAGCCATACCCAGCCCGCCGTGGACCTCGACGCGCTCCTGGGCGGCCTGCGTCCCGTGCTCAAGGGTCTCGACGGCGACAAGGTCAACGCCATCACCGCCGCCGTCATCGATCTGCTTCAGGGCCAGGGCGGTGCTGTGTCCCAACTACTTTCGACGACGGGCAACTTCGCGCAGAACCTCTCCGGCCGTGATCAGCTCATCGGCGACGTCGTCACCAACCTCAATGCGGTTCTCGGGACTGTGGATTCGAAGAGCCGGCAGTTCGGCACCAGTGTCGACACGCTCCAGCAGCTGCTGACGGGTCTGGCGCGCGACCGTGATTCTCTCGCCGGAGCCATCGCGCCGCTGGCCGCGTCGTCGGTGGAGATGACCCAGATGCTGGAGCGCGGGCGGCGGCCGGTCCAGGGCGTCCTCGAGAATGTGCGCCCCTTCGCGCAGCGGGCCTACGAGCGGAAGGCTGAGGTCAACGCCGCCATCGAGCCCCTCGCCGAGAGCTACCTGCGGCTCAACTCACTCGGCGCCTACGGTGCGTTCTTCAACATCTTCTTCTGCTCCAGCCGGATCAAGCTCAGTGGGCCCGCGGGCAGCGACATCATCATTCCCATCGGCGGAGCGCCGGACCCCTCGAAGGGCCGGTGCTCGGAGAATGGGTGATCGTCGTGTCGGGCTGCGTGGCGGCGCGATCCTGGCCTGTATTGCTGCCGCGGTGTCCGGGTGCCAGTTCGACGGATTGAATTCGCTGTCGTTGCCGGGCACCGCGGGTCACGGCCCGGGCTCATTCGAGGTGACCGTCGAGCTGGACAGCGTCGTTGGCCTACCGCAGAATTCGCCGGTCAAGGTCGGAGACGTGACGGTGGGAAGCGTCTCCGGGGTCGCCGTCAGGCAACGAGCCGACAGCACGGTGTATGCGGCCGTTCGTCTTTCGCTGGACCGCCAGGTGGATCTCCCTGCGAACGTCTCGGTGACGGTGGGACAGACGTCGCTCCTCGGCTCCCAGCACGTCGAACTGGTGCCCCCGAACCAGCCGGTGCCCGCCAAACTGGCCGACGGCGCGCACATCAGGATCGGCCGGGCGGGTCACTATCCCACCACCGAAGAGGTGCTGGCCGCGACCGGCGTCATCATCAACAACGGCAATCTCGGTGCCCTGCAGGATATTACGAACGAAGCCTATGCGGCCGTGGCCGGGCGCGCGGCGACGTTCACCGGATTGGTGGCGAAGCTGGCCGAGCTGACCGGCTTCCTCGATACGCAAACCGGCACCATCATCGCGGCGGTGGAGGGCGTCGACCGGACCGCGGCGGCATTGGCACGGGACGCCGATGTGCTGGGGCGGACGCTGGAGATGCTGCCCGCCGCACTCGATGTCCTGAACCGAAATCGCGCCGACATCGTCGCGGCGTTCGGCGCACTGCGCAGGTTGGCCGCAACGGCCGAACGCGTTCTGTCGCAGACCAAAGACGACTTCGCTGCCGACCTCAAGGATGCGTTTCCCGTCATCAAGGCCCTCAACGACAACGCCGACGACTTCATCCATGATCTGGAAATCCTGCCCACGTTCCCGTTCGCCCAGAAGTACCTGCGCAATGCCGTTCGCGGCGACTATCTCAACGTCTTCTCGACGTTCGACCTCACCCTGCGGCGGTTGGGCGAAAACATGCTCACCACATCGGCATTCGACCCGAACATGCCGCGACTGTCCGAGATCGTCAATCCACCGGATTTCCTGATGGGTGCGCTCGCCAATCTGTCCGGCCAGGCCGCCGACCCGTTCAAGATCCCGCCCGGGACTGCCACCCAGCACGGTGCGCGACCGTGAAAGACGTTGCTGTATCAAGACTTACCGAAAGGACCCCTGACAGAATGGCACCCGATCCCTTCCAGCCGGCCAAGCTCGGTCCGATCACGTTGCGTAATCGGGTGATCAAGGCGGCGACGTTCGAGGCGGCGACCCCGGATGCGCTGGTCACCGACGATTTGATCCGCTATCACCGGTTGCCTGCTGCGGGTGGGGTGGGGATGACGACGGTGGCCTATTGCGCGGTGTCCCCGGGTGGGCGTACCGATGGGTGGCAGTTGTGGATGCGCCCGGCGGCGATCCCCGGCCTCCGAAAGCTCACCGACACCATTCATGGCGAGGGGGCGGCGATCAGCGCGCAGATCGGGCATGCCGGCCCGGTCGCCAACGCGCGCACCAACAAGGCCACCGCGCTGGCGCCGGTGCGGTTGTTCAACCCGCTGTCGATGCGCTTCGCCCGCAAGGCCACCCGCGCCGATATCGACGCGGTGATGGCCGCGCACGCGGGCGCCGCCCGGTTGGCGATCGAGGCCGGGTTCGACGCCGTCGAGGTGCACCTGGGCCACAACTACTTCGCGTCCTCGTTCCTGTCGCCGCTGATCAACAAGCGCCGCGACGAGTTCGGTGGCTCGCTGTACAACCGCGCCAAGGTCGCCCGCGGCACGGTGCAGGCGGTGCGCGAGGCCGTCGGGGATCAGATCGCGGTGATCGCGAAACTCAACATGAGCGACGGGGTCCGGGGCGGCATCCCGATGGAGGAGTCGCTGCAGACCGCGAAATGGCTGCAAGAGGACGGCGCGCTGGATGCGCTGGAGCTGACCGCGGGCAGCTCGTTGGTCAATCCGATGTACCTGTTCCGCGGCGATGCGCCGGTCAAGGAGTTCGCCGCGAACTTCATACCGCCGATCAGCTGGGGCATCCGGATGAGTGGGCACAGGTTCTTCCGCGAGTACCCCTATCAGGAGGCCTACCTGCTGCAGCAGGCTCGCCAGTTCCGGGCCGAGCTCACGATGCCGCTGATTCTGTTGGGTGGCATCACCAACCGGGAAACCATGGACCTGGCCATGGCCGAGGGTTTCGAGTTCGTCGCGATGGGCCGGGCCCTGCTGGCCGAACCGGACCTGCTCAACCGGATTCAAGCCGACAGGACGGTGAAATCGGGCTGCACACACTGCAATCTGTGCATGCCCACCATCTACACCCAGACCCACTGCGTCGTGACCGGCAAGCCGAACTGAGATAGGAGCTGTATGGCCGACTTTGACGGCCTCGTCGCGTTGATCACCGGCGGCGCACGGGGAATGGGGCGATCGCACGCGGTGGCGCTGGCCGAGGCGGGAGCGGATATCGCCATCTGCGACCGGTGCGAGAACAACGACCAGATCGCGTACCCGTTGGCGACGGAAGCCGATCTGGCCACCACCGCCGAGATGGTCGAGGCGACCGGAAGGCGTTGTGTCACAGCGAAACTGTCGACAACCGACCGTGGTGCGCTGGAGCAGCTCGTGGCCCGCGTCGAGGTGGAGCTCGGGCGCGTGGACATCGCCGTCACCAACGCCGGCGTCAGTGCCATCGCGATGCTGCCCGATGTTCCATCGGCGCAGTGGGATGAAGTGATCGGGTCCAATCTCACCGGCACGTTCAACACGATCGCCGCGGTGGCGCCGGGGATGATCGCGCGGCGGTTCGGGCGGATCGTCACGGTGTCCTCGATGCTGGGCCGCAGCGGCAATTTCGGTCAGGCCGCGTACGCGGCCTCCAAATGGGGCGTCATCGGACTGACCAAGGTCGCCGCGCACGATCTGGCCGGATACGGCGTCACCGTCAACGCCGTGGCGCCCGGCAACGTGGAAACCCCAATGACCTTTAACGACGCCCTGTTCGGTGCCATGCGGCCCGATCTGGCGCAACCGACGCTCGCCGACGTGGAATCGGTGTTCGCGTCGTTGCACCTACAGCCGGTGCCCTTCATGAAGCCCGCGGAAATCACGCGCGCGGTCATGTTTCTGGCGCACCCGGACAGCACCCATATCACCGGGACGGTCCTGCCGGTCGACGCGGGTGCCACCGCCCGGTTGACCGGCTGACAACAGGGCCGCAACTGGCATCATCGAAGCCATGACTGCGCGCCCGATCTGGTTCACAGCCTGCGTCACCGCGGCCCTCGCCCTGGCGCCGGCCGCGGCCGCCAAACCGTCGGACCCGGGCGTGGTGTCGTACGCGGTCCTCGGCAAGGGATCGGTCGGCAATGTGGTCGGCGCGCCGATGGGCTGGGAGTCCACGTTCACCGCGCCGTTTCAGGGCTTCTACGTCGACCTCCCGGCGTGCAACAACTGGGGCGACATCGGCCTGCCCGAGGTGTACGGCGACCCGGACCTGGCGTCGTTCAACGGCGCCGTGGCGCAGACGACCGCCACCGATGACAGCCACGCGGCCAAGCAGGTGGTGGGCGTGTTCGCCACCGCCGACGCCGCGTCGCGGGCATTTCACCGGGTCGTCGACCGGACCACCGGCTGCTCGGGCCAGACCACGGCGATGCACCTCGAGAACGGCCGGACCGAGGTCTGGAGCTTCGCGGGTGCGCAGGCCGGCCCGGCGGACGCCGCGTGGGTCAAGCAGGAAGCGGACACCGATCGCCGCTGTTTCGTGCAGACCCGACTACGGGAGAACGTTCTGCTGCAGGCGAAAGTCTGCCAATCCGGCAACGCCGGCCTCGCCGTCAACGTGCTGGCCGGCGCCATGCAGAACGCATTGGGGCAATGACGATGCCCGGGGTGAGTCAGGCATCGCACACATATTGCGCAGATTTTTGTCGGTGCCTCATGGCATCGTCGGACGAACACGTAATGCTCGGGACGCGTCTGCCTTTGTGTAACGCAGACTTGGTCCGGGAACACCAACCAACGGATGCGGGGACAGGCCCCCGATCCCGGAAGGGGATGTTCAGATGGGCACCGCTACCGCCATGTGTCGTCCGCACGCCGAATACCCCGAGTTGTCGAGCGCGTACAGCGCCGCACTGCTGGCCGGCGGCGGGTGCCTGCGGGACGGACCGGTGGGCCGCGTCGGCCTCGAACTCGAGGCGCACTGCTTCGATCTGTCCGACCTGACGCGGCGTCCCGGCTGGGATGAACTGACCGAAGCCGTCGAGGCCGTACCGCAGCTGCCCGGCGGCAGCACGATCACCATGGAGCCCGGCGGCGCCATCGAACTGTCGGGTCCGCCGCTGGACGGCGCCGGGGCCGCCATCGCGGCGATGCAGACCGATCAGGCCGTGCTGCGGGAATCGTTGCGGCGCCGCGGGCTGGGCCTGCTGCAGGTCGGCGCGGATCCGCTCCGGCCGCAGGCGCGGGTCAACCCCGGCGGTCGGTACCGGGCCATGGAGGCGTTCTTCGCGGCCGGCGGAACCGGTGCCGCCGGGGCCGCGATGATGACGTCGACCGCCTCGCTGCAGATCAATGTCGACGCCGGCCCGCGCGAGGGCTGGGCCGACCGCGTTCGGCTGGCCCACGCCCTGGGCCCGACCATGATCGCGGTGTCGGCGAGTTCGCCGATGCTGGGCGGCGAATTCACCGGATGGCAGAGCACGCGCCAGCGGATCTGGGGCCAGCTCGACACCGCCCGCTGCGGACCGGTTCTCGGCGCCAGCGGCGATGATCCGGCCAACGACTGGGCGCGGTACGCGCTCAAGGCGCCGGTGATGCTGGTGCACACGCCGGAGGCCGAACCGGTCACCGAATGGGTGCCGTTCGCCGACTGGGCGGACGGGCGGACGCTGCTCGGCGGCCGCCGCCCCACCGAGGCCGACCTCGACTACCACCTGACGACGCTGTTCCCGCCGGTTCGGCCGCGGCGCTGGCTGGAGATCCGCTACCTCGACGCCGTGTCCGACGAGCTGTGGCCCGCTGTGGTGTTCACCCTGGTGACGCTGCTGGACGACGCCCGGCTGTCGAAGATCGCCTGGGAAGCAACGGAATCGGTTGCCACCGCATGGGATCAGGCGGCGCGGGTGGGGCTGGCCGATCCGCGGCTGCAGGCGGCCGCGGTGCAGTGTGTGGAAGCGGCCGCCGAGCTCGCGCCGGCAGACGTGGCGGACTCGATGGACCGGCTGCTGCGACAGGTGCGGCAAGGGCGCAGTGCGGCCGATGAATTCGCGGACCGGGTCGTCGCGCACGGAATCGATTCGGCCATCGCCGGGTTGGCATGTGATGACCGGCTGAAAGGTGGGGTGTGAGTACGCGCGAGCTGTTGGCCCGGGGGCTGACCAGGGCCCGGGACCGGACTCTGGCCCTCGTCGAGTTCGACGACGCCGAACTGCTGCGCCAGTACGACCCGCTCATGAGCCCGCTCGTGTGGGACCTCGCGCACATCGGTCAGCAGGAAGAACTGTGGCTGCTGCGCGGCGGCGACCTCAACCGTCCAGGACTGCTGCCGCCCGACGTGGACAGCCTGTACGACGCGTTCGTGCATTCGCGCGCCAGCCGGGTGTCCCTGCCGCTGTTGCCGCCGACCGATGCGCGCGCCTTCTGCCGCACCATCCGGTCCAAAGCCCTTGACGCCCTTGACCGGGCGCCCGACGAGGCCGGTGCCCAGTTCCCGTTCGCCTTGGTGATCAGCCACGAGAACCAGCACGACGAGACCATGCTGCAGGCCCTGAACCTGCGCAGCGGCCCGCCGCTGCTGGGGCCAGGCGCCGTCCTGCCGCGGGGGCGTGACGGCGTCGCCGGTACCTCGGTGCTGGTGCCCGGCGGACCGTTCGTACTCGGCGTCGACGAGGCCGACGAACCTTTCGCGCTCGACAACGAAGGCCCCGCGCATGTCGTCGACGTGCCGTCGTTCCGGATCGGCCGGGTGCCGGTCACCAATGCCGAATGGCGCGAGTTCATCGCCGACGGTGGCTATCGGCAGCCCCGATGGTGGTCGGCGGCCGGCTGGGCGCATCGGCAGCAGGCAGACCTGGTGGCGCCACAGTTCTGGAGTGCCGACGGCACCACGCGGGTCCGGTTCGGCCATGTCGAGGAACTGCCGCCCGACGAGCCCGTGCAGCACGTCAGCTTCTACGAAGCCGAGGCCTACGCCGCCTGGGCCGGCGCGCGACTGCCCACCGAAGTGGAGTGGGAGAAGGCCTGTGCCTGGGATCCCGTCGCCGGGGTGCGGCGCCGATTCCCTTGGGGTGCAGCCGAACCCGATGCGAGCCGGGCAAATCTCGGTGGGGATGCGCTGCGCCCGGCACCGGTGGGGTCCTATCCGGAGGGCGCCTCGGCCTACGGCGTCGAGCAGCTGCTCGGCGACGTGTGGGAGTGGACCACCTCGCCGCTGCGGCCGTGGCCGGGATTCACGCCGATGATCTACGACCGCTATTCGCAGCCGTTCTTCGACGGCACCGGCAGCGGGGACTACCGGGTGCTGCGCGGTGGTTCCTGGGCGGTGGCGGGCGACATCCTGCGCCCCAGCTTCCGTAACTGGGACCACCCGATCCGCCGCCAGATCTTCTCCGGTGTGCGGCTGGCCTGGTCGGGTGACGAGGAGCGCGGCTGATGTGTCGCCATCTGGGCTGGCTCGGCGACCCGGTCCCGGTGTCGTCGCTGATCCTGGAACCCGCGAACGGGCTTCTGGTGCAGTCGTATTCGCCCCGACGGCAGAAGCACGGGTTGCTCAACGCCGACGGTTGGGGCGTCGGCTTCTTCGACGGTGAGACACCCCGCCGCTGGCGCAGCGCCGCCCCCCTGTGGGGTGACGCGTCGCTGGCGTCGGTGGCGCCGGCGTTGCGCAGTGGATGCGTGGTGGCCGCCGTCCGGTCGGCCACCGTCGGGATGCCGATCGAGCCGTCGGCGTCGGCGCCGTTCACCGACGGCCAGTGGCTGTTGTCGCACAACGGCGTCGTCGACCGGGCGGTGCTGCCGGTCTCGCGGACCGCGGAATCGACGGTCGACAGCGCGATCCTGGCCGCCCACATCTTCGCCGAGGGACTGGACAACCTGGGAGACACCGTGCGCCGGGTCGGGGAGTCCGATCCGTCGGCACGGCTGAACATCCTGGCCGCCAACGGATCCCGGATGCTGGCCACCGTGTGGGGCGACACGCTGTCGATACTGCGCCGGCCCGACGGGGTGGTGCTGGCCAGCGAGCCCTACGACGACCACCCGGACTGGCAGGACATCCCAGACCGTCACCTCGTCGAGGTGACGGCCGCCGGCGTCGCACTGACACCATTGACCTGAAGAAGAGGACCACGATGACACCGAGCAAGACGGCACCGCTGCTGACCAACCATCTCGCCGCCGACTGGGCGCCGCGTGCGCTGCGGCGTGATGTCCGGGATGGCTTGTCGCAGTCGCCGAAATCGTTGCCGCCCAAGTGGTTCTACGATGCCGTCGGCAGTGACCTGTTCGATCAGATCACCCGCCTGCCCGAGTACTACCCGACGCGCACCGAGGCGCACATCCTGCACGAGGCGGCCGGCGCGATCGTGGCGGCCTCCGGCGCGGACACCCTCGTCGAGCTCGGCAGTGGCACGTCGGAGAAGACGCGCATCCTGCTCGACGCGTTCCGGGACGCCGCGGCGCTGCGCCGGTTCGTGGCGTTCGATGTCGACGAGAACGTGCTCAGCGCCGCGCTCACCCAGTTGTCCGACGAGTACGACGGCGTCGAGATCAGCGGCGTGCGAGGTGATTTCGAGCAGCACCTGGGCGAGTTGCCGGTCGTGGGCCGGCGGCTGATCGTGTTCCTCGGGTCGACGATCGGCAACCTGACGGCCGGCCCTCGCGCGGAGTTCCTGGCCAGCCTGGCCGCGGCGATGCGGCCGGGCGACACGCTGCTGCTCGGCACCGACCTGGTGAAGGACACGGCCCGACTGGTGGCCGCCTACGACGATAGCGCCGGGGTCACCGCGCAGTTCAACCGCAACGTCCTCGCGGTGGTGAACCGGGAGCTGGATGCCGATTTCGATCTCGACCGCTTCGAACATGTGGCACGATGGAACACCGAAAACGAGCGTATCGAGATGTGGCTGAGGTCCGTTGCCGCGCAACGGATTCAGATACGTGAGCTGGATCTGTCGGTGGAGTTCGAGGCGGGTGAGGAGATGTTGACCGAGGTGTCGTGCAAGTTCCGCCCCGAGGGCGTCGCGGCCGAGTTGGCGGCCGCCGGGCTGCAGCAGACCGACTGGTGGACCGACCCCGCCGGGGACTTCGGGCTGTCGCTGGCGGTCAAGCCGGACCTGCGGACGTGACCGGGGCCGACTCCGCCGTCGCGCGTCTGTGGCGCGCTGCCCGGCCCACACCGGCGGGCCTGCATCTCGACAACGCCGCCTGCTCGCGGCAGAGCTTCGCCGTCATCGACGCGGCGGCCCAGCATGCCCGGCTGGAAGCGCAGGTCGGCGGTTATGTCGCCGCCGAATCCGCAGAACCCGTGTTGGAGGGCGGCCGGGCGGCGGTGGCCACGCTGACCGGGATGTCCGCCGGCGACGTGGTGTTCACCACGGGTTCCAACAATGCGCTCAACCTCCTGCTCAGCAGTTGGGACGGCGAGAAGACCGTCGCCTGTCTGCCGGGCGAATACGGCCCCAACCTGGTGGTGATGGAAGCCAACGGATTCACCGTCCGCGAGCTGCCCGTCGACGGCCAGGGGCGTCTCGACGTCGAAGTGGCGGTCGCGCTGATGCAGGGTGACCCGCCGGCGCTGGCCCATCTGACGGCGCTCGGCAGCCACCGCGGGGTGGCCCAGCCATTGTCGGAGTTCGTGGCGGCGTGTCATGCGATCGGTGTGCCGGTGGCGGTGGACGCGGCACAGGCGCTGGGTCATCTGGACTGCGCGGTGGCTCCCGACGTCATCTACGCGTCGTCGCGGAAATGGCTGGCCGGGCCGCGCGGCGTCGGGGTGCTGGCGATCAGTTCGTCTGTGTCGCACCGGCTTCGGCCGCGCATTCCCTTGCCGGAATGGGGGACACCGCTGCCGGTGCTGAAACGGCTTGACCTCGGTGAGGCCAATGTGGCTGCCCGCGTAGCCTTTTCGAAGGCCCTCGAAGAACATCTGGTGGCCGGTCCGGAACTGGTGCGGGCGCGGCTGGCCGAGGTGGGACGCCTGACACGCACCGCGCTGGCCGGATTGTCCGGATGGCGCGTGGTCGAGGATGTCGATGAGCCGACGGCCATCACCACGCTCGAGCCGACGCGTGGCGCCGACCCGAACTCCGTGCGCACCAAGCTGATTACCGAACACCACGTCGTCACGACCGTGGCCGGCGTCGAGCGGGCGCCGTTCGAGATGAAGATTCCGGTGCTGCGGGTCTCGCCGCATGTCGACGTCACCGAAGACGAACTGGAGTCCTTCGCCGGTGCGCTGACTGCTGCGTCGACCTGACCGTCAGGCCTTGTGCGCCGTGAGCAGGAATGCCGGCATCTTCATGCGGCCCTTCTCGTCGAGGCCGTGGGGCGGCATCTCGAAGGTGGGCTGGTCGGGGCCGCTGGGCAGCCGCGCGGGCATGTTGGCATGGATGAAGGCCGGGCGGATTTCGTCGATGGCCCAGTACTTGCCGACGGCCTCGCGCAGTTCGTCCTCGGTGACCTCGTTGGGCTTCTGGTCGGCCTCGGCGGGGAACGCGCCCTTGGCGAAGACCAGGATGTAGTACTTGGCGCCCGGCGCGGCGGCACGGAACACGGCCTGCTGGTAGGCGTCGCGGGCTTCCACGGGAAGCGAATGGAACAGCGTCGAATCCAAGATGGTGTCGAAGCGGCCGTCGAATCCGGTGAACGACGTGATGTCGTCCTGGACGAATGTCGCGTTGGTCAGGTTCCGTTCGGCGGCAGCCTGTTTCGCGGCAGCAACCGCGGTGGGGGAGAGCTCGATACCGACCACGTTGTGTCCCGCCGCGGCCAGCGCGAGGGCCAGCTCCGCGTGGCCACAGCCCGCGTCGAGCACGTCACCGGTGACCTTGCCCGCCGCGATCAGCGCGGCCAACTCCGGCTGGGGTTCACCGATGTTCCACGGCGGCGGTCCATCGAATCCGCCCTCTTCCCGGTAGGCGCTATCCCAGTCCATCACTTCGTTGGATTCCGTCATGGGTCCAAAGTACGCCGCGGAATTGGCCGCAGATCTAACGTCGGGTGGCGACCGCGATCTGGGGCGTGCACACGCCGCCGCGCAACTCGATGTCGACGCCGGCGGCGTCGGCCAGCGCCCGCAGCGCAGCCGGACTGTAGGCCCGCAGTGAGCTGATGACGCCGTCGTGCACGAACGGCACGAACGGGGCCAGCGGCAGCATGGTTGCCAAGCGCAGCAGATGCAGGGGCGACGGTGGCCGGGGCAGGTCGATGATGAGCAACTTGTCCGCTACCCGGGTGCCCTCGGCCAGCACCTGGACGGCGGCAGACGGCGGCAGATGGTGGAACGACAACGCGAAAACGGCCAGGGCATAAGCACTGTCGGCCGCGTCGATGGCTGTCGCGTCCATGCCGCGCACCGTCACGCGCGGATCGGAACCCAGCTCACCGGCGGTGATGGCCGCAACCGAGTCCGGCTCGAGGTCGGTGACCGTGAGCGTTGCCGTGGGGTGCATCTCCAGCACCTTCTTCGACAGACCCCCGTGCCCGGCGCCAAGTTCGAGGATGCGGGGATCGGGGACGTCGGCGACTTCGTCCATGACGATGTAGGCGAAGCGTTCGTGGAGGCCGAACCAGTTGCCGGTGAGCTCCAGCGCGCGCACGACACTGCGTTTGATCGCGGGGTCGACGTCGTCACGGTCGAGGTATTCGGGCTGGTCCGTCTCGAGCGCGCGATCGAGGCATGACGCGCGCGGACCGCCGCGCGGCATGCGGTCGATGTCGGCGCTCATCCGAGTGCCTCGGTCAACGTGGCGGGCACCTCGATGTCGGCCACCGCGAGGTTCTCCTCCAGGTGCGCGACTGACGACGTGCCCGGGATCAGCAGCATGTTGGGCGACGCGGCCAGGGTCCAGGCCAACGCGACCTGCGCCGGTGTCCGGTCGAGTTCGCTTGCCGTCTTGCGGATTTCGGGGTGCCCGAGCACCGGGTTCTCTGGATTGAACGCCGATCCCAGCGGGAAGAAGGGGACGAACGCGATGCCGCGTGCGGCGCAGGCGTCCAGCACGGGCTGCGAGGACCGATCGAGGAGGTTGTAGGCGTTCTGGACACAGACGATGTCGGTGCGCTGCAGCGCGATCTCGAGGTGTCCCAGGGAGATGCTGCTGAGGCCGATGCCGCCGATCAGCCCCTCGTCGCGCGCGGCGATCATGGTGGTGAGCTGACGGTCGAACAGCTCTCGGTCGACCTCGCCCGGCGCGCCGGGATCGCCATCGGGTCCCATGACCCGCAGGTTCACCGCCGCGAGCCGGTCGGTGCCGAGGGTTTCCAGGTTCTGCTCGATCGCGGACCGCAGTTCGTCGGGCTGCTGTGCAGGGAGCCAGCCGCCGGCGTCGTCCCGGCGGGCGCCGACCTTGCTGACCAGCGCGAGGCCCTGCGGATAGGGATGCAGGGCCTCGCGGATCAGCTGGTTGGCCACGTCGGGGCCGTAGAACTGCGCGGTGTCGATGTGGTTGACGCCGAGTTCCACCGCGCGTCGCAACACGGCGAGCGCCTGGTCGTGGTCACGTGGTGGGCCGAAAACGCCGGGCCCGGGCAGCTGCATGGCTCCGAATCCGATCCGGTGGACCTGGTGCTGACCGAGCGCGTACGTCGTCATGCAGCCAGGCTAACGCTAGTCGGACTCGCCGAGAATCTGGTAGATCTCGCGGCGGGCGTTGTTCACGATGTCCAGGATGCGTTGCTGCTGTTCGGTATTCGCGGAGTGCACCGACTGCGCGACGGCGCCGAACAATTGACCGAGCGCGTTGCGCAGGTTCAAGGCGGCCGGGTCGGCACCTTCGGCGATCTCTTCCCAGGGGGCGGTCTCGATCGCGTCGGCGGCGGTGCGGCCGTCCTCCGTCAGCTCGAAAGTCTTTTTGCTGCCATGACTTTCGGCGGGCTTGATGAGGCCCTCGTCCTCCAGCAGTTGCAGGGTCGGGTAGATCGAGCCCGGGCTGGGCTTCCACAGACCGTCGCTGCGCGCGGCGATCTCCTGCGTCATCTCGTAGCCGTGCATCGGCCGCTCGGTGAGCAGCTTGAGGATCGCGGCCCGGACATCGCCGCGCCGGCTGCGACCACTGGCACGTCCGCGGCCACCGTGACGGCGTCCGCGGGGGCCGCCCGGTCCGAAGGGGCCGGCACCGAAGCCGGGGCCGAAACCAGGTCCGAAACCGAAACCTGGACCGAAGCCCGGTCCGAATCCGAAGCCGCCCTCGCCGCGGTGATCCCGCACGTGGTCGCGGAACTGTTCGCGCATCTCCCGACGGGCTGCGCGGCGTTCGTCATGCCGTGCGCGCCGGTCGGCGGGACCGACGAACGGCGAACGGTCGCCGGGCGTGAAGCCGAAGCCACCGCCGTGGGAGGGACGATTGAAGGGGCCGCCGTCGAACGGGCGGCCGGGTGGGGTGAATGGGGTTTCCATAGATGTGTTCTCTCTTTCGGCGGGAGGCGCTCTGTGCGCCTCCGATGCATTAACGATATATCGGAAACTATCGGGTTGCAACAGTCCGCTGGGAGTTGGCTGCGTCACGCCCGCCCCGGAGCCGCCACGTTTAGGGTGTGGCGATGGCGATGACGTGGCTGGACGAGCCGGCCCAGGTGGCAGCCGGCTGACGATGGGCGACTTCGGATTCCATGCCCTGGCGCTGGTGGCCGTCATCGGCCTCGTGGGGCCCCTGCTGGCGGCCGTGCCGAAGCTGCGGGTGCCCTTGATCGTCGGCGAACTTGCGGCCGGAATCGTCGTGGGCCGCACCGGTTTCGGCATCGTCGACGCGGACAACCCGACGTTCGTACTGCTGGCGGACATCGGCTTCGCGCTGGTGATGTTCATCGTCGGGACCCATGTGCCGGTGCGCGACAAGTCATTACGGGGTGACCTCCCCAGAGCGCTGTTGCGGGCGGTCGTGGTGGGCGCGTTCGCCGCGGCGTTGGGCACGGTCATCGCCCACCTGTTCGGCACGGGCCACGCCCCGCTGTACGCCGTCCTCATGGCTTCGTCCTCGGCGGCGCTGGCGCTGCCGGTCATCCAGTCCCTGGGGTTGACGGGACCGTCGGTGCTGTCGGTCACCGCGCAGATCGCGATAGCCGATGCCGCGTCGATCGTGTTGTTGCCGTTGGTCATCAATCCGGCCGGTGCCCCGCGCGCAGCGGTGGGCGTCCTGGCGATCGCCGCGTGCGCGGTCCTCCTGTACTTCTTCCTGCGGTACGAAGCCAAACGCGGGTGGCTCAAGCGGATGCACAAGTACTCGCACAGCCGGCACCTGGCGCTGGAACTGAGGATCAGCCTGATCGTGCTGTTCGGCCTGGCTGCGCTGGCGAAGTCGACGCACGTGTCGATCATGCTCGCGGGTTTCGCGCTGGGCCTGTGCCTGTCGGCGATCGGCGAGCCGCGCCGGCTGGCGCGCCAGTTGTTCGGCATCACCGAGGGGTTCTTCGCACCGTTGTTCTTCGTCTGGCTCGGCGCATCGCTGCAGGTGCGAGAACTCGGTGCGCACCCGGACCTGATCGGGTTGGGTGTGGCGCTGGGCGTGGGAGCGGTGCTGGCGCATCTCAGTGGCCGGCTGTTCGGGCAGCCGCTGTCGCTCGCGGTGCTGGCGGCCGCGCAACTGGGTGTTCCGGTGGCCGCCGCCACGTTGGGGACCCAGCAGCAGCTGCTGAGTCCCGGCGAGCCGTCGGCGCTGATTCTCGGCGCGCTGCTGACCGTCGTGGCGACGTCGGTGGCCGGCGGGATCGCCCGCCGCCGGCAAACTTCGGCCGCATGAATCCCGCGGCGCGCTCAGGCTCGACGCACCGTCTCACCATGTGGACGCCGGGTCTGCGCGAGGCGTTCGCGGTGGGCTGTCCGCGGCTACGACTGACGCGTGCGCAAGTTACGCGTAGCGTAATTTGCTGAAACTGCAATTTATCGACGCACCGCGTTTGTGGCGTGCTGGACAATCCGTTCGCTGCATGGTGTGACGTGGGTCTCCTCACGCTGTGAACTCGTTGTGCCGTGAATGGTCGCGATTTGGGCGGTTCTCCTCAACCAATTTGCTGAATTGGTAGCGCAGCTAACTTGCCCGCTGGAGTAGCAATCTAACGAGGTTGACAATTTCCTGACGGGTCGATTTTGGTTAGCTGGGAAATGTGTAGGTTCGTTAAAAATGCCTATCTACTAGGGGTAAATTTCTGCGCCACACGGGTGTCGCGATAACTGGGAGGACTCAAATGCAGCTCACAATGAAGCCGTATGTCACTGCGGGCATTGCCCTCGCAGGAGCGAGCGTGATTGCTGTGGCGCCGGTGGTGCCGCAGACTCCAACGCATCTGCCGGCCGTTCCGCATGTGCAGGTTTCCGATGTGCAGCTGACGGCATTGGTCAACCCGATCGTGGCGCTTGGCAACATCTACAACGCGCTGGCCGAGACCGTCGGGCAAACCAGCTACATGGTGGAGACCAGCGTGAACCCGCTGGTGCGCCAGGTGGTGCTCGACGCCAACTACGGCGTGCAGCAGGGCATGCAGTTGATCGGCAACATCACCGGCGCGACGTTCACCCTCGGTGGCGCGTTGCCGGGCACCCTCGTCAACGTGTTGGGGAACCTCGGCACGCTCAACGTCAACGGCGCCATCGACTCGCTGGTGGGTGGTCTGCTCCCGGGCGGGCTGCAGTTGATCACCGGCATCAACGGGCCGGTGCAGAACATCCTGCAGCAACCGTTGGCCGTGGCGGAGGCCATGGTGCCCGCGGTGCTGGATTCGGTGACCGCTCTGGTCGCCGGCCTGGCGATCTCGACCGTCGGAATCGGCTGCGGCTCGTGCCTCGGAACCACGCCGGTGGTGCAGCAGGTGGTCAAGAGCGTGACGGGAATCCTGCAGTCGGTGCTCACTCTGAACCCGGGCACCATCTACAACGGCGTGCTCAACAACGTGGTGAGCCTGGTGCAGAACATTCAGAAGAATGTCACGGACTTTGAGACCGGCACCGTTCCGTACATCGTCAACCGGATCATCACGGCGCTGAACGTGAACCCGAACGCACCGGGCGGCGTCACCGTCCCCGTTGCCGCAACGACAACTGCCGCTCTGGCGGCGGCGCCGGCAGCCGAGACCGCGAAGACGGCCACGGAGCCCTCCGCCGCCGGTTCGACCGACACGGCGACGACGAAGAAGGCAGCGACGGCAACCGCGGCGACCTCGACCGAGGCGGCCCCGTCGACCGACGCGGCGAAGGACACGTCCAGCAAGGACGCCGACACCAAGGCTGCTGACACCAAGGCTGCTGACACCAAGGCTGCTGACACCAAGGCCGCTGACACCAAGGCCGCGGACACCAAGGATGCCGATGCCAAGGGCGCCGACGCCACGGGCGCGACCAAGGCCGCCGACACCAAGGCGACGGACACCAAGGGCGCGACCAAGGATGCCGACACCGTGACCACGCCCAAGGACACCGCGCCCAAGACCAAGAAGGCGCAGAACCCCGTGTCCAAGGTCGCGAAGTCGATCGCAGGCGCCATCAAGGGTGCCACCAAGGCTCCGAAGGCGCCCAAGGCGGCCAAGGGCGAATCCGGCAGCAAGTAACTCCTACGCGACTGTGGCCCCACCGCCGAAAGGCGATGGGGCCACAGTGCATTCAGGGACTACTGCCGGGTGCGGAAGGCGGCACCCACGATCGCCGCGGCGATCAGAACCAGCGTCGCGGCGGTTGCCGCAGTGGCGCCGATCCCCGAATCGAAGGCGACGCGTGCCGACTCCATCAGGTGGTTGCCGAGCTCGGCCGGCAGGGTCCGGGCCACCGAGATCGCGCCGCCGATGCTCTCGCCGGCGTCGGCCGACTGCGCGGGTGACAGGGCGCCGGGCAGTTCGACGTTCGCGCGGTAGAACGCGGTGAACATGGTGCCCAGCCCGGCGGTGCCGATCACCGCGCCCAGCTCATAGGCGGTCTCCGACACCGCAGACGCCGCGCCGGCCTTCTCCGGCGGCACCGACGCCACGATGGTGTCGTTCGAGATCGTCTGCGACACACCGACACCCAGCTCCAGCACGGTGAACGACGCGATGACGCCGACCATCGTCAGGTCGTGACGGAACAGCACGATGAGCAGGAAGCCGGCGGCCACCAGGAGCAGACCGGTGACCATCAGCGTCTGCGGCGCGAACCGTTTGGTCAGCCGCACGACAGCGATGCCCGCGATGGTCGAGGCCGCCGCTCCCGGCAACATGACCAGCGCGGCGGTCAGCGGAGCCAGTCCGAGTACCAGCTGTAGGTGCTGCGAGACGAAGAACAGGAACCCGATGAGGCCCACCATCGACAGGAAGTTGGCCAGGATCGACGCCGTGAACGGGCCGTTTCGGAACAGCCGCATGTCGAGAATCGGTGTGGCACTGCTGTTCTGCCGACGCACGAACCAGACGCCCGCAGCGACGCCCAGGGCGACGGCCGCCAGCGTCACCGCCGAGACGCCGTCATGTGCGGAGGTCTTGATCGCCCACACGATCGGCAGCATGGCCACCAGTGACAGCAGCACGCTCAGCGCGTCGATCGGGCCCGGGTTCGGGTCCCGCGATTCCGGCACCAGCTTGGGCGCCAGTACCAGCAGCGGCAGCAGGATCGGCACGGCGATCATGAAGACCGCGCCCCAGTGGAAGTGCTGCAGCAGCAGGCCACCGACGATCGGGCCCAGGGCCGAGCCGGCCGCGAAGCACGACGCCCAGATGGCGATGGCGAGCCGGCGCGACGTGGCCTCGGTGAAGATGTTGCGGATCAGTGACAGCGTCGACGGCATCAGCATGGCGCCGAACACGGCGAGTGCGGCACGCGCGGCCACCAGGAAGCCGGCGCTGGGTGCGAACGCCGCGGCAGCCGAGATGACGGCGAACCCGACGGCGCCGATGAGCAACAGCCGGCGCCGGCCGAACCGGTCGCCGAGGCTGCCCATGGTCACCAAAAGCGTTGCCAGCACGAGTGAATAGATGTCGACGAGCCACAACTGGGTGGCGGCCGACGGGCGGAAGTCTTCGGCGATGCGGGGCAGCGCGAAGGCCAGCACCGTGTTGTCGATCGAGACGAGCAGCACGGGCAGCATCAGCACTGCCAGCGCCCACCAATGGCGTTGTGGGGTCCGGTTCGTCACCTCGTTGGTGACGAGACTGGTGGACATGGGAACTACCTAACTTGTTGAGATGAAAGCAGATTCGTGGGGATCAGGATTGATCCGGGGTGATGGTGCCGGCTGTCAGGCTGGCCATGATGGCGTCGACGATCTCGACCCGCGGCGCGATGTTCCGGCGCAGTGCCTCATATCCGGCGTCGAGCAGGGCCCAGAAAACCAGGCGCGGCCACTCCGGTGGGCTCGTCTGCGGTCGTGCCGAAACCCGCGCCAGCACTTCGGCTATCGCCTCGTCGCCGGTATCGAGGATCGCGGACAGTTCCGGATCGGCCACGATGGTCGGCTCGTTGTAGACGAAGGGCACGATGGGTCCGAGGTCCAGCTGGGATTCGACCACCCGGCGCAGCGCCGCGAGTGGGGGACCACAGGCCGGTTCGGCCTTGTCGATGGCGGCGTTGCACATCTCGTGCACGTACAGCGCGACGGCGCGGATCAGCTCGGTGCGCTCGGGGAAGTATCGGTGCAGCGTGCTGCGGCCGACGTTCGCGGCGGTGGCGATGTCGCTCAGCGACGCCGCGGGATTGGTCGCCAGGACGGCGGTGGCGGCATCGAGAATCGCTTTCCGGGTGCGCGACCGCACGCCAGTGTCGAACGATTTCAATTCAGCCATGTGTCAAAAGTAGCACGATTGGCCGAAAATGGGACAGTGATGTCCCAATATGAGGCTCGTGAGAGTGATCACGTCGCCAGGGGAGGCCGGCGATGACGAGCTGCGCACGGGTCACGCGGTCGGGCTGGGCCGGAGGAGTGCGTAGCGTCAACCGTCAGGCGCGGGCGGCTCCGCTGATTGAACCCAGGTACCTATTTCGGGCGGCAGAGGTCCCTGGGTTCAGTGACCACCGGGGCATCGGGGCCTGATTGCAGTCACGTATTTCTTGCCGAGGATCGGTCGGAATGCATCGGTTCGCGCCGGCAACTTCGCCAATTTGACTACAGCGTCATTAATGGCGGCTTAGCGTGATCGGGTAGCGAGCTAGGTGGGCCACCAGGGGGTGCCATGAGACTCCTCATCATTACCGGCGTATTAGGAGCCGCGATCACAGCCGCCCCGGCGTCGCATGCCCTCCCACCTAACTGCGTACAGCAGCCATGGGGATTCCTCGGTTCCCAAGTCCGAACTATCTGCGATGACCCAATCCGTGCTGACGGGTCATGGATGCGGGCGAGAGTTATCGGGGTCCCCCGGCATTACGAGTACCCCAGCAGCTCTTGTTCCGGCAGCGCGTATTACAGCAATTGCACGTTCTATCCAGGCGGGTGGGTGGAGGCAGTCTTCTCGGACCGGGAAATGTACGAAGTCCGACCAGAAACGGTGCTGCCAGATGAGCCGGGGCATCTGCCGGGCTAGTCCATCGATCTGGGCCACAACAGCGCGGCGGTGACGTTGGGAACCTGGCCCGACCGCTGCCCAGACGATCGCAAGGCCATCGCGGGCACTTTCGACGCCGCCGTGGAGGCTCTGGCGAAAACTGCTGCGGACGAACGGCGAAACTCCGCAAACGAAGAAGGCCCCGACCAGATTTCCCTGGTCAGGGCCTTGCTCACTTGTCGGGGTGGCGGGATTCGAACCCACGACCTCTTCGTCCCGAACGAAGCGCGCTACCAAGCTGCGCCACACCCCGCGTGAAGCTTCGACAGCCTATCGCACGGGTGCCCTCAGAAGCCAAACGGCCCTAGCCGGGAGAGATAGCCGCTGGTGGGCGGGGTTAGCGGCGAAGATCACGTCCATTCACGGGATGGATTTTTGCGCAACGTGCGTTAAAACGGGTAACTCTGATGAACGGCAACCGAACGCCAGAAAGCGAGGAACGAACATGACCGGATTGGGAGCCTTGCTCTACTGCGGATTCTTCGGTCTGGCGGCGCTGTGGCTGTTCGCGACTTCTGACTACCGGGCGGCCTGGCTGGGCCGTCAGGATCACTCCCAGCGGCCGGAGCGCTCGAATTCCGCCAGCGCCGCTCCGGCGTCTGTGGAGTCCAGCCCGCGGCTGCTGACCCACGCGTCGTCGAAGTAAGTGTCGGCGTAACGGTCACCGCTGTCGGCCAGAAGCGTCACCACCGACCCACTGCGGCCCTGCGCCACCATCTCGGCCAGGAGCCCGAACGCACCCCAGATGTTCGTCCCCGTGGACGGACCCACTCGTCGGCCCAGCACCTTGCTCACGTGCCGCGCTGCGGCCACTGAGGCCGCGTCCGGCACGCACACCATGGCGTCCACGACGCCGGGCAGGAACGACGGCTCCACCCGCGGCCGGCCGATGCCCTCGATGCGCGACGACGCCCCGGTGAACACCTCCCGGTCGCCCGCGGCCCACGACGGATAGAACGCCGAATTCTCCGGGTCCACCACACAGAGCCGGGTGGCATGGCGCCGGTAGCGCAGGAACCGCCCGATCGTGGCGCTGGTCCCGCCGGTGCCCGCACCGACCACGATCCACTCCGGAATCGGATGGGCCTCGTCGCGCAGCTGCGAGAAGATCGACTCCGCGATGTTGTTGTTGCCCCGCCAGTCGGTGGCGCGCTCGGCGTTGGTGAACTGATCCAGGTAGTGGCCGCCCGTCTCGCGGGCCAGACGCTCCGCCTCGTCGTACACCTGTGACGACTGGTCCACGAAATGGCAACGGCCACCCTGATTTTCGATGAGCTCTATCTTGGCCGCGCTCGTCGACGACGGCATCACCGCGATGAACTCCAGCCCCAGCAGCGCCGCGAAATACGCCTCGGACACCGCGGTGGACCCGGAGGACGCCTCGATGACCGTCGTGTGCGGACCGATCCAGCCGTTGCACAACCCGTACAGGAACAGCGACCGGGCCAGCCGGTGTTTGAGGCTGCCGGTGATGTGCGTGCTCTCGTCCTTGAGATACAGCTGGACGTCGACGCTCGCGCTCCACGCGGCGGGCAACGGATAGCGCAGGAGATGGGTGTCGGCGCTGCGCCGGGCGTCGGCCTCGATGAGGCGCACCGCGTTGTCGACCCAGCCGCGGTCGACGCTGCGCTCCGCCACCGGCGAGGTCACCGTGCCGAGACGGCCGGCTGCGTCATGTCGGCGCCGATACCGGTGTGCCCACCGCCGGTGGGCGCGGCCACCAGCGTCAGCAGCGTCACCTCGGGCCGGCAGCAGAAGCGCACCGGCGTGTACGGCGAGGTACCCAGACCGGCCGACACGTGTAGCTGCGTGTGGGCGCCCCAGCGGGACGGGCCCTTCACCCGCGAGGTGTCGATGTCGCAGTTGGTTACCAGCGCGCCGTAGAACGGCACGCACAGCTGCCCGCCGTGCGTGTGCCCGGCCAGCACCAGCTGGTAGCCGTCGTCGGCGAAGCGGTCCAGCACGCGGGTGTACGGCGCGTGGGTGACGCCCAGCGACAGGTTGGCGGCCGGGTTGGGCCGTCCGGCGATGGTGTCGTAGCGGTCGCGGTTGAGGTGCGGATCGTCGACCCCGGCGACGGAGATGAGCTGCCCGTTGACTTCGATCTCGCGCCGCGTGTGGGTCATGTCCAGCCAGCCGCGCTCGGTGAACGCCGCGCGCAGGTCCTGCCACGGCAGCGGCCGCCCGGTGATTCGCTTGTGCTTGCTGAACAGGTAGTTGGCGGGATTCTTCGGCTTCGGCGCGAAGTAGTCGTTGCTGCCGAACACGAACACACCGGGCACCGCCAGCAGATCACCCATCGCCTGCACCACGGCCGGCACCGACTTCGGGTGCGAGAGGTTGTCGCCGGTGTTGACCACCAGGTCGGGCTCCCAGCGGGCCAGCTCGCGCAGCCACGCCTGCTTGCGACGCTGCGCCGGCATCATGTGCAGATCGCTCAGATGCAGCACCCGCAGCGGCGACGAGCCGGGCGTCAGCACCGGCATGGTGACCTCGCGGACCACGAACGCGTTGCGCTCGATGAGCGACGCGTAGGCGAGGCCCGCAGCCAGGGTTCCGGCGACGGTGACGGCTGCGTTGCGGGCGATGGCAGACATGCAGGCAGCCTACTTGCTCAGCGCGGGAGTTGGCCCGTTGTCGCTGGTCATCGTTAGAAAGCCCACAGGGTTGGCTTAGGTCGTTCTGAGGTTTCGGCCGGGCCTATGGGGGCGGGGGACCGAGGACCGGCACGGTGATGGGCGGCAGGCCCGGAATCTCCACGACCGTCGACCCGATCTGCACCGGCGGCAGGCCATCGATGCCGGGAATTCCCACTGGCGGTGGCGGCGGAGGCGGCGGCGCGATGCCATTGCTGACCTGGATCGTGATGATCGAGCCGGGGATGGTCTGCCCCGACGGCGACGTTCCGACCACCTGACCCGACGGCGCGGTGCTGTTGACCCACGACGGCTGCGCGGACAGCTGGAAGCCGGCTTCCTTGATGCGGTTCTGCGCCAGGTCGAGGTCCATACCCGCGACGCTCGGCACCTTCGAGCCCGGCCCGCCGTCGACATAGCGCGGGTCGGTCGGCGGCATCACCACGTTGGGCGGCGTGAACTGCTTCATCGCCGTGAACCAGGTGCGGGCCGGCTCGTGGCCGCCGTAGAGATCACCGCGGCCGCACTGGCGCAGCGGGAACGAGCACAGGTCGGACGGTGTGGGCGAGTCGTCGTAGATGTAGTTGGCGGCGGCGTAGGCACTGGTGAAGCCCAGGAACGCCGACGACCGGTGGGCCTCGGTGGTGCCGGTCTTGCCCGATACCGGCAAGGTCCAGCCCACCGACTGCGCGGCCGCGGCGCCGGTGCCGCTGATGGCGTCCTTGTTCATCGCATTGGCGAGGGTGTTGGCCAGACCCTCGGGGACCGCCTGCTCGCAGGTCTGGGTGGTCACCGAGACCTCGTTACCGTGCCGGTCGAACACCTTGTCCACCGGGTTGGGCGGGCACCAGGTGCCGCCCGACGCCAGCGTCGCCGCGACGTTGGACAGCTCGAGGGCGTTGACCTCGAACGGTCCCAGGGTGAACGAGCCGATGTTCTGGCGCTTGATGAAGTCGGCCAGGCTCTCGTTGCTGTTCGGGTCGTACGGGCGGGCGGTGCCCGGCGCGGCG
Organism: Mycolicibacterium mucogenicum DSM 44124; assembly: GCF_005670685.2. Next base: position 5,457,492 of record NZ_CP062008.1, on the reverse strand, counting down.
TAGGACCGCAGCCCCAGCTTGACCGCCATGTCGACCGTCCGCGGGACACCGATCTGCGAGATGAGCTTGGCGAACCCGGTGTTCGGCGACGACGCTAGCGCTTCGGTGACGTTCATGCTGCCCCGGTAGCGGCCGTCGTTCTCGACGCACCACTTGTCCTTGGGGCAGCCCTTGGCACCACCACTGCCCAGGCCCTTGGCCTCGAACCGGCCGGGAATGTCCAGCTGCGCGTTGATGCCCATGCCCATGTCCAGGGCGGCGGCCGTGGTGAACAGCTTGAAGATGGAGCCGGCGCCGTCACCGACCAACGAAAATGGTTGTGGCTGCATGGTTTCCCCGGCCGCGGTGTTCAGGCCGTAGGTCCGGTTGCTGGCCATCGCCACCACCTGGTGGTTGTCCTTGCCGGGGCGGATGACGCTCATGACGCTGGCGATGCCGTCGATGGACGGGGATGCGATGCCGTCGATCGACGACTTGACCGAGTTCTGGATGTCGGGGTCGATCGTCGTGCGGATCAGGTAGCCGCCCTTGGCCACCTGGTCCTTGCTGATGCCGGCCTTCGACAGATAGTCGAGGACGTAGTCGCAGAAGAAGGCGCGGTCACCGGCGGCGATGCAGCCGCGGGGCAGCTGGTTGGGCTGCGGCAGGATGCCGAGCGGCTCGGCCTTGGCGGCGCGCAGGGCGTCGGCTTCCTGGGGGACGTTCTGGATCATGGTGTCCAGCACCAGGTTTCGACGTGCCAGGGCACCGTCGGGGTTGACGTACGGATCCAGTCCGCTGGTCGACTGCACCATGCCGGCGAGCAGCGCGGCCTGCTGCCAGTTCAGCTGGTTGGCGTTGATGCCGAAGTACGTCTGGGCGGCGTCCTGGATGCCGAACGCGCCGTTACCGAACGACACCAGGTTCAGGTAGCGCGTCAGGATCTCGGACTTGGTGAACGTCTTGTCCAGGGTCAGCGCCATCCGGATTTCGCGCAGCTTGCGTGCCGGGGTGGTCTCGATGGCGGCCCGCCGTTCGGCGTCGCTCTGCGCGACCACGAGCAGCTGGTAGTTCTTCACGTACTGCTGCTCGAGGGTCGATCCACCACGCGTATCGGCGGAGCCGGACATGTAGCCCGACAGGCCCGTCAGCGTGCCCTTCCAGTCAACCCCGTTGTGCTCGGCAAACCGTTTGTCCTCGATCGAGACGATGGCCAGCTTCATGGTGTTGGCGATCTGATCGCTCGGAACCTCGAAGCGACGCTGCGAATACAGCCACGCGATGGGGTTGCCCTTGGCGTCGACCATGGTGGATACGGCGGGCGCATCACCTTCGACCAGCTGGGCCGAACCGTTGGCGACGACGTCGGATGCCCGGTTGGACATCAGGCCGGCACCCCCGATGAGCGGGAACATCATCGCGGCAAGCACCACGGCGGCGAGCAGAACGCACCACGTCAACTTGATGACGGTGACCGCGGTCGGCGGACGGTTCTGCGGTCGCTCGGACATGGGGTACAGCCTAGCGACCGTGGTGGCCAGCAGCTGAGTGCTGGTCGATTACCACGTCCCCAGGGCATCTAGGGGGGCTGCGACACGGGCAAAAATTAACGTTTGGACACACGTCCCAAAAAAGCGGCCCCAGACCCATTGCGCAATAGGCCCCTGACCACCTAACTTGAACACACAATGCGATCTAGGTAACACTACTAGCCGCAATGTGGCGTAGATCGCATCAGCGACCTACTCGGGAGGACTCGGCCGTCGGGAGACGGTGTGACGAAGGGATCGCTGGTGACAGGTACACAGCCAGTAGTTCGCGCGACAATCGCTCCCAAGGCCGGAAACGGCGCGATGCAGGGTGTGGTCCAACCTGAAGCCGAAGCCAGGATCGCCTGGGTTTCGCAGGCCCGATGCCGGCAGGCCGACCCCGACGAGCTGTTCGTCCGGGGCGCCGCACAGCGCAAGGCCGCAGTCATCTGCCGGCACTGCCCGGTGATCGTCGAGTGCGGCGCCGACGCCCTCGACAACCGCGTCGAGTTCGGCGTGTGGGGCGGCATGACCGAGCGTCAGCGCCGCGCCCTTCTCAAGCAGCACCCCGAGGTGGTGTCCTGGGCCGAGTTCTTCGCGACCCAGCGCAAGCACCGCAACGCGGTCTGATTTTCCTTCTGACACAACAGAAGTCCGCAGTTTTCTGCGGACTTCCGTTGTTCGGGTTCGGGCTTTACGCCTTGACGATGTCGCCGGTGATCTGATCGGCGATGGCCCGCAGCGCCTCGAGGTCTGACACCTCGAACGGCAGTGACGGCACGCCCACCAACGCCACGTGCGGGTTGGCCCCGGTGAACCGCGACAGCAGCCGCACCTCACGCTTGGAGATGACGGTGCGGTTCGCGTGGATCCGCAGCGTCGCCGCGGCCAGCGCGTCGGCGTCCTGGCCGGACTTCTCCAGCTTGCCCGCCGCCTCGTCGGCGGCATCGGCGGTGAGGTCGCACAGCATGGGGTGCGTGCGGTTGAGGATCAGGCCGGCCAGCGGCATCTGCTCCTGCGACAGCCGGTCGACGAAGAACGACGCCTCGCGCAGCGCGTCGGGCTCGGCGGCCGAGACCACGACGAACCGGGTGCCAGGGCGCTTGAGCAGTTCGTACGTGCGGTCGGCCTTCTCCCGGAAACCGCCGAACGTCGAGTCCAGCGACTGGACGAAACTGGCTGCGTCGGAGAGCATCTGCGAACCCAGCACGGTGGACAGTGCCTTCATCGCCAGGCCCATGGCGCCGGTGACGAGGCGGCCGATGCCGCGGCCCGGTCCGAGCAGGAGCTTCCACAGACGGCTGTCCATGAAGTTGCCGAGGCGCTTCGGGGCGTCCAGGAAGTCCAGCGCGTTGCGCGACGGCGGGGTGTCGACGACGACCAGATCCCACTTGTCCTCGGCCAGCAGCTGGCCGAGCTTCTCCATCGCCATGTACTCCTGCGTGCCCGAGAGCGACGTCGCGACGGTTTGGTAGAACTGGTTCTCCAAGATCGCGTCGGCGCGGTCCTCGCCGGAGTACTGCACCACCATCTCGTCGAAGGTGCGGCGCATGTCCAGCATCATCGCGTAGAGCTCGCCCGGTACCTCCGGAGCCAGCGGCACCCGCTGCGGGGTGTTGCCGAGGTCCTTGATGCCGAGGGCCTGCGCCAGGCGCTTGGCCGGGTCGATCGTCAGCACCACGACGGTGCGGCCGTACTCGGCGGCCCGCAGCGCCATCGCGGCGGCCGTCGTGGTCTTGCCGACGCCGCCCGCGCCGCAGCACACGACGACGCGGTTCGCGGTGTCCGAGAGGATCGCGTGCATGTCGAGCTTCAAGGGTTTGCCGCTCATTTGGTGCCAACCCCTTGCTGTTCGAGTGCTTCGGCGAGTTCGTACAGGCTGCCCAGGTCGACCCCGTCGGGCAGGGCGGGCAGTTCGAGGCGGGGCACTTCGAGGGCGTCGAGCGCCTCGGCGCTCTCGGCGCGCGCCATCATGCGCGTCGCGTGCTGGATGGTCTCGGTGAGCAGTCCGGCGAAGTCGGTGTCGGACAACGTGATTCCGGCGTCGGCCAGTCCGGTGCGGACCGCGTCGGCGTCGACGACGCCCTCGGCGGCCTTCGCCAGGTCGTCCTGCGACAGGTAGGCCGGGATGTTGCGGTTGACGATGACGCTGCCGATCGGCAGCTCCAGCTCCCGTAGTTCCTCGATGGCCTCCAGCGTCTCCTGCACGGGCAGCGCCTCGAGCAGGGTGACCAGGTGGATGGCGGTGAGCTCCGAGTGCAGCAGCTTCACGACGCCGTCGGCCTGGGAGTGCACGGGCCCGCCCTTGGCGAGATCCGAGACGGCCTTGGTGACGTCGAGGAAGCGCGAGATACGGCCCGTCGGCGGGGCGTCGACCACGACGGCGTCGTAGGGGCGCTGTCCCTTCAGTTCCTTGGCGGTCTTGCCGTTGCGGACCACGACCTCTTTGATCTTGCCGGTGAGCAGGACGTCACGCAGGCCGGGCGCGATCGTGGTGGCGAACTCGACCGCGCCGATGCGCTTCATGGCGCGGCCGGCGATGCCGAGGTTGTAGAACATGTCCAGGTATTCCAGGAACGCGGCCTCGGTGTCGATGGCCAGCGCGTTGACCAGCCCACCGCCCTCGGCGGTGGCGATCTTCTGTTCCCCGTACGGCAGCGGTGGCACGTCGAAAAGCTGGGCGATGCCCTGCCGCCCCTCGACCTCGACCAGCAGGACGCTGCGGCCGCCTGCGGCCAGCGCCAGCGCCAGCGCGGCAGCGACGGTGGTTTTGCCGGTACCGCCCTTGCCGGTGACGAAATGGAGGCGCGCCTGGTCCAGGCGCGCGGGCCAACCGGTATGGGTTTGGCCCGTCGATTCGGAGGTCACCCCAGCATGTTAACCATGCGGTACCCCTCGGCCGATAAGCTCGGCGGCATGAGCGAACCGACCCGGTGGGAGTACGCCACCGTCCCGTTGCTGATCCACGCCACCAAGCAGATCCTGGACCAGTGGGGCCAGGACGGGTGGGAGCTGGTGTCGGTGTTGGCCAACCCGAGCGGTGAGCAGCACGTCGCGTACCTGAAGCGGCCGAAGTGAGCGTCTCGGACCGGTTGGCCGAGCTCGGCATCGAGCTGCCGGAAGTCGTTGCGCCCCTTGCCGCTTACGTTCCCGCGGTCCAGACCGGAAACCTCGTCTACACCTCGGGACAGCTGCCGATGCAGGCCGGCAGTCTGCTGGCCGAGGGCAAGGTCGGCGGCGAGGTCAGTGCCGAAGACGGCAAGGCCCTGGCCCGTCTCTGCGGTCTCAACGCGCTGGCCGCCGTGCACGCGCTGGTCGGCATCGACTCGGTGGTGCGGATCGTCAAGGTCGTCGGCTTCGTCGCCTCGGCGCCGGGCTTCAACGGCCAGCCCGCGGTGATCAACGGTGCGTCCGAATTGCTGGGCGAGGTGTTCGGCCCCGCCGGCGCGCACGCCCGCTCGGCGGTCGGAGTCTCGGAGTTGCCTCTGAACGCGCCGGTCGAGGTGGAGTTGATCGTCGAGGTCGGATGACCCATCCGGCGTACGGCGTGCTGAGGCCGGTGACCGAATCGGCCTCGGTACTGCTGTGCGACAACCCGGGGATCATGACGCTCGACGGCACCAACACCTGGGTGCTGCGCGGGCGCGGTAGTGACGAGATGGTCATCGTCGACCCGGGACCCGACGACGATGCGCACCTCGAGCGGATCGCGGCACTGGGCAAGGTCCCGCTGGTGCTGATCAGTCACAAGCACGACGACCACACCGGCGGCATCGACAAGCTCGTCGCGCTGACGGGGGCAGTGGTGCGCTCGGTCGGCAGTGGTTTTCTGCGCGGGCTGGGCGGACCGCTCACCGACGGCGAGGTGATCGACGCCGCGGGCCTGCGGATCAGGGTCCTGGCCACGCCGGGGCACACCGCCGATTCGCTGTCGTTCGTCGTCGACGATGCCGTCCTGACCGCCGACACCGTGCTGGGCCGTGGCACCACCGTCATCGACAACGAGGACGGCAGCCTGCGCGACTACCTGGAATCGCTGCGGCGCCTGCAGGGGCTGGGCGGACGGACGGTCCTGCCGGGGCACGGCCCCGATCTACCGGATCTGTCGGCGGTGGCCGCCATGTACCTCGCGCACCGGGAGGAACGGCTCGACCAGGTGCGCGGCGCATTGCAGGTGCTCGGTGACGAGGCATCGGCGCGGCAGGTGGTCGAGCACGTCTACACCGACGTCGACCAGAAGCTGTGGGACGCCGCCGAGAAGTCCGTACAGGCCCAGCTGGATTACCTGCGGACGGCCTAGCGCCACGAATACAAGATGCCCCCGACACGCTGTGCGTGCGGGGGCATCTCTGCGTCACTGCTACCGAGCTCGGCGCGCCAGCCGCTCCGAGTCGGAGATCAGCACGCTCTTGCCTTCCAGGCGAATCCAGCCGCGGTGCGCGAAGTCGGCGAGTGCCTTGTTCACGGTTTCGCGGGAGGCGCCGACCAGCTGGGCGATCTCTTCCTGCGTCAGGTCGTGGGTGACGCGCAGGGCGCCGCCCTCCTGCGTGCCGAACCGCTGGGCCAGCTGCAGCAGCTGCTTGGCCACACGACCGGGCACGTCGGTGAAGATCAGGTCGGCCAGGTTGTTGTTGGTGCGGCGCAACCGGCGGGCGAGCACGCGCAGCAGCTGCTCGGCGATCTCCGGGCGGTCCGCGATCCACGCCCGCAGCGCTTCGCGGTCCATCGAGACCGCGCGCACCTCGGTGATGGTGATGGCGCTCGACGTCCGGGGGCCCGGGTCGAAGATCGACAGCTCACCGAACATGTCCGACGGACCCATGATCGTCAGCAGGTTCTCACGGCCGTCCGGCGACCGGCGGCCGATCTTCACCTTGCCGGAGATGATGATGTAGAGGCGGTCGCCGGGCTCGCCTTCGGCGAACACGGTGTGTCCGCGAGGAAAGTCGACAGGCTGCAGCTGTTTGGTCAGTGCGGATACCGCGGTGGGCTCGACACCCTGGAAGATTCCGGCCCTCGCCAGGATCTCGTCCACGTTGCTCCCTAAGGCTGGTGAGTGATAAAAAACGCGCGCAAGCTAGCCAGTGAACTGGTTAACAAAGTCAGTCTAGTGGTAAGCCGTTTCGCAACCAGCCACGCTACACACGATTTGCATGGCGAGTGTCGCGAAATTGCGGATTGCTCGCATAGTGGGCATACGCGCGGCTGGGTAATTCGGGTTCACCGAAGGCCCCGAGCGGGTTGTCGCGCGTCGGCGACGGGGCCGCCAGTGCACGAGGTTCCTCGAATCGGGGCGCCGATCGGTGCGGCAGTGTGTCCGAGGGTGCACTCTGCTGCGACCACGCCGTCTTGACCTTGTCGACAAAGGCTTTGACGTCGGCCGCGGTGTACGTCTCCTTGGACGTATCGAGCATCGCTTCCAGGCGGCTCAACCCGAAGGTTGCCAGCATGAGCAACCCGGGAATGCACACCACGAGCAACCAGGACACACGCAGAAGTAAACACGCCGAATGTCTCAGGGTGATCACGAAACGACGCCGGTCAAAGTATCCTTACCGACTTCTCTCAGTACGCTTACCGGCGTGCCTGCGCGACGATCCACCGCAAAATTCGACAACGAAACCCACCTGGGTCTGGTGCGGCGCGCTCGGCGAATGAATCGTGAACTCGCGCAGGCGTTCCCGCACGTCTACTGCGAGCTGGATTTCACCAACCCGCTCGAGTTGGCGGTGGCCACCATCCTGTCGGCGCAGTGCACGGACAAGAGGGTGAACCTCACGACGCCGGCGCTGTTCGCCAAATACCCGACGGCGCTCGACTATGCGCAGGCCAACCGGACCGAACTCGAGGAGCTGATCCGGCCCACCGGCTTCTACCGCAACAAGGCGACGTCGATCATCGGGCTGGGCCAGGAGCTGGTCACCCGCTTCGACGGCGAGGTGCCGGACACCCTGGACGAGCTGGTCACACTGCCCGGCGTGGGCCGCAAGACCGCCAACGTCATCCTGGGCAACGCCTTCGACATCCCGGGCATCACGGTGGACACCCACTTCGGCCGGCTGGTGCGACGCTGGCGCTGGACCGCCGAGGAAGACCCGGTCAAGGTGGAACACGCCGTCGGCGAACTGATCCCGCGCAAGGAGTGGACCCTGCTGTCGCACCGCGTGATCTTCCACGGCCGCCGCGTCTGCCATTCCCGGACCCCGGCCTGCGGCGTGTGCGTGCTGGCCCGCGACTGCCCGTCCTACGGCCTCGGGCCGACGGATCTGGCGACCGCCGCGGCGCTGGTCAGAGGACCCGAGACCGAGCACCTGCTGGCGCTGGCCGGGATCACCGAGTGAGTCGGTCTGCCCGCTGGACCGTTGTGGTGCTGGCCGTCTTCGTCGTGCTGGGGGTGGCGCTGTGGCGGCAGCTCGGTGAGCAGCCGTCGGGTCCGGGGCCGTCGGGCCAGCCGGCCGGCCAGGCCCGGGTGCATCGCGACGCCGACACCCCGGCGGCGCTGGCCGCGCCCCGGGCCAAGGCCGCCCTACCGCCCTGCCCGGCGCCGCAGGGCGGGCCGGGACCGCAAGCCCTGCAGGGCATCACGGTCGACTGCGCGGCCGACGGCACGCCAGTCGACGTCGCGAAGGCCGTCGCCGGCCGGGCCGTGGTGCTGAACCTGTGGGCCTACTGGTGCGGTCCCTGCGCCGACGAACTGCCCGCACTCGCCGAGTACCAGCGCCGCATGGGCACCCGGGTGACCGTGGTGACGGTGCACCAGGACGAGAACGAGACCGCCGGGCTGCTGCGGCTGGCCGACCTCGGCGTCAAGCTGCCGATGCTGCAGGACGGCCGGCGTCTGATCGCGGCCGCGCTGCGCGTGCCCAACGTCATGCCTGCGACGGTGCTGCTGCGCCCGGACGGTAGCGTTGCTCAGGTCCTGCCCCGGCCGTTCACCAGCGCCGATGAGATCGCCAGTGCAGTGAACCCACAGTTAGGAGTGTCGGGGTGACCGTGCTGAACCCGCAGGCCGCCCCGGCCTGGCTGCAACCCCTGGTCGACAACGCACAGGACCTACCGCAGGCCTACCGGCGCCGGGTGCCGAAGAGCGTGCTGGCGGCCATCACCGCCGCCGGCGCCACCGCGACGCTGACCGGCACCAAACGCGACGCCGCCGTCCTGGTGTTGTTCTCGGGCGCGCCCGACGCCCCGGCCGGTGCCCTGCCGCCCGACGCCGACCTGCTGGTCACCGTCCGCGCGTCGACGTTGCGGCACCACGCCGGGCAGGCCGCGTTCCCCGGCGGCGCATCCGATCCGGGGGACGACGGTCCGATCGGCACCGCCCTGCGGGAGGCGAACGAGGAGACCGGCATCGATCCCTCCCGGCTGCACATACTGGCGGAGCTGGACCGAATGTTCATCCCGCCCTCGGGTTTTCACGTCGTCCCGGTGCTCGCGTACTCGCCCGACCCGGGCCACGTCCGCGCTGTCGATCCGGCCGAGACCGCGATCGTCGCGCGGGTTCCGGTGCGAGCCTTCGTCAATCCCGAGAACCGGTTGATGGTGTACCGCAAAGAGAACACGCGCCGGTTCGCCGGCCCGGCCTTTCTGCTCAACCAGATGCTGGTGTGGGGCTTCACCGCTCAGGTGATCTCCGCGATGCTCGACGTCGCAGGCTGGGCCAAGCCCTGGAACACCGACGTCGTCGAGGAACTGGACGCGGCAATGGCGCTGCTGGGCGAGTCCAGCGGCTACCGTGTGGATCAACCATGACACCTTCACAATGGCTGGATCTGGCCGTTCTGTCCGTCGCCTTCGTCGCCGCCGTCTCGGGCTGGCGGTCTGGGGCGCTGGGCTCGCTGCTGTCTTTTCTCGGTGTGGTGCTCGGCGCGGTGGCCGGTGTCCTGCTGGCGCCGCATGTGGTGGCGCACGTCGACGGCGCCCGCAGCAAGCTCTTCATCGCCCTGTTCCTGATCCTGGGCCTGGTCGTGGTCGGCGAGATCGCCGGTGTGGTGCTGGGCCGCGCCGTCCGTGGCGCCATGCGCAACGAAGTGGTGCGCGGCTTCGACTCGGTCGTCGGCATGGCCCTGCAACTGGTCGCGGTCCTGGTCGCCGCCTGGCTGCTGGCCACGCCGCTGACGTCGTCCGATCAGCCGAACCTGGCTGCGGCGGTGAACGGTTCGCGCGTGCTGTCCGAGGTCAACGACCTCGCGCCGGCCTGGCTCAAGCGCGTGCCCACGCGGCTCTCGGCACTGCTGAACACCTCGGGCCTGCCGTCGGTGCTGCAGCCGTTCGGCCGCACCCCGATCGTCAGCGTCTCGGCACCTGACCCCGCGCTCGTCGCCGATCCGGCGGTGGCCGCCGCCAAGGGCAGCGTCGTGAAGATCCGCGGTGTCGCGCAGAGCTGCCAGAAGGTGCTCGAGGGCACCGGCTTCGTGGTGGCGCCCGGCCGGGTGATGTCCAACGCCCACGTGGTGGCGGGCTCCAACAGCGTCACCGTCCAGGTCGACGACAAGAGCTACGACGCCAAGGTCGTGTCGTACGACCCCGAGGCCGACATCTCGATTCTCGACGCCCCCGACCTGCCCGCGGCGCCCCTGAAGTTCGACATGCAGGAGGCGCAGACCGGGACCGGTGCGGTCGTCATGGGCTACCCGGGTGGCGGTGAGTTCGCCGCGACCCCGGCGCGCATCCGCGAGGTCATCAAGCTCAACGGCCCGGACATCTACCACTCCACGACCGTCACGCGTGAGGTCTACACCATCAGAGGCAATGTCCGCCAAGGCAATTCGGGTGGGCCGCTGATCGACGGCAGCGGCAAGGTGCTCGGTGTCGTGTTCGGCGCCGCGGTCGACGACGCCGACACCGGCTTCGTCCTCACCGCCGACGAGGTGGCCAAGCAGATGGCCAAGGTCGACAACTCCGAAGCGGTGCCGACCGGAAAGTGCATCTCAGCCGGGTAGCTGGTGCAGGAACGTCGACAGCTCCGAGGTGACGGTCGACGGCTGCTCCTCGTGCGCGAAATGGCCTGCGCCGGGGATGGACACGAAGCGGGTCTGCGGGGCGTAGCGCTGGGTCCGGCGGACCGGGTCGTCGAGCACGTACGGATCGGCAGTGCCGTGCAGGTGCAGGACCGGCACCGCGGTGCGCTGTTTCATCGCGCGCATGAAGCGCCGGCCTTCACCGCGGACCTGACTGCGCGCCGCCCACCGCTGATACTCGAGCGCCGAATGCGCGGCCGACGGAATCTGGATCGCGGTGCGCAGGTGCGCGGCCGTCTGGGCGAAATCGGCCGTCGCCGGCCAGGCGGCGCCGGCCCGGCTGCGGACCAGCTGCTCGACGGCGACACCGCCGCGGCGGGTCAGGACATGCTCGGGCCACCACGGCACCTGGTTGCGCAGCATCGCCGGCAGCAGGGCCGCGCGCTGGCCCTTGTCGGTCAGCGTCGAGGACCGCAGCGCCACCGGATGCGGTGAACTGACCAGCGCGATACCCCGGACCACCCGCGGATGCAGCATCGCCGTCGCCCAGCAGACCAGGCCGCCGTCGGCGTGCCCCACCAGTACGGCGGAGTTGTGTCCCAGCGCGCGCACCAGGCCCGCGGTGTCGCCGGCCAGCGTCCAGCCGTCGTAGCCGGTCGGTGGTTTGTCGCTGCCGCCGTAGCCGCGCAGGTCGACCGCGACCACACGGGCGCCGCGCAGGTCGCGCAGCTGATGCCGCCACGAGTACCAGAAAGAGGCGAACCCGTGCAGCAGGATCACCAGGGGACGCTCGGCGTTGGAGGAACCGTCCGCGTTCCGGTCTTCGGGCTCCGAGCCCTCGGCCTCCACGACGTGGAAGCGGATCCCGTTCGCGTGCACCTGGAGGTGTCGCCACGGACCGTCGATCCGGACGACCGACGGATCAGGTGGCGGCACTACCAGCCTGAGGTGTCGCTAGAAGCCGTGCGAATGGAGGCTTGGCTCGACGGCTTGTCGTGGCCTGGTGTCAGCGCCACCTTGGCCTCCTTGACCGTGGCGATGGTGTCCCGCGGGCCGCGGATCTTGCGGACCTTGAGGAAGCCCAGGAAGGCGAGCGCACCGGTCGTCAGCACCATCAGCGCGAAGACGATGAGGTACGACGCCCAGGCCGGCAGCCACAGCTCCAGCAGCGAACCGAGGAAGAAGAAAAAGAAGAACGTCGAATAGAAGAGCACGACGAGGGCGGCGATGAACAGGACGCTGCCGGTCAGGCCCTTCTTCACGTCGGCGGTGATCTCGGCGCGCGCCAGCTCGACCTCGGCGCGCACCAGCGTCGACATCTGCGCGGTGGCTTCCTTGACCAGATCGCCGATCGACGGATCGGCCTTGGGCGCATGCGGATCCACCAGCGGGATCGAGGTCACCGTGGCTGGAACGGGGCCATTCTTGCGATCGCCATTGCTCACGAACACGTCCTCCCGGCGTCGGTGTAGTCCTGGCATATGTTGCCACGTGGGGCGCCGCTTAACGATCCGGCCCAGCGATACACTGCCCCGATGCGTTCGGCACCCGGGTTTGCTTCGATGTGTGGGATGGCCATTGCTCTGGTCATCACGTCGGTCGGGGTGCCGGCCCACGCGGACGCACCGGTGCCGCTGGGCGGTGGCTCCGGCATCGTCGTTGACGGTGACACGTTCTGCACCCTGACCACCATCGGTCATGACAACCGCGGCAAGCTCGTCGGCTTCACGTCGGCGCACTGCGGCGGTCCCGGCCACGAGGTGGCGGCCGAGGGCGCCGAGAACCGGGGCACGCTGGGCGTCATGGTGGCCGGCAGCCAGCCGCTGGACTACGCCGTCATCGAGTTCGACCCGGCCAAGGTGCAGCCCCTCAACAACGTCAACGGCTTCCAGATCGACGGCATCGGCCCGGACCCGGCCTTCGGCCAGGTGGCGTGCAAGCTGGGCCGCACCACCGGCTACACCTGCGGTGTCACCTGGGGTCCCGGGCAGGACCCGGGCACCATCGTGGACCAGGTGTGTGGCCAGCCGGGCGATTCGGGCGCGCCGGTGACCGTCAACAACAAACTGGTCGGCATGATCCACGGCGCGTTCAGCGACGACCTGCCGACGTGCGTCGTCAAGTACGTGCCGCTGCACACCCCGGCCGTGACGGTGTCGATCAACGCGGTGATCGCCGATCTCGACGCCAAGAGCCGGCCCGGCGCGGGTTACGTGCCCATCGCCTGAGCCAGCCTGGCCCTGCTCGCTGCCCTACTTGCTGGCGCGGATGGCCTCGAAGACGCTGGGGTCGACGAGGGTCGAGGTGTCGCCGAGGTCGCGGCCTTCGGCGACGTCGCGCAGCAGGCGGCGCATGATCTTGCCGCTGCGGGTCTTGGGCAGCTCGGGCACGATGTGGATCTCGCGCGGCTTGGCGATGGGGGAGATCTCGGTGGCGACCTGGGCCCGCAGTTCTTCGACGATGTTCTCGCTGCCGCCGTGCGCGGAGGCCTTGAGGATGACGAACGCGCAGATGGCCTGGCCGGTGGTGGCGTCGGTGGCGCCGACGACGGCGGCTTCGGCCACACCGGAGTGCCCGACGAGCGCGGATTCGACCTCGGCGGTCGAGATGCGGTGGCCGGAGATGTTCATGACGTCGTCGATACGGCCCAGGACCCAGATGTTGCCGTCGGCGTCGTAGCGGGCGCCATCACCGGCGAAGTACCAGCCCTGCTCGGCGAAGCGCGACCAGTAGGTGTCCTTGAAGCGTTCGTCGTCGCCCCAGATGCCGCGCAGCATCGACGGCCACGGCTTGTCGAGCACGAGGTAGCCGGTGACGTGTTCTTCTTCGTCGGCGCCGGGGACCAGTTCGTTGCCGTCGTCGTCGACGATCTTGGCGCTGATGCCGGGCAGCGGCGTCATGGCCGAGCCGGGCTTGGCGGCGGTGACGCCGGGCAGCGGCGAGATCATGATGGCGCCGGTCTCGGTCTGCCACCAGGTGTCCACGATGGGCGTCGTGCCCGCGCCGATGTGTTCGCGGTACCAGCGCCAGGCCTCGGGGTTGATGGGCTCGCCGACCGAGCCGAGCACCCGCAGGCTGGACAGGTTGTGCGCCGCGGGAATCTGGTGGCCCAGCTTCATGAAGGTGCGGATGAGCGTCGGCGCCGTGTAATAGATGGTGACGCCGTACTTTTCGATGATGTCGAAGTGCCGGTGCTCGTTCGGTGAGGTGGGGGTGCCTTCGTACACCACCTGCGTGACGCCGTTGGAGAGCGGGCCGTAGACGATGTAGGTGTGCCCGGTGACCCAGCCGATGTCGGCGGTGCACCAGTAGACGTCGTCGGACTTGATGTCGAAGACGTTGTGGTGGCTGTAGGACGCCTGGGTGAGGTAGCCGCCGCTGGTGTGCACGATGCCCTTGGGCTTGCCGGTGGTGCCGGAGGTGTAGAGCAGGAACAGCGGCTGCTCGGCGTCGAATGCCGCGGGGGCGTGCTCGGTGGACTGTGCGTCGACGATCTCGTGCCACCAGACGTCGCGGCCGCCGGTCCAGTCGACGTCGATGCCGGTGCGCTTGACCACCAGGACGTGCTCGACGCTCGGCTGACCGGTGACGGCTTCGTCGACCGCGGACTTGAGCGAGGCCGCCTGGCCGCGGCGGTACTGCCCGTCGGTGGTGATGACGAGCTTGGCCTGGGCGTCCTCGACGCGTGCGGCCAGCGCGGTGGCCGAGAAACCGGCGAAAACGACCGAGTGCATGACACCGAGGCGGGCGCAGGCCAGCATCGCGACGATGGCCTCGGGCACCATCGGCATGTAGATGGCGACGCGGTCGCCGGCGTTCAGACCCAGGGCGGTCAGGGCATTGGCGGCCTTGCTGACCTCGTCCTTGAGCTGGGCGTAGGTGATGTCGCGGGCGTCGCCGACGGGCTCGCCTTCCCAGTGGATCGCGACACGGTCGCCGTTGCCGGCCTCGACATGGCGGTCGACGCAGTTGTAGGCGACGTTGAGCTTGCCGTCGCCGAACCACTTGGCGAAGGGTGCGTTGGACCAGTCGAGCACCTCGGTGAACGGGGTCGCCCACGACAACCGCTCACCCTGGCGGCGCCAGAAATCCAGGCGATCGGCGTCGGCCTCTTGATACAGCGCGGCAGTGGCATTGGCCTGCGCGGCGAACTCGGCAGGCGGCGGGTAAGCCTGTGGCACAGCGGTGTCTTGTGTCATGGTTGTGAGCGTAGTCACTGGCAGGTTGCAATGACGTTGGAGGTGGCTCGCCACCGTGACGTTGGAGGTGACCACCCGGTGGCATTACCGTGTGCGGACGTGGCTGCACCTGACCCGCTGGCTCCCCTGGCCGAACTGCCCGGCGTGGCCGAGGCCGGAGACGAGGCGCGTGAAGCGCTCGGCCGGGCCCACCGGCACAAGGTGAATCTGCGCGGTTGGCCGGCCACCGCGGCCGAGGCGTCGATGCGGGCCGCGCGGGCGTCCTCGGTGCTGGACGGCGGATCCCTGAGTTTCAGTAAGGACGGCGAGGCCCCGGCGAAAGGTGAGCGCGCCGACGCGGTGCTCGCCGGCGCGCTACGGGTGGCCGAGGCGCTCGAAGGTGGCTCGACCGCGCTCGTCGGCGTCTGGCAGCGCGCGCCGCTGCAGGCGATCGCCCGCCTGCACTCGCTGGCGGCCGCGGATCTGACGGATCCGGACCAGCTCGGCCGGCCCCGCACCGACGATCCGGACGTGGGTCGGCGGCTCGAGTTGCTCGGCGAGATCGTGAGCGGTGGGAGCCGGGTGCCCGCGACGGTGCTCGCGGCCGTCGCTCATGGCGAACTACTGAGCCTGGCTCCATTCGGAGTGGCCGACGGTGTGGTGGCGCGCGCGGTGTCCCGATTGATCACCATGTCCAGTGGACTCGATCCGCACGGCCTCGGCGTTCCCGAGATGTACTGGATGCGTCAGGTCGGCGAATACCGTGCCACGGCACGGGGCTTCGCGTCGGGCACGGCCGACGGGCTGACGGCCTGGTTGATCTCCAGCAGTCGCGCCCTGCATGCTGGGGCGCGTGAGGCGCTGTCGATCGCGCAGGCTTCCGCCAAGTAGCGGGCCGTCTGAGACCCTCTCCAGCAAACGCGGACACATAAAAGCGGGCGGCGCTCCGTCGTCAGAGGGCATCTGACTCGGCTCGCCGCCCGCTAGCACGGAACCCCGGTTACCAAGCGTGCTTGTCGGGTTGTGTGGGTGGCCTCGGCGTCCCTGCAATGCGCTGCGACTACAACCCCACCCAAGGGGTCCTCTTAGTCGTTCGCTCTTCGCAATTACGCAGGCCCACAACGCTTTTACCATTGTCGCGGTATGTGCTCCGCGTGGGTGCCGGTATTCCGTGCTGGGATGCCCGCCTCGGGAGGTCGAACCTTCTCTTCCGGTTCGGTCTTGGCCTCGGGGGCTTCCGTGCTTCCTTTGTACTACGTGACCGCAGTCACATCAAGGGTCAATCACCGGCGATTTGTGATTGTTATTGAGGGGGCCTCAGCAACTCGTCAGTAGCTTTCAGAAGTTCAGTCGACGGAGCAGCGAGTACGTCACGGCGCCGGCCGCGAGAGCGCTGGCGCCGACGGCCAGGGTGGTGGCCACCGCGGCGCCCGACGGCGCCGGCAGCCGGTCCCGCAGCGAGACCGGGCGGGTGAAGGTCAGTACCGGCCAGCCGCGGGCGGCGGCCTCCTTGCGCAGGGCGCGATCCGGGTTCACCACCGCCGGGTGGCCGACGGCCTCGAGCATCGGCAGATCGGTGATGGAGTCCGAGTAGGCGTAGCAGTGCTCGAGCGCGTAGCCCTCGCGGGCCGCGAGTTCCTCGATCGCCTCGACCTTGCCCTCGGCGAAGCAGTAGAAGTCGACGTCGCCGGTGTACTTGCCGTCCTCGACCACCATGCGCGTGGCCATCGAATGATCGGCGCCGAGTTCGCGGGCGATGGGCGCCACGATCTCCTCGCCGGATGCCGAGACCACCACGACGTCGCGGCCGCACAGCTTGTGGTCGGCGATCAGGTTGGCGGCCTCGGCGAAGACCAGCGGGTCGACGATGTCGTGCAGCGTCTCGGCGACGATCGACTTGACCTGTTCGACGTCCCAGCCGGTGCACATGTTGGTCAGGTAGGACCGCATGCGGTCCATCTGATCGTGGTCGGCGCCGGACATCAGGAACAGAAACTGTGCGTAGGTGGACTTGAGGACGGCTTGCCGGTTCAGGAGTCCCTGGTTGAAAAAAGGTTTGCTAAAAGCGAGGGTGCTGGACTTGGCGATCACCGTTTTGTCGAGATCGAAGAAGGCTGCGGTGCGCACCGGAGCGCTCGACTCGGCCTCCTGACGCGGCGCGGCCGCGGCCTGGGCGGCCGGTTCGGATGCGGTCACGGCTCCCAGCATATGCTCCGGAACGCGGGTGCCGGGTGGGCGGCGGTGTCGCCGTGTCGGTCGCCCGTGGGGCGACCATCGCGGCGATTGACGTGCTGACACGCGCCTTTCACAGACAATCAACAGTTGCGCACAGCCCTGTTGACGTGTGTATAGTGGGCATTACCCGGCCAGCGCCGGGTGTGCATCAGCCCGACCCCCCGGGGCTGATCCACGACGACCTCCGCCTCCTCCCCCCCTGGCGGGGGTCGTCCCTTTTTCGGGGTCGGTCAAATTCCTCGAGGCATGGCCTCTTCGCCGCGTTTCAGCCGGCGCCCGATTGCTGTTTTCCCCGCGTGGCGTAGGTGTCGTGACCCTGGTTCGTCGAGTGTCGCGGTGCATCCACGGAAAAGTTGCGGAACGACATTCTCACGACTCCGTCAATAAAGTTGTCCACAGTTTGCGATCTATCCACATTCTGCGTGCGGGCTCTGGTGCCGCGGCCTGCCGCGGATCACGGTTGACGCATGACAACGAACGGGGCACTGGCCTTGATCGCCGACGCGGGACTGCGCGACGAGATCGAGCGCATCGCCGCGGCGGCGGGCATCAGGGTCGTGTACGCGGCAGTGCCCTCCGGCCGGAAGGCGTGGGTCGGTGCGGCGGCAGTGCTACTCGACGTCGCGGCGGCCTGGCGCTGTCGCGAGCTCGGGCTGCCGCGACGGCCCGCCGTGGTGCTGATCGCCACCGATGCGCCGGGCACTCGTGAGTTCGAGGCCGCGATGGCGATCGGTGCGCAGGAGGTCATCACCCTTCCCGGCCAGGAGTCGGGCCTGGTCGGCGTCCTGTCGGAGGCCGCGGCCGGCGAATCCGACGGGTGCCGCGGCGCCGTGGTCGCGGTGATCGGCGGACGTGGCGGCGGCGGCGCGTCCGTCTTCGCGATCGCGTTGGCGCAGGCCGCGGGTGAACCGGACCGGGAGTGCCTGCTCGTCGATGTCGACGCTTGGGGCGGCGGCATCGATCTCGCGCTCGGCGCCGAGTGTGATGCCGGCCTGCGCTGGCCCGACCTGGCGGCAGCCGGGGGACGGCTGAGCTATCCGGCGCTGCGCGATGCGCTCCCGCGCCGGCGGGGGATGGTCGTGCTGTCGACGGGCCGTACCGGCGTCGAGTTGCGGCCGACGGCGCTCGCGGCCGTCGTCGAGGCCGGGAGCCGAGCCGGCGCGACCGTCATCTGCGACGTGCCGCGGCAGTCGTCGCCGGCGGCGGAGACCGTGCTGGCCGCAGCGGATCTGGTGGTCGTGGTGGCGCCGGCCGAGCTGCGCGCCTGTGCGGCGACCCGGGTCGTCGCCGACTGGGTGACGGCGGTCAACCCGAATGTCGGTCTGGTCGTCCGGGGCCCGGCGCCCGGAGGGCTCCGTGCCGCCGAGATGGCGACGATTCTCGGATTGCCGCTGTTGGCGGCCATGCGCGCGGAGACCAACCTCGACGGTGCCCTGGAGCGGGGCGGGCTCGGCCGCAGTCTGCGGAGCCGGTCACCGCTGGCCGTGGCCGCCCGTCGCGTCCTCACGGTGCTGCGCCAACAGCCAGGGGAGGCGGCGTGACGTCGTCGTTGGTGGACCGCGTCCGGGAACGCCTGGCCGCGCAGACCAGCGGTGCCCTCCATCCGAACGCGGTGGCGGCCGCCATCCGCGCCGAATCCGGCGGTGTCGTCGCCGACAGCGATGTCCTGGCGGGCATGCGGTTGCTGCAGACCGAACTGACCGGCGCCGGGATTCTGGAACCGCTCCTGCGAGCACCGGGGACCACCGACGTCTTGGTCAGTGCGCCCGACGAGGTGTGGGTCGACGACGGAAACGGGTTGCGCCGCAGCATGATCCGATTTCCGGACGAGAACGCCGTGCAGCGCCTGGCGCAACGTCTCGCGCTGGCGGCCGGGCGCCGGCTCGACGATTCGCAGCCCTGGGTCGACGGCCACCTCGGTGGTATCGGTGGCGGCTTGACCGTGCGGTTGCATGCTGTGCTGCCGCCGATCGCCGCCGCGGGCACCTGCCTCTCGCTACGGGTATTGCGGCCCGCGACACAGGACCTGGCCGGCCTCGTCGAGTCCGGGGCCATCGCGCCGCCCGCCGTCCCGCTCATCGCCGACATCGTCGCGGCGCGGCTGGCCTTCCTGATATCGGGCGGAACCGGCGCTGGAAAGACCACCATGTTGTCCGCGCTCCTCGGGGCCGTCGACCCCGCAGAGCGGATCGTCTGTGTCGAAGACGCCGCCGAGCTCGCACCGCACCATCCGCACCTGGTCCGGCTGGTCGCGCGCGGCGCCAACGTCGAGGGCGTCGGCGAGGTGACCGTGCGTGACCTGGTTCGGCAGGCGCTGCGGATGCGTCCCGACCGCATCGTGGTCGGTGAGGTCCGCGGTGCGGAAGTCGTGGACCTGCTGGCCGCGCTCAACACGGGTCACGAGGGCGGGGCCGGGACGGTACATGCGAACAGCCCCGCCGAGGTACCCGCCCGCATGGAGGCGCTGGCGGCCGTCGGCGGGTTGGACCGGGCGGCGCTGCATTCGCAACTGTCGGCCGCGTGCCAGGTGGTGCTGCACACCGCGCGGGACCGCGACGGGCGTCGCCACCTGAGTGAGATCGCGGTGCTGTGCCGCGCGCCGGACGGGACCGTGACGGTCGTGACGGCCTGGCACGTCTGCCGGGGCGCCGGCCCGGGCATGCCCGCGCTGAGCGAGCTGCTGGCGTCGCGGGGCCGGTCGTGAGTCCCGCGCTGTTGTTGGCGCTGGCCGTGCTCGTCGCGCCGCCGGTCGGCGGCGCCGGTCGCCTCGGGCATCGAAAACGCTTGGTGGGATTCGGCTCTCAGGGTGGACCGCGGCTGCTCTGGTCGGCGGCGGCCGCCGTCGCCGTCGTGGCACTCGTCCTGCTGCCGGTGCCGGTGCCGGTGCTGCTGGCCGGGGCGGCGGTGGCCGGAACCGCCGGCGTCCGGTGGCGGCGCTCGCGGCACGCGGCGCAGCGCGCCCGGGAAGCGCAAACTCTGCAGGGCGCGCTCGGCATCCTGGTCGGCGAATTGCGCGCCGGGGCGCATCCGGTCGCGGCGTTCGAAGCCGCGGCCCATGAAGTGGACGGGCCCGTCGCGGTGGCGTTGGGGGAGGTCGCGGCACGGGCACGGTTGGGGGCCGATGTCTCGGCCGGTCTGCGCGGCGTCGCGGAATCATCGGCGTTGTCGGCCCATTGGCACCGCCTCGCCGTCTACTGGCAACTGGCGCTCGACCACGGGCTCGCGATCGCCCCGCTCATGCGCGCCGCCGAGCGAGATGTCATCGCGCGCGAACGCTTCTCATCGCGGATCCGGGCGGGCATGGCCGGCGCCCGGACGACGGCGGCCGTCCTGTCCGGGCTGCCCGTGCTCGGAATTGTGTTGGGGCAGTTGATCGGTGCGCATCCCGTGCGCTTCCTGCTCGGCGACGGCGCGGCCGTGCTGGCGGTCGGCGTGGTGCTGTGCTGCCTCGGGCTGCTGTGGTCGGACCGGATCATCGCGCGGGCACAGCGATGAGCGCGGTGCCGATTTTGCTGCTTGCCGTGGCGGTTCTGCTGATCCCGGGCGCGGCGGTGCACCGAATCCGGCCCCGCCTGCCCGACCGGTCCCCGCGGCCCGCGGTGCTGGACGACCCGCTGGCGGTGCCGTCGAGCTTGGACGTGTTGGCGGCCTGCCTTGCGGCAGGCATGGCGACCGGTGCGGCGGCCGGGGCAGCGGTGGCGTCGGCGCCGGCCGGTTTGGCCGGCGTGCTGCGCCGCGCGGCCGAACTCCTGGCCCTGGGGGCCGGCCCGGCGGCGGCCTGGGCCGAGCCGGCGCGTGGGACGGACCCGCATGTGATCGCACTGCTGCGGCTGGCGCGGCGGTCGGCGTCGTCGGGCGCCGCGATGGCGCAGGGCGTCGCCGAACTGGCCGAGCAGGCCAGGGCCGACGCCGGTGACGCGGCGGATGCGGCCGCCGAGCGGGCCAACGTGCTGATCGCCGGTCCGCTGGGGCTCTGTTATCTGCCGGCATTCGTGTGTCTCGGCATCGTGCCGGTGGTGGCAGGTCTGGCCGGTGACGTGTTCCGGTCCGGGGTGTTCTGATCGCAATAAGGGGAGGAAAAACCATGAAGATGAACAGCTTTCGCGCACTCGAAGCCCGCGCGACCATGCTGCTCACCGACGAGAGCGGCATGTCGACGGTGGAATATGCCATCGGGACTTTGTTTATCTGCCCCTGCCGCGTTGGGTCATTCGTAAAAACGGTCTTCTGAACTGGGTGGTTATGGCCTGTCGCAGGCGATCGGGTTGTTGAGGGACGTTTGGCACGATGCTTACGCGTGAGGGCTCTCATCTGGTCAGTGGGTTCGCGGACCTTTGGCCATGGGTCCGGCGCGGTTGACGATGAGGTCGTCTGAGTGCTGATATTGTGCGGCTCGAAATGGTGATTGATGTCCATTGATTCCAGACCTGATTAGTTGACGTGAAAAGATTGGTTTACAACGTCTATTGTATATCAAAGCTCTGTTGTTCAGCAACGTTTTCGTGTCAATTTGTTTGGTGCGCCGCGTCATTTCTTATGAGCTCTTCATGCACTCGAATCCCGTTCCTGCCGCGCATGATTGTGATGGGGCATACGCATAACGTCTGTTGGGATACATACAGTGCTGCAAGGGTTCTCGACCAGTATTGGGTGCGCATACGCGACCGTCACGAGCCCAAGTCTTTCTCTGGCCTTTTCTCGGTCACGTATTTGACCGACCCTAGGAGTGCTGAACGCAATGTTTATTCAGAAAAGTTTTCCGCGAGCCTCTTTGAGCGTCATTGCGAGTTCTGGGATAACTTTCTGGGCTGGCAGGGCCGTGCGCAGTGGCCTTGCTTGTTGCGAGCGCTCAGCCATTCATGATCGAAAGCCGAGCATGGGGAGTGGGAAACGATTTAGCGACTAGCCGAGGACAGGGTGCAGCCGACCGTGCCCCAGGGTTTTCTGTAGCAGGACGGCGGGACTAGCCGTGTTGATGCTGGTGGCGCCTTATGCGACATGTGTGGGACGGCGGCTGTCTTGCCGTCACATGTGGGACGTCTCTCGGACGTCGAAGCCGAGCTTGTCCGGTTACGTCGGACCGTAGCCGTCGCGGATGACCGGACGTTGTGTCGGCCGGCGCCACAGGACTAGTGAACGCCGGGTTGATTCGTTGATGAGCGTGTACTTGAGGTAGCCGAGGTCCAGGAGTTCGCGTTGGCCGTAGGCGCGTTCGCGGTGGTATCCGGCGAGGCGAGGGCCGGGGCGAAGCGCCTCACATGGTTGGCGACTGGCAGCGCCGCAGCGTGGGCATTGAAAACGTGCCCAGTGGTCGTGTCCGTCGCTGATGATCAGGTCGCCCCTTTGGCCGATGGTGGTGCGCCCGGCGGGCAGGTTGTGCACTGTTGACAGCGCGTGCAACAGGCCCAGGCCCGGATGGGTTGGTCTGGAAGCGGGGGAAGGGATGCCGGGTGGCGGGAGTGTGGAAGACGGTGCACCTGTTCGTTCCCTCGGATCGCTCAGCGAGCGAGGTTTCAAAGTACCTGTGCGACCACATCAATGCGGTTGCCTATGAAGCGGGTGAGTTCGTTCGGCAGGTCAGGATCGGTGACGGGGTCGACCAGGGCACCGGTTGGCATAAGTGGTCGGTGTCTTACCTGCCGGGGCTTGCCGGGGAGGGTGTGTGCGAGTGAGGGTCGGCCAGTAGGCCCCTGTCGCCGCGGCCCCCAGTCCGTTCTGCCGGTTTGTTCGTCCGTGCGGAGGCTGGTGTTCATAGCGCGGGGGTAAACAGGGTGATTGGCAGGATTGCGGCGCGAAAGGGGATGGACGAGGTGGGTGAGTTGGGCCGGGGTGCAGACCCCTCGTCGCGCACGGTGATCGATGTGGCGATCGGCGTGTTGGTGGGATGGCGCGGGTGTTCGCCGCGGGAGGCGTTCGAGGAGTTGGCCTGCGCTGTGCGTGAAACCGGGGTCGGTATCGGCAGCATCGCTCGCGCTTTGGTCGACCTGGCGTGCGGCACGGACCAATCAGCACCGCACCGCGCTGTCGCACTGCGTCTGTGGGGCGATGTGATGCCCAGGCCCTCGGCGCTGGTGAGCGCCTCGAGGAACTAACACGCGGCGTCTGCGGCCCTGGCCCGCCCGGGGGGCCGGGCCAGGGCCGCTTCCCGCGCGCGCTACCGATGCGCTCGGGTTACGGTGTGGCAGATGAGCACGTTGCGGATCTGAGATGACGACATCGCCGCGGCCCGAGCCGCCAATGTTGAGCAGGCCGACTACTACCGCGAGGAGCTTTCCCGTCAGGGCAGATTGCTCGCTGATCGACGAGCCGCCCTCGAGGCCGCCCTGGCGCGGTATCAACTGCGGGGGGAGCTCAATCAGGTACGCCGCATTGAACGCGAAATCCGGCACGAAGATTGGGAACGACAGGCACTGCAGCGCCTCCTCGATGCGATCGAGCAGCGATTCCCCCGTCGAGGGTCTGCCACCGAACCCCACACCGATGACGGCGGTCACCACGCGCAGGGTCGGGGCTTGGCGCCGCGCTCAGCGCAGCCACGCTGAGCCGGATCCGTTGAACCCCTAGGACGACACGGCCAGCAGCCCGGCATTGCGCGACAATTCCGCGCGGGCCCGCCGCTCGACGAGCAACGGGACAAACTCGCGGATCGGGCACTGCTCGAACCGTGCGTGGGCGCTCTGCACGGCGCCGGCCACGTGCTCGGGCGGCAGGTCGGCGTAACGGGTCGTCAGCCGCTGCACAACCTGGTCGATCAACAGTGTTTCGCTGATCTGGGCCATGTCGAACAGCTTGCGGCACGCACGCCGATCGCGCAACGGGATCAATCTCACGAATGTAAGTTCCCCGACGACCCCGCCGCGGCCACGACACGCCTTCCGCTTCATTGGTCACAGCCTCACCATGAGCCACACCGGAACGTATGTTCGATATGGGTGGCAGGCTCACCGGGCCGGCACGTCGTGTAAGTGCGAGCGTCATGTCGGCTCCATTTGGCCGCTGGTGTCGCGGATCATCTGGCGCAGGCTGGCTCGGACGGCGATGAGGTCGTCTTGTGCCTCGGTGAGTTGACTTTGAAGCCTTTGGTTGTCGTCAGCGAGTTCGGCGTTGGCGTTGTGGAGTTCCCGGTTGGCTTCGAGTAGTTCCTCGATTCGAGTGCGGAGGTCGCGTGTGTTGTGGCGGTCGAGCTGTTGGCCGAGTTGTTCGCGTAGTGCGTCGGTGAGTCGGGCGATTTCGGCGCGCAGGGTGCGGTTGTCTTGGCGCGCCAGTTCGAGGTCAGTTCTCAAGCTGGCTTCACTGGCGCGGGTTCCAGCGAGTTGTTGCCGGTGGGGTTGTGCGGCTTGGTAGTCGCGGGCGGCTTCGATGTATTCGCGGACCCCGTCGGCGTAGACCAACCAGGTCGATACCTGGGCTGCGCGGGCGATGAGCGCGAAAGTGATGGGCGTGTCGGTGTGTTTGATTTCGTCGACCGCGGCAAAGACGCGGGCGCGTTTCTGGTGGGAATCGCGTCGGCGGGCGTCTTTGAGGACGTCGGTGGGTGTGCGGGGAGCGGTCATCGGTCGTTCCTGTTGACAACCGTCAGGGGTAGGACCGTTTTGCCTTGGGCTGCACGGGTTTTCCGCAGCACAGCTGAGGCGTCCTCGACGCGGCGGCGCTCGCCGGGGTCAAGTGCTTGCAACTGGGTGCGCATGGCAGCTATCACGGTGTCGAATTGGTCGATTTCAGCGCTCAGGTTGTCGATGACGAAACTGGCGGCGTCGATGGCTTGTGCGGTTTCCCGGTTGGCTTTGAGTGCTCGGAGGTGGTCCTCGATCGCTGGGATGTAGGAGGGGTCGGGTCGGTAGAACCCGCAGCCAGAACATTGGAAACGTATGGGACATGCCTGGCCGCCGGCTTTGACGTTGGACGGTTCGGTGCAGTTGCCGTACGGGACAGCCACTGACCGCAGTTCATAGGCGCTCAGAGAGGACGGTTTGCGAGCGCCGAGTCGGTCAACGGTCAGTGCGGCGATGGTCGCGACTGCTTCGCGTTTACGGCGAAGCGATATGTCGTAGTAGCCCATGGTGGTCGAAATGCTCTTGTGGTCCATTAAGTCGCGCAGGACGTCGACTGGTACTCCTGCATCGGCATGACGTTGGGCATAGCTGTGGCGGAAGGCATAGGCGTAGACGGAGACACCTTCCAGTGGTCGGGTTTGGCCGGTGGGCAGCACAACGTTGTCGTTGATCCATGCCGTCCAGATACGCAGCGCGTCACCGACTGTCTGGGTGCGCAGGTACGGGATAGGCGCCGTGCTTGAGCGGGCAGGGAATAAGTACTCGGCACTGGCCTCGGCGATGAGGACGTTGGCACGTACTTGTTGCCAGTCGCGTATCGCCGCGGCGGTCTGCTGGCTGATGGGTAGTCGACGACCCAGCCGTTTGCCTTTGACGTTGTCCCATACCAGTTCTGGTTCGTTCCCATCGAGGAGGCAGTCGGCGCGCAGCTGGCAGATTTCGCCGGGCCGGCGCCCAGTATCGCGCAGCAGGATGTAGACGCAGCGGAACATCTGCTTGACCTGCTCTGCGTTGAGGCTGCTATGAAGTCTTCCGCTGGCCAGGGCGTCGAGATTGTCGTCGAGAAGCCTGATCACGGGCTCGGGCAGGCCCTGGCGGGCCCGCTCTTCGCTGCGTGACTCGGCGTCGGCGATGGTGTGGTGATGCTGGCGGATGAATGAGGCAGACATGTCGCGCAGCGGGCCGGTGGCGCGGCCGTAGTCGAGCAGGTCGATGAACCTTGCGAACAGGATCCGGCGGGTTTGAACGGTCAGCAGTCCCTTGCCGTCACGGCGGCCAAGCACACGGAACGCTTCGACGACGGCATCCATGTCGGCGACCTCCAACGCGGCGAGGTCTTCGCCGCCGCCGGGTCTGCGGGCCAGACCGTCGGAGGCGGCGGTGGCCGCGCGGATGGTCTCCACGACGATGTAGGTCGGGATGCGAGTGAGCTCGGCTTGGGCCCAGCGGCGGGTTATGTCATTGAGCCAGCTCACTGTGATGGGAGTGAAATCGAGTGCACCCTTTCGACGCCGGCTGCCCCCGTGGGTCGCCGGGTCGTGAGCCAGGCCCATGGTCACCAGGTCCCAGACCTGCCGGTCGGTATGGGCACGGCCGTTGACCTCTTCGTAGGCGTCATGCAGGGTGCGGGCGAATTCGAACAAGTGAGCAGTGGAGTTGGCGTTGCGGCCCTGTCGTGCCTGCAGGCGCTCGAACTTCGGCGTGCCGAAAATTGTTGCCAGGCTTTGAGTTGACCCCAGGGTGGTGACCACTGAGCGCACAGCCGAGGCGTCCATGCGTCCGTTTCGGGCATCGCGGCGTTGCAGTGCGTAGAGAAGCTCCCAGCGCATCTGCTCGGCCAATGGAACCAGCGAGAACATGTTCATGGCCAGATGCGGCGGTTGGGTGCGGGCCCACTGTTGCATCGTGGCGCGGCTGCCGCTGCGTCGATAACGGGTGCGGTGCAGAATGCAAAGCCCAGTGGCGTAAGAGGATTCCACCTCGCATCCCAGCACCATGCAGTCCGGCAAAGCTTCAAACGGGATG
The DNA here is from genome assembly GCF_005670685.2 of Mycolicibacterium mucogenicum DSM 44124. Next base: position 5,431,033 of record NZ_CP062008.1, on the reverse strand, counting down.
GCGATGGTGGTCGACCATCGTTTGAGACTGGGCGAGCGGCGGTCATGCTTGTAGACGTGCCAGCGGATGTTGTGGTCTTCGCACAGCCCTTGGGCCAGCGGCATCCGTTCACAACGCACGCCATCGCGTCGCACGATGCATGGTCCCTCGCGTCGTTCACCCGGGCGGTTCTGGCGAGCCGGGGGCGTGTACGTCGCGGTGAATTCTTCGAGGGTCAAACCCGATTGGCGGTATGCCCTGCCGCAGTGCCGGCACAAGCCTGAGGAGCGCCGAGCGATCCCGCAAGTGGCACACGGGCGGCTGACCGTCTGAGGGTTGCTCAGATCGCCGATGAACAGCCACGTTGAGTGGTCCCACTCCCCGCGCCGCCATCGCAGGTCGACGTTGCGGCGTAACCATGTCAGCCAATCCACTGATTCCGATGCCGGGACAACGATCTCGGCTGCCGCTCCCTGCGCTGCTGAGGCGCTCACCGCATCGCCCATTTCGCTGCGACCCGCTCGACCGCCCGGCGCTTCGTCGCGTCGGTCGGGTGCAAGTAGCGCTCCATCGACATCGGCGAGACATGCCCTAACAGCCGCTGCACGGTGTCACGTGCGGCACCGTTTTCCATCCACTCCGTGGCTGCGGTGTGGCGAAGCATGTGTGGATGGGCGGTAAAACCGACCTTCGTTGAGAGCCGCTCAAACAGCGCGTAGGCGTTGCCGTAACGCATCCCGCCCCCCAGCGGCGGGCGGTAGATGTTGACGAACACCATGTCGGAGTCGACCGCTGCACTGACCTCGTCGCGTTCGTACTGATAGTCGGCATAAAGCTGGACCAGCTCGGTGGGCACCGGAATCGAGCGCGGCGCACGCGCCTTCGCGATTGCGCCGTTGTCATTCAACCGCCGCCGAATATGAACATGGGGCCCAGCGATCGCGCAGCCCAGGACAGTCGACGACGCCAGCAAGTGCAGATCTTCGCGGCGCAGTCCCAGTGCCTCACCGATCCGCATTCCAGTTACCGCCAGCAGCGCTAGAAGGAAGCGGTCTCGGGGATTCGTGGTCGCCACGATCAGCTGCTCGACCTGCTCAAGGCTCAAGCTCTTCGTCTCCGCCGCCGTCGCCGCCAAGCGCAGCGCCTTAACCTGTACCACCGAGTACACAGCTTGGCCGCTGTCGCCGGCCCCAGGCAGATAGCGGACGTGACGCGGGGACGCCAACCGATCGATCAACTCCAGCGGCACCCATCCCTGCGCGGCGCCAAACCGTAAGAACTCACACACTGTCGTCATGATTTGGTTCGCAGTCTGGGGCGAACGCAACCGCGCACTACCCTTCGGCGGTGTCGTGACCAACCATCTCAGAAACTGACTGAGCTCGGCGAAGTCGATTGTCTGCCAATCGATTTGCATGTCCGAGCAATAGGACAAGAACAGCGCGACGCGACCGGCATAGGTTCGTTCCGTGTAGGGGGAACGTCCCTGTGACCGCAGCGCGGCCAGATAGGCCGAACCCTCGGCATGCAGGACATACGAGTCTGACGCGATCACGTACCGGCCGATCCCATCAGCATCCGAAACCGCTCTCTCGGCGATATACGAGTTGGACACGCACCGAAGGTAAACGTCGTAGCCAACGACAGGGTGGATAACAGTCAGACTCGTCACCCAACACCGGTCAACCAAATGTGCCTTAGACGGAAGCGGACGCGCAGATAACCGTCGCTGCCGCGGCGTTCGGCGCCATCCTGTACACGGTGGTCACCGGGGACTCGATCGTCAGCGCTCTGACCAACATCATCGCCCGTGCCCTCACCACCAAGTGATGACCGGGGTGGCGTCACGGTCGAGGCGGCGTTCTCGGTTGCCGCGCTCATCGCGGTCGCGGTACTCGGTGTCGGCGGGCTCGGCGCGGTCTCGGCGCAGGTGCGCTGTATCGACGCGGCCCGGGAAGCGGCCCGGCTCGCGGCGCGCGGCGACGACCGTGCCGCCGTCGACACGGCTCAGCGCACCGGACCCGACGGCGCCTCGGTCGAGGTGCGGCGCGACGGCGGGCGCATCGTCGCGCGGGTCCACGTTCCCGCACCGCTGCTGCCCGGCGTCACCGTGGGGGCAGAGGCCGTCGCGGCACCCGAGCCTGGCGCGTGACGAGCGGGGGTCGGCGACGGTATTCGCGGTCGCGCTCATCGTGGTGCTGATCGGGCTCATGACCGGGGCGGCCGCGGTCGGCGCCGCGGTGGTCGGCCGGCATCGCGCCCAGTCAGCGGCCGACCTGGCCGCACTCGCCGCCGCGGGCGCACTGGCTGCCGGGCCCGGCCAATCCTGTAGCCGGGCGGTCGCCGTTGCCGAAGCCATGGACAGCCGGATTGGTCACTGCGCGGTGCAGCGGCTGGATGTGGTGGTCGACGTGGAGGTGCCGGTGCGATTCGGTCGCTGGCACCTCGGCGACGCGCACGGCCGGGCCCGCGCCGGGCCAGGCTGACGGCAGCGCGGTGGTCACCACGGTCAGGAGGCCGCAGAAGAACAGATCACCCCTTCCGGGCCGGTCCGTCGTTGTGCCGCTTGCCATGTCACTACCGTAGAATCTCAACTATGGTTGAGATCAAGCGCATGGGTCCGACCGACCTCCTGACCATCGGGGAGATCGTGAAGCGGACGGGAGTCTCCGCGTCCGCGTTGCACTTCTACGAGCGAAAAGGCCTGATCCACCCCGAGCGTACGTCGGGCGGGACGCGGCTGTACCCACGTCACCTGGAGCGTCGTATCGCCGTCATCCAGGTGGCGAAGCGGCTCGGCATTCCGCTCAGTGAGGTGGCCGAGCACTTTCAGACGCTGCCCGACGACCGGATGCCGTCACTGCGCGACTGGACCAGGCTCAACAAGCGGTGGCGGGCGCAATTGCGCGAGCGGCAGCTCGAGTTGGAGCGCCTTCAGTCGGAGATGGACCAGTGCATCGGGTGCGGGTGCATCTCGCTCAACCACTGCCTCGTCATCAACCCCGGCGACACGCTCGCCGCCGAAGGCCCGGGAGCGCGGCGACTGCTGCCGTTCGACGGGGCGAATCCGGCTGGCGCCGAGTAGGACTCGTCCTGGTCAGGACTCGGGCAGGTCGTCGTTCAGCCGGTCCCCGGCTGCCACCAGCTCTCCGTAGGTGGGCAGCCGCAGGGACAGCAGGCCGGCGAAGGTGTCGTCGGCGACCTGGAGCCGGTGCGCGGTGACGTGAATCGGCACCCACCCGCCGTCGTTGGCGCGCAACCGGAGCACCCGCGACGTCGGTCCGCTGCCGAATTCGACCGTCATGACGGCCATCTCGGCGATCTCGTTGGGGTGCACCACCGTTTCGGACGTCGCGTCGGCGCTCCAATCGAAGAGCGGGCAGGGCTCGTCGACCCACTTGATGAGCTTCCAGGTGTTCAGGTCCACCAAGGCCCGGTACACGCCGGGCACGCCCGGGCCGCCCGCGAGCTGCTGCGCCCGGTCGAGCGGGCTGGCCGCCGACGTATCGCGCACGCCGCGCCAGTTCATGGCGCGGCAGATCAGCCGATCCCGGTCGTCCTCGTCAGGCTCGTTCAGCACGCGCGCGGCGAACCCGACGCTGATGGGCCGGCCCCGGAAATCGGTCATTTCCCAAGTGCTCGTGAAGGTTTGGCCGGGTTCGGGCTTGATCACGGCGGAGATGACCCGCGCCTCGTTCGGGTTGAGCTTGCGGGTCTGCAGATCGTCGGCGAACGCGCGACCGTGGGTGGCCTCGGCCGCCGGGTTGAGACCGCTGTTGGCCAGCGACTCCATGGTGTCGGTCGCGATGCCGTTGGTCAGATCCCACTTCAGCGGGCCGGGGATCATCCGGTCCGGTGGGTCGGCATCGGGAGCACCGACCCAGACGTGCACGCCATGGATACGGCCGTCGGTCATCTGCACCACTTCGGTCCGGATCACCCGGTCGCTCTTGGGCGTGATGCTCGTCAGCGGCAGGCCCGCGCGGACGGTTTCCCCGATCGCCGACTGGATGGCCATCAGACTCGCGTTGCGCCGCAGGAAAGTGCTGATGGGAACCATGTCCTGGGTTTGCTGCCCTAACGCGACGACGGCAGGTTCGGCGCCGAGGGTCTCGACGAGGAGCCAGTCGTCCGTCATGGTCGTAGTTTATCCGTTTTGACGCTCTTTGCTCTGCCCGGTGTCGGCCCGCCGCCTACTTGCCGTGGGCCGCCAAAGTGTCCACTACCAGGCGAAGTACCTGGACAGCGCCGGCTTTGTCCAGGGGATCGTTCGCGTTGCCGCACTTGGGCGATTGCACACAGGAGGGGCAACCGTGACGGCACTCACATGCTGCGATCGCCGCGGCGGTGGCAGACCACCAGGTGGACAGCTGCCGGAACCCGCGGTCGGCGAACCCGGCGCCGCCCGGATAGCCGTCGTACACGAAAATCGTTGGCAGACCGGACAAGTCGCCGGGAGCTGGCCCCGCCGCGGTCGACACCCCGCCGATGTCGCCCCGGTCGCAACTGGCCACCAGCGGCAGCAGGCCTATCGCGGCATGCTCGGCGGCGTGCAGTGAACCGGGCACGCGCAACGGATCAATCCCCTTGTCCAGCAATATCTCCGGGGTCATCGTGCACATCACCGCCATGGTGTCCAGGGTGCGCGTGGGCATGTCCAGGTCGACGAAATCGAGCACGGTGCCGTCCATGGCCCGGCGCAGGAAGCCCACCACGGTGTTGGACACCGACACCGGGACCAGACCGATGGCGACGGGCCCGAACCGGTGGATCTCACCGGTACCGCGCACGCTGATGTCCGTGACCTCCCGGGCCGACGTGGTGTACCCGGGATCCTCGGCGTGCACGAACGCGACGCCGGCCTCGAAATCGAGAGCGTCCACCAGGAACGTCTCGCCCTGGTGCAGGTGGACGGCGCCGGGATGCACCGAGGCCGGCGCCTGCCCGGCGCCGGTGCTGCCCAGCATGCGTCCGGTGCCGGACTCCAGGATGGCGATCTGCCCGCCGGACGAGCCCCGGATGTCCACCGCGGGATGCGGATCCACGCCGGGCGCCGGGAAGTAGCCGGCGGGACGCTTGCGCAGCAGGCCGTCGTCGACCAGGGATTCGGCCACCGCTTCGGCGTCCCACATCCGCACCTCGGCCGGCGTCAGGGGGAGTTCGGTTGCCGCGCACAATAATTGCGGCGACAGCACGTAGGGGTTGGCGGGATCGATGACGATCCGCTCGATGGGCTTGTCGAGCAGGGCGGCGGGATGGTGCACGAGGTAGGTGTCGAGGGGGTCGTCGCGCGCGATCAGCACGATCAGCGCGCTCTGCCCACGCCGTCCGGCCCGGCCGGCCTGCTGCCAGAACGAGGCCACCGTGCCGGGGAACCCGGCCAGCACCACCGCGTCCAGGCCGGCGATGTCGACGCCGAGTTCCAGGGCGTTCGTGGTCGCGAGGCCGCGCAATTCGCCTTCCGTCAGAGCATGTTCCAGCGCCCGGCGGTCCTCTGCGAGATACCCGGCACGGTACGACGCCACCAGCGGCGCCAGGTCGGGTGCGACGTTCTCGAGCCGGGCCCGCGCGCCGAGCGCCGTCAACTCGGCGCCGATGCGCGAGCGGACGAACGTCAGGGTGCGGGCGCCTTCCGCGATCAGGTCGGCCATCACGCGCGACGCCTCGGTGCCCGCGGCGCGCCGCACCGGGGCGCCGTTCTCGCCGATCAGATCGGTGAGCAGCGCGGGTTCCCACAGCGCCACGGTGCGGCCGCCGTGCGGCGACCCGTCCTCGGTGATGGCGGTGACGGTCTGGCCGAGCAGTTCGGACGCCGTCTGCGCCGGGGCGGCCGTGGTCGCGCTGGCGAACACCACCGTGGGGGCGGACCCGTACCGATCGCACAGGCGCAGCAGCCGGCGCAGCACCATCGCCACGTTGGACCCGAAAATGCCTCGGTAGTAGTGGCATTCGTCGATCACCACGTACTTGAGCTGGCGCAGGAACACCGCCCACCGGGAATGGTTGCGCAGCAGCGACAGGTGCACCATGTCGGGATTAGAGAAAATCCACCGGGACCGCTCCCGGGCGAATTGTCTTGCCTCGGTTGAGCTGTCGCCGTCGTAGGCGGAGGGCGCGGTGTTGAGGAGGCCGGGAATCGTGGCGCACAGCGATTGTGCAGCCCGCAGTTGGTCGTGGCCCAGTGCCTTGGTGGGGGACAGGTACAGGGCGCGGGCGTGCACATCGTTTTGCAGCGCATGCAGGATCGGCAGTTGGTAGGCCAGGGATTTACCGGACGCCGTGCCGGTCGCGATCACCACATGCCGACCGGCGTGCGCCAGCTCGGCCGCGGCCACCTGATGCGACCACGGCTGTGCCACACCACGATCGGTGAAGACCTGCGCCACGTCTGCGCCAACCCAAGTGGGCCAGGGCATTCGGCGCGCCTGGCGCGGTGCCAGGTCGGCGACGTGCCGCAGCGGCTGTTCGCCGGCCGGGGTGCCGTCCAGCGCAGCCGACAACAGCGTGCGGCCGAAGTTCGACTGTCCCTGCGTCACAAGATGAATTGTTAACCACAGTTCGTTGTGTGACTGTTGCGGCAGCGTGGAACATGGTTGACTGATCTTGGTCGCAGCTTCTGTGTTCGTGTGTCAGCACCCGGGAACGTCGCCTGCGTTCCCGGTACGCCGGAAGACTCGGTGGACCGCACCCGCAGTAACAGAAGGAAATGAAGGACAAATGCCACAGGGGACTGTGAAGTGGTTCAACCCGGAGAAGGGTTACGGCTTCATTGAGCAGGAAGGCGGCGGAGGCGACGTCTTCGTCCACTACAAGCAGATTCAGTCCAATGGGTTCCGCACCCTTGAGGAGAATCAGAAGGTCGACTTCGAGATCGAGCAGAGCCCCAAGGGCCCGCAGGCTCTGAACGTCCGCACCGTCTGAGGTTCACAGACTCCGCCGAACGCCCCCGCATCGTCAGCGACGAAGTGGGGGCGTTTCGCATCCGCGGGTAGTCGCGCCCGGCCTCCCTGCCTTTTGGTCTGGGCTGGCCTACTGTCGGCAGGGTGAGTCAGCTGTCCTTCTTCTCGGCCGAGTCGGTGCCGCCTGCGGTCGCCGACCTGGCCGGGTTGCTCGCCGCGCCGGGACAGGTGGTGATGGCGGGGGATGCCAAAGTCCGCCTGTCCATCGTCGTCGACGCGCTGTGGCGGGCCGAGGCGCTGGCCGAGATGATCGCCGAGTCGGGCCTGAAGCCCGAGATCACCCACACCGACGAGAAGACCCCGTTGGTGCGCACCGAAGCCGACGCCCGGCTGGCCCGCATGGCGCAGGACTGGACACGCGGAGCGGTCAAAACCGTGCCCGACGGATGGTTGCCGGGCCCCCGGGAGCTACGCGCCTGGGTGCTGGCCGCGGGCACCGCGGAACCGAACGGCTATCTGTTGGGTTTGGATCCCCACGCACCGGATACCCATTCGACGTTGGCGTCGGCACTTATGCGAGTCGGGATCGCGCCGACCTTGATCGGCACGAGGGGTCACCATCCGGCCCTGCGGATCAGCGGCCGTCGGAGGTTGTTGCGCCTGGTAGAGAACGTGGGCGAGCCGCCCGGGTTCACCGAGGCGTTTCTCCAATGGCCCCGGATTTAGGGGATGCAGCCCGTATATTTTGGCCGCATCCGGTTTGCGTAGGCTCGCGCGGAGTGTCAAATTGTGACTTGCCTTGGAACCGGATGACCGTTAGGCATTCATTCGGTGTCCTAGTGCCGACCAAGAAGTGGAGCGTATAGATACGGTGGCTGACCTCGATGGTGCCGGTAGCGGCAGCCGGGTCCGGCGACTCGTCATAGTCGAGTCGCCTACCAAGGCGCGCAAGATTGCCGGTTACCTCGGCTCCAACTATGTCGTCGAATCGTCGCGCGGACACATCCGCGACCTCCCGCGCAACGCCGCGGACGTGCCGGCCAAATATAAAGGTGAGGCCTGGGCGCGCCTCGGCGTGAACGTCGACGACAACTTCGAGCCGCTCTACATCGTCAGCCCCGATAAGAAGGCCACGGTCACCGAGCTCAAGGACCTGCTCAAGGGTGTCGACGAGCTCTACCTCGCGACGGACGGTGACCGCGAGGGTGAGGCCATCGCCTGGCACCTGCTCGAGACGCTCAAGCCCAAGGTGCCGGTCCGGCGCATGGTGTTCCACGAGATCACCGAGCCCGCGATCCTGGCCGCCGCCGAGAACCCTCGTGACCTCGACATCGCCCTGGTCGACGCGCAGGAGACCCGCCGCATCCTCGACCGCCTCTACGGCTACGAGGTCAGCCCCGTGCTGTGGAAGAAGGTCGCCCCGAAGCTGTCGGCCGGCCGTGTGCAGTCGGTTGCGACCCGGATCATCGTGCAGCGCGAGCGGGAGCGCATGGCGTTCCGCAGCGCCGGCTACTGGGACGTCACCGCCGAGCTGGACGCCAGCGTCTCCGACCCCGAGGCGTCCCCGCCGAAGTTCACCGCCAAGCTCAACACCGTCGACGGCCGGCGCGTGGCCACGGGCCGCGACTTCGACTCCCTCGGCGCCGTCAAGAAGCCCGACGAGGTGCTGGTGCTCGACGAGGCCGGCGCGGGTGCCCTGGCCGCGGGGCTGCGCGGCGAGTCGCTGACCGTCAGCTCGGTGGAGCAGAAGCCGTACACGCGCAAGCCCTACGCCCCGTTCATGACCTCGACGCTGCAGCAGGAAGCCGGCCGCAAGCTGCGGTTCTCCTCCGAGCGCACCATGAGCATCGCGCAGCGGCTGTACGAGAACGGCTACATCACCTACATGCGTACCGACTCCACGACGCTGTCGGAGTCGGCGATCAACGCCGCGCGCACCCAGGCCGGGCAGCTGTACGGCCCGGAGTACGTGCACCCGACGCCGCGGCAGTACACCCGCAAGGTCAAGAACGCCCAAGAGGCACACGAGGCCATCCGTCCCGCCGGTGACGTGTTCCAGACCCCGGGTCAGCTGCACGGCGCGCTGGACACCGACGAATTCCGGCTCTACGAGCTGATCTGGCAGCGCACCGTCGCCTCCCAGATGGCCGACGCCCGCGGCACCACCCTGAGCCTGCGGATCTCCGGCCAGGCCCGGACGGGCGAGCAGGTCGTCTTCAGCGCCTCCGGCCGCACCATCACCTTCGCCGGCTTCCTCAAGGCCTACGTCGAGAGCCTCGACGAACAGGCCGGAGGCGAGGCCGACGACGCCGAGAGCCGCCTGCCGAACCTGACCCAGGGGCAGCGCGTGGATGCCGCCGAGCTCACCGCCGACGGGCACACCACCAATCCGCCGGCCCGGTACACCGAGGCCTCGCTGATCAAGGCGCTGGAAGACCTGGGCATCGGTCGCCCGTCGACGTACTCGTCGATCATCAAGACCATCCAGGACCGCGGCTATATCTATAAGAAGGGCAGCGCCCTGGTGCCGGCCTGGGTGGCGTTCGCCGTCGTCGGGCTGCTCGAACAACACTTCGGGCGTCTGGTCGACTACGACTTCACCGCCGCCATGGAGGACGAACTCGACGAGATCGCCGCAGGCAACGAGCAGCGCACCAACTGGCTGACCAACTTCTACTTCGGTGGCGACCACGGCGTCGAGGGCTCGGTGGCCCGCGAGGGTGGCCTGAAGAAGCTGGTGGGCGTCAACCTCGAAGGTATCGACGCGCGAGAAGTCAACTCCATCAAGCTGTTCGACGACGCCGAAGGACGTGCGATCAACGTCCGCGTCGGCCGCAACGGGCCGTACCTGGAGCGGATGATCGCCGATGACGAGAATCCCGGCGAGCTGAAACCGCAGCGCGCCAACCTCAATGACGATCTGACGCCCGACGAGCTGACCCTCGAACTGGCGGAAAAGCTCTTCGCCACACCGCAAGAGGGCCGGGTCCTGGGTGTCGACCCGGAGACCGGGCACGAGATCGTCGCCAAGGACGGGCGTTACGGGCCGTACGTCACCGAGGTGCTGCCGGCGCCTGCGTCGGGTGAGCCCGACGATGGCACAGCCGGCACCGGCGCGAAGAAGACCAAGAAGCCCGTCGGCCCCAAGCCGCGTACCGGATCTCTCTTGCGCTCAATGGATTTGGAGACCGTCACGCTCGACGACGCGCTGAAGCTGCTGTCGTTGCCGCGCGTCGTCGGTGTCGATCCGGAGAGCAACGAGGAGATCACCGCGCAGAACGGCCGCTACGGCCCATACCTCAAGCGCGGCAGCGACTCTCGCTCACTGGCCACCGAAGAGCAGATGTTCACCGTCACGCTCGAAGAGGCGCTGAAGATCTACGCCGAGCCGAAACGCCGTGGGCGCCAAGGCGCGGCCACGCCGCCGCTGCGTGAGCTGGGCACCGATCCGGTGTCGGGCAAGCCGATGGTGATCAAGGACGGCCGCTTCGGTCCGTACGTCACCGACGGCGAGACCAACGCGAGCCTGCGCAAGGGCGACGACGTCATGTCGATCACCGATGAGCGGGCCTCGGAGTTGTTGTCCGACAGGCGTGCTCGTGGCCCGGTGAAGAAGGCCGCCAAGAAGACCGCTGCGAAGAAGACGGCGGCGAAGAAGACGGCCGCCAAGAAGGCGCCGGCGAAGAAGGCTGCCGCGAAGAAGGCCTAACTCGCGGCTTCGGTTTCTGAAGCCGGTCGCGGCGAGGCCAGCGACAGGGGCCGCGCCAGCTGTGTCGGCGCGGACCGGCCGCGCAGCTCGACGGTCTCGCCGACATCCCAGCACAGGGCCTCGGCGTCCAGCGCGCCGCTGACCGCGATCGCGGACGCCAGCACGTGGCCCTCTTCGAGCTTGGCGAGCTCGGTCAGGCGGGCGGCCTCGTTCACGGGGTCGCCGATCACGGTGTACTCGAAGCGGGCCAGCGCGCCGATGTGGCCGGCGATGGCCCGGCCCGCCGATACGCCGATGCCGAATTCCGTGGTGCCCAGCACCGTCACGAGTTCGTCGTGCAGCTCGCGGGAGGCGGCCAGCGCGGCACCGGAGGCGTCCGGGTGCTCGATGGGGGCGCCGAAGATGGCCAGCGCCGCGTCACCCTGGAACTTGTTGACGAACCCGCCGTGCCGGTTCACCGTGTCGACGATGATCCGGAAGAACTCGTTGAGGATCGACACGACCTCCGCGGCGGGCCGCGTCGAGGCGAGCTGCGTCGACCCGATCAGGTCGATGAACAGCACCGCGACATCGCGCTCCTGGCCGCCCAGCTCGGTGCCGCGCTCCAGGGCCCGGCGCGCGACGTCCTCGCCGACGTAACGGCCGAACAGGTCGCGCAAACGTTGCCGCTCGGACAGGTCGCGCACCATGTCGTTGAATCCGGCCTGCAGCAGGCCCAGCTCGCTGGCGTCGTAGATCTGCATGTGCGCGTTGTAGTTACCGCGCTGCACCTCACCCAGGGCCCACCGCAGCTGGCGCAGCGGGTCGGCGATGGACATGGCGACCAGCACGTTGCCGGCCAGGCCGACGGCCAGCGCTGTGATCGCCAGCAGCAGGATCGGGGTGTTGAGCTGGTCGTTCTGGGCGATGAAGGTCGTGTACTGGCCGGCCAGCCTGGCCACGATGATCGCCAGCAGCGGCACGCCCGTCGACAGCACCCAGGTCAGCACCTGGCGCTGGATGACGCCGGGGGCCCGAAAGTTCTCCGGCACCCCGTCGCGCAGCGCGGCGACCGCGACGGGCCGAAGCACCCGCTCGGACTGCAGGTAGCCGATGATCGCGGTCGCGGTGGCGCCGAGCGCGCTGGCCACGGCGACGAACGGCGCCGAGCGGCTCGCCACCGGCCAGCTGGCGATGATGAACACCACCGAGCCGAGGAACCAGTTCCCGACGCTGATCAGCGTCCGGTAGTACGGCATCTTGAGCGCCCGGGTCCGGGCCAGCTCGGTGAATGCGGGGTCGTCGGCGTCGCCGTGCAGGGTGTCCCGCCGTTGCCAGCGGATCACCGGGATCAGCAGCCGCAGACTCAGCCAGGCCGCCACGACGAACGAGACGAACAGGACGGCCAGGAACACCGCCAGATTCACCGCCGGCAGGTCCTGGAGCTGGATGCGATCTTCGGCCGGCAGACCGAACCGCAGGAAGCCCAGAACGAACAGCGCACCGATGATGTCGGCCTGCAGCAGACTCAGCGTGAACACCGGCCACGGCGTGCGCGCCACCCATCGGACGAACCCCCTGATTCGCCCGATGTGCTCTACATCGGTGGCCACCCGCTAACCGTATCCGGCCGGGGCGACGGATATTGCCGCTGCGCGCAGGTTCGTGTCGCCTGCGACGGTTACTGTGGGGCGCGATGAGCGGAGTTTTCTCGCGTTTGGTCGGCCAGGATGCCGTGGAAGCCGAGTTGGTGGCCGCAGCGCGGGCGGCCCGGGGTGATTCGGCTCACAGCGGGCTCACAACCGGCAGCATGACGCATGCGTGGTTGATCACGGGGCCGCCCGGTTCGGGCCGGTCCATCGCCGCTGTGTGCTTTGCTGCGGCGCTGCAGTGCACTGCGGAGGCCGCCGAAGGCGGTCCGGGTTGCGGCGCCTGCCGCGCGTGTACGACGACCATGGCGGGCACGCACGCCGATGTCCGGCGCGTGATTCCCGAGGGGCTGTCGATCGGTGTCGACGAGATGCGCGCCATCGTGCAGACCGCGTCCCGGCGGCCCGGAACCGGCCGCTGGCAGATCGTCGTCGTCGAAGACGCCGACCGGCTCACCGAGGGCGCCGCCAACGCGCTGCTGAAGGTCGTCGAGGAGCCGCCGCCGTCGACGGTGTTCCTGCTGTGCGCGCCGTCGGTTGATCCCGAGGACATCGCGGTGACGCTGCGGTCACGGTGCCGGCACGTGGCGTTGACGACGCCGCGGGCCGACGCCATCGCGCAGGTCCTGATGGACAACGACGGACTGTCCGAGACCGACGCGCGCTGGGCGGCGTCGGTCAGTGGGGGGCACGTCGGCCGGGCGCGCCGGCTCGCGACCGACCCCGACGCACGGTCGCGCCGGGAGCGGGCGCTGGGCCTCGCCCGGGACGCCGCGACACCGGCGCGTGCGTATGCGGCCGTCGAGGAGCTTGTCGCCTCGGCCGAGGCCGAAGCGGTGGCGCTGACGGCCGGCCGCAACGAGGCCGAGACCGAGGAGCTCAAGACGGCGCTGGGCGCCGGTGGCACCGGTAAAGGCGCGGCGGGGGCGCTGCGGGGCGCCGCGGGCGCGCTGAAGGACCTGGAGAAGCGGCAGAAGTCGCGCCAGACCCGGGCGTCGCGCGACGCGCTGGACCGGGCGCTGATCGACCTGGCCACCTATTTCCGCGATGCGCTGCTGGTGTCGTCTGGGGCGACGGGCGTGGCCGCCGCCAACCATCCGGACATGAGTGACAAGGCCGCCGCGATGGCCGCTCACGTGCCCGCCGACCAGCTGCTGCGGTGCATCGAGGCGGTGCTGGCCTGCCGCGAGGCACTGGCCACCAACGTCAAGCCGAAGTTCGCGGTCGACGCCATGGTGGCGACCATGGGCCAGGCGCTCCGGGCCGGACAACGGAACTGACTTTGGTTGCGCCGGACGCGTCCCGTAGACTCGTCCCGCCCCGCCTCGGTGGGGCGCGCCACCCTAGCTCAGTCGGTAGAGCAATTCACTCGTAATGAATAGGTCGGGGGTTCGATTCCCCCGGGTGGCTCTCTTTACCCCCGTCCGGGGGCTGATTCGAGCCGTAGCCGGTCATCAGCCAAATCAGGTTGCAACCGCTCCGGTCGGCGACCTGCCGGCAGACGCCTTCGTAGTCACGAGGCTTACGGCTTTCGAGTTCCCACTCGCGCCATGACTGAGCTTTGACGCCGCATGCGAGGGCCGCCTCTTTGAGGTTCCAACCCATCTTGTGCCGGACCAACACCAAGCGTGACGCAAAGTCGTTGGTGTCCGGGATCCAATCCCTGGCTGTACTCATGAAGCCAATATCGCACTTCTCGTGCATATCGCGCAATACATACCAAATCACAACTCCCCAGTAACACACCCGATAAGTCGTGCTTGACACGACTTACACGGGTGTGTTTTCGTTTCTGCATGCCAGAAATCGTGTTACTCACGACTACCGAGGTCGCAGAACGATTTCGCGTCGACACCTCGGTAGTCCGCCGATGGGTCGCCAGCGGCAAGTTGAAGCCCACCATCAAGACCCCGGGCGGGCACTACCGGTTTGACGAGGCGACCCTCGCGGAGTTCGTATGACGCCGCCATTCGCTCCACAGGCCATTTTCAAGCTCCTTGCGATGGCCGCCGGTGGGGTCTGCGCTCCGCTCCGGCTGCTGCCGCGCAAGGCGGGTGTTCGACAGGCGACGGTTCCCCCCTCGGCGCCATCGGACACCACATCGGGTGAGGCCGGGGCCACTGCTCCGGCCCCGGCCTCACCCTTCAGGTGCACAAGTCGGTTGTTCGCCGGGATTCCCGACAACTTTTTCTGCACCAGAAACCTCGGCCACGACGGCAAGCACGGATACGCCGGCATCTTCTGGACTGACGATGAGGCCGTCCGATGATCACCACGCGGGAGGTCATCGGCCTCCTGGACGTGTTCCACCTCACCGGCCTGTGCGACACCGATCGCCGACTTCTGGAAATGGTTCTCGCGGAATGCGGCGCGACGCAGCTGCTCAACACGGGCGCATGGCCTCCGGTGAGCACCGAACCTGCCGCCTTGGACTGGATCAATACACGCGGGCTGCTGATCGGTCAGGATGCGGACCTATGGCTGTACCAGGTCGAGAGCATCGGAACTTCTTGGAAGGCAACGTGTTCCGGCCCACGCGGCGAATTGGAGTACCTGCCGCGTAGCCCGTCGTGGCAGCGGGCGCAACTGGTGTGCGAGCAGCACCGTCGCCAGCGCCGCGCCGCCTACTTGGCCGCGGAGGCCGCGCTGACTTCCGGCGGCTGATTGCCGGATCGGACGGCGCCCGCAATGGGGTTGGGGCACCGGCCACCCACCACAAAAAGATGCCGCCCCGGTAGGGCGGGGCGGCAACGACACAACGAGTAGGAGCCTCGAAATGTCAACCAAGACTTTACCCGCCGTGATATCTGAGCGGCAGGAACCCGACGGCACCAGGGTATGGCTGCTCGGCGACAACATGGTGCTGCGCGCCGTCCCCAAGTTCGAGCAGCTGGAGTCGTGGGCAGGATCGCGTCCCTCACGGCCCATGCGGCCAATCGGTGACCTCATGTGGAAGGTAACCATGTTCGGCGTCAACGGCATCACCGCCGACGTCATGGTCGCCGACGCAGACCTGCCGCTGACGGTCAACTGCTGGTGCACTCTCGTCGTTGCGGCCGCAGATGGACGGCTCGACGAATGCTGAACCACAACGCGATTCGGCTCCGCCGACTGCTGGCGGCCCTCCTGTCGACCCTGGTGCTGCTGGGCATCGGCATCGGCATCGGCTACGCCAGCGACGTTCAGGCCGCCCCGCCCGGGATCGGCTGCCAGACAGTCGTGTGGGGCTTCCTCGGCTCCCAGCGCCGCACCCTCTGCGATACGCCCGTCGCCGCTGACGGCTCCTGGACGCGCGAGCGGACCATCTGGTGGCCCCGCCGCTGGGTTCCGCTGTCCTGCGGCCGCTATTCCTGCTGGGGCGGCTACTGGCAGGAAGAGGGCGGCAACCGCGAGACCTACCCGGTCACCCCGGGCACGGTGCTGCCTGATGAACCGGGGCACCTCGGGGCGGTGGCCTGATGCGTACATGGCTTGAGAATCTCGCCGGAGTCGCAGCGCTGCTCGGTGGGCTCGCGATCGTGATCTACGGCCTCCCGCTGTTCGTTTGGGCGGTGAACGGATGAGCGCGCCGACCCTGACCGATCTGCGCAACCAGGCCGTCGAATTGACCGGAACCGAAGACGTCTTCGTCGACGTCCGGATCAACAAGTACGGCGTCCACATCGCCGTTTGGGACGGCCAGTGGACACGCGGCGAATCGAACGACGGATTCGCGATGTCCGGCCCAGACGCGGTCAACGTCGTGGCCTGCGCATCGGACCCCGAAATGGCCGACGCGATCTCCCGCGTCTCCGGTTACCTACGAGCGATCAAGGCAGGACGCGCCTGATGAGCAACATGACACGAGCGATCCGGCTGTCAATGCCGCATCCACTGGCCGACCTGAAGATGTTGGCCGACAACGTGTTCGCAGCGGCAACTCCGGCTGGATCGCAGTCGATGCACTTCAACTACACCGTCCTTGAAGGCGACCTGTTCCGGATGGAATGCGAGTACGACCCGTCCGAACCATGGCCTACCGACTTCGTCGCACTCCAGCTCGCCGCGTGGCGCACAGCACTGGCCTTTCAGCGGCTCGAGGTGACCCTGCTCGGGGTCTGGTCACTCTTCGCCCGGTTCGCTGCGGCGTGGCGCGACGTTGCGCCTGCGCAGTTCTGCGATCGGCATCCGCAGGGCACACCCGCGATGTGCGCCGCGTGCGCGAATGCCCGAATCATCGCCCCGCGGGGCTTGGCACAGGGCCAGCTCGTGACGATCGGCGGCCGCCCGTGGTAGACGTCGTCGTCTGGCTCATCGGAATCGCCATGGTGGTCGGCATCGGGCTGCTGATCCGTCGCGCGTCCCGACATCTGCTCCGGGCCGCACAGGACGCCACCGAACGCGACGAGCGGATCGCCGAACTGATCGCGCATCACTGGGTCGACGCCGACCTACCCGACCGGTTCACCGATCAAGTAATCGCCTGCGGCGGCTGCGCCTTCACCGGCCCGACCCGCCTCGACCACGCGCGCCACATCGCCGCGGCGATCCGCCGGATCGATGACGCCGACCACCGCATCGCCGCCCAGATGCAAGGCCGGTCACCGTGACCACGGCGACCACTGCCGAGCAGAACGCCCGCTACCTGGCCACACCACGCCAATGCGTCGACTGCGGCGGCAAACCAGCGGCAGGTATGCCGCGCTGCTACGGCTGCCACGACAGCTGGAAAACCAGCCAACTGCCGCCATCCCCACCATTCGTCATTCAGATCACCTGGACCGACAAACAGGAGCCCACACACCAATGCCCGTGACCTTCATCCTCTCCCTGATCTGCCTACTGATCGGCGCCGTCGCACTCGCCGTCTGGGCGGCCATCCCGTACACGGAACCCGGCCAATACCGCGACGAGGCAAAACGATTCAACAATCCGTACGCGTTCCTCACCTCGGTCGGCGGCGCGGTCCTGGCCCTGGTCTTCGTAATCTGCGCCTCCGCCAACATCATCGGACCCCGCCAGGTCGGAATCGTCACCAGCTTCAACCGACCAACCGGCGAAACCCTCTCCAACGGCCTGCATTTCATGGCCCCGTGGAAGAACGTGGTGGAGATGGACGCCGCCATCCAGAACGACGTCTACAACGGCGACCGACGCATCCAGGTCCGCCTGGGCAACAACAGCACCGCCCTCGCTGACGTCAACATCCGCTGGAACATCAAGAGCGACAAGGCCGATGAGCTGTACCGCCAGTACAAGACATTCGACAACGTCCGCTCCAACCTCATCGAACGCAACCTGCGAACCGCCCTCAACGAGGCCTTCGTGCGATTCGACCCGCTGGCCGGCGACCCCGTCGCACCGATCGGCCCCGACGGCAAGCCCACCGGCCCCGCTCCGGCCCGCGTCGACCTCAACTCGGTGACCACCGAATCGCTGCGCCTGATGCGCGAGAAGTCCGGCGACCAGGTCGAGATCATCGACCTGTCCATCCCGGTCATCGACTACGACGACAACACCGAGAAGCGGATCAACGCGATCAACGCCGCCCGCGCCGAAACCACGCAGGCCGAGCAGGACGCCAAGACCGCCGAGCAGCGCCGGATCGCAGCCGAAGCCCTTGCCCGCCAGCCGGTCCCGGATTTGAAGATCGCCATCGCCGCCTGCCTCAACAAGATGGCCCAGGCCGGCGTGAACCTGAACTGCTTTCCGATCGGCGACGGCGTGCTGCCGACCCTGTCGATTCCGAGCCCCGTTCCTGGTCGCTGACAGCGGCTATTCCGATCAACCACCAGAGAGGCCAATAGCCATGTCCAGCAATACCACTGACGATCGCTCCGACTTCGCCGCGGTGTTCGTGCAGCACGCCAAAGGCCGAGCCGCCGACGAGGCGACCCGACTGCTCGCCAAGGCGGTCGAAGCTGTCGAGGCGACCGGCAAGGACGCCACCATCACCATCAAGTTGAAGCTCAAGAAGTACGCGAAAATCCCCGGCGCCTACTACATCGAAGACACCATCACCGCGTCCATTCCCGAAGACAAGCGCACGTCGATGTGGTTCGGCGACGGCGACAACGGACTGCACCGAAACCCGCCCAATCAGGACGACCTGTTCGGCAACCAGCCGATCGACGAAGCCACCGGAAACAAGTAACCCACCGAGAGAACAGGATTCACCACGATGGCACCAACAGAAGACGACACCCCGAACGTGATCGGCACCATCACCTTTGACGACCCGCCGGCGATGGTCCGCGGCGGCGACACATTCAACACCCCGCATCAGGCCCAGCACTTCACCACCGGCGAGCCGCACGCCATGCACATCGTCTCGGTGACGGAGCAACGCGGCCTGCAGTCCGAGCGGATCGTCGACGACGAGACGGTCTACCCGACGCCGTGGCGGCCAAAGGGAACCCGCACCGTCACCGAAATGGACTCGTTCCTTCAAGAGCTCACGCGCCGCCCACTCCCCGAAGCGACCGGCACCCTGTGGGGCAACGCAGAGCGCGGCACCATCAAGGCCATCTACAACGACCACGCCGGCGGCGACGGCGGCGTGGCCGGATGGCGCGACGACGCCCTCGAACTGAAGCTCAAATCCGACCCCGACTGGGTCAAATGGCACGAGATTTCCGAGAAGTACATGGGCCAGCACCGATTCGGCGACATCATCGAAGAGCTGCGGCACACGATCAAGAGCCCCGACCAGGCCGACCTGCTGGAGATCATCGACAGCATCCGGACGTCGACCAACGGCGAGTTCGAATCGGACCTGAACAAGGCCAACGGCAGTCAGAAGCTCGCGTACAAGAAGGAAGTCAGTGCACGCGCTGGCGCTGTCGGACGCGAACTCGAGGTACCGCAGACCATCACCCTGTCGCTGCGCCCCTGGGAAGGCCACCCGACCCTCTACGACGTGCACGCCTACTTCCGGCTCGACGTCACCGAAGGTCAGCTCAAGCTCGCCGTGAAGTTGTTCCCGACACGCGAAATCGTCCGCCAGGCATGGGAAGAGGTGACCACCAGGGTCACCAACGACATCGGCCTGCCCGTCTACGCCCAGCCCTGACAGCACCGCGGCGCCGCCCAGTGCGCCGCGTCCGGGCCTGAACCCGAACGCGGCGCACTCGGATAGCCACCTCGAAATCCGACTCTCAGACCCCGATTACGCCTCGAAGGAAGCCCATGACCGCCACCAGCGAGCACCCGAAGGCACGGGATTGGTTCAGCCGCCTACTGTCCGGCCAACCGCACCAAATCATCGGCGGCCCTGCTGACCCCTACCTGCGCCGCTGGTACGTCATCCCGCGAAACCCGGTGCTGAACGTATACGTCCACCAGTTCCTCCGCAGCGACGACGACCGCGCGCTGCATGACCACCCATGGTGGTTCGTGTCCCTGATCCTCAAGGGCGGCTACACCGAGGTCACCGAGTACTCGCAACGGACGCCACGCTCAGGACTTATCGGCGGCCGCTTCCGGGGCTGGGACCGCACACTCGCATTCCGTCCGGCGACGTTCCGCCACCGCGTCGAGCTGTGGCCCGTCCCATGCGCGTCCTGCAACGGCACCGGGGGCGCATACGGGATGGTGCCCGACGGTCGCTGGATGGAAACCGACTGCGGCGCATGCGACGGCGCAGGAACGACCGCGGCGAAGCTCCCGTGCTGGACGCTGATCATCACCGGCCGTCGCTCGCGAACCTGGGGCTTCTGGTGCAAAGGCCCGGCGTGGCCAGGTGCCTCGACGCGCCACTACGTCGACCAGTTCGTTCCGTGGCAGGAGTTCGGCGACGCGGGATGCGGTGAGCGCTGATGAACGCCTGCGAAGACGAGACCGAGCCGATGGGCGAATCACCAGCGGTGCCCACTGCACCGAAATACCCAAACGTGCAGGCGGTTACGTACTACAAGGCCCGGTGCACCAGTTGCGGCAAGGCGGACCACTTCGAGTGGACGACCGCCGACGAGGCGCACAACCAGACGGTGAAGCTGGCGGGCTGGTTCCGGCGCGCCGAGTCGCTCGAGCTGCTGTGCTCCGACTGCCAGAAGTGCGACGAATGCGGCGGCGACTACGCGGGCAACGTCGGCGGCCGGCTGCTGTGCTTGGACCACGACCCCGCTCACGTGAAGGCTGGCAACCCGCAGACCGCACTGGACTTCGGCGCGACATCATGAGCACCGACGACGAATACCGGGCATTTCGGATGCTTCAGGTGTCGACGCGAAAGCACGAGATGACTGTGCTCCGCGACGAGGGAACCTACCGGCACATCCGGTTCAAGGAACCGGGGACGTCCATTTGGTGGTTCGACCTGGTCACCTGGCCGGGCCACCTGGTCATCACGGGCGACCTGCAGGACTTCCATTTCTCGCGCCTGGACGACATGTTCGAGTTCTTCCGCAAGCCGCCCGGATACATCAACGCGTCCTATTGGTCCGAGAAGCTGTGCGGCCCGCAGCGCTTCGAATCGTTCTCACCTGATTCGCTGAAACGGCAGGTCTACAAACACTTTCGAGATTGGTGCCGCGATAACGAGGGTCCGCATTACCCGCTGTGGCGCGCGATCCGCGATGAGGTCCTGGACTACCTCGATGAGTGCGACGAGACCCTCGCCCACCAGCGCCTGCACCGATTCCAGTTCGGCCGCTTCAACTTCGGCGACAGCTGGGAATGGAACCTCCGCGACTACGACTGGCATTTCCTCGTGTCACTGCACGCGATCGTCTGGGGCATCAAGCAATACGACAAATCAAAGCCGGTGAAGGTCTTGCAACACCACGAGAGGACATCCTAATGGCTTCGACAGTCGTCTACGCGTGCGACTGGTGCGACCACATCGTGCCGAAACGCGAATCTGATGGGCAGCCGCAGTTCGCTGCGCACGTATCCATCAAGGCCGGAATGTCGATGACTCCAACCGAATTCGACATCTGCCGCAGTTGCCTCGACGCATTCAGCGCAATCAAGAACGGGAAATACCGCAGATGACCGACATTGTCTTCCTGGACACCGAGACCCTCGGCACCGAAATCGACGCCCCGATATGGGAACTCGCCGCTGTGCGACGCAACGCGAACGGTAACGAAACGCCGCTGCATCTGTTCATCGACCACGACCCCGAACCGTGGATGAGCAACCCCAAGTTTCCGGAGTCGTTCAAGGCCGACTACCGCGCCCGGTACCGCACCGAACGCTCGATCAGTCGCCCCGACGCAGCCGCGGTGTTGAAGAACTTTCTCACCGGTCGACCACACATCGTCGGCGCCGTGCCGAACTTCGACACCGAACGCGTCGCCCACCAACTGCTGCGCCCCAAGGGAATCGGCGAGCTGTGGAACTACCACTTAATCGACATCGAGAACGTCGTGTACGGCTACCTGCGTGCAGTCTCCGAGATTCTCACCGCCTCCGGCGCCACGTCCCCGGTTGACCACTGCCTGCAGCTTCCGTGGAACTCCAACGACCTGTCCCGCGCTGTCGCCGTCGATCCGGATGACTTCGACCGTCACACCGCCATGGGCGACGTCCTCTGGTGCATGGCCCAGTACGACGCCATCACCGGAGACGCACAGTGACCGCCGCCCAGAAGTTCCGCAAGGAGCCCGTCGAGATCGACGCCATGCAGTGGGACGGCACGGCCGCGGGCGCAACCCCGATCATCGATTGGATTCTCGCCAACGGTGGCACCGCGCGCTTCCACGCTGAGTACACCGACGACAGCGGTGCCGTTCTGCCGGCCTACCTCTCGATCGACACGCTCGAGGGGTCAATGGCCGCCACCCTCGGGGACTGGATCATCCGCGGTGTTAAGGGTGAGTTCTACCCGTGCAAACCCGACATCTTCTCCGTCACCTACGCGGCAGTGCAGACGCCTGAGCCGCTGCTGCTCGACCCAGGCCCGGGCTTGCCGCCGACACGTGATGACCTGATCGCCATCTGCCGAGACGGCTTTGTGCCAGCCGGATACCGGTCTCACCCGCTCAGTAGCCCGCTCGGCGCGATCACTGGCCAGCCGGCGCAGGGGCTGCTGTTCTCTGGGTGGTTCAAGCAGCACGGTAGCCAGCCGCATCAGTTCCCGGCGCCGCACCCGCTGTCTGACCCGTTCGGCGCGATCACTGGCCATGACACCACCAGCCTGCTCACCGCGGAATGGCACGCCATGCTCGCGGACCTCACGCTCGAAGACTGCTACTTCCGGATGCTCGGCCCGCACGAGATCGGTCGGGGCTGTGGCTTCGACGTCGACTTCGCAGACCACAAGGGCACATTCATCGTTTGGGGCTCCAACCGCGACCAGGTCGACGGGTATGGCAACGCCGTATCACCGGCCGTTGGCGAGTGGATCAGTGCCCGCCTGCGTGACGCGCTGCATGGGGAGGTCGCAGCATGAACACACTCGATGCCGTATTGGCCCGGCGCAACCGTCAGGCCGCCTGGCGCGCCCAGTTCGCCGCTCCGGAGCCCGTACCCACGGAGAAGCGGTCCGTCGGCCGGCCGAAGAAACACGGCACCTATCGCGGGTGGGCTCGGCATCGCAAAGCGGGTGAAAAACCCTGCGGTCCATGCCAAGCCGCGTACGAAGCACGACTCGAATCTGACCGCCAGAAGCGAAAGAACGCGACATGACCGACCAACGCCGGTGTCCGGCGAGTAGCCCCACAACTGTCCCTGGCTTGCGTCTGCGTCGTGTACTCGGCCGCGACAACTGGGGACCGCCACACCCGTACGGGCCGGATGGCTGGAAGCTGATGCACCGCAACGGCACGTCGAGTGTCATCGTCTCCGCAGCACCGTTCGATGACGTCTGGTTCATCCACGCGAGCATGTCGCACATCGATCGGTTGCCCAGCTATGACGAACTGAAAGCGTTGCATCAGGCGGCATTCGGCGACGGCTGGGCATATCAGGTGTTCGCGCCGCCGGCGGATCACGTGAACATCCACGCCTACGCGCTGCACCTGTGGGGCCGGGCCGACGGCGCTTCGTGTCTGCCTGACTTCACCTGCGGGATGGGAACGATATGACCGCCGCGCACATAGCTCAGAGAGGCAGGTGACGACCGTCATGCTGACTCACGATCAACGACGGCGTTGGGCGCGGATGGTGCTCAAGTCCGAACTCACACAGGCCCAAAAGACGGTCCTGTTCGCCCTGGAGACGTACGCGGATTGGTCCGACGGGACGAATGCCTTCCCGGGCGAGATTCAGCTCGCAGAGCTGTGCGGGATGACTACGCGTGCGATTCGCATGGCGCTCGACCGTGGCAAGGCTCTCGGCTTCATCCAGCAGACGCAGCGAGCAAACCCGAAGGCGCACAAGGCCGCTGTCTACCGGCTCGTCGCGCCGGGGTCGATCATGGGCATCGACAACCCTTCTACCGGAACGTCGGTTCCTGTTGAAACTCGTTCTACCGGAACGCAGGTTCCTGTGAATAGCCCTTCTACCGGAACGTCGGTTCCTGTTGAAACTCGTTCTACCGGAACGGCTGTGCACGTTCTACCGGAACGTACGTTCCTCCCACCAGAGACCTATCACCATCAACCTAGGGTGTTACGTAACTGGGGTACGTCACCAGAGCCGGTCCCCGACGCACACACCATCGATCCTCCATCGCCGTTCTGCGACAAGCACCCTCACGGCTATCGCTACTCGTGCGGCGACTGCGGCAACGCCCGAACGCACCGCAAGGCATGGATGGCTGCGCAGGCCGAGCGCGACGCCGCGATCGAGCTGGCTGAGAATGAGCGGCACCTGGAGAGTCGGCGTCTGATCGATGCCTGCGAGGACTGTGATCCTCACGGCCACATCGTCATTGGCGAGGACTACCGCGGAAACGAGCAGCTTGGCGAGTGCACGCATCCCAATCTGCGCCTGCGGTTGGTGGCTGGCGATGGCTAGCCGCCGGCGGCGCATCGCCGGGGCGGTCGTCCTGGCCGACGAGCAAGACGACTACCGGCGCGGGCCGGGGCGGCCAGTGCTCACCGGCCCGTGCCTGGCGATGTACGCCGTCACCGGAGCGTTGCACCGAAACTGCCCGACATGCGGGGCCACGACGCACGAGTTCTGCCGCTGGCCCAACGGGAACCTCCGAATCAAACCCTGCACCGCACGCACCCAGGAAGCCGAGGAATGAAGACAGCGGACATGACGCCCGAAGACCACATCGTCGAGGCGAAAAGCTATGCGGGCCAGTGCGATCAGCAAGCAGCTCAGACGCACGCACTCATCGCGATCGCCCAGTACCTCGAGCTGCTCGTCCGACCCGAGTACGTCGACGTCAACCACACGCCCGCGCTCGACTGGTCAGGAGACCGTTCATGACAAACTCCGCTGCCGCACAACGTAAACCGAACCTACCCGCTGCGATCGCCAAACTTCGAGCGGCCGTCGACCGTCTTATCAAGCCAGGCAGCGCATACCAGAACAGCACCTACATCGAGGTGCCCGGTCTGTACCAACAGCTCGTCGACGGGATCGTCGGGTTCCGCAACGCCGGAGCGTCGGGAATCGCACGATCACGGCCACCGATGTGGGTCGACGCCGAAGACCAGAAAGCGAACATTGACCTGATGGTCAGCGTCTGGCCGACCGGCGCGGCCGGCAACACGGTCAAGCAGCTCCGCGCGCTGGCCGACAAGGAATGGAGTGTCGAGCAGACCCGCCAGGTCCGCAAGCTGGCCACCATCATCGAGGCCTGGTGCGACGACATCGTCAACCTGCTCAACGAGGTTCACACCAAGTACCTCTTCGACAAGGACGACGACGGCCGCTGGAGCAACATCGCCTGCCCGGCCTGCGGCGTCGACACCGTCTACCGCCAGGACGTCGACGGCGAGAACATCCGCCAGCCAGCGCTGCGCATCGTGGCCGAGTACGGCGCCAGCTGCGCCAGCTGCGGCTACTACTGGGCGCCCAACCAGTACATGGAACTGGCCACCGAGCTCGGCTGCGAACGACCCGAAGGAGTACTCCAATGAAGTGCCCCGAATGCGTCAAGACCGACCAGCGCAGCAAGGTCTACTGCCACGGCAGCTCCAGCACCAGCATGGGCTGGAGCCCGTTCTACGACGAGGACGGCGAATATCACCAGCACAATCCGAACTCCGGGGAGAAGTACTACAAGTGCAGCAACGGGCACAGCTTCACCACGCCTGTGCGGCAGGCGTGCCCAAATCCCAAGTGCCACTTCGACAAGACCTCCGAAGAGATCGCCCAGCAACAGAAGCCGCAGTGCTGTGGTGGCGGTCCGCAATGGGGCCACTCGTTCACCTGCAGGACTCTGCCATGACCATGATCTGCGCCACCTGTAGCCAGCCCATCGTGGCGGCGAGCTGTTCCTTTACGCGCAGCGCGCGCTCGAAACCGAAGGCACCGCAATGCATGTGCTTGTCGGTGACGTGCCCGTGCACGCGGGCCCATGTCCGGTGCGGATGCAGATCGTCGACGGACGACTACTGGTCGGCGGCGTCGATATGGGTGACATCCGCGAGTTCGACATCGGTGAGCGGGGCGGCGGAAGTGTGGCAGTGCCCGCACCGCGACCGAGCAACACGCCGCGACCGTAATGGTGTTTGACGAGACCCTGACCGATCGGGCATTGTCTCCCGCATCGGTGAGCCATGCCCAAAACCAGGTAGGCGGTGCCGAACCGCATGGAGAACACGATGAACCGTCAACAACGGCGCGAATGCGCCCGCAAGCACTGGCGAATCTGGACTACCAAGACGTCCGGCGACGGCACTCAACGCATTGTCTGCCCGATGTGCCATTGCGCTGTACCACCTCTGGCCGACTAGCCCGCGCGGCGGTTTCGCCCGGGTGCGCCTTCCCCCGCATCCGGTAGGCGCTCTGACCTGCAGGAACGCGTAAGCCTTGTGTATATGTTCGCGACCCGCGAAAACGCTCTGACCTGCGGAAACGTCGGATTTTGACGTCGGAGCACCCCAGGCCACCGCCCCTCCCCGGGCCCGCCCTCCCGCCTCTCAGGGCATAGGCGACCGCCCCCCCTGCCCGTTTTCACGGGGGCAGGCTGCGAACGCGAACGCGAATTTTTAGCTGGCACCAAGGCAATCCGCCGAAGCTGAACCGGCCGCCGATGACCTCCAGCCCCGCAGAACGGCCCCCAGAGGCCGGAACCACCACCTCCCGGAGAGCATGACGATGAGCCAGCAGAGCACCACCGAGCAGAAGCCGTCCGTCGCCCGTGTCGTCCACTACCAGCCGGACGCCGTACCCGGCGCCGCACGGACCCCCGAGCCGCTCGCCGCGATCATCACCGCCGTCCACGACAACGACATCGACCTGTGCGTGTTCAGCACCACCGGCCTGATGTTCGTGCGCCATGTCCGACAGGCCAGCCCGCGAATGCCCGGTGTCACCTGTCAGCAGTCGGGCTGCTGGAACTGGCCGCCCCGCCAATAGAACCCAACCAGGAACGA
This sequence comes from Mycolicibacterium mucogenicum DSM 44124, assembly GCF_005670685.2. The sequence goes on along the minus strand of NZ_CP062008.1, from coordinate 5,404,395 downwards.
ACCATGAACGAAGTCACCATCGCGAAGCCACCGGAGCCTCCGGCCGAGCTGCGCGCCGACGGCCCCGGCCGCCGGCTATGGGACTCCGTCGTGGGCGTCTACCGGCTGCGCCCGGACGAGCTGCGGATCCTCGAAGACGCGTGCTGGACCGCCGAAGAAATCGAGTACTGGCGCACCGAAGCGGACGAATGCCGTCGCGCCGGCCACGGCGAACGCATCGTGCGGGGATCGACAGGGCAGCGCAAGCTGAACCCGGTACTCGTCCGAGCCGACAAGGCGGCCGTTGAAGCGCGGCAGAACCGCGTCGCACTGGCGGGCATGCTCACCAAGCTGGGACTGCCCGACATCGACGAACCGGCCGGCGAGACGGCCGACAGCGACAGCACTCAGGTCGCCCAGAGCGCCTGACCGTGGCGGCCAGGGCGGCACGGCGCGGGGCTTCACGCTCAGGTTCTCAGCGCAACACAACCCGTCGGGATCGTCACCGGCTGATCATCAAGACAGGCCGAGCGCCGAGCCCGTTCGGGCCGAAACCGCCGTGCTACCACTGCGGCGACCCGATCGACTACGACGCCGACCACCTGGACCCGCTGGCCTTCGAGATCGACCACCTGATCCCGCTCGACAAGGACGGCCTCGACGTCATCGAGAACATCGTCCCGTCGCACCGCAAATGCAACCGCGACAAGTCCAACAAACTCGGCTACCAGCCCGGAGTCACCTTCGTGACCCAACGCCGCTGGTGGTCATCCTGAAATCCACTGCAACGGAGGTTGATTCGCATGCGCACCTATGTAACCGCGCCGCGCACCTATGCAACCGCTCCGGGACAGGTCGAGGCCTTCGCTACGTTCATCGACTGCCTCATGAGGTCCAAGCTGACCATCCTGTGGACCACGCATGGCAGTCGGTCGGCCCTCGACAGGTTCCAGATGCTGGCCGACCTGGCCAAAGCGCCGAAGGTTTCGCCGCACGTCAAGCGGGTCTTCCACAGCGCCGGAGAACAGCGCATCGACTTCGTTAACGGATCGCGAATCATCTTCCAAGCCCGGTCATCGTGGCACGGCCGCGGCTTTTCGAACGTCGACACCCTCGTTTTCGACGAAGCTGAGCATCTCACCGACGACGTGCACGACGACCTCGTGCCCATGCAGTTCGGTGCCGCGAATCCCGAGACCATCCGGATCAACCATGGCGTCGCGTCGCACTCCAGCTAAGAGTGCACCCGCCAAGCGGCCGGGATTGACCGTGGTCCCGCCGGTGCCCGCCGACGAGCCTGTACCGGCTCCGGCCGCCGCCCCGGCCGTCGAACCGGAGAAGACCCAGACCCTGGCCGAGGCGATCGCGGGCGGGAACTACCGCGAGATTCTGGAAGCGCAGTGCCGGGACATCGCCAAGGCGCTACCGGGCGCGAGCGGACCGTCGCGGGCGGCGCTGCACATGCGGCTGTCGGCGATCGCCAAGGAACTCGAAGACATGAAGGTCGCCGGTACCGGAGACGGATCGGTTGTGGCGACCACCGACGATGAGCGCTGGGACCCAGAAGCTATCTGACCTCGCCCGCGAGGTCGTCATCCCGATCGGCATCGTCTCCACCGGGTGGCCACAGGTTCGCGACACCTGCAAGCGACTCGGTTGGGACTTCGACGTCTGGCAAGACGGCGGCGGCCGGCTGATCCTGGCTAAGCGCGCAGATGGCCAGTACGCCGCCGACACGATCGTGCTGTCGATCCCGCGCCAGGTCGGCAAGACGTACCTAGTCGCCTGCATCATCTTCGCGCTGTGCCTGATCCATCCAGGCCTGACGGTGATCTGGACCGCGCACCGCAAGACCACGGCGGCCGAGACATTCGAGTCGTTCGCTGGAATGGCCGCGCGGCCCAAGGTCGCACCACACATCATGGGCGTCCTGCGGGGACGCGGCGACGAGAAGATTCTCTTCAAGAACAAGTCGCGAATCCTGTTCGGCGCCCGCGAATCTGGGTTCGGACGAGGCTTCTCCGACGTCGACGTCATCGTTTTGGACGAGGCGCAGATTTGTACCGAGGCCACGTTGGAGGACATGGCCGCCGCGCAGAATGTCGCGGCCAACCCGCTGACCTTCATGATGGGCACGCCGCCCAGGCCGAAAGACCCGGGCGAAGTGTTCACCATGATGCGCGAGGAAGCGCTCGACCCGGAGAACCGGGAGACCAACGAGACGCTCTACATCGAGTTCTCGGCCGACCGCGGCGGCGACCCGATGTCCCGGGCCCAGTGGCGCAAGGCCAATCCGTCGTTCCCGCACCGGACCTCCGAACGCGCCATGCTGCGGCTGCGCAAGAAGCTCAAGTCGCTGGACTCCTGGAACCGCGAAGCGCTCGGCATCTGGGACGAAGTCAACGTGCACCAGGCGCTCGTCAGCGACGCCCGGTGGCGCGACGGGATCGATGTTGGGCCACCCGATGACGTCCCGCCGAACGCCATCGGGGTGGACATGTCGCACGGCATGGCCATCTCGGTCGGCGGGTGCTGGATCGAAGGCGAGTTCGCCCACGTCGAAGAGATTTGGGCCGGTACGGATGTCGCCGCGGCGATCGACTGGATCGTCACTGTGGCGGGACGGCGCATCGAAGTACTCATCGATGACCTCTCACCGGCAGCGCAGATGATCCCGGCGCTCAAGGCCCGCCGGGTCAAGGTCCGCCGGACCACCGCCCGAGACATGGTCAAGGCCTGCCTGACCTTCGAAACACGCGGCAAGGCAGGCACATTGACGCACGGTGACCAGCGATCGGTCACCGCCGCGATGAAAGGCGCCCGCAAGCGCGCCATCGCCGACGCAGGCGGCTTCGGCTACGACCGCCGGGACAGCACCGAGGTCATCCACCAGCTCGTCGCGGTGTCCCTCGCGCTTCTCGGCGCCACCGAGGCCTTCAAGCCGAAACCAACAGAGACCAAACGAGTTCGAAAGGCGGTGATGGGTTGACGGTCGCGATTGCATTGCCGACGTTGCACCTGTCGGACTCGGAGACGGAATCCGTCGGCCTGCTGCGCGCGCAGCTGGTGCGAGTCACAGTGAAGAACAAGCTGAAGTCCGACTTGTACGAGTCCAAGCGCAACGCGGAAGACCTCGGCATCTCGATTCCTGACGGCATGGATCAGCTGATCAACGCGGTGATCGGTTGGCCGGGAACCGTGGTGGACGTCTTGGAAGAGCGCCTGGACTTTCTGGGCTGGACCGGCGACGACGGGCTGAACCTGGGCGACGTCTACGACGACAATCAGCTTGCGGTTGAATCTGGCCGCTGCCACCTGGACACCCTCATCTATGGGTGTGGGTTCGTCGCCGTTGGCCGTGGTGACACCAGTGCGGGCGAGCCGGAGATTCTGGTGTCGGTCGAGTCGACGGAATCGTGCACCGTTGAATGGGATTACCGGCTGCGGCGCGCCAAGTCCGCTCTGTCGCAGACGCGGGATGCGCAGGGCGTTGTTCAGCTGGAGACGCTGTATCTGCCGAATGAGACGATCCGTTTTGAGCGCCGCCGCGGCGAGCTCGTCGTCGCTGACCGTGATCCCCACAAGCTGGGCCGCGTGCCGGTGGTGCGAATCCTGAACCGTGACCGAGCGTCGGATGTGAACGGCCGCAGTGAGATCACGCGCGCCGTCGAGTACTACACGTACGCCGCGCTGCGGACCCTTACCGGACTCGAGGTGAACCGCGAGTTCTACACCTCGCCGAAATGGTCAGCGCTAAATGCCGACCCCGAGGTATTCGGCATGTCGGAGGACAAATCTCCGAAGGAGAACAGGAAGGCGGGGTTCTCTGCTACGCAGGGCCGCCTGAACGTCATTCCCCCGCAGGTCGACGAGAACGGTGACCCCGTCGAGGTGACGCTGCACGAGTTTCGGCCGGCACCCCCGACCCCGTACATCGACCAGGTGAAGCTGTACTCGCAGCTGCTGGCGGCCGAATCCGGCATGCCTGCACCGTATTTGGGATTCGTCACCGATAACCCGGCCTCTGCCGACAGCATCCGTCAGCAGGAATACCGCCTCGTGAAGCGCGCCGAGCGCCGGCAGACGTCGTCCGGGCTGGGTTGGCGCGAGATCGGGTATCTGTCGCTTCTGTTCCGGGACGGGTCGGTCGACCTCGAGCGATTCCGCCAGGTGAGCTCGAAGTGGCGTGACGCCTCCACTCCGACCCGCGCCGCAGCGGCGGATGAGGCCACGAAGCTGATCGGCGCCGAAGTACTTCCGCCTGACTCGGTGGTGACTTACGACCGAATTGGCTTGTCGCAGCAGGAGCAGGCGCAGCTGGACCGCGACCGCCGACGTGGTGGCGTCGCGACGCTGGTGGGCACGCTCACCGCGACGGCTCCAGCTGAAGTGCCGGCGTCACCTGCCGGTGCTGCTGATCAGATCGCGGCCAGTGGCGGACTGGCGAACTGAGCTTCAGCGCATCCTGGCGGCACTGTCAGATGATGCCAGCAAGGGTGCCATTGCGCTGATGTCGCGCGCTGTCGAGCGCCTCGACAGACGAGAAGCGTTGCAGTTCATCACCGAAGCGTTCCCCGAGTTCATCTCGACGTACATCGCCGCGGCGGGAGACATCGGCACCACCGTGTACGAGGACCTCCCTGGCGGCGTCGATGGGTTCACCGCGGTGACCGCGGCGCTACCGGCGGTCGAGCAGCTCGCCGCCAACGGCCGGTACATGCTGCTGGCCCCGACGACGACAGTCATCCAAGGGGTGATCACTCGCCTGGTCAACGGTGGGGTGCGGGACGCGCAGTTCGCCAATCTCGCTGCCGAGTACGGCGATCCGGCGATCCTGGCCGACCCTGCCGACAGCCTCGGAACGTTGTGGGCACGGCACGCTTCGGCGAACGCCTGCGGGTTCTGCCGCATGCTCGCCACTCGAGGCGCCGTCTACACCTCAGCTGAAGCGGCGACCAGCGTGGTGGGCCGCGGTGTCGACCTGACGGTGTCGGATCAGCGTGCAATCGCGATGGGGCAGATGACCCGCGCGGAGGCACGAGAGCGGCGGTCGGTGTACCGCAACGCTGCGCACGCGGCGCGTCAGGGCGCTCAAGTCGGCGACAGGCGAAAGTCGGGACGCACCCGCGGGATTCGGCCGCTGGGCGACAAGTTCCACGATCACTGTCACTGCATCGCCGTCCCGGTCCGCCCGGGCTCGAGCTATCAGCCGGCACCGTATGTGGAGCAGTGGCAGAAGGACTACGAGGACGCCCGGGATGCGATCCCGCCGGGAACCGACTACCGCGCCGTCCCGAAGCTCATCTCCGCCGCGATGGACAAGACGGCTGCGGCCCGGACGGCCGCAGCCAATCCGCCCAAGCCCGTCGACCCGCTGCAGGACGTCCGCCGCACCGCTGGACGCGACCTGGTCGCCGACCTCGCCGCGATCAACCCCAAATGGATGTCGGGGCGGCAGTGGCAGGTCAACTGCACGCGCTGTGCCGCCGCCGTCGAACTGCGGGCCCGCGGCTACGACGTCACCGCTGAGCCGCGGCCCGATGCGGTGCGCGACAACGGCTACGCCAGCGTCTTATCGCGTTGGACGTCACCCGATGGCACTCCGGCCGGACAAGGCGGCGGCCTCCACGCGACCAGGGCGACCGTGCCCGACGGCGAAGTCCTCGGCATGAGCACCGGATCACGGATCTGGGATTTCCTACCCGCGAGAGGCCGCGGGAAGGTCAACCAGGCGAAACGCGCCGCCGACGAAGCCGTGTCGCAATGGGGCGACGGCGCCCGTGGGTTCATCACCGTTGAATGGTCAAAAGCAGCCGGCGGCGGCGCGCATATCTTCAACGTCGAGAACCGCGGCGGCAAGATCGTCTACCTCGACGGCCAGAGCAACGAGATCGATGCCAGCGGCCACTGGGACCGCATCAAAACGACCGGCGGAAGCTGCCGCATCGTCCGCACCGACGACCTCACTCCCACGAAGCGGGTCATGGAGTGGACGAGCGAACGCACCGACGACGACAGGCTGCTGGCCGAGCGGAAGGCCGCACGGCTGGCCAAGATCGCGGCTCAGACGTCAGTCCCGGCTCCGGCGGGCCTCGACGGGCTCGGCCAGTCGCCGACGAAATGGCCACCGATACCGCACATCACCTATCCCAAGTACACGCGGGTCGGCGAAGACGGTATCGCCACCTCGACGGTATTCACCGGAGCGGACGGCAAACCGGAGCCACTGCCGGACCTGTCCAAAATGCCCGGCCATGTCCTGTACGGATGGCGTGACGACGATCCGCATCCGCACCAGGTCGGTGATCGGCGTGGTCACCGTTTCGATTCCGAGCGCAAACTTGCATCGCTCTTTCCGGAGTCCTGGTCAGACCAGAAGATCGTTGACGCAGTACGCGCAGCAATCGAAGACCCCGACCGCGCGATGCCGCCCGGGCCTGAGGGGCGAACGGTCCGCAAAGTCGTCGACGGCGTCCTTATCCAAGTGACCTGGAGCAAGGTCAATGAGGTCGTACTTGACAGCGTGGAGGCGTACCCTGTACGCGGAAAGGGCGTTGCCAAGATCGGCCGGGATGGTTCCCGGCAACCCATCGATCCGAAGACACGCCAAGGCGACAAGAGATTCACGGAGGTGAGAAGAAATGACCGATGACGAGATGATCGACCTGTTCGACGCTCTGCAGCCGGAATTTGAATCGCGCCTCAGTGACCTGTCCTACGGCTACGTCGAAGGCCTCTTCGACGGCGGCGAAATCGAAGCCGCCATCCTGATGGGCATCCGGTCCGCTGCAAGTGAGAACGCGGCCCTGCCGATGGACCTCGTCCTCCGCGCGGCGCCGATGTACACCGCTGGCGACAACCGCATCTTGTACGTGGACGCGGCCACCAAGCTGGCCAACATCGAGTTCGCTGCGGCCAGCTGATGATCACCTTCGAACAAGCCCGTAGCACAGTGGCGGCAGACGCCGCGGTGCGCGAGTTCTTCGGCGACGGCTTCACGGTCGACGAATTCGGCTGGCAGAACGATGACGTCTACCTGATGTCGGTTGACGCCGCTGATGGCGTCGCGCTCTTCGACACTCCGGCGATCTTGGTCGACAAGACCACCGGCATGGTGATCCAGAAGACCGGACTGCTCGGCATTCCGTCGGCACCGGACCTTCAACCCATCGGCGACGTCCCCGAGGACTGACCCGCACCACCCCGAAACCCCGTAACCATCGGTTGCGGGGTTTCTTCGTATGCCCACATTCTTTCCGCCCGCGTCTGGGCGGTCTGGCGCCCACGGCCAGCGCGACCAAATGGCCGGGTTTTGCTGACGAGCTACGGAGAAACACATGACTGCACCCGCTGGTGTCACGCCCGCCGAAGGCCAACCGGCCGAGAACGTCGGAACCCCCGACGACGGCAAGCAATTCGAGCCGATCACTTCCCAGGAAAGCCTGGACAAGATCCTCGGACAGCGCATCAGCCGCGAAAAGGCGGCGCACGAGAAGACAACTGCTGGTTTGCAGGCCCAGATCGACGACCTCACATCGAAGCTCGCTGCGGCCACCACGGCACCGGACAACGGGAACGAGGTGGAACAGCGGATCGCGGCACTCCAAGCCCAGATCGATGCCGCGACTGCGGCGCAGAAACAGGCCGAGGAAGCCGCGAAGGAAGCCACCTTGGCCAAGCTGCGCTCGGACCGGGCTTCCACGAAGGGACTTCCGGCGGTGCTGGCGAAGAAACTCGTCGGCACGACCGAAGAGGAGATCGACGCCGAAATCGACGAGCTGCTACCGCATCTCGGAACGAACGGCCCGAGACCCAATCCGCAGCAAGGCAATCCGTCGCAGGGACGCGGCGGAACCCTGGCCGCGGGCCGCGCGATGTATGAGGCCGACAAACCGAAGTAACCCCCCGCAGGTGGGCCACCTGCACAACACATTCCCCTGAAAGGAGAGTGACACCATGACTCAGCTCGGTATTCGCAGCGAGTCCATCGGTGCAGGTGACCAGTCGTGGCTCGGTTCCCGACACGGCACCGAGACCCCGCGCTCGGCCACCCTGGACCCGGCCGCCTGGGCCGCCAAGACCACCAACGGGACCATCAAGTCCGGTGAGCCCTTCGCCAAGGTCGCCGGCCTGGCCGTCCCGTACGCGTCGGGCGCTTCCGACGGCACCGAGGTCATCGCCGGGTTCATCCTGACCGACCTCAGTGTCGTCGCCGGCGCGGGAAACGTGACGTTCCCCGCCCTGCGCCACGGCCACATCATCCTGTCCAAGCTGCCGTCTCCGGTCACCGCTTCGGCGAAGACCTCCGGCCTGTTCACCTGGGAGGCGTGACCCATGTTGTGGACCGATCTCATCACCCCCGCCGAACTCACCGGGTTCGCCCGCGCCGCTCAGGAGGACGTCGAGCGTAAGAAGGCCACCCTGGCACGTTGGCTGCCGAACATCTCGGTCGCCGACATCGTGGTTCGCACCATCGTCGCAGAGGACGGCAACGGCGCTCTGGCGCAGTACCGGGCCTTCGACGCCGAAACTCCGATCGGCTCCGGCGGCACCGGCACCCGCAAGGTGTTCGAGCTGCTGCCCTTGGGTCTGAAGGAGCGCGTCGGCGAGTACGACCAGCTACGCCAGCGCGGCAACGCCGCAGAGGCGATGGTCCTCGGCGGCATCAAGAAGGCGGCCAAGCGGGTTACCAACGCGGTCATCGACCGCCTCGAGGTTGCACGCGGCCAGGCCCTCGACACCGGTGCCCTGACCATCAACGAGAACGGCGTGGTGCAGACCATGACGTTCGGGCGGCCCGCCGGCAACACCGTCACCGCTGCCACGCTGTGGTCCGGTGCGGCCAAGCCTCTGGACGACCTGATCGCCTGGGGCGACGTATACGCCGCCGGCAATCAGGGCAACCAGCCTGGCGCCATCGTCACCTCGAAGCGGGTCGTGGCTGCGCTGCAGCGCAACCCCGACATCCGCGGCCTGGTGGCCACCATCGGTGGAACCCCTGGCATCGTGTCGATCGAGGCACTGTCCGCGGTACTGGCCGCGTACGGTCTGCCTCCGATCACCATCTTCGACAGGAAGATTCGCGGCCAGAACGTCCTTCCGGACAACAAGGTCTACCTGCTGCCCGAGGCCGGACCGACATCGGTGGAGAACCCCGACGACGCGGCCCTCGGTGGCACGTTCTACGGCCCGACGCTCGAGGCCTCCGAGCCGGAGTACGGAATCGATGGCGCCGACCAGCCGGGCCTGGTGGTCGGCGCGTGGAAGACCAAGGACCCCATCGCCGTCTGGGCGCATTCAAATGCGATCGCTCAGCCGGTTCTGGTGAATCCGGTCGCGTCGATGGTGGCGACGGTTCTCTGATGAAGATTCGTAGCGACCTCGAAGGCGTCGTCTACGTGCACACCGACGGGGGTGTCGCCTGCCTCGCAGCGGGCGACACCGTCCCCGACGGCGTGCACGTCGGCGAACACCTGACCACCGAACCAGAGGACCTCGACACCGCGGACGACTCCGGCGCTGACGGGTCCGACGATTCCGACTCGGACGACGATTCCGACTCGGACGACGATTCCGACACTGACGGGTCCGACGACTCCGACTCGGACGACGATTCCGACGACGGCGGACAGCCTGACGCTGGTGGTTCGCCGGAGGACATCGAGAAGGGGACCGAGCATGCTCGCGGACGCCGCGGACGTCGTAGCACGCCTGGGCCGGGATCTGACGGCTGACGAGACGGCCCGCGTGCGCGGCCTTCTTGAGGAAGCCTCCGACCTCGTTGTGGGGTTTCTTTTGTGCACACCCACCGATCCAATCCCTGGACCGGTGGTGCGTGTCGTCTCCCGCATGGTTGCGCGCGTATTCGGCCTCAAGTACGGGCCGGATGAGGCTCCCGACCCGGCGGTGGCATCTGTCAACGCGGTGATGGGTCCCTTCCAGGTGAACCGGCAATTCGACTCGGACATCAGCGACGGCGAGCCTTGGCTGTCGAAGAAGGACCGCATGAAGCTCGGCCCATTCCGGTGCCGCCGCACGGTCGGGAATGTGGGCACATCGAAATGGTGAGCCTCGCAAGGTATTTCCCGTTGCCGTTCACCTGCCAGCACGAGGCGTACAAGCCGGGTGCGGTGAACGGCCACGGGAATGCCACACCCGACTGGGACGACCCGGTACCGGTGGCGTGCTCCTGGTGGGACCCGACATCGACCGAACCAGCACAGGGCCCGACCGGCGGCGATATCGTCATCGCCGATCGGGTCCTGGTGGTCGATGCAGCAGTGTCGGTGGACCAGCGAGACCGATTCACCTTCGCCACCAACAAGGTCGACGGCAACGGCAATCCGGTCTCTGTGCGCTTCGAAGTGAGTGGCCTGCCGCACGATTTCAACCACGGACCGTTCGGGTACGCCCCGCGTCGGCTCGTGGTCGAGCTGAAACGAGTCGGCTGATGAAAATCGATTGGAATGAGGCGGGTTTCGACCTGCTGCTGACATCCGCTGGTGCGCGCGAGCTCGTGCTGAAGCCTTCGACCACGTTGATGCTGGCGGCGAACAGCGTCCCGTCGACGACGTCTCCACCCGCGACAGAGCCGTACTACGAAATCGAGGATGGCACCGACGGGCACCGGGCACGGTACCGCGTCCACACCACGGGTGAACGGGCTGAGAAGCACGAGGCGAAAACCCATGCGCTGCAACGGGCGCTGGCAGCTGGAGGCAAGCTCGGCCTGGGGGGCGCGAGGTTCCAGTGACTGACTATGTGCAGTTCCCGGACCTCGCAACCGTGGCGCGCAGCGCCGCGCTGCAAGGGCTGCCTGACTTCGGTGTCACCGGCATCGACATCGGCACCGAGACACCGTCACCGATGCCTGAGCAGTTCATCAAGCTCGTCCCCCTGCCCGGTGGAGAAATCTGCCGGCGCACGATGTGGGGCCAGGTCATCGGAGAGGTCTACGACCTCGTCGACGACATGCGCTGCTCGCAGCTCGCGCACCAGCTGGCCATGGTGTGGCGCGCAGCACCCGACCGGCTGATCGACGGCCAGCAGCCCGTCACCGAGCCGTGTGAAATCAACGGCCCGTTCCCATCTAAAGACCCTGACATGCCGGACGCTTACCGGTATCAGGTGACGGTCACCTGGACAGTGCAGTCCACTGTCCTGACCGTGTAACACCCACTCAGCCAAGGTTTTTCACCCCCGACGCCAGAACCCTGGTGCCGGGTTCACCGTCGTGCCCTCACACCGTGGGGCCGAACCCCCAACAGGAGGGAATCACTATGGCGCACACCAATGTGAAGAACACCGGAGTGTTCAAGCCCGGTCAGGCCGGCGGTATCCGCCGGTTCCCACTGGGCACACTGCTGCCCGTCAAGCCGTCCGACGCGATGCCGTCGATCCCGGGCTGGAACTCCCGGATCGGTGGCTGCGATGAGACCGGCCTGACCATGTCCATGAAGCGGGACCAGGAGAAGAAAAAGGACTGGAACGGCGACAAGGTCCGTGGCCTGCAGACCGGTAAGGACGACACCGCCAAGTTCGTGCTCATCGAGCCCAAGTCGCCCGAAGCCAAAAAGATGATGTTCGGCGACGGCAACGTCGAGGTGACCGCCGCGACGGCGCTGCACGGCACCCTGATCGACGTCCGGTCCAACTCCGACATGCTCGAGCACGCCTCGTACGTTGTGGACACCATCGACGGCAACGACAAGGTCCGCACCCGTTTCCCCGATGCCCAGGTCGCAGAGACCGGCGACATCATCTACCAGTCGAAGGACTGGCAGGTCTACGAGGTCACCCTCGACCTGTTCCCCGACCTCGCGGGCAACACCTGGTACGAGACCACCGAGCTGGACGACAAGCTCGTCGAGACCACGGTCATCGTGTCGCTCGGCGGGACGGCGGCGACGGGCGGCTCGTTCGACTTCACCGTCGGCGCCAACGACGCCACGATCGCCTACAACTCGTCCAACGCGGCGTTCCAGACCGCGGTGGCAGCTCTGCCGGGCGTCACCGCTGCGGTCGTCACCGGCTCGGCTGGCGGCCCTTGGACGGTCAAGGTCACCACGGCCGGCGTCCCGTCGATCTCGGTCGATGGCACCAACCTGGCTCCGACCGGCGCCACCGTCTCGGTCGCCCCGGCTCCGTAGGCAAAACCGGTGGCCGCGTCCGCAATTGGACGCGGCCACCGAACCGCGGAGGGAACTACCCCGCCACCGCACGATCTAGCGCTGAGCGAACCGTCTTTAGCTGGGTCGGGAGGCTCTGCTCTGCAACCGCACACCAGGCGACGTTGTCGGCAGGACGGGGTGGTGGCGCGTCACAGTGGTTGGTCGTGTACTTGCTGTAATCGTCCTTGTACCAGGCCAATACGCGGTCCGGCGACGCACCATTCGACTCCGGCCACGCCGGAAGCTGCTTTGCCTTCTGGGCCAGTTCGTCGACCGCTTGGGCCGCACACGACCAGTCAGACTCGCCACACATGGCGAGCAGCTCCTGCCCGTACTTTCCCCACGCCGGCCAAGTTGTGATCGGCCCGAGTGTGATGGTCGACGTTGCCGCCGTAGCGGCGGCGGTCGTCGTTCCCACCGAATGAGGCGTCTCGCCGCCACACGCGGCTAGGACAGCCGCAGCTGCGGCAATTGCAAGCACTCGACTCTTCATCCCGCGAATGTACAGCCACCTCACAGGCTGCATTCCCCAATCGTCTCCCCGTGCCGTAAACACCTTGGCGCGGCACGGGGAGGCTTCACCACACAGCCAAGGTGAGAGCCCAAGGTGAAATCAATATGGCGAAGAAGCACGACCAAGAGTCCGCCGAAATCGAAATCTCAGACGACCGAGCCGAATACGCGTCGGCCATGGCACGTGAACCCCTGCCCGCTGGCGCGGCCTTGGCCGACGCCCGCGCGCAGGCTGGCGACGATGCGCGCGCCTCGTTGCCTGAGCCGGCGCCCGGGGATCCTGACTACGACTGGTCGCAGCATTACCCCGCAGGCGCTGAGCTCTACACACACACCTACTCGGACGGGAAAGTGGTTGCGCTGCGCCAATTCCGGGACATCTACTCGAAGCAATTCCTGCGCAGCATCCGGCATCTCGAGACGGACTTCGACATCGAGTCCGCCGCGATCGACCGCGGCGCCTGCGAAGCCGCGCAGGAACTCATCGACTCGCGGCCGTGCCCGGTCGACGGTCCCGACGACTTCGCCGAGCTGTGGAAGGCCTGGACTTCCGCCGGCACCGACGAACCCGAGGGTGTAGCCGCGGGGGAATAGGTCGGCTGGCCCGGATCGTCCATGACGAGCTGTTCGCCGGCCCACTGCGGCGGGACCTGATCCGGGACCGGCTGACCCTCGACGAACTGGGCTGGCAGGGTCTGGCCGACTACGTGGACCACCCCCCGACGGGGACCTCACTACGCGATGCGATCGAGCAAGAGCAAGAGCGTGAACGTGGCGAGGCCTGGGACACCAAGGAACATCTGACTGCCGTACTGATCGACAAGATCGAAGTCCTCACCTGGTACTTCCGGCGCGCGAATTTCGAAGGGAAACCGGACTTTCCGGACCCGATCCCACGCCCCGGCGCAGACGTCGCCGCACCGGCTGCGGCGTGGAGCGACGAGAAGATCGCGGCCATGTTGCCGACCATTGCCGCAACCATGAGCAACTGAAAATTGTTGGGAGAGTGAATCATTCCTGAGCTAGCCACAGCGTGGGTAACACTCGCCATCTCCGGCCAGGGGATGCGGCGCGACATCAAGCGTGCCCTCAACGATTCTGAGCGCGATGCCAGGGCGTCGGGACGACGCATCGGTCAGCAGATGGGCTCGGAGGCCGGCGCTGCCTTCGGTCGCGAGATGAAGGTGGCGCTGGGCGGGATCGGCGTGGGGAGCCTCCCGGCTGTCGCGACTGCGCTCACCACGGTGGCGGGGGCGATCCAGCAGGTCGCACAGACGGGCCTGGTGCTGCCCGGTGTGGTGGCCACCGGCGGCGCCGCGCTGGGCACCCTCAAGCTCGCCACGCAAGGCCTCGGTGACTCGTTCAAGGAGATGTGGAAGGCCGCCGAGAGCGGTGACCCGAAGGACATCAAGAAGGCCGCCGAGGCCATGAAGGACATGGAGCCCAACGCCAAGCGCGCGATGACCGCGGTGGTCGGGTTCCACGACGAGTTCAAGAAGCTACAGAACACCGCGCGCGGCAACGTGTTCCGCGAAGTCGACGGCGACTTCACCAGGTTCGGCAACAAGACCCTGCCGACACTGACGACCGGGATGGACAAGACCAGCCGCGCCTGGAACAACAGCATCCGTGAAATGCTGCGCGTGGGCTCGTCGTCGTCGACGCAGGGCTTCCTGGATCGGATTTTCGGGAACACCGCCGACGCACAGAACCGCGCCAACGCAGCAATTGCACCGCTCGTCAACGCATTTGGCACCCTGGCGTCCGCAGGATCGGACTCAGTGCCTCGCCTGGGTTCGGCGGTCAGTGATCTCGCGGTGCGATTCAACGCGTTCGCCACCGCTGCTGACGCTGATGGCCGGTTGAACAAGTGGATCAACGACGGCCTGACCGGGACCACGCATCTGGGCCGCACGCTGCTGGGCGTCGGCCAGTCGTTCACCGCGCTCACCAAAGCGGCAGGCGGCGGCGAAGGCCTGCTTGGCGCGCTGGACAAGGGATCGAACGCGCTCGCTCGATTCCTCAATTCCGCTGACGGGCAAGCGAAACTGTCGAAGTTCTTCGCCGACGGCCGCGAGCAGCTGAAGTCGTGGGAGCCGGTTCTGTCGGCGCTGCCGCCGCTGTTCGGCAGCCTCTACGACGCGTCACGGACATGGTCCGCGGCCGTGATCCCGCCGATCTCACAGTTGGCGCGACTACTCGCAGAGAACACCGGTCTGGTGAAGACCGCGGCGCTGGCGTGGCTGGCCTTCAAGACCGTTCCCGCAATCATGGGACGGCTGGGCACTGTCTTCACCCCGATCAACACCGGCCTCGGCGCGGTGCGGCAGCAAGTCACCACGAGCAGCGCTCACGTGCGCGCCGGCATGGCGTCGATAGTCGGCGACTTCCGCAACCTCGGCAACGCCGCGCCTCACCTGTCCGCCGCGTCGCGAGCAATGACCGCGCTGAACACCAACTCTCAGACGTTCCGCCGCACGATGAACGCCTTCATCGGGGCACCGACCATGCTGTCGGGGGCCGCGTCGTCGCTCCGTGTGCTCGCCGGGGCTGGAGCCAACGGCGCTGTCGGCGCAGTCACCACAGGCATCCGTGGCCTGGGCAGTGCTGTCGGCGGCGTGATCGGTGCTCTCGGTGGCCCATTCTCCGCCGCCCTCGTCGGTGCCGGGGTCGCCTTCGCGGCGATCAGCTCGAAGAACGAAGCTGCATCCCGATCACTGAAGAACTACCAAGACGCCGTCACCAACACCCGCCGGGCCCAGGTCGACCTCAACGAAGCGCTGATGCGGTCCCGCGGTGCCTACACCGATGACGTGAAATCGGCTGGCGTGAGCCGCATCGCGGCCATGACTGACGAACTCAAGGCAGCATCCGAGCGCACTGGTTCGTTCCTCGACCAGTTCCGGTCGGCTGGCGATCACGGGAATTGGGCTCCCATCGGTCGCATGGTCGGTAGTGCGATTCCGCTTATCGGCCCGTACATCTCGGCGGCGACCGACCCGGGTGAAACCGAAGACCAGCGAATCACGAAGCAGGCCGAGGCCGCCAAGGAAGCGCGGAAGGCCCTCGACGAACTGAAGATGGGCCAGCAGTCGCTGACAGACACCACCTACGGTTCGCAGGCCGCGTTCGACGTGCTCGTATCGAAGCTGGAGGCAGCTGGCGGCGGCAGCCGCGACTTCGCAGGAAAGATGCGCGAGGCCCGCACCGAGTTCCTGCAGGTGCAGTCCACCGCCGCGAACACGGCGCCCGGTGTGTACGAGATGGCCACCGCCATGCGGAAACTCGCTGACAACACGGCATCAGCGGCAGACAAGACCAACGCGCTCAAGACCGCGATGGACGCCATGAACCCGGCTGTATCGGCATTCGAGGCCGAGTCACAGCACACCCGCGCGATCGAAGCTGCCAAAGCCCAGACCGCCGAACCGGTCGACCAGTCCAAGGGGTTCGGCGACCAACTCTTCGCAGCAAATGGCGCCGCCAGCGGCAGCAACGCCAACAGCGTCGCGCTCGGTGAACAGCTGAAAGCAGTCCGCGACGGCACCACCGCGATGTCGCAGTCCGGGGCCGACATGGCCAAGGCGCTCGCTGACAACGAGCAGCTGTTCGCTGATCTGGCGGCCCGGTATGGCACGTCAGTCGACAAGATTAGGGCCGCCTACGATGCGTTCGGCGGCAAACTAGCGGACGCCGGCGGCAAGATCGGCGAGCTGGCCAAGCTGTTCCAGACCGGCGCGATCCCTACCAACACCGCGATCAAGGTCGATACGCCCGGCGGTGACGAAGCGCTGGCCACCTTGAAGGCGCTGGGCGAAAAGGTCCACGCCGACAACGACAAAGAGATCCATGTCGACGCACCGCTGGGCAAGCAGACCATCGAGCTGCTCGAGCAGCTCGGCTACAAGGTGCGGACCGACAACGACAAGCTGATCATTGTTCGCGCGGACGGCTTGACCAACCTGCAAGCCCAGTTGGATCAGCTGAAGAATCCGATCGAGGTGGCCGTCAAGGTCAAGACCTACGACGACCAGCTCAGGGAATGGGTCAACAACCTCGCGGCGGGCCGGGTCACGCAGATGCCGCAGGCTCCGGTCGGGCCGGCGCCACCAGTACTGCCCACGCGTGCATTCGGGGCGATCGTCGCGATGGCCAACGGTGGTCTGCGCCAGATTCGTAAGCCGCAATCGGCCGGCATCTACGCGGGCCGTGGTGCCGGGACGATCTTCGCCGAGGAAGCAACCAAGGGCGAGGCCTACATTCCGCTCGCGCCGGAGAAGCGCCAACGGTCGACGGCCATCCTTGCCGAGGTCGCGCGCCGCTTCGGGATCACCAGCTTCGAATCCGGCGGTATTAGCGTCGACGAGCTGAAGTCGTTCGCGTCGAATATCGCTGGGAACTCGTACAACTGGGGCGGCGGCAACGGTGACACGTTCTCGACGGACTGCTCGGGTGCGCAGTCGACGATCGCCAACTTCATCACCGGTGGCAGTGGCCGGTTCGCCACTGCGTCCGAGAGCTCGGAACTGCTGAAGCGCGGATTCCAGGCCGGAGACCCGCCGGACGGTGTCGCCGCGTACTGGATCGGCTGGGAGAACGGCGGCCCGGGTGGCGGGCACACCGCCGGCACGATCGTTGATCCCGACGGCGGCAACGTCAACGTGGAGATGGGCGGCAAGAAGGGCGGCGGCCAGTTCGGCGGCGGCGCAGCTGGCGCATCGTCGTTCCCCAACCGCGCATGGATCGCGCTCGCGGGAGGCGACAACGGCAAGAGCACCGGCGGTCGGGGCGGCGGCGCATCGGCGTCGCAGGTGATGTCCGCTCAGGCCTCGGTTCGGCGCACCAAGGCCGCCAGCGCAGCGGCACAGAAGGACCTCGACGAGGCCAACGCCGAGCTGAACTCGGCACCAAATGACAAGAAGCGCAAGGCCGCTGAGAAGAAGCGCGACAACGCCCAGCGGCGACTCGATGCCGCCAAGGATCGTCAGGCTACCGCTGAACAGCGGCTTACCGAGGTGCTGGACAAGAAGTCGAAGGGCACCGAGAAGTCCGCCAGCGGCGACGGCGGCGTGCAGTCCTTCGGCCAGTCGCTGGTGTCCGGCGTCCTACAGGGCATCGGCCTCGACGGGTCGCTGTTCTCCAACCCGTTGGAGTGGCCGAACGTGAAGTCCGGTTTGGCGCTGCTGAATTGGGGCGCGGGCTACGCCAAGGCGTGGGCAGGCGCAGGCGGCGAGGACGACCAAACGGGCGCAGCCGGTGGCGGTGGCGGTGCCCTCGGTGGTGCGCTGGCCGGCGTCGGACTGCCGAACATCGCACCGTCCACCGAGCCGAAGAACCTGCAGCCGATCGGCGCCGCCGGCACCGGCACAGGACCGCCACCGGGACCCCCTCCTGGCGGTGACACGTGGAACATCTCCGGCGTCGATCCCGCACAGATCATGCCGAAAGTCCAAGCGCTGCAATGGCCGGCGTTCCAGCGAAACTTGGGGGCCAAAGGATGACCGCGGGCACCAGCAAGTGGCTGAAGTACGACCCGATCCTCGACCGCGCCGAAGAGCCATCGTTTGCGATGTGGACCGACCGGGACATGGGACCGTTCGGGCGCCAGCTGCGCGCCGAACAGACGAAAGTCGTCTACGTCTCGCCCGATGGCCAGCGCATCTACAACCTCGCGGGCAGCTGGAAAGGCAACCGCGGTGTCGTCCTTGCACCCGGCCTGAAGGGCGTCACGAGCTCGTCGTTCGAGCAGCTCTACAGCTCCGGCCCGTGGATGCTCGGCGAAGAGCACGAGCGCACCGACTGGAACAAGTCCGTCATCAGCGCCGCGGTGCACATGGGGCCGCATATCAACGAGGTTTCGCGGCTGCGCTATCCGGACACCGGCGTCGCGTTCGAGCAGATTCGGTCGCAGTGGTGGCGCGACTGGCCCGAGGATGCGGAACTGCCCGCCGGATTCTGGGGCGAGTTCACCCGCTACGACGGGTGGCATTGGCGTCGTGTGCGTATCGGTGAGCCGAACTACGACACTATCGAGCTCGACCCGCATGCCTTCGGCAACAACGCGATTCAGTCGACCATCACGATCCACTCACCATTCCCGTTCTACTCGAAGCGAGCACTGACGCGGGAGTGGCGCAACGACGAAGCCAACGCGATCATCAACGGCCGCAACCACGGAATCCTCCGCCTGCCCAACAAGGGCGACATCGAGCAGTGGCCCAAGTTCATCGTCGAAGGCGCCGGCGACGTCACGATCCAGGACGGCATGACCGACCGGATCGTGAAGCTGCCGAAGATCAGACCGCAGGACGGCATGATCCTGGTCGACACCGACCCGTCCGCCCGGACGCTGACCTCCGAGCACGATCCGATCGACACCGCGTTGTGGAAGCTGATCCGCAACAGCGACATCCTCGACTTCCTGCTCGGCGATATCACCAACGCCGAGGCCGGGGTGCCGATCGGACGCCGGATCCCGGGCGGCATCGGGTTCATGTCGCCGATCCCGTCTCAGCAGATGGCGAACGTCAAAGTGACGCACACGAATCCAGCCGGGAAGATCACGATGGTCATGTCGCAGTGGTACCGCGGCGGGGTGTTCTAGATGGCTCGTCGGATCATCACGGCACCAACTGATCCGATCGCCAAGTACCGGCTGCTCGACGGCCGCCGCGAGATGTGGCACCGCGCCGGCAAGCAGCCGCCGCTGCTGCGGGTGCTCGACAAGCGGCTGCAGTACCTCGGCACGCTGCGCGGACAGGTCCGCCAGGGCGACTGGGAACGGCTGTGGGACGACACCGGTGTCGGCAAAATCCGCGTCCGGCGCGATGATTGGCTGGCCGATCTCATGGCCCGCGGCACCAGGTATGTCGAAGACCTACACCTGGCGATCGACCTCAACCCGAACATCCGGTCGTGGAAAACACGCTTGGGCTATCGGATTCAGTCGATCGTCGCGGTCAAGGATGAGGACGGTACCCACTGGGTCGACCTCGAGTTGATCAGCCTGCGTGAGCACGCCAAGCACATCGCGCTGATTCCGACACCAGTGTCGGCGCCGGAATTCCAACCGCTGAAGGCCTGGCTCTGGGTGCAGAACGCGCGGTCGGGCCTGGCGTTCACCACGTTCCTCAACCTGCTCCGGACCTTCTGGCCGTTCCTCGCGCTGCCGACGTCGTGGGCCGACCCGGTGCACTGGCTGACCACCAGGGCCGGCAACCTCTCACCCCTGCACTGGCCCATCCAGGTGCAGTTCGTCAACCCGATCCTCGACGGCACCCGCATCGTGCCGATCGCGGCGAAAGCACAGATGCTGCACGACATCCACGCCCCAATCGGCGAGGACACCGGCGTCGGCCTGATCGACTACCTGTGGCTCGAAGAGGACGCCACATCGCCGCACCCGGAGCTGGCTGCGATCGTCGGAGAGAAGAACGCACGTCCCTCACGAAACTGCGTGGTGCTCGCATTCGAGCGGCGCGACGGCGTCACCGGACCCACGGGCACCGCCTTCGATGGCGCCCTGGACGCGATCGGCGCAGTCCTCGACGACACAATCACCGAAATCATCCTGCCGCTGGACCGCGACGGCGACGGCATCACCGACCCGTTCTTCCGCCGCCTGTTCGGCGTCGCACCAGAGAAGCCCTCGCTGGTGTGGCGGGAGTGCAAGTACTCCGGAATCATCACTTCGCAGCACCGGATGCAGCGCGGCACCGCCACCACGGTCTGGACCGGTGGTCACAGCCCGACGATTTTGAACCAGGGCATCACTTTTGGGATCCGCTACGGGTTGGCTCAGCTGGAACAGGTGATCCCGTACCCGGGCTCGGCATACCAGCAGCCGGGGTCGTCGGGCCTGGACAACATCTACCAGGGCCAGCTCGACGACATGTTCTTCGCTTGGCAGAAGTTCACCAATCCCAAAGTGGCGATGTGGATGAACGACTACGCGCTCATCGATCACGTCGAGTCAGGCAACGGATTCGCCTGGGTGGTCTCGGCCGCGCTGACGATCCGCCAGGGTCTGCACAAGACGAGCCCGAAGGTGTCGTTCACCATGACGACCCGCGACGGACGTCCACATGTCTACGGCTTCGACTACGTCGTCGGTGACCGCGGCATGTGGGAAATCGACAGCATCTACTACGTCGACCAGGTCCGCGGCGGCAAGTGGTCGATCGCTGAAAAGCAGCCCCTCGCACTGGGTTTGACGATCGGCAAGGCCCGTGACCACGACCCGTTCGAAGCCGGGATGAAGGCGCTCGCCGACGGCTGGAACGCGATCGGGTCGCTCATCGGCGGCGCAGCCGTCGTCTAGCTGACAACTAGTTCAACTGCCCCGCACCGAATTTGGTGACGGGGCTACTTGCCATGCCAAGGAGAACCCAATGGAACGACCGAAAAGTTGCCAACCGGAACGGGTCGTGATCGACCACGTTCGCAACGTCGTCGAGATCGACGGCGAACCCGTGCCGTACTGGATCGCCGAAGGCGGGCCAACCACCGAACCGTTGGGCGAGGGCGAAACCGAAACCCTCGTCAAATTCGAGTGCTTCGTGATCGCCAAAGACGTGCAGATCATCGGCAAGCCACGCGAGCACGCGGCCCGATGACCGACCCTGTTGCGCGACGGCTGCTCGACGCGGCTGCTCGTCTTACCGACGCACTGGCTTTCGCGCGCGGACCGCGCGGCGAGGTGTTGTTCCTGACCGACGACCAGCGGGTTGCGTTCGCCTTCCACCTCGCTCGCGCCGGCGCGGACGTCTACCCGGACAAGGCGATCATCAAGCGCCGCGGCATCCCCGACCGGCCCGGCCAACTGGCCGGCGTCGTCGACTGGGTGCCCGTCGATGCACCCGACGATCCCGATGCGCCAGAGCCGATCTCGGCGGTCGGCCCCATCCCGCCGCCGCCTGAGTTGCCCGATCTCGACGAGCTGGCGCCCTGGCACACCCAAACCAAGATCAAAGGAGACTGCTCGTGAGCACACCACTTCCCGGCCAGCCGGTGCACTTGATGGACTGGCTGAACACGATGCACGTCTTCGGTGTCGTGTCCGACGGCGAAGTGCCCGGCCTGCGCACGTGCACCTTCGAGGGTGTCGGTGATGACATCGTCATGACCGTCCCGGTGCTCAAGGGCGATCGAGGCGAACCGGGCATGCCGTCCCCGGTGGTGAACCTGCACATCGACCCGACGATCACCGCGCCCACGCAGTTGCCGACCGATCTCGGTGTCGACGACAAAGGCGATACGTGGTGGATCGGCGACATGCTGTACGTCTGGATGGGCACTGAATTCGTCACGCGCCCAGCGGGATACCCGGGACGTCCTGGTCCGGTGCCGCAGATGTCGTTCAGCATCGAGCTCATCGCACCGGGCGAAGAGAGCTCCGTCGAGCCGTCGGGCACGGCGCTCAATCCACACCTGCACTTCAAGATCGCCGCGCCCCGCGGTATCCCCGGCCCGGCCGCAGCGATCCGCGATGCCCTCGACTACGACAACACGCTGCCGCCGACCGACAAAGACGTCCCGATGTGGGATGAGGAAGACGGCAAGTGGAAACCGTCGAGCTTCCTCGGCAAGCGAATTATCGCGTTCTCCATTCCTGAGTCGGCATTCACCAACGTCAACGCGATCATCAACGGCCGCATCAGGATTCTGTCCTACCAACTGCCGGTTCCCGACTTCGCGTGCAAGCCGTTCGTGTGGGGGCACTTCAAGGCGTTCGGTGTCGATCTCAACATCACCGATCCGTTCAAGATCGGCGCGGAGGTCCGACTCGGCGACGCGACCAGCGGCCAGGTCATCGGCCGCGGCAAGGGCACCATCGCACAGGAAACCATTCTGTTGCCGCACTTTTCGCGGCCAGGAGCGCCGACCGATGCGATGACGATGGATAACGAAGTCGCATTGATCAATGCCGGCGAGCAGCAGACGATCAACGTGAACCTCGTCAACGACGGACTGCTCGGCTTGTACAGCTTCAACCGCACCGACGCCCAGCTGGTCTGCCAGCTCATCGAGGTCTGATGGCCTACCAACGCGAACTCAAGACCGTCGTGCCAGTGCTGGTCGACCAGCACACCGACGAAGACGACGCCACGCTGGTGTGGCTGACCCGTGAATCGTTCGACCGAGAGGCCGCCTCGGAGTACCTCGTAATCACCGAATTCGAGGACCTCGGCGACCTGGACCCATCGGAGGTATCCCCGCAGACCGAACGTGAAGTGCTGCACCGGCCGGCGGCCGACTTCCGTTGGCGCCTGTTCCGCGGGGTCGCGATGAGAGAGCCGCATGCCAGCGTCGATTGACCTCGGCCGCCACGCGCAGGTCACGCACAACCCGGTCGAGCGGCTCGACCAGACCCTGCCGCGCATGCAGAAGCCGGATTTGGCGAAGATGTTCGCCGAGTGGATCGAAGGCCTCAAGCAACTGACCGGCGTCGACCTGTCGGTCCTGGCTGACCTGCTCAGTGGCATCCAGGGCGGCCTTAATGGCCTGCGGCAATTTGTCGAGTCGCTGATCGGCCAGGCGCTCGACATGCTCCACCTGCCCTCACCCGAACAGGCGTGGCAGCAGATCATGTCCACGTTCCTCAACCCGATGTCGTGGCTGAACAACATTCCGATCGGCGCGATCACTGCATCCACGCCAAATCTGCTGGCGGACTTCATCTCTGCAGAGTCACTCGTGGGCGAATCCACCTGGGTTTACGACCCCGGCGTGGAGCCGCCCGGGGCAATCGGGTCCGTGCGCACCACCCTCAGCGGCACCCTCCACGAGCTGATTTCCGAACGTATCCTGCTCGACGTCGGCCGCAAGGTCGACGCCTCAGTCAAGATCAAGTACACCGGCGTCACCGCGCCGAACGGTTCACCAATTCGCCTGTCCTGGATCGGATGGAACGGCGACACGGAGGTGGCCGGTGGAGACTTCGCGGTCCACCAGCCCTCCGGGCCGGCACTGGACTGGACCACGCTCAGCGGGTTCATCACCCGGCAGGCAGGGGACGCGTGGGACCGGATATCGATCCGGCTCACCGTCACCGCTGGCGCGACGGCGGGCACCGTGTGGTTCGGCGCGCCGCGTGCGACGAAGCCAGACAA
The DNA here is from genome assembly GCF_005670685.2 of Mycolicibacterium mucogenicum DSM 44124. The sequence continues at coordinate 5,380,622 of NZ_CP062008.1, read as the reverse complement.
ACTGCCACAAAACCTCGTCGACGGACTGACCGACGCACTGGCAGCGGCCGGGCAGACCATCCGCGACGCGATCTGTAATGCGTTGGGCTTCAGTGGTTCTGGACACACCGATGCTGATGTCATCCACGCCCTGACCAATATTCCGAAGGCCGCGGTCGAAGGATTCGAAGACTTCGTCACCGACTCCGGCAACAAGTTCAAGGCGTTCTTCAACACCTGGTTCGGCCGCTCCGACGGCGAGGGTTCCGCCTCGCAGGTACAGCAGACCGTCGAATCCATCAAAGACGCGGTCCTCAACGGCTACAACGTGCATACCGTCACCGCCAACGAGACCAACTGGCCTGTGCCGTCACACACCGAATGCATCATCATCACCATCGGCGGCGGCGAACAAGGCCAAGGAGGCACCAACAACGCCAGCACCATCGGCCGCATCGGCGGCCGCAGCGGCTCCTACATCGCCCAACCCGTCGACCTCACCGGTGTCACCGCGCTCGACACGCAAATCGGCACGCAGGGAAACAAATCGTATGTGCGCGTGGCGAATACAACCACGCCGCACACGGGGACAGTGGTCCTCGCCTCGCCCGATCTGGGCACCGTCGGCAGCATCGCCGGACCCCTCGGCTACACCCCGACCAGCTCGACCCCGGGCCGCGGCGGCAACGGCGGTGGCATGGGAACCGGCCGCGACCTTCCTACTGCGGGCGAGTCCTCGGCGCTCGGTGCCGGCGGCCTGCCTGGCGGCAACAACGGAGTCTGGGGCACACCTGGCCAGCCGGGCGGGTCAGTGTCGGCGGGCTCGGCCACCAAGTGCGGCGGCGGTGGCGGCGGTGGCGGCGGCGCCGCGGTCCAGTCACTCAACGTCGGCGGCAACGGCGGCGACGGCGGATACCCCGGCGGCGGCGGCGGCGCGGGCGGCAACTGCAACGGCACCGTGAACCAGGTCGGCGCTGGCGGCGCGGGCGCCATCGGTGTCGTATTCATCCTCACCCGATAGCCAGGAGGCGTGCATTGACTACGGCAACCCTTGTCGGGCAAGGCCTTTCACGCTATTGCCCGACCACCAACCACTATTACTGTGGCGACGGTCCTGACGGCATCTTCCTGCTGGTCACCATCGCGCGGTACGACGTGGCGGGTTCGATCGAGACGTTGACGGGCATCAAACTGCCGATCAACGTGGTGCAGCTACCGACGCACGCCGATGTGTTTCTGTCCGACGCCGATGCCAACGTGCTCGACGCCGACGGCGACCCGGCCAACGGCATGACTCCGCTCGTCCGGGTACCAGACTGCGACGACTTCGCCACCGCGCTGGCCGCCGCAGGCTACGAGCTTGACGAGGCTCACTGATGGCGGTTGCCCGCAAAGGCTGGTGGACCCGCAACACCATCCCGTGGGGCGACCACGGCGTCACCGTGCTGGCCCCGCCGGCGGTGGCGACTGCTGTCGCGCCCGCGCCGACAACCAGGGTGACCCTGACGGCGCCACCCGCTGCCTTCGCCGCCGCGAACGCTCCGGCTCCAACCGTCGCCATTGGGCTGGCCGCTCCACCAGCGGTGGCGAACGCCGTGGCGCCGCCGCCCACGACGTCGGTGTCGGTTACCGCCCCACCCGCTGTTGCGACTGCCGTCGCGCCGGAACCCGGTGTCATGACTGGCAACGATGTCGTTCTTCCCGCACCGCCCGCCGTGGGAACCGCAGTCGCACCTGTCCCGAGCGTGACCGTGGCTGCGCCCGCACCGCCAGCAGTAGCGACCGTTATAGCACCGGCCCCGACAACTACAGTCGGCCTGCCCGCGGCCCCGGCTGCAACCGCGACGGCGGTCGCTCCGGCCCCGTCGGTCAACGTCGTCATGGACCAGACCACACCGTTCACCGCGAGCGGCACCTACAACATCCCGTCGTGGGCAACCAAGCTCGACATCGTCGGAATCGGCGGCGGCGGTGGCTCGCAGGGCACTGGCTTCTACACGGCCAACGGCGCCAAGGCCGGGACGTGGGCCGGAGTGACGGTCACCGTGGCTTCCCTTGGCGGAGCGACAACGCTGGCCGTGACCGTGGGTGCTGGCGGCACAGCCGGCGCGACTGCCGCCGACGGTGGCGCTGGCGGAGCATCCACTGTCGCCGCACTACTGACCGCCGCCGGCGGCCCCAAGGGTTCGAACAGCAACAACTCCGGCAGCAGCACCGGCCGGGCCGCGGGCGACTACACGTTCAACGGCGTCACCTATCCCGGTGGGGCTGCGGCCGCTGCGAACACCGTGGGCAACCAGGCCGGCGGTGGCGCGGGTGGCCGCAACGTCCAAAACGTGGGCGGCCGAGCTGGCGGCGCAGGAGGTGTGTGGATCCGCGCCTACACGTAACACCCACGGACACAACCACCTTCAACGACAAACGAAAGGCAGCGAACCATGGCCATCACCGCAGGCATGTACGGAAAGTTCGGTCTCTCCCTGGCGAACAAGGAGATCAACCTCAACACCGACACATTCAAATTCCTGCTGACCACCAACGCCTACACCATCGACAAGGACGCCCACCAATACCTGTCGTCGATCACCAACGAGGTCGTCGGCACCGGCTACACCGCGGGCGGTGTCACCCTCAGCCCGCTCACCGTCACCTACGACGCCGCCAACGACCGCGTCAAGTGGGTTGGCAGCAACCCGGCATGGAACCCTCTCACCGTCACCGGCGCCCGTCGCGGCGTGTTCTACGACGACACCGCCCCGAACAAGCCTCTGGTGTCGTGGGTCGATCTCGGCCAGGACTACAACCTCACCGCCGCGAACTTCTCCATCCCGTGGGACGCCCTCGGCACCGGCTACATCAACCTCTGACATGGGCCCACGCATTGCCGCCGTCGCAGCGGGAACCATTGCGGGCCTTGCCCTCTTCGCGGGCACATTCACCCTCTGGATGGTGTATGGCGCGGACCCGAAACAAGACCCGCTGCTGTCGCCGCTGATCCGGAACATTCCGATGTCCCACGTGAGATGGAGAGCGCGTTGACCGAGAAGCTACTGCCGTACGACCGGTCCATCGTGCCGCAGGAGACCGGCTATTGGTGCGGGCCGGCGGCGACGCAGGTGGTCCTGAACTCTCGCGGCATCGCGATGTCCGAGGCCGAGCTCGCGCGGCAGGTCGGCACGACGGTCAACGGCACCGACTATGTCGGGCTGATCGAACGGGTCCTGGACAACATCACCCCCGACGCCCAGTACACCAGCGTCTACATCGAGAACGACCCGCCTAACCAAACGCAGAAAGATGTGCTGTGGCGCAACATTGTTCGGTCCATCGATGCCGGATACGGCGTGGTGATGAATTGGGTTGCGCCGCCGTCGAACTACCCGCGCGGCGTGAAGGGATCGCAGTCGCCGACATATCGCGGCGGCACCGTCTTCCACTACGTCGCGTGCATGGGTTACGACGACCAGGTGCGGGCGCTGTGGATCGCCGATAGCGGATTCCCGCCGTTCGGCTACTGGATCAGCTTCGACCAGGCGGCCTCGCTCATCCCGCCGAAAGGCTACTGCTACGCCGACATGATCGGCGTCCAGCCGGAAACCCCAGGGCTGCAGGCGGTCGTGATCTTCGCGCAGCTGATGTCGCCGACTGCGTTGTCCACCGAGCAGCTCGGCGAGCTCCTGCCTGCGTACAGCCAGTGCCTCACCGAATGCGACTGCCGCACAGTGCCTCGCATCGCCATGCACGGTGCGCAGACCGGCCACGAATCGGTCGGCTTGCGCTACTTCACCGAGCTGTGGGGCCCGACCGCAGACCAGGCCGGATACGAAGGCCGCATCGACCTCGGAAACACACAGCCCGGCGACGGGTATCGCTTCCGTGGCCGCGGCCCGATCCAGGTAACGGGGCGGCGCAACTACACCGCGCTGTCGCGGTGGGCATTCGGCGAAGGCCTGGTGCCGTCGCCGACGTTCTTCGCTGACGACCCTGACCAGTTGTCCAGCGAGACATACGGATTCATCGGCGTCACATGGTACTGGACGACGCAACGGCCGATGAACAGCTACGCCGACCGCGGTGACATCGTCGGCGCGACGCAGGCCGTCAATGGCGGCACCAACGGGCTGGCCGACCGCACCAACCGCTACCAGCACGCCCTGTCCCTGGGCGACCAGCTTGTCCAACTGCTCAACGAGGAAGACGATTTCATGTCCGCACTGACCCCAGAACAGCAGCTCGAGCTGCTCGACAACACGCGCCAGATCGCCAAGTACCGACGCAAGTCACTGAGCCCGCTTCGCTGGCCCTACGAAGGCGAAGTCAACACCTGCGCTGGGTTCGCATGGAGCGGCGACGGCAACATCCACGTGGTCCTGGTCGAAAAGCTCGCCGTCGATTACGGCGACGCACAGGCGATCGCCCTGCTCTACGCCGTGTCCCACACTGACGAGCCTGGGCGCGAGGGGGATTCGAAGCTGGCCGACAAGATTCTCGCCAAGGTCGCGCCGGCCGACATCACCGCTGCGCAGATCCAGATCAAGGCCTGGCTGGACGCTGAGGCGTCCGCGAAGACCCGCGCGTGAGCCGCCACCTCGCCGTGGTGTTCCGCGGCACCGGCGGCATCATCGGCCAGGACTACGTCAGTCGGGTCTGCCAAGGTGCGGCCGACCTCGTCGAGGAAGTCAACCCGCGCTGGCCCGCCACGATGGGCGGCCTACCGGTCGGCGCGGCCGGCAGCATCGGCGACAAGTCGATGCAGCATTCCGTCGACATCGCCGTCGCGGATGCCATGCATATCATCGACACCGAGCTCGACGCCGAGCCGGACCGCATGGTGGCCGTTGGCGGGTACTCGGCAGGCGCTGTCGCCGCGGCGCACGTACGCAAGCGGCTCCTGCAGAAGTACCCGCGAAACTACCTGTGCAGCTTCAGTTTCGGCGACCCGACCCGACCGGCCGGCGGCTGCTACTACGGTGGCACACCCGCGCCCGGCCGCGGCATCAGCTCGTGGCGCTACGGCGACGTCACCGACTGGCGGCACTGCTGGCTGGCCAACCCTGGCGACATGTACAGCTCGGTGCCCGACAACAACACCGGGGACATCATGCAATGCGCCTACGACATGGTCACCAACTTCGAGCTGACCGACCCGATCGGCACAGCGAAGGCCATTGCGGCGCAGATTCCCGGCATCGTCGGGGAGGCCCTGGCCGACCCGATCGCCGCTTTCCAAGCGATCGGCATCGCGGGCGGATTCGTGGCCACCAACCCGCCGACACTGCCGCACATCACCTACGAATTCGCCGAAGTCTGGCCGGGACAGACGTACCTCGGCCTGGCGATCCAGCACCTGAGGGACTGGTCGCTACGTGCCGTGGCGGCATAGCACGCGCTTCCTACTCGAAAGCCACTGTAAAGCCCCGCAGTTCACCTGACCTGCGGTTGTTTCATGACTCGAAAGGCGAACCATGCTGCCCATCCCTCAAAACGACACCGTGCGGCTGGTCATCCACGCCGTGTGCTTTCTCACCGTCTTCCTCAGCGCAGTCCTGCTGGTCGCCCTGGATCAGATTGAGCCGGCCACCGGACTGACGTGGGTGGTCACCGGCGCCGGACTAATCACCAGTTCGTTGTCGACGGCGAAGATGCTCCAGGATCGCCGGAGCGCCGACAGCAGCGGCGAGCAGTGATCGCCCGCCGGGCAGATTGGGTGCCGCTCATCCCGGTCCGGTATCGCCGACCGATCATGATCCTGCTCGCCCTGACCCCATTCGTCGCCGGCATCGACTTCCTCATGGGCGAGAACTCCGACACCATGACCGTGGTCGAACGGGCGATGCCCAGCTACGTCTGGGGCATCCTGCTCGTGACCGCCGGCCTGCTATCGGTCGGTGGCTACCTCGCGCGGCGGCCCGGACTGTGCATCGCGGGCCTGCACCTGTCGGGCTGCTTCTTCTTCGCCCTGTCGGCAGGGATCGCATGGGCGTCGATCGACGAGACCGGCGGCTTCCGCGGGCCCTGGCTGTACCTGGTCATCGCGGCCGCGTGCTGGCTGGCCGCGCTGGGGTACGCCGATCAGATCAAGGGTGGGCGCCAGTGACGACGATGATGCAGGCCCAGATCGACCCGACGGCGCCACCACCGGGCATCCCACCGCTGGTGTGGCTGGTCATCTTCCTGCTCATCGGTCCGCCAGCTCTGATGTCGAAGGCCGGGTCCAAGCTGCCCGGTTTGCTCGGCGCCGCGGGCCGTTGGTGGCAGAACCGCCCGACCACCGCGTCGTACCACGTATCGCAGGCCGAGCTCGCCCGTGTGGTCGGGGACTACACGCGGCTGCGCGAGGACTACGACGAGATCATCGAGTGGAAAGAGTCGATGGAGCGGGAGCTGACGACGGCGAACCGGCGGTTCTGGGCGGCTGTCGCATACATCAGAAAGCTGGTGGACTTCGGGAATCGTCACGCACCTGATGCTGAAATGCCGCCGCCACCGGAATTGCTTCGCGACATAGTCTGACCGCACCCGTAGGGGTTACGCTCCGCGACGGAAGAAACGCCCACATGAGCCGCCCCCGACTTCGGTCGGGGGCGGCTCGCTTTCGTCTACCTGCGGCGCGACCGTTATTGCGTTGTGCCGCTTGCTGTACCGCATTACAGTTCCGGTCATTCGGTTGATGTGAGCCGGAAGTCGGTCGGTTATCCCTGCTATGGACGCTCCGCGTGGGGCGTAAACCCGGTCGGCATGACACACGCCCACATCACCCGAGAAACAACTGAATTGCGGTGTGAGCCGGACGCATGTCGGTTACCACTTTTAATGGAGAGGTCGCGGGTTCAAATCCCGTCCGCCGTTTCGCGGCGGTAGCTCAGCTTGGTAGAGCTCTTATCCCGGCAGCACTCACACGCCCACACCGCCCTAATAACTGAATTGATGCGCGCCGGAAGTGAATCGGTTAACTCAGTCCGCGGGTTCGAATCCCGTCGCACCCTTGCGGGTGTGTGGCAGAGCGGCCTATTGCATAACGACTGAACTCAACCCCCGGTACACGCCTAACACGCCCGCATCACCTTCAAAGTCATTGGCGCGAGCCGGATTTCGGTCGGTTACCGTTTGGGACGATACTCCCGGTCGAAGCACACACGCCCGCGCCCCCTTCTTTCAGGAGAGCCCCGATGGACGTGCTGACCACCGTGAACACCCGGCGCACCGCGCAGACCGCGCAGGCCGACCCACGCCAGGTCAAGAACTCCGCGGGCGGCTACACCTTCGCCATCGACGACTGGGCACGGGTGCACCGATTCCTGACCCTCGGCACCGATGGCGGTACCTACTACACCTCGGCAGCGGACCTCACGAAGGACAGCGCCGAGGTGATCTTCCGTGCCGCTGCGGACAATCCGCTCGAGCTGGTGCGCCGCATCGTCGAGGTATCTGTCGGTGGGCGGGCGCCCAAGCAGAACCCCGCGCTGTTCGCGCTGGCGGTCGCCGCAGCGGCCGATGACGTCGACGGCCGCCGCGCCGCGCTGGCAGCGCTCCCTCGAGTCGCCCGCACCGGCTCGCAACTGTTCACGTTCGCCAAGTACGTCGAACAGTTCCGGGGTTGGGGCCCTGCGCTCAAGCGAGGCGTGGCCGACTGGTACCTCGACCGGCCCGTCGACAAGCTGGCTTACCAGCTCGTGAAGTACCGCCGGCGCGAAGACTGGACCCACCGGGACCTGCTGCGACTGTCGCACCCCGTCACCACTGATCCGGGCCGCCGGGCGCTGTTCGACTACGTGACGCGCGGCGTGGTCGGTCGCGATCCGGAGGCCTTTCCCTACGAGAGCGATCTGATCCCGGCACGGCTGCCCGCCATCGTCGAGGACTTCGTCCAGGCGCAGAACACCACCTCGGTGTCCGACTGGGTGACCCTGATCGGACGCGGCAACGGCTTGTCGTGGGAGATGCTGCCGGACGCCGCTCTCGGTCACGCTGCGGTATGGGAAGCGCTTGTGCACCAGGGGATTCCGCAGACGGCCCTGATGCGCCAGTTGCCTCGGCTTACTCGCCTCGGCCTGGCCACCGGTGCTACCGCCGCTGTGATCGCTGCACATCTGCAGGACGCCGAGCGGCTCAAGCGCGGCCGAGTCCACCCCATCAACGTGCTCGTCGCGCTGCGCACCTACGCGTCTGGACGATCGGCGCGCGGTGACGGAACTTGGACGCCATCGGCGAAGATCACCGACGCACTCGACGCCGCGTTCTACAACGCGTACGGGGCGGTCGAACCGTCCGGCAAGCGCACCCTGCTGGCCCTCGATGTGTCGGGGTCGATGACGGCATCGGCTTCCGGCCTGCCGATCTCGTGCCGCGAAGCCAGCGCTGCGCTCGCCATGGTCACCGCGGCGACCGAAGTTGACTGCGAGGTAGTCGGATTCACCGGTCGTCACGAATGGCAGGGCACCGGCTGGAACCGTCGCCAGGTCATCGCGGAGAACACGATCAGCCGGCTCGACATCAGCCCGCGGCGCCGACTCGACGACATCTGCAGGTACATCGGCGAGCAGCCGATGGGCTGGACGGACTGCGCGCTGCCGTTCACCTGGGCCATGCGCGAAGGCCTGGTGTTCGACACCGTGGTGATCCTCACCGACAACGAGTCGTACGCCGGTCCGGTCCATGTGCACCAGGCGCTCAAGCAGTACCGGGAGCGCGTCAACCCCGCGGCCCGGCTCGCGGTGGTGTCGATGACTGGCACACAGCATTCGATCGCCGACCCGGCCGACACCGGATCGCTGGACGTGTCCGGGTTCGATTCTGCGGTGCCGCAGCTGCTCGCCGACTTCGGCCGCGGCGACATCTAGAGTCCGGTCCGTGGATGCGCGTGCACAGCAGGCCCGGGAACATCACCGCAAGGCCGGTGACGCTTCCCGGGCCGCTGGCCGGCACCGTGCGCAGCGTGACGAGCTCGTCCGTAGGCTCTGGTCGACCGATCGCGGGGCATGGACGTACGCGAAGCTCGCGGCCGCCGTCGGCTGCTCGCCGGAACTGATCGCGAAGATCGTCACCGGCCGGTTCACTGGGACACGGAGGACTGACAATGACGACCAAGCGTGAGTTGACGTACGTCACCGATCCTTTCCCGATACCGCGAGATGGCCGGTGCGAGTTCAAGATTCACCCCAACGTCGACGAAGTGATCGTCTGCGAGAACCGTGCGGTCGCAGCGATCAGTGCCCCGTGCTGCGGCCAGGAAACCCTGATGTGCCAAGACTGCCTCGGGAAATGCGGACAGCTCGGTTCCTGGCGATGTGCCGGTTGCGGCGTCGTCACAGATTGCCAATGGACGCCGATGCGGTTCGGCATTCGGGGGCTCGCGTGAGCAACGACGAGCACGTCGACCACGCCAAACTGCAGCAGCGCTACCTGATCCACTACGAATCCCCACTGGGCGCCAGGTTTTCGGCCGAAACTCCATCGGCCGAACATCTGGCACGGCGGGTCGCCGGGTGGTTCCTCGAGGATGGCTACCCGGCCCGGATTGTGGTCGTCACCGTCGAAGACGGCCAGCCCGTCGCCCGCTGGATCGACTGACCGTCAGGGATCGCCGCGACCTCTCGACCTGTCCGCCAGGAGCGGACGAAAACTCGATGGAACCGAAGGACGCCGGCGTCCGTCTATACATGTAGGTCGCCTCGGTTGAAGCTCTACCGACTCTCCCTGCCGAGGCGACCTCACCTACAGTGGCCGCCCATGACGGAACCGCATCGACAGCAGCCGCCCAGCAAGCACAAGCTCGCGGACCTTACGCTGATCGTGCGCCCGCCCGGAAAACCGATGCTAGTCAAGACGTTCACCGACGCAGAGCGTGTAGACGCCGAGGCCTACGCACTCGAGCACGGCGGCACCGTCGACCCGCTGCTTTGAGTTCGGACGAGCCTCCGATGCTTCGGGGCGCGTAACACATATATTCGCTACATGACCGGACTGGCAGGCTTGTCGGACGCCGAGCTCGCGGATCGGATCGGCGAACTCAGACGCGAACAACAGCGGCGCGCAGGTAGGACACAGACCTGTCTCAGTTGCGCATCCGGCTTCATCGGGCGGCAAGGTGCCCGTTACTGTTCAGGGGCATGCCGGGTGCGGGCCTGCCGCGGACGCACGCGGCACCATGGTGACCGAACCGATAGGAACATGTCAGTGGCGACAAGTACCGCAGAGGTCGCGCCGCTGGCCATCAAGGCTCTCGGGCGTGGCGCGGCCGCCAGTCCGCTGCGTTACCCGGGCGGTAAGGCAGCCCTGGCGGGATTCTTTGCCGACATCATCAAACGAATCGGCATCCGCTCCGCAACGTATGTCGAGCCCTATGCAGGTGGGGCTGGCGCTGGAATCGTGCTCCTGCAACAAGAATTGGTGCGCCGGGTCGTCATCAATGACATCGACCCGGCCGTCTACTGCTTCTGGAAATCGGTCACAGAGAACTCCGAGAAGTTCGCCGCGCTCGTCGTCGATGCAGAACTGAATGTCGACGAGTGGCGACGCCAGCAGGCGATCTACCGAGAGGCAGACGAAACCGACCCGCTGACACTGGGTTTCGCGTTTTTCTACCTCAACCGCACAAATCGATCGGGGATCCTCAATGCTGGGCCTATCGGCGGCGTGAGGCAGACGGGAAACTACAAGATCGACGCCCGTTACAACCGTGATCAGCTGGCCGAACGGATCGTCAACATCGGCGCACTTTCAGACCGCATCTCGGTGTCGAGCGTCGACGGAATGTCAGTCATCCGAAAACATCTCACCAAAAAGTCCTCGTTCATATACATCGATCCGCCCTACGTCGAGATGGGCGGCAGCTTGTACCTCAATGCATTTACCCACCGCGATCACGCCGACCTCGCCCAGCTGCTCACAACAGGCCGCGACGGAAACTGGGTCCTGACATACGACCCGGCGGACTTCATTCGCCGGCTCTACAAGGAGCACGGCGTCCACGAATATCAGCTCAGCTACAGCGCACACCGCGCCGGCAAGGCCAACGAACTCCTAATCGCGTCTCGCCCCGTGGCAAACCTGTTGGCGGTCAACTGAACTCAGCCCACCAGCCGAGTCAGTATCGGCTTGATCCGATCCCACGCCTCGTGGACCTCGACTCTCTCGGCGAATGAATCTGGATTGTGATTGCTCGCGTTCAGTGACTCGGTGGTCCCCGAGTACTGACTTGTCGGCATCTTCCCCGATCGGTTTATCGCGTTGATCAGCGACGTCATGCTCTTATCGGATTTGAACTCGCTCGCCAACTGCGTAACGCTCGGACCTAGCGTCAACTTTCCATCGAGAGGTTTGCCCTGCGCGTTGAAGTATTCCTTGATCGCGCATTCGAGAATCGTTCGCATCAGGTCATAAGCGGCGTTCGGAAAGTCCTTCACGTTGATGGTGCGCAGCTCTTCGATCCGACGTCGCAGGCCGCTCCGGCTCCCCTTGTAGACGAACCCCGAGAAATCGAGTTTCACGAGGGCTGAGCCCCGGTTCGGGCCTCGGGTGGTGGCGCCACCAGCAGCGCCAGCGCCTGAGGTGCTGGCGGCCGCTGCGCCGCCGGATTGGCTGCCGCCCGCCGTCCCACCGTTTCCGTTGCCGCCACCGCGTCCAGATGCCGCGCTGCCGTTCGTTCCGCCGCTGGCCGTGGCGGAACCGGGTGAGCCAGTCCCCGGGGTACTCGAGGAAGCCGATGAGTCGCCGGACGGCGATCCACTCGCGCCTTCGACCACACCCCGCAGCTCGTCAACGAACGCAATATGTTCGTCGCGGCACCGCTCCTTTAGCTGAGGTGACCGCGTATTGAGCACGCCATCCTTGAACTGCTGCAGCAGGTAGATGAGACCTGCTCGGTGCGCCGGGGACAGCCGTTTCGACTTCAGCGTGCCGTTGTCGCGGAACTCCAGTCCCAAGACCTCCCGAATCTTCGGGCGATCGTAGGCGTATTCCAGCGACGACATCTTGAGCTTGCTGTTCTTGACGAAATCCTCGAGGGCCGGGTCGACGTAGGGGATCGACCGGATCAGCTCGCGCATCTCGCCCATTCGGATGAAGCTCACGATCTTGCCCGCCTCGCGCGGATAGGTCGTCCGCAGGTCATCGATTGTGACGGAGTCGGACAGTTGCGAGTGGTAGAACACCGCTTGCTGCTCGCGGAGCCACGCTTTCTTCGGATCACCGGTGTGCAGCCGCGCGAGCAACGGTTGCGCGACCTCGCGCGACGGCGCGACCTGGACCCGAATGACGGTAGGCATGTCAGCATCCGGATACCGAGTCAAGTGCCGCTGTAGCTGCGGTTCTGACTTGCCGACCAGCCCAGGATTCTGAATCGCCTTCAACGATGCGACACGGCGATTGCCTTCCAGTACCACCAGCTTGCCGTCTTCCCTGGTCACGACCGGCATCTCGTTGTCGATGTACCCATCGCGGAGAATGTCCCGGGCGAGGTCGAGCAGGTCCTCCGCCTCTACGAGGTAGTTGACGATTGCGGTCTCGGCCAGGTCTTTCTCGGGTATGCGGACGTTCTGGATGTCCAACGCCAACTCATCTAGCTTCACGTCGATGATCGGCCATCGATCGGCCATCGATCCCCCTACCCCCGCCGCACGTTCCCGAGCGGACTAGTCAGCGCGCGGCGCTCGCCGTGCCAGCGGGGTCTGCGCACCCTGCTCGCCCGATTCTATTGACGCGGCGAGAAAGCGGGCGAAGATGCCATAGGTTTTTATTGGCAGGACGGCCAGAAATGGTGAGGGCCGACCCCAATCACGATTGGGATCGGCCCTCGCCGTATGTCAGTCGGGAGTTCTGCCGCTGAACTACAGCCCCATGAGTGGAGCTGGCGGGATTCGAACCCGCGACCGCCCGAGTTACTTCGAGAGTAGCACGGATTCTGGAATACTCGAATTTGTGTTCGAACATTGGCGGTCGGAACTTCTTGGCTACCGCACGCTGATCCCGGTCGACAGGCCGGTCATGGTGAACACCGCCAGGGCCTTCCCGCCCGCAGGATTCCGGCGTGATGAGCTTCCGCTGTGGGTCAAGGCCGGCGGGCTGCACCTCGAGCCGTGGATGCGTGGCCGCCAAACCGCGTGGCTCCGCCGGGCGGACGGCGGCTGGCTGGCCGTCGTCACGATCCAGGCCGGCAGCGGCAACAACAAATCCCGCATCGCCATGCAGCTCTGGCTCCTGCCCGAGGACATCACCGCCGAGGTGGACATCTAAGCGGCGTCGGCCTGGTAGGTGTCGTCGGCTTCCTGGCAGGCTTCGTCGACCATGCGGCGCATCGCGGGAGTGAGCTCGGCGACCGGTTCGAGCCGGAACGGGTCGAGCAGCTCGATGCCCTCAGCTCGGCGCGCGTCTGACACCTTGGTGTAAATCTCGGTCGTTGCCAGGTTCTGGTGGCGCAGCAGTGTCTGGACGACCCGTACGTCCACTCCGGCCTCCAGTAGCGCGGTGCCGAACCAGTGGCGCAGCCAGTGTGCCGATCCGGTGACACCAGCGCGGACCATCGCCTCCTTGATCGTGCCGCACACCGATTCGCGTCGTTGGTGCCCACGGTCGACGCCTGGGAACCAATAACCGCGCCGCGGCATCTGATACGCGATTTCAAGTACCAGGTGGTGTAGCGGCAGCGTGGCGGTGAAGCCGCCCTTGCCGGTCACGGTCACGGTGCGCGCGATCAGGTCGAAGTCCTCGCCTTTCACCTTGGCGATCTCGTGCGCGCGGAACCCTGCGAACAAGGCCAATATCAGCATCGCTTTGGTGCGAGTTCGGCCCCGTACCTTGAGTAGTCGCTGGACGCAGTGGTTAGTGACGGGATGCGGGACGCCCTTGGACCGCTTGGGCGAGTCGATCATCACCATCGGGTTGTCGACACGGCGGCCGGTCTTTTGGAGCCACAGGTAGAACGCATTGAGCGAGGTGTAGTAGGTCCACCGCGTGTTGGGCATCCAATCGCCGCCCTCGGCGAGCCAGGTGACGATGTCATCGACCTGGGCATGCTCGGGTGCCACGTTGCACCATTCGCCCATGCGCTGCACCGCGGCGGTTCGTTCCGTTACCGTGCGCGATGACAGTGATTGTGCCAATTGCCATGTGCGCCAAGTCTTTAACATTGAAGCAGGCCCCCCTGAAGCCGAGTTATTTACCTGGCCGTAACTGTGCATCGCCTGGGCGTCAACTGAAAAGTTCGCAAGGGTAACCATTCGGGCACCGTTGCGTCACGAGCCAACTGACAGACTGCTCAGCAGGCACACATCCCGGTAGGACATTTGGGCGCGCTCAGGCAGGGACCTTGACAGGTGCGGCCGGCAAGTCGGCCGGGGCCGCCGGGCGCGGACGGAGGGGCACGACCGGCGCGGGGGATAGTGACCCGTTAGGGGCCTCTGCGGGTCGCTTGTAATGAATAGGTCAGGGGTTCGATTCCCCTGGGTGGCTCCACAACTTTTTGCGCTACCGGCGCTGGTCGGGCTGCACGTGCGGGCCCGCGGACGGCGTCTCCGTAACCGGCGTCACCACGCTCGGGTCCAGGTTGAACTTCGGCTTGCGCATCGGGACGGCGATGCAGCCCTGAGCTTTTCCGTCGACGTACGAGCACTTCGTCTTGTCGCCGTTCTTGTCGGTCGTGGTGCAGGCCTCGTAGAGGTGCCCGTTGCCCATCCGGTTTTCGTAGGTCTGGTTGGAGCCCGTGCAATCGCCGCTGACGCTGGCGTTGGCGCTGGGTGCGGTCAGCATCACCGGCAATGCGTACAGCGCCGCAGTGCTGAGCAGGGCGGCGAATGCCGCGGACTTCGCCGATCGGAGAGTGGTGGTGGTCATGGACGTGATTCCTTTTCGGGTTCGGGTGGCTGTGGACGGCGGGGATTTCAGGAGCGATCGATCTGGACCGGGACAAGATCACCGGTCGGGACGTGGGTGCCCTTCACGGTCGTCCTCGGCACGGTGATGCAGCCCTGCGATTTGCCGTCGACCTCGGAGCACTGGGTTTTGACGCCCTTCTTGTCGACCGTCGTGCAGCTTTCGACGATCGAGCCGTTCGACCGGGTGCCCTGGGCGTAGGTGCCACCAGATTTTCCGCAGTTGAACGCGAATGATTCCGCGCCGGCCGTCGGCGTCGTCAGCGCCAGCGGGGCCACGTACAGCGCAGCCGTGCCGATGAGCGCGGCCAGTGCGATGCGCTTGCCGTTTGCGGTCCCGGTGGTGGCGGTCATGGGGGTTCTCCTTTTCCGGTGGTCGCAGGCCCTTGTGGACTTGCTGACACAGGTAGGAGTGGGCACCGCCCCGGAAGGGGACAGTTTTTTTGCGCGGCTATTTGGGCGCCAGGAACCCCACCGGCCCGGAGGCGACGCACACCGACAGCGCCGACGTGTTGGCCTTCACCTGGATCGCGGCGCCGGCGCCGGGCAGCCGGACGAACACCCGGTTCAGGCCGGGGTGTACCGGCACGCGAGCCTCGCGCCCCTCGGGCAGGGACATCGTCAGAGACCCGTCGCTGTTGGCGAGGTAGTTGATCTCGGCGGTCCAGTCGGCCGGCAGCAGCGGGCCGTCGAGCGGCATGGTGACCGGTGCGTCGGTCTGTACGAGGTAGCCGCAGTTCGGTGCCGGGCCGGGCGCGATGGTGCGCGTCCACGTCACCTTGGCCGGTACCAGTTGACCGGTCGCAGTGAGCATCTGCAAAGAGGTTGTGCTGGAAGCGAATTCAGGCCGGTCGCGCAGCAGGGCGAACATGTGGCTCGCCAGGTTCTGTGGCCATGCCACGCGTTGCAGCACCAGGGGATCGACTTCCTGATCCAGCAGCGGTACGCCGCGGGGCGCGTTGGCCAGCGCCGCCTCGACGTTGACGAGATAGGCGCGCGTGGGGTTGTCGCGCCAGCTGGGCAGGAAGGTCGCCCACGAGTACAGGCTGCTGGCCACGAATAGTGTTGCGGCACAAGCGACGACGAACCGTCGTCGCGCGGAGTCGTCGAACCGCGCACTCCGGTTGGGCGCGCAGAAGGCGACGGCGGCCAGCAGTGCCAGCACCACGACGAGATCGGATAGGTAGCGCAACGTCTGCGCCAGCTCAAGGGCCGTGAACTTCGACGACCGCATCAGGTAGATCGGCACCTGGCACGCCACCACGTACCCGACGGCGGCCAGCCAGACCGGGCCCAGCCGGCGCTTGCGCAGCAGCGACACCGCGAGCACGGCGGCGAGCACCAGCCAGCCCAGCACCATGACGACCGGGCCGGGCGTCGCCCACGGGGAGGCGGGCGCCCAGCGCTGCCAGTCCCACGGCCCGCCGGCCAGCGTCGGCACCAGTCCGTGTGTGACGGACCGCGCCAACAGCTCCCACGTCATCGCCAGGTCCAGCGTCCAGCGCTTCTGGTTGACCACCAGTAGATAGACCCCGACCCAGCCGATCGTGATGGTCAGCAGCCCCAGCCACAGCCGCAGGCCCTTGCGCCATACCGAGGTACGTGCGCCCGTGACGTACACCAGCAGCCAGCACACCGCGAACGCGGTGAACGGAATCACCGCGGACTTCTCGAAGAACACCAGCCCGCCCAGATAAGCGAGGCAGCCGGTCCACACGTACCGCGGATTTCCGGTGCGGACCAGCAGGATGGCGTCGGCGCACACCCACGCCATGGCCGCCGCCATCGGCAGCGCGTTGAGCCCGGCCGACCACCAGGCGAACGCCGGCACGCCCAAAGGCGTGAACAGCGCGAACGTCAGCGGCACCAGCAGTACCGGGCGCCACCCGAGCATCACGCGCAGGGCGCGCACCAGCGCCACCGACGCGACGAGTTGCAGCAGCACCAGGCTCAGGGCCGGCCAGAACCAGTTCAGTGGTGCCAGCCGCGTCAGCACCCCGGCGAGCAGGAATCCGGCGGGCATGACGTGCCCGTCATGGTCGTTGAAGAGGAAGTCGGGCGACAGCAGGGAATGGGTGCCGGCCTGGCCGATCAGGATCAGATCGTCCCAGTAGAAGTAGCCGCCGAATGCCAGAACCGCCCGCAGTACCAGCTGCAGCACCACGAGTACGGCGGCAGTTCGGGCGACCCAGTTCACTCTTGTCGACTGTACGGGGCGTCACGCAGCAACCGTCGGTATGGTTGCGCCGTGCGAACACTTGTCACTGGTGCTGCCGGGTTCATCGGGTCGACCCTCGTCGATCGGCTCCTGTCTGAGGGACACGACGTCGTCGGGCTCGACGACTTGAGCAGCGGCAAGGTCGACAACCTCGCTGATGCCGAGGGCAACCCGCGATTCGAGTTCGTGAAGGCCGACATCGTCGACGCTGATCTGCACGCCATCGTCGCCGAAGAGCAGCCCGAGGTGATCTTCCACCTGGCCGCGCAGATCTCCGTCGCACGGTCGGTGACGGACGCTCCGTTCGACGCCTCGGTCAACGTCGTCGGCACCGTGCGGCTGGCCGAGGCGGCGCGCAGCAACGGCGTGCGCAAGGTGGTCCACACATCGTCGGGCGGGTCCATCTACGGCGTCCCGCCGGGCTACCCGACAAACGAGGACATGCCGGTCGATCCGTCGTCCCCGTACGCCGCCAGCAAGGTGTGCGGCGAGGTCTACCTCAACATGTTCCGCAACTTGTACGGCCTGGACTGCTCGCACATCGCGCCCGCCAACGTCTACGGCCCGCGCCAGGACCCGCACGGCGAAGCCGGTGTGGTCGCGATCTTCAGCCAGGCGCTGCTGGCCGGGCGGCCCACCAAGATCTTCGGTGACGGCACCGACACCCGCGACTACGTGTTCGTCGACGACGTCGTCGACGCCTTCGTGCGAGCCGGCGGCGAAGCCGGCGGTGGGCAGCGGTTCAACGTCGGCACTGGCGTCGAGACGTCGACGGCGCAGCTGCACACCGCGATCGCCGCGGCCGTCGGCGTGCCAGACGCCCCGGAGATGCACCCGCCGCGCCTCGGTGACCTGCGCAAATCCCGCCTCGACTACACCCGTGCGCAGCAGGTGCTGGGGTGGAGCCCCAAGGTCGCGCTGGCTGAGGGCGTGGCCCGGACGGTGAACTTCTTCCGTCCCTGACCTGCGATTACACAGAAAAAGATTGTAAGCACTCACTTTCTGTCCTAGTCTCACGTCATGACCTACGACGTGATCGTCAAAGACGGCCTGTGGTTCGACGGCACCGGCCGCACGCCGCAATTGCGCAATCTGGGTATCCGCGACGGCGTCGTCGCGACGGTGTCGGCACAGCCGCTCGATGAGACGGGCTGCCCCGACGTCATCGACGCCAAGGGCAAGTGGGTGACGCCGGGCTTCATCGACGTCCACACCCACTACGACGCCGAGGTGCTGCTCGATCCGGGCCTGCGGGAGTCCGTCCGCCATGGCGTGACGACCGTGCTGCTGGGCATGTGCTCGCTGTCGACGGTCTACGCCGAGAACGACGACGCCGCCGACCTGTTCAGCCGCGTCGAGGCGGTGCCGCGCAAGTTCGTCGTCGGCGCGCTCGAGGAGAACCGGTCGTGGTCCGGACCCGCCGAGTACGTGCAGGCGCTCGAGGCCCTGCCGCTGGGCCCGAACGTCAGCTCGCTGCTGGGCCACTCCGACCTGCGCACCTCGGTGCTGGGTCTGGACCGCGCGACGACCCCGAACGTCACCCCGACCAACGCCGAGCTCGAGACCATGGCGTCGCGGCTCGAGGCCGCCCTGGACGCCGGCATGCTCGGCATGTCCGGTATGGACGCCGCGATCGACAAGCTCGACGGTGACCGCTTCCGGTCCCGCGCGCTGCCGTCGACCTTCGCCACGTGGCGTGAGCGCCGCCGCCTGATCAAGGTGCTGCGCAAGCGCGGCCGCATCCTGCAGAGCGCGCCCAACGTCGCGAAACTGCAAGAGGCACTGAACTTCTTCCTCGAGAGCAGCGGCTGGTTCGGTCGTCGTGCCGGCGTGCGCATGAGTCTGCTGGTGGCCGCCGACGCCAAGTCGTCGCCTGGCGCGGTGTACCTGCTGGGCCCGGTGACGCGCCTGGCCAACAAGGTCCTGAACTCTAAGGTCCGCTTCCAGCACCTGCCGGTGCCGTTCGAATTGTATTCGGACGGAATCGATCTCCCGGTTTTCGAGGAGTTCGGTGCGGGCACCGCCGCGCTGCATCTGCGCGACCAGCTGGAGCGCAACAAGCTGATGGCCGACCCGGAGTACCGGCGCCGGTTCCGCAAGTCGTTCGACAAGAAGGTGCTGGGCCCGACGCTGTGGCACCGTGACTTCCACGACTCGACCATCGTCGAGTGCCCCGACAAGTCGTTGATCGGCAAG
Organism: Mycolicibacterium mucogenicum DSM 44124; assembly: GCF_005670685.2. Next base: position 5,361,362 of record NZ_CP062008.1, on the reverse strand, counting down.
AGCTTTGGCCAGATCGCCGACGAGCGCGGCAGCCACCCGCTCGATGCCTTCCTCGACGTCCTCGTCGAGCACGGCGAGCGCAACACGCGCTGGACAACCATCGTGGCCAACCACCGTCCCAAGCAGCTCGACAAGCTGGCCGTCGAACCGTCCGTGCACATGGGCTTCTCGGATGCCGGTGCGCACCTTCGCAATATGGCGTTCTACAACTACGCGCTGCGGATGCTGCGCCGCGTGCAGGACGCCGACAAGGCCGGCCGCCCGTTCATGACCACCGAGCACGCCGTGCACCGGCTCACCGGTGAGGTCGCCGACTGGTTCGGCCTGGAGGCCGGCACGCTGCGTCAGGGTGAGCGCGCCGATTTCGTGGTGATCGACCCCGCCGGCCTCGACGCCGGACTCGAGGCGTACCACGAGGATTCGGTCGAGTTCTACGGTGGCCTGAGCCGCATGGTCAACCGCAGCGACGCCGCCGTGGTGGCGACCGGTGTGGGTGGTCAGGTGGTGTTCCGCGACGGTGAATTCGTCGAGGGCTACGGCGACACGGTGAAGTCCGGCCACTACCTGCCGGCGCGTGGCGCGAAACTGCCGGTGGCGCAAGCGGTCTGACATGGCCAGAACCCAACAGCAACGCCGCGAAGAGACGCGGGCCCGGCTTCTCGACGCCGCGATCGCCACCATCGTCGAGGTCGGCTATGCCCGCGCCTCGGCGGCGGTGATCGCGCGTCGGGCCGAGGTCTCCGACGGCGCGCTGTTCAAGCATTTCGCCACCATGGGCGACTTCATGGCCGCCACGGCGCTGGAGGTCATGCGCCGTCAGCTGGAGCAGTTCAGCAAGCAGATCGCCGAAATCCCTTCGGACCGGCCGGCTCTGGAAGGCGCATTGATCGCGCTGCGTGACATCAGCGGCAACGCGACCAATGCGGTGATGTACGAGCTGATGGTCGCGGCGCGCACCGACGAGAAGCTGCGGACGACGCTGCAGGGCGCCCTCGTCGAGTACGGCCGCAACATCTACGAGACCGCGCAGGAGATGCCCGGCGCCGATCAGCTGCCGCCGGAGCTGCTGATGCTGATCGTCGCCGTCATGGTCAACACCTTCGACGGCGCGGCGCTGATTCGCGCCGTGCTGCCGCAGCCCGAACTCGAGGATGGCCGCATCCAACTGCTGGCCACGATGCTGGGGAGTCTGGGCGTTCAGACCTGACGGGTCGGCGGCTCGGGATCGGGCACCCGCGCGCCTTCCAGCGCCACCGCGCGGGCCAGCTGGGCGTACCGCAATTCCAGGTCTTTGAAGCGCATGTACGCGCTGATCGTCGTGAACAGGAACGCGATGACGAGCGCGTACAACAGGAGGTCGGCGCCGCGGCCGATGCCGAGCCAGTGCGCCACCACCGTGGTGTCGTTGGGGCGCAGGATCGCGTAGATGGCGCCGAGCACGAAGAACACGTAGCCGACCTTCACCCACGCCCGCGACTGCGCGTTGCGCCGCGACGAGAACAGGTAGGCCAGCAGCAGGACCACCGCGCCGATCAGTAATGCCTTGGTCCAGATCATCGGCGCAACCTCCCGCGCAGCAGCCCGTCGACGACGATGTTGACGCCGTTGACCAGCGGCTGACCCTTCGACATCGAATAGTCGGTGTACAGGATCTGCACCGGCTGTTCGGCGATCCGCCACTGGTTCTCCACGATCAGCGCGACGAACTCGCTGGCGTGGCTCATGCCGTTCATGGTCAGGTTCAATCCGTCGGCGACGGTCTTGTTGAACACCCGCAGCCCGTTGTGCGCGTCGGTCAGGTGCAGCTGGCGGCTGGACCGGCTGAGTTTGGCGACGATCGGCAGCAGCAGCCGTTTGAGCATCGGCATGCGGTCGGGCGGCTGGTCGGCGAACCGCGTGCCGATGACGATGTCCAGGTCCTCGGCCTGCAGCCGGTCGAGCATCCGCACGACATCCTTGACCTGGTGCTGACCGTCGGCGTCGAACGTGGCGAAGAACTGTGCCCCGGGGCGGGATCGGGCGTATTCGACGCCGGTCTGGATGGCCGCGCCCTGCCCGAGGTTCACGGGGTGACGCACGACGTGGGCACCGGCGGCAAAGGCGCGGTCGCCGGTGTCGTCGCGGCCGCCGTCGTCGACGACGACGACGTTGGGGAAGACGGCGCGCACATCGGCGACGACGTCGGCAATGACGCTCGCCTCGTTGTACGCGGGAATGACGATCCAGACGTCGCGGTAAAGGGACATGTTGCTGCCGAAACTACACGCTCAGGGACGCCGGATCGCGCCGAGCGCGGCCAGGTGGACGACGATTCCGACCAGCGGTCCGCACATCAGCGCGACGATGGTCCGGGTCTGCAGGTCCAGCGGCAGCAGCAACAACAGTGCCGCGGCCACCGTGGCGCTCACCCAGCCCACCGCGTAGGCGCGGTGCTGCGCGGCGGCGACGGTGGCGGCCCCGGTCAGCGTCAGAAAGGCGATGGCGATAGCGCCGGCTGTCAACCAGGCCAGCAGCACGCCGCTCGCGGCGTACTCGGGCCCGAACAGCGTGCGCAGCAGCCATGGTCCGAGCAGCCCGGCGGCCACCACCGCCAGCGCGCCCAGCCCGGCGAGGACGAGGGTCGGCGTGAGCAGGGCCCGCAGCCTGCGGTTGTCGACGAAATGCGCGATCAGGTTGCCCTGCATGGCGGTCAGCGGAACCAGCAGCGGGGCGCGGGTCAGCGTCACCGCCAGGATGATGACGCCGCCGGTGGCCCCCAGGTCGCGGGACGTGGCCTGCAGCAGCACGGGGAAGCCCATCACCAGCACGGCGCTGGCGCCCGCGGCGGCGATCGAGTGCGCCGAGCCCGTGAGGAACGTCCGCGGGGTGCCGGGCGTGTGGATGGCGGCCGCGGACCGGGCCACGTGGGAGGCCAGCAGCAGGATCAGCCACGACATCGACCCGGCAACGGTGGCCCACAGATAGCCGTCCAGCCCCCAGCCCAGGACGAACGCGGCGACCGCGACGGCGACCCGGATACCGGCGTCGGTGACCATGAGCGTTCCGTACTGGGTCCAGCCGTCCGCCCCGGCCAGCACGCCCAGGAGCGTGGCGTGCAAGCAGAAGCCGGCCAGGCCGACGCTCAGCAGCGTCACGCTCAGCGGGGTGGATTCGACGAACACGTGCGCCGCCCACAGCGGGGCGGTGCCGGCGATCAGCAGGCCCGCGGCGACGGCCACGAGCGCGGCCACCCGGAGGGGCTGCAGATGCGGCCCGGGTTGGGGCTCGGCCGCGCGGGCGACGCGGACCTCACGCGTGGCCTCCTGCAGCAGCCCGTTGGCCGCGCCGGTGAACAACCCGAAGGCGCCCCAGAAGACGCTGAACACCGAGAACCCGGCGGGGGCCAGATCGCGCGCGGCGAGGTAGAGGATCGCGTAGCCGCAGAGCGCGCTGAGCACCGTTGCGACGGCGACCCGCGCCACACCGCTGGGTTTCACTGTGCCGGTAGCTCCGTCGTGTAGAGCCACGCGGTCCACAGTCCGCGCAGGGACTGGTCGGTGTAGTTGGCGGCCAGGCCGGTGAAGTCATCGGTCAGTGCGGTCGAGTGCCGGTACCGGGTGGTCCAATCACGTAGTAGCGCAAAGAAATTCGCGTCGCCGATGGTGCGCCGCAGGGCGTGCAGGGTCAGTGCGCCGCGCTTGTACACGCGGTCGTCGAACATGTCCTCGGGCCCGGGATCGGCCAACAGCAGGTTCTGCGGCAGGCCCCGGAGTTTCTGCAGATTGTGGGCGGCCAGCTGGTCGGCGGTGCGCCAGCCCGACTCCTCGGCCCACAGCCACTCCGCGTAACAGGCAAATCCTTCGTGCAGCCAGATGTCGCGCCAGCGTCGTACCGTCACCGAGTTGCCGAACCACTGGTGCGCCATCTCGTGCGCGATGAGCCGCTCGGCGCTGCGGCGGCCGTCGCAGTGGTTGGCGCCGAAGATCGAAATGCCTTGCGCCTCCAGCGGGATCTCCAGGTCGTCGTCGGTGACGACGACGGTGTAGCCGGTCGACAGCGGATACGGCCCGAACAGCCGGGTGAACAGCTGCATCATCTGCGGCTGGCGGCCGAAGTCGTATTCGAAGTTGCGGATCAGCCGCTGCGGCAGGGCGGCGGACATCGGCACCGGTGATTTGGACAGGCGCACCGACTCGTAGCGGCCGATCTGCAGGGTGATCAGGTAGGTCGACGTCGGCTCGGCGAGCTCGTACACCCACAAGGTCTGTGCCGCACGGGTTTTCCGGCTCACCAGCTCGCCGTTGGCGATGACCCGGTACGGGCTGTCGGTGCTGATCGCGATGCGGTAGCTCGCCTTGCTGCTCGGGTGGTCGTCGCACGGGAACCACGAGGCCGCGCCGTTCGGTTGCCCGGCGACCAGGGCCCCTTCCGTCAGCTCCTCGAAACCGACTGTGCCCCAGATGGATTTGATGGGGCGCGGGTTGCCGCCGTAGCGCACCGTCACCTTCATCGCGGCGCCGGCGGGCAGCTGGTCGGCCAGCGTGATGTGCAGCTTGCCGTTGACGGTGCGGAACTTGGCCGGGCGCCGGCCGTTGACCTCGACCTTGGCCACCGACAGGTCGTCGGACAGGTCCAGGGTGAACCAGTTCAGCGACGCCAGGGTGACCGCGGTGATGTGGGCGATGCCCGTCAGCCGGTTGCTCTCCACCTTGTATTCGAGGCTCAGCTCGTAGCGGGAGACGCGGAAACCGAAGTTGCCGTTGTTGGGCAGGTACGGATCGATCACCGGCGCAACGCTTTTGCGGTCCTTCTTGTTTGTTCGGGTCACGCGGCTTGCGCCTTATGTCGGTTGCCGGACTTGCGCTTCTTGCCGACCCACGGGGCGATCGGATTGCCCTGCCAGCGCGTCGAGGCCGGCACCGCGTCGCCGCGCATCACCAGCGAGGCCGGGCCGACCGTCGCACCCGCACCGATGCTGGCGGCGGGCAGTGCGACGCAGTGGGTACCGAGCGTCGCGCCCTCGTCCAGCACCACGGTGTCGAGCTGCATGATGCGGTCGTGGAACAGGTGGGTCTGCACCACGCAGCCCCGGTTCACCGTCGCGCCCCGGCCCAGCGTCACCAGGTCGGCCTCTGGCAACCAATAGGTTTCGCACCACACGCCGCGGCCGATCGCGGCGCCGAGGGCCCGCAGCCACAAGTTCATCACCGGGGTGCCGCTGGCCGCGCGGGCGAACCACGGGCCGGCGACGGTCTCGACGAAGGTGTCGGACACCTCGTTGCGCCACACGAACGGCGACCACAGGGGGTGCTCGACGGCCCGGATGCGCCCGACCATCAACCATTTCGCGACCACGGCGATGGCACCGGCGATGGCGCCCGCGTTCAGCAGGACCAGGCCGGCGCCCAATGCCGCCCACACCCAGCCCAATTCGCCGGCCAGGGCCTGCAGGACGCCGAGGACGGCCACGCCGATGCCGAACGTCACCATCACCGGGACGATCCGCAGGGTCTCGACCGTCGACCGCATCACCTTCAGGCGCAGTGACGGGTGGAAGGTGCGCACCGCGTCGGCCTCGGTTGGCTGACGGCGCAACCGGATCGGCGGACTGCCCAGCCACGATGACCCGGCCTTGGCCTTGTGCGGCGTCGCCGACAGCACCGCGACCAGCCCGTCGTCGGGGACACGGCGCCCGGGCTGGGTGATGCCCGAGTTGCCGAGGAACGCGCGCCGGCCGACGGTCGCCTTGGCGACGTGAATCCAGCCGCCGCCCAGTTCGTACGACGCCACCATGGTGTCGTCGGCCAAGAACGCGCCGTCGAGCACCTCGGTGAACTTCGGCGTCAGCAGGGCCGTCGAAATCTCGGTGTCCTTACCGACTTTCGCGCCGAGGATCCGCAGCCACCACGGCGTCAACAGACTGGCGTAGATGGGGAACAGGTAGTTGCGGGCGGCGTCCATCAGGCGCTCGGTGGCCCACAGCTGCCAGCCCACGCGGCTGCGCACGGGGTGGTAGCCCTCGGTCAGGCCGAGGGCCAGCAGCCGCACCCCGATCACGGTCAGCGCGGCGTACACCGCCATGGCGACCACCGCGGCGACGGGCGTCCACAACGCGACCGGCAGGACCGCCTCCGGCAGCGAATGCGTATGGCGCACCGGCAGAATCAGCACCGCGAGTCCCGCCGCGAGGGCCAGGATCGGCAGTCCGCCGAGCAGCACCGACGTCACCCCGTACATCGCGACCCAGATGGGCGCGCGGCCCGGCCGCTCGTCGGGCCACGGGTGGTGGGCCTTGCCGGACTTCACCGCCGGCGAGCCCTTCCAGTACTGACCGGCCTTGACCTTGCCGATCACGCCGGAACCCGGTGCGACGTCGGCGTTCTTGCCGACCACCGCACCCGGCAGCAGCGTGGTGCGGGCACCGATGGTGGCGTCGTTGCCGATGCTGATGGGTCCGACATGGAACAGGTCGCCGTCGATCCAGTGCCCGGTGAGGTCGACCTCCGGCTCGACCGAGCAGCGGTCCCCGAGGGTGAGCATGCCGGTGACCGGTGGTGTCGAGTGCAGGTCGACGCCGTCGCCGACCCGGTTGCCCAGTGCGCGGGCGTAGTACACCAACCAGGGTGCGCCGGCCTGGTTTTCGGCGCCGCTGGCCTCGCCGAGCCGTTCGGCGAGCCAGACCCGCAGGTGCTCGGATCCGCCGCGCTTGTAGGTGCCCGGTTCCAGGCCGGACAGCAGGGCGCGGGCGGCGAACACGGCGATACCCATGCGGCCGATCGGTGTGACGAACACGAGGAACCCGACGAGGATCACCCACCAGTTCACGGTGTGGGCCCAGGGCAGCAGGTGCAGCGCCGCGGCGGCGTTGTTCAGGATGGCCAGCCAGACGACCCACTGCATGCCGGCGAGCGTTGCGAGCGGGATGGCGGCGGCGGTCTGGATCAGCTGTGTCGTCAGCGGAACCGGTGTGACGCTACGGGTTTCGACCACCGGTGGTGGGTCGAGTTCGTCGAGATAGCCGGCCAGTGAGCCCAGCCGCGGGTGGTCGTAGAGGTCGGCGACGGTGACCTGCGGGTACTTCTCGCGCAGCAGCGACACGAGCTGCGCGGCGGACAGCGAGCCGCCGCCGAGCGCGAAGAAATCGGCTCCGGGTCCGTCGATCGGGGAGGCCAGTACGTCGCGCCACAGCCCGGCGAGCCAGCCCATGGTGCCGTCCAGGTCGGGGCTGTCGTCGCCCGCCCCGTCGACGGGCCACGGCAGCGCGTTGCGGTCGACTTTTCCTGATGTGCGCGTGGGCAATTCGTCGACCAGGACGAGGCGCGGCACCAGCGCGGCGGGCAGCGACTCGGCAAGTGTCTTGCGGGCCTTGGTGATATCGAATTCGGGGTCGGTGCTGGCGATGTAGCCGACGAGCAGGGGAGTGCCGGTGGCGGTCTTGCGCACCGCGGCCGCGCCGCCGCTGACACCCGGCAGGTTGACGAGTGCGGCGTCGACCTCGCCGAGTTCGATGCGCCGGCCGCCGACCTTGACCTGATCGTCGGCGCGACCCTGGAAGTAGAGACCGTCCGCCTCGAGCCGGACCAGGTCACCGCTGCGGTACGCGCGGCCCCAGCCGAGGGTCTCCATCGGCGCGTACTTCTCGGCGTCCTTCTCCGGGTCGAGGTAGCGGGCCAGGCCGACGCCGCCGATCACCAGCTCGCCGATTTCGCCGTAGCCAACCTGCAGACCGTCCTTGTCGACGACGGCCAGATCCCAGCCGGGCAGCGGCAGGCCGATGCTGACCGGGCCACCGCCGAGCGGCGCAAGGCAGGCGACGACCGTGGCTTCGGTGGGGCCGTAGGTGTTCCACACCTCGCGGCCCTCGACGGCCAGGCGCTCGGCGAGCTCGGGCGGGCAGGCCTCGCCGCCGAAGATCAGCAGGCGCACGGCCTCCAGCGCCTCGGCGGGCCACAGCGAGGCGAGCGTCGGCACCGTCGAGACGACGGTGATGTCGCGTGACACCAGCCAGGGGCCGAGGTCCATGCCGCTGCGCACCAGCGAGCGCGGGGCCGGGACGAGGCACGCGCCGTGGCGCCAGGCCAGCCACATCTCTTCGCAGGACGCGTCGAACGCCACAGACAGCCCGGCCAGCACGCGGTCGCCCGGGCCCAGCGGGTTGTCCTTCAGGAAGATTTCGGCCTCGGCGTCGACGAAGGCGGCGGCGTTGCGGTGCGTCACCGCGACGCCCTTCGGGGTGCCGGTGGAGCCGGAGGTGAAGATGATCCAGGCGTCGTCGCGGGTCAGTGGGCGGCCGGCCTGCCAGCCCCGGGTCGAGCCGGGACCGCGGACCAGACCGGCTTCGGTGATGATGCCGACCACCCCGGCTTCGCCGAAGACCAGCGCGGCGCGTTCCTCGGGATCGTCGGCGTCGACGGGGACGTATGCGGCGCCGGTCGCGAGGGTCGCCAGAATCGACACGTACAGCGCGTAGCTGCCCGACGGCATGCGGATGCCGATGCGGTCACCGCGGCCGATGCCGCGCGCGGCCAGCCAGGCGACGCTTTCCTCGACGTCGGCGATCAGCTCGGCGTAGGTGAGCTGGACGGTGCCGTCGTCGATGGCGGGTGCATCGGGATATTGGTCGGCCGTGGCGTAGAGGATGTCGATGAGGGTCCGGGCCTGCGGTGCGTTCGTCGAACGCACGTACTGCGGGGGGATCTCCTGATGCACGGGTACAAACTACTAAGGCTTGGCGAACGCTTCCTGGCGGCGGGCACGTCGTGGCGGCTTCGTTACCAGTTGTTGTAGCCGCCTTCAGGCCCGAGCATGCGTTCCAGCCGGGTCCGGTTGATGCGGGCCAGCTCGTTACGGACCACCTTGCGCTCGGTCTCGTGGTCGTTGTGCATGCGGTCGGCCATGTGTGTCAGCACTTCGTTGGCGCTCATGGCGCCGACGAACATCACGAAGTCGAAGCCGAAGTGGTCGCGGTAGGTCGCGGCGTGCGCGGTCAGGGTCGCCATCAGATCAGGGTCGCGATCGCACACCGCGCACTGCTCGAATTGCGAGCGGGCGCTGCCGGGCCGGCGCCCGAGCTGCGGATAGGCCTGCAGGATCGCGTCCACCGAGGAGTCGCCGAGCGCGAAGAGGAGGTCGTCGGCCCGCCGGAACAGGTGGTCGTGGTCTTCGTAGGCGCGTCCGTCGGCCAGGCTGCCGGCCAGCGGCACGCTGTAGCAGCATTCGTACAGTGCGTGCACCGCCCGCTGCTTCGGCATGGCGTTGAACGCGTCGAGACCGATTCCCTGATGCATCAACACAAGGACATCATCGAATCTGCAGGGTACGAGCAGATTTCCTCGTGTTACAGCGGGGCAAATTCATTTATCTGGGGTATGGCGTGCACCATACGTATCCGATAGAATCGAACGTATGTGCGATATTCTGTCGGTAGATCCCAAGGCCGATGAGGCGGCGTTGTCGGGTCGCATGGCGGAGCTCGAACGGGTCAAGGCGCGTGCGGCGGCCCAGCAGGCCCGGATTGCGGCCGAACTGGAGGCGCGGCGGGTGGCGGCGGCCGCGGCGGGTGGGCCGCGGGTGTCGCGGGCCGCGCTGGGTTCGGAGGTCGGGTTGGCGCGGCGCGAGTCGCCGCATCGGGGTGAGCGGTTGATGGCGATGGCCCGCATCCTGGTCGCGGACATGCCGTGCACGCTGGCCGCGTTGGAGTCGGGTGTGCTCTCCGAGCACCGGGCCGAGCTGATCACCAAAGAGGCCGAGTGCCTGTCGGTGTTGGATCGCCGGCTGCTGGATGCCGAATTGTGCTCGGACCCTGCCACCCTCGATGGTAAGGGTGATGCCGAGATCACCGCCGAGGCCAAGCGGATCGCCTACCGGCTCGATCAGGAGGCGATCGTGCAGCGGGTGCGCCGCGCGCCGGCCGGGCGTCATGTCCGGTTCCGGCCTGCTGGTGACGGCATGGCCACCGTGAGCGTGCGGCTGCCGGCTGCCGAAGGCCGCGCCATGCATACCGCGCTGTCCGATGAGGCGGCGAGCACGCTGGCCTCGACACTGCCGGGCACGACGGTACCGGCCGGGTTGGGCCGCACCCACGACCAGATCATGGCCGACGTGATGGTGCAGCGGGTCACGGGCCGCAACCCGGTGCAGTCGCCGGTGCCGGTGACGGCGAACCTGGTGCTCTCGGATGAGACCCTGCTCGGCGGTGGCTCAGAACCGGCGCATCTGGAGGGGTACGGGCCGATCCCGGCCGAAATAGCGCGGGATCTCGTCGTGGTCGGCGCGCTCGATGCGCAGGGCGCGGCCGCGGTGCGGCGCCTGTACGCCCAGCCGGGCACCAACAAGCTGGTGGCGATGGAGTCGAAATCCCGGGCGTTCCCGAAAGCCCTGGCCCGGTTCATCGCGTTGCGGGATCAGTTCTGCCGGACCCCGTACTGCAACGCCAGGATTCGGCACACCGACCACATCCGGCCGCACGCGCAGCATGGCCCGACCAGCGTGCACAACGGTCAAGGCCAATGTGCGCACTGCAACTACGTCAAAGAAGAACCCGGCTGGCACGCGGCCACAACCTACGACCGGCACGGCCGCCACACCGTCACACTGACCACTCCGACCGGTGCGGTGTACACCTCAACGGCGCCACCGACCCCGGATGGGTTGCGCATCTTCACCCGCGATGTCCACATCGCGCGGATCAACCCTGCGGCCTAGCCCACCTGTGTGGCGACTCACGGTTTCCGGCGGCGCTCGGCGGCGCATGATGAAGTCATGGACGGTGTGCTGTTCTTCGACGGCAAGTGCGGAATGTGTACCCGCGCCCGCAATCAGTTGCTGCGGATGAATCGCACCGGCCGGCTTCGCACCGAACCACTGCAGAAGCCCGGCACCGCCGAACGACTCGGCGTGGCACCCGAGCACCTGATGGAATCGGTGTGGTGGCTGGATTCCTCCGGCGAAGTGCTCGGCGGCGCCAAGGCGGCCAACGCTGCCGTGGCCGCGGCGATCGGCACCCGGTTGCCGTTGTGGGTTTACGGCATCCCGGGAGTCGGCGCGCTCCAAGAGCGGATCTACCGCTGGGTGGCCACCCACCGCTACCACTTCCGCGGCGTCACACCGTGGTGCGAATCCGCGCCGTCGGAATGTACTTCAGCGTAGCTGCGCCATCACGCGGTAACCCTCGACTGCGCTGGGGTAGCGGGGACGCCAGTCCGAAGCCTCGCGAAAACGCTTGTTGCGCATCCGAAGTGACCTCGTTATCGACGTGAGTCGGTCACCGAGCAGGAGTCCCAGCCGTCCTGGCCCGCTGATCCAGATGCGGCGCCCGACGGCGGCGGCGCAGGCCTCGGCGTACTCGCGCTTGGTGAGTGGCCGGTCGTCGACGACGTTGTAGGTGCCGCCGGGTGCCGTGAGTGCCGCGACGACGGCGTTCGCCGCATCCGCGACGTGGATCGACGACAGGTAGGTGCCGGGGCGCCCGGGGGAGAACCCGATGTGCCACTTGGCCATGTCGAGGATCTGTTCACTATGTGCCGCGTGCGGACCGTAGAAGACGCCGAACCGCAGGATCGTCGCCTGCCCGCCGGCGGCGGTGAACCGATGTGCGCTGGCTTCGGCGGCGTGGTTGCCGCGGGTGATCGGGTAATGGTCGACAGGCTGGTCTTCGTCGATCCAGTCGCTGCCGCCGTCGCGGTAGATCATCACCACGGATTCTTGAATCAGGTTGGGAACGCCCGCATCCCGCGCGGCATCGACGACGGTCGCGGACCCCTCCGTACGTACCCGCTCGCATTCCGCCCAGGCGGATTTACGGATGAACGCCGTGGTCGACGGCAACGCCGACGCCAGATTGATCACCGCGTCGTGGTCGGCGAACGCGTCGGCCAGCCCGCGACGGTCGAACAGCGACACCGAAACCGGCTCAGCGCCTTGGCTTCGCAACCAGGCGGCTTTCGCGTCGCCGCGAGCCAAGGCGGTGACGGCATGCCCCGCCGCGACCAGGGCGGGCACGGTGTGGACGCCGATGGCGCCCGTCCCTCCGGTGACGAAAACCCGCATCAGCTGAACGCCACCGGCAACGTCTGCGGTCCCCGAATGGCGGGTGTGTCGCGCCAGGTGACCTCTCCGCGGATAACGGGTTGGCGGGCAAGGACTTCACGCAACGCGACGATCAACTCCAGCTGGGCCAGCGCAGAACCAAGGCAGTAGTGCGCGCCGTATCCGAAGGCCACAGGAGCGGGCCCGGTGCGGCCCAATCGGAAGCGGTCGGGGTCGTCGAACACCGCCGGGTCGCGGTTGGCGGCCGCCACCACGACCACGACGCTGTCGCCGGCGGCGATATCGACGCCGGCGACCGTGTGGTTCTCGGTCGCCGTGCGCACCGTCGACTGCACCGGACCGTCGAGCCGCAGCAGCTCGGTGATCACCGCCCCGTCAACGGTGTCGACGTGTTCGTGCAACAGTCGAATCAGCCCGGCGCCAAGCAGATTCGCCGTGGTCTCGTGCCCGGCGACCGCGATCAGGATGGCGGTCACCACGACATCTTCGAGGGACAGCTCTGGATCGGTGGCGATGAAGCTGAGCAGGTCATCGCCGGGATGAGCCCGTCGATCGGCGGCGAGTGGCAGGAACTCCGCCATGAGTGCGGCGGCGGCGCCGAAGCCTTCGGCCACCTCCACGGGATCGGCCAAGGTGCCGAGCATGCGGATGATCGCCGGCGACAGCTCACGCAGCGACGCCGCGTGGGCCGGGTCGAGGTCGAGCCATTCACCCACCACGGCGATCGGCAGCGGCAGTGCGATCCGCGACATGAAATCGAACGGCTCACCGGTGGGCACCTGCGCGATGACCTCGGCGGCGATGGTCTCCACGCCCTCGGTCAGCCCGGATATCGTGCTGCGGGTGAACGCATCCCGGACCGCGCCGCGCAGCCGGTCGTGGTCGGCGCCGTCGGTGAAAAGCATCGACGCCTTGGTGAACTCCGGCGCCATCATGGTCATCGACGCGCGTGCCACCGGGTTGGCCAGCGGGTCGCTCGTCCAGCCGGACCCGCCGAGCACCTGCCGGGCCGCGTCGTAGCCGAGCACCAACCAACCCTGTGCGGCGTTGTCCCACACGACATCTCCGTCGCGCCGCCGGGCCTCGTAGAAGGGGTAGGGATCGGTGGCATCCCAGGGCAGCCGGGCCGCGCTGACGTCAGCGGTGCTCATGATCGTCCGTCCCGAACGGCAAGCCACGCTCGCGAACCCAGGCAACGTGCTGACGGCCCAACTCCGTGATCGGCTCTGCGACGCCGTCCATGTCGTCGACGGCGGCCCGAGCGTGGAAGGTCGCGTGCAAGGCGGTGAAGATGGCGTTCATCGACAGGTTGAGGCGGGAGAAGAACACGAGATCGGGCGGCACTGTGATGTGCCGCATCAGGTGGTCAGCATCACGTACGTCTAGTGTCCTGCGCCGGGAATTCGTTGAAGATATGAACCGAGTCGTTCGAAGATCTCGTCGGCGGTCTTGGTCCAGTTGAACGGGCGGGGGTTGTCGTTCCAGTCTGCGATCCACTCGCGAATGTCCTTCTCGAGGGCCTGAATTGAGCGGTGAACGCCGCGGCGCAGTTTCTGGTCGGTGAGTAACCCGAACCACCGCTCGACCTGGTTGAGCCACGACGAGTAGGTCGGGGTGAAGTGCATGTGGAATCGGGGATGGGCGGCAAGCCATTTGGTTACTGTCGGCGATTTGTGCGTCGAGTAGTTGTCGCAGATCAGATGGACGTCCAGGTCAGCGGGCACGGTGTTGTCCAACTTGGTCAAGAACTTCTTGAACTCGATCGCGCGGTGCCGGCGGTGAATCGAGCCGTAGACCTCGCCGGTGGCCACATCCAGGGCGGCGAACAAGGTGGTGATTCCGTGCCGCACGTAGTCATGGGTGCGGCGCTCGGGCATGCCGGGCATCATCGGCAGGACCGGCGCGCTGCGATCCAAGGCCTGGATCTGCGATTTTTCATCGACGCAGAGCACCAGTGCCTTCTCCGGCGGGTCCAGATACAACCCCACGACGTCACGGACCTTGTCGACGAACTGCGGGTCGTTGCTGATCTTGAAGGTGTCCACCTGATGCGGCTTGAGGCCGAACGACTTCCAGATCCGTCCGACCGTTGACTTCGACAACCCGGTCTCAGCCGCCATCGAAGACCGCGACCAGTGCGTGGCGCCTTTGGGTTGACGCTCCAACGTGGCCACGATCAGCTGCTCGACCGCCTCGTCGGTGATCTTGCGCGGCGCACCAGGACGCGGCTCATCGGCCAGACCCTCCAGTCGCGCCTCCAGGAACCGTCCACGCCATTTGCCGACCGTTTGCGGCCACACACCTTCATCAGCGGCGACTTCCTTGTTGGATTTCCCTGCCGCGCAACCCAACACGATCCGACAACGTTGGGCCAACGCCTGCGAGGACTTCGATCGACGGGCCCACCGCTGCAACGTCTCACGTTCGTCGTCGGTCAACACCAACTCGACTACCGGCCTACCCCTGGTTCCCACCCGCCAATTCTACAATTAATCAACTAATTTACGGCGCAGGACACTAGGAGGTTTGCGATCGCGCGCCGCGATGTCTCGTCTGTGTAGGTCACTGGTTGGGGCGCGAGAATCTCATAGATGATCCCCTGGTACCACCGATAAGCGTCTTCAGCGGTCAGCGCGGAATCGGTTGTGAAGAATCCACTTTCGACCATGACTGACCTCAGCTCGTATTTGCGCCCGTCGACCGCTGACCGCATCATGCGCACAATGCGACTACGCAAATCCTCGGATAACACCTTCACGCAGCCGAAGTCGACGAATCCGACCGTGCCGTCAAGGCCGAATCGGTAATTGCCGGGGTGCGGGTCGGCGTGGAACAGATTGCCGTGCCGGTACGCTCCGGCGATGAATCGGGTGATCACCTCGGCCCAGGTGTCCTTCAAGTTCTGATCGACGTCTTGCGCTGCCGCCCAGTCCAATCCGTTCAGATACGTCATGGTGAGGACACGGTCGCCGGATGCCTCGCGAACGACCTCGGGTACCCGGATGAACGGATGATCGCGGTACAGCTCATGGAACGCGGTGATGTGGTCGGCCTCGCGGCGGTAGTCGATCTCCTCGGAGATGCGCTCCGAAATCTCCGCGGCGACGGGGGCGATATCGGGCAGGATCGCGCCGCCGAACGTGCTCGCCGCGCCTGCCGCGAACCGGAACATCGTCGCCAGCAGTTCGGTGTTCGACAGATCATCGCGAATGGCCTGTGCCACACCGGGATACTGCACCTTCACCGCTACGTCGCGGCCGTCGTGCAAGACTGCCCGGTGGACCTGTCCGATGGACGCCGCGGCCATCGGTTCGTCGGAGAACGACGCGAAGACAGCGGAGATCGGGCGGCCCAGGTCGTCCTCGACGACGCGCCGGGCCAGGGCCGAGTCCATCGGCGGCGCGTCGGCCTGCAGTCGGGTCAGCGCCCGCTGATATGGCGAGAGTTCGCCGGCGCCAATGGCATTGGCATCGACCATCGACACCAGCTGACCGGCCTTCATCAACACGCCCTTGGAGTGGCCGAGGAGTTCGGCGTACTGCTCGGCGGTGCGCTCGTGGAAACGTTCGACGGCGCCGGTGTTGCCGGCCTTCTCTCGCAGCGCGGCGACCATCCGTCCGCCGGCGGCGCGCGCGGTGAAGCCGGCGACCGGCATGGTGCGGCGGATGCGTCCGCGCGGCACATTCCCGGTCATTGCGCCTCCCAGCGTTGTATGGTGACCTAGTACGAAATATATGACCCTTCTTATATGCGGTCAATGGTGGGGAGTCAGCGGTGGAAACCTCGACGAAGGAACGGACCAAGGAACGGCTGGTCACCGAGGCCATGCGGCTGTTCGGTGAGCAGGGCTACAAAGCCACCAGCATCACGCAGATCGAGAAAGCGGCCGGCCTGGTGCCCGGTTGCGGCGCCCTCTACAACCACTTCAAGACCAAAGAGGCCGTGCTCGCGGCGGGGATCGACCGGCAACTCGACCGGCGCCGCGCGATGCACGACATCAGCGCGCTGTTCGCCGGGGAGGGGGAGCTCCGGACCGAGCTCACGCTGCTCGGCCGGTACGTGCTGAGTGTCCTGAACCAGGAAAGCCAGTTCCTGCAGGTGGCGGCCCGCACGCCGGCGGACCAGTCGGACCGCGTCAACGCCGCCTATGCCGCTCTCGTAGACGGCCTCTACAGCGAGCTGGCCGACTGGATCGGGGGTTGCGCGCCCGGCCTCGATCCGGCCGAGGCCCGGCGGATCGCCGTGGTCGGGGTCAACGCGCTGCTGGGCAAGCAGGCGACGCGCGTCGTCTTTCACGCCCCGGAGGTGGACATCCCCGATGACGAGTACATCGCGGACTGGACCGCGATGTTGGCCGGCCGCATCGAAGCGGCCCGCTAGTCGGGCAACGTGACCGGCGGGAAGTACTCGCCTTCCGGCGTCCGGTGCCACCACACGCGTTCGTGCCTCAGTTCGTGGGGAGTGGCGTAGCGGTAGCGGAAGATCCGCGCGCGGACGAACTTGGGCGGTGAACCGGGAAACGGGTTGTGCCGCAGCAGTTTCAGTGTCGCCGCGTCACCGCGCAGCAATCGCTCCAGCAAGCCGACGAACCACTGACGGCCGTAGGTTGGCGAGATCGCGGCGAACCACATCAGCCAGTCGAGCCGCAGATGGTAAGGCGCCCACTGCCGCGGCAGTCGGCCCACGGCGCCGGGCTTGCCCTTGAATTCGTATTCCTGCCAGACGGTTTCGTCGGTGATGTCGGGATCGGCGGTGCCTTCGATCACCACCTCCCGCCGGATGCGGCCGATCGAGCCGAAGGCGCCGTAGGTGTTCACCAGATGCAGTGGATCGAACGATGCGTTCATGCGCTGCCGCGGCGACAGCAGATTGCGCACCGGCCAGTAGCTCAGCACCACGACCAGGACGCTGAAGCCGATGACGAGCACCACGAACCACGTGGGCGGTGCGGCGGGCAGCGGCGAGCCGGGCGCCGGCCCGGCGATCGCACTGAACGCCAACACCATCGTCAACCAGTTCAGCCACGCGTAGTTGCCGGAGATCACCAGCCAGAGCTGCGTGACCACCACGATCGCGGCCGCGACAGTTGCGACGGGCTGCGGTGCGAACAATCCGAACGGCACCACCAGTTGCGTGACGTGGTTGACCGCCACCTCGACCCGGTGCAAGGGCCTGGGCAGGTGATGGAAGAACCAGCTCAGCGGGCCCGGCATCGGCTGGGTCTCGTGGTGGTAGTAGAGGCACGTCAGATCGCGCCAGCACCGGTCACCGCGAAGCTTGATCAGCCCCGCACCGAACTCGGTGCGGAAGACGAGCCACCGCGCCAGCCAGATCACCAGGACCGGTGGCGCCACGGAGTCGTTGCCGAGGAACACCGCGAGGAAGCCGGCCTCCAGCAGCAGTGACTCCCAGCCGAAGGCGTACCACCGCTGCCCGACGTTGACGATCGACAGATACAGCACCCATAGCAACAGCCACAGGAGCATCGCCGCCCACAGCGGCACGACGTCGCCGGCGCCCGCGACCAGCGCGGTACTGAGTGCGGCACCCGACCAGGCGACGGTCGCGAAGAACCTGTCGGAGTAATGCCAGTGAAAGATGCTGGGCGCCTGCCGAAACGACACCGCCGACAGATATCGCGGAATCGGCAACATGCCCTGCGCGCCGAGTAGAGCGCGGAATTGCCTTGCGGCGCAGAGGAAAGCAATCAGATAGACGCCGGCGATGCCGCGCTCCAGCACCAGCCGGCTGAACCAGTATTCGGGTGCTGTGAACCAATCCATCGCCGATTCCTGACCCGCCGCTGCTTTCCAGGGTACGGCGGGTCAGGCTCGGTGAAAACGAAAGTTAGTGCTCTTGCTCTTCGAACCGGGCGATCGAGCGGGCCAGCTCTTCTTCGGCCTCTTTGCGGCCGACCCAGTCGGCGGCCTTGACGAACTTGCCCGGCTCCAGGTCCTTGTAGTGGACGAAGAAATGCTTGATGGCGTCCAGCTCGAACTCCGAGATGTCGCTCAGGTCCTGGACGTTGTCCCAGCGCGGGTCACCGGCGGGCACGCACAGCAGCTTGTCGTCGCCGCCGGCCTCGTCGGTCATCTTGAACATGGCGACCGGGCGGGCGTCGACGATGCAGCCCGGGAAGACCGACTCGGTCAGCAGCACCAGAGCGTCCAGCGGGTCGCCGTCCTCGCCGAGGGTGTTCTCGAAGAACCCGTAATCGGTGGGGTAACCCATGGGGGTGAAGAGGTAGCGGTCGAGCTTCACTCGCCCGGTTTCGTGGTCCACTTCGTACTTGTTCCGCGAACCCTTGGGGATCTCGATGACGACTTCGTGCTCCACCGGGAGACTCCTTAGCTCTGTGCTGATAACGGGCTACACCTTAGACGAGCGATACCCTGCTGAGTGACCCGTACGAGTTCAGGAGCAACATGCGGCCCACCCGGTGGCGCCGATCGACCCACTTGGTGATCGGTGTGGCAGTTCTCGTGCTGGTTGCCGCGCTGGTGGCGGCCGCCGCAGTGATGACGCGGCACGACGCCGTCCCGGCGGCAGGGGCGACGGCCAAGCCGCAACCCGCGCTCGTCTCGCCCCGACCTGCGGTGCAACCGGTCTCCGACGCCGCCCCGCAGGTGGTGCCCGCGCAGCTCGCCGCCGTGCTGGCGCCGCTGGCCGCCAACCCGAATCTCGGCATGCTCGGTGGCCGGATCACCGATGCCATCACCGGGACAGAGCTGTGGGCGCAGGGCGCGAACATCCCGCTGCAGCCGGCATCCACCAACAAGACCCTCACGGCGGCCGCGGCCCTGCTGACCCTCGACCGCAACGCCCGGCTGACCACCACGGTCGTGTCCGGCGACAGCCCGGGCGTGGTGGTGCTCAAGGGTGGCGGCGACCCGACGCTGTCGGCGGCGCCGCCGGGCACCGACACCTGGTACGGCGATGCGGCCCGGATTTCCGACCTGGCCGACCAGGTCCGCAAGGCCGGCGTCACACCTCGCGCCATTCAGGTCGACACCAGCCTCTACTCCGGCCCGACCATGGCGCCCGGCTGGGACGTCGCCGACATCGAGGGCGGCGACTGGGCCCCGATCCAATCGGTCATGGTCGACGCCGGTCGCGTCCAGCCCACCACGGTCGAGTCCAAGCGCTCGACGACACCGGCCCTCGATGCCGGCCGCGCACTGGCGGCGGCCCTGCGGGTCGACCCGGCCAACGTGACGCTCCGCACCACACCCGCCGGCGGTCAGCAGCTCGCCGCGGTGCAGTCCCCGCCGCTGATCGAGCGCCTACGCGAGATGATGGGCGCCTCCGACAACGTGATGGCCGAGTCGATCGGCCGGGAGGTCGCCGCCGCGGTGAACCAGCCGCAGAGTTTCGACGGCGGAGTCCGCGCCGTTCTCGGGCAGCTGGCGAAGGCGGGACTGACCACCTCGGGTGCGACGCTGTTCGACGCCAGCGGTCTGTCGGTCAACGACCGGCTCACCGCGGCGGTCCTGGACGACGTCGTCAACGCCGCCGCGGGCACCAGCGAGCCCCGCCTGCGTCCGCTGCTCGACGTCCTGCCGATCGCCGGCGGCAGCGGCACGTTGTGGAACCGCTACGCCGACACCTCGTCGGCCGGATACCTGCGTGCCAAGACCGGTTCGCTGACCGGCACCAACGCCCTGGCGGGCATCGTCACCGACCAGAGCGGACGGGTCCTGACCTTCGCGCTCATCTCGAACAACGCCGGTCCGGAGGGACGCACCGCGCTGGACGCCCTCGCCGCGGCGTTCCGGTCCTGCGGGTGCGGCACGTGAGCCGGACGCCGACCGTCGGCCGCGCCGTCGACTGGGGCTTCGCCGCCACGGTCGGGGCAAAGCTGACCCGCCCGGAACCGGAGACCACCGACTACACCCGCAACCAGGTGCGCGCGCAGCTCGCCGATTCGGCGCGGCGGGCCGAGCTCCCGGTGCGGGAGGTGACGCTGCTCAACGAGGGCGCCGAAGTGCCCGAAGCGCGCGTCGTCGATCGGCAGGACTGGGTGCGCGCCGCGACCGAGTCCATGCGGGTGATGACGGGCGGCGAAACCTCGAGCCCCACAGGCCTGGCCGCGAAGCTGGGCGGACGCATCACCGGCGCGCAGACGGGCGCGGTGCTGGCGTTCGTGTCGTCGGGCATCCTCGGGCAGTACGACCCGTTCGCCGCCAATGGTGGAGAGCTGCTGCTGGTCGCACCGAATGTGCTTGCCGCCGAACGGCAATTGAAGGTCGACCCCACCGACTTCCGGCTCTGGGTGTGCCTGCACGAGGTCACGCACCGCGTGCAGTTCCGCGCCAACCCGTGGCTCACCGAACACATGTCACAGGCGCTCGCTGTGCTGACGGACGAATCCGGTCTGGATGCCGGTGACGTCATCGGCCGGCTGGCCGAGTACGTGCGGGCGCAGCGTGACGGCGACGCCGACGCGAATTCGCAAGGCATCCTTGGCATCATGCGCATCATGCAGTCCGACGAGCAGCAGCGCGCGCTGGATCAGCTGCTGGTACTGGGGACGCTGCTGGAGGGGCACGCCGACCATGTGATGGACGCCGTCGGTCCGGCGGTGGTGCCGTCGGTCGCCACCATCCGTAGCCGTTTCGACGAACGCCGGCACCGCAAACAGTCTCCGCTGCAACGGATCGTCCGCGCCCTGCTCGGCGTCGACGCCAAGATCGCCCAGTACACCCGCGGCAAGAAGTTCGTCGACGAGGTGGTGTCGACCGTCGGCATGAAGCGGTTCAACGCGGTCTGGACCGACGCTGAAACCCTGCCGCTGACAAACGAAATCGACGAGCCGCGGCGATGGATCGATCGAGTGCTCTGACCCCGCTGCGCGCGGCCGTCACCGCCTTCGCGCGCCGGCACCCGGCCGACCGGTGGTGCGTCGGGCTCTCCGGTGGCGCCGACTCGCTGGCACTGACCGCCGTCGCCGCCGCCCTCAAGCCGACCGTCGCGTTGATCGTCGACCACGGCCTGCAAACCGGATCGGCCGACGTGGCCGCCACTGCGGCGGCACAGGCCCGGCAGCTGGGTTGCGTTGACGCACAAGTGATCTCCGTTGACGTCGGCACCGACGGCGGGCCGGAAGCCGCGGCCCGCACCGCACGCTACGCCGCGCTGGACGCCGCCCGTGGTGAGGCGCCGGTGCTCCTCGCGCACACCCTCGACGACCAGGCCGAGACGGTGTTGCTCGGCCTGGGCCGCGGTTCGGGCCCGAGATCCATTGCCGGCATGCGGGTTTGGGACCCGCCGTGGGGACGGCCCCTGCTGGAGGTGCGGCGCGCCGACACCGAAGCCGTCTGCGCCGAGCTGGGACTCACGCCGTGGCAGGACCCGCACAACACCGATCCGCGCTACACCCGGGTCCGGCTGCGCACCGAGGTGCTGCCGCTGCTGGAGGACGTGCTGGCCGGTGGCGTCGCGCCGGCGCTGGCCCGCACGGCCGCGGCGCTGCGGGAGGACAACGACGCCCTCGATGCCCTGGCCGCCGAGCACCTGGCCGCCCTGCGCGAAAGCGAGGGCCTCACCGTCGCCGGCCTCGAGGACCTCCCCGCCGCGCTGCGGCGCCGGGTGATCCGCGGCTGGCTGCTGAGCGTCGGCGCCACCACGCTCACGGACGTCCAGCTGCGCGCCGTCGACGCGCTCGTGGCGGACTGGCACGGGCAGGGCGGCGCCGCCGTGAGCTCGCCGCTGCGGTACCAGCGATTGATCGTCACCCGCCGCGCGGGACTGCTCACAGTCGCCGCCCGGCCCGTGTGAGCGACCGCCGAATGGGACGGTCTTGGTACTCGGCGAGGCAACGTGGCACGCTGTTGCCGTGGAGCTGTATCCGGGTGACATCAAGTCGGTTCTCCTGTCTCAGGAGCAGGTTCAGGTGCGCATCGCCGAGATGGCCGCGCTCATCGCCGAGGACTACCGCGCCGACTCCGGCGACCAGGACCTCCTGCTGATCACCGTGCTCAAGGGCGCGGTCATGTTCGTCACCGACCTGGCCCGCGCCATCCCGCTGCCGACGCAGCTGGAGTTCATGGCGGTCAGCTCGTACGGGTCGTCGACCTCGTCGTCGGGCGTCGTGCGCATCCTCAAGGACCTCGACCGCGACATCAGCGGCCGCGACGTGCTGATCGTCGAGGACATCATCGACTCCGGCCTGACGCTGTCGTGGCTGTTGCGCAACCTGGCGACCCGCGGCCCGCGCACGCTGCGCGTGTGCACACTGCTGCGCAAGCCCGACGCCATGCGCGCCGACATCGACGTCGCGCACATCGGTTTCGACATCCCCGACGAGTTCGTCGTCGGCTACGGCCTGGACTACGACGAGCGCTACCGCGACCTGCCGTACATCGGCACGCTCGATCCGAAGGTGTACGAACAGCGCTAGTGGGCGCAGAATCGCAGGCATGCCTACCGCGCTCCGGATCTGCCCCTTCTGTGAAGCCACCTGCGGCCTGACCCTCACCATCGACGACGGCCGTGTCACGGCCGCGCGTGGTGACCACGACGACGTCTTCAGCGCGGGCTTCATCTGCCCCAAGGGCGCGAGCTTCGGTGAGCTCGACAACGATCCCGACCGGCTGACCCGCCCGCTCGTCCGCCGTGACGGCGTGCTGACCGAGGCCACCTGGGACGAGGCCTATGCCGTCGTCGCCGAACGGCTCGGCGCCGTGATCGCCGCGCACGGTGGCGCGTCGGTCGGGGTGTACCTGGGTAACCCGAACGCGCACACGATCGCGGGCGCGCTGTATGCCCCGCTGATCCTCAAAGCCTTGGGCACCCGCCAGGTGTTCAGCGCCAGCACCCTCGACCAGATGCCCAAACACGTTGCGCTGGGCCTGATGTTCGGCAGCCCGGGCGCGTTCACGGTGCCGGATCTCGACCGCACCGACCACCTGGTGATCATCGGCGCGAATCCGCTGGTGTCCAACGGCAGCGTGACGACGGCCGCCGACTTCCCCGGCAAGCTGCGGGCGCTGAAGAAGCGCGGCGGCAAGCTCGTCGTGATCGACCCGGCGCGTACCCAGACCGCCAAGCTCGCCGACCGGCACCTGGCGCCGCGCCCCGGGACCGACGCCGCGCTGCTGCTGGCCGTCGTGCACGTGCTGTTCGACGAGGGCCTCGTCGATCTCGGTGCGAACGCCGAGTACGTCATCGGCGTCGAGCAGGTCCGGGCGCTGGCCGCCGACTTCGCGCCCGAAGCGGTCGAACAGGCCTGCGGGGTCGGTGCCGACGAGATCCGCGAATTGGCCCGCGAACTCGCGGCGGCGCCGACGGCGGCGGTGTACGGCCGGATCGGCACCTCCACAGTCGAATTCGGCACGATCGGCAGCTGGCTCGTCGACGTCGTCAACATCCTCACCGGCAACCTGGACCGGCCCGGCGGGGTGATGTTCCCGCTGGGTGCGGCGGTCCCGGCGCCGCGGCCACCGAAGCCCGGCCGCGGGTTCCGGACGGGCCGGTGGGCGAGCCGGGTGTCCGGGTACCCCGAGGTGATGTCCGAGTTGCCGGCCACCGCGCTCGCCGAGGAGATCGATACCGCGGGCGACGGGCAGATCAAGGCGATGATCACCATCGCCGGGAATCCCGTGCTGTCCGCGCCGGACGGTGACCGGCTCGACAAGGCCTTGGACAGTGTCGAATTCATGCTGTCCGTCGACCCCTATCTCAACGAGACCACGCGGCATGCCGACGTCATCCTGCCCCCGCCCCCGCCCTCGCAGAGTCCCCATTTCGACGTCCTGCTGAACAACCTCGCGGTGCGCAACAACGTGCGCTACTCGCCGCCGGTGCTGCCGCTGGACGACCGGCCCGGCGAGGCCGAGATTCTGTCGCGTATCGCGTTGGTCCTGTCCGGCCTTGGGGCACAAGCGGATCCCGCACTGGTCGATGCGCAGGTGATCGCGATGACCTTGGCCAAGGAGACGCAAGACCCCGATTCGCCGGTCGCCGGACGCGACGTCGACGAACTGACCGCCAGGCTCCCCGCGGCCCCCGGCTACGAGCGCCGCCTCGACATGATGCTGCGGCTCGGGCCCTACGGTGACGCATTCGGCGCCAAGCCCGACGGCCTCACACTCGAGAAGCTCAAGGGCAATCCGCACGGTATCGATCTGGGCGCGATGCAGCCGAGAATCCCCGAGGTGCTCCGAACCCCCAGCGGCAGAATCGAACTCGCGCCGGAACCGATCGTGGCGGACGTGGTGCGGCTACGCGAGGCGCTGAGCCGCTCGGCGGGCGGTTTCCTGCTGATCGGCCGCCGCCACCTGCGCTCCAACAACAGCTGGATGCACAACCTGCCCGCGCTCTCGGGTGGTTCCAACCGCTGCACCCTGCAGATTCACCCCGACGACGCCGCCGATCTCGGTCTCACCGACATCGCCATCATCAAGGGCCCGGGCGGCGAACTGCTCGCGCCGATCGAGGTGACCGACGTGATGCGGCGCGGCGTGGTGTCATTGCCGCACGGCTGGGGCCACAACCGCGGTGGCACCGGTCAGCAGCTCGCGAGCAGCCATCCCGGCGTCAACGTCAACCAGCTCAACGACGGCACCCACCTGGACCGGCTGTCGGGTACCGCGGTGCTCAACGGGATTCCGGTGGAAATCTCGGCGGCGGGTTAACCCAGCTCCCAGATCACCGTCACCGAGAAGCTGACGGTCTGCTGGCCGGGGGACAGCGGCACGGATTCGGCCATGGCCATGCGCGGGGCCGGCAGCGGCGTCGGGGTGGTGCCGCCGGTCGCCTCGGAGATGGAGACCACCTTGCCGAGGCTCAGCCCGGACAGCTGCGCGTACTGCTGGGCGCGGTCCTTGGCGTCGTTGAAGGCATGCGTGCGGGCATCTTTCACCAGCTGCGAATCGTCGTCGATCGAGTAGGCGACGTTGCTGATCCGCGTGGCATTGCCGCCCGCGGTGACGATCTTCGCCAGCACCTGCGACGCGGTATCGAGCTTGCGGACCTTGATGTCGATGGTGTTGCTGGCCCGGTATCCGGTGATGACGGAGTCGCGGTAGTCGGGCTGCAGCTCGACCTGCTTGGTGGCGATGTCCTTCTTGTCGATACCGGCCCCGGTCAGTGCATCGATCACCGCCTGCTGGCGGCTGCTGGTCTGGTTCATGGCGGCGGTGACGTCGGGCGCGGTCGCCTCGATGGACGCGGTGACGTTCAGGGTGTCCGGCGTGCCCTGGACCTTGCCGTTGCCGACGACGGTGACCTGGCGGCTCTCCGGCTTGGCGTCGTCGGAACCACAACCGGCGACGCCGACAGCCGTGGCGATCGCTAGTCCGGCAAGGGTCAGGGCGGCAGTACGTCGGGTCGCAAATGGCATGGTTTTCAGCGTACCGACGCGTCTTTGTTGTGTTCGGCGATCGCGTTGCCGACGGCCTCGCCGACCCGGCCGAACAGCTGGTCGCGCAGACCTTTTGCCCATTCGTGCGAGGCGTGCGGCGCGGTGAGCTGACCCTTGAAATGCGGGATCACCGCACGGGCGAACAGTTCGTACGAGTGCATCGTGGCCGCCGGCGGCGCCCAGTCGTGGCCCAGCATCAGGAACGTGCCGAAGCCGCCGGAACGGTCCAGCATGTCCTGGATATAGCCGATGCAGTCGGCGGGCGTGCCGATACAGCAATTGCCTTTGGCCGCATAGTCTTCGACGAACTGCCGGGACGTCGGCGCCGGACCGGTCTGGCTGCCCAGCGGGACGAAGCCGGCCGCGCCGAAGTAATTCGAGAAGTCCTCCAGGCCGTAGGTGCAGTCCTCGATGGCCTGCTCCCGGGTGTCGGCCAGGTGCACGACGCCCAGCACCCGCCAGCTCCGCCGGTCCGGCTCGGGCCGGCCGGCCTTCTTGGCCTGGTCACACACCAGGTCCCACGTCGTCTCGAGGGCGGCGTAGCCGCCGGGTACCGACATCGACAGCGACAGCAGCGACGTGCCCAGCTGCCCGGCCAGTCGCGGCCCGGATGGGGAAACCATTGCCGCCGTAGATATTTCGGGATACGGCCAGGTGTACGGCCGGATGTGCAGTGCGGCGTCGCGCAGCGTGAACCAGTCGGTCTCGCGGGAGATGCGCTCATCGGGTGCGGCGCGGAACAGGGCCAGGATGGCTTCGAGTGACTGCTGCATCATCGGCCGCTGGTTCACCGGGTCGATGCCCATCATGTAGGCGTCCGACGGCAGCGCACCCGGGCCCGTCCCGAACATCACCCGGCCGCGGGTCAGATGGTCGAGCAGCACCCAGCGGTCGGCGACCATCAGCGGATGGTGGTACGGCAGCGACACCACGCCGGTGCCGAACCGGATGTTCTTGGTGCGTTCGGCCGCCGTGGCGATGAAAACCTCGGGGCAGGCGATCAATTCGTAACCGCCGGAATGGTGTTCGCCGTACCAGACCTCGTCGTAGCCCAGTCGGTCCAGGCGGACGGTGCGCTCCAGGTCGTATTCCAGTGCCGTGGTGGGAGATTGGCCGACCGGGTGGAACGGTGTGATGAAAGCCCCGAAATCCAGTGGGCGAAGCGTCATTTCAGTCCTTCGATGAACTCGATGAGTACGGCATTGACCTCGTCGGGACGTTCCTGCTGCAGCCAGTGCCCGGCGCTGTCGATCATGACCTCGCGGTAGTCGCCGGCGACGACGTCCCGCACGCGGTCGCGTGGCGTGAAGGTCAGTACGGGGTCGGCGCTGCCGGCCACGAACAGCGTCGGCACCGTGATGGTCGGTGCGGGGGTGGTCTCCGTCAGCTCCCAGTTGCGGTCGAAGTTGCGGTACCAGTTCAGTGGTCCGGTGAAGCCGCTCTCGGTGAAAGCCGTGACATACGGCTCGAATTCGTCTTCGGTGAGCCAGTCGGGCAGCGGCGGCAGCGGGTGGTCGACGAGCGTGTCTGGTGGTGCCGCGAAGCCCTCCTCGGCGACCATCCGGCGCATCGAGCTGTACGGATCGCGGCCCAGGGCCGCGTCGGCCACGCCGGGTTCCTGGAAATACAGCATGTAGAAGTAGTTGTCGCCGACCCGCCGGCGCCAGATTTCGGTCGGCGGCGCCGACGCCCGCGGCACCGGCGGCACACTCAGCGTCGCGACGGCCGTCACCCGGTCCGGGTGCAACAGCGCGAAGTTGCACACCACCGGGGAGCCCCAGTCGTGCCCGACGACCACCGCGCGCTCGGCGCCGACGTCGTCGAGCAGGCCGGCCAGGTCCCCGGTGAGGTGGACGATGTCATAGTCCTCGATGGCCGGCGGGCGTGATGAGCCGCCGTAGCCGCGTTGGTCGGGTGCGAGCACGTGGTAGCCGGCCGCGGCGAGCGCGGGAATCTGATGCCGCCAGGAGTGTGCGAGTTCCGGGAACCCGTGCGCCAGCACCACGACGGGAGCGCCACGGTCACCCGCCTCCGTGACCTGCAACTGCACGCCATTGGTCTCGACTGACCGTTTGGTGGACGTCATCACCGTTTCACCAAAGCA
This sequence comes from Mycolicibacterium mucogenicum DSM 44124, assembly GCF_005670685.2. The sequence goes on along the minus strand of NZ_CP062008.1, from coordinate 5,333,868 downwards.
CAGGTTTCCCTCCGGGAACTGCCGATCGTTTGCATAGCGGTAACCTGTGAACTATCCCGCATCTGTGTATCGGAAGGACCTGGCCGACGAGTATTCGCCGGCCGAAATATGTCGATGAAGCGAAAAAACGTCATCCGCACCCTGACCGTCGTCGCGGTCGTGTTGCTGCTGGGTTGGTCTTTCTTCTATTTCAGTGATGACACGCGTGGTTATCACCAGGTCGACACGTCTGTGGCGGTCGCTCAGATCAACGCCGGGAACGTCACCGGCGCCCAGATCGACGATCGCGAACAGCAGGTCCGGCTGGACCTGAAGAGCGTCAGCGCCGACACCGACAACAGCAACAAGATCATCACGTCGTTCCCGACGGGCTACGCGGTGCCGCTGTTCGATGCGCTCAACGCGAAGAACGTCAAGACCAAGACCGTCGTGAACCAGGGCAGCATCCTCAGCTCGCTGCTGATCTACCTGCTGCCGCTGCTGCTGCTCGTCGGCCTGTTCTTCATGTTCTCCCGCATGCAGGGCGGCGGCCGCATGGGCTTCGGCTTCGGCAAGTCGCGCGCCAAGATGCTCGGCAAGGACATGCCGAAGACGACTTTCGCCGACGTCGCCGGTGTCGACGAGGCCGTCGAAGAGCTCTACGAGATCAAAGACTTCCTGCAGAACCCGAGCCGCTACCAGGCCCTCGGCGCCAAGATCCCCAAGGGCGTGCTGCTCTACGGCCCGCCCGGAACGGGTAAGACGCTGCTGGCGCGCGCCGTCGCCGGTGAGGCCGGGGTTCCGTTCTTCACGATTTCTGGCTCGGACTTCGTCGAGATGTTCGTCGGCGTCGGTGCCTCCCGCGTCCGCGACCTGTTCGAGCAGGCCAAGCAGAACAGCCCGTGCATCATCTTCGTCGACGAGATCGACGCCGTCGGCCGCCAGCGCGGCGCCGGCCTGGGCGGTGGCCACGACGAGCGCGAGCAGACGCTGAACCAGCTGCTGGTCGAGATGGACGGCTTCGGCGACCGCCAGGGCGTCATCCTGATCGCAGCCACCAACCGGCCCGACATCCTGGACCCGGCGCTGCTGCGTCCCGGCCGCTTCGATCGGCAGATCCCGGTCTCTGCGCCCGACCTGGCCGGCCGCAAGGCCGTGCTGCGGGTGCACTCGGCCGGCAAGCCCATCGCCCCCGACGCCGACCTCGACGGCCTGGCCAAGCGGACCGTCGGCATGTCCGGCGCCGACCTGGCCAACGTCATCAACGAGGCCGCGCTGCTGACCGCCCGCGAGAACGCCACCGTGATCACCGGTCCGGCGCTGGAGGAAGCCGTCGACCGCGTCGTCGGTGGTCCGCGCCGCAAGGGCCGCATCATCAGTGAGCTGGAAAAGAAGATCACCGCGTACCACGAGGCCGGGCACACGCTGGCCGGGTGGGCCATGCCGCACCTGGACCCGGTGTACAAGGTGACGATCCTGGCCCGCGGCCGCACCGGCGGGCACGCCGTCGCCGTCCCCGAGGACGACAAGGGCATGCAGACCCGTTCCGAACTGATCGCGCGTTTGGTGATGGCCATCGGCGGCCGCGCCGCCGAGGAGCTGATCTTCCGCGAGCCCACCACGGGCGCGGTGTCCGACATCGAGAACGCCACCAAGATCGCGCGTGCCATGGTCACGGAATTCGGCATGAGCGCGAGGCTGGGCGCGGTCCGGTACGGCACCGAACACGGTGACCCCTTCCTGGGCCGCACCATGGGCACGCAGGCCGACTACAGCCACGAGGTCGCGCAGCTCATCGATGACGAGGTCCGCAAGCTCATCGAGGCCGCGCACACCGAAGCCTGGGACGTGCTGACGCAGTACCGCGACCAGCTGGACACGCTGGCCGGAGAGCTGCTCGAGAAGGAGACGCTGCACCGCCCCGACCTGGAGCGCATCCTGGTCGACGTCGAGAAGCGGCCCCGCCTGACGATGTTCGACGACTTCGGTGGCCGGATCCCGTCGGAGAAGCCGCCCATCAAGACGCCGGGCGAGCTGGCCATCGAGCGCGGCGAGCCGTGGCCGCCGCCCGTCAAGGAGCCGGCGTTCAAGGCGGCCATCGCCGCGGCCAGCCAGGCCGCGGCCGGAGCCGGGGTGAACGGCACCAACGGCGCGCACGCCGCGCCGAACGGTCAGCCCCAGCACGGCCAGACCCAGCCGAACTACGGCGCACCCGCGGGCTGGCAGGCCCCGGGCTGGCCGCCGCAGCATGGCCAGGGCCACCACGGCCAGCAGGGCCAGTGGTACCCGCAGCCGGGCTGGGGACAACCCGGCCCGTCGCAGGGCTACCAGCCGTATCCGCAGCAGCCGGCACCACCACCGGCCAAACCCAACGACGAGTAGGCGCACAGATGACGCGGTCGCAGATCCATTCGGCCAGGCTCACCCCGCCGAAGTTCGATCACGATCGAGCCGAAGCAGCAGTGCGTGAGCTGCTGCTCGCCGTGGGCGAGGACCCGGACCGGGACGGGCTCCGGGACACCCCCGGCCGCGTCGCCCGCGCCTTCGAGGAGATCTTCGGCGGGCTGTACACCGACCCCGACTCGGTGCTCGACACCACCTTCGACGAGGGCCACGACGAGCTCGTGCTGGTCAAGGACATCCCGATGTACTCGACGTGTGAGCACCACCTGGTGTCGTTCCACGGCGTCGCGCATGTCGGCTACATCCCGGGCGAGGACGGCCGGGTGACCGGGCTGTCCAAGATCGCCCGCCTGGTCGACCTGTACGCCAAGCGGCCCCAGGTGCAGGAACGGCTGACCGGTCAGATCGCCGACGCCCTGATGCGCAAGCTGAACCCGCAGGGCGCCATCGTGGTGATCGAGGCCGAGCACCTGTGCATGGCGATGCGCGGGGTCCGCAAGCCCGGCGCGGTGACCACCACCTCGGCGGTGCGCGGCCAGTTCAAGACCTGCGCGTCGTCGCGAGCCGAAGCGCTGGATCTGATCCTGCGGAAGTGAATCCCGTCGCTCCGCTCGCCCAGGCCGTGACACTTTCCACGCAGGTCATGGGCGTCGTCAACGTCACGGCCGACTCGTTCTCCGACGGTGGACGCTTCCTCGACCACGATCGCGCGATCGAGCACGGTCTGGCGCTGGCGGCCCAGGGAGCGCAGATCATCGACGTCGGTGGGGAGTCCACCCGGCCCGGCGCCGCCCGACTGGATCCCGAGGTCGAACGCGGCCGCATCCTGCCGGTGATCAGAGAGCTTGTCGCACAAGGCATCACGGTCAGCGTCGACACCATGCACGCCGACGTGGCCGAGGCCGCACTGGAATGCGGCGTGCACATCGTCAACGACGTTTCAGGTGGCCGGGCCGATCCGAACATGGCCCCGCTGCTGGCGGGCGCGCGGGTGCCGTGGGTGCTGATGCACTGGCGCGAGGTCGATGCCGAGCAGCCGCACCGGATCCCGGAGTACGCCGACGTCGTGGCCGATGTCCGGGCCGAACTCCTCACCGCGGTCGACGACGCGGTGGCGGCCGGCGTCGATCCGGGCAACCTGATCATCGATCCGGGTCTGGGCTTCGCCAAGTCGGCGCAGCACAACTGGGCGCTGCTGCGGGCGCTGCCCGAATTCGTGGCCACCGGCATCCCGGTGCTGGTCGGGGCGTCGCGCAAGCGGTTCCTCGGCACCCTGCTGGCCGATGCCGACGGCACGCCGCGCGCACCCGACGGCCGGGAGACGGCCACCGCGGTGATCTCGGCGCTGGCGGCGCAGCAGGGCGCGTGGGGAGTGCGGGTGCATGATGTGCAGGCGTCGGTTGATGCGGTGAAAGTGGTGGGGGCCTGGCATGGCTGATCGAATCGAACTGCGGGGCTTGACCGTTCGTGGCAACCACGGCGTCTTCGACCACGAGCGGCAGGACGGGCAGGACTTCATCGTCGACATCACGGTGTGGATCGACCTGGTCGCTGCCGCGATGAGCGACGAGTTGTCGGACACCCTGGACTACGGCGCGCTGGCGCAGCAGGCCGCCGACATCATCGCGGGGCCGCCGCGGAATCTGATCGAGACGGTGTCGGCCGAGATCGCCGACTCGGTGATGACCGACCAGCGCGTCCACGCCGTCGAGGTGGTGCTGCACAAGCCCAGTGCGCCGATCCCGTTGACGTTCAAGGACGTTGCGGTCGTGGCGCGCCGGTCGAGGCGGGGCGGTCGTGGCTAGCGTCGTTCTTTCCATCGGCTCCAACCTGGGCGACCGGCTCGCTCACCTGCAGTCGGTGGTCTCGGGGCTGCGCGGTGCGGTCCGGGCCGTCTCCCCGGTTTACGAGACGGCGGCCTGGGGCGGTGTCGAGCAGGGGCCGTTCCTCAACGCCGTGCTGCTGGCCGACGATCCCGGCCTCGACGGTCCCGGCTGGCTGCGGCGGGCCCACGAGTTCGAGAACGCGGCGGACCGGGTGCGCGAACAGCGTTGGGGCCCACGCACTCTCGATGTCGACATCGTCAGCTGCCACGACGGCGACGGCGAAGTGCGCTCTGACGATCCGGTCCTCACATTGCCGCATCCGCTGGCGCATCAGCGCGCTTTCGTGCTGGTGCCATGGCTGGCTGCCGACCCGGAGGCGGCGCTGCGAGGTATTCCGGTCACCGAGCTGCTGGCCGCCATCGACGCCGGCGAGCGCGACGGCGTGCGCCGCACCGACCTGGCGCTGGTGCCCTGATGGGACCCACCCGGAAGCGGGACCTGGCGATCGGCACGGCGCTGGCCACGGTCGTCGCGTACCTGCTGGTGATCGTGGTGTACCGCTGGTTCCCACCGATCACGGTGTGGACGGGCTTGTCGCTGTTGGTTTTTGCCGCCGTGGAGGCGGGCTGGGCGTTCTTCCTGCGGGCCAAGATCCGCGACGGTGCCATCGGGGTGGGGGCCGGCCGGATCCATCCGCTGGCGGTCGCGCGGTCGGTGGTGGTGGCCAAGGCGTCGGCCTGGGTCGGTGCGCTGGCCCTCGGCTGGTGGCTCGGCGTGCTCGGTTACGTGCTCCCGCGGCGCGGTGTACTGCGGGTGGCCGCGGCCGATTTCCCGGGTGTGACGGTCGCCGCGGTGAGTGCGCTGGCCCTGGTGGTGGCGAGTCTGTGGTTGCAGCATTGCTGCCGCGCACCGCTGGACCCGCCGGAGAAGCCCGACGGCGCAACCGAATAGGTAACGATCCGTCCGGACGGGGTGTCGGTCGACCTGCGATGGGAAGGCAAAACGGTACAGTCAGCCCATGATCGATCCGACCCGGGCTGCGCGCGGCAGGCGTGCGAACCGCAGGCCGGGTTGGTTGCTGCTGACGGCGTTGCTGGTGCTCGCGATCATCGCCAGTTCCGCGCTGGTGTTCACCGATCAGGTCGAGTTGCTGAAACTCGCCGTGGTCATTGCGCTATGGGCCGCGGTGGCGGCGGCGTTCGCCTCGTTCATCTACCGGCGCCAGGCCGATCTGGACCAGGCCCGGGCCCGCGACCTCAAGCTCGTGTACGACCTGCAGCTGGACCGCGAGATCGCGGCGCGTCGCGAATACGAACTGTCGCTGGAGTCGCATCTGCGCCGTGAGCTGGCCTCCGAACTGCGCGCCCAGTCGGCCGACGAGGTCGCGGCGCTGCGTGCGGAGCTGGCCGCGCTGCGCGCCAACCTCGAGTTCTACTTCGACACCGATCTGGCCCACCGCCCGGCGCTCGAGACCGACCGCAGCGGGCAGTCCGCGCCGGTCGGTCGCGTCGTCGCCAGCCGGATCGACACCGAGGACCGGCCGGACCTGATGTCGGAGCCGAACACCGAAGAGAGCCCCATCATCGACGTGGCGGCCGAGCCGCACGTACCGCCGGATCCCTGGGCACCGCCGCCCCCGCCGCCGCAGCAGCCGCCGTTCGGCGGCGCGCACCGTCTGCCCCCGCAGCCGGCGCCGTCCGACTGGCAGCCGACCCCGGCCGAGGGCCAGTGGATTCCGGCCGGTCAGCCCGGCAGCAACTGGGCCCCGGTGGCGCCGGAACCGACGCCGCCTCCGCCGCCGGTCCAGGACCGTGGTCCCGAACCGACCATGACCCTGCCGGTCGTCCCGCCCGCTCCCGAGCCGACCCCCGAACCGCCGCGCCGCGGCCGCCACGGGGCCCCCGTCGAGCCGCCCGCGACAGAGACCCCTGTCACATCCGGTCGTCGGCGCCGCGCCGAACCGGACGACGAACCCGCAGGTCAGCACGTTGGCGGGCAGCCGGCGGCGGAATTGCTGGCGCGGCTGCAGGCCAACACCAGCGGCGGCGGCCGTCGACGTCGCCGCGAGGACTGAGCTACGCTCTGCAGTGACCGTCCGGTACCTGCCGAGCAGGACTGGAACGAGGAGAAACCACCAATTGTGAGGTCGCTGCAATGAAGCAGCTCGACGGACTGCGTCCGGCCCGGCTCACTGTCGGAATCATTTCCGCAGGGCGGGTCGGCAGTGCGCTGGGTGTGGCGCTCGAGCGCGCCGACCACGTCGTCGTCGCGTGTAGCGCGATCTCCCACGCGTCGCGCGGCCGTGCCGAGCGCCGGCTGCCCGACACCCAGGTACTGCCCGCGCACGACGTCGCCGCCAAGGCCGAACTTCTGCTGCTGGCCGTGCCCGACGCCGAGCTGACGTCCGTCGTCGCCGGTCTGGCGGCCATCGGTTCGGTCCGCCCCGGGACCATCGTCGTGCACACCTCGGGCGCCAACGGCATCGCCGTGCTGGCCCCGCTGACCGAGCAGGGCTGTATCCCGCTGGCCATCCACCCGGCCATGACGTTCACCGGCGCGGACGAAGACATCACCCGGCTGTCGGAGACCTGTTTCGGCATCACCGCGGCCGACGACATCGGCTACGCCATCGCCCAATCCCTTGTTCTCGAAATCGGCGGCGAACCGTTCCGGGTTCGCGAAGACGCCCGCACGCTCTATCACGCGGCCCTGGCGCACGCCGGCAATCACGTCATCACCGTCGTCCTCGACGCCGTCGAAGCCCTGCGCGATGCGCTGGCCGGGCAGGAACTGCTGGGACAGGAACTCGTCACGGGCGACCCCGCCGGCATCGCCGAGCGCATCCTCGCGCCGCTGGCGCGGGCTTCCCTGGAGAACGCGCTGCAGCGCGGGCAGAGTGCGCTGACGGGCCCGGTGGCCCGGGGTGACGGCGCCGCTGTCGCGGCCCACCTGCGCGTCATGGAAGAAGTGAATCCCGAACTGGCGCAGGCATATCGGGCCATGTCGCTGCGCACCGCACAACGTGCCCACGCACCCGAAGAGGTTTTCGCCGTGTTGAACGACTCAGGGAGAGCGCAGTGACCGATCGCAGGCCGCCGAAGTTCACCGCCGGCGAGCTGAACCTCTACACCAATCCGACCGACGTGTCGGATGTGTCGCGGGTGCTGCGCGCGACAGGGCGCCGCGTGATGCTCGTGCCGACCATGGGCGCGCTGCACGAGGGGCATCTGGAGCTGGTGCGTTCGGCCAAGAAGGTGCCCGGCGCCGTTGTGGTGGTGTCGATCTTCGTCAACCCCTTGCAGTTCGGCGCGGGGGAGGATCTGGACGCCTACCCGCGGACGCTGGACTCCGACGTCGAGCTGCTGCGGGGCGAGGACGTCGACATCGTCTTCGCGCCCAGCGCTGCCGCGATGTACCCCAACGGCCAGCGCACCACCGTCGTCCCGGGCCCGCTGGGTGCCGAGCTGGAGGGCGGCTCGCGGCCGACGCACTTCGCCGGGATGCTGACGGTGGTGCTCAAGCTGCTGAACATCGTGCGACCCGATCGCGCGTTCTTCGGCGAAAAGGATTACCAGCAGCTGGTTCTGGTGCGCCAGATGGTCGACGACCTCGACCTCGACGTGCGCATCCAGGCGGTGCCGATCGTGCGCGAGTCCGACGGACTGGCCATGTCGTCGCGCAACCGCTACCTCGATGCTGAACAGCGCGAACAGGCCGGGGCATTGTCCGCGGCGCTGCTCGCCGGCAAGTACTCCGCGTCGCACGGCGCGGCCGCCGCACTCGATGCGGCCCGGGCGGTCCTCGACGAGGTACCCGCCATCGACGTCGACTATCTGGAGGTCCGGGACCCATGGCTGGGTCCGGCACCGGCTTCGGGCCCGGCCCGCTTGCTGGTGGTGGGCCGGCTCGGCACGACCAGATTGTTGGACAACATCGCCATCGATATCGGTGCATCCGCAGGGATCGACGGTCACCCCAATGTGGGGTCTGCCATCGGCAATGACGGTAGCCACGAATTACCTTGGAGGAATTGATGTTTCGCACCATGCTGAAGTCCAAGATTCACCGGGCCACGGTGACGCAGGCGGACCTGCACTACGTGGGTTCGGTGACCATCGACGCCGACCTGATGGACGCCGCCGACATCCTCGAGGGTGAGCAGGTCACCATCGTCGACATCGACAACGGCAACCGGTTGGTCACCTACGCCATCACCGGTGAGCGCGGTACCGGCATCATCGGGATCAACGGCGCCGCAGCGCATCTCATCCACCCGGGTGACCTGGTGATCCTCATCGCCTACGCCACCATGGACGACGCCGAGGCCCGCACCTACCAGCCGAACGTCATCTTCGTCGACGCGCAGAACCGGCAGATCGACTTCTCGCACGACGCCGCGCACGTCCCGGACGGTGTCGACGGCCTGCTGTCGCCGCGGTAACGCCGGTGCTGCTGGCAATCGATGTCCGCAACACCCACACCATCGTCGGGTTGATCTCCGGCTCCGGAGATCACGCAAAAGTGGTGCAGAACTGGCGGATTCGGACCGAGTCGGAGGTGACGGCCGACGAGCTTGCGCTGACCATCGACGGCTTGATCGGTGACGACGCCGAAAACCTGCTCGGGGCAACGGGTTTGTCGACGGTGCCGTCGGTGCTGCACGAAATCCGGGTGATGCTGGACCAGTACTGGCCGAAGGTGCCGCACGTGCTGATCGAGCCGGGGGTGCGCACCGGCATCCCGCTGCTGGTGGACAACCCGAAAGAGGTCGGGGCCGACCGCATCGTCAACTGCCTTGCGGCGTACCACAAGTACGGCACCGCGGCCATCGTCGTCGACTTCGGGTCGTCGATCTGCGTCGACGTCGTCTCGGCCAAGGGTGAGTTCCTCGGCGGTGCCATCGCGCCCGGTGTCCAGGTGTCCTCGGACGCCGCGGCGGCGCGGTCGGCGGCGCTGCGCCGCGTCGAATTGACCCGGCCGCGATCGGTGATCGGCAAGAACACCGTCGAGTGCATGCAGGCCGGTGCGGTGTTCGGTTTCGCCGCTCTGGTGGACGGTCTGGTGAACCGGGTACGTGACGACGTCGACGGCTTCGACGGCCACAACGTCACGGTCGTCGCCACCGGGCACACCGCGCAGCTGGTGCTGCCCGATCTGCGGACCGTGCAGCACTACGACAAGAACCTCACCCTCGACGGCCTCCGACTGGTCTTCGAGCGCAACCAGCGCAACGCCCGCCGCGGCTAGAAGAACGTCCGGACCAACTCGACCACCCGGTGGTCGGCGTCGAGCACCGGGATCAGTTGCCACTTGTCGAACACCGTGCAGGGGTGTGAGATGCCGAATTCCAGCCAGTCGCCGACGGCCAGGTCCTGGTCGGCCGGTGCCAGCCGCAGGTAGGCGTGCTGGTCGTTGAGCTTCTCGACGCGGCTGTCGGGCCGTCCGTAGGGCACGGGCAGGTCCTGGTCGAACGACACGTCCCGGCGGCCCATGCCCACGATGGCGAGGTCGGGCTCGGGCCGAGACAGCACCTGTGCCCACACGCTGAGCGCGGGCTCCAGGTGGGCGTCGTCGGTGCGGCCCAGCGGTGTCGTGCGCGCGTACAGACCGTCGTCGTGCGTCAGGTAGCAGCCGCTGCGCAGGACGGTGTGCACCGTCATGCCCTCGGGCCAGCCGGTCAGGATGTCGGCGACCAGGTCGAAGTACGTGCTGCCGCCGGCCGTCACCAGGATGTCGTCGGTCTCGAACAGCGGGTGCAACCGGATGACGGTGTCCCGCATCGTCTGCAGGTAGCCCGTGACGGCAGCCACCGCGGCGTCGCCGATCTCATGGCCCGTCGCCGCCTCGTATCCGGCGACGCCGACGAGCCGCAGCCGGTCCGAGTCCGCCACCGCGCGCGCCACGGCGTCGACGGTCTCGGCGTCGCGGCAGCCGGTGCGGCCGCCCGGCTGACCGACCTCGACGCAGACGTCCACCTGGCGGCGACGGCCGGTGAGCGCGGACGTCATGAGCTGCACGCCGCGCACCGAGTCGACCCAGCACGTCAGCTCGAAGTCGGGGTTGGCGTCCAGTTCGGCGGCCAGCCACCGCAGCCCGGTGACGTCGACGAGCTCGTTGGCCAGGATGATCCGGCGCACCCCGAACGCGCGGAACACCCGGACCTGGCTGATGGTGGCGGCCGTGACGGCCACCGCACCCGCGCCGAGCTGGCGGGCCAGCAGCTGCGGTGACATGTGGGTCTTGCCGTGCGGCGCGAGCTGTACGCCCCGGCGGCGGCACCAGCGCGCCATGGTGACCATGTTGTGCACCAGGGGCTGCGTACGCAGCGTGCACACCGGCGATACCGCGCCGTCGGCGAACAGACTGGGGCGTCGACGGCACACCTGAGCAGGGGTCTGGCCCCACCACGAGGCCGGCAGTCCCTTGAATTTCCAGTCGATCGGCTCGTGGTCCAGCGCGTCTACGGCGGACTGCTCCAAACTGGTGGCCATGGGCTTCATTTAAGCTGGCATTTCGTGAGCGAAGCCGACAGCCCCGACATTCCCGAGCAGTTCCGCATCCGCCAGGCCAAGCGTGAGCGGCTGCTGGCCGAGGGGCGCGATCCGTATCCGGTCGAGGTGCGGCGTACCCACACCCTGGCAGAGCTGCGGGCGGCGTACCCGGAGCTCGCCGCGGACACCGCGACCGGCGACATCGTCGGTGTGGCAGGGCGCGTCGTGTTCGCACGGAACTCGGGAAAGCTGTGCTTCGCGACGCTGCAGGAGGGCGACGGCACGCAGCTGCAGGCCATGCTGAGCCTGGACAAGGTGGGCCAGGAGTCGCTCGACGCCTGGAAGGCCGACGTCGACCTGGGCGACATCGTGTTCATCGAGGGCGAGGTCATCAGTTCCCGCCGCGGTGAATTATCTGTGCTTGCCCAGAACTGGCAAATTGTGTCCAAGGCCCTGCGACCGCTTCCCGTCGCGCACAAGGAACTTAATGAAGAGACCCGGGTCCGGCAGCGGTACGTCGACCTGATCGTGCGCCCCGAGGCCCGCAATGTCGCCCGGCAGCGCATTGCGGTGGTGCGGGCATTGCGCTCGGCATTGGAGCGTCGCGGTTTTCTCGAAGTCGAGACCCCGATGTTGCAGACGCTGCCCGGTGGCGCCGCGGCGCGGCCATTCATCACGCACTCCAACGCGCTCGATGCGGATCTGTACCTGCGCATCGCGCCCGAGTTGTTCCTGAAGCGTTGCCTGGTCGGTGGCTTCGAGAAGGTTTTTGAGCTTAATCGGAACTTTCGCAACGAGGGCGCGGATTCCACGCATTCACCGGAATTTGCGATGTTGGAGACATATCAGGCCTACGGCACATATGACGATTCCGCGATTGTGACGCGTGAGCTTATTCAGGAGGTTGCCGACGAGGCCATTGGGACCCGAATGGTCCCGCTGCCGGACGGTTCCACCTATGACCTCGACGGTGAATGGGCGACCGTCGAAATGTATCCGTCGTTGTCGGAAGCGCTGGGTGAGGAGATCACTCCGGAGACTTCCGTCGAGTACCTGTGGAAGGTGGCCGAACGGCTGGGCGCCGAGATTCCCCGCGACCGTGGATACGGCCACGGGAAATTGATCGAGGAACTGTGGGAGCACACCGTCGGTGATCACCTTTGGGCGCCGACGTTCGTCCGGGATTTCCCGGTGGAGACCACGCCGCTCACTCGCGCCCACCGCACTATTCCGGGCGTTACGGAAAAGTGGGATCTGTATGTCCGGAAGTTCGAGCTCGCCACCGGCTATTCGGAGTTGATCGATCCGGTGATTCAACGCGAGCGTTTCGAGGCGCAGGCGCGTGCCGCCGCGGCCGGTGACGACGAGGCAATGCGACTTGATGAGGATTTCCTTATCGCATTGGAGTATGCGATGCCGCCGACGACCGGAACAGGAATGGGACTCGACCGCTTGCTGATGGCGTTGACGGGGTTGACGATTAGGGACACGGTTTTGTTCCCGATTGTGCGGCGCCAAGCGGACTGAAAACTGAGCTGACCCTGAGACTTGTTGAAGGAATTGAACTCCTATGCCAGCATTGTTATGGCAGAGTCGATTCTGCATTTTTCCGAGGCAGAAGGGTTAGTGTGGGCCGATGGCAAAGAAAGTGACTGTCACGCTCGTCGACGATTTCGACGGTGAAGGTGCGGCGGATGAGACGGTCGAATTTGCTCTCGACGGGGTGAACTACGAGATCGACCTCACCACCAAGAACGCCACCAAGCTTCGGAATGATTTGAAGAAATGGGTCGAGGCCGGCCGTCGTGTCGGGGGTCGCCGCCGCGGCCGCGCCAGCACCGGTGCCACGGGGCGGGGCCGCGCGTCCATCGACCGTGAGCAGAGCGCCGCCATCCGGGAATGGGCGCGCCGCAACGGCCACAATGTCTCCAGCCGGGGCCGTATTCCGGCGGAGATCATCGACGCGTTCCACGCCGCGACTTAAATCCTCCGGGCAACATAATCAGGGATTGCCTGTTCGCTTTCGGCGTAGCCCGGTCAGGCTGATCCGGGAAACGTTTCGTCGCCGCAGCGCGTTGGCCTTTTCGCAGCGCTGAGTGGCCTTGCGAGCTAGGGGATACCGCAGGGCACGCATGGTCGCCGCCCATTAGAGTGGACGGTAGGCGCACAGCGTCGCGACACGCGAAGTGACGTGGCAGGAGCTGCGCTACGAGGGAGAGCAGGTAACACCGATGTTCGAGAGATTCACCGACCGGGCCCGCCGGGTCGTCGTCTTGGCTCAAGAAGAAGCCCGGATGCTCAACCACAACTACATCGGCACCGAGCACATCCTGCTTGGCCTCATCCATGAGGGCGAGGGCGTAGCTGCCAAGTCGCTGGAATCGCTGGGCATCTCGCTGGAGGGTGTGCGCAGCCAGGTCGAGGAGATCATCGGCCAGGGCCAGCAGGCGCCGTCCGGCCACATTCCGTTCACGCCGCGCGCCAAGAAGGTGCTCGAGCTGTCGCTGCGCGAGGCGCTGCAGCTCGGCCACAACTACATCGGCACCGAGCACATCCTGCTCGGCCTGATCCGCGAGGGTGAGGGCGTCGCCGCCCAGGTGCTCGTGAAGCTGGGCGCCGAGCTGACCCGCGTGCGTCAGCAGGTCATCCAGCTGCTCTCGGGCTACCAGGGCAAGGAGACCGCCGAAGCCGGTACCGGTGGCCGCGGTGGCGAGACGGGCAACCCGTCGACGTCGCTCGTGCTCGACCAGTTCGGTCGCAACCTGACCGCAGCCGCCGCCGAGGGCAAGCTCGATCCGGTCATCGGCCGCGAGAAGGAAATCGAGCGGGTCATGCAGGTGCTGAGCCGCCGCACCAAGAACAACCCGGTGCTGATCGGCGAGCCCGGTGTCGGTAAGACCGCCGTCGTCGAGGGCCTGGCGCAGGCCATCGTGCACGGCGAGGTCCCCGAGACCCTCAAGGACAAGCAGCTCTACACGCTGGACCTGGGTTCGCTGGTCGCCGGCAGCCGCTACCGCGGTGACTTCGAAGAGCGCCTCAAGAAGGTCCTCAAGGAGATCAACACCCGCGGCGACATCATCCTGTTCATCGACGAGCTGCACACGCTCGTGGGTGCGGGTGCCGCCGAGGGCGCCATCGACGCCGCCAGCATCCTGAAGCCGAAGCTGGCCCGTGGCGAGCTGCAGACCATCGGTGCGACGACGCTCGACGAGTACCGCAAGTACATCGAGAAGGACGCCGCCCTCGAGCGCCGGTTCCAGCCGGTGCAGGTGGGTGAGCCGACCGTCGAGCACACCATCGAGATCCTCAAGGGTCTGCGTGACCGCTACGAGGCGCACCACCGCGTCTCCATCACCGACGGTGCGCTGGTGGCCGCGGCCACCCTGGCCGACCGCTACATCAACGACCGGTTCCTGCCGGACAAGGCCATCGACCTCATCGACGAGGCCGGCGCCCGCATGCGCATCCGCCGGATGACCGCTCCGCCAGACCTGCGCGAGTTCGACGAGAAGATCGCCGATGCCCGCCGGGAGAAGGAATCGGCCATCGACGCGCAGGACTTCGAGAAGGCAGCCCGGCTGCGCGACTCGGAGAAGACGCTGGTCGCCCAGCGCGCCGAGCGGGAGAAGCAGTGGCGTTCGGGTGATCTCGACGTAGTCGCCGAGGTCGACGACGAGCAGATCGCCGAGGTCTTGGGCAACTGGACCGGCATCCCGGTCTTCAAGCTGACCGAGGCCGAGACCACGCGCCTGCTGCGCATGGAAGATGAGCTGCACAAGCGGATCATCGGCCAGGTCGACGCCGTCAAGGCGGTCTCGAAGGCCATCCGGCGTACCCGCGCCGGCCTGAAGGACCCGAAGCGTCCGTCGGGCTCGTTCATCTTCGCCGGCCCGTCCGGTGTCGGTAAGACCGAGCTGTCGAAGGCGCTGGCCGAGTTCCTGTTCGGTGACGACGACGCGCTCATCCAGATCGACATGGGCGAGTTCCACGACCGCTTCACCGCGTCGCGGCTGTTCGGTGCCCCTCCGGGCTACGTCGGCTACGAAGAGGGCGGCCAGCTCACCGAGAAGGTGCGCCGCAAGCCGTTCAGCGTCGTGCTGTTCGACGAGATCGAGAAGGCCCACCAGGAGATCTACAACAGCCTCCTGCAGGTCCTCGAAGACGGCCGCCTGACCGACGGTCAGGGTCGCACCGTCGACTTCAAGAACACCGTGCTGATCTTCACCTCGAACCTCGGTACGAGCGACATCAGCAAGGCGGTTGGCCTCGGCTTCACCCAGGGCGGCGGCGAGAACAACTACGAGCGGATGAAGCTCAAGGTGCACGACGAGCTGAAGAAGCACTTCCGCCCGGAGTTCCTGAACCGTATCGACGACATCATCGTGTTCCACCAGCTGACGCAGGACGAGATCATCCAGATGGTCGACCTGATGATCGGCCGGGTCGGCAAGCAGCTGAAGGCCAAGGACATGGAGATGGAGCTGACCGACAAGGCCAAGGCACTGCTGGCCAAGCGCGGCTTCGATCCGGTCCTGGGTGCCCGCCCGCTGCGCCGGACCATCCAGCGCGAGATCGAGGACCAGCTCTCCGAGAAGATTCTCTTCGAGGAGGTCGGCCCTGGTCAGCTGGTCACCGTGGACGTCGAGAACTGGGACGGCGAGAGCAACAACACCGAGGATGCGGTGTTCACCTTCGCCGGCCGCCGCAAGGAATCGGCCGACCTGGCCGAGGCCGCTGCGACTGCCTCGGAGTAAACGTGCCGTAATCGATCACGAAAAATACCCTTCCCCGAACATCGGGGGAGGGTATTTTTCGTTGGGCGTGTATGTTCATCCCGTACGACGGTGCATGGAAGCCGGTGGAAATCCGGCACGGTTGCGCCACTGTGAGCCCTCTGCGGCGAGTCAGATCTTTCGCCGTCGTGCAGAACCGAACAATGTAGGGGCGCGTGACCCCGTAGGAGGTTTGACCATGACGAGTATTGCGGTTTCCAAGCCGGGCGTATCGACCAAGGCGCTTTCGGCCACCCGGGTGGCAGTGCTGCTCGGGGTGACGATTTTCCTGGCGATGCTGGCGTACTACCTCGTCGGCATCGACGAGGGCATGATGTCGATGTTCGGTAAGACCGTCGTGGTCCACGAGTGGGTGCACGACTCGCGGCACTTCCTCGGCTTCCCCTGCCACTGATCCACGGGACTTCTTGTGGAAATCCGCGTCATCGGGCGCGGAGCCCTCGCCGGTCTGATCGCCGGCATTCTGGGGTTCCTGTTTGCCCGGATTTTTGCTGAACCCACCATCGACAAGGCCATCGACTACGAATCCGGCCGCATGAACGTGCTCTCGACCGTTCATACGGCCATGGGTCATCCGGTCGAGCCGGACGGGCCGGAGCTGTTCAGCCGGTCCATCCAGTCGGGTATCGGTGCGGCCACCGGCATCATCGCGTTCTCCGTGGCGATGGGCGCGCTGGTCGCCGTCGCGTATCTGGTGCTGCACGGCCGGTTCGGCGTGCGGCCCAAGGTGCTGGGCTGGACCGTCGCCGGTTTCGGCTTCCTGGGTGTGTACCTGCTGCCGTTCGTGAAATACCCGTCGAACCCGCCTGCCATCGGCCACGAATTCACCATGGAGGCCCGCGGTTTCCTGTACCTGGGCATGGTGTGGGGATCGCTGACCCTGCTGGGCCTCGCGGTGTTCGCCGCGCGCAAGCTGTCCGCGAAGGTCGGCTGGGCGCGTGCCGTCGGAATCTCGGTGCTCGGATTCTTCGTGGTGTACGGCGGTCTGCTGGCGGCGCTGCCGTCGCTGGGTGATCTGGCCGCCAACGTCGAGCACGCGGGCGAGTTCGGCTTCGCGCGCGCCGCGACCGAGACGCCGCAGCCGATCACCAACACATTCGATACGCCGGTCACAGTCGACGGCAAGGTCTATGCCCCCGGGCAGTTGATCTACCCCGGATTCGACGCCGACCTGCTGTGGAAGTTCCGGTGGTACTCGCTGATCGACCAGGCGTTGATCTGGACGGTCATCGGGCTGGTGTTCGGCGGGCTCGTCGAGCGCTACCTCGGTGGCACCAGGAAGGCCGCACCGATGCAGGACGTGGCAGCCGCGCTCTGACGATTGCGGTTGCCGCGCACTACAGTTCGAGGCATACCGACACAGAAAGGCGGCAGCATGCTGGTTGTCACGACGAATGACCTGCCCGGGTGGGAGATTCAGCGGGTCTGCGGTGAGGTGTTCGGCCTCACCGTCCGGTCCCGGAACGCCTTCGCGCAGATGGGCGCCGGCTTCAAGGCGATGTTCGGCGGCGAGCTGCAGGGCATGACCAAGAATCTCGCCGAGAGCCGCAACGAAGCCATGGGCCGGCTGCTCCAGGAGTGTCACGCCCGCGGCGGCAATGCCATCATCGGGATGCGGTTCGACACCACCGAGATCGGCGATGTGTGGACCGAGATCTGCGCGTACGGCACTGCGGTACAAGCGGTTCCGGTCACCGACGCGGCCCGCTACACCGCACAGCAGTTGGGTTACGGCGGCGGTCCGGGCCCGGCCGGCCCGGTTGGCCCCGGCGGTCCCGGCCCGACAGGGTAGTCTCCACGGCGCAGCTGGTTTGCCAATGACGCTTCGGCGTCTGCGGCATCGAATGGTGGAAATACGCCATGAGAGGGAACCCGGTGAGAATCCGGGACTGTCCCGCAGCGGTGAGCAGGAACGACCGCCGTCATCCGCACTGGTTCGTACCGAACTGGGAAGCGACGGCCACTAGGTGCACCCGGGGGTGCGTGCCCGCGAGTCCGAAGACCTGCCAGCTGTGCCGGATGCGCCGCGTCCGGCGGTGCATCGCCTCGTGGAATGGGCTGATCGCCGAGGGCGGTTTGTGCTGTCCTCGATGGATGTCCTTGGGCGGTGCGCACTTCCGTCGCATTTGAAGGACGTCTGTTGTCAACACCATTCACCGCAACCATTCTCGGCGCGCCTCGCATCGGTCCGAACCGTGAACTCAAGCGGGCCGTCGAACGCTATTGGGCAGGCCGGATCGACCGGGCCGCGCTCGAAGAAATCGCCGCGGGCCTGCGCCGCGATACCCTCGCCGCCTTGTCGGCCGCCGGACTGGATTCCGTTCCGGTCAATACGTTCTCCTACTACGACCAGGTGCTCGACACCGCGGTGCTGCTCGGCGCCCTGCCGAGTCGCGTGAGCGGCATTGCCGACGATCTCGACCGCTATTTCGCGGCGGCTCGCGGGACGGCGGACATTGCACCGCTCGAGATGACGAAGTGGTTCGACACCAACTACCACTACCTGGTCCCGGAGATCGGCCCCAACACCACGTTCGCGCTGCATCCGGACAAGGTGCTGGCCGAGCTCAAAGAGGCTCAGGCGCAGGGTATTCCGGCTCGGCCTGTGATCGTCGGGCCGATCACGTTCCTGGCGCTGAGCAAGGCCGTCGACGGCGCCGAGGCACCCATCGCGCGCCTCGGCGAGCTGCTGCCGCTGTACGCCGATCTGCTCGGCCGGCTCGCCGGAGCCGGTGCCGAGTGGGTGCAGATCGACGAACCCGTCTTGGTCACCGACATCCTGGGCGACGCTGCCAACGCCGCCGAATTGGCCGAGCACGTCTACGCCACGCTCGCGGCAACCACCAAGCGCCCGGCGATCCTGGTCGCGACCTACTTCGGCGAACCGGGGCCCGTGCTGCCGGCACTGGCTCGTACCCAGATCGACGGCGTCGCAATCGATTTCGTTGCCGGTGGCGACCAGCCGGTGGCCGGTATTCCCGGCCTCGCGGACAAGCTGCTGGTGGCCGGCGTCGTCGACGGCCGCAACGTCTGGCGCACAGACCTGGAGGCCGCACTGGCCCGGCTGGAGTCGTTGCCGGAGTCGGCACGTTCGTTGGCTGTGTCCACGTCCTGCTCGACGCTGCACGTCCCGTACTCGCTCGAGCCCGAGGACGGCCTCGACGAGGCGCTCCGTGGCTGGCTGGCGTTCGGTGCCGAGAAAGTCGACGAGGTCGCGACGCTGGCGACGGCGCTGCGCAACGGCCGGGACTCGGTGACCGCTCAGCTCGAGGCGTCGAACCGGGCGGTCGCGTCGCGGACACACGACCCGCGACTGCACAACGCCGCCGTCCGAGCCCGGCTCGACACGGTTCTGTCCGGCGGCATCAGCCGCGGGCCGGCCGCCGAACGGCGTAAAGCACAGGATTCCCGGCTGAACCTGCCGGCACTGCCGACCACCACGATCGGTTCGTTCCCGCAGACCGTCGAGATCCGCAAGGCCCGGGCGGCGTTCGTCGCCGGCGAGATCGGCGAGGCCGACTACACCGGCAGGATGAAATCCGAAGTCGAGACGGTGATCCGGTTGCAGGAGGACCTCGGGCTCGATGTGCTGGTGCACGGCGAGCCCGAGCGCAACGACATGGTGCAGTACTTCGCCGAGCAGCTCGATGGTTTCTTGACCACCAGGAACGGCTGGGTGCAGTCGTACGGCAGCCGCTGCGTGCGTCCGCCGGTCCTCTTCGGTGACGTCACCAGGCGGCAGCCGATGACGGTCGAGTGGGCGACATACGCGCAGACGCTGACCGACAAGCCGGTCAAGGGCATGCTCACCGGTCCGGTGACGATCCTGGCCTGGTCGTTCGTTCGCGACGATCAGCCGCTGGCGGACTCGGCCAACCAGGTGGCGCTGGCCATCCGGGACGAGACCGTCGATCTGCAGTCCGCCGGCATCGCGATCATCCAGGTCGACGAGCCCGCCCTGCGTGAGCTGCTGCCGCTGCGCAATGCCGGCAAGGCGGCCTACCTGGAGTGGGCGGTCGACGCGTTCCGGCTCTCGACGTCGGGCGTCAGCGATGCCACGCAGATTCACACGCACCTGTGCTATTCGGAGTTCGGTGAGGTGATCGGTGCCATTGCCGATCTCGATGCCGACGTGACGTCGATCGAAGCGGCCCGTTCTCACATGGAGGTCCTCGACGACCTCAACGGGATCGGGTTCTCGAACAGCGTCGGCCCCGGTGTGTACGACATTCACTCGCCCCGGGTTCCCACCACCGGCGAGATGGCGACATCGCTGCGCCGTGCGTTGGCTGCCGTTCCGGCAGAACGGCTCTGGGTGAACCCGGACTGCGGGCTGAAGACCCGCAAGACCGACGAGGTGACCGAGTCGTTGCGGCACATGGTGCAGGCCGCACAGCTGGTTCGCGCCGGGTAGTACTCCGATGACTGCGCTCCGGAATCTGGTTCAGGTTCCGGGGCGCAGTTCATTTCGAGGTCACGCAGCGGCGCGCCCACTGAAATAAAACCGCCTCCTCGGGCCTTGACCTTGCTGGGCCAGTGCCCGGAAACCGATTGGAGACGAACCGATGTCGCGAGTAGTGCAGTTCGCCGAATACGGCACACCTGAGGTCTTGCGAGTGGTCGACGTCGAGCCGCCGGCTCCCGGACCCACTCAGGTGCGGATCGCGGTGTGCGCCGCGGGCGTCAACCCGATCGACTGGAAGATCCTCGCCGGGTACATGCGCGAACTGATTCCGCTCGAGCTGCCCGCCGGTGTGGGGTCCGACGTGGCAGGTGTCGTCGACGCTGTCGGGTCCGAGGTGACCGAATGGGCGGTCGGCGACGAGGTTCTGGGACGGTCGACGACAGGTTCGTTCGCGGATCTTGCGCTGGCGGAGTCTGCCGAGATCGTCCGTAAGCCTGAGGGCGTCAGCTGGGAAGTGGCGGGCTCGCTGGCAGGCGCGGGCGGCACTGCGTACACGGTGCTGGGGAAGCTCGGCGTCAAGGCGGGCGACACCCTGCTCATCCACGCGGCCGCGGGCGGCGTCGGTACTTTTGCCGTCCAGCTCGCAAAGGCGCAAGGTGTCAATGTCATTGGCACGGCGGGTGAATCCAACCACGAATACCTGCGTTCGCTCGGCGCGACGCCGGTCACCTACGGCGATGGTCTGCTCGACAGGGTTCGGGCCGTCGCACCCGACGGGGTCGACGCCGTTCTCGACGCCTCCGGCCGCGGCGAGATTCCGTTGTCCATCGAGCTCACCGGCGGCCCGGCGCGCGTTCTCACGCTGGTCGCCTTCGACCAGGCCGCCACCGGAATCCAGGTGCATGTCGGTGGTTCCGGAAGCGAACTGGGCGCCGCCCTGCGGGAACTGGCGACGCTTGTCGCGCAGGGACGCCTCACCGTCTCGATCAGCGAGACGTACCCGCTGACCGAAGCCGGTGCCGCGCTCTCGGCGAGCACGACGGGCCACGTGCACGGCAAGCTCGTCGTCGTGCCGTGAACACGGCGTTGGTCAGCTGACCACCACGAGCAGGTCATTGCCTTCGACGCTCGCGGTGGGCGCCAACGCGATCCGCGTGACGGTACCGGCCTTCGGCGCCGTGATGGCTGCCTCCATCTTCATCGCCTCGATGGTGGCGACCGTTTGGCCCGCGCTCACCCGCTCGCCAACGGTCACCCCGATCGTCACGACACCGGCGAACGGCGCCGCAACGTGGTCCGGGTTGCCGCGGTCCGCTTTCTCCGCGACGGGGACTGCGCTGTCGATCGACCTGTCCCGCACCAGGATCGGGCGCAGCTGACCGTTCAACAGGCACAGCACCGTCCGCATGCCGCGGTCATCGGGCTCGGAGATGGCCTCGAGACCGATGAGCAGCTCGACGCCCTTCTCCAACTTGACGCGGTGCTCCTCGCCGCGGCGCAGCCCGTAGAAGAACTGGTTGGCGCTCAGGCGGGAGGTGTCGCCGAATTGTTCTCGATGCGTCAGGAATTCGCGGGTCGGACCGGGGAAGAGCAGCCGATTCAGGGCGGCTTGGCGGGTAAGACCGGGCTCCGCCAGTTCGGCGTAGTCCTCGACGGTGAGGGTTGCCGTCGGCCTGGTGTCGGACCTTCCGTGAAGGGCCTTGCTGCGCAAGGGTTCCGGCCAGCCGCCGGGCGGGTCGCCGAGCTCGCCGCGGAGGAAGCCGATCACCGAATCCGGGATGTCGCAGCGGTGCGGGTCGGCGGCGAACTCCCCGGCGCTCATCCCGGCGCCGACGAGCGCCAGCGCAAGATCACCTACCACCTTGCTCGACGGCGTCACCTTCACCAGCCTGCCGAGAGCGTGATCTGCTCCGGCATAGGCGTTTTCGATGTCCTCGAAGCGGCCGCCCAGCCCGAGGGCGGTGGCCTGGGTACGCAGATTGCTGAGCTGCCCGCCCGGGATCTCGTGGGTGTACACGCGGCCGGTCGGTGCGGGCAGGCCCGCCTCGAAAGGCGCGTAGACGCGGCGCAACGCCTCCCAATACGGTTCCAGCTCACAGACGTTCGCCAACGACAGACCGGTGTCGTGCGTGGTGTGCGCGGCTGCCGCAACGATCGACGACAGGGCAGGCTGGCTGGTGGTGCCGGCCAGCGGTGCCGCCGCCCCGTCGACTGCCGAGGCGCCGGCCTGCCAGGCCGCGACGTACGTGGCCAGCTGTCCACCCGGGGTGTCGTGGGTGTGGACGTGTACAGGCAGGTCGAACCGGGATCGCAACGCCGACACGAGTTCTGCCGCCGCGGGCGGTCGCAGCAGACCGGCCATGTCCTTGATGGCCAGCACATGGGCACCGGCATCGACGATCTGCTCGGCCAGCTTCAGCCAATAGTCGAGCGTGTACAGCGTCTCCGTGGGGTCGGAGAGGTTGCCGGTGTAGGACATCGCGACTTCGGCCACCGCGGAACCGGTTTCACGCACT
This sequence comes from Mycolicibacterium mucogenicum DSM 44124, assembly GCF_005670685.2. The sequence continues at coordinate 5,311,455 of NZ_CP062008.1, read as the reverse complement.
GCGTCGATCGCCGGCCGCATCGATTCCACGTTGTTCAGCGCGTCGAAGATCCGGAAGATGTCGATGCCGGTGGCTGTGGCCTCCTGCACGAATGCCGACGTGACCGATGCCGGATAGGGTGTGTAACCCACGGTGTTTCGGCCGCGCAACAGCATCTGGAGACAGATGTTGGGCATCGCCTCCCGCAGCGCGGCCAGCCGCTCCCACGGGTCCTCCTTCAGGAACCGAAGCGCCACGTCATAAGTCGCGCCGCCCCAGCACTCGACCGACAGCAGCTGCGGCGTCATGCGGGCCACGTACGGTGCCACCTTGACCAGGCCCGAGGTACGCACTCGCGTGGCGAGTAGCGACTGATGGGCGTCGCGGAACGTGGTGTCGGTGACCCACAGCCGCGGCGACTCCAGTAGGGCGGCCGCAAAGCGCTCTGGGCCGAGCTCGGTCAGCAGCTGCTTGCTGCCCGCCGGCGCCGGACCGTCGAGATCAATCTTCGGCAGCTTGTCACGTGGATACACAGTCGACGGACGACCGCCGTGCGGCTGGTTCACCGTCACGTCCGCGAGGTAGTTGAGGATGCGGGTGCCGCGGTCCCCTGGAGTGTGGGCCGTCAGTAGTTGCGGACGCTCGTCGATGAACGATGTCGACACCTTGCCCGCGGCGAAGTCCGGATCATCGAGAACCGCTTGCAGGAAAGGAATGTTCGTCGACACCCCGCGGATGCGGAACTCCGCGAGAGCGCGTCGGGCCCTCCTGACCGCCGTCGCGAAATCCTGACCGCGGCAGGTGAGTTTGACCAACATCGAGTCGAAGTGGGCGCTGATCTCCGCACCGACGTTGGTGCCGCCGTCCAACCGGACGCCGGCACCACCGGGAGAACGGTAGGCGGTGATCCGGCCGGTGTCGGGGCGGAAACCGTTGGCGGGATCTTCGGTGGTGATGCGGCACTGCATGGCGGCGCCACGGATTCTGATGCGATCCTGGCTCAGCCCGAGCTCGGCCAACGACCGGCCGGCCGCGATCCGTAACTGGGCGGCCACCAGGTCGACGTCGGTGATCTCCTCGGTCACCGTGTGCTCGACCTGAATGCGCGGATTGCACTCGATGAACACGTGGTGCCCGCGCTCGTCGAGCAGGAACTCGACGGTTCCGGCGCAGAAGTAACCGATCTGGCGCGCGAATGTCACCGCGTCCGAACAGATTCGGTTCCGCAGTTCGTCGGTGAGGTTCGGGGCGGGGGCCAGCTCGACCACCTTCTGGTGCCGGCGTTGCACACTGCAGTCCCGTTCGAAGAGGTGGATCACCTCGCCGGTTCCGTCGGCCAGTATCTGCACCTCGATGTGGCGTGGGTTGAGGACCGCCTGCTCGAGGTAGACGTTCGGGTCACCGAAAGCAGATTCCGCTTCGCGCGACGCCGCCGCGATGGCCTCGGCCAGGGCGGCCGGCTCGGTCACCCTCCGCATGCCACGTCCGCCACCACCCGAGACGGCCTTGACGAACAGCGGAAACTCCATACCGGCTGCGGCCGTGAGTAATTCGCTGACCGAAGCCGACGGCTCCGACGATGCGAGCACCGGCAGGCCGGCGGTTCGGGCCGCGGCGATGGCGCTGGCCTTGTTGCCGGTCAACTCCAGGACGCCGGCACTCGGGCCGACGAACGTGATGCCCGCCGCGGCGCACGCTGACGCGAGTTCCGGGTTCTCCGACAGGAATCCGTATCCCGGGTACACCGCGTCGGCGCCGGACAGCTGCGCCACCCGGATGATTTCGGGCACCGACAGATAGGCGCGAACGGGATGGCCCGGCTCGCCGATCTGGTAGGACTCGTCGGCCTTCAGTCGGTGTGGGGAGTTCCGGTCCTCGTGGGCGTACACCGCCACCGTCGCGATACCCAGCTCATAGGCCGCCCGGAAGGCCCGGATCGCGATCTCACCCCGGTTGGCGACGAGGACTTTGGTGATGGCGCGCTCAGGCAATGGAACGCTGTGGTTGGCCCGAGTATTCACTCAGGGGACGGATCAGTGCGTTCGACGCCGCTTGTTCCATGATGTGCGCGGTCCAGCCCACGATGCGGGCCATCACGAAAAGCGGTGTGAAGACCGGGATGTCGAAGCCCATGAGGTAGTAGGCCGGCCCGGTGGGGAAGTCGAGGTTCGGCTTGATCCTGGTGGCGGTGAACATCTCGCGCTCCAGCACGGTGTAGATGTCCAGCCACCGCTGGCCGCCGCGAGCAGCCACCACCCGGTCGAGTGCCGCCTTCATCGTCGGCACCCGAGAGTCACCGTTCTTGTAGACGCGGTGTCCGAAGCCCATCACCTTCTCTTTGCGGGACAACTTGCCGTGCAACCACTTCGGGGCGTTCTCGGCCGAGCCGATCTCCAGCATGTCGTGCATGACGGCCTCGTTGGCGCCGCCGTGCAGCGAGCCCTTGAGGGCGCCGATGGCCGCGGTGACCGCGCTGTAGATGTCCGACTGCGTGGAAGTCACCACCCGGGCCGCGAACGTGGATGCGTTGAAGCTGTGCTCGGCGTACAGCACCATGGACTGGGAGAAGGCGTCGACGATCGCCGGTTCGGGGACCGATCCGAAGCACATGTTCAGGAAGTTCTCGGCGTATCCCAGCTGGCTGTGCGGCTGGATGGGCGAAAGTCCCTGCCGGCGGCGGATATCGGCGGCGACGATGGTCGGCAGGACGGCGAACATGCGCAGGGACTTGGCGTAGTTGGCCGGAACCGTGCTGTCGTCCTCTTCCGGATCCTCGGCGCCGAGATAGCTGATCGCGGTGCGGACCACGTCCATCGGGTGGCAGCTCTCGGGCAGCTTGGCCAGCAGCGAGTACATCGACCGGTCGATCCGCCGGGACGCCCGCTCGCGCTGGCAGAACATCGCGAGTTCGTGTTCGGTCGGCAGCTCGCCGTGCCACAGCAGGTAGGCCACCTGCTCGAACGTGCAGTGCGTCGCCAGATCCTGCACGGGATAGCCCCGGTAGGTCAGGCTGTTGGTCTCGGGCACGACTTTGGAGATGGCGGTGGTATCGACGACGACACCGGCCAGGCCCTTGTGGATGTGGGGCGTTTCTGTGGTCATGATTTCACGTCCTGGAGGGTGAAATTGAAGATGTCTGAATCGAATTGGTTGTAGTCGGCATAGCGCAGCAGTTGGTACAACCGGCCGCGGTGTTGCATCCGGTCCAGTAGGCCGGCTTGGGTTCCGGCGGTGTGGATTTCGCGCAGGCCGGCCTCGACCGCGTACATCGCCAGGCGCAGCGTGGTGACCGGGTAGATCACCATGTTGTAGCCGATGCCGGACAACTGCTGAGCCGTCACGAGTTCCGACTTGCCGAACTCGGTCATGTTGGCCAACAGGGGAGTGTCGACCGCCGCCCGGAAGCGCTCGAATTCCCTTGGGGTGGTGAGTGCCTCGGTGAAGATCAGGTCGGCGCCGGCGTCGGCGTAGGCCTTCGCGCGGTCGATGGCGGCGTCGATGCCCTCGATCCCGGCGGCATCGGTGCGGGCACAGATGACGAAGTTCGGGTCCCGGCGCGCGGCGACCGCGGCACGCAGTCGCTTGATCATCTCGGTGACCGGCACGACGGCCTTGCCGTCCAGATGGCCACAGCGCTTGGGGTTCACCTGGTCCTCGAGGTGGCAGCCGGCCAGCCCGGCGTCCTCCAGGACCGTGATGGTGCGCGCGGCGCTCATCGGCTCGCCGAAGCCGGTGTCGGCGTCCACCAGGGTGGGTAGATCGGTTGCCGCGGCGATCTGGGCGCTGCGTCCGGCCACCTCGGTCAAGGTGGTCAGCCCGATGTCGGGCAGGCCCAGGTCGGCCGACAGGACCGCGCCCGAGACGTAGACCCCCTCGAAGCCGATCTCCGACACCAGCTTTGCCACCAGTGGTGAGAATGCGCCCGGATAGCGTTGCAGCCGGCCGGAATTCAGCGCCGCCCGCAACGCCACCCGCTTGTCGGCCGCCGAGACCCGCGAACCGAGCAGGCCGGCGCTCATCGGAAGATCCCGGAGGGGACCGTCGGAGCCTTGTCCAGCACGACCTGTTCGACCCGCAGGTTGAGGGCGTCGAGGCTGCCCGGCTTCATGGTGGCGAGACCATCGACGACGGTCAGGAACCGCTCCTGCTCGGCGTCGGCGATCACGCCGTCGGCGAGCGCGGTGAACTTGTCGCGGTACTGCGCCCGCTCGAACGGGCGCGCGCCCAGCGGGTGGGCGTCGGCCACGGCCAGCTCGTCGACGATCACTTCGCCGCTCTTGAGCGTCACCACGGCCCGGGCGCCGAATGCCTTCTCGGCGGGGTCATTCGAGTGGTATCGCCGGGTCCACTCCGGATCCTCGACGGTCGAGATCTTGTTCCAGAGCTCGATGGTGTCCGGCCGGTGTGCGCGTTCGGGGGCGTACGACCGCTCGTGGTGCCACGCACCGTCCTGCAGTGCGACCGCGAAGATGTACATCACGGAGTGGTCGAGGGTTTCTCGTGTTGCATCCGGGTCGAACTTCTGCGGATCGTTCGAGCCGGTGCCGATCACCACGTGCGTGTGGTGACTGGTGTGCAGCACGATTGTGGCGATCTGGTCCAGATCGCCGATCCGCGAACGCATCCGGCGCGCCAGGTCGATGGGGGCCTGGCTCTGGTATTCGGCGCTGTGTTCCTTGGTGTAGCTGTCCAGGATGGCGAGCTTGGGTTCGCCGGGACCCGGCAGCGGCACCTGGTAGGTGTGCTCGGGCCCGGACAGCAGCCAGGCGATGACGCCGTCCTCGCCTTCCCAGATGGGGGCCGGGGAGCCTTCACCGCGCATGGCCCGGTCGACGGCCTCGATGGCGACCTTGCCGGCCAGCGCCGGGGCGTAGGCCTTCCAGCTCGAGATCAGACCCTTGCGGGACTGGCGGGTGGCGGTGGTGAGGTGCAGCGCCTGGCCGACCGCGGCATAGATGGTCTCGGGGTCCAGCCGCAGCATGGTGCCGAGGCCGGCGGCGACGGACGGGCCGAGGTGCGCAACGTGGTCGATCTTGTGTTCGTGCAAGCAGATTCCGCGGACCAGGTCCATCTGCACCTCGTATGCGGTGGCGATGCCGCGGATCAGGTCGGCGCCGCGGACGTCGAGCTGCTGGGCCACCGCGACCAGGGCCGGGATGTTGTCCCCCGGGTGCGAGTACTCGGCGGCCAGGAAGGTGTCGTGGAAGTCGAGTTCGCGGACGGCCACCCCGTTGGCCCAGGCGGCCCACTCGGGCGAGTAGGTGCCGTCGATGCCGAATACCGTGGCACCGCGCGGCGTGCGGTGCGCCTGTGCCTGGGTCCGGGCGACGGTGACGGGACGCCGGATCACCGATGCGGCCGAGACCGCGGCGTTGTCGATGATCCGGTTGACGACCATCGCCGCCACCTCGGGCGTCACGTCGACCGGATCGGCGGCGACCTCCGCGATCTTCCACGCCAGGTGTTCCGAGCGGGGGAATTCCTCCGCGCTGCGTCGGGTGCGTACCTCGTGTGTCTGCATGATTCGCACGCTACGCAGCTGGTCGCGAGCCGGAAAGACCCTGTATTTGCGTAATTTTGCGTCCTTGGTGGCCGTGGTTTGCGAACTTTGTGTAAGCCGCCGGGGTTAGGCTCGCGGCAGTGGCAAAGACATTCGTGGGCGCCCGTCTGCGACGGCTGCGCGAGGAACAGGGCCTGACGCAGGTCGCGCTGGCGCGCGCCCTGGATTTGTCGACGAGCTACGTCAACCAGCTGGAGAACGACCAGCGCCCGGTGACGGTACCGGTGCTGCTCACCCTCGCGGAGCGCTTCGATCTGCCGACCAACTACTTCGCCCCCGATTCCGGTGCGCGGCTGGTTTCCGACCTGCGCGAGATTCTCGCCGACACCTCGGCGACTGCCGGCCAGATCGAGGAGCTGGTGGCCAGAATGCCGGCGGTTGGTCAGATGCTGGTCAGCATGAACCGCCGATTATTTGATGCCACAACCGAACTCGACGCCATGCATACCCGCGCCACTGTCGACGCGTCGGCGCCGTTGCCGCAGCCGATGCCGTTCGAAGAGGTCCGCGACTTTTTCTACGACCGGAAGAACCACGTCGGCGAACTGGACGCGGCGGCCGAGTCGTTGTTCGACCGGTCCGGCATGCGGCTCGGCGGTCTGGACGCGCAACTTGCCGACCTGTTGACCGCAGAGCTCGGCATCACTGTGGTCATCGATGACGGGGATGTATTGGGCCCCAACGCCAAACGGTTCTACCGGGAGGACGTCGGCGTTCTGTATCTGGCCCGTTGGCTGCATCCGGGGCAGCGCGCGTTCCAGCTGGCCACTCAGGTGGCGCTGTTGATGTATGCCGACCTGATCGCGGCGCTGGTGGCCGGCGACGACCAATTGAGTTCCGAGGCAAGGGAAGTCGCGCAGATCGGGCTGGCGAACTACTTCGCCGGCGCGCTGCTGATGCCGTACCGGCTGTTCTTGGCGGCGGCCGAGGAACTGCGGTACGACATAGACCGGTTGGCGCGCCGGTTCGAGGTCGGATTCGAGACCGTGTGCCATCGGCTCTCGACGCTGCAGCGCCCCGATGCCCGGGGCGTGCCCTTCATCTTCGTGCGCACCGACAGTGCGGGCAACATCTCGAAACGTCAGTCCGCCACGGCCTTTCACTTCTCTCGGGTGGGCGGCAACTGCCCGCTGTGGGTGGTGCACCACGCCTTCGCGAGACCGGGGGAGTTCATCACCCAGGTGGCGCAGATGCCCGACGGACGGTCGTATTTCTGGATCGCGCGCACGACAACGTCGACCCCGAGCCGGTTCCGGGGGCCGCGGAAGCGATTCGCCATCGGTCTCGGTTGCGACCTGGCGCACGCCGAAAAGCTGATCTATTCGGCCGGCATCGATCTGGCCGACCCCGAGGCCGCGGTGCCGATCGGTGCGGGATGCAAGATCTGTGATCGCCCCGCCTGTCCGCAGCGGGCGTTTCCCTACATCGGGCGTCCGGTGCAGGTCGACCGGCACACCAGCAGCGACCTGCCCTACTCGTCGTCGCCGTAGGGCGGCTGAATGAATATCTGCAGACGTCAATATTGAGGCTTGCCGAACCGGTTGGTTCGGGATTACAGTCAGTTTCCGAACCAACTGACTTGGGAGGTCCTTGTGGACGTCGATACCGCCCGCGCTCGTTTCGCCGAACTGCGGGGTCAGGCTCATGTCGATCCGGCCGAGTTGGACGAAATCTGGGCCTCACTGGAACCGGTCCGCGCCGTCGACATGGTCGGCAACTGGAAAGGCGACGAGTTCGACACCGGCCACAAGATGAACGGCCAGCTGCAGGCGGCCCGGTGGTACGGCAAAATCTTCAAATCGATCAACGAAGTCGAGCCCATCGTCTGCTACGACGAAGCGGGGCAACTGTTTTCGAACAGGGACCTGAGCCGTGGCGGCGCGACGTTGTGGGACATCGAGTTTCGCGGTGAGGTGACCGGGACCATGGTCTACGACGGGCAGCCGGTGTTCGACCACTTCAAGCGGGTCGACAGCGACACCCTGATGGGCATCATGAACGGCAAGCGGCAGCGCACCGACGACAAGCTGTTCTACTTCCTTCTCGAACGCGACCAGTGAGGTAGCTGGCTGTTACCCTGGCGGATGCTATGAGAGCAGCCGGACATGCGACACGCGAGCGCATCATGGCTGCCGCCAAAGTGGAGTTCTCCGCCCTCGGATTTGCCGGCGCCCGGCTGAATCGCATTGCTGCCGAAGCCAATGCCAGCAAGGAGCGGCTGTACAGCTACTTCCAGAGCAAGCAGAACCTGTTCGAGGCCGTCGTCGAGCAGTGGATTCAGGACGCGCCGTACGACGCGATCTTCAAGCCCGACGACGTCCCGGCGTACGCGGTCGCGCTCTTCGACTACATGGTGGCCGACCCGGTCGGGGCCCGGCTGCAGCGCTGGATCGAGTTGGAGGCCGCCGAGGGGATGTTCGGTGACCACGTGCTGCGTCGCATCTTCCAGTCCAAGCTGGACCGGATCGCCGAGGCGCAGCGCAGCGGGATCATCGACGCGTCGTGGCGGCCGATGGATCTGCTGGTGCTGCTCAACGACATGACCTACGCGCTCGCCGCGGGCGGATTCGGCATCGACCGCATCGTCGATCAGCCGCTGTCGCCGGAAACCGCGGCCGTCCGGCGTGCCGCCGTCGCCGAGGCCGCGCGCCGGCTGGTTCAGCAGCCCGCCGGTGAGTGACGACCTGGCCGGGTTCGGCCCGTTCTTTGCCGTTGCACGGCACCAGGTTTCGCCGACGCAGCCGTGGCGGCCGATGTCCGAGCTCATCGACGATCCGGACGCGCTGACCGCGCGCGTGCACCAGGTCAGGTCGGCGCTGATGGGCAACGGCGAGCCCGAGATTCGCGTTGCCGCGTCCGTCGCACACCTGGGACTGGTGGCCCGGCTGATCGCGCCGATGATCGGTACCGCTGCCCTCGGCGAGCCGGTGTCGTGGTCATTGGGCGACCTCGCCTGGCAGGACCAGTTGGGCGGCCCCTATCCGCTGTCGGTCTCCACCGAGTCGACGGGTGGCCCACCCGCCGTCGAGGCGCTCACGAACGCGTTCGGGCGATTCGGCGTCAGCCCGAAAGTGTTGTGGGGCAACGTGGGATCAGCGGCCAACAGTGCGGCCCAGCAGATCAGCCGGGCCCGGCCGGACTTGGGACAGCAGGCGCGACAAGCGGCCGACGTCGTGCTCGCGGACCCCAGGGTCGACGGGGGAGTGTTGCGCTCAGGGCCGGATTTTCGGCGGAGCAGCTGCTGCCTGATCTACCAGCTGGCAGGCGACAGGGCGGCGTGCTGCGGCGACTGCGTGCTCACTGCACCGGGATCAGATCGAACGCCTGCTTGATGATGCTCAGCAGCCACTGCGCCGCGGTTTGACCCTTGAACGTCGGCCAGGTCAGCTGGAAGTTCACCACCCACGGCTGGCCGGTGTGGTCGACGGCGTACCAGCTGAAGCCGAGGTCGCCGGGCAGATTGCCGCCCTTGGAGCCCAGGTAGGGCCACTTGGCACGGTCCAGATCGATGCCGGCGACCTTCGACATGATGTCCCGGACCGGAGCGGCGGGCCCGACAGCGGCGGCCTGCACCGCGACGTGCTCGCGGCAGATGTCGGCGGCGCTGCCGTACCACTCGGCCCCGATGCTCGAGGCCGGCGTGCGGGTGCGGTACGGGTCGGGCTCGTACGGCCGCGAACTCACCTGCTGCAACAGCGCCGTGCGCTGCGCCTTGTCGCCGTTCTTCCACTGGTCACGCACATCGGGCTTGCCCCAGCCGATGGAGAACAGCTCGTGCATGGTCGGGTACGGCGTCAGACTCGCCGGGTCGTGGTGCCCGGCGACCACGAGTGCCTCGTCCACCGCGGCGGGGCCGACCTTGTTGATCAGCATGTCGGTGGCCATGTTGTCGCTGACCGAGATCATCTGCTGGGCCGCCTCGTGGACCGTCACCTGTGTGCCCGGGGCCAGGTTGTCCATGCCGGCCGAACCGAGCTTCTTGCCTTCGGCGGTGACGGTGACCTTGTCGTCCCAGCTGAGGGTGCCGGCCGACACCGCTCGCGCAACGGCAAGCAGCACATAGATTTTCATGATCGACGCCAGCGGCATCGGCTCGTCGACGTTGGTGCCGGCGACCTTGACGCACTTGCCGTCGACGACCTTGGCGACCTGATACGAGTAGTGGGCGCCGGACTTCGCGATGGCTGCGTCGACGTCAGCCCAGGACTTGACGGGCGGCGGACGCAGCGAGACCTCCATGCGGTCGACGGTGCCCTTGCCGTCGACGTGCAGCTGGATGTCCTGGTTCACGCCGTACGAGTTGGTGACGTGCAGCGTGGACTGCCCGGCGCCGATGTCGATGCCGGTGAGCTTGAACGGGCGGTCCCACCAGATCCACTTCATCCGGTAGGTGATGTCGTCGACCTGGTCGGGTGCGGCGAGCGTCTTCACCCCGGCCGGCTCGATGGACCAGTCCGAGTTGAGCATGTCCATCGTCTGCCGGGACCGCATGCCCTGCGGGGTGCTCATGTCGATCAGGGCGCCGTAGGCAGCGCTCGATGGTGGCGCGACGGCTGCGGGCGTGCTGCTACAGCCGCCTAAGACGACGATGACTGCGCCGGCCGTGGCCAGCGCAGCCCGGGTCTTATGCCTGCTGGCCGGAACCAGCAACGTCCAACACAACCTCGAATTCGAGAAGTGACGCTCCGGTGGCGACGGGGTTGGCCCGCTGCCCGGCGTGGGCCTCGACGGCCGGGCCGGTGGCCCAGGCCTGGAACGCCTCGTCAGACTCCCACTGCGTCACCACGAAGTAGCGGTTTTCGCCCTTGACCGGGCGGAGCAGCTGGAATCCGAGGAAGCCGGGCTGGCCGTCCACTGCGTGAGCGCGGTTGGCGAACCGCTTCTCCAATTCCGGGCCGGCGTTGGGCGGAACTTCGATCGCATTGATCTTCACCACAGGCATGTGGTTCAGGTTACCGCGCTACTCGACAGGCAGGATGGGGCCATGACGACCGACCTGCTCACCGCCCGGGGCGGCACCGGCGAGCCGATTGTGCTGGTGCACGGATTGATGGGCCGCGGGACGACGTGGGACCGGCAGTTGCCGTGGTTGACCGAATTGGGCGAGGTCTATACGTACGACGCGCCGTGGCACCGCGGGCGCGGAGTCCACGATTCCGGGCCGATCAGCACCGAACGGTTCGTCGCTGACCTGGCCGACGCGGTCGGCTCGCTGGGGCGTCCGGCGCGGTTGATCGGGCACTCGATGGGTGGGCTGCACAGCTGGTGTGTGGCCGCCGAACATCCGGAATTGGTCACCGCGCTGGTGGTCGAGGACATGGCAGCGGATTTCGTCGGCTTCACCATCGGTGCCTGGGATCCCTGGACCCATTCGATTCCGGTCGAATTCGATTCGGCGCAACAGGTTTTGGATCTCTTCGGCCCGGTCGCCGGCCAGTACTTCCTGGACGCGTTCGATCGCACCGAGACCGGTTGGCGGCTGCACGGCGAGGCGGCGCACTGGGTGGCGATCGCCGCCGAGTGGGGCACCCGGGACTACTGGCAGCAGTGGACGGCAGTGCGGGCGCCGACGTTGCTCATCGAGGCCGGCAACGGGGTCGCGCCGCCGGGGCAGATGCGCAAGATGGCCGAGATCGGGTACCGGACAACGTATGTGGAAGTTCCGGGGGCCGGTCACCTCGTGCACGACGACGCGCCCGAGGTCTACCGCCGCGCGGTCGAGGATTTCCTCGCGTCCGTCTGACTATTCGTATCGGGACCGTGCCGCGGCGAGGTCGTGCGCGACGCGGTCCAGGTCGCGGGAGTCTCCCACGTCGGTCCAGTTGAAGTTGCCGAAGCCGTTGCGTGCACCGGGATTTCGGGTGATGGCGCTCAACAGGGCGCCGAGTGCGAAGGGGGCGACCATGATCGCGACCATCGCGACGAGAGTCAGGATGGTGTTCATACCGATAATTCTCGAATCCGGGGCAACTGAATAAACAGTGGCAGTTCGGACGGCATTCGATAAAATACTGCCATGATCAACAGTGTCTCGGTCCTGGTGATGGACGGAGTGGCGCCGTTCGAGTTCGGCGTGGTGTGCGAGGTCTTCGGCATCGACCGGTCAGCCGACGGTGTGCCGAACTTCGATTTCAAGGTGTGCGGGCCGGAGGCCGGACGGCCCGTGCGCACGTCGGTGGGCGCTTCATTGATCCCCGACCACGGCATCGACCAGCTGCTGGGGGCCGATCTGGTCGCCATTCCGGCAGTGGCGGGTCCGGTCTATCCGCAGGCGGCGCTGGACGCCGTCCGCAATGCCGCGGATTCGGGTTCGATGATCCTGACCATCTGCTCAGGGGTGTTCGTCGCCGGCGCCGCGGGGCTGCTCGACGGCCGTGCGTGTACCACGCACTGGATGCACGCGGACAAGTTGGCGCGCATGTTTCCCACCGCCCGCGTCGACCGTGACGTGCTGTTCGTCGACGACGGAAATCTGATCACCAGCGCGGGGACCGCCGCCGGTATCGACGCCTGCCTACACCTGGTGCGCCGCGAGATGGGCAGCGAGATCACCAACAAGATCGCGCGCCGCATGGTGGTACCGCCGCAGCGCGACGGTGGTCAGCGGCAGTTCATCGAGCAGCCCATCCCGGTGCGGTGCTCGGAAGGCTTTGCGCCGCATCTGGATTGGATTCTGACCAACCTGCGGCAGCCACACACGGTGGCGAGCCTGGCCAAACGGGCCAGCATGTCGGGCCGCACGTTCGCACGCCGGTTCGTCGAGGAGACCGGGCGGACGCCCATGCAGTGGGTCACCGACCAGCGCGTGCTGTACGCCCGCACGCTGCTGGAGGAGACGGATCTCGATGTCGATCGCGTGGCGGACAAGGCCGGATTTGGTACCGCAACCTTGCTGCGGCACCATTTCCGGCGCGTTGTCGGCGTCAACCCGTCCGACTATCGGCGGCGCTTCGCGTGTCCCAATCTGGTTGCGCCGCAACCGGTTGACTAGCCCTGCGGCCTGCACTGCACGTTGACGTACACGGTGTCGAACTGGCCGGAGTTGATGCGCTGGCCCCGGCCGTCGATGTTGGAGCCGGTCAGCCCGTGCACGTCGGTCACCGAGCACGCGGACAGCGGGCCGGAGGTGCTGGTGTTGACCTGGACGTGATAGCCGCGGGACTGCAGCTCGTTGATGGTGTCGACGGCCGAGCCGCCGCCGGTCGGCAGCGCGGAGGCCGTGGCCGGGGCGAGTGCCCCGGCAGCGATTGCTGCTGCGGCGGCTCCGACGATAACGAGGCCGCGTCGCTTGTTGTTTGCTTTCTGTTCACCTGAAATTCGGTATGCGGTCATGCTTCCGTTCTATCCGAGCATCACCGCATGTGGTACTGACTCATGCCGTTCTCATCGGAAAGCATGCGATTTCATGCCGTTCTCATTGAAACGGGGTTTTTAGCGCTCGCCCTCACCCGCCAGCGCGTACCGATCATCGGCGGTCTGCTCGACCAGGCCGTCGACCAGCAGCGAGTCCAGCGCCCGGTCGCGCTGCGCGGTATCGGTGAGCCACGCCACATCCAATTGTGCCCGCGTCACCGGAGTTGCGCTGCCGCGCAACACATCCAGCAGCCGGCCGCGGACCTGTCGATCGGTCCCCGCGTATTTCTGCACGGGACGGGTCGGCGCGTCCAGCTCCGGATGGCCGGCGCTGCGCCACGCGCAGACGGTCAACGGGCAGACTCGGCATTTCGGGGTGCGGGCGGTGCAGACGATCGCGCCGAGTTCCATCAACGCGGCCGAAAACACATGTGCTGTGCCATCTTCGGGCAGCAGCGCGGCGACGTCGTCGAGGTCGCGCGAGCGCGCGGGGGTGTCGGCCACGCCGCGAATCGCGCGTGCCACCACCCGGCGCACGTTGGTGTCGACGACGGGGACGTCCTGCTGATAGGCGAAGCAGGCGACAGCCCGCGCGGTGTAGGCGCCCACACCCGGCAGCGTCAGCAGCGTCTCGACGTCGCGGGGGACTTCGTCGCCGTGTTCATTGGCGATCACCTCGGCGCATTCGTGTAATCGCTTGGCGCGCCGCGGGTAGCCCAATTTGCCCCACGCGCGCAGCACGTCGGCGGCCCCGGCCGCGGCGGTGGCGGACGGTGTCGGCCAGCGGGCGATCCAGTCCCGCCAGATCGGTTCGACCCGCGACACCGGGGTCTGCTGCAGCATGAATTCGCTGACCAGAATTTGCCACGCGGTGACATCCGGCGCCCGCCACGGCAGGTCGCGCTGCGCCGTGCGGTACCACTCCAGGAGCTCGCCGGCCGGGATGAGAATTTGCCCTGAACTCATTGCACACCCACTATGCAAGCAGGGCACAATGGGCGGCATGCCCAACTCAAACCCGATAAATGCCTGGAAAGCACTGAGAGAGGGTAACGAGCGATTCGTTGCCGGTGAACCAGCGCACCCCAGCCAGAGCATCGAGCGTCGGACGCAGTTGGCCGGTGGCCAGAAGCCGACCGCCGTGTTGTTCGGATGTGCTGACAGCCGCGTCGCCGCCGAGATCATCTTCGATCAAGGCCTCGGCGACATGTTCGTCGTGCGCACCGCGGGCCACGTTCTCGATTCCGCCGTGATCGGCTCGATCGAGTACGCCGTGGCGGTCCTCGAAGTGCCGCTGATCGTCGTGCTCGGCCACGACAGCTGCGGCGCAGTCAAGGCCACCATCACCGCTCTCGACGACGGCGCGGTGCCGGGTGGCTACGTCCGCGACATCGTCGAGCGGGTCACGCCGTCGATCCTGGTCGGCCGCCGTGAGGGCCTCACCGAGGTCGACGAACTCGAGGCCCGGCACGTCAACGAGACGGTGCACCTGCTGAGCACGCGATCCAGCATCGTGGCCGAGAAGCTGCAGTCGGGCAAGGTCGCCATCGTCGGCGCCACCTACCACCTGGCCGAGGGCCGGGTCACCAAGCGCGACCACGTCGGCGATATCGGCGAATAGTCGGTGGAGCTGGGGTGGCGAACACCACCCCAGTTCACAGACGACACGCCGCACCAGGTCAGAGCCCACCGCGTTTTGTGCCCTTACCGTGACAATGTGCCGGATCTAGAACCGCATGGCCCGCTGCCATCCCAGATCTATTTCCGTCGGCGGATGCTGGCGATCGGTGTCGCCGCAGTCGTCCTGCTCCTCGTCGTGATCATCGGGGTCGTCGTCTTCAGCAACAGCACGGGCGATTCCAAAGAGACTCAGCCCACCGCCAAGACGTCGACGTCCGCGACCCCACTACCCGGTGAGACGCCCGGGGTGAAGAGCCCGATCGCGCCGCCGCCGAACGCGGCTCCGGCCCCGACGCCCACCCCGACCACGGCGGTCACGCCGCCGCCGGTGCTCAAGGCGGGCGACGATTGCCCGGACACCACACTGGCGGCCAAGGGCATCACCAACCAGCCGACCTATGTGATCGGTGACCAGCCGAAGTTCACCATGGTCGTCACCAACATCGGTCTGGTCGAGTGCAAGCGTGACGTCGGTGCCGCCGTACTGGCCGCCTACGTCTACTCACTGGACAACAACCGGCTGTGGTCCAACCTGGACTGCGCGCCGTCGAACGAGACCCTGGTCCGGGGCTTCAAGCCCGGCGAGCAGGTGACCACCGAGGTCACCTGGACCGGCATGGGCTCGGCGCCGAACTGCCCGCTGCCGCGCCAGGCGATCGGTCCCGGCACCTACAACCTGGTCGTCCAGCTGGGCAACCTGCGATCGGCTCCCGTGCCGTTCGTACTGTCGGAGGCGCAGCAGCCCGGCGCGGGTGCACCGCCGGCGGGCGAGGCACCGCCCCCGGCGCCGGCGGCCCCGGCGCCCGGCGAGCCGACGCTGCCCGGCCCCGCCAACTGATCTCAGGCCAGCCGATCAGCGATCGTCGACTCGGCGAGCAGCGACAAACCCTCGCGAATGTGGCGGGCCCACATGGACCCGATGCCCTCCACCGACTGCAGGTCGTCGGCGCTCGCGGCGAGCAGGCCCTGTAGCGATCCGAACGACCGCACCAACAAGTCGACGTGCGCGAACTGCAGGCGCGGGATGCCGGCCATCGCCCGGTAGCCGCGTGAACTCATCGCCGAATCCTGCGCCTCGGGCGTCGACGGGTAACCGAAAACCCTGGCGAGCGTGGTGAAGTCGAGCAGTTCGTTGTCGCTGAGCGCGTCGAGCTCCTCGAGCGTCGCGGTCACCTGATCGGCGGTCGGGGGATCGGGGTTGGCGTGGTAGTCGCGCACGATCAGTTCGCGGGCCGCGTCGTTGTCGCCGACCAGTTCGTCGAGCTGCAGCTTGAGCTGGCGCCCGTCGGTACCGAGCTCGACGACGTCGGCGTCGATCTCCAGGCTGATCCGGCGGACCATCTCCATGCGCTGCACGACGGTCATGACATCGCGCAGCGTCACGAAGTCCTCGATCTCTGCCATCGACAGCTGCTTGCTGACCTCGTCGAGGCGGAACTTGTAGCGCTCCAGTGTGGCGACGGTCTGGTTGGCGCGCGACAAGATGGTCGGAGTTTCCGGTACGACGTGCCGCTCGCCGGCCACGTACACCGTCACGATGCTCATCGAGTGGCTGACGGACACGACCGGGAAACCGGTCTGGATGGCGGCGCGCTCGGCCGAGCGGTGCCGGGTACCGGATTCGTCGGTCGGGATCGACGGGTCGGGCACGAGCTGCACGTTGGCCCGCAGGATGCGGGTGAGGTCGCTGGAGAGCACCACGGCGCCGTCCATCTTCGACAGCTCCCGCAGCCGGGTCGGCGCGAACCGGACGTCCAGCGGGAAGCCGCCGTCGCAGATGGCCTCGACGCTGTCGTCGTAGCCCAGCACGATCAGCCCGCCGGTACGGCCGCGCAGGATGCGCTCGAGGCCGTCCCGCAGTGGGGTGCCGGGCGCCAGCTTGCCCAACGTCTCACGCAGTGTCGGTCGGGTCAGATGCACGACGTTGCCGCGCCCGGCCCGGGTTCCCGCTTTCACCGACATCGGTGCACTCCTCGGTGGTTTTCCGGCCGGGCTCTACCCGGTCCGGTCCACATTCTCTGTGATCTTGCGTAACACCCGCAACGCCGCGGTGATGTTGTCGGCCGGCAGCACCCGAAGCCCGCGCGGCGGCGACTCGATTCCGGTGGGCACCACGGCCGTCGTGAATCCGAGCCGGGCGGCCTCGGCGAGCCGGCGGTCCATGCCGGTCACCCGCCGCAGATCGCCTGCCAGACCCACCTCGCCGATGGCAATCGCGGTGGCCGGCAGCGGCAGGTCGGTGTACGCCGATGCGATGGCCAGCGCCACCGCCAGATCCGACGACGGATCGGTCAACCTCATGCCGCCCACCGTGGACAGGTAGATGTCGTTGGTGCCGACGGGCAGCCGCGCCCGCTTCTCGAGTACCGCGGTGATCATGGCCGCGCGGGCCGAGTCGATACCGCTGACCGCGCGGCGCGGCGATCCCGCCGACGGCGAGCCGATGAGGGCCTGCACCTCGCCGATGAGTGGCCGCTTGCCGTCGAGGCTGACGGTCACCGCGGTGCCGGACACCGGTGCCGGCCGCTGGTCGAGGAAGAGCCCCGACGGATCGGCAACGCATTCGATTCCGTTGTCGTGCAACATGAAACAGCCGACCTCGTCGGCCGCGCCGAAGCGGTTCTTCACGCCGCGGACCATGCGCAGTGCCGAGGCGCGGTCGCCCTCGAAGTGCAGCACGACGTCCACCAGGTGCTCCAGTGAGCGCGGCCCGGCGATGGCGCCGTCCTTCGTGACGTGGCCGACCAGGACCATCGCGATGCCCGTCGTCTTGGCGGCCATGGTGAGGGCGGTGGTGACGGCCCGAACCTGCGTCACGCCGCCGGTGACGCCGTCGGCCTCGGCGGTAGACATGGTCTGCACCGAATCCACCACCACCAGCGTGGGCTGGACCGCCTCGATGTGGCCGAGTGCGGTCTGCAGGTCGGATTCGGCGGCCAGGAAGACGTCGTCATGCGTGCAGCCGGTGCGCTCGGCGCGCAACCGGATCTGCCCGGCGGATTCCTCGCCCGACAGATACAGCGCACGCCGACCGGACATGGCCCAGCGGTGTGCGACCTCGAGCAGCAGCGTCGACTTGCCGACGCCGGGATCACCGGCCAGCAGCGTAACCGAACCCGGCACCACGCCGCCGCCCAGCACGCGGTCCAATTCGCTGATCCCGGTGTGGAAATGCCTGGTCGTGCCCGGATCGATCGAGCTGATCGGCACCGCGGGGGAGGCCGGCGCGACAGCGCGGTGCGTCGCGGGCGTCAGAGAGCTCAGAACGGCGACTTCGTTGACCGTGCCCCAGGTGCCGCACTCCGGGCAGCGGCCCACCCATTTCGCCGTGGTGTGCTGGCACTCCGAGCAGCGAAACTGCGAACGTACTTTCGAACCGGTTCTGGCCATGCCGCGAACTTAGTCGCTGGTACCGACAGATTGCGTCAGGCTCGGCGTCCGAATCCGAGGCGCCTGGCCAGTTTTCGCATCAAGCCGGGTTGATCATCCGGGTGGTCCCCGATGACACCGAAATCCACGTGTACGGCAACGGGCCTGTCGTCGCGGTCGTACGTCGCAAGGACCGGGAAACCGCCGTCGCCCCAACCGGATCCGCTGACGACGATATTGGCGCCGGAGGCCGGGTCGAGTGACACATTGGCGTAGCCCGGGCCGATATCCGGTGCCCACAGGCCGCGGTCGACGGCCTCGGTGCGAGTTGCGAGCACGGAATCCTCGACCGCCGCATCGTGAACCGCGAGCAGCCCGTGGTCGGTGCCGGTGAACGCGCCGAAGCTGGGGACGGGCGGCACCAGTAATTCGTCGGCGGAACCGAGTAGGGCTGGTTGGCCGTCGCCGATCGCCACGCTCAAATATGCCTGGCGGGGTTCAGGGATGCCGTCGTCGCTCACGTCGACCACCGTTGCCCAAACCCGGTACGAGCCATTCGGGACGGCAAGTACGCAACCGCCGCTTCTCGGGCCGAACGGATCGCGCGCGATCAAGGCGCCGGTGCTGACCTGCACCGTTCCGAGTTCGACGACGGTGCATCCCGCAGCGCGACCGGTGGTGGCTGCGAGGAACGAAACGAGGCTAGTGATGTCCCTCGCCGCCGCCGGCAGGTGCCGGAGCGGCTTCGCCGGCCTCTCGGCGCGGGGCTTCGCCTGCGGAGATCGGGACCGAGATGGTCTTCTCGCCGGCGTTCTGGAACTTGAACGTGAAGTTGTAGTTCAGGCCGTTGCTGATGGGCTTGGTCAGCGCCACCATCGCGATGGAGGTCGTGGCGTCCTCGGACCGCGGCAGCGTCTGCTTCTGGCCGTCCGGGGTGCCGACCAGCAGCACGCCGCCCGCGGGCACCGTGGTGCCGCCGTTGACCAGCACCTCGCCGGTGTCGGAGGTGATGCCGACCAGCTTGTCGGCGTTGTCGGGCGACTTGTTGGTCGCGACGAACAGCAGCTCGACCATGGTGCCGGGCTTGACGAAGTCGCGGGTCTGCGGGGCGCGCAGGTAGACGTTGCGCAGGTCCACGCCGGCCTTCTCGTTGCCGATGGTGGTGGCGGTGCCGTTGACCGCAGGCAGCTGGTTCGCGCTCTGTGAGACCTGGCCGCTGCTGCAGCCGGTGAGCGTCACCGCGGTGGCCAGCCCGAAGGCGGCCAGCGTGACGGCAGAAGTGCGCGATTTCATGCGGTTCACTCAAGCCTCCTGCTTGGGCGCCAGCGGCGATGCGCGTGACGGCCTTGGGTATGTCCTGCTGTGTCCCCGGACTGGTCCGGCGTTCGACTATGCAGAGTAGTAGGTGGCGGTTGGCGGCGGTAGCGGAGGCCCGCCATCTGCCTGGTTCGGGCGTCTTTCCGGCCGCGAATGACCGGTGAATGGGACGTGAATCCGGGGGAATTCGGCCGGATTGTGGCCCCCGCCACTGCACGTAAACGCTGCGCTGTCAACCCCTTTCACGCATCTGTATGGCCCCTGACCTGCATTGTTGATCCGCGGGTGTCTGACGCCCGTGCTAACATTGCTATGTGAAAGGGGCCCGAATCTGATGATTTTCAAGGTCGGAGACACCGTCGTTTACCCACACCACGGTGCAGCATTGATCGAGGCGATTGAAACCCGGACCATCAAAGGCGAGCAGAAAGAATATCTCGTCCTCAAGGTTGCGCAGGGCGATCTGACCGTTCGAGTACCCGCAGAAAACGCTGAATACGTCGGTGTTCGCGACGTGGTGGGTCAGGAAGGCCTCGACAAGGTGTTCCAGGTGCTGCGCGCCCCGCACACCGAGGAGCCGACCAACTGGTCCCGTCGTTACAAGGCGAACCTGGAGAAGCTGGCTTCCGGTGATGTGAACAAGGTCGCCGAGGTCGTTCGTGACCTGTGGCGTCGTGACCAGGAGCGCGGTCTGTCCGCCGGCGAGAAGCGCATGCTGGCCAAGGCTCGTCAGATCCTTGTCGGTGAGCTGGCCCTGGCCGAGAACACCGATGACGCGAAGGCCGCCACCATCCTGGACGAGGTTCTCGCCGCGGCGTCCTGAACGCCATCTCCAACGGAGCAGTGAACTTCCGTATCGGTCTTGGTACCGATGTACATCCCATCGAGGCAGGGCGGCCGTGTTGGCTGCTCTGCCTGTCTTTTGACGATGCCGACGGCTGCGCCGGGCATTCCGACGGCGACGTCGCCGCGCATGCACTCTGTGATGCCCTGCTGAGTGCTGCGGGCCTCGGTGACCTGGGCAGCGTCTTCGGGACCGACCGTCCCGAATGGCGCGGCGTCACCGGTACCGACATGCTCAAACATGTCGCCACGCTGCTGACTGCTGCCGGTTTTCGGGTGGGCAATGCGGCGGTCCAGGTGATCGGCAACCGCCCGAAAATCGCGCCCCGCAGGGAAGAGGCCCAGCAGGTGCTGTCGGCGCTTCTGGATGCTCCGGTCTCCGTTTCGGCGACCACCACCGATGGGCTCGGGCTCACCGGTCGGGGCGAGGGTCTGGCGGCGATTGCGACGGCGCTGGTGGTCTCGCTGGATTAGGCCGGTAAGCTGGCCCGTCGTGACCGAAAACCGTCTCGAGGGCCTGCGGCTCTACGACACCATGACCGGTGCCGTGCGGGACTTCACCCCGGTGCGGCCCGGACACGCATCCATCTACCTGTGTGGCGCAACCGTGCAGGGCCTGCCCCACATCGGCCACGTCCGCAGTGGCGTCGCGTTCGACGTGCTGCGGCGCTGGCTGACGGCCAAGGGCTACGACGTCGCGTTCATCCGGAACGTCACCGACATCGACGACAAGATTCTCAACAAGGCCGCCGAAGCCGGCCGGCCCTGGTGGGAGTGGGCCGCCACCTTCGAGCGGGCTTTCACGGCCGCCTACGACGCGCTGGGCGTCCTGCCGCCGTCGGCCGAGCCCCGGGCCACCGGGCACATCACTCAGATGGTCGAGGTCATCGAGAAGCTGATCGAGCGCGGGCACGCCTACGCGGCCGACGGCGACGTCTACTTCGACGTGCTGAGCCTGCCCGACTACGGCAAGCTCTCGGGCCACCGCATCGACGACGTCCACCAGGGCGAGGGCCTGGCGACCGGCAAGCGCGACCCGCGGGACTTCACCCTGTGGAAGGGTGCCAAGCCCGGCGAGCCGTCGTGGCCGACGCCGTGGGGCCGGGGCCGCCCCGGCTGGCACACCGAGTGCGTCGCGATGTGCCAGGAGTACCTGGGCTCCGTGTTCGACATCCACGCCGGCGGTATGGACCTGATCTTCCCGCACCACGAGAACGAGACCGCGCAGGCCAACGCCTGCGGCGACGAGTTCGCGCGGTTCTGGCTGCACAACGGATGGGTCACCATGGGTGGCGAGAAGATGAGCAAGTCGCTGGGCAATGTGCTGGCGATCCCGGCTGTGCTGCAACGGGTTCGTGCCGCCGAGCTGCGCTACTACCTGGGCAGTGCGCACTACCGGTCCATGCTGGAGTTCTCCGAGAACTCGCTGCAGGATGCGGCCAAGGCCTACACCGGCATCGAGGAATTCCTGCACCGGGTCCGCACCCGGGTGGGTGCCGTCGAGGTCGGTACCTGGACCGAGAAGTTCGCGGCCGCACTGGATGACGACCTGGCGGTGCCCGCGGCACTGGCCGAGGTGCACGCCGCCCGCGCCGACGGCAACCGCGCACTGGACGCCGGCGACCACGCCGGCGCGATGGCCGCAGCGACGTCGATCCGGGCCATGATGGGCATCCTCGGGTGCGATCCGCTCGATGAGCGCTGGGAAACCCGTGACGAGACATCGGCAGCGCTGAATGCTGTTGACGCCCTGGTGCAGTGGGCCCTCAAGAGCCGCGCCGAGGCCCGGGAGAACCGGGACTGGGCTGCCGCCGACGCGATCCGCGACCAGCTGAAGCTGGCCGGCATCGAGGTCACCGATACCGCTGATGGCCCGCAATGGGCCCTGACTGATGGGGCCTGACCATGGCCGGAAACTCCCAGCGCCGCGGCGCAATTCGCAAGGCGGGCACGAAGAAGGGCCCGACAGTAGGCTCCGGTGGCCAACGCCGGCGTGGGTTGGAGGGCAAGGGCGCGACGCCGCGCGCCGAACAGCGCCCCAACCACAAGGCGTACAAGGTCGCGCAGAAGGCGGCCCGGTCGAATCAGGGACGGCACAAGAAGACCGATGACGTCGAGGTCGTGGTCGGCCGCAACCCCGTCGTGGAATGCCTCCGCGCCGGCGTCCCGGCCACCGCGCTCTATGTCGTGCTGGGCACCGAAGCCGACGAGCGGCTCACCGAATCGGTGACGCGCGCGGCCGATGCCGGCATCGCCATCATGGAGGTGCAGCGCCACGATCTGGACCGCATCACCAGCAATGGCATGCACCAGGGCATCGCGCTGCAGGTGCCGCCGTACCAGTACGTGCACCCGGACGATCTGCTGAAGTCGGCGACCTCTGACTCGAGCCCGGCCCTGCTCGTCGCGCTCGACAACATCTCGGACCCGCGCAACCTGGGCGCCATCGTGCGGTCCGTGGCGGCGTTCGGCGGGCATGGCGTGGTGATCCCGCAGCGGCGTTCGGCGTCGGTCAGTGCGGTGGCCTGGCGTACCAGCGCCGGTGCCGCGGCCCGGCTGCCGGTGTCTCGGGCGACGAATCTCAATCGGACGCTCAAGGATTGGGCCGACGCCGGCCTGACCATCGTCGGACTGGACGCCGGCGGCGACACCACCCTGGACGAACTGGACGCCTCGGGGCCGACGGTCGTCGTGGTGGGTTCCGAGGGCAAGGGTCTGTCGCGACTGGTGCGCGAGAACTGCGACCACATCGTCTCGATCCCGATGGCCGGGCCCACCGAGTCGCTCAACGCGTCGGTGGCCGCCGGTGTGGTGCTGGCCGAGATCGCCCGGCAGCGGCGCTGATCAGCGGTCGGTGCGGGGCCGCGTCAGCCTGAAGCTGTCGACGGCCCGCACCTCGCCGAACGGCCCGCTCACCGCGTAGTAGGTAGCGTCCATCGAGGTATTGCCGCCCGGCCGGCCCGGGTCGACATCGAAAGCCACGAAGCCGCAGGGGTTCTCCCGATCGCGGAAGACGGACCAGGGCGCGGCTTCCTCGATGTAGTTCGGGGTCTTCCTGCCGGTGCCGGGATTCACCTCGCCCACGGACATGAGGACGCGGCACCGCGGCTCGGGAAACAGCATCGTGTTCGACGGAATCGACGTGCCGCCCCCGCCGATGACCAGGTGCACGGTGCCCTTGCTGGTGTCGATCGAACCCGATTGTGCGTCAACCGGATTCGGTGTGAGGGTGTCGGTCGGCAGGGTGCCGCGGATCGCATGGCTGCGTTCGTAGTGGTGCTCGTGCCCGCAGACCACGAGGTCGACGTTGAACCGGTCGAACAGGGGCAGCCAGTTCTCCCGGATGCCGAGGTCGGCGCCGTTGGTCTTGTTGCCCGTGGAGACGGCCGTCTGGTGCATGCACACCACCACCCAGTCGATCTCCTTGTTGCTGCGGGTGCGCTCGAGTTCTTGTTCGAGCCAACGTTTTTGGGCGCCACCGGAATAACCACGCACATACGAGTTGCCGCCGTCCTGGTAGCAGACGTCGTCGTTGGCCAGGATGATCACGCGGACCGAGCCGGCGGTGAAGGCGTACCAGAGTCCACGGAGTTCGGGGTCGGCACCGGAGTCCGGCAGCCCGAAGTAGGCCTGGTAGGCGCCGTAGCCGATCGGGCCGTTGCCCAGCTCGTTCTCGTGATTGCCCGGCGCCGGCATCCACGGTCGGTGCCGCGCGGAGCGGGTGTTGTTCTCGAACCATTCCGACCAGGTGCGAACCCGGTCGTGCGCGAGGTTGGCGTAGCAGAGGTCGCCGTTGACGAGATGAAACAGCGGGGCCAGCCGTTCGACCGCGGTGGTGATGTCACCGGCGGCCGGCGATCCGACGTGATCGCTGCCGAAGGATGCCGCCACCTTGGCGTCGAGCATGGGAGTCGACTGATCGCCGAAGCTGGTGAACCGGATGGGTGCGCGGCCGCGGGGTGCGGTGCGCACCGAGCCCAGTTCGGGACTCGCGCCGTCATGTACGGCGGCGTAGATGTAGTCGGTGTCTGGTGCGAGGCCGGTCAATCGGGCATGGTGGACGCGAATCTCGCTGCGTGACACCGCATCCCGGTAGGTGACGGTCTCGGCCGTGACGATATTGCCGACCCCGTCGTCCGGGGTGCCCACCATGACGTGGGGGTTCTGCACGGCGGCAGCGGTGTGCCAGGACACCACGACCTCGGTGGCCGCGTCGGAGCCGAACTGGGTGTGCAAACCGGTGACCGGTGGCGCGCCGCCGCGGTCGGCCCGCTGCCACAGCATGGGACCGGTGCGCCTGGTCGTGACGTATCCGGTGGCGCCGGCTCCGAGGCCCGCGCCGACGAGAGCCGACGTGCCTCCCACGATCAACGATCTGCGGCTCACGTCCACGGCAGCCATCTTGCCCGTGATGCGGACCGCCGGCCCGGCGGCGACGCCGCCCGGCCACGAATCGACGTGTGCTGTTCGCGCTGCGGTAACCGCGCTGGTTCAGCGCCGCTGCAACTCGACGACCGAGATGGCCGGTCGGTCTTCTTCCCCGCTCATCGCAGTCCCAACATCGAACAGGTCAACCACAATCCGGTCACGGCCAGAATCAGGGTGACCGGCGCCGTCACCAGTCCGACGGTGGTGAACTCCCGGGCCCCTGCCGGCATCTCGTCGCGGACGACTTTGCGCCACAACAGGTTCGACAGCGATCCGGGGTAGGTCAGGTTGGGCCCGATGTTCACGCCGATGAGGACCGCCAGCACCGCGACCGGCCCGCCGGCCGCGACGAGCGGCAGCAGCACCAGCACGGCGGGCAGGTTGTTGATCAGATTCGACAGCACCGCCGCGATGGCGGCGATACCGAGCAACGCCGGCAGGGTGGCGCCGTGTGGCAACACCTGCGAGATGACCCGGCCCAGGCCGAGGTCCAGTACGACGCTCACCAGGACGCCCAGCGCCAGCACGGCGACGAGGAACGGCACGTTGGCCGCCCGCACGATGCCCAGGATCGTCTCGTGACCGCGCACGACGGCGCGCACCGCCAGTACCGCGGCACCGGCGAACGCGGCCCACGCCGGTTCCAGGCCGAGCAGCGAGGTGGCGCCGAAGCCGATGAGCGTCAGCACCAGCACGGTCAGGACGAAATAGGGGATCTCGGGTGCGGGTGGTGCCGGCCGGTCCACGACGCCGGCGCGCAGTTCACGCCGGAAGTACCACCGCAGCAACACATATTCGGCGGCGACGGCGAACAGCCAGGGCAGGGACATCGCCGCGGTGAATCTGGTGAAGCTCAGGCCCGCGGTCGTGAAGGCCAGCAGATTGGTCAGATTCGACACCGGCAGCAGCAGCGACGCGGTGTTGGCCAGGTGGGCCGCGGCGTAGCCGTGTGGCCGTGCCGGTACGCCGAGCGTCCGTGCGGTCGACAGCACGACGGGTGTCAGCAGCACGACGGTGGCATCGAGGCTCAGCACGGCGGTCGTCCCGGCCGCGATGACGAAGACGGTGACCAGGAGCCGGCGTGCCGCCGACTGTCCGGCGCCCCAACTGTGCCGGGCCATGTAGACACCGGCCGCGTGGAACAGCCCTTCGTCGTCGCAGAGTTTGGCCAGCACCAGGACGGCGGCCAGGAACCCGACGACCGGCAGCAATCGGCCGATCTCGTGGAGTGCGGTGTTCACAGCCAGGGATCGGCGGGTTGCCAGAGCGTCGGCAGGTGCAGCGGCAGGCCGTCTTCGGCGGCCAGCCGGCTCAGCACCCGCATCGACACGTTCAGGTCGTCACCGGCGTACGGCAGCGCGCGCAGCGGCTCGTGCAGCGGGCGGAAGAAGTCGTCCCAGTGCGTCAGCACCACCCGGCGCGCACCGACGGTCCGGACCGTCTCGTTCCAGTAGTCGACGAGGTACTGCTCGGGCTGCAGACCGAGCTGTCCGATCCCGAGATACACGACCTCGGCGCGTTGCCCGGCGAGGGCGCCCGGCACGAACCCGGCGCTGCCGACGGCGAGCAGACGACGGCCGCTGCTGCGGTGATGGATGTGCGTGGACCAGGCCTCGCCGCACTTGTACGCCGACGCCCGCACCGGCGGCACCACCGGTGCGGTGATGGTGCCGGGGAAGCGGTCGGGTGGGCAGTGGTGTCCGGTGAACAGCGTTACGTCGAAGGCGCCCAACGTGATCGACTCGCCGGGAGCGGCCACCGTCAGCTGCGAGTCGGGAAGGCCGCCGCCCCGGCCGATATGTGCGGCCGACGTCCCACCCACCAGTTGCGCGCCGGTGCGCGCGGCGACGGCTGCGGAGTCCATGGCGTGGTCGAAGTGCGTGTGGACCGGCAGCACGGCGTCGAGCCGGTCGATGCCGAGCCGGTGCAGGCAGCCATCAATGCGTGGTAGCGCGGGGCTCAGCTTGCCCAGCCCGACGGCCAAGAGACTCGGCCGGGAGAAGAAACCGTCGGTCAACAGCGCCGACGAGCCGTCGGACACCAGCATGGTGGTGACGCCGGCCCAGGTGACGGTCAGCGGGGAGTCGGCGCCGGCGGCCGGCTGGTCGAAGTAGCGGGTGTATGCGGCCAGGTCGGGCCGTCCGAGTTTCGGTCGCATCAGCAGAATGCCTCGATCTGTACGTTCTCAGTGGTCAGCCGTTCGCGGACCGCCCGGGCGATGTCGACGGCGCCGGGTGAATCGCCGTGTACACAAATTGATTTCACGGTGATCTTGATGGTGGAACCGTCGACGGCGCCGACGCGACCGGCGGTCACCATGGACGCCACCCGGTCGGCGATGGTCGAGACGTTGTGCAGCACCGCGTTGCGTTGCGTGCGCGGCACGAGTTGTCCGTCGGGGCGATATGAGCGGTCGGCGAAGGCCTCGGGCACGGTGCGTAACCCGAGTTCGTCGGCGGCGGCGAAGAACGCCGAACCGGCCAACCCCAACACGGGCAGCGCAGGATCCACGGCGTGCACCGCGGCAGCCACCGCCCGCGCCTGCACGTGATCGGTGACGATCGTGTTGTAAAGGGCGCCATGGGGTTTCACGTAGCTGACGGTCGACCCGGCGACCTGTGCCAGCGCCTGCAACGCGCCGATCTGATAGATCACCTCGGCGGTCAGGTCTTCGGGGCTGACGTCGATGTAGCGGCGGCCGAAGCCTGCCAGGTCGTTGTAGCCCACCTGAGCACCGATGCGCACGCCGCGCTCGGCGGCCGCGTGACAGACCCGCAGCAGCCCGGCCGGGTCGCCGGCGTGGAACCCGCAGGCGATGTTGGCGCTGGTGACCAGATCGAGCATCGCGTCGTCGTCGCCCAGCCGCCACACCCCGAAGCTTTCGCCGAGATCGGCATTGAGGTCCACCACTGACATGTCAGCCAGCCTAGGCTGGCCGCCATGTCCACTCGTGACGACATTCTCATCACCGCGTTCGGCCTCGCCCAGTTGATCGCCGCCGGCGACGTGACGCTGCTCGACGTGCGCTGGCAGTTGGCCAAGCCCGACGGCCGCGACGAGTACCTGGCCGGGCACATCCCCGATGCGGTGTACGTCTCGCTGGAGGACGACCTGTCGGATCACACCGTCACGGGGCGCGGCCGTCATCCGCTGCCGTCGGGCGCCGCGGTGCAGGAGGCCGCGCGCCGCTGGGGCGTGCGGGACGGCGTGCCGACGGTCATCTATGACGACTGGAACCGTGCCGGCTCGGCGCGCGCCTGGTGGGTGCTGCGCGCGGCGGGCGTCGAGAACGTGCGCATCCTGGACGGCGGGCTGGCTGCGTGGACCACGTCGGGCGGTCCGCTGGACCGCGGCGACGTCGAACCGGCACCGGGCGACATCACCGTCACGCACCAGGACTTGTACGCCGGTGCCATGCCGACGCTGACCGCCGACGAGGCGGCGGCCCTGGGCCCGCGCCTGGGCGATGTCCGCGCGCCGGAACGGTTCCGCGGCGACGTCGAGCCCATCGACCCCATCGCCGGACACATTCCGGGGGCGATCAACCTGCCCAGCGTGCTGGCCGCCGACGGCACCCTGCGCACCGATGGCGGTGCAGACGTGGACGGTGTCTACTGCGGCTCGGGCGTCACCGCGGCGGTGGCGGTGGCCGCGCTGGCGGCCGCCGGCCGGGACGTGGCGCTGTTCCCCGGTTCGTGGTCGCAGTGGAGCAACGAGCCGGGCCGACCGGTGGGGCGAGCGTAGCGACGGGGTGGTTGATCCTGTTACCGGCGACGGACCCGACCCGCGCCCCAGCACAGCAGGTAGATGCCGAACGAGATCGACGTCACGAACACCGACACCGGGACGCCTGGGGCGAGGGACAGCACGATGCCGCCGACCGCGGCGATCTCGGCGAACACCACGGAGGCCACCATCGTCGTGACGGGGGAGCTGAACACGCGTCCGGCCGCGGCGGCGGGGGTGATCAACAGCGACATCACCAGCAGTGCCCCGACGATCTGCACGCCCTGCGCGGCCGCGACACCGACCAGTGCGGCGAACACGATGCCCAGCGCCCGTACCGGAACGCCGCGGGCGGCAGCCACTTCCGGGTCGGCGGTGGCGAACAGCAGCGGTCGGTAACAGGCCGCCAGGATCGCGACCACCAGCACGGTCACCACCGCCAGCAGTGCCAGACCCGAATAGCCGACGCCGACGATCTGTCCGGTGAGCAACGCGAAACTGGTGCCGGTGCGGCCGGGATACAGGTGGATGAACAACACGGCCAGGCCCAGCCCGAAAGCCAGCACGACGCCGATGGCCGAGTCCCGCTCGCGCGAGCGTTGCCCGAGGATGCCGAAAAGGATTGCCGCCAGGGCACTCCCGACGAGGGCGCCGAGGCCGACGTTGAGCCCCGTCAGCAGTGCGAAGGCCGCGCCGGTGAGGGACAGCTCGCTGGAGCCGTGCACGGCGAACGACATCTGCCGCATCACGATGAACGGTCCGATCAGACCACCGAGCAGCGCCAGCAGCGCCGCCGCGAGCACGGCCTGCTGAACGAAATCGCGGCCGAGCAGGTCGGCCGTCAGTGCCGTGTCGAAGAAGTTATTCACAGCAGTGTCCGCTCGCATGCTCGGAGTTGTCCACGACCGCACCGTCCTGACCGACGACGACGTACTGTCCGCCGATCTGGGCGACCTGGATGTCGGCGCGGTACAGCGCGGACAGCGTCTCGGACGTCATGACGTCCTCGACGGTGCCGATCCGGAAGCGGCCGTCGACCAGGTAGAGCACGCGGTCGACGTACGGCAGCACGGGATTGACCTCGTGGGTGACGAACAGGACCGCGGTACCGGCGTCCTTGCGGCGCTGGTCGATGAGGCTTGACACCAGTTTCGCGTTGGCCGGGTCGAGGTTCAGCAGCGGTTCGTCACACAGCAGCAGCGCGGGGTCGGACGCCAGGGCCTGCGCGATGCGGACCCGTTGCAGTTCGCCGCCGGACATCACCGAGACGGGGACGTCGGCCAGCCGGGCGCCGTCGACCTGGCCGAGTGCCTTGGTCACCACGGCGCGACGCTGCGCGCGCTTCCGTGGACCGGCGAAACCCCACTGGTGCCCGTCGCAGCCGAGGCCGACGAGGTCGCGGCCGCGCAGCGTCAGCCCGGTGTCCAGTGAGCGGTGCTGCGGCACGTAGCCGATGGCGCCGGTGGTGGTCATCCGGCCGGCGGTCAGCAACTGTTGGCGCAGCAGCACTTTGAGCAGCGAGGTCTTGCCGGTGCCGTTCGGGCCGAGCACCGCGATGAACTCGCCGCGGCGCACCGTCAGATCCAGCCGGTCCCACAGCACGCGGTCGCCGAACGACAGTCGTGCGCCGGTGAGTTCGGCGACCGCTTCAGAAGGCACGGTTACTGATTATCGACCCGGCGCCGCGGCGCTATCGAGCTGGTGGGCCAATGCCTCCGCGGTCTGCCGCTGCCAGGTCAGGAAGTCCTGTCCGGCGGGCAGGGTCTCGGTGACCTCGACGATGGGCACCGCGGCCTTACGCGCGGCGTCCTGCAGCTGCTTGGTGACGGCGGTCTCGGTCTGCTTGTTCACCACCAGCGCGTCGACCTTGTGGCCGTTGATGAGGTCGAGCACCGCGGCCACGTCGGCCGGAGCGGGGTCGTGGCCTTCTTCGGCGGCGGCGGCGAAGCCGTGCGGGGTGTTGTCGACGACGCCCGCGGCGGCCAGCAGGTAATGCGCGACGGGTTCGGTGGAGACGACCGCGGCGCCCGGGTGCTTCTGTCCGATGGCGTGCTCGGTGGCGGCGATCGCGTCGGTCTTCTTGCCGAACTCAGTGGCGTTGGCCCGGTAGGCGTCGGCGTTGGCGGAATCGGACTTGGCCAGGTCCTCGGCGATCTTGGCGGCGACGGCTTTGGCGACGGCCATGTTGTAGAAGACGTGCTCGTTGGCCTCGCCGGGCGCGCTGTGCGGCAGCAGCGAGTACGCGTCCACGGTGGTGACGTTCTTGTGGTTCTTCAACACGTCGTCGGCCCAGTGGTCGTAACCGCCGCCGTTGATGACGACGAGCGACGCGTCGGCGATGGCGGCGGCGTCGGCCGGGGTGGCCTCGTAGGAGTGCGGGTCGTCGACGTCGCTGGTCAGGAGGGCCTTGACGTCGGCGTGTCCGCCGGCCACTGCCGTAGCGACGCTGCCCCAGACGTTGGTGGTGGTGACGACCTTGGCGGCGCCGTTGGCGTGGCCGGAGTCGCCTTGCGACCCGCAGGCGGCCAACCCGGTGACCGAGGCCAGCGCAGTGAGGGCGGACAGTGCGATGAGCCTGGTCCGGGTCATGTGTGCTCCTGTGGGCTAGTGTTAATGAAAACCGTTTGCAATAAATCTAGTGCACCGTAGCCGTGCAGCGCGAATCGGATGCGCTAGCGTCACAAATATGCCGAGGAGCCCCAACCCGAGGCGTCGGGCCACGCTGGCCTCGCTCGCTGCTGAGTTGAAGGTCTCGCGCACCACGATCTCGAATGCCTACAACCGGCCGGATCAGCTCTCGCCGGAGCTGCGTGAGCGCGTGCTCGCGGCGGCCAAGGAGATGGGTTACCCCGGCCCCGACCCGGTGGCGCGTTCTCTGCGCACCCGCAGAGCCGGTGCCTTCGGGCTCATGATCACCGAGTCCCTCAACTACTCGTTCCGCGATCCGGCGGCGCTGGATTTCGTTGCCGGACTTGCCGAATCGTGCGAGGAGGCCGGGCAGGGTCTGCTGCTGGTGGCGGCCGGGCCCAACCGGTCGGTCGAGGACGGCACCGCGGCGATACTGTCCGCCGGGGTGGACGGATTCGCGGTGTACGCGGCCTCGGACGACGATCCGTACCTGCCCGTGGTTCAGCAGCGGGGCGTGCCGATCGTGGTCGTCGACCAGCCGAAGGACGTGCAGGGCGCGTCGCGGGTCTGCATCGACGACCGGGCGGCCATGCGCGGGATCGCGGAATACGTTGTCGGCCTTGGCCATCGGGAGATCGGCCTGCTGACCATGCGGCTCGGGCGGCATTGGCCGCACGGCGACGCGCAGTCGGCCGTCGCGGACCCGGAGCGGCTCACCTCGCCGCACTTCCATGTGCAGCGCGAGCGCATCCTCGGCGTCTGCGACGCGATGTCCGATGCCGGCCTCAATCCCGGCGCCCTCACAGTGGTCGAGACCTTCGAGCACCTGCCGAGTTCCGGCGGTGCGGCGGCGGCCGTTGCGCTGCAAGCAAATCCGCGCATCACGGCACTGATGTGCACTGCCGACGTGCTGGCGCTCTCGGCGATGGACCACCTGCGATCGCGCGGTATCTACGTGCCCGGCCAGATGACCGTCACCGGATTCGACGGTGTCCCCGAGGCGCTGGCGCGCGGGCTGACGACCGTCGCGCAGCCGAGCCTGGAGAAGGGTCGCCGGGCCGGATACCTGTTGAACAATCCGCCGCGGTCCGGGATCCCGGTGATCGAGGTGCTCGACACCGAACTGGTCCGCGGCCGCACCTCGGGCCCGCCCGCCTAACCCGCCCGGCGCGCCGCCAGGTACGCCAGCGCCTCCGCGACGTCCTCAGGGGAGTCGACGCGGTACTGGGCGGCCGACGGCCCCGGACCGACCTTCACGCCGACGTCACCGTCGCGCAGTCGGGCGAAGGCCTTCTCGTCGGTGACGTCGTCACCCAGAAAGACCACGGCGGTCGCGTCGTCGCGCTCCCGCAGGACGTCGATGGCCGAGCCCTTGTTGGTGGTGACCACCGCGAACTCCAGCACCGCCTTGCCCTCGGTGGGCTCGGCGGCCCACTGCGTCCCCGCCTTGCGCGCAGCGGCGAGGGCGGCCTCGCCGTCGGCCGCCGCGGCGTTGCGTACGTGCAGGGCGGCGCTGGCCGGTTTGGTCTCGACTGCCGTGCCCGGGTACCGGCTTGCGATCTCGGTGAGCGAATCCACGATCTCGGCCAGCAGCGCGGTGTCGACGGTCTGCGTGAAGCCGGTGTTGAACTCCGCGCCGTGACTGCCCACGAGGTGCACCGAGTCCGGCATGCCGGACAGCTCGCGCAGGACGTCGAGGGCACGTCCTGACACCAGCGCGACGAAGGTGTCCGGCAGGGCCGCCAGGTCGAGCAGGGCGGCCGATCCGGCGGGTAGAGCCCGCGCGTCGGCAGGGTTGTTCACGATCGGCGACAGCGTGCCGTCGAAATCCGAGGTGACGAGCAGTCGGGGGGTGGCGGCGACGGTGTCGAGCGCCGCGATCAGATCAGCCGGGAGCACCGGTCAGACTTTAGGGTGCTCCCCGTCACCGATCAGCAGCCGGACCGCCAGATCGAGCCGCTTGCTCACGTCGGTGGCCGAGGCGCGGCGGGTGAGCCAGGCCAGCAGGTTCGACAGCCAGACGTCGGAGATGACGCGGGCGATGTGGTACTGGTCCTCGGTGGGTTCGCCCTCGCTCATGGCGCGCGCGAACATCGAGTCCATGAGCTTGCCGACGTGATCAACCTCACCGGCCGCGGAGGCGTCGGCGAACACGAATGCACGCGTCATGGCCTCGGTCAGCAGCGGGTTGCGCTGCATCGACCGGTTCAGCTTGCCGACCATCGCATTGAGCCGCTGGTACGGCGTGCCACCGGTCAGCGCGGCACGATCGGTCTTGGCGTCGATGCGTTCGAACTCGCGGCCCAGCGCCGACACCAGCAGGTGCACCTTGGACGGGAAGTAGCGGTACAGCGTGCCGACGGCGACGTCGGCGCGTTCAGCCACCGCACGCATCTGAACAGCCTCGTAGCCGCCCTTGGAGGCGATGGCCAGGGTGGCATCGAGGATGCGCTTGCGCCGCTCGCGCTGCGCTTCGGAGCCGAGCTCGGATTCGGCGAGTACAGCCATGGTCGTCACCTCCCTCGGGCGAACAGCGGAATCGGACTCGGGTGTTGCTGGCGTCGGCATGCGGCGGTCAGCTCCTTCAGGTAGCGCATTGGGTGAAAACGATACGCAAAGTGATCGGTAATTTCCCACCTCCAGGCGCCCCGGGACACCCAAGTGTCCTGCTGTAATGGCGATCGACTTGACGTCTGATTGCTGTCACCATTAGAACACGTTCTAGTGAGAAGCGTGTTCTTCTCGCCCAAACGCTAGGAGCGCATGGTGTCCATCACTTCCACAACCGTCGATGCGGAGCGGGCCGAGGTTCGCGAAATGGTCCGTAGCTGGGCTGTCGCGTCGGGTTCCATCGCCGCGGTCCGCGCTGCCGAGGAGAATAGCGCTGACGCCTGGCGGGGCCCGTATGACGGTCTTGTCGAACTAGGGACCTTCGGCGTCGCGGTGCCCGAGGACCTCGGCGGCGCCGGCGGGTCCATCGCCGATCTGTGCGTGATGGTCGACGAAGCTGCCGCGGCGCTGGTGCCCGGCCCCGTCGCCACCACCGCCCTGGCAACTCTCGTCATCACCGACGCCGCGCTGTTGGAGGCGCTGGCCTCCGGGCAGCGCACCGCAGGCCTGGCACTGAGCTCCGACATCGCCTTCGACGGGCAGACCGCCACCGGCACCGCCAAGTTTGTCCTGGGCGCCCTGCCCGACGGCCTGCTGATCCTGCCCGCAGGCGACGTCTGGCTGCTGGTCGACGCCACCGGGGCCGGCGTCACTGTCACGCCGCTGGAGGCCACCGACTTCTCGCGCCCGCTGGCCCGCGTCGAGCTGACCGGCGCCGCGGCGACCGTCCTCGACGCGCCGGTGGCCGACCTGGCCGTGACGGTGCTGGCCGCCGAGGCCGCGGGCCTGGCCCGCTGGCAGCTCGAGACGGCCGCCGACTACGCCAAGGTGCGTGAGCAGTTCGGCAAGCCGATCGGCAGCTTCCAGGCCGTCAAGCACATGTGCGCCGAGATGCTGCTGCGTTCGCAGCAGGTTGCGGTCGCCGCGAGCGACGTCGCCGAGGCCGCCGTCGAAGGCGACGCCACACAACTCTCCATCGCCGCCGCGGTGGCTGCCGCGGCCGCCATCGACGCCGCGAAACACAATGGGCGCGACTGCATTCAGGTCCTGGGCGGCATCGGCTTCACCTGGGAGCACGACGCCCATCTGTACCTGCGGCGCGCGTACGCCACCGCGCAGATTCTCGGTGGCCACGGCACGTGGCTGCGCCGCGTGGCGGCGCTGACCCGCTCGGGGCTGCGTCGCCAGTTGCACGTCGACACCGGTGCGGCCGAGACGATCCGTCCCGAGATCGCCGCCACCGTCGCCCAGATCGCCGCGCTGCCCGTCGAGAAGCACCAGGCCGCGTTGGCCGAGGCCGGGCTGATGGCGCCGCACTGGCCCGCGCCCTACGGCCGCGCCGCGTCGCCGGGCGAGCAGCTCGTGATCGACGACGAGCTCAGCGCCGCAGGCGTTGTGCGCCCGGACATTTCGATCGGCTGGTGGGCCGCGCCGACCATCCTGGGGCACGGCACCCCCGAGCAGATCGACCGCTTCATCCCCGGCACGCTGACCGGCGACGTGTACTGGTGCCAGCTGTTCAGCGAGCCGGGCGCCGGCTCGGACCTGGCGGCCCTGCGCACCAAGGCCGTCAAGGTCGACGGCGGCTGGAAGCTGACCGGCCAGAAGGTGTGGACCTCCAACGCGCACCGGGCCAACTGGGGAATCTGCTTGGCACGCACCAACCCTGACGCACCGAAGCACAAGGGCATCACCTACTTCGTCGTCGACATGAGCTCGCCCGGCATCGACATCCGTCCGCTGCGCGAGATCACCGGCGAGGCGTTGTTCAACGAGGTCTTCCTGGACGACCTGTTCGTGCCGGACGACTGCGTCATCGGCCCCGTCGACGGCGGCTGGGCTCTGGCCCGCACGACGCTGGCCAACGAGCGCGTCGCCATGGCCGCCGGTGGCGCCCTGGACAAGGGCATGGAGCACCTGCTGGACGTGCTCGGTGACCGCGAGCTGGACGCCGCCGAATCGGAACGCCTTGGCGCACTTATCGTTGCGGCCCAGGTGGGTTCACTGCTGGATCAGTTGACGGCGCAGATGGCCGTCGGTGGCCACGATCCGGGTGCGCCGTCGAGCGTGCGCAAGCTGATCGGCGTGCGCTACCGCCAGACGCTGGCCGAGACCATCATGGATGCCCACGACGGTTCGGGCATCGAGGATTCGCCCGACGTCCGGTACTTCCTCAACACCCGCTGCCTGTCGATTGCCGGTGGCACGGAACAGATTCTGCTGACCGTGGCCGGCGAGCGCCTGCTGGGCCTGCCGCGCTAGCGGCCCCTGCGGAAGTCCCGCGGGGTCAGACCGACGCGCTGCCGGAATGTGGTGGCGAAGTGGTTGGGCGTCGAAAACCCCACCGCCGCACTGATTTCGGCGATCGACAACCGGGTCGACGACAGTAGAGTCTTTGCGCGGTCGATGCGGCGGTCGAGCAGGAACTGGTACGGCGTGGTGTGGAACGCGCCGCGGAATGCCTTGATGAACGTCGCCACGGACATCTGGGCAAGGTGCGCAAGCGATTCCAGGTTGATGTCGGTTTCGAGGCTGGTCTCCAGGAATTCGACGATCGACTCGCGCGCCGACGGGGGCAGGGTGTCACGCTCGGATTCCGTGGCCGGTGGCGTCGTCGTGTAGGTGTCCCGGATCAGCAATCGCAGTGTCTCGCCGGCGGAGTCGAGCAGCAGCCGGGCCAGTGCGTCGTCGCGGCCCGCGACGCTGCGAATCTTGGTCACCAGCTGCAGGATCAGCGGATCGTGATGCTTGCGCCGGGGGACGTGCACCACCTCGCCGAGTGCGTTCTCGGGTATCGAGATTTCGCAGAAGCCCGAGATGTCTCCCGTGACCACCGAGGTGCAGCGCACGCCCGCCGGTACCACCCAGGTATCGCCGATGCGCGGCAGCGTGCGATCGGTCGGGCCCCAGTCCAGGTTGGTCTCCATGGATCGCAGTTCGCCGTGTCGGTGGACGTAGATCAGATGGCGACTCGAATCGTGGCAACACCAGTCGGCGGGCTGCTCGATGCGCTCGGTGGCGAATCGCAGCGACATACCGCGACTGTCGACGGACCTCTCGCCGACGACGATGCGGGGCGTCATGGGGCGGTCGTCATTCCATGGCTTGAGTGCCATGCCGAACCTCCGAATGTCCAGCTTGGCCATGATCATGCGCCCCGGGCCAGCGGCTCAGGAGAGTTTTCTCCGAAAATCCTGTGAGAAATCGTCGAGAGCGTCAATACCGTGGTGAGCAGAAATTAGAACTTGTTGCAGATTCCGAATGTTTGCTTTCGGCTTGGTCACTACCGTCTGCGCGGCCAGAAGTGCTGACACCTCAGAGTCCAAGGAGAATGTATGGCATTCGAGTTGCGTCGATATTCGACTGCGGGGATCGCGCTGGCATCCGCCGGCGTCATCGCTCTCAGTCCGCTGACGATTCCGTCGCCGGACCTTCACCTACCGGCGCCGACGACCGTCGCATCGACCCGGACCGTGGACCTCACCGGGTTCGTCAACCCGCTCGCGGTGTGGGGTGACGTGCTGACGACGACGCTCACCGACATCGGGAAGCTGGGGCAGGAGTACGCCGCTGACCCGTTCCCGATCGTGCGACAGCTGATCGCCAACCAGATGAGCTATGTGGGCGAGACCGTTTCGATCGTTCAGGGGATGGCCAATGGCTTCAGGTACTGGGCCAGCACGGTTCCTGGTCAATTGCAGACGATCAGTCAACAGCTGGCTACGGGGCATATCTCAGACGCTGTGATGACCGGGAACTCGTTGTTTGTCAATGCCGTCGCTGCAACCTTCTTTCCGCTCCTGGGATTCGATATCCCCCAGAAGATGGCCCAGAACGTCGCAAACGTGGTCGCGGCGATCACCCCCGTTGCCACCGGTGTGGGCTTTGCGCTCTTGTCCACTGTGTATGAGGGGAATAAGGCACTCGCCGACACAGCGCAGAAGTTCTACGACGCGGTCAAAAGCGGTGATCTGGTCACGTCCTTGAGTGAGTTGATCAATGCGCCGGCCAACGTGATCGGCGGTGTACTCAATGGGTATGGGACGGACAAGGGCACCTACGGCATCTTCGGGTCGTACGAGGTCGTGCATGCGGTTTTGAACGGACTCAAGACGATCGCCAACGCCATCAAGCCACCGGCTCCGGAGGCTCCGGTGGCGGCGACCGTGGATGGCCCGGCCGCGGTGCCGGCCTCGGCCACCAAGGCGCTGGCGCCGGAGACCACCGCCGCGGTGGACACGGGTGCGACAGTGAAGGAAGCTCCGGAGAAGTTCAAAGCGCCTGTGGCCAAGGCAGATCCGAAGCCCGCAACCCCGGTCGCGACCGAGGCGGAGACTCCGAAGACGGAACCGGTGAAGGTTGCCGAGCCGGTGAAGACGGAGGTGTCGACGCCCGCTGCCGACCCGGTGTCCGCCGAACCGGTCAAGGTCGAGACCACGAAACCGGTTCACAACGACACCACCACGTCCGAGACGGGGACCAAGGCGGCAGGTGCAACCTCGTCTGACGCCGATTCGGCCGGCAAGTCGGACAAGCCGGACAAGCCGGCCGGGAAGGGGCAGAAAGCCGAGAAGGCACCGAAGGCCCAGAAGGCCCCGAAGGCGCCCAACGTCGCCAAGCAGCCGAAGAAGGCGTCGTCGACGCAGCAGTCAGCCAACGCGGGTTAGATGGGGGGACGAGATCGACGAAATGGTTGCGAAAGCCCTTCGGTGAGCGATCATTTCGTCGATCTCGGCTGGTGTCGCATGCGGCACCAGCCGCGTCTCGGGTCAGGGGACCACGAAATCGGTGACCACGTGGTCGAGCGGATGGTGGTTGGCATCCGCGAGGATGATCTCCACCTTGTGCGGTCCGTGCGGCAAGCCGACCAGGATCACCGGTTCACCGCTGGCGTCCGCCCAGTGCCACGGAGCCCCGTCGACGACGACGTGGATGTGGCCGATGCGCGGAGTCACCTTGAGTGCCTCGGGGCCGAAAACCGGTTCGATGCGCAGGTTTTCGGCGCGGTATTGGATGAACACCTGCCCTTTGGCGAGAGCCTCGGGAACTGGCGGATCGACGATCAGCTTGGCTGGCGGCTGCGGCGCGGTCAGCGGCACCACTCCCGGAGGGCCGAGCACGTCCGCGGCGCTGGGTCCTCCGGCGGCGCGCGAAGTCGTGGGGGGAGAAGAACTCTCGTGACTCGCGTGGTCCGAGCTCTCGACGGTCGTGCCACATGATGCGATGAGCCCCGCAGTGGCCGCGATGACCGCACAGCCAATGAGGCGCGGCAGCTTCGTCATTCGTTTCCCTTCTGAATTTTCTGACACCGGCGGACGCGGTGATTCACCGGGCGAGAAAGCGGCTCTGACAGTAGTCGGAAAGTGCTGCGCCGGTTGCTCCGACTGCTCCCGCCGTGCCGAGCACGATCACCGTTGCGACGGTCGGCGGGTGCCCCGAATAGAAGAAGCTGGTGATGCCGAGAAAGTATGCGGGCGGATAGTTGAACATGGGCAGCGCTCGCAGACACATGACGATGGCGACCAGGGCGAATATCGCAATGCCGGTGGCGGCCAGACCGAGTGATGGCTGCAGGCGATTGATCACCAAGGTCGTTCCGGCGCCGAAGGCCAGGCCGGCCACGTACGACGCCAGATTGGCATAGCGGTGACGCACGGTTTCGCCGGTGACGCCGTAGGCGACCCAGCCGAGAAACATCGCAGGAGCCGAGAGCATCGCCCAATTCGTACCGAACGTGACGACGGCCGCGACGCCGGCGACTACCAGCGTGATGGAGTGGAACGGGATCGCGGGCATTCTGGCCGTGCCGGTTGAGGTGATGCTCACGTGTGTCTCCTGGTGGTTGGTCAGTGCGGCTTCCGCTGGTGGAGTTGACATTTCGGTGTGGGGCCGAGTCTGGTCAGGCCACGCTGAGCGCGACGTCGATGTTGCCTCGGGTGGCCTTGGAATACGGGCAGGTTTGGTGTGCGGCCTCCACGATGGCCAGGGCCGCGTCCCGCTCGACGCCGGGCAGGCTGACGTTCAGGCGCGCCCGTAGGAAGTAGTCGCCGTCGATGTTGCAGAGCTCGACTTCGGCGTCGACAGCGGTATCGGCGGGCAGTTTGACGTTCGTCTTGCCGGCTGCGATGTGCATTGCGCCGATGAAGCATGCGGACCATCCCGCCGCGAACAGCTGCTCGGGATTGGTGCCGGCCCGATTGCTGCCCGGGGGATCGAGGCGGATATCGAGCCGCCCGTCGGAACTCTGGGCGTGTCCGTCACGGCCGCCCGTGGTGTGGGTCTTGCCGGTGTAGAGGACGGCGTCGTGGGTGCTGGTGCTCATGTGTGGCTCCTTGGGGACGAAGGTCGAAGATTGATCGCATCCGATTAACTCGGATGCGATGAGACTATCGCAGAGCGTCGAGATGTCAACCCATCCGATTGAATCGCATCCGATAGAATCGCTTCGGATATCACTGAACGGTTGAGGAGCTGTCGATGGCTGTCGAGCGTGCAACTGAGGCCGCCGGTCCCCGGCTTGCCGACTTCATGTGTTTTGCGATCTACTCCGCGAATCTCGCCTACGGCAAGGCGTACAAGCCGATCCTCGACGAGCTTGGCGTCACATATACCCAGTACATCGCCATCGTCGCGCTCTGGGAGAACGATCATCAAACCGTCCGCAGCCTGGGCGAAAACCTGTTCCTGGAGTCGAACACGCTGACGCCGATCCTCAAGAAGCTCGAATCCCAGGGGTACGTGCGCCGCCGGCGCGATCCGTCCGACGAGCGTCAGGTCATCGTCAGCCTCACGGACGCGGGCCGGGCGCTGCGTGAGAAGGCCCTGCCGATGAACCTGGTGGCAGCGACCGGCTTGCCGTCCGAAGAGTTCGACAAGCTGCAAAAGGCTGTAGTCACTCTGCGCGACAACCTTCGCGAGCACGCGCAGACGCACTCACGGTGACCTCAAGGCGAGTCCCCAGTGGCGGCGGCGCGCCTGTCAGCGCTCGGATCTGCAGATTCGGCGACGTAAGGTAATGGACTCGTAAGTCCAGAAAATACGCGCCAAGATGTCCAGGCGACCTCATCGAATCGAAAGGCTGACGTGGACATCGGACAATTCGGTTTGTGGCAGCCCGCCCACGTAACCACACCGGAAATGGCGGAAAAGATTGAGCAGCTTGGGTATTCAGCGGTGTGGCTCGGCGGCCCGGATGTAGATGTCAGCGGGATCGACGGCCTTATGGTGGCAACGCGACGCCTGGTCGTCGGCACCAGCATCTATAACGTCTACAACGGGGATGCGAAGCGGCTTGTCGAAGCGTATCGACGTATCGAACAGAAATTCCCGGATCGACTGCTGATCGGGATCGGCGTCGGGCATCCCGAGCAGACCGTCGGCTATGGCACGCCGATGGCGGCGATGCGGTCCTTCCTCGATGAGTTGGACGCCTGTTCGTTGCCTCGGGATCGGCGCGCCCTGGCCGCTCTCGGGCCGAAGATGATGCAGCTCGCGCATGATCGTGCCGGTGGCGCGGTGCCCTATCTGGTGACGGCGGAGCATACTCGTCGGGCCCGTGCGGCACTCGGTCCACGGAAATTCCTTGCACCCGAACACAAGGTGGTCCTCGACACCGACGCAGCCCATGCCCGCGACCTGGCGCGGCCTCGCATCAAGCATCCGTACCTGGGTCTGGTGAACTATCGGAACAACCTGCGTAGGTTGGGTTTTGCCGACGAGGACCTTGCCGCGAACGGCAGTGACCGTCTGATCGACGCGCTGGCGCTGCACGGTACGCCGGCCGAGATTGTTCGTGGCCTGCGAGCGCACCTGGATGCGGGTGCTGACCACGTGCAGATTCAGGTCATTGGCGAGCAGTCA
Organism: Mycolicibacterium mucogenicum DSM 44124; assembly: GCF_005670685.2. The sequence goes on along the minus strand of NZ_CP062008.1, from coordinate 5,270,102 downwards.
ACCCCGTATGACGCCATGCCGGATGTGCTGCTTCAGGTGTATGACGACGCGATATTTCGGACTTACGAAACACTTGCCGACGCACTCGAAATCCTGCCCTGACCGCGTCGAGTCTGCTAGTGCCGCATGCGGTGCGCGCCGGCGACGATGGCGTCGTGCAGCGCGACCTCGGCATCGGATGGCGTGCTCCGCCGGTGCAGCAGGACGAATTCCAGGTGGCCGAGGTTCGGTAGCCGGCTGTCGGTGATCGGTTGAAGTCCCTGTGGCAGAACCGATTCGGAATGCGCGATGATGCCGAGCCCGGCGAGTGCCGCGGCCTGCAGGCCGAGCAGGCTGTCGCTGACGCACGCGATGCGCCAACTGCGGCGCTCGCGTTCCAGCTCGCGTAGGGCGATGTGCCGGGTCAGGCTCGGCGGCGGGTACGTCACGATCGGCACCGGGTCGGTGATGTCGGTCAGCCCGGGGCGGCCGGCCCACACGAGGCGATCGCGCCACAGCAGCTCGCCGTGTTGTTCGCCGGGCAGTCGTTTGGCCACCATGAGGTCCAATTCGCCTGCCGCCATGCGGGTTTTCAGGTTCTCGCTCAGGCCCACGACCAGTTCCAGGTCGACGCCGGGGTAGGACCGCCGGAACTCGACCAGCACATCCGAGAGCATGCGGCCGACCAGATCGTCCGAGGCGCCCAGCCGGATGAGGCCCGTGGGTTGGGATTCGGAGAAGTAGCGGTCGGCCTTGGTCTGCGCGTCCAAGATGTCGTGCGCGAACCCCACCATCGCGGCGCCGTCGGCGGTGAGGGCCAGGTTACGGGTGTCGCGCCGGAACAGCTCGCGGCCGACGGCCTGCTCCAGGCGGGCGATGTGCCCGCTCACCGTCGACTGGCGCAGGCCCAGTAGGCGGCCGGCCGCGGTGAATCCGCCGGCGCGATCTACTGCGAGGAAGGTGCGCAGCAGTTCGGGGTCCAACATATTGATCACAATATCCGTTCATAGATATCGGATATATCGCCTGGCGCTATGAGTTGCGGCGGCAGTACGTTTTTCCGGTGAACCTGCTCGCCAAGCTCCGCATCGACGGCTTCCTGCTCGGGCTGTTCGCCGCGATGGCCATCGGCGTGCTGCTTCCCGCTCGTGGCGACGCCGGCCAGGCGGTCGAGACGGCGACCAAAGTCGCGATCGCGGTGCTGTTCCTGCTGTACGGCACCCGCCTGGAGCCGCGCGAGGCGCTCGAAGGGCTGAAGCACTGGCGGCTGCACACCACGGTGCTGGCGGCGACCTTTGTGCTGTTCCCGCTGCTCGGGCTGGCGATGAAGGTGCTCGTGCCGTCGGTCCTGACCGACGATCTCTACGTCGGCATGCTGTATCTGTGCCTGTTGCCGTCCACGGTGCAGTCATCCATCGCGTTCACCTCGATCGCCCGCGGCAACGTCGCGGCGGCCGTCGTCAGTGCGTCGGCGTCGAACCTGCTGGGCATCTTCCTCACCCCGTTGTTGGTGACCCTGCTGATGCAGACCACCGGCGCCGCCACGGTGTCGGTGCACTCGGTCCTCGAGATCGTCGTGCAGCTGTTGCTGCCGTTCGTCGCCGGCCAGCTGTTGCGGTCCAAGCTGCACCGCGTGTTGGCGCACACCACGCTCACCAAGGTCGTCGACCGCGGTTCGGTCTACCTCGTCGTCTATGCGGCGTTCAGTGCCGGTATGGCCGAACACATCTGGACGGGAATGAAGGTCACCAACGTGCTCGCGGTGATCGCGGTCAGCGTGGTGCTGCTCGCCGTGGTGCTCGGCATCACCGCCGGGGTTGCGCGGCTGCTGAAGTTCGATCGCGCCGACCGCATCGTGATCATCTTCTGCGGATCGAAGAAGAGCCTCGCCACCGGATTGCCGATGGCCACCGTGCTGTTCGCCGGACACCCGATCGGCCTGATCGTGTTGCCGCTCATGATCTTCCACCAGATTCAGCTCATCACCTGCGCCATGCTGGCCGGGCGGTGGGGGCGGCAGGCTGACGCCGAGGCGGCGGAACAAGAGCTCGCGGCCGCGCAGCGCTGATACGAGCAGCGGCACGCTCGGGTGTGCCGCGCGAGTGAACAACCTCCTGGGAACCGATAGCTGTCGCCGGATCAAAAACAGTATGTTCTACAACTGATTTGCATCACCAATCATTATTGGGTTATGGTCGTTCTACCGGGGCCTCTAATGTCGAGGCCATGGCTTCAACGGAAGATGCGGTAAACGGCGAGGAGGCCGATTGCGATCTGGGTTGGTCGGCGGCGATGCTGATGCGCCATTACCGGGCGCAGGTTCAGCCGCGTGTTGCCGACCTGCCTCGCGGCGAGCGTGGGTACCAGGTGCTCTACACCGTGATCTGCAAGAGCTTGCCCAATCAATTGCAGATGGCGGAGTACCTGGGCATCGACCGTACGGTTCTGCCGTACGTCATCGATGATTTGGTGAAGGCCGGACTGGTCGAACGGCAGCCGGACCCGGCGGACCGTCGGGCCAGGAAGGTCGTCGCCACTGCGCGCGGGGTCGAAACGTTCCAGCGGTTACGGGACGAGGTCGGCCCGGCAGAACAGGCCGTGCTATCGGCGTTGGATCCTGAGGAGCAGTCGCTGTTCAGGTCGCTGTTGTCGCGAGTGGCCCGCCAGGCGCGCGACGAGACCAGCGTACGCGCCATTTCCAGCGAAGACGTTTGAGATTAGAGGCGACCCGGTACCGAGAGGTCGGCGGTTGAGAAATAGCCGCCGCACCTGAAACTGGGGCCGGCACCGGTCCCAGGATCCGCTATACCGCAAAGGAAACGGGTACACGACATGTCGCACAATCCAGCTGATCTCAGCAAGGACCCCACGCCAGATCCGGTCGAGGACAACGCATTTCTGCCCTCGCCGTATTCGTTGAGTCAATACACCCAGTCGAAGACGGACTTCGACGGCGTGAAGCATGAAAACGCCTACACCGGGGGCAGGTGGAAGGTGCTCATGATCGCCACCGAGGAACGCTATGTGCTGTGCGAGAACGGCAAGATGTTCTCCACCGGCAATCATCCGGTCGAGATGCTCCTTCCCCTGCATCACATCATGGCGGCCGGCTTCGATGTCGACGTCGCCACGGTCGCCGGGTACCCGGCGAAACTCGAATTGTGGGCAATGCCGGGCGAAGATGAGGCGGTCCTGCGGACCTACGAAGCGCTCAAGCCGAAGCTCAAGCAACCGAAGAAGCTCGCCGACGTCGTCGCCAACGAGCTGGGTGCGGACTCGGACTACATCGCGGTCTTCATTCCCGGCGGGCATGGGGCCGTTGTCGGCCTGCCGGCCGCCGAGGCGGTCGCACAAACGCTGGAATGGGCGTTGGCCAATGACAAGTTCATCGTCACCCTGTGTCACGGCCCGGCCGCGTTGTTGTCCGTCGGGCAGAGCGGCAAGGTCTCGCCGTTCAAGGGCTATTCGGTCTGTGTGTTCCCCGATGCGCTCGATGAGGGTCCCAATCTCGAGATTGGTTACCTGCCAGGGCATTTGCAGTGGCTGGTCGCCGATCTCCTCGCCAAGCAGGGGCTGACCATCGTGAATGAGGATATGACGGGCAAGGTCCACCAGGACCGCAAGCTGCTCACCGGTGACAGCCCGTTGGCATCGAACAATCTCGGCATCTTGGCCGCAGATGCGTTGGTGGGCGCCGTCCGGTCGCTCGATGGAACCGACGCGAAGTCCTGACTCAAGGCATTTGATCTGCGGCAGCGAGTGATTCGTTGCCGCAGATCATCTCGCCCGCCTCGGCCGAACTGTCACACCCCGAAAACCCGCGCCGCATTCCCGCCGAGGTAGAGGTCGCGCGCCTCGGCATCGAGGCCCAGATCGTCCAGCCGTTCCAGACACCGCTCGGCGGACAGCATCGGCCAGTTGGTCCCGAAAAGCACTCGGGTGCGGCCGGATCCGCGCATGTAGTCCACGAGCGCCGCGGGTAGACGATGCGTCGCGTAGGCCGAGGTGTCGATGTAGAAGTTCGGAAACTTCTTGGCCAGGAACAGGACTTCGTCGATCCACGGTGCGCCGACGTGGCCACCGATGACCACGAGTTCCGGGAACTCGAGCAGGACCGTCTCCAGGTAGGGAATCGGGCGGCCGGGCTCGGACGGACAGAGTGGCCCGGTATGCCCGATCTGTGTGCAGAACGGGATGCCGAGTTCGACGCAGGCCTGCAGCAGCGGATAGTAGCGGCGGTCGTTGGGCGGCAGGTTCCACAGCCAGGGGACCACACGCAGCGCCACCATGCCCAGATCGGTTACCGCCCGGCGTAATTCGCGGACGGCGTCAACCGGTCGGGTGAGGTCCACGGAGGCGACGCCGGCGAACCGGTCGGGATGCGCGCGCACGTGCGCCGCCGTCTCGTCGTTGTCGATCAATGCGCCATGCGGCCCGATCCACGCGCACAGCAACGACTTCTCGACGCCGGCGTCGTCCATCGCCTTCAGTGTGACGTCGATGGGCAGGGCCGGCAGGTCTTCTTGGCGGGTCCAGCGCAGCAGCGGCCGCAGCCATGGCTGACGCATGAACAACTCGTTCGGCTGCTGGGACCACGCGTCGATCACTCGTGTCATGCCTCAATTACTTCACTAGTGAAGTAATAATGCAAGGGTGGTTTCGAAACACAGGTCACCGGCAGGCAAGCGGCGTGCGTACTTCCAGCTGCAGACCGTCGCGCAGCGGCTGCGCACCACCGCCGATCGGCTGTTCTCTGACGAAGCCGACATCACGACGGCACAGGCCGCCGCGCTCATGCTCATCGAAAAGCACGCCGGGTGTCGCCAGTCGCTCATCGCGGCACAACTCGGCCAGCGCGAATCGGCGGTCACGGCCATGGTCGGCCGGCTGGAGGCCGCGGGGTTTGTCGAGCGCCGGGCCAGCCAGAGCGACGGCCGGTCCTGGGAGTTGTGGCCGACCGAATCCGGCACCGACGCGCTCCGGCGACTGGAGGCCGCGCTGGCGACCGTCAACGGTTACATCGACGAGGCCATCGGGGTCGACGAGGTCGACGGCGTCGTCGATGCACTGCAGCGGCTGAGTGATCTGCTCGACGATCGGTAAGCCTTGACCAAACCTTGACTCCGCGTTGAATCGCCGCACCGACGATGACGGATGTGATTACGCTTCAAGCCGTGGAGCTGGGGGTTTTGGGACCTCTGCAGGTCCGGCGGGACGGTACGCCCGTCACGATCCCGGGCGCCAAGCCGCGCGCGATCCTCACGATGCTCGGGCTGCACTGCGGCTCCGTCGTGTCGGCCGACGCATTCTTCGAGTTGCTCTGGGGAGACGAGTCCCCGCGTACCGCCGCGAAGGCCCTGCAGACCCACATCTCGGCCCTGCGCCGCGTACTGGGCGACGGATTGATCCTGACGGAGGGCGCAGGGTGGACGCTGGCCGAGTCGGAAGTCGACGCCGCCCGGTACAAATCGGCCGCCCGATCGGCCCGCGACGCCGTGGCCACTGGCGACATCGTCGAGGCCGTCGTCCGTTTCGACGAGGCGGTCGCCCTCTGGCGTGGCATCCCCGAACTGCCCGACGGCCGACGCGGCACATCGGAAAAGACGCGATGGATCGAGAGCCACGCCGCATTGGTGGAGGATCGGGCCGATGCACTGCTGGCCGCGGGCCGCGTCGCCGAGATCATCGGCGAGCTCGAGGCCGCTGTCGCTGAGGCGCCGTTGCGTGAAAGGCGTTGGGGACAGCTGATGCTCGCGCTCTACCGCGCAGGCCGGCAGGGCGAAGCCCTCGGTGCCTACCGGCGGGCGCGGGCCCTGCTTGCCGACGAGCTCGGAGTGGACCCCGGACCAGGCCTGCGCCGACTCGAAGCGGCGATCGTCGCGCAAGACGGCTCACTGGAAGTGCCTGCGGTGCAGCATGTTCCGTCGGTCACGCGGGCGGTCACCTTTCTGTTGACGGACATCGAGGGGTCGACGGCCGCCTGGGAGACCGATGCCGACGCCATGGCGGTGGCGCTGGCCAGGCACGACGAGCTGGTCGGGCAGATCGTCACCTCGCACGGCGGGCGGCTGATCAAGACCCGCGGCGAGGGCGACGCCACGTTCTCGGTTTTCGATCGCCCATCGGCGGCTGCCGCAGCCGCCATCGAGTTGCAGCAGGCCATGGCCGCCGAGGGCTGGGCGCTGGTCGATCCGATGCGGATCCGGGTGGCGCTGCACACCGGGGAGGCGGAGCTTCGCGACGGCGACTACTTCGGCCGGGCGGTGAATCGGGCGGCCCGGTTGCGGTCGATCGCCGAGGGCGGCCAAATCCTGTGTTCCGGAGCGACGGCCGAGTTGGTAATCGATTCGCTGTCCGATGATGTGGCCTTGGCCGATCTGGGAATGCGACAGCTCAAGAACCTGGCTCGCCCCGAGCACGTCTTCGAGCTCCGTCGCGACGTCACCGATGACACGCCCGAACCGCCGACCACCGAGACCTCCATCGAGCGCCCGGCGCTACCTGCGGTGCTGACCGGTTCCGGTCCGTTCGTCGGGCGCGGCGTCGAACTGGAGCGGTTGTTCACGGCGTGGCAGACCGCACTCGCCGGGACCGCGAACTCGGTGCTGATCGCCGGCGAACCCGGGGTCGGCAAGACCCGCCTGGCCGGGGAGTGGTCACGCCAGGCGTATGACCAAGGCGCCCTTGTCATCTACGGCCGCTGCGATGAGGACCTCGGCGCGCCGTACCAGCCGTTCGCCGAAGCCCTGCGCGCGCTGGTGCCGTGCCTCGGGGCCGACCGGCTACGGGGGCTGCGTGGCGTGGAAGCACTGCTGGCATTGGTGCCTGGTCTGGCCGACGTGCTGCCCGATGTGGCTGCGCCGACCCGTGCCGACCCGGACACCGAGCGCTACGCGCTGTTCGACGCCGTCGTCGCGGTGATGGGTGTGGCCTCGGCGAGTACGCCGGTGGTGCTCATCCTTGACGACCTGCACTGGGCGGCCAAGCCCACGCTGCTGCTGTTGCGGCATCTCCTGCGGTTCGGCGACCACGCCCGCGTGCAGATCGTCGGGACGTATCGCAGTACCGACCTCGACCGGTCTCACCCGCTGGCGGCAATGCTCGCCGACCTCAACAGGGACGGGACGGCCAGTCGCCTGTCGCTGAGTGGTCTCGACGTGAACGAGGTGACGGCGTACGTCGCCGAGACCGGCTACGACGATGAAGAACTGGCTCGGGCGTTGGCCTCGGTAACCGGCGGCAATCCGTTCTTCCTCATCGAGGCACTACGACATGTGGAGGAGAGTGGCGGCCATTGGGATCCGAGCACCTTGCCACAGGGCGTCCGTGAAGCGGTGAGCCGCCGCCTGTCCCGTCTGCCCGCGGAGACCAACAAAGCGCTTGCCGCGGCCGCCGTCATCGGGAGTCGGTTTCACGTGAATCTTGTCGAAAAGGTTGTCGGAGGGGACCTGATCGATGCGTTCGACGAGGCGTGCCACGCCGGCATCGTGATCGAGGAGCCAGGCGGTTGTTATCGGTTCAACCACGCCATCGTCCGGCAGTCGCTGCTTGCCGAACTACCGTCGGTGCGGCGTATGCGGCTGCACCAGCGCATCGCCGTCACCCTCGAGGACCAGCCTGGCGCGGACGACGAACTGTTCGGCGAACTGGCGCACCACTACTTCGAATGTGCGTGGGCGGGCAACGCCGCCAAGGCCATTGAATACTGCCGCCTGGCGGCGGACCAGGCGATGACCCGGCTCGCGTATGAGGGCGCCGCCGACCTGTACGACCATGCCCTGCACGCACTGGAAGAACTCGACGACGAAGTGGCGGACCGCGACGACCAGGTTGCCGACCTATTGATCGCTCGCTGCGAGGCTCTGCTGGCGGCGGGGGACGTGGCGTCGGCCGCCGATGTGGTGCCCCAATTGCATTCGGCGACAGTCGATTCCCCGCGCCTGGCGGCCTGGGCGACGTGTTTCGCCGGTCAGCTGTCCATGCTGACGCACCCGGACCGATTGGACGAGATTGAATCGGCGTTGTACGGGGCGGCCCGAAAGCTGGGTGAACTGAACGACGCCGCCGGAGAAGCCAAGGCGCACACCGTCCGTGCCGCGTGCCTGGCCCGGCTCGGCCGGATCGGCGACAGCGAGGTGGCACTTGACGAGGCGCTGACCGCGGCCCGTCGTTCAGGTGATCACCGCCGGGTCAACGCGGTCCTGGCGGGTGCGCCGCTGGCCGCGCTGTGGGGGCCCAACCCCGTACCGCGGGCCGGTGGACGGTGTCTGGATGTGGTTCGGTTGCTGCGCATCACGACCGAATCGCCCGCCGTCGAGGCCACCTCGATGCGGTGTCAGGCCGTGCTCGAGGCGTTCCGTGGGCGGAGCGCTGCAGCGCGGCGCATGATCGACTCTGCCCGCCGCACCGTTACCGGACTCGGACTGCGCCACGCGGGCCTAGAGGTCGAGCACTATGCCGGTATCATCGAGCTGGTCAGTGGCGATGCGGTTGCTGCTGAGCTATTTCTGCGCAAGGCCTACAACGGATTTCGACGTCTGCGGCTGGACCTCGACATCGCCGAGACGGCTGCCCTGCTGGGCCGCACCTGCCTGATGCTCGGCCGAGTCGTCGAGGCTGACGAATTATGCACGGAGAGCGAGCGGCGTGCCGGCCACGCATTGAAATCGTCGATCGCCTGGCGGACGCTGCGGGCGCAGCTGCTGTCGTGCTGCGGTGAGCACGCTGAGGCTCGGAAAATGGCCGAGGCCGCTGTCGCGCTCGCCCAACGCACCGACGCATTGGTGGATCACGGTGATGCGTGCGACTGCCTGGCAGGGGTTCTGAAGGCTGCCGGTGATACCGCGGGGGCGCGCGCGGCAGCTGAACGGGCGGCAGGTCTGTACGAGCGCAAAGGTGCTGCGGTGCTTGCTGAAAGAGCACGCGGGCTCCTTGACGACCCTGGCCGCCCGAGTGCTCCGGCCGAACCTGAACCGCCCACTGTCGGGGTGCGCACGGCAGCGGTCCTCCTGAGCGAACGCGTGATGGCCGCTCACGACCGTGCGGACTGGGACGAATTCGAGAGGCTGGTCGCCCCCGACGCGTCTGTTGAGAGCCGGCGAAAACTTGTCGGTTTCAAGCGCGGTGACTTCACCCTGCCTGAGGTGACACGTCAGACGCGGCGCGATCTCGAGTCAGGGGCCATGCGGGTGGCCCACGATGTCATCGCTGTGCGTGGTGAATGTCTGGCGCTCGCGCGCGTGCGGGTGGGCACCGCCGACGTGAGCGCTGGGGCGCCCCAAGACGAGTTTCTTCAGGTCTACGGTGTTGACTCCGAGGGCCGGGTCATATTCCAGGTGTGGTTCGACCCGGAGGACATGGACGCCGCGATTGCCGAACTCGACGCCCGGTACGCCCGACCCGAGGAGCGTTCGCGCAAGAGGCGACGGGATAACGCGGCGACCCACGTCGCCAAGCACTACCTGTCGTATTTCGCGGACCGGGACTGGAACGCTGTGGCTACCGTATTGGCCGACGACCTTGTTGTCGACGATCGGCGTCGGGTGGTGAACGCAGGGATCCGACACGGTCGAGGCTCCGAGATCCAAAGCCTGCAGGCCTATGCCGACGCCGGGATCACCCACATGAACTTCGTCGTCGTTGCCACCCGTCGGGAGCGCCTCGCCCTCGTGAGTGCCTCGGGTGCCGGTGGCGACTCCGGCGAGTTCCGCAATGAGCTGCTCGGCGTCGTCGAAACCAACTCCCACAACCAGATTGCGGCGATGGTCGTGTTCGATCCCGACGATCTCGACGCTGCAACCGCTGAACTCGATGCGCGCTATCTTGCCGGCGAAGCGGCTCCGCACGCGCACACTTGGTCGACAGTTCTCCGTGCGTACGACGCGCTCAATCGGCACGAATTACCCGACACGACAGTCGATATGGTGAGTATCGACAACAGGCTGATCGCGTCATTCGTCCCGGGTGGCATCAAGGAGTACACCGTTCTCGCCTGGGAGCAGGTGCCGGACATCAGTTTCCGCATCGAGTCGGTGCACCTGCTGACCGATTCTGGGACCGTCATCACCCAGGTGTTGAGAGGAACATCCCGTGATGGCTTCGAGGCCGAGTGGCGCGAGATCCACCTCATGACGCTTGATGGTGAACTGTTCAGCCGCAGTGAGATGTTCGATGAGACAGACCTTGGTGCTGCGCTTGCTCGATTCACCGAATTGGATTCGCAAGTAAGGCCTTTGGAGAACGCGGCGAGCCGTTTGTACGAGCGCTATTTCAGGTGTTTCGCGACCCGCGATTGGGCAACGATGGCCGAAATGTACGCCGAAGTCCCGGTACTCGATGACCGTCGCGCGGTCATCGGCACGGGGGTGCTCAGCGGTCTCGAAGCCGTCAGTGCGAACATGCGGGCGGTCGCCGAGTTCGCGGTGACTCTGTCGGCTTCGAGCGTGATCGCCACCCGCGGACAGCGGCTCGCCTTGGTCTTGTCCCGCTTCGCGAGCAACATCGAGGTGGCTGAGCCGTTCTACGCCAACATGTTGACCTTGGCCGAAATCGATGTCGCGGAGCGGATTACGGCATTCGTCACCTTCGACTCTGATGACCTCGACGCCGCCGTCGCTGAACTGGATGCTCGCTACCTGGCTGGTGAGGCGGCACCATTCGCCCATACCTGGTCGGTGATCACGAATAGCTACGCCGAATTCAACCGGCACGAAATACCCAGGACAACAACCGATCCGGTCTACGTCGACCATCGCGCCCTTGTAGGTGCCGAGGGTGCCGATCTGGCCGCATCTCTGGCTGCGACGTTGGAGCTCGTCCCGGATGCCCGAGTGTGTGTCGAGGTGGTGCATCGACTGAATGAACTCGGCGCGGTCATCACCCAGTCCCTGAAGGGGACTTCGGCCGAGGGCGGCTGCGCCGAGTTGTGGATGATCGACGTCATCACCGTCGAAGGTGAGCTGACCAGCGGTGTCGAGATCTTCGACGAGACCGACCTCGACGCCGCCCTCGCGCGCTTCGACGAACTGTGCCGGCCGGTGCCTCGGTTGGAAAATGCGACGGCACAACGATTTGTGACGGCTTTTGCCAATCGAGACTGGGAGACCGTCGCTTACCTGTTCGCCGAAGATTACTACTGCGACGATCGACGCCGGGTCGTGAATGCTGGAGTCCGAAATGGTCCAGATGCCGCCGTTCAAGATCTCCGCATAGCTGCCGAGGTTGGGCTGGTGGCAGACGTGGTCCTCACAACTCTTGCGAGTCGTGGCGCGAGGCTGACGGCCTACCGACTCCGCGCCTCCGGTAAGGAAACCGACGACATTCAGGTCGATCTCCTACAAGTCGTCGAGGTTGACGCCGAAGAACGGGTTGCCGCTGTAGTCGTGTTCGACCTTGACGACTCGGACGCCGCTTTCGAAGAACTCGACTCCCGCTACCTCGCGGGCGAAGCGGCGGCTTATTCCCGCACCTGGTCAGTCATCGCGGAGGTCTACGCGACGGCCAGTCGAGGCGAAATCCCGGAAACAACCACGGGCTTCGTGGGTATTGACCATCGGCCGCTGTCGGTGATCGGGGCGGGCGAGCTCAAGCCGTTCTTGCTCGCATCCTTCGCCGACTCGAAACACGTTGGCGCGTATATCGACACCGTTCATCGCCTGACCGAGTCGGGCGCCGTCATCACCCAAGTGGCCAAATCGACATCACAAGCGGACCTCACCGCCGAGTGGCGTTTGACCTGCATCTACCTAGTAGATGGTGACCTGCTCAGTCGTTGCGAGCTGTTCGATCCGGCGGACCTCGAGGCCGCCCTCGCGCGCTTCGATGAGCTGACCTGCGGTCGAACGTGAACTCGATGGCGAAGAATCAGCGAAAGTTCGCGATCTACTTCAGGTTCGGCGGCGCTCAGTTGTAGTGCGTCGTCGCGCAGGCCGTCGGCGTCGTGAGGTTCACGCCGGGGTAGGTGACCTGAATGTCGGCGCAGGCGATGAAATTCGCCTCGGTGTTCGGCTTGCCGGTGCGCACGTCGAGCGTCAGTGAGGTGCCGTCGACGGCGAACTCCTCGAACGTGCCGCCACCGTTGAACGTGACCGAGACCAGAGCGCTGTTCTGCGACTTGAGCTGTCGCGAGTTCACCGGGCCGTTCCACGAGCCGCGGTTGATCGGCGGGGCTCCGGTCGGTGCGCTGTACGAGACGTCTTGGTACACATTGCGGTTCGAGCTGCGCAGCGTGATGTTCTCGCGCGCCCAGGTGTTCGGCGGCAGCGGAACCGGATTGCCCCCGACGACCAGGTTGGAGGCGGTGTTGAAGGTGCACGCACCACCCGAGCACTGTGCCGTCACGTGAATCTGAATCTTCGTGGCGTCGTCGACGGGCACGAAGGCGTCGGCCGAATTGACTGCGGCAGCAGCCGTCGCGGGGGACATCAGCGCGGTCGCGGTCAGCACAGCGGCCGCGGTTGCTGCAGTAAGCCCGTGCACAGTCACTTTCACGTTCAAGAACGTATCCCTTCGCTACTCGTCGTAGGTGACTTCGACGGAATCCGTCTTGGGCACCGCCTGGCAACCGAGGATGAGGCCCTCTTCGAGGTCGGACGGCTCCAACACGTCGTTGATCGCCATATCGACGTCGCCCTTCTTCATCAGCACCGCACACGCCCCGCAGTGCCCCTCGCGGCAGGAGAACGGTGCGTCCAGTCCCTTGTCGAGCAGCACGTCGAGCAGTACGGCCTTGCGCGGCCACTGCAGCTCGTGCGTCTCGCCGTCGAGCGTGACGATTGCGGTGGCCGGGCCCTCATCGCTGTCATCTTCGGCGAGCACGACGGCGGCGAACGGGTCGGAGTCCAGTGACTGGAACACCTCGAGGTGCACATTGCTCTTGTCGGCGCCGGACTTGAGCAGCGCCTCTTCGGCGGCGGCCATGAACGGGGCTGGGCCGCAGATGAACGTCTCGCGCGTGGTGTAGGGCGCCAGCTGTGTGGCCAGGATGGTCGGGTTGGGCAGGCCCTGCACCGACTCGAGCCAGTGCACGACGGACAGCCGGTCCGGGTACAGCGACGTCAGTTCGCGCAGCGCCTTGCTGAAGATCACCGACTTCTCGTCACGGTTGGCGTAGAACAGCGTCACCTTGCCGGTGCCCTCGGACAGCGCGGACTTGAGGATCGACAGCATCGGCGTGATGCCGCTGCCGCCGGCCAGCAGCAGGAAGTCGGTGTCGAGGTTCTTGGGGACGAACGTGCCGGACGGGGCCAGCACGTGCATCCGCATGCCGACATGTGCGTTGTCGCACAGCCAGTTCGACGCGTAGCCGTCCGCGGTGCGCTTGACCGCGACGGTCAGTGCCTCGTTGGCATGCGGCGAGCTGCACAGGGAGTAGCAGCGGGCGACCGATCCGGTGCGGGTGCTCGGGACGCGCAGGGTCAGGAACTGACCGGGGGAGTACTTCAGTCGCTCTGGCGGGATGTCGCTGCCGTCGGGCGTCTCGAACACCAAGACGCGCGCGTCGTTGGTCTCGGCGACGACGTCGGCCACCACAAGTTCCAGTACGTGGCTGCCCAGCGGCTCGTCCACAACCATCACCCTTCGTTCGAACCGGCCTGACGGCCAGTAACTAGAACAGGTTACAAAAGTGCAGTTATGCGGGTCTACCTGCTGTAGCACCGCCATGCTCGACACAAATCGTAACGTGTTCTAATCTTCTGTCTAGACGACCACTCCCCGGGAGGCAATCCGTGACGTCAATTGAACAACTCGACGTGCAGGCCGTGCTGGCTGGCATCGACGACCTGCTGCCGGTGCTGCGCGAACGCGCACAGCTGACCGAGGACCTGCGCCAGGTGCCGCAGGAGTCTATCGACAGTCTGAACGAGATCGGCTTCTTCAAACTGCTGCAGCCCGCCCAGTGGGACGGCCTCGAGGCTGACCCCACCGTGTTCTACGAGGCGGTCCGCCGCATCGCCAGCGCCTGCGGTTCCACCGGCTGGGTCGCGTCGATCATCGGCGTGCACAACTGGCACCTGGCGCTGTTCGATCAGCAGGCCCAGGAAGACGTCTGGGGCGACGACTCGACCGTCCGCATCTCCTCGTCCTACGCCCCCATGGGCGCGGGCGTGGTGACGGAGACCGGCGACGGCTACATCGTCAACGGCGCCTGGAACTGGTCCTCCGGCTCGGAGCACGCCACGTGGGCGTTCCTCGGTGGCCCGGTCATCAAGGACGGCCGCCCGGTCGACTTCGGCAGCTTCCTGATCCCGCGCACCGAATACACCATCGACGACGTCTGGAACGTCGTCGGCCTGCGCGGCACCGGCAGCAACACCATCGTCGTCAAAGACGTCTTCGTGCCCCGGCACCGCTTCCTGTCCTACAAGGCGATGAACGACGGCACCGCCGGCGGCTACCAGACCAACACCGCCCCGGTCTACAAGATGCCCTGGGGCACCGTGCACCCCACCACCATCTCCGCCCCCATCGTCGGCATGGCCTACGGCGCCTACGCCGCGCACGTCGAACACCAGGGCAAGCGCGTCCGCGCCGCGTTCGCCGGCGAGAAGTCCAAGGACGACCCGTTCGCCAAGGTCCGCATCGCCGAGGCCGCCAGCGACATCGACGCCGCCTGGCGCCAGCTCATCGGCAACGTCGCCGACGAGTACGCCCTGCTGGTCGCCGGCAAGGAGATCCCGTTCGAGCTGCGGGCCCGCGCCCGCCGTGACCAGGTGCGCGCCACCGGCCGCGCCATCGCGTCCGTCGACCGGCTCTTCGAGGCCGCCGGCGCCACCGCGCTGGCCAACGGCACCCCGCTGCAGCGCTTCTGGCGCGACGCCCACGCCGGCCGTGTGCACGCCGCCAACGAGCCCGAGCGCGCCTACCTGATCTTCGGTAACAACGAGTTCGGTCTGCCCCCGGCCGACACCATGGTCTGATGACCGCAGCGGTATCCGAGGTCACTTTCGAGTCCACCTCGCGGTATGCGCAGGTAAGTGATGATCTGCGCCTGCACTACCACGAGGCCGGCGACCCGGCCGCCGAGACGATCGTGCTGCTGCACGGCGGCGGCCCGGGTGCGTCGAGCTGGTCGAACTTCTCGAAGAACATCGCGGTGCTGGCCGAGCGGTTCCATGTCCTGGCCGTCGACCAGCCGGGCTACGGATATTCGGACAAGCCCACCGACCACGTGCAGTACCACCGCCACAGCGCCACCGCGCTGCTGGCGCTGTTCGACCACCTCGGTATCGAACGGGCTGCGCTGGTGGGCAATTCGCTCGGCGGTGGGACGGCGGTCCGGTTCGCGCTGGATCATCCCGAGCGGGCCGGCCGGCTGGTGCTGATGGGCCCGGGCGGGTTGAGCGTCAACCTCTTCGCGCCCGACCCCACCGAGGGCGTCAAGCTGCTCGGCAAGTTCGCCTACGCACCGACGCGCGAGACCCTCGAGGCGTTCGTGCGGATCATGGTCTTCGATCAGAGCCTGGTCACCCCGGAGCTGATCGACGAGCGGTTCGCCATCGCCAGCACACCTGAGTCGCTCGCCGCGCTGCGCGCGATGGTCAAGTCCTTCGCGGGGCCTGACTACGAGCTCGGCATGATGTGGCGCGAAGTGCACAAGCTTCGGCAGCGGGTGCTGCTGATCTGGGGCCGTGAGGATCGCGTCAACCCGCTCGACGGCGCGTTGGTGGCGCTCAAGCAGATTCCGCGGGTCCAGCTGCACGTGTTCGGTCAGTGCGGCCACTGGGCACAACTAGAGAAGTTCGACGAGTTCAACAAGCTGACCCTCGACTTTCTGGGCAGCTAGAGGAGACATGGCATGACGACGATCAAGGCCCTTGGTTACATGCGCATCGAGGCCACCGAAGTGGCGGCCTGGCGCGAGTTCGGGCTCAAGGTGCTCGGCATGATGGAGGGCGAGGGCACCAACCCGGATGCCCTCTACCTGCGGATGGACGACGTCGCGGCGCGTCTGGTGATCGTGCCCGGCGAGAAGGACCGGCTGCTGGCCTCGGGCTGGGAGGTCGCGGACGCGCCTGCCCTCGAGCAGCTGAAGGAAAACCTCAGCGCCCACGGCGTCCCGTTCAAGGAAGGGACCAAGGAAGAACTGCTCGACCGCAAGGTCGAGGGCATGATCAGCTTCCAGGATCCGGCCGACAACACCCTCGAGGTCTACTACGGCATCCAGTACCTGGGTCGTCGCTTCGTCAGCCCCTACGGCCACAAGTTCGTCACCGCCGAGCAGGGCCTCGGCCACGTCGTGCTCACCTGCAATGACGACGCCGCGGCGCAGGCGTTCTACCAGGATGTGCTGGGCTTCCGGCTGCGCGACTCGATGCGGCTGCCCCCGCAGATCGCGGGCCGCCCGGCCGACGGCGACCCGGTGTGGCTGCGGTTCTACGGCTGCAACCCGCGCCACCACGCGCTGGCGTTCATGCCCATGCCCAACCCGACGGGCATCGTGCACTTGATGGTCGAGGTGGAGAACTCCGACGACGTCGGCCTGTGCCTGGACCGCGCCAACCGCAAGAAGGTCAAGATGTCGGCCACGCTGGGCCGGCACATCAACGACAAGATGCTGTCCTTCTACATGAAGACGCCGGGTGGCTTCGACATGGAATTCGGTTGCGAGGGACTCGAAGTCGAGGACGAGAGCTGGATCGCCCGCGAGAGCGTCGGCATCAGCCTCTGGGGTCACGACTTCAGCGTCGGGTTCAAGTAGGCTCGCGCGGCATGACTCAGACCCCGCAGATCGACCCCCGCACATTCCGAAATGTGCTCGGGCAGTTCTGTACCGGCATCACCGTCATCACCACCGTGAATGACGGTGTGCCGGTCGGTTTCGCCTGCCAGTCGTTCGCTGCTCTGTCGCTGGACCCGCCGCTGGTGCTGTTCTGCCCGACGAAGCAATCGCGGGCCTGGAAGGCCATCGAGGCCAGTGGCAAGTTCTGCGTCAACATGCTGCACGAGAACCAGCAGCACGTCTCGGCGCAGTTCGGCTCCCGGGCCGAAGACAAGTTCGCCGGGATCGATTGGAGCCCTTCAGAATTGGGCTCGCCAGTGCTCGACGGCACGCTCGCCCACATCGACTGCACGGTGCACTCCGTGCACGACGGCGGCGACCACTTCGTGGTGTTCGGCGCGGTGCAGTCGATGTCCGAGCCCCAGGCCATCAAGCCGCGTCCGCTGCTGTTCTACCGCGGCGAGTACACGGGCATCGAGCCGGACAAGAACACCCCGGCGCAATGGCGCGACGATCTGGATGCGTTTCTCACCACGACGACCGAGGACACCTGGCTATAGTCGCGCAATGAGCGCGCCGATCCGGTCCGGATTGCGTCGGGTCGTCCTGGCTTCCATGGCCGGCACCGTCGTCGAGTGGTACGAGTTCTTCCTGTATGGCACCGCTGCCACCATCGTGTTCAGCAAGGTGTTCTTCGGGCAGAGCGGCAGCGATCTCGATGCCATCTTCGCGGCCTTCGTCACCTACGCGGTGGGCTTCGTCGCGCGACCACTCGGTGGCGTGGTGTTCGGTCACTTCGGCGACAAGTTCGGTCGCAAGACCCTGCTGCAGTTCTCGCTGCTGCTGGTCGGTTCGGCCACGTTCCTCATGGGCTGCCTACCGACGTACGGCCAGATCGGTTACTGGGCGCCGGCGCTTTTGGTGGTGCTGCGGTTCATCCAGGGGTTCGCGGTCGGCGGCGAGTGGGGCGGCGCGGTGCTGCTGGTCGCCGAGCACAGTCCAGCACAGAGCCGCGGTTTCTGGTCCAGCTGGCCGCAGGCCGGGGTGCCGGTCGGCAACATCCTGGCCACCGTCGTCCTGCTGACGCTGACGGGAACGCTGCCGGAATCAGAGTTCCTGTCGTGGGGCTGGCGGGTGGCGTTCTGGCTGTCGGCGGTCGTGGTGCTGGTCGGCTACTACATCCGCACCAAGGTCACCGATGCGCCGATTTTCGTTGCGGCACAAGAAGAAGCCGAGCGCGTCAAGGCGTCGTCGATGAGCGTCGTGGAGGTGCTCCGGTACTACCCGGGCAAGGTGCTGACCGCCATGGGTTTGCGGTTCGCCGAGAACATCATGTACTACCTGGTGGTCACGTTCTCGATCACCTATCTGAAAGTGCATGCGGGCGTGGGTACTTCACTGATCCTGTGGTACCTGCTGGTGGCCCACGCCGCGCACCTGGTGGCAATCCCGTTGGTGGGCAGGCTCTCCGATCGCATCGGCCGTCGCCCCGTCTACCTGATCGGGACGCTGCTCACCGCGGCCTGGGGCTTCGTCGCGTTCCCGATGATGGACAGCAAGCACTACTTCGTCATCATGTCGGCGATCACCGCGGGCCTGGTCGCGCATGCGTTCATGTACGCGCCCCAGCCGGCATTGATGTCCGAGATGTTCCCGACCCGGATGCGCTATTCCGGTGTCTCCCTTGGCTATCAGGTGACGGCGATCTTCGCCGGGTCACTCGCACCGATCATCGCGGTCCGGCTGCTGAAGGATTACCACTCGTCGGTGCCGATCGCGCTGTATCTGGCCGGGGCGTGCGTGGTGACGCTGGTGGCGCTGGCGTTCGCACGCGAGACCAAGGGCATCGACCTGGCGGAAGTGGATCGGGCCGACAATGAGCGCGTGGTTGCCGCCGGAGTGCCCCGTCCGTGATGGTCGCGCCACGAATGTGCATACAGATAGTGAAATTTGCGGTTGCTCCGCTCTGACTGCACATTCGTGTGCCTGAATGTGCAGGGCACTTGACAAGCAAATGCCTTGTGGGCGTTGACCGTGCGCGGGCGCATGCAAAGTGCGAGAAGCGAAGACCCAGGGCGCACGATCAACGTGTGGCCGACCGGGAAAAGGTCGACTACGACCCGTCCTGCATCGCGGCCTGCCACAAGCCGCGGCCCAGCTCCGACAGCCGCAACGCGAGCTTCTCGACGCGCGCCGGGAAGGGGCCCCGCGAGGCGTCCTTGATGGCTTTGAGCACCATCGACTCCGCGCCGAGGATCTCGTAGTCGGCCTTCAGGTCGGGATCCTCGGGGACGGTCTCGACCAGCCCGAGCGCCAGCAGGTGGCTGACGTACTGCGGCACCATCTGCGGCAGCGCGACGTTGGCGGTGCGGCCGATGAGGCACGCGTTCTCCAGCGTCGCGACGCTGCGGTTCCGCGGGTAGATGTTCACCAGCGGTGACGACTCGTTGTCGGACAGCGCGCCGATGATGCGGGCCTCGTCGGCAACCAGCTGATCGAGCAGCCGGTGGTACAGCTCGGTCTTCCCGTCGGCGGTGCTCTGGTCGAGGGCGCGGTCCAGCAGTCCGCCGAGCTTGCCGTGCAGGGACTCCTTGGCGGGCTGCTTCTGCGGGGCGGGCGCCGGCGAGCGCTCGGGGGCCATTTCGATGGCTTCGACGGTGGTCTTGGTCGCGATCGCGATCTGCTCGCCGCCCCAGGCGGCCAGCTTGAAACCGAACTTCGCGACGCCGAGGGCGCGGTTGGCCAGGCCGAGCGGGTCGAATCGCTTCGGGATCGCCAAACCACCGCGCGGCGTCGAGATCGCGATGGCGATCTCACCGATGGGCGTGGACAGCTTGATGCCGTGCCGTTCGAGGCCCTCGCGGTTCACCGGTAAGTCGTCGGTAACTTCCGGTTCTGGGTTGTCGGTTTCCTGGGACATTGCGGACCGATGGTACCGGCCTGCCGTTTGTTCTCGCCCCTTGTGTGGCAAACCCGACAGCTACCCCTGCCGGTACGCGGCGAGCCAGGGACCCAGCCGACGCAGCGCTTCTTCGATGTCGGACTTCGGTCCGGCGAACGACAACCGTACGAACGATCCGCCGTGCTGGGTGTCGAAATCCACGCCCGGCGCGATCGCCAGACCGGTGTCGGTCAGCAACTTCTCGCAGAACGTCAGCGAGTCGGCGGAGTAGTCCGAAATGTCGGCGTAGACGTAGAACGCGCCGTCGGCGGGCGCCAGCTTGCCGAGCCCCACCTCGGCCAGCCCGGCGAGCAGCAGCGCGCGGTTCTCCGCGTAGTGGTGCACCAGGGCGTCGGCTTCGGCGATGGCCTCGGGCGTGAACGCCGCGACGGCCGCGTACTGCGGCAGTGTCGGCGGGCAGATGGAGAAATTGCCGGTCAGGCAATCGACGGCCCGGCGCAGCGGTTCGGGCACCAGCAGCCAGCCCAGCCGCCAGCCGGTCATGGCGAAGTACTTCGAAAAGCTGTTCACCACAATGGCATTGCGCGAGGTCTCCCAGGCGCAGCTGGTCGCGGGCGCGCCGTCATAGATGAGCCCGTGGTACAGCTCGTCGCTGATGAGCTGCACGGAGTTGGCGTCGCACCAGGTGGCGATGGCAGCCAGATCCTCGGCCGGCAGCACGGTGCCCGTCGGGTTGTTCGGGCTGGCGATGATCAGCCCCTTCGCCGGCGGGTCGAGCTGCTCCAACATGGAAATGGTTGGGTGGAAACGGGTTTCGGGTCCGCACGGCACCTCGACGACCTCGCAACCCAAGGCCGACAGGATGTTTCGGTAACAGGGATAGCCGGGGCTCGCCACCGCGACGCGATCGCCGACGTCGAAGCACGACAGGAACGCGAGCAAGAATCCGCCGGTGGATCCGGTGGTGATGACGACGGCGTCCGGCTCCACCTCGACGCCGTGCCGGTCGAGGTAGGACTTCGCGATGGCCTCACGCAGCTCGGGAATGCCCAGCGCGACGGTGTATCCGAGGTTGTCATTGGCGAGCGCCTCGGCAGCGGCCGCCCGGATGGGCGCCGGTGCCTGCGCGGCGGGCTGGCCCGCGGACAGGTTCACCAGGTCGCCGTGGCTGCGCTGCCGCTCGGCCGCGGCCAGCCACACGTCCATGACATAGAACGGTGGAATGCCTGCGCGCAGCGCCACGGGGTTGGTCACCTGAGTCAGGCTAGAACACCTGGCGGCGATACCGGCCGGCCGGTGGCGGCAGGCACAATCGTCGGATGGTCCAGGTTGCGGTGGGTGTCGGCCCCGTCAGTGCCGATGAAGTAGTGCGGGTGGCCCGTGACGGCGCGGAAGTGATGCTCGCCGATGATGCGGTGGCGGCCATGGCGGCCAGTCGGGCCCACATCGAGGCGCTCGCGGGGAATCCCACCCCGGCGTACGGAATATCCACCGGCTTCGGTGCGCTGGCCACCCGCCATATTCCCCATGAGCTGCGAACAAAGCTGCAGCGCAGCCTGATTCGCTCGCACGCGGCGGGGTCCGGCCCGGAAGTCGAACGCGAGGTCATCCGGGCGATGATGCTGCTCAGGCTGTCGACGCTGGCGACGGGTCGCACCGGGGTCCGACCGCAGGTCGCCCAGGCCTACGCCGGACTGCTGTCGGCTGGACTGACGCCGGTTGTCTACGAATACGGCAGCCTCGGCTGTTCGGGGGATCTCGCGCCGCTGTCGCACGTCGCGCTCGCGGTCATGGGTGAAGGCCAGGTCCGCACCGCCGACGGCGCCCTCTTACCGGCCGTCGACGCGCTGCGCGAGCATGGGCTGGAGCCGGTCACCTTCGCCGAGAAGGAAGGCCTGGCGCTCATCAACGGGACCGACGGAATGCTCGGCCAGCTGGTGCTGGCGCTGGCCGATCTCGATCGGCTGCTGGCACTCGCCGACATTGCTGCGGCGATGAGCGTGGAGGGCCTGCTCGGTACCGACCGGGTCTTCGCGGCGCATCTTCAGGCCTTGCGGCCCCAGCTCGGGCAGGCCGTCGCCGCCGCGAACATGACGCGGGTGCTGGCCGGATCACCCATCGTCGCCAGCCACAGCGGACCCGACTGCCCGCTGGTGCAGGATGCCTACTCGCTGCGCTGCGCACCCCAGGTTGCCGGCGCCGTTCGCGACACGGTGACGCACGCCCGTACGGTCGCCGACCGGGAATTGGCCAGCATCGTCGACAACCCCGTCATCACCGATGCCGGGACCGTCGAGTCCAACGGCAACTTCCACGGCGCCCCGGTCGCGTATGTGCTGGACTTCCTCGCGATCGCCGTAGCCGACCTGGCCAGCATCAGCGAACGGCGCACCGACCGCTTCCTCGACGCGGCCCGCAGCCGTGGCCTCAACCCGTTCCTGGCCGACGATCCCGGTGTCGACAGCGGTCACATGATCGCGCAGTACACGCAGGCCGCCATCGTCTCCGAACTCAAGCGCCTGGCACAGCCTGCGAGCGTCGACTCGATCCCATCGTCGGCGATGCAGGAGGACCACGTCTCCATGGGCTGGTCGGCGGCCCGCAAGCTGCGTAAGGCCATCGACGGGCTCACCCGGGTCCTGGCGATCGAAGTGCTGACCGCCGCACGGGGAATCGAGATGCGGGCACCGCTGCGTCCGGCGCCGGGTACGGCGGCGGTGATCGCCGCCGTGCGGGACCGGGTCCCCGGCCCCGGCCCGGATCGCTACCTGGCGCCCGAGATCGAAGCGGTCGTCGAATTGGCCAGGGACGGGGCACTGGTGGCTGCAGCCGAGGCGGTCATCGGCCGCCTCAGCTGACCGATTCGGGGACGAGGCGGCCGAGATCGTCCAGCAAGTCCTGGGCCGCGGCGAGGTCACCACGCAGGTCTCGGTCCGTGTCGTCCCAGGGCAGATCGGCCGCCAGGGTGATCGCCTGTCCGGCGACACCCGTGAAGCTGTGGTGCAGACCGCGCTGCCGCAACAGGCGCACGGCGCCGACCAGCTCGCAGCACAACAACACCCGGTATGCGGCGACCGACCGTTCCAGCTGAAGCGCGCTCTGCGAGGCGAACGTGGCGTCCTCCTCCATGCCCCGCGACAGCACTAGCGTCCCGACGGACGCAGGTTGTGCGGCGGCCCGGATCTCGGCGATCGCCCCGGCGGCCACGTACTCGACCATCATGAGTCCGGATGAGCCGTCTTCGGCCTCTGCCAGAAAGGCGTTGCGGCCGTTGGTCTCCGGGTCGTTCAGCATCCGGATTCGGGAGTGGGTGATCGGCGCGGTCAGCGCCAGAGCCAGCGTGGTGCCGTCGAGTTCCAGGGACAGCGCAGCCTGGTAGAAGGCGCCGTGATGCACCACCTGATCCCCGTCGACATCGAACAGCGGATTCTCCTGTGCCGTGTTGAGCGTCCGCTCGAGCTGTGCGACAAGGGAATTCAGTGTCGCGACAACGCTGGCCTGGGAGACGGGGTAGACCCGCAGGCCATACGGATCCTGGATACGCGCCGGACGGTGATCGGGGTGCCCCGCGCCGGTGAACAACGACCGCAGGCGGGCGGCCAGCGCATCGACTTCCGGTGCCGCGGCCGCGCGCGCGGCCGCCGCGGCGAATGCAGACGGATTACCGTCCAGCGCAAGGAAACTCAGCATGTAGATGACGCTCGATGCGCGTTCCAGCCGGATCAGTTCGTCGGCGGCCAGGCAGCTGCGGCCGACGGTCAGCGCGCTGCTACTCATGAACGGTAGTGCGCTGTCTGCGCCCCACCGCGACATCGGTGTCAGCGGGCGGCTGGCCGGGCGTTCGCCCATCAACGTGAGGGCGGTGCCGGCCAGTGCTGCCAGGTCGCCGGTGCCGATCGACGCGTAGTGCCGCAGTTCGGGCAGGGCATCGTCGTTGAGCATGCGCTCGAGGCCGCCCAGGATGCGCGGATCCAGGCCCGCGCCCGGGACACACAGTTGGATCAGCCGCACGGCCAGCATGGCGCGCACCGTGCGGTCGTCGAGCGGATCACCCGCATCGGCGGCGTGGCTGCGCAACAGGCGCAGCCCGTAGTCGTCATCATCCGGTGCCACCGGCGTGCTGCGATTCGCGCCGACTCCGGTGGTGCGGCCGTAGGTGGCGAACCGCGCACTCAGGTCGGCCGCCTGCCGGTGTGCCCCGGTGACCCCGTCGAGCACGGCCGGTGCCACGCAGACCTGATCGCGCCGGTCCGCGAGCGTCACGACGTCGGCAATCGTGCCCGCTCCGGTCAGCTCAATCATGTAATTCTCCTCGTTCTCTACCGCAGGCGGGCGATCGGTCCTATCATCGCCGAAGCCAGATCGTTCCGCTAGATGGAAATGATTTTTTACTTAGTGGAAACGCTGAGTGTATTGCCCGAAATCTCGGAGCCCTAGATTTCGGCATCGAGGAGAGGAGGTCACCGTGGCCGAAGCATCCACACGCACCGTGGAGCGGGCACTGGCACTACTCGCGACGGTCTGCGAGTCCGGTGCGACGAACCTCGTCGACAGCGCACGGGAGTGTGAACTCGCGCCGAGCACGGCATTGCGGTTGTTGCGGACGCTCGAAACGACCGGCTTCGTCAGCCGGGACGAGTCCGGCACCTACCGGCCCGGTGGGCGGATCATCCAGCTCGGCGCACAGGCCCTGAGCAACGAGTTCCTGATCGATCTCGCCGAACCGGCCATGGACGCGCTGGTTGCCGAAACTGGCGAGTCCGCCTATCTGTCGGTCCGAGGACACGGCCAAACGGCGCTCTATCTCAACATCGTCGAGGGCACGCATTCGGTTCGGCACGCCAACTGGGTGGGTCGGACCGTACCCCTGGACGCCTCGGCAGCCGGGCACGCGTTGCGCGGTGACGTCCCAGCCGAGGGCTATGTCGTGGTGGAACGCGGCGTGGAAGCCGATGTCACCGCCATCGCGGCTCCCGTGCACTCGGAGGCTCGCATCGTCGGGGCGCTCAGCCTCGTGATCCCGAGCTATCGGCTCACCGCGCCCGAAACGGCGCGGTACGGCCAAATGCTGGTCTCGGCCGCCGCGGACGTCTCCGCCCGGCTGAGCGGACCCACGAAACAAGGCTCGCCGGAAAGAAAGTCATGATCACATTCGACACCGTCTCCAAGGTGTATCCCGACGGCACGGTCGCCGTCGACAACCTGACGCTCACCGCTCCGGGCGGCAAGATCACCGCGTTGGTCGGCCCGTCAGGATGCGGGAAGACGACCTCCATGCGGTTGATCAACCGGCTCATCGAACCCACCTCGGGCACCATCGAACTCGACGGTGTCGACACCCAGTCGCTGGACCGGGTGGCGTTGCGGCGCAAGATCGGTTACGTCATCCAGAACGCCGGTCTCTTTCCGCACCGCACGGTGGTCGACAACGTCGCCGCACTGCCCCGGCTGCTCGGTGGCAGTAAGAAGGAAACACGTTCGGCGGCAATGGAACTGCTGGAGCGCGTCGGCCTCGATGCCAAGTTCGCCCACCGGTATCCGTGGCAATTGTCCGGCGGGCAGCAACAGCGGGTCGGCGTGGCTCGCGCGCTGGCGACCGACCCGCCCTTCCTGCTCATGGACGAGCCGTTCAGCGCCGTGGATCCGATCGTCCGCAACCAGTTGCAGGACGAATTCCTGCGCCTGCAGGCCGATATCTCCAAGACCATCGTGATGGTCACCCACGATATCGACGAGGCGCTCAAGCTGGGTGACCAGGTCGTCGTGCTTCGCGAAGGAGGCACCCTCGCCCAGGCGGCGACGCCGGCCGAACTGCTGGCGGCCCCTAACGACGCCTTCGTCGCAGACTTCGTCGGGTCGGCACGCGGCTACCGGGCGCTCGGCTTCCACACCGGCGACGACCGGCTGCCGTTGCATCGGGAGCCGACGATCGCTGTGGGGCAATCGATTTCGGCGATTCCGTCCGACTCGGGGCGGTGGGTGCTCGCGGTCAACGCGCACGGGTCCCCGCTCGGCTGGGTCGACACCACGACGCTGTCCGGCGACACGGTGCTCGACGGCGACATCACACTGTGTACCACCGCCCGCCGCGGCGACCCGCTGCGCGAGCTGCTCAACGCCGCGCTGTCCAGCCCGAGTGGGCGGGGTGTGATCACCGACGAATCGGGTGTGCTCCTCGGCACCGCGACCGACCACGGCATCATCGACGCGATCCGACGGGCCAAGGACGCGAGGTCGGTGTCGGCATGAACTG
The DNA here is from genome assembly GCF_005670685.2 of Mycolicibacterium mucogenicum DSM 44124. The sequence continues at coordinate 5,244,248 of NZ_CP062008.1, read as the reverse complement.
GCTCTCGTCGAACATCGACCGCATCGTCTCGCTGACCGTCAGCCACACCTGGCTCACTCTGGTCCCGACCGTCATCGGGCTGGCGCTGGCTCTGCCGCTGGGCTGGTGGGCGCACCGCTCCGGTCGCGGGTACGCCGCCATCGTCGGTACCGCCGGCCTGCTCTACACCATCCCGTCGCTGGCCCTGTTCATCATCCTGCCGGTGATCCTCGGCACCAAGATCCTTGATCCGGTGAATATCGTTGTCGCACTGACGCTGTACACCCTGGCGTTGTTGGTGCGCGTCGTCGCCGACGGTCTCGGTTCGGTACCGCACGACACTGTGGCCGCCGCCGAGGCGATGGGCTACCGCGGTTGGCAGCGCCTACTGCTCGTAGAACTTCCCGTCGCGGTGCCGGTGATCGCCGCGGGCCTGCGCGTCGCGGTGGTGTCCAACGTCAGCATCGTCACCATGGCCGCCCTGCTGGGCATTCCTCAGCTCGGATCGCTTTTCACACAAGGCTTTCAGCTGCGGCTGTACGTTCCGCTGATCACCGGCGTGGTCCTGTGTGCGGTGCTCGCGATCATCTTCGACGGGCTGATCATCTGGCTGAACAAGCTGCTCACCCCATGGCGGCAGCGGACGGTGACGTCATGAACATCGTCGGCTGGTTCGCCGACCCGGCCAATTGGTCCGGCTCGGGCGGCATCCCCGTGCAGGTCGGGTACCACCTGCTCTACTCCGGCATCGCACTGCTGGCCGCACTTGCGATCGCGGTCCCGCTCGGGATCGTGATCGGGTACACCGGCCGTGGCGAGGCGGTGGTCGCCGGATTTGCAAATGCGCTGCGCGCCTTGCCATCCCTCGGTCTGCTCGTGCTGCTGTTCCTGATCATCTCACCGGTGGTGGCCGGCAAGTTGGTGTACATCCTGCCCACCATCGTCGTGCTGGTGCTGCTGGCCGTGCCACCCATCCTCACCGGCACCTACGCCGGCATCCAGAGCGCCGATCAGCACGCGGTGGACGCAGCGCGCGGCATGGGGTTCACCAGAACCCAGATCCTGCTGCGTGTGCAGCTGCCGTGTGCGTTGCCGCTGCTGGTGTCCGGCGTCAGAAGCGCCACACTGCAGATCGTTTCGACGGCCACCATCGCTGCGTACCTCGGTCTGCAGGGCCTCGGCCGGTTCATCCTGGACGGCCGGGCAACAGCAAGTTTCAGCGAAATGGCCGGCGGCGCAATCCTGGTCGCCCTCCTCGCCATCGTGCTCGAGTTCACCTTCGCCTGGATCGGCAGGCTCATCGTGTCTCCCGGCCTGCGCCGGGCCGCAAGCAAATCCGCCTCACCCATCGAAACCTCAGTAACCACCTTCACCTTGGAGAAAGCACCATGAAGAAGCGCAGCATCCTCTCGATCGTCGCCGCCACTGCCGTGTTCGCGCTCAGCGCGTGTGGCGGAGGTGGGGGAGACCCGCTCTCCGGCGGCGGGAGCGACAAGGGCTCCGCGGGATCGCAGATCATCATCGGATCCGCCGACTTCACCGAAAGCCAGCTCGTCGCCAGCATCTACTCGCAGGCGTTGCAGGCCAAGGGCGTCAGCGTCAAGGAGCAGTTCAACATCGGCAGCCGAGAGGTCTACCTCCAGGCCTTGAAGGACGGGTCGATCGACTTGGTTCCCGAATACACCGGAGCGTTGCTGAGCCATCTCGACCCCAAGTCGACCGCCGCGACGCAGGATGCGGTGGCCACCGAACTCAAGGGCAAGCTCCCCGCCGGGATCGCCATGCTGACCCCGTCGGCCGCCGAGGACAAGGACGTCGTCGCGGTCACCCAGGCGACGGCCGACAAGTACAAGCTCAAGACCATCTCCGACCTGGGCCTGGTCGCTGGGGAACTGGTGCTGGGCGGCCCGGCGGAATGGAAGACCCGCCAGCAGGGTGTGGTCGGCCTGCGCGACGTGTACGGACTCAACTTCAAGGACTTCGTCAGCCTCGACGCAGGCGGAACACTGACGATGACAGCTCTCACCAATGGTCAGATCCAAGCGGGCGACCTGTTCAGCACCGACCCGGGCCTGAAGGCGAATCATCTTGTGGCCCTGGAGGACAACAAGAATCTGTTCGCGGCGGAGAACGTGGTGCCACTGATCAAGGCCGGCAAGCAGAACGACACCGTCACCAAGACCCTCGACGCGGTGTCGGCGAAACTCACCACAGACGACCTGATCTCGATGAACGCCCAGGCCGCCACCGGCGCCAACCTCTCTGATATCGCCAAGAAGTGGCTGGCGAGCGCCGGCATCGGCGGACAGTGAACGACTCTCTCGGCAAAGGATCTGTATTCTCATGACCAATTCGGTGACCACCGGCCCACGTCCCGTCCGCGCCCCCCGCGGCTCTGAAATCTCTTGTCGCGGTTGGCAACAGGAAGCTGCCCTGCGCATGCTGATGAACAACCTCGATCCTGAGGTGGCCGAGCATCCAGAGGACCTCGTCGTCTACGGCGGCACGGGCCGCGCGGCCCGGAACTGGGAGGCCTTCGATGCGATCGTCCGCACGCTGCGGTCGCTGGCCGACGACGAGACGCTGCTCATCCAATCGGGGAAACCGGTCGGCGTCTTCCGGACCAACGTCTGGTCGCCTCGTGTGCTGCTGGCGAATTCGAACCTGGTCGGCGACTGGGCCACCTGGGAGCAGTTTCGCAAGCTGGAAGCCGAAGGGCTGATGATGTACGGCCAGATGACGGCCGGCTCCTGGATCTACATCGGCACCCAGGGCATCCTGCAGGGCACGTTCGAGACCTTCGGTGCGGTGGCGCGCAAACGATTCGGTGGCACCCTGGCCGGCACCATCACCCTGACGGCCGGCGTGGGCGGCATGGGCGGGGCACAGCCACTCGCGGTCACCATGAACGAGGGCGTCGCGATCTGCGTGGACTGCGACGAGAGCCGCATCGACCGGCGCATCGCACACCGCTACCTGGACACCAAGGCCACTGACATCGACGAAGCCCTGGCGATGGCGATCGAAGCGCGGGATGCCAAGCGGCCGTTGTCGATCGGGTTCGTCGGCAATGCGGCGGCGGTGTTCCCCGAACTCCTGGAACGTGAAGCCCCGATCGATATCGTCACCGACCAGACTTCGGCCCACGACCCGTTGTCCTACCTGCCGTTGGGCGTCGATTTCGAGGACATGAAGAAGATGGCGGACAAGGATCCCGCGTACTTCACCGAGCAGGCCGAGTTGTCCATGGCCAAGCACGTCGCCGCCATGGTCGGCTTCATGGACCGTGGCGCCGAGGTGTTCGATTACGGCAACTCGATCCGGGACGAGGCGCGCAAGGCCGGCTACGACCGCGCTTTCGCTTTCCCGGGATTCGTGCCGGCGTACATTCGCCCGCAGTTCGAGGAGGGCCTGGGACCGTTCCGCTGGGCCGCTCTGTCGGGAGACCCCGCCGATATCGCCGCGACGGACCGGGCGATCCTGGAGCTGTTCCCCGACAACGACCATCTGCGGCGCTGGATCACCATGGCCGGTGAGAAGGTCGCGTTCGAGGGCCTGCCCGCACGCATCTGCTGGCTCGGGTACGGCGAGCGGCACCGGGCCGGCCTGCGGTTCAACGAGATGGTCGCCTCCGGTGAGCTCTCGGCACCGCTGGTGATCGGCCGTGACCACCTGGATTCGGGATCGGTCGCATCGCCCTACCGCGAGACCGAGTCCATGCTCGACGGTTCCGATGCGATCGCCGACTGGCCGTTGCTCAACGCATTGGTCAACACCGCGTCCGGCGCGTCCTGGGTGTCCATCCATCACGGCGGTGGCGTGGGCATCGGGCGCTCCATCCACGCCGGCCAGGTGTGCGTGGCCGACGGCACCGAACTGGCGGCACAGAAGCTCGAGCGGGTGCTGACCAACGACCCGGGCATGGGTGTCATCAGGCACGTGGACGCCGGCTACGAGCATGCCGCCGACGTGGCACGCAAACGGGGCGTGCGGATCCCGATGTGGGAGAACGCGTGACATCGTCCGGCACGTCGTTCGACAAGTTGTGGCCGACCATCCTCGACGTCGGCCGCAACCCGGCCAACGGCGGATATCGCCGGTTCGCGTGGACCGACGCCGATCTGACCCTGCGCGAGTGGTTCATCGGCGAGGCCGAGCGGCGTGGCATGGACGTCGAGGTCGATCGCAACGGCAATCTGTGGGCCTGGTGGCTGCCGCCGGGCTGGTCCGGTGATCCGCGCGACGCGTTCGTGACCGGTTCGCATCTGGACTCGGTGCCCGACGGTGGCGCCTTCGACGGGCCGCTCGGTATCGTCTCGGCCTTCGCCGCGATCGATATCGTGCGGGAGCGCGGTGTGGTGCCCGCCATCCCGGTCGGGGTGGCGGCGTTCTCGGATGAGGAAGGCGCACGGTTCGGGGTGGCCTGCGTGGGCTCGCAGCTGTCGACCGGTGCGCTGAGTGCCGACCGGGCGCGCGGGCTGCGCGACATCGACGGAATCACGTTGGCGGAGGCCCTCGTTCGCGCCGGGCGCGATCCCGGGCACCTGGGCCCGGATCCGCACCTGGCCGCGCGGGTCGGCGTGTTCGTCGAGTTGCACGTGGAACAGGGCCGGGCGCTCGACCTGGTCGATGCCCCCATCGCGGTCGCTTCATCGATCTGGCCGCACGGCCGCTGGGAGTTCACGTTCGACGGTGAGGCCAACCATGCCGGTGCCACCCGTCTGGTCGATCGCCGTGACCCCATGTTGGCCTTCGCGTCCTCGGTGCACACCGCGCGGGCGCAGGCCGAGGCGCACAAAGCGGTGGCGACCTTCGGCAAGGTGATCGTGGCCCCCAACGGAGCCAACGCGATACCGTCGCAGATTCGGGCATGGTTGGACGCCCGCGCCGCGGACGAGGTCACCCTCGGCGCACTGGTCGATGCCATCTCCGCGGAAGCACGGCGGCACGCCGAACACGAGTCGGTGACCCTCGACGTCATCGCCGAATCGATCACACCGATCGTCGAATTCCCGGAAGGGCCGCGCAGCCGGCTGACCAAGGCCCTGCGCCACCTGGGGGACATCCCGGTACTGCCCACGGCGGCCGGCCACGACGCCGGCATCCTCGCGGCTCAGGTGCCGACGGCGATGCTGTTCGTCCGCAACCCGACGGGGGTGTCGCACTCGCCTGTCGAGCACGCGGAACCCGCCGACTGCAACCGCGGTGCGGTTGCTCTTGCCGACGTGATGGCCGAGTGGGTTTCGCGGTGACGGTCACCTGGTGGTGTGAGCACGCCTGGCTCGGCGACACGGTGCAGGCGGGCGTGCTGATCACCGTCGACGACGGCCGAATCACCTCGATCGTGGCGGGTGCGCCGGCCACCGGCGCGTCGAACCGCTTGTCCGGCTTGGTGATCCCTGGTATGGCGAACGCTCATTCGCATGCCTTCCACCGTGCACTGCGTGGGCGCACCCAGCGCGATCGGGGATCGTTCTGGACGTGGCGTGACCTCATGTACCGGGTGGCCGACCGCTTGGATCCGGATCGCTACCGCGCCTTGGCCCGCGCCGTGTACGCCGAGATGGCGCTGGCCGGTATCACCTCCGTCGGGGAGTTCCACTACCTGCATCATGACACCGGCGGCCGTCCCTATTCGGACCCGAATGCGATGGGACATGCGCTGATCGAGGCCGCGGCCGACGCGGGGCCGCGGCTGACGCTGCTCGACACCTGCTATCTGAGTTCCGCACCGGACGGCGCGGCGCTGCAGGACGGGCCGCAACAGCGATTCGGGGACGGCAGTGGGGCCGGCTGGGCCGAACGCGCCGAAATCCTACGTGACCAAACACGTTCCAGGCCCGGCGTTCTCGTCGGCGCCGCACTGCATTCCGTACGTGGCGTCCCCGTCGACCAGATGCCCGATGTGGTCGAGTGGGCGTCCGCGCACTCGGCGCCGCTGCACGTGCACTCGTCCGAACAGCGCGCTGAGATCGAGCAGTGCCAGGCCGTGCACGGGCGCACGCCCACCGCGGTGCTGCGTGACGCCGGCGCGCTCGGCCCGCGGACCACCGCCGTCCATGCCACCCATCTGACCGCCGGCGATATCGCCGACATGAGTGCCTCGGCCACCGGTGTCTGCTTTTGCCCCACCACCGAACGGGATCTCGGTGACGGGATCGGCCCGGCGCCGGCCCTGCTGAACACACCGGGACTGTTCAGTCTGGGATCCGACAGCCACGCTGTCATCGACATGTTCGAGGAGGCCCGCGCCGTCGAACTCGATGAACGATTGGCCCGACAGGAGCGCGGCATCATCGGCGCACCGACCTTGTTACGCGCCGCCACCGTCGACGGCCAACACGCCATCGGCTGGGCGGATGCGGGCGTGCTGCAGGTCGGCGCGCGCGCCGACCTGGTTGCGGTGGACCTGAATTCGGTACGCACTGCCGGTGGCGGGGCCACCGCGGAGACGATCGTGTTCGCCGCCACCGCCGCCGATGTCACCGACGTGGTGATCGACGGACAGGTGGTGGTCGCCGACCGTAGACATGTCCGCGTCGACGTGGCCGCGGAATTGAGCAAGGCGATCGAGAACCTGCTGGGGGACTCATGACCATCCTGTACGACGGCATCGCCGAGCTGGTCACCAACGACCCGGCGCAGGGCGACGGCAGCGCTCTCGGTGTGGTCAGCGACGGGGCCGTGCTCGTGGCCGGTGACACGATCGAGTGGGTGGGCCGGCGCCGCGATGCGCCCGCTGCGGACGGACGCGTCGACTGCGGCGGCGTGAGCGTCGTGCCCGGATTCGTCGACAGTCATGCCCACCTGGTGTTCGCCGGTGAACGGTCGGCGGAGTTCGCAGCCCGGATGAGCGGACAGCCCTATGCCGCCGGCGGTATCGCGACGACGGTGGCGGCGACCCGCGCAGCCGACGATTCCACTCTGTCGGCGGGCGTGCGCCGGCTGGCCGGTGAACTGTCTGCCGCGGGGGTGACGACGTTCGAATGCAAGAGCGGATACGGCCTCGACATCCAGAACGAGGCCCGTTCCCTGCGCATCGCCCGCGAATACACCGGAGAGACAACATTTCTCGGAGCCCATGTGGTTCCTGCCGAATACCGTGACGATCGTGCCGGATACATCGACCTCGTCACCGGCCCGATGTTGGACGCCTGCGCACCGCTGGCCCGCTGGATCGACGTGTTCTGCGACAGGGGAGCGTTCGACGTCGACGAATCCCGTGCCATCCTCACCGCGGGCATGGCGGCCGGCCTACAACCGCGGCTGCACGCCGGTCAACTCGGCCCCAGCGAGGGGATTCAGCTGGCGGTACAACTCGGGGCGGCCTCGGTCGATCACTGCACGTATGCCACCGACGCGGATATCGAGGCACTGGCCTCCGGTAGCACGGTCGCCACGCTACTGCCGGGAGCGGAGTTCTCCACGCGCGCACCGTGGCCGGACGCGCGCCGGATGATCGACGCCGGCGTGACGGTCGCCATCGCCACCGACTGCAACCCCGGGAGCTCCTTCACCACCAGCATGCCGTTCTGCATCGCGGTGGCCGTTCGCGACATGAAGTTCACTCCCGCGGAGGCATTGTGGGCGGCGACCGCCGGCGGTGCGGCCGCGCTCCGCCGGGACGACGTCGGAACGCTGGCGCCCGGTAAGCGCGCCGACTTCCTGTGTCTCGACGCGCCGTCGTACATCCATCTCGCGTACCGGCCGGGGGTGCCGTTGATCCGCGATGTGGTGCACGCCGGTCAGAGGATCTGAGCCTCCAGTCGCCGCAGGTGCTCCCGCGACGACCCGAGCAGCTGCGCACTGCCGTGCGCACGCTTGAAGTAGAACTGGATGTCGCTCTCCCAGGTGATCGCGATGCCGCCGTGCATCTGGATCGCTTCGCCGGCAACGGCATTGAACGCCTCGGTGGCCATGTAGCGGGCCAGCGACGCATTCGTCGGCGTCGGGTCGGCGATGGCGTCGTTGACGATCGAGCGGGCGGCCGAGACCTTGACGTACAGATCCGACATGCGGTGCTTGAGCGCCTGGAAGCTGCCGATCGGCCGGCCGAACTGCACGCGGTCCTTCGAGTACGCGACGGTCAGGTCCAGGCAGCGGCTCGCGGCGGCGACCTGCTCGACGGCCATCAGGATGGCCGCGGTGTCCGCCAGGCCGGGGTCGGCGCCCAGGGCGGTGGTACTGCCCGGAGCTACCGCGGCGAGACGACGCGTCGGGTCCATCGCGATCGCCGGGGTGACGGTGTTGTCGGTCCAGCGGGTCAGCTGGCCGTCCTGCGCGGCGATCACCACGTCGGCGACGTCGCCGTTGATGACATAGCCGGCATCGAAAACGACGGTTCCGATGGACGTTCCCTCGGCCAGGCCCTCCAGTGGCTCTTCGTCGCCGACGGCGAGCAGAGCCAGTTCGGCGAGCGTGGTGCCGAGCAGCGGCGTCGGGACGAGGCCCTTGGCCAGTTCCTCGAGAACCACTGCGGCGTCACCCAATTCACCACCGGCACCGCCGAGCTCCTCGGGCACGACCAGCGCCGCGGCGCCGACCTGCTCGCACAGCATCTGCCAGAGCTTCTCGTCGTAGCCCTTCTCGGACTCGATGGCAGCCCGGACGGCTTCAGGGCTGGCGTGCTTCTCGACCAGCGCTGCGACGGTGGCGCGCAGCATGTCCCGTTCTTCGCTCATCGTCACAGCCCTTCCAGTACGCGGGTCCGGTGCCACGCCGAGTCGCCCCACGCCGAGCGCAGCGCCTGCGTGCGCAGCAGCAACAGCGACAGGTCGTGTTCCTGCGTGAAACCGATGGCGCCGTGCGTCTGCAGCGACGACCGGGCGGCCAGCAGCGCGGCTTCGTTGGCCGCGACCTTGGCGGCGCTGACATCGCGGGCCAGCGTGGGCGACCCGTCGGCGAGGGCCAAGGCCGCGCCGTAGACCAGCGGGCGGGCCAGCTCGACGGCGATGTGCACGTCGGCCAGCTTGTGCTTGATGGCCTGGTACGACCCGATCACGGTGCCGAACTGCGTGCGCTGCTTGGCGTACTCGACAGCCATGTCGAGCATCGCCTGGCCGGCGCCCACCAGCTGCGCGGCGGTGGCCAGCGCGCCGAACTCGAAAGCCTGTGCCGTGTCCGCGGTTTGGGCTTCGCCGGTGGCGGTCACGTCGAACAGGTGACGGGCCGGGTCGACGGACTGGTGCTCGGCGCCGATGGTGGCGTCCTGCACCTGACCATCCCCGGCCAGCAGGATCAGACCGGCGGTGTCGGCGTCGACGGCCCGCGGGGCCAGCGGCGGCAGGGCGACGGTGGCGATGAGCTCGCCCGAGGCCAGGCCTTCCGAACGCTTATCTGACGCCAGCAGCACAGGGGCGACCGCAATGGATTCGGTGACCGGACCGGGCACGGCCCAGTAGCCCAGACGCTCAAGTGCGACAACCAGATCCACCGGGTGCGCGCCGATGCCGTCGAACTCCTCCGGCACGTTCAGCGCGGTGACACCCAGGTCGGCCAGCGTCGACCAGACCTTGCGGCCGGGTGCGGCGTCGGCCGCCTTCTCGACTCCACCCCACGCCCGAACGGCGGCGGGCACGTCTGCCGCGCCCAGCGCGGCGTCGATGCTCGCAGCGAAATCGCGCTGCGATTCGTCCAATTCAAAGAACACGTGAACAATCCCTCTTATTTGCGGGGCAGGCCCAGCAGGCGCTCGGCGATGATGTTGCGCTGAATTTCGTTGGTACCGGCATAGATCGGGCCGCCCAGGGCGAACAGCAATCCTTCGGTCCAGTGGTCGTACAGCTCGGCGTCGGGGCCGCGCAGGTCCAGTGCGGTCTGGTGCAGGGCGACGTCGAGGTCGGACCAGAACACCTTGGTCACCGAGGACTCGGCGCCCAGCTCGCCACCGTTGGCCAGCCGCGTGACGGTGCCGAAGGTGTGCAGGCGGTAGGCCTGGGCCTTGATCCAGGCGTCGGCGACGCGCTCGGCGTAGGCCGGGTTCTGCTCGACCTTCCATTGCGCGACAAGGCGTTCGGCAGGGGCGACGAAGCGGGCCGGGCTGCGCAGCGACATGCCGCGCTCGTTGCTCGAGGTGCTCATGGCGGCGGTCCAGCCGCCATGCACCTGACCGATGACGTCCTCGTCGGGGACGAACACGTCATCGAGGAAGATCTCACCGAAGCCGGTCTCACCACCCAGCTGGGCGATGGGCCGGACCGTGATGCCCTCGGCCTTGAGGTCGAACATGAAGTACGTCAGACCCTTGTGGCGCTGCGCTTCCGGGTCGGAGCGGAACAGCCCGAAACCGCGCTCACCGAACGGGGCGCGCGAGCTCCAGATCTTCTGGCCGTTGAGCTTCCAGCCGCCGTCGACCTTGGTCGCGGTCGAGCGCAGCGAGGCCAGGTCGCTACCGGACTCGGGCTCGGACCAGGCCTGGGCCCAGATCTCCTCGCCGGAGGCCATTTTCGGCAGCACGCGCTCCAGCTGCTCCTTGGTGCCGTGCGCGAACAGCGTCGGCGCCAGCATCGCGGTGCCGTTGGCCGAAGCGCGGCCGGGGGCGCCGGACTTGAAGTACTCCTCCTCGTACACCACCCACTGCAGCATGGTGGCGTCGCGGCCGCCGTACTCCTTGGGCCACGCGATGACCGACAGGCCGGCGTCGTAAAGCACCTTGTCCCAGACACGGTGCTGCTCGAAGCCCTCGAGGGTGTCGTAGGACTTGGTGGGGAACTTGTCCTTGTTGGACGCCAAGAAGTCGCGGACCTCGGCCCGGAATTCCTCGGTTTCGTCGTCGAATGTCAGGTCCATGCGTTACCGATTCATCTCTCGCAGTTGTGGTTTGACCACTTTGCCTCCAGGGTCGCGCGGCGGGGTGTCCAGGAACGCCACCGACCGCGGCGTCTTGAAGTTAGCCAAATGTTCTTTGGTGTAGGTCTGCGGTGGGGTCTGCCGACCGGGCTGCTGGGTGCCGTCGGACCCACTCATTGGAACTCCCTCTAACAAAGCAAGTGCTTGGTAGGTTAGCCTATAAGGGTGATAGAGGTCCAGACGTTCCGGGCTGAGGTCCGGCAATGGCTCGCAGACAATCTCGTCGGTGAATTCGCAGCTCTCAAAGGTCTTGGTGGCCCCGGCCGTGAGCACGAGGCATACGAAGAACGACGCGCGTGGAACCAGCACCTGGCCGCGGCAGGCCTGACCTGCCTGGGCTGGCCTGAGGAGCACGGTGGCCGCGGCTTGTCGGTCGCGCACCGCGTCGCCTTCTACGAGGAGTACGCCAAGGCGGACGCCCCGGACAAGGTCAACCACCTCGGTGAGGAACTGCTCGGGCCGACGCTCATCGCGTACGGCACCGAAGAGCAGAAGAAGCGCTTCCTGCCGAACATCCGGGGCGTCACCGAGCTGTGGGCCCAGGGCTACTCCGAGCCCGGCGCCGGTAGCGATCTGGCCAACGTCTCGACGGCGGCCGAACTCGTCGGCGACGAGTGGGTCATCAACGGTCAGAAAGTCTGGACCTCGCTGGCACACTGGGCGCAGTGGTGCTTCGTGGTGGCCCGCACCGAGAAGGGCTCCAAGCGTCACCACGGGCTCTCCTATCTGTTGGTGCCGCTGGACCAGCCGGGCGTCGAGATCCGCCCGATCGTTCAGTTGACCGGCGACTCCGAATTCAACGAGGTGTTCTTCGACGACGCCCGCACCGAGGCATCGCTGGTGGTCGGGGAGCCCGGGCAGGGCTGGGGCGTGGCGATGGCGACGCTGACCTTCGAGCGTGGTGTTTCGACGCTGGGTCAGCAGATCCGTTACAAGCGCGAGCTCGAGGGTCTGATCGGTGTCGCCAAGACCACCGGCGCCATCGACGATCCGCTGATCCGGCACAAGCTGACTGAATCGTGGACCGGCCTGCAGGCCATGCGGTCCTACGCGATGGCCACCATGGACGTCGAGCAGCCGGGCCAGGACAACGTGTCAAAGCTGTTGTGGGCCAACTGGCATCGCGAGCTCGGTGAGATCGCCATGGACGTGCAGGGCATGGCGGGGCTGACGCTGCCCGGCGGCGAGTTCGACGAGTGGCAGCGCCTGTACCTGTTCTCCCGGTCGGACACCATCTACGGCGGCTCCAACGAAATTCAGCGCAACATTATCGCCGAGCGCGTGCTCGGCCTACCCCGAGAGGCCAAGGGCTGATGGATCTTTCAGTTGCTCCTACCGAGGTTGAGGGCCACGGCCTGCTGAAGGGCAAGGTCGTCCTCGTGACGGCCGCCGCCGGCACCGGCATCGGCTCGTCCACCGCCCGTCGCGCGCTGCTGGAAGGCGCCGACGTCGTGGTGTCCGACTACCACGAGCGTCGCCTCAACGAAACGCGTGACCAGCTGGCCGCACTCGGCCTGGGCAAGGTCGAGGCCGTCGTCTGCGACGTCACCTCCACCGAGGCCGTCGACGCCCTGATCACCGCGGCCGTCGAGAAGATGGGCCGGCTGGACGTGCTGGTCAACAACGCCGGCCTGGGCGGGGAGACCCCGCTGGTCGACATGACCGACGACGAGTGGGACCGCGTCCTCAACGTCACCCTGAACTCGGTGATGCGCGCGACCCGCGCCGCCCTGCGGTACTTCCGCGGCGTCGAGCACGGCGGCGTGATCGTCAACAACGCCAGTGTCCTGGGCTGGCGCGCCCAGCACTCGCAGTCGCACTACGCCGCCGCCAAGGCCGGCGTCATGGCGCTGACCCGTTGCAGCGCAATCGAAGCCGTCGAGTACGGCGTCCGCATCAACGCGGTGTCCCCGAGCATCGCGCGGCACAAGTTCCTGGAGAAGTCGGCCGATGCCGCGCTGCTGGACCGGCTGTCGTCGGACGAGGCATTCGGCCGTGCCGCCGAGCCGTGGGAAATCGCCACCACCATCGCGTATTTGGCCAGCGACTACTCGAGCTACCTGACCGGCGAGATCATTTCGGTATCGAGCCAGCGGGCGTAGTTTTCATCCGGCCGCGAGGTTCGGATATGTGCACTTGCCCGCCTAATTGCGACAACGTTGTCGCAATTAGGCGGGCATTTTCATGTGTGGCTGGCTCGCGATCTCGCAAGCCTGACCTGGTGGCGGACCCTCTCGATCAGATGATCGCCTGCTCCTGCAAGTCCGCGATCCGCGCCGCGTCATAGCCCAGTTCACCGAGTATCTCCGCGTTGTGCTCGCCGATCACTGGCGGCGCTAGGCGGATCGTCGCTGGCGTGGCACTCATACCCGCCAGCGGGCTGCCGATCAGGTCGACCGATCCGGCGGCGGCCCATGCATGCGGCGTCGTCGCGCGCAGGCCCCGGTGCTGCACCTGCGGATCTTCCCAGACCTCCGCCAGATCGTTATAGCGCGCGGCCGGGATGCCCACGCTGTCGAACTTCGCCTGGAGCTCCTCCGTCGTGAACTGCCGGCTCCACACGTTGATGATGTCGATCAACTCCGCGCGATTGATCTTGGCCCGCTTGGCGTTGGTGTCGAAGCGCGGGTCGTCGTAGAGCTCGGGCTGGCCCATCAACTCCGACATGCGCCGCCAGTGAGCGTCGCTCCCGGCCGTGATGTACGTCATGCCGTCGCGCGCATGGATGAGGTCGGCGGGGCCGCCGCCGTTGCCACCATTGCCCAGACGCTCCGCCTGGACGCCGCTGATCAGATAGTCCTGCATGATGTGGCAGATCATCGCCACGGAACTGTCGAGCAGCGCCATGTCGATGTGCTGGCCCTCGCCGGTGTTGTTGCGATGGTTCAGCGCGGCGAGGATCGCGATGGCGCTGTTGTGGCCAGTCACGAAATCGACCAGGCTGGGACCGGCTTTCACTGGCCCCGCGCCGGGTTGGCCTTCGGGGATGCCGGTCACGGCCATCATGCCGCCGCTCGCCTGGAACAACCCGTCGTAGCCCGCGCGCGCCGCCATTGGCCCGGTCTGGCCAAAGCCGGTGATCGAGCAGTAGATGAGGCGGGGATTGATCGCCTTCAGGCTCTCGTAGTCCAGCCCGAACCGCTTGAGGTCGCCGACCTTGTAATTCTCGATCAGGATGTCCGCGGTCTTGACCAGGGCACGCAGGATGTCCTGCCCCTCCGGCTTGGAGTGGTTGACCGTGATCGACCGCTTGTTGCGGTTCGACGCGGTGAAGAAGCCGGACTGGCGAAGGTCCTTGCCGTCCTTGCCCTCGACCGAGGCAAGACCGTAACCGCGCCCTTCGTCACCGCTGCCCGGTCGCTCCACCTTGATGACGTCAGCGCCGAGGTCGCCCAGTATCTGCGCGCTGATCGGGCCGGCGAAGACGCGGGTCATGTCGATGACCCGGATACCCTCCAGGGCACGCTGTGTCGTGCTCATGATCTCCTGCTACTCATCCATTTCGAGTCGTGCTGCGCGCAAGCATAGGGCTCGAATCGAAGCGCCCGACGCTTTACGCATCCCATCTATCGGTCGCGGTCGAGAACCGCGCGTGTGACCTCGCCTGCTCTCAGGGCCGCGATCGCCTCAACGTGCGCGACCCCTGTGAGCACTCGATCTTTGTGTACGTAGTGGCCAAGTCAACACCGGCCCGACCTACCCTAGCAAGCGCTTGGTTTCCATGCTGTTGAGATGGCGTCTCCACCGCCAGTCAACCCGCGAGCAGGCGCGACGAGCTACTTCAAGCTCGCCGCGGCGGTGTTCGCTGAGCGTGGGCTGAAGGCAACCACTGTCCGGGACATCGCAGACTCGGCCGGCATCCTGCCAGGCAGTCGCTACCAGCACTTCAAATCGAAGGAACAGTTTCCCGCGCCGAACGTGAGCTTGTGTGCGAAAAATCCACGATTCTTCGCACACAAGCTCATGTTTGGCGACGCGAATGTCGTCCGTACGCTTCGGTTTTCGAGATGAATCGCCTGCTCGCGTGGTACGCGCCTAGATAACAGATCGGGAACACACCGAGCGTGATCAGGGAGACCAGAGCGAACTGGATGCGTTGGCCTGCTGCAATCGGGTTGTGCAAGAACCGATCCCGGTAGCCGAAGCTGATTCCAGCCGCTATCGCCAGGCCCGCGGAGACCGCCTTTTGGCCCGGTCCGCCTCTTCCTGTCGCGAACGCAAACACTGGGTACATGAATATCGCGACCGCGAGCAGCAGTTGCCATCACGCCTTGGGGTGGTTACGCCAGCGCCGTAGGGCTGAGTGCAGCTGACGGAAAGCTCGCGAGAAGTCTCCACAGTTTCTTCACAATCACTGCCGGTAAGCCCCACAAACCGCGCTTACAGTCGGAAAGCGTGAAGCGAATCCTGGTGGTCGACGACGAGCCGACCATCCTGTCCTCGGTCGCCACCCGCCTGCGGGCCGAGTCGTTCCAGGTGGAGACGGCCGTCGACGGGCCTTCGGCAGTGGCCGCGGCGGCAGCGACACGGCCCGACCTGGTGGTGCTGGACGTCATGCTGCCCGGCTTCGACGGGTTGGAAGTCTGCCGGCGCATCCAGGCCGAGCGTCCGGTGCCGGTGCTGATGTTGACCGCCCGCACCGACGAGACCGACATGCTGATCGGCCTGGGGATCGGCGCCGACGACTATCTCACCAAACCGTTCAGCATGCGGGAGCTGGTTGCGCGGGTGCGGGTGTTGCTGCGTCGGGTGGACCGGGCGGCCGGGGACCAGCCGCTGTCGGTGGGGGAATACCGCATCGACCTCGCCGAACGCCGGGTGCACCAGGGTGATATCGAAATCCACCTCACCCGAACCGAATTCGATCTACTGGCCTTCCTCGCCGGTCGTCCCAGAGCCGCGGTGGACCGCGAGACGCTGCTGGAGCACGTCTGGGGCTGGGGGTCGGGCGCCGAGACGCGCACGGTCGACAGCCACGTGAAGGCGTTGCGCCGCAAGCTCGGTGCCGAGCTCATCCGGACCGTGCATGGGGTCGGCTATGCCCTAGAGGTACCACGGTGAGCACCTTCGGCGAACTATGGGACCGGCTGCCCCGGCCACTGGATCCGTTCGCGTCCTTCAAGATCAAGATGGGACTGCTGGTCGGCGGAGCAATCCTGTTGGCGTCGTTCACCTTCTGGATCGGCGCGAGCTGGCAGTTCCGATACGCGCTGCTGTCCGCTCTGCTGACCTCACTGCTCTTCACCCAGTTCATGGCCCACGGCATGACGTCACCCTTGCGGCAGATGACCGCCGCGGCCCGCGCGATGGCCAAGGGCGACTACAGCATTCGGGTCCGCGCCACGTCGCGTGATGAAGTCGGCCAACTCGCAACGGCATTCAATCAGATGGCAGCCGACCTCGGTGCCGCCGACGAATACCGGCGCGGACTGATCGGCAACGTGTCCCATGAACTACGCACGCCCATCACCGCATTGCAGGCGGTCCTGGAGAACGTGGTCGACGGAGTCGTTGAACCCGATGCGCAGACGATGCGGTTGGCGCTGTCGCAGACCGAACGCCTCGGCGAATTGGTGACCGATCTGCTGGACCTGTCTCGCCTCGAAGGCGGGGCAATTCCCTTGCGGATCAACCGGTTCGACGTCGAGGCCTTCCTGCGTGCCGCCGTCGAGCACGTCTCGGTTTCCGCCGATGACGTGCCAGTCGCGGTCGAGGTGTCACCACCCGGTCTGACGGCGCTGGCCGATCCGGCGCGGCTACGGCAGGTGGTGGTCAATCTGGTGGACAACGCGATTCGGCACAGCCCGCCCGGCGGCAGTGTGACGGTGCGAGCGACGCGTGACGCCGCGGGCCTGCGCCTGGAGGTCGCCGATCAAGGGCCGGGCATCGCGCCGGTTGAGCGTGAGCGGGTCTTCGAACGGTTCACCCGCGGGGCCACCTCTGACGGTGGCACCGGTCTGGGTTTGGCGATCGCCCGCTGGGCGGTCGAGTTGCACGGCGGAGCTATCGACGTGGTGGAGACGAACGTGGGATGCCGCTTCAGGGTGAGCATTCCGGAATCAGAGGAGCGGTCCGCATGACGATGTTGATGGGATATCCAGGGCCGCCGATGGTCCCGCCGCTGATCGGGCCGGCACTGCCGCGCCGCGGTGAGCCCGGCTGGACGATGTTGCCGCGACGGGTGTGGCCGATCAGTCCGCTGGCGACAGCGCCACACCGGGTGGTGGCGCTCGCCGTGGTAGCCGGTCTGCTCGGTACTGCGCTGTGGCGGCCGTCGTCTTTGAGCGCCGGCTACCTGGCCGTCGGGGTGATGGTCTTCGCCGTCGTCTACGGCACCGCCGAGCGCCGACCGACGCGCACCGAATGGGCCGGTATCGCACTGACGTTGGCGCTGCTGGCAGTTCCCGCCTTTCTTGCCGCCGACTGGCTGGGCGTGCTGTGCATCATGGCGGCCTGGATCGTCGGGTGGTGCACGCTGTTCGGCGGACGTACCTGGACCGCGGTCCTGACCGCGCCGTTCCTGGCGTGGGCGCTGCCGGCCCGTGTCCTCGGTTGGACGCGGCGTGGATTGTCCGGTCGGGTGGGTATCGCCAACCCGGTTCGCGTCGCCGCCGTGGTCGGTCTCACCGTGCTGCTGACCTTGGTGTTCGGCGCGTTGTTCGCCTCGGCGGACGCGGCTTTCGCGCATCTGGTGGGCAAGCTGGTCCCGCGGTTCGACGGTGTCGACGTCGTCGCCCGCGTCGTCGTCTTCGGCGTGGTCGCCGCGTTCGTCCTCGGTGGTGCCTACCTGACCCGGTTCGCGCCGCGGCTGGATGTCCTCGCGCCCAAGCCGATGAAGCCGGTGCCGCGCTGGGAGTGGGCCGTTCCGCTGGGGGTGCTCGATGCGCTGTTCATCGCGTTCGTCGCGGTGCAGGCGGCGGTGTTGTTCGGCGGTCACACCCACGTGCTGGAAACCGAGGGGCTGACGTACGCCGAGTACGCCCGGCAGGGCTTCTGGCAGCTGTTGTGGGTGTCGGCGCTGACGCTGCTGGTGCTGAGCGGCGTGATCCGGGTGGCGGGTCGTGTCACTGCGGGTGACCGCCGTGTACTCCGAGTGCTGGCCGGAATCCTCTGCGCGACTTCGGTTGTCGTCGTCATCTCTGCGATCCACCGCATGTGGCTCTATCAGCAGGCGTACGGCTTCAGCACCGACCGGTTGATGGTGATCACCATCGAACTGTGGTTGGGTGCGGTGTTCCTGCTCGTCGCGGTGGCGGGGGTGCGGATGTCGGGGCGCTGGCTGCCGCACGCAGTGTTGGCGGCCGGAGTCGTCGCACTGCTTGGACTGGCTGCGCTGAACCCCGAGCGCCTCGTCGCCGATCGCAACATCGACCGCTTCGAGCAGACCGGCCAATTCGACGCCGAGTATCTGTCGCGGCTGTCGTCGGACATCGACCCGGCGCTGCATCGGCTACCTGAGCGTGTCCGCGCCTGCGTCCGATCGAACTACTCGCATGACGACCCGTGGTACCTGTTCAACCTGTCCCGGTCGAACGCGGACCGACCGGTGGGAACGGAGCTGCCCGACTATTGCGATCAGTACTGGTCGTCTCGCTACTAGCGGGCCGCCGCAAACAGCGCGCCTATCCTGCGCGGTCGCTTTCGGTCCATGTGTCGGCAGGGCGGAGTAGCTTGCAGGGATCTCGAACCGCCGGGGAGGAATGAGAACTGTGGCTGTTGAGGAGTTCCGGGACCGCGACGACGCCTACCTGAAATGGGTGGAAGGAAGCCCCACCGGATACGTGATCAATGTCCACCGCGGACGGCGTGGCGAGGCCAAGCTGCACAGCGCGGCCTGCAATTGGATCCGTAGCCGGCCGCCATTCACAACTTCCTACATCAAGGTTTGCTCGACTGCACTTTACGACCTCGCCCAGTGGGCAGTGGACCACCCTCACGCAGTGCTCTCTCATTGCGGAACTTGTCAGCCGCCTCTGCCCGTGGCCTCCAGTCACGTTGCGCCGCGGGTAAAGTCGACTCCGCCCGCGCCCGCTGCTTCCCGTGAGAAGGCTTCCTATGACTGGGAGATCGACGGACCTCACAATGGGCAACAACGAGTACGGCTGTGGGCCGACCGCTACATCCCGTTTCAGGATCTGACCGATGACCAGAGGGCGGCTCGCGAAGCGTTACGCGGCGGGTTGCTGCAACTCGTCGCGGGATCCGACGAGATCCTCTTCGCCAGCTATGCAGGTACCAGGCCATCGAGGATGGACATCGAGAACCTGGTGCTTTACAACATTGACGCAACTGCGGGCGGTTGCTTTAAGTCGGGAACTACGCACGGAGTGCGTTTTGAAATGGCGCATGCGGTACACGGTGCCGCGCCCTCGGGTCGGTCGTACCCATGTTTGTACGAGTACGGGCTGACAAGCCCGGAGAGCTGTTTCAGCCATTGGCGGCTTGGACGGCATTTGGCCAGCTTCGCTGGAGCTGACCTTGGGCGGTTCGCGTCCGTCAAACGGCTGGAACAAGTGTGGTTCGCGATTCACCATGTTCAAAGGAAAGTCGCCGAACAGTGCAGGACCTCGACGGAGCGGTTTGCAATCCGCCTTACCCTCACCTGTCCATCAGCGCAAACCACGGTCGCTAGCCCGGAGTTGGTCAAAGTGCTATTCGACGGCACGGTTGCCGCATTTCAGTCCCACAATGACCTTGGATCGGTCGACGAGGTCGCCGCCCGTTTGGCTCGGATCACTGGTGGGCGAGGGAACTTGATCAAGGAGCTGCTTCTCGAGCGCGGGCATGCTGTTCTCGGCGCCGACAGACTCGTCCATCTGCGGGGCCTAGGCCTGCAATGGAATCCGGCCGACCACCTGCTGATGGCTGCCCAGGTTGTATGTCGACCAGCACCGGGGCCCACGTGGACGCTCTCGGGTGAAATCCACGCCGTCGAGCCAGCGTTCTAGAGCGGTCGCGGTGATTCACTGATCCGCAGTCCTCGTCGAAAAGGGCCGGCCGCGCTCAGTTCGGGTGATTGTGGCGCGAATGTTGGCCGTAGCCACCACTTTTTGCGATTAGGCGCCGTCCGCCGTAGTACATCGCCAGGTAGCCGACGGGGAAGACGCCGACCGTCAGGATCGATATCAGAGCGAACTGGATGTACTGACCGGCCGTAATCGGGTTTCCGAGGAGTCGGTCGAGGTAGCCGAACCGCATGCCGACGAGGACCGTGCCTGAGACATAGGCGACCAATTTCCAATCGCGCACACCGTCGTCGACGAAGGCGAGCACCGGGTACATGAAAACTATCGCCACGACCACGAGCAGCCACCACGTCTTCGGCGTGCTGAGGTTCATGCCGTAGGGCTCGGGCTCGGCGTTGAATAGCGTTCGGGTCTTCCCTCCGACCTTGAGATACGGCGTCCGGACGTACGTGCACAACAGGATCAAGCACACGGAGAGGAGAAGCCCCTTGAGTGCTCCTGACCAGCCGCGCGGGATGCCGATGAGGGTTGCCGCCGCCGTGGTGATCGCCGCACCGGTCCAATAAATGCGGGCGGCCGTGGCTGGATCGTCTCGGAACGCGGCGACGACCATAACGACAAGCCCGACCACGAACGCCCCGACAGCGATATCCCCCACCTCCACAGACTATTGCGCCGCCACCTCGTCGAACGTGAGGAAGATGGCGATAATTAGGCGATTTCTCGCCATCAAGCTCAGGGTCGGCGGGGAAATGCACAGTGGTGACAGTCACCAGCCTCCACAATCGACCTAACAAGCGCTTGGTTGCTATGCTGTGTCGATGGCGTCTCCATCGCCCAGTCAACCGGCGACCAGGCGCGACGAGCTTCTTCAGCTCGCCGCGGCGATGTTCGCTGAGCGTGGGCTGAAGGCAACCACTGTCCGGGACATCGCAGACTCGGCAGGAATCCTGTCAGGCAGTCTCTACCATCACTTCAAATCGAAGGAACAGATGGTCGAAGAGGTCATGCGTGACTTCCTCGATTGGCTGTTCGCCCGGTACGAGCAGATCATCGCCACCGAGCCCGATCCGCTGGCGCGTTTCAAAGGTCTGTTCATGGCGTCGTTCGATGCCATCGAGCACCGGCACGCGCAGGTCGTCATCTACCAGGACGAGGCCAAGCGCCTCGGCGTCCTGCCCCAGTTCGCCTTCGTCGACGAACGCAATCGCCAGCAGCGCAAGATGTGGGTCGACGTCCTGAAGCAGGGCATGGCCGAAGGCGTCTTCCGATCCGACCTGAATGTTGATCTGGTCTACCGGTTCATCCGTGACACCACGTGGGTGTCGGTGCGCTGGTACCAGCCGGGCGGCAAGTTGACCGCGGAAGACGTCGGTCAGCACTACCTGACCATCGTGCTCGGCGGCGTTGCGGTAGCCCCGTAACGCCTTGCCGCCAAATGAGTTTCACCCAAAGAAGGAGATGAGAAATGGCCGCATCTGAGGCGTACGTCATCGACGCTGTGCGCACCGCCGTCGGCAAGAAGGGTGGTGGCCTCTCCGGTTACCACCCGATCGATCTCGGTGTGGAGGCGTACCGCGGGATCTTCGCGCGCAACGACGTCGACCCCGCTGCGTTCGACGACGTCATCGTCGGCTGTGTCGACGCCATCGGTGGGCAGGCCGGCAACATCGGCCGTCTGACCTGGCTCGCCGCCGGCTACGACGAGGGCGTTCCCGGCACCACCGTCGACCGGCAGTGCGGTTCCTCGCAGCAGGCCATTTCCTTTGGTGCGCAGGCGATCATGTCGGGTACCGCCGACCTGATCCTGGCCGCCGGCATCCAGAACATGAGCCAGATTCCGATCAGCTCGGCCATGATCGTCGGTGAGCAGTTCGGCTTCACCTCGCCGACCAACGAGTCGAAGCGCTGGGTGGAACGCTATGGCGACCAGGAGATTTCGCAGTTCCGCGGCGCCGAGATGATCGCCGAGCAGTGGGACATCTCCCGCGAGGACATGGAGCTGTTCGCGTTCAACAGCCACCAGCGTGCATTCACCGCGATCCGTGAGGGCCGTTTCGACAACGAGATCATCCCGATCGACGGCTTCAAGGTCGACGAGGGGCCGCGTGAGAGCACCCTGGAGAAGTTGGCCTCGCTGAAGGTGCTGGTCGAGGGTGGCCGGCTGACCGCCGCGCTGGCCAGCCAGATTTCGGATGGCGCGTCGGCGACGCTGCTGGCCTCCGAGGCCGCGGTCAAGGCGCACGGCCTCAAGCCGCGGGCCCGCATCCACCACATCAGCTGCCGCGGCGACGACCCGGTGAAGATGCTCACCGGCCCGATCCCGGCGACCAAGTACGCGCTGGAGAAGACCGGCCTGACCATGGACGACATCGACGTCGTCGAGATCAACGAGGCGTTCGCGTCCGTCGTGCTGGCCTGGGCCAAGGAGCTCAACGTCGACCTGGCCAAGGTGAACCCCAACGGCGGCGGCATCGCGCTGGGCCACCCGCTGGGCGCCACCGGTGCCAAGCTCTTCGCCACCATGCTCAACGAGCTGGAGCGCACGGGCGGCCGCTACGGCCTGCAGACGATGTGCGAGGGCGGCGGTACCGCCAACGTCACCATCATCGAGCGCCTCTGATTTCAGGCACACCGAAACTGCCCCTTTCCGCATGGAGAGGGGCAGTTTTGTGTCTGTCCGGGTTTACCGGTTCGAATGAACGGGCACTCGGCAATCATGTTGAAGTCCATCGTCGTCATGTCCGTGGCAGCAGCGGCTGCTCTCGGTGCAAGCGCCTGCTCGGACGAGTCGCCGCCGCCGTCCAAGCCCACCTCCAGCACGAGCACGACGGTGACTTCGACGGAGATCATCCCGGGAGTTCCGGTCGGCCCGTCGACACCGCCGACGACCCCGTCGACGCGGGCCAGCACGAGCACCGTCACGGTCACGGTGCCGCCGCCCAGTGTGACGGTTCCGAATCCGCCGCCGGTGCCGGTTGTGCCGGGGCCCATGGGCCCCGGGCGGTAGGGAACTACGCGGGTCGGTGACCCAGTAGTGCGCCGATGGCCTGCTCGGCCTTGCCGACCTCCAGCGGTTCGCCGGTGATGATGTCGGCGTAGAGGAACGACTCCACGATGCGGACGATGAGGAACGCGAGGTCGCGCGGGGGCAGTGGGGGATCGAGTTGACCCGTGGCGATCTCGTCGTTGAGTAGCTCTTCGATCGCGGCGACGAGGCGGCCCTGCAACGTCCCGGCGCGGGTGGCCAGAATCCGCAGGGCGCGTTCGGGTTCGCGCCGCAGGAACGCCTGGAAGAAGCCGGATTCGTCGATGACGGTGGCGTAGTGGCCGACGGCCCGTGCGATGTGCGCGGCGCCGTGCCCGGGTGCCGCGTCGATGGAGGCCTTGAGTGTGGGCTCGGCCAGCGACCACAGGATTTCGGCCAGCAGTTCGTCGCGGCCGCCGACCCAGCGGAACAGCGTGGCCCGGTTGATGCCGAGTTCGGTTGCCAATTCCTGCATTTCGATGCGACGGCCCTCGATGAACCAACGGCGCGCGATGCGGAACGCCTCGAGTGGGTCGGGGCGTCGGTCTGTCGACGCGAGCATGCGACCCAACGGTGTCTCGCTGATGGCGCACCTCCTGTTCATCCGCCGCCTTTCGCATCATGGTAGCGGCTGATGTCTGAGTGAGATATATCTCGATCAGTCTCGTCTGTGCAACATATCTGGATATGATGCACGAGTGACCCAGAGCGACGCAGCTTCGATCCTTGATCTCTTCCGTCTCGATGGCCGCGTCGCGGTCGTCACCGGCGCCTCGAGTGGCCTCGGCGTCGGATTCGCGCAGGCATTGGCGCAGGCCGGCGCCGACGTCGTGCTCGGTGCGCGCCGCGAAGACCGGCTGGCCGACACCAAGGCGCTGGTGGAAGCCGCCGGTCGCCGGGCCGTCGCCGTGCGCACCGACGTCACCGATCCCGACGACTGCAAAGCCCTCGTGCAGGCTGCCGTCGATTCCTTCGGGCGCGTCGACATTCTGGTGAACAATGCGGGAGTGGGCACAGCCGTCCCGGCGACGCGCGAAACGCCCGAGCAGTTCCGGTCCGTCATCGACCTGAATCTGAACGGGTGCTACTGGATGGCGCAGGCGTGTGCCGCGCACATGCAGCCGGGCAGCTCGATCATCAACGTCAGCAGCATTCTCGGCCTGACCACCGCCGGCCTCCCGCAGGCGGCCTACGCGTCATCGAAGGCGGGCCTGATCGGCCTGACCCGCGACCTTGCCCAGCAGTGGACGGGCCGCAAGGGTATCCGCGTCAACGCCCTGGCGCCGGGCTTCTTCGCCTCCGAGATGACCGATCAGTACGACGACGGCTACTTCGAGACCACCGTCCTGCCACGCACCCTGGCCGGAAGGCTCGGGCGCACAGAGGAACTCAGCGCGGCGCTGATCTTCCTGGCCAGTGATGCCAGCAGCTATGTCACCGGAATCACCCTGCCCGTCGAGGGCGGCCTGCTCACCACCTGAGCGCCAAAAACCATCTAGGAGAAGAACACTCGTGAAGCAGCTCAGCGGCATGGACGCCACCTTCCTCTACCTGGAGACGCCGACGACGTTCGGTCACGTCACCGGGCTGATGATCTTCGAGCGGCCCAGCGAGGAGTTCGACCCCTACGCCGCGGTCCATGCGAAGTACGCGTCGCTCATCGGTGAACTCGAACCGTTGCGCCGGCGGCTCGTCGAAGTGCCGCTGGGGCTCGACCACCCGTACTGGGTGGACGACCCGAACTTCGATCTCGACTTCCACATCCGCGAAATCCATTTGGCCCGGCCGGGAATGGTCGACCAGCTGGCCGACCAGGTGTCACGCATCGTCGGCCGCCCGATGGACCGGAGCCGGCCGCTGTGGGAGGTCTACGTCATCGACGGCTTGGACGACGGCAACTGGGCGATGCTGACGAAGTACCACCACGCCACCATCGACGGTGCCGCCGGACAGTTGATGCTCAACATCCTGACCGACACCGAACCGGACGCCGCGCCACCCGGACCCAGCCCGGCCTGGGAAGCTGAACCGCTGCCCAGCGACATCGACCTGCTGCGCAAGGCCGTCATGAACCTTGCGGGCCATCCGGTCAAGGCCCTGCGGTTCCAGACCCGGCTGGTCGGCCAGCTCGCCGACGCCGCCGGCATCGACAGCATCGGCAGCGCCGCCAGCAAGGCCGGCTCGGCGATCAAAGCCATTGCGCGCCTTGGTAGAGAAGACGGCCCGAAGATTCCGTTGCCCACCTCGGCAGCGCCGCCCACGCCGTGGAACAAGCCCATCACCGGGCATCGCCGCTTCGCCATGCGCACCGCGTCGCTGGAGAACGTCAAGCAGCTCAAGACCGCGACGGGCGGCACGGTCAACGACATCGTGATGGCGATCTGCGCCGGCGGCCTGCGCAGCTACCTGCAGGCCCACGACGCGCTGCCCGACGGACCGCTGCGGGCCATGGTGCCGGTGTCGATTCGTACCGGCGACGAAGAGGACCCGTGGACCAACCGGGTGTCGGCGATCTTCCCCGAACTGCCGACCGACTGCGCCGACCCGCTCGAGCGCGTGGCCCGCTGCCGCGAGGCGATGCTCGACGCGAAGCGCCTGCTCGATCTGGTGCCGGCCAGCCAACTCGGCGACATGGCGCAGGTTTCGGCTCCCGTGCTGTCGACGTCCGCGATGCGGCTGGCGTCGCGCTTCGGGCTGGCGCACCGCATCGCGGCCACGCCGTTCAACCTGGTGATCTCCAACGTTCCGGGTCCGCGCAAGCCGCTGTACTTCGCGGGCGCGCAACTCGTGCATCAGTTCCCGGTGTCGATCGTCACCGAAGGACAGGGGCTCAACATCACCGTGGTGAGCTATCTGGACCGCCTGGACTTCGGCTTCATCGTCGACCGCGAGCTGGTGCCCGACGTGTGGGACCTGGCCGACATGCACATCGACGAGATCGGCCGATTGATGGAGGCCAGCGGAGCCGAATGGGTACAGGAGCCCCAACCAGCGGCGCCGCGGCGCGGACCGGTCCGGGTGGTTCAGCCCGGCGACGCCTACTGACGGGCTCTAGTGTTCAGGGCATGAGTGGTTCAGGCGACGAGAGTCTTCTGACAGTCGTCGTCGCGCTCGGCGCCAACGCCCTGATCGCGGTGGCCAAGACCGTCGCCGCCGTCGTCACGGGCAGCGCCTCGATGCTCGCCGAGTCCGCGCATTCCTGGGCGGACACCGGCAACGAGGTGTTCCTGCTGATCGGCACCCGCCAGTCGGACAAGCCGGCCGATGCCGAACACCGGCTGGGCTACGGCCGGGCCGGCTACATCTGGTCGATGTTCGCGGCCTTCGGGCTGTTCACCGTCGGTGCCGTGGTGTCGATCTGGCACGGCATCCAGTCCCTCAAGGGCGAAGCCGAGGCGACGTCGTACGGCTGGGCCTATGCGGTGCTCGCGGTCTCGTTCGTCTTGGAGGGATCGTCGTTCCTGCAAGCGTTTTCGCAGACGAAGTCCGGCGCGCTCGAACGGCGGATCCATCCACTGCGCTACATCCGCGTCACGTCGAACCCGATGCTGCGCGCTGTCTTCGCCGAGGACCTGTCGGCCCTCATCGGCATCGTGATCGCGACGTGCGGCATCTTGGCGCACCAGCTCACCGGGAATGCGGTCTGGGACGCCATCGGCTCGATCCTGGTCGGCCTGCTGCTCGGGGTCGTGGCGTTGTTCCTCATCGGACGGAACATGGATTTCCTGACGGGGGAGACCGTCACCCCGCTCGCGCGCAACAACGCGCTGCTGGCGCTGCTCGACCATCACGACATCGAGCGGGTCAGCTACCTGCACATGGAATGGGTTGGGGCGAACCGGATTTATCTCGTCACCGCCGTCGACCTCATCGGTGACGCGGCCGAATCGAACGTCGCCGCGCGGCTCAACGCCATCGCCGACGCGCTGGCGGCCCGCCCTGAGATCGTGCGGGCCGTGCTGACCCTGACCCGGCCGGGTGACACCACCGATCTGCGGCCCACCGAGCTGCCCGAGTGGTATCGCTAGTCGGGCTTCATCGGCGCGCGCTGTGCCGTCGCGACCAGCGCGCGCGCCAGCACCGAGCCGGGTTCGGCGGCGCTGTTGACCAGTGCGACTGTCGCCGTCACCTGAGGTTCGTCCAACGGCACCACCCGCACCCCGTCCGGCGGGCGCAACGTGTGCAGCCAGGTCTGCGGGACGATGCTCGCCCAGTGGCCACCGCTGACGTGCGTCAGCAGGGACACCACCGAATCGGCTTCGAGTCGTGGCGTCGCTGTCAGGCTGTGCGCCGCCAGGACGTCGTCGAGCAGCTGCCGGCCCCGCATCCCCGTGTTCAGCAGGCACAGCGGTAGTTCCAGGGCGTCGGACCAGGTCAGCGGATTCGGCTGGCTGGCAAGCAGTTCGGCGCCGGCGATCAGCACCTGCCGTTCTTCGTAGAGCGGTGTGACCGTCAGGCCCGTGGTGTCGACGCCGTCGGGGTAGATGATGCCCGCGTCGAGTTCGAAGCGGCGGATGCGCTCGACGATGCCCGCCGAGCGCAGGCTGCTCTCCAACTGCACTCGCACCAAGGGATGTTCGAGGCAGAACGGATCGGTCAGCAGGGCCACCGTGCCCGACGCGGCCGGGATGACGCCGAGCCGCAGCTCGCCCGTCAGACCCGTCTGCAATGCGGTGACCTCGTGGATGAGGGCATCGTGGTCGGCCAGAATCCGGCGCGCCCACAACACCAGCCGTTCGCCTTCGGGCGTCAGCCCCTCGAAGCTCTGCCCACGCCGCACCAGCGGAACCTTGAGCTCGTTCTCGAGCTTGCGGATGGCCTCGGACAACGCCGGCTGCGAGACGTAGCACGCGGCAGCGGCGCGCGCGAAGTGCTTCTCGCGGGCGAGCGCCACGAAGTATTCGAGCTGGCGAAACAGCATGGACTATTCGACCATGGTTGATAGGCGATGCCTATCAGGCTCACGGAAATTGCCCTTGGACTCAGGAGGCCTCCGCCGAGCAGACTTGTCGCATGACCGACCGGAGCATTGAGCAGCGAGTCGATACCGAGGGACACGGCGAGCCCGAGTTCCATCCCTACCACCATCCCGCGGCCGGTTGGGGCGCGGCCATCAGCGTCACGAAGTTCCTGGCGCGCGAGCGTGAGCCCATCAGCGGACCGCACGCGATCATGAAGATGAACCACGAGGACGGTGGCTTCGACTGCCCGGGCTGTGCCTGGCCCGACGACATGAAGGGCCTCAAGCTCGACATCTGCGAGAACGGCATCAAGCACGTCACGTGGGAGATGACGCACAAGCGCTGCGGGCCGGAGTTCTTTGCCCAGCACACGGTTTCGGAACTGGCGGAGTGGAGCGACTTCGCGCTCGAAGACACCGGCCGGCTCACCGAACCGATGGTGTACGACGCGGCGACCGACCGCTACAAGCCCATCAGCTGGCGCGACGCCTTCGACCTCATCGGCCGGGCACTGGCCGAACTCGACGACCCGAACCAGGCGTCGTACTACACATCGGGCCGGCTCGGTAACGAGGCGACGTTCCTCTACCAACTGTTGGCCCGGGAGCTGGGTACCAACAATCTGCCCGACTGCTCCAACATGTGCCACGAGGCCAGCGGCCGCGCCATGCAGGCGTCCCTCGGTACCGGCAAGGGCACCGTCGACCTCGAGGACTGGGAGACCGCGGACGCCCTGTTCGTCATCGGCGTCAACGCCGCCTCCAACGCGCCTCGCATGCTCACCGCACTGTCGGAGGCCTACCGCCGCGGCGCGCAGATCGTGCACATCAACCCACTCGTCGAGGCCGGTGCCACGAAGACGATCATCCCGCATGACTTCCTGCGGATGGCGACCTTCAAGTCCACCAAGACCAGCACGCTGAACATGCAGCCCCGAATCGGCGGCGACATGGCCCTGATCCGTGGCATCGCCAAAGCCGTTCTGGAACAAGCAGAGACGGATCCGAAGGCGCTCGACATCGAGTTCATCGAGCGGTACACCACCGGGTTCGAGGCCTACCGGGCCGCGGTCGAGGCCACGTCGTGGGACGAGATCGAATACAAATCCGGGGTGTCGCAGCGCGATATCCGCAGGGCCGCCAAGATTTACCGCGACGCAGACCGCAGCATCATCAGCTGGTGCCTCGGCGTCACCCAGCACGAGCACGGTGTCGACAGCGTCCGGGAGATCGTGAATCTGCTTCTGCTGCGCGGCAATCTGGGCCGCGAAGGCGCCGGACCGTCGCCCGTGCGCGGGCACAGCAACGTGCAGGGCAACCGCACGTGCGGTATCGACCACCGGCCGACCGAGGAGTTCCTGGACCGGCTGGGTGAGGTCTGCGGCATCGACCCGCCCCGCGCCCACGGCCTCGACACCGTCCACACCATCGAGGGCATGCACAGCGGTGACGTCAAGGTGTTCATCGGTATGGGTGGCAATTTCGCCAGCGCCGCACCGGATACCGCGTACACGTTCGAGGGCCTGCAGAAGTGCGAGCTCACCGTCCAGGTCAGCACGAAGCTGAACCGCAGCCACGTGATTCACGGCCGTCAGGCGCTGATTCTGCCGTGCCTGGGCCGCACCGAGAAGGACCATCAGAAGGAGGGCATCCAGTCGACCTCGGTGGAGGACTCGATGAGCATGGTGCACCTGTCGGTCGGCATGAAGAAGCCGGCCTCGCCGCACCTGCTGTCCGAGCCGGCGATCATCGCGGGGATCGCCGCGGCCGCGCTGCCGAACAGCCAGACACCGTGGCACTGGTACGTCGAGGACTACGACCGCATCCGCGACACGATGGCCAAGGTGCTCAACGGGTTCGAGGACTTCAACCGCCGGGTCCGGTTGCCGCTGGGCTTCCGGATCAAGCAGCCCGCGCGGGAACTGATCTTCCTGACCCCGTCGGGCCGCGCGGAGTTCTCGGCCGTCGAGCTGCCCGACGACACCGTCAGCGAGGGGACGCTGATCCTGGCGACGCTGCGCTCGCACGACCAGTGGAACACCACCGTGTACTCCGACAACGATCGCTACCGCGGCATCAAGAACCTGCGCACGCTCATCTTCATGAATGAGCACGACATGGCCGACCGCGGCATCAAGGAGTTCGACGACGTCGATATCGTCGCCACCGCGCGCGACGGCAGCGTCCGCTCACTGCACCGCTACAAGGCCGTGCCGTACGGCATCCCGCGCGGCAACGCGGCCGGCTACATGCCGGAGATGAATGTGCTTTGTGCCATCGGCGATTTCAGCTCGCAGAGCGACCAGCCGATCATGAAGAACGTCAAGGTGACCGTCACGAGGTCGGCGGGTCAAGGGTAGACACGGGCCTCTCGCCGGGCTACGTTTGCGGGTCAGAAATTTGTCGTACCGTTCTGCTTTGATGATGTTATGTCCAGCACGGCAACGGCTTTCGATGTTGAGGCGCCGTCGCCGTGTGAGCGTTTCGATGCGTTGTCGGTTGAGGTGTCGGAGCTGATCGGTCAGCGCAATGCTATCGACGGCCGTCTGGTGGAGATCGTGGCCGAGATCGACCGCGACGGACTGTGGGGCGCGACAGGGGCCCGGTCGATGGCGTCGTTGGTGGCGTGGAAAACCGGGGTGTCGCCGCGTAATGCGGAAGTAATGGTGGCGGTGGCGCACCGCCTGGAGGAGTTCCCGCGCTGCGCTGAAGCGATGCGGGCGGGCCGGTTGTCGTTGGATCAGGTCGGGGTGGTCGCCGAGCATGCCGGCGAGGGTTCTGATGAGCATTACGCGCAGTTCGCCGACAGCGCCACGGTCACGCAGTTGCGGACGGCAGTGAAGCTGGAGCCGCGCCCGGACCCTGAGCCGGAGGCGAAGCCAGAGCCGGCGCGGTCGATCAGCAAGACCACGCATGAGGACGGGTCCACGACGTACAAGATTCGGCTGCCGAAGTTGGAGGCCGCCAAGTTCGATGCTGCGATGGCGTCGCATCAGGATGCGTTGGTCGCGGACTGGAAGCGTGACCACGAGGACACCGAAGGGGAAGTGTCGGAGCAGGCGCCGCCGTTCCCGAATCAGGTCGATGGGTTCATGAGTCTGGTCGAGGCCGGCTGGGATGCCGACGTGGCACTGCGGCCGCATGGGCAGCGCACCACCGTCGTGGTGCATATGGACCTCGAACAGCGCACGGCCGCCTTGCATCTGGGGTCGGTGCTCACCGAGGAGGAACGCCAACTGCTGTTGTGCGATGCGACGTGCGAGGTGTGGCTCGAGAAGCACGGGCAGCCGTTCGGCGTCGGGCGCAGCACCCGCACCATCAGTCGCCGGCTGCGCCGCGCGCTGGAGCACCGGGACCGGTGCTGCCGGGTACCGGGGTGCGGGGCCACCCGCGGCTTGCATGCGCATCACATCATTCACTGGGAGAACGGCGGGGAAACCGAACTGCACAACCTGGTGCTGGTGTGCCCGTACCACCACCGCCTACATCACAAGCGGGTCATCACCATCACCGGCCCGGCTGACCGACTCGTCGTCACCGATGCAGCGGGCCGCCAACTCGACGGCGGATCCCTCGCCCGACCACCCACCACGGCCCGCCCTGATGTGCCGCCCTGCCCCGGCCCCACCGGGGAACGCGCCCAATGGTGGTGGTACCAACCCTTCGAACCACCACCTAGACCGCCTGCCAACTAGGCCGGGTGGCAACAGAACTGGCGCCTTGGCCTCTAATCCCGGGTGCCCGGCAACAGCATCGACACCACGATCGCGGCGGTGACGCCGATGACGGTGTCGATGCCACGAGCGGTCAGCAACACCAGCGGTTCGGTTGGTGCCGCGAGGTCGGTCATCAGCATGATCAACGGCGTGAAGAACCCCAGTGCGACCGCGTGGTGGTGGGCCATGAACAACTCGGTGGGGAACAACAGAACCATGACGCAGATCGCCAGCACATACTCACTGGGTCCCGGCACCAGCAGTGCGGCCGCCACGGCCAGGCCGATGAAAGTGCCACCCAGGCGATGGATTCCGCGTCTGATCCGGCCGCTGGCGTCGGCGGCCGCCAACGGCCCGGCTGCCGCGGCGATGGCCCAGTTGGCATGGTCGACGCCCAAAGCGAGGCCGGCGGTGCCGGCGGCGGTGATGGCAAGCGCGTAGCGGCCCGCGTGGATCAGCACGTCGCGCCGGTTCGGCGGGGAAAGCCGGGCGGCCGGCCTCACGGCCCGCGGTGCGTCGAGCACACCCAACAGGACGCACAACAAAGCCGTTGCGGCACAGAGCAATATCGCCGAAGAGGGCGCGACCCGGCCCGCCGGCACCGTGGCGATGGCGCCGAGCGCAAAGACGCCGTAGAACGGTCCCTCGGGCTTGAGCGCGAGGTAGTCGGTCACCACCGAGCCGACGGACGCGAACGCCACCGCGGCGACAACCAGGACAGCCCGTGGCACATGGGAATTGGCGAGTGCCACACCGATGGCCACGCCCAGAACCAGGATCACGCCGCCCTGGGTCTGATGCGCGAACCGCCGGGAGCGGGTTTCGGTGCGGCCGTACATGCCGGTGATCGCACCGAACACCGCGTAGATGATCAGGTCGGGGCGTCCGGCGGCCAGCAGTGCGACACCCGGGATGGCCAACCCCAGCGCGACCCGCAACGCGGGCCGGTGGTCTTCCGTCGGCGGGGTCATGGCCCGGCGCACGCGCATATAGACGGTGCGCATGGGCCCACTCCGATCGATGAACGACTTACTCAAACAGGTTGTCGTACCCGGGGAGTGACCGTCAAAGTGGAAATACCGAGCAAGTGATCGGCGGCGCCTATCGAGCGCGCGGCTTGACCGCGTCAGCCCAGCACAGGGAAGCTGCGGCGCTTGGCCAGCCGGTCCATGCCGGACTGGATGGCGAACTGCACCTCGTCGTACACCTTGTCGACGTAGGCGGCGTCGTTGGCGCGCTCTGGGTCGGTGTCGACGTAGATGGGGTCGAGCAGCTCGGTGCGGATCTTCGCAGGCAGCGGCAGGTGCATCGGCAGCACCTCGACGGCGAGCGGGAACGGGAAGCCGGCGATGATCGGCATGTTGGCGCCACGCAACCGCTTACCGAGGCCGCTCCACTTGGCCAGGAACTTGCCTTCGTTCAACACGAAGACGGTGTCGTGCCCACCGACCGTGGCCACCGGGACGATCGGCACACCGGACTGGATCGCCTGCTTCACAAAGCCTTTACGGCCGGCGAGGATCGCCTTGTCGCGGTCGCGCCAGTTGCGCATCGCGTCCAGCTCGCCGCCCGGCCACACCACGACGTCACGCCCCGCGGCCAGCGCGCTCGTCACACCGTCACGCGACGCGGGGATGACGCCGACGGCGCGGAAGTAGTCACCCAGACCGGGGGCACCCATCAGCACGTCGTGCGCGGTGCCGTGCAGGACACGCTGCCCGTCGAAGTGCCGGTACCAGGAGTGCACCAGCGTCCAGGCGTCCATGGTCAGGGAGCCGCCGGAATGGATACCGATCAACAGCGACGGTTCGTCGGGCACCTTGTGCCAGCCGTCGATCTCGAGCCGGAAATAGTGGTCGCACAGGAAGTTCCAGATCGGGTTCTGGACGTACCGCATGAACGTCGGGTTGGGGACGCTCGGGGGAGCAGGCGGGGCGGCGGTCAGCGTGGTCATGAGTCCTCGTTTGCGGGGTCGGGCCGTCCGCGGCGCCTACCGACCGCGCGGACTATGGCGTTGATCGCGGCAAGGGTCAGAACGGGGAGCAAGGTGACGACGATGTAGGCCACACCACCGATGACAGTCATCCGACCGATTACCTCTCTGGTGCGGTTTGTCGAGCCTGTTGTAGCAGGTAGGAACCTTGCCGCTGTGGTCGATGGCTACGCTACGGAGCGCAGAGAGGAGTTTCGACATCCCCGGCAGCCGAAGATTCGGCGCAATTCCGCGGATATGTTGTCGCGAGAAGCCAACGTCTACGGCCAGGGTTGACAGCCCGGGCGAATGTTGCTGCTCGCGTTGATCGTGCGCCCAGGATCCTCGCTACTCGAACTTTGTCTGCGTAAGCGCACACTCGACGCCCACAAGGCATTTGCTTGTCAGGTGCCAGCATGCAGAGGCTCGCGACTGTGCCGCCAGCGCGTCTCAAGAGTGGATCTGACGATCTGTACGCACCCTCGACGCGAACCTCGCTGCCACGCACATGCGTAAGCCCCCCAAATCCAAAGAGATTTGGGGGGGCTTACGTCTGCTCGCGCAGAGAACGTGACCTAGACGATGTAGCTCGTCGCAGCCTGCAGGTGGGCGATGGCCTCGTCGGCGATCCGCGGTATGAGTTCGGAGCAGGCTGGCAAATCCGCCACGATGCCGGCCACCTGACCCGAGGCCAGCACGCCCGCCTCGGTGTTGCCTTCCACCAGACCGGCTTTCAGCAGCATCGGGGTGTTGGCGGCCATGACGACCTGCGACCAGGTCAGGTCCTTGCCGTGGCGCATGGCCAGGCCGTCCTTGATCATCGAACGCCACGTCATGCCCGACATCTTCTTGAACTTCTGGGCGTTTCCGACCGCGGCGACGAAACCGCGCACCGGAGAACCGCTTTCGAGCTTCTCGACCAGCCCGGTACGCAGCACCCGGTGCGGCATGCCGTCGACGCGGGTCGACACCACGGTGCCGTCCAGCGCGGCCTCGAGGTACCGCTGCTTGACGGCGTCGGGCACCGTCGAGTCCGACGTCAGCAGGAACCGCGTGCCCATCGCGACGCCGGCGGCGCCATAGGACAGCGCGGCCGCCAGACCACGGCCGTCGAAGAAACCGCCCGCGGCGATCACCGGCATACCGGTGTCCTTGACGGCGTCGAGCACCGACGGCAGCAGCAGCGTGGTGGCGATCGGGCCGGTGTGGCCACCGCCTTCGCCGCCCTGCACGATAACCGCGTCGGCGCCCCAGCTCGCCACCTTCTTGGCGTGCTTGGCCAGGCCGACCGACGGGATCACCACGACGCCAGCATCTTTGAGCTTGGCGATCAGCTCGGGCTTGGGAGCCAGGGCGAAGGAGGCGACTTTGACTCCTTCGCGGATCAGGAGGTCGCAGCGGGCATCCGAATCGCCGGCGTCGGCACGCATGTTGATGCCGAAG
Source organism: Mycolicibacterium mucogenicum DSM 44124 (assembly GCF_005670685.2). The sequence continues at coordinate 5,209,336 of NZ_CP062008.1, read as the reverse complement.
GGCTTGTCGGTGGCCGCCTTGACCTTGGTGACGGCGGTCTGCAGCTCGTCCAGCGTCATCGTCGCCGACGCCAGGATGCCGAGACCACCGGCGTTGGAGGTGGCCGCGACCAGTCGCGCGCCGGCCACCCAGCCCATACCGGTCTGCACGACCGGGTACTCGATGCCGACCAGTTCGGTCAGCGGCGTCTTGAGCTTGCTCACGCCTTGACTTCCTTGTCGCGGAACGACTTCGGGTCGATGACCTCGCGCAGCAGCTGCAGTTCGTCGGCGGTCGGCAGACGGGTCTCGCCGGCGGTGTCCAGGCCGTGCACCTCGAACGAGGTGTTGTCGGCGACCTCGTCGGCCGTCACACCCGGGTGCAGCGACACCGCGCGCATCTGGTGCTCGGGGCCGTTGAAGTCGAACACACCCAGGTTGGAGACCACCTGGTACACGTTCAGGAAGCGGTACGCCGGGTTGGCCGGATCGACCTTGTCCCAACCGATTCCGGAGACGATGTCGACCGACTCGGCGAACACGCGCTTGGTGTGGTTGCCCACGAAGTAGCTCGTCGCGTGGTTGATGCTGTTGCCGGGCGCGCCGCGGACGCCGAACATCTGGCGGGTCGGCTGCTGGATCGGGCCGAAGGCCGACAGGTTCTGGTTGCCGTAGCGGTCGATCTGGTTGGCGCCCATGACCACATGCCGACGGCCCCAGGCCAGCGTCTCGAAGACGCGGTTGAACGGCATCCAGCCCTCGACGGCGAACGGGGCGCCGATCGCCGGGGTGTCGGCCAGCATGCGGGCCTCACCGTCGGTGATCACGATGTCGGGGGAGAAGGTCAGCCGGGCCAGGCGGGCGCCGATCTGCACGACGGTCGTCATGGGGCTGGCCATGATTTCCCCTGCGTCACGGAACAATTCGGCGCAGGCGACGGCACAAATTTCGGAGCGGGTTACTGAGTCATTCCCCGTCGCTCCGCTCGCCTCGATCGTCACTTGTTGGCCTCCTTCTGAGCCTCGGCGAACTTACGGACCGCGGCCTGGTAGTCGGCTTCGGTTCCGGACAGGTAGGTCTTGACGAACTCGGCCCAGGTCTCGTCCGAGCCGGCGGCTTCGGCGTAGTGGCGCTGGAACTTCTCGTCGCGCCGGTAGTCGGGCTCGTTGGTGGTGAAGTGGGCGCCGTTCGGGGCCTCGACCACGGTGTCGACCATCATGCGGTTGATGATCTGCTGCTGCGGCACAACCGACTTCACCAGCTCTTCAGTGGAGACGATCTTCTCGACCGACAGGTGCCGGCGCTCGGCCGACATCAGGAACAGGTCGTCGAAGTAGGGGTCGATGCCGGTGTAGGCGGCGTTGCCCTTCACGTCGCCCAGGTTCATGTGCACGAATGCGGCATCGAGGTTCAGCGCCGGCATGGCGATGAGTTCCTCGTAGCCGTCGCCGGTCGGGTACGGGGACTTGACGGTCTTGAGCTCGTCGCCCCAGAAGGCACGGACGTCGCTGCCGAGGCCGGCGCGGATCGGCAGGAACGGAAGACGTTGTGCGGCAGCCTGTAGGCCACAGCGCAGCATGCCTTCGTCCATCTCGCGGGCCTCGATGGCGCCTTCGGTGCGGCGCCGCGCGAACCACGGGTCGTAGAACGGCGGCGAGTCCAGCGACACGAAGCCGTAGTAGACGCGCTTGACCTTGCCTGCGGCACAGAGCAGTCCGAGATCCGGGCCGCCGTAGGTGACGACGGTCAGGTCGGTGACATCGGTGCGCAGCAGCGCGCGCACGAATGCCATCGGCTTGCGGCGCGAACCCCAGCCACCGATGCCGATGGTCATGCCGCTCTCGATCTCGGCTACTGCCGCATCGAGGGTTGTTGTCTTGTCTGCCATATTATTTCGACCCCTTGTTGGTCCCCGCGAACTCGTCGCGGTGCTCGTCGGACACGCCGGACAGATTCAGTTCGAAGGTGAAGCCCTGCTCCATGCGGTAGCGCGCGTTGACGGGCTGCACGTCGATGAAGTTCAGTGCCTCCTTGGCGGCGCGGATCACGCGGGTGTCCTTGCTCGCGATGTCGCGGGCGACGCGCAGCGCGGCCTCGTCGAGCTCCTCGCGCGGGACGACCTCGTGCACCGAACCGAAGTGCTGCAGCGTCGAGGCGGGCACGGTCGCGGCGGTGAAGAACAGCCGGCGCATCATGTGCTGCGGGACCAGGCGCGAGAGGTGGGTCGCGGCGCCCAGCGCGCCACGCTCGACCTCGGGCAGGCCGAACTTCGCGTCGTCGGAGGCGACGATGACGTCGGCGTTGCCGACCAGGCCGATGCCGCCACCGACGCAGAAGCCGTTGACGGCCGCGATGACCGGGACCTGGCATTCGTACACCGCGCGGAACGCCTCGTAGCAGCCGCGGTTGGCGTCGATCAGGGCGCCGAAGCCCTCGGTGTTCTGCATTTCCTTGATGTCGACGCCGGCGTTGAAGCCGCGTCCCTCGGCCCGCAGGATCACCACGTGGGTGCTCTTGTCGCGCCCGGCCGCGGTGATCTGGTCAGCCAGTTCGAACCAACCGGCCGACGGGATGGCGTTGACCGGCGGGTAGTTCACGGTGACCGAGACGATGCCCGGTTCGACTGTCTTGGTGGTGATGGTCATCAGTCACTTCCTGGGGGACGGGTACCTAAGCAAGCACTTGCTTGGTACGCTAGCACAGTGACTGCTGGAATCAATCTGCAATTGGCCGGTCGCGTGGTGCTGGTCACCGGCGGTGTGCGCGGCGTCGGCGCCGGCATCAGCGCGGTGTTCGCCGAGCAGGGTGCCACTGTGATCACCTGCGCGCGGCGCGAGGTCGAGGGCTTGCCCTACGAGTTCCACGCCTGCGACGTTCGTGACGACGCGGCGGTCAAGGCCATGATCGACGCCATCGTCGCCAAGCACGGCCGGCTGGACGTCGTGGTCAACAACGCCGGTGGCTCGCCGTTCGCGCTGGCCGCCGATGCGTCGGCCAAGTTCAGCACCAAGATCATCGAGCTCAACCTGATTGCGCCGCTGCTGGTTTCGACGCACGCCAACGCGGTGATGCAGCAGCAGGACACCGGCGGCGTGATCGTCAACATCTCCAGCGTCAGCGCCCACCGGCCCACCCCAGGCACCGGTGCGTATGGCGCCGCCAAGGCCGGCATCGACAGCCTGACGACGACGCTCGCCGTCGAGTGGTCGCCCAAGGTCCGGGTGAACTCCGTCATCGTCGGCATGGTCGAGACCGAGCAGTCCGAACTGTTCTACGGCGACGCCGAGTCGGTCGCCGCCGTGGCCGCGACCGTGCCGCTCAAGCGGCTGGCCAAGCCCACCGACATCGGCTGGGCCGCAGCATTTTTGGCCTCCGAGGCCGCGTCGTACGTCAGCGGCGCGTCCCTCGAAGTGCACGGCGGCGGAGAGCCGCCGCAATACCTGGAAACCTCAAGCGCGAACAAGTAAGGGAGATATCAAATGGGATTGCTCGACGGCCGCGTGGTCATCGTGACGGGTGCCGGTGGCGGCATCGGGCGTGAGCACGCGCTCGCGTTCGCCGCGGAAGGTGCCCGCGTCGTGGTCAACGACATCGGCGTCGGCCTGGACGGTTCGCCCGCCGGTGGCGGCAGCGCCGCGCAGAATGTGGTCGACGAGATCGTCGCCGCCGGTGGCGAGGCCGTGGCCAACGGTTCGAACGTCGCCGACTGGGAGCAGGCCGCGGCCCTGATCCAGCAGGCCGTCGATACCTACGGCACCCTCGACGTGCTGGTCAACAACGCCGGCATCGTCCGCGACCGTATGTTCGCCAACGCCACCGAAGACGAATTCGACGCCGTCACCGCGGTGCACCTCAAGGGGCACTTCGCCACCATGAAGCACGCCGCCGCGTACTGGCGTGCGAAGTCCAAGGCCGGCGAGACCGTCGACGCCCGCATCATCAACACCAGCTCGGGCGCCGGCCTGCAGGGCAGCGTCGGCCAGGCCACCTACAGCGCGTCCAAGGCCGGCATCGCCGCGCTGACGCTGGTCGCCGCGACCGAGATGGGCCGCTACGGCGTCACCGCCAACGCCATCGCGCCATCGGCTCGTACCCGGATGACCGAGACCGTCTTCGCCGATGCGATGAACACCCAGGACCAGGCGTTCGACTCCATGGCCCCCGAGAACATCTCCCCGCTGGTGGTGTGGCTGGGCAGCGTGGAGTCGCGCGACGTCACGGGCAAGGTGTTCGAGCTCGAAGGCGGCAAGATTCGCGTCGCCGAGGGCTGGGCGCACGGCCCCGAGATCGACAAGGGCGCCAAGTGGGACCCGGCTGAGCTGGGCCCCGTGGTCACCGACCTGCTGGCCAAGGCGCGTCCCGCGGTGCCCGTCTACGGCTCGTAACAGCCGCGATCGCAAAAGCGTCCCCGCAACGAATAACGTTGCGGGGACGCTTTTTTGGGTCTGCGTCACAGCGTGGCGGCGACATCCCAGATCGGTTCGAGCGCCGCGATTCCCGTGCGGACGAGCGGACTGAGTACGACATCGGTCGCGCCTGCGGCCAGGTAGCGGCGCAGTTGAGTGGACACCTGCGAAGCAGTGCCGACCGCCGCGAGATCGATGACCGAGTCGACGCCTTCGCGTTCGATCACCTTGGCGTACGACGGGATCGTCGCATAGAACTCAAGGGCCTCGGCCGCGCGGTTGCGGCCCTCGTCGACGTCGTCGGTCACCAGAACGGGTACCGCGGCAATCACTTTGGGCGCGGGCCTGCCGGCTGCGATTGCCGCCTCGGAGATGGTCGGCACGATGAATTCCTCGATGGTGCGCGGCCCGGCCAGATAGGGCAGGGTGCCGTCCGCCAATTCCCCTGTCACACGTAATGCCTTGGGCCCCATGGCCGCGACATAGACAGGCAGGGGCGTGCCACCGGCGACCGTCACCGGAAACTCTGGGGCTGCGGTGAATTCTTCGCCGTGGAAGTCGACGGTGCCGGTATCCAGGATCGACCGCAGCACCTGCAGGTGTTCGCGCAGCCGGCCGATGGTGTTCGGCCACGCGGTACCGAAAGCCACCTGTTCAGGAGCGTGCGCACCCAGCCCGAGGCCGAGGCTGAAGTTTCCGCCAGTGGCCGCTTGAGCGGTCAGCGCCTGGGAGGCGAGCGTCAGCGGGTGGCGCGGGTTGACCGGTACGACAAAGGTGCCGACGCCAAGGCCCGGCACCGCGGCGCCGACGTATCCGGCGAGCGAGATCGCGTCGTGGTCGAACTGCTGGGCTATCCACACCTGGCCGACGCCGGCGTTGTAGGCGCGGCGGGCCTGGTCGATCGCGGCAGCGACATGATTGGCGGAAGTACGGTCGGGGTCCAGCACAACTCCGGTCGGCATATCAACGACAACGACGGGGCCCGGCCGCCGATTCCGTCGCGGAAAGAAAAACTCCCCCAGAACGAAACTCGTTCTGGGGGAGCCTCTTTGCTGTTGTTACTTGGCGGCGTCGGCCTTGGCGGCCTTGTCCTTCTGCTGCTTCTCCGCCTTCTTCGGCTTTTCGGCCTTGGGCTTGTCGGCCTTGTCGGACTTGTCCTCCTTCGGCTTGTCCTTCTTGACCTTGGTGCCCTTGTCCTCGGCGCCCTTGTCGCCGGTGCCGGCCTTCGGGGTGTCCTCGGCCTTGGAATCACCGGCCTTCGTATCGCCGGCCTTGACGTCGTCGGCCTTGGTGGTGTCAGCCGGGGTGTCGTCGACCTTGGTGGTCTTGACGGTCTTGTCCTTCGTGCCGGTGGTGGCCGGCTTCAGGGCGGAGACCTGCTTGGCGAGCGTCGGCGTCACCGCGGGCTTGTCGGCGCTGTCGGCCTCTTTCGCTGCGGCGGTATTTGGGGTGACGGCCTGCACCGACGCCGGCGGGGGTGCCGCCTTGAAGACGGTGCCGGTCTGGATGGACTTCACGACGCTCTTGACCACGTTGATCGGAAGGTTCACGACGGCCTTGGCGGTATCGAACACCCCGTCCCGAATAGCGTTGGCGACGTTGGCGATGTTGCCGGTCCGCAGGGCCTTCGCGACGTTGTAGAGCGCCATCTGCGGCACCTTGACGGCGTCGCGTACGTTGACGAACAGCTTGGTAGGCAGGGCCGGGTTCTGCGTGACGGCGATACCGCCCCAGTTCTCCAGGGTCCAGCCGTCCTCGGGGTTGCCGGTCACGGTGACGATCTCGGTGTTGCCCAGCGGGTGCTTCAGCATCAGGGTGAGGTCGGGGTTTTCGACGTTCATCAGGGTCCACGCCATGATCGACATGCCGTGCGCGAAGGCCACCGGGTTCTGCGCGCCGCTGTTGTAGATGTCGTCGACCGCGCCGTTGAACCGGTCCTGGAAGACCGCGCCATTGGCATCGGGCGAACCGGGCATCGGCATCAGGAGGTTGCCGGTGGCCCAGGACAGCGGGATCAGCGCGTAGAGAATGCGGGCGAAGCCGGAGTCCTGCGACTGGCCTTCGAAGATGCCGGCCTGCACCTCATGGAGACCGCTCAGCACCGTCACCGGCATGCCGGTCGCGGTGGCGTACGGCGCTGCGGTCTGCTGGGTGCGCACCATGTCCGAGGCGAAGATGGCGTCGTGTGCCAGGCCGTCATTGGCGAGGACGCCGGCCACCGTCTGGGCCTGGGTCTGGCCCGTCGTCGTCAGGTTGGGGCCCGGGATCTTGGTGTCGATGAGGCCCGAGGCGTTCCCCTCGGATTCGCCGTGCCGGACAAACGTGATGGTGATGTTCGTTGCGGCCCAGGCCGAAAAGGCCGAGGTGAGGAACATGAAGACGGCGGCGACCAGAACGGCCGCGGCTCGAGCCCCGCGTTTGAATGTTCGGCTGTGGTTCAGCCGGACCATTGATGACATAGACGGCTCCATAGTGTTGGCCCTGGATGTGTGCAGGGCCACACTATGTACACATCTATGAATCTGTCTAGTCTCTTCCGTCAATTACCGGATGAACTTTGCTGGCGCGCGCAGGGCGCCGCGCCTAGCCTGCCGGGTGGTGCTGCTCCCATTGGAATCCGGCGACGTCGTATTGGCTGACGGCCTTGTCCGTGTTTCCCCTGTTCGGGTTCAATTCGCTTCCCGCGTAATGCTGTTCAGCGTTGGCGAATCCCTGGCTGCTGAAGCCCGGCGGCTTCAGAGCGGGGTTGTCGCTGGCCTCCTTGCCGGGTTGGCCGGTGGTGCCGGGGGCGTGTGGGTTGTCGGCGAGGGCGACGCCGGCGGGCGACAGCGCGACGAATGCGGTGACCACACACGGGAGGATGATGGAGCGGTTCATGAGATTTCTCCGATCGTGAGAGCCCCTTTCGGATCACGATCGCCGGGCCTGATCGGTTCACCGATCACGAAAAAACTCCCCTGGGACGACGGGCGTCCAGGGGAGTTTTTTTCGGTCTGTGCTCAGGCCGGGTCGAGCAGGATGATCGGAATCTTCCGGTCCGTGTGCGAGCGGTAGTCGACGAAGTCGGGGTACATGGCGTCGAGCTTGGGCCAGTACTCGTCGCGTTCGGCATCGGTGGCCTCACGGGCGGTCAGCTGCAGTTTCTCGCCGCGCACCTGGAACTTCACCTTCGGGTTGGCAACCAGGTTCAGGTACCACATCGGGTGCGTGTCGCGGCCGCCCTGCGAGGCGACGACGACGATGCGGTCGCCTTCACGCAGGTACAACAACGGGCTGTCGCGGGGCTCGCCGGATTTGCGGCCGATCGTGGTCAGGATCCCGACGGGCGGGGGAGTGGCGACGGGCTTGGAGCCCAGCCGCCACTTGGCGCCGATCCGGCCGTCGGTGGCCCGGAATGCCCAGGTGTTGATCCGCGACATCCACTTGAAGCCGACCTGCATTCCCTTGGAATTCAGGATCTTCAGCTGCCTGTCGCTCATTTCCCCGTCGGCCATGGTGGCGACCCTGCTCCTCGCTCTAGATGCGCTCGATGATCGTGCCGGTGGACAGCGCACCGCCGGCGCACATCGTGATCAGCGCCGTCGACTTGCCGGTCCGTTCCAGCTCGTGCAGCGCGGTCGTGATGAGCCGCGAGCCGGTGGAACCCACCGGGTGGCCCAGCGCGATGGCGCCGCCGTTGACGTTGACCCTATCCATGTCGGCCTTGTGCACCTGAGCCCAGGACAGCACGACGGACGCGAACGCCTCGTTGATCTCGACCAGGTCGATGTCGGCCATCGACATGCGCGCCTTCTCGAGCACCTTGGCGGTCGACTGCACCGGGCCGTCCAGGTGGTAGTAGGTCTCGGCGCCGACGTTGGCCTGCGCGATGATCCGGGCGCGGGGCGTGAAGCCGAGCGCCTTGGCCTTGTCCTCGTCCATCCACAGCACCGCGGCGGCACCGTCGGAAATCTGCGATGACGTGCCGGCGGTGTGGATGCCGCCCTCGATGACGGGCTTCAGCGACGCCAGGCCCTCCAGGGTGGTGTCGCGCAGGCCCTGGTCGCGGCTGACCAGGTTCAGCTCGGCGGTCGGCTGCTTGTTCTCGTCGATGACCGGCGCCTCGATGGGCGAGATCTCGCGGTCGAAGCGGCCCTCGGCCCAGGCCTGCTTGGCCTTGGCCTGCGAGGCGAAGCCCAGCGCGTCGATGTCGTCGCGGGTGATGCCCCGGCGCTTGGCGATGCGCTCGGCGGCCTCGAACTGGTTGGGCAGGTCGATGTCCCACGAGGCGGCGCGGGCGCCACCGCCGTTGGCGCCCAGCGGCACCCGGCTCATGGCCTCGATGCCGCAGGCGATGCCGATGTCGATGGCGCCGGTGGCGATCAGACCCGCGATGAGGTGGTTGGCCTGCTGCGCGCTGCCGCACTGGCAGTCGATGGTGGTGGCGCCGACGTGCTCGGGCAATCCGGCGACCAACCAGGACTGTCGGGTGATGTTGTTGCCCTGCTCGCCGTACTGCGTGACGCAGCCGCCGATGAGCTGCTCGACGTCGCCGGCGTCGAGCCCGGCCTTCTCGACGAGAGCCTTCTGCGTGGCGCCCAGAAGCTCGGTCGCGTGCAGGCCGGACAGCCAGCCACCTCGCTTGCCGATGGGGCTACGAGTGGCTTCAACGATGACAGGATTACCCATGGCCTCAGGCTAGAACACGTTTCATTACTCTGACAAGCAATCATCGGGACGTGCCTTTTATCTGCGGTGAAGGCGTGTTTCAATGGTCGCAACGCCGAACTAGAAGGATTTGTCTCGGAACCCTGTTCTGAGGCGTTGGATTCCCCAAGGAGACACCATGCCCTGCCCCATCCCGTCCGATCTCGACTTGTTGGACGCGAACCTCAACCTGGAGCGGCTGCCTGTCGAGGAACTCGCGGAGCTGCGCAAGTCCGAGCCGATCCACTGGGTGGACGTGCCCGGCGGCACCGGTGGCTTCGGTGACAAGGGCTACTGGATCGTCACCCGCTACGACGACGTCAAAGAGGTGTCGAAGCGGAACGACATCTTCGGCAGCGCGCCCGATGGCGCGATTCCGGTGTGGCCGCAGGCCATGACGCGTGACGCCGTCGACGTGCAGCGCGCCGTGCTGCTGAACATGGACGCCCCGCAGCACACCCGGCTGCGCAAGATCATCTCCCGCGGCTTCACCCCGCGAGCCATCGGCCGCCTGCAGGCCGAGCTGAACGAGCGGGCCCAGAAGATCGCCGAGACCGCCGCCGCGTCGGGCACCGGTGACTTCGTCGAGCAGGTCTCGTGCGAACTGCCGCTGCAGGCCATCGCCGGACTGCTCGGTGTGCCGCAGGAAGACCGCGACAAGCTGTTCAACTGGTCCAACGAGATGACCGCAGGCGAGGACCCCGAGTACGCCCACATCGACCCGGCCGCATCGTCGTTCGAGCTGATCACCTACGCCATGAACATGGCCGCAGAGCGGGCCAAGAACCCGACCGACGACATTGTCACGCAGCTGATCGAGGCCGACCTCGACGGCGAGAAACTGTCCGACGACGAGTTCGGCTTCTTCGTGGTGATGCTGGCCGTGGCCGGTAACGAGACCACCCGTAACTCGATCACGCACGGCATGATCGCCTTCTCCCAGAACCCCGACCAGTGGGAGCTGTACAAGAAGGAGCGTCCGGAGTCGGCCGCCGACGAGATCGTCCGTTGGGCCACACCGGTTACCGCATTCCAGCGCACCGCGCTGGAGGACACCGAGCTCGGTGGCGTGAAGATCAAGAAGGGCGAGCGGGTCGTCATGTCCTACCGTTCGGCCAACTTCGACGAAGAGGTGTTCGAGGACCCGCACACCTTCAACATCCTGCGCTCGCCTAACCAGCACGTCGGCTTCGGCGGCACCGGCGCGCACTACTGCATCGGCGCCAACCTGGCGCGCATGACCATCAACCTGATGTTCAACGCCATCGCCGACCATATGCCGGACCTGGCCTCGGTCGGTGAGCCCGAGCGGCTCATGTCGGGCTGGCTCAACGGCATCAAGCACTGGCAGGTTGACTACACGGGTAAGTGCCCCGTCCAGCACTGACGGCGACTGACTGCAGTAGTCCGGTAACACGAATCAAGGAGGATTCGGGTGGATTTCACACCGAGCCCCGAGCAGCAGGCTGTCGCCGATGTGGTGACCTCTGTGCTCGAGCGGGAAAACACTTGGGACGCACTGGTTTCCGGTGGCGTCGTGGCACTGGCAGTGCCGGACCGCTTGGGCGGTGACGGGTTGGGGCTGCCGGAGGCGGCCACCGCGCTGACCGAGATCGGTCGGCGCGGCACCACCGGACCGGCACTCGCCACCATCGGGCTCGCCCTGGTGCCGCTGGTCGACCTGGCCACCGAAGCGCAGCAGGACCGGTACCTGGCGGGCGTCGCGCAGGGCGCGGTGCTGTCCGCCGCACTGAACGAAGCCGGCAACCAGCTGCCGGAGAAGCCGTCGACCAGCTACGCCGGCGGCAAGCTCAACGGCACCAAAATCGGTGTGCCGTATGCCGAGACGGCGCAGTGGCTGCTGGTCACCACCGACAGTGGTGTGGTCGTCGTGTCACCGAAGGCCGCCGGTGTGACGGTCGCGAAGACCCCGACCGCCAACGGCTCGGACGAATACGTCGTCACCTTCGCCGACGTGGCAGTGGCCGACGACGACGTGCTGGCCGGTGCCACGGTGGCGCGGGTGAACGAGTTGGCGCTGGCCATGATCGGGGCGTTCGGTGCCGGCCTGGTGGCCGGTGCGCTGCGGCTGACGGCCGACTACACCGCGACCCGCGAGCAGTTCGGCCGGCCGCTGTCCACGTTCCAGACGGTGGCGGCGCAGCTGTCCGAGGTCTACATCGCCTCGCGGACAATCGATCTCGTGTCCACTTCCGTGGTGTGGCGGTTGTCGGAGGGGCTCGACGCAGCCGAGGACCTGGCGATCCTGGGCTACTGGCTGACCTCGCAGGCCCCGCCGGCCATGCGGCTGTGCCATCACCTGCACGGCGGCATGGGCATGGACATCACCTACCCGATGGACCGCTACTACTCCTCGATCAAGGACCTGAACCGCCTGCTCGGGGGTCCGTCGCACCGTCTCGATCTGGTGGGAGCCTGATGTTTATCGACCTGACCGCGGAACAGCGCAAGCTGCAATCCGAACTGCGCGAGTACTTTTCGACGCTGATCACGCCCGAAGAGGCGGCGGCGATGGAGACCGACCGGCACAACGAGGCCTACCGCGCCGTCATCAAGCGCATGGGCAGCGACGGCAAGCTCGGTGTGGGCTGGCCCAAGGAGTACGGCGGCCTGGGCTTCGGGCCCATCGAGCAGCAGATCTTCATCAACGAGGCCAACCGCGCCGACATCCCGCTGCCGATGGTCACGCTGCAGACCGTGGGACCCACCCTGCAGCTGCTCGGCACCGAGGAACAGAAGAAGAAGTTCCTGCCCGGAATCCTTTCCGGTGAGGTTCATTTCGCGATCGGCTACTCCGAGCCCGAAGCCGGCACCGACCTGGCGTCGCTGCGGACCACCGCGGTGCGGCACGGCGATGAGTACATCGTCAACGGCCAGAAGATGTGGACCACCGGCGCCCACGACGCCGACTACGTGTGGCTGGCCTGTCGCACCGACCCGACTGCGGCGAAGCACAAGGGCATCTCGATCCTGATCGTCGACACCAAGGACCCGGGCTACTCCTGGACCCCGATCATCCTGTCCGACGGTGCCCACCACACCAACACGACGTACTACAACGACGTGCGGGTGCCCGCCGACATGCTGGTCGGTGAGGAGAACGGCGGCTGGAAGCTCATCACCACGCAGCTCAACCACGAGCGCGTCGGCCTGGGCCCGGCCGGTCGCGTGGCCGGCATCTACGAGCAGGTGCACAGCTGGGCCTCTCAGCCGGGCTCCGACGGCGTTGTCCCGCTGGACAATCCGGAGGCCAAGCAGCTGCTGGGGCAGATCAAGACGATCATGCGGCTCAACGAACTGCTCAACTGGCAGGTCGCCTCGTCCGGCGAGAACATCGCCGTCGCCGATGCGGCCGCGACGAAAGTCTTTTCCACCGAGCGCATTCAGGAAGTGAGCCGGCTGGCCGAAGAGGTCGTCGGACGCTTCGGCAACCCGGCCGACACGCATACCGCCCAGTTGCTGCAGTGGCTGGACACCATGGCCAAGCGCAACCTGGTCATCACCTTCGGTGGCGGAGTCAACGAGGTCATGCGCGAGATGATCGCCGCATCGGGCCTCAAGGTTCCGCGGGTTTCGCGGTAGGAGGGCGATCGATGACTGATCTTCAGGCCGGTATCGACGAGATCGTCGCATCCGGGCGCAGCAAACCGACCCTGAGCCGGGATCCGGTGAACCAGCCCATGATTCACCACTGGACCGACGCGATCGGCGACAAGAACCCGATCTACGTCGACGAGGAGGCGGCCAAGGCCGCCGGGCATCCCGGCATCGTGGCGCCGCCCGCCATGATCCAGGTATGGACCATGATGGGCCTGGGCCGCACCCGGTCCGACGACGATCCGCTGGCCCGGATCATGAAGTTGTTCGACGAGGCCGGGTACGTCGGCGTCGTCGCCACCAACTGCGACCAGACCTACCACCGCTACCTGCAGCCGGGTGAGCGCGTCAGTATCAGCGCCGAGGTCACCGACGTGGTGGGTCCGAAGCAGACGGCGCTGGGCGAGGGCTACTTCGTCAACCAGAAGATCCGCTGGCATGTCGGCGACGAGGAAGTCGCCGACATGGACTGGCGCATCATGAAGTTCCTGCCCGCCAACAAGCAGGGTAAGGAGGCCGAGGAGAAGGATGTAACCGGTTCCGCTCTATCGGATCTGGACCCGGACAAGCTGATGCGGCCGTCGTCGTCGCGCGACACCCAGTTCTTCTGGGACGGCGTCAACGCGCACGAACTGCGGATCCAGAAGCGGCCCGACGGTTCGCTGCAGCACCCGCCGGTGCCGGCGATATGGAAGGACCACAGAGAGCCTGTCGCCCCGTCCGATTATCTTGTTTCCTCGGGCCGCGGCACGGTGTTCAGCTACGTCGTGCACCACGCGCCGAAGGTGCCCGGCCGCAGCCTGCCGTTCATCATCGCGCTCGTCGAACTCGAAGAAGGCGTGCGCATGCTCGGTGAGCTGCGCGGCGTCGAGCATGACGACGTGAAAATCGGAATGCCGGTCAGCGCAACGTTCCTCGACTTCCCGGACAGCGACGTCAGTCCGGCCTGGAGCCTGTACGCATGGGAGGCAGCGAAGTGACCGCCACCGTCAGTGCCACCGTGGGCACCAAGCTGCCAGAACTGTCGATTTACGGCGACCCGACGTTCATCGTCTCGACCGCCATCGCCACCCGGGACTACCAGGATGTGCACCACGACCGGGACAAGGCACAGGCCAAGGGTTCCAAGGACATCTTCGTCAACATCCTGACCGACACCGGTCTGGTGGGGCGTTACGTCACCGACTGGGCCGGCCCGAACGCCATCATCAAGTCGATCAAGCTGCGTCTCGGTGTGCCGTGGTACGCCTACGACACCATCACCTTCCGTGGTGAGGTGACCGCTGTCGAGGGCGACCTCGTGACGCTGAAAGTGGTGGGCAGCAACAGCCTTGGCGACCACGTCATCGCCACCTCGACGCTCACGATGGGAGTCGCGCAGTGAGCATCTCCGGCAAGGCCGTCATCGCCGGCATCGGCGCCACGGACTTCTCCAAGAACTCCGGCCGCAGTGAACTGCGGCTGGCCGCCGAGGCCGTCACCGACGCCCTGAACGACGCGGGCCTGTCGCCCAAGGACGTCGACGGTCTGGTGACCTTCACCATGGACTCCAACCTGGAGACCGCGGTGGCCCGCTCCACCGGCATCGGAGAGCTGAAGTTCTTCAGCCAGATCGGCTACGGCGGCGGCGCCGCCGCGGCGACCGTGCAGCAGGCCGTGCTGGCGGTGGCGTCCGGCATCGCCGAAGTCGTTGTGGCATACCGCGCTTTCAATGAGCGCTCGGAGCACCGCTTCGGCCAGGTGATGACGGGACTGACCGTCAACGCCGACTCCCGGGGTGTCGAGTACAGCTGGTCGTACCCGCACGGGCTGAGCACGCCGGCCGCCTCGGTCGCCATGGTTGCGCAGCGCTACATGCACGAATACGGCGCCACCAGTGCCGATTTCGGTGTCGTGTCGGTGGCCGACCGCAAGCATGCGGCGACCAACCCGAAGGCGCACTTCTACGGCAAGCCGATCACCATCGAGGACCACCAGAACTCGCGGTGGATCGCCGAGCCGCTGCGGCTGCTGGACTGCTGCCAGGAGACCGACGGCGGTGTGGCCATCGTCGTCACCACCCCGGAGCGCGCCAAGGACCTCAAGCAGCGTCCGGTCGTCGTCGAGGCGGCGGCGCAGGCGGCAGGCGAGGACCAGTTCACCATGTACTCGTACTACCGCGACGAGCTCGGCCTGCCCGAGATGGGCCTGGTCGGAAAGCAGTTGTGGGGCCAGAGTGGCTTGACGCCCAATGACATTCAGACTGCGATCCTGTACGACCATTTCACCCCGTACACCCTGATCCAGCTCGAAGAGCTCGGTTTCTGTGGCCGGGGCGAGGCCAAGGACTTCATCGCGAACGGTGCGATCGAGCTGGGCGGCAAGCTGCCGATCAACACGCACGGCGGTCAGCTCGGTGAGGCCTACATCCACGGTATGAACGGCATCGCCGAAGGCGTCCGCCAGCTGCGCGGCACCTCCGTCAACCAGGTGCCCGATGTCGAGCACGTGCTCGTCACCGCCGGCACCGGCGTTCCGACGTCAGGTCTGATCCTGGGCTGAGTTCCCCTCGCGAGCAGACGCAAATGTCCCCGCACGCCCGGCGTGTCGGGGACATTTGCGTCTGCTCGGGCCAATAGGGGTAGTCCTACTCATCCGGACGCGCGTGGCTCGGCGCGATGATGACCTGCATGACCGAACCGCAGCGGGCGATGGTGGCCCGGCTCTCGCAGGATGTCGCAGCGATTTCTCATCATCTGGCGTGGGTGTCGGCCTGCCTCACCGAACTCGATCGGTCGATGGCGTACCAGCAGCCGGCCGCGCAGCCCGTCGCATACGCTGCGCCGCAACAGTATTGGCAGCCGCCACAGGCCGCGCCGGTCGCGCCGCCGGCACCGCAACCAGTGCGGCCCACGGCCGCGCCGTACCCGCAGCCGCGACCCGAGCGCTCGGACGGCTGGATCGGCAAGGCACTGGCCGCCGCCGGCGTCGCGGTGACGTTGATCGGCGTGGCCCTGCTGTTGGTCCTCGCCGCGCAGGCCGGGCTGTTGCGGCCCGAGTTCCGTGTCGGCGCGGGGGCGGTCCTGGCAGCCGGCCTGGTGGTCGGGGCGACTCGCCTGAAGACGCGGCCCGGCGGCACGGTGGGCGCGGTTGCCCTGGCCGCCACCGGTATCGCCGCGGCGTACATCGACGTCGTCGCGGTCACCACGATTTACGAATGGCTTTCTGCGCCGGTCGGTTTGGTGCTCGCGGCAGTGATCGGCGGCGGCGGGCTGACCTTGGCGCGGCGCTGGGACTCCCAGCAGCTCGCGCTGCTGGTGCTGGTACCTCTGGCCGTGCTGGCGCCGGTGGTGGCCGACGGCGTCTCGCTGCTGCTGATCGGGTTCATGCTGGCGCTGTCCGCGGCGTCGTTGCCGGTGCAGATCGGCAAAGACTGGGTCGCGATGTTCGTGGCCCGGACCGCCGTCTGCACTTTTCCGTTGCTGGTGGCACTGGCCTCGGCGACATTCGGCACGCACCGGAATCCAGGACTCGCGGCTGCCTGCGCGGCGGCGGCCGTGCTGGCCGTTGTGGGTGCGTTGATCCTGCTGCCCAAGACGGTCAACCGTTCGCTGCTGGCCCTGGCCACCGCCGGCGGTGCGGTGCCGGTGCTGTTCGTCACGGCGGTGGTCCGCCCGCTGATCGCCGCGTCGATCATCGCCGCGGTGGCGGCCGTGTTCCTGGCGATCGTGCTGGCCGGCAATCGGCTGCCCGGCGTCGTCGACGTGGTGCGGCGGATCTGGGCGGCGACGGCCGCGGTCTGCGCGCTGGTCGCGGTATTGGTGGCCTTCGACGGCCGGACGGGCAGTGCGGTGCTGCTCGCAATGTCCGTCGTGGTGGCCGTCGCCGGGCGTCGCGACGCCATCGCCCGCTGGGTCGCCGCCGGGTTCGGGGCCGTGGGCGGTGCCGTCTACCTCAGCTACTCTCCGCCGGACCTGTTGTTCCGCGCGGTGGAGCTCAACACGCACAGTGCCGTGTCCACCATCGTCTCCAGCATCTTGGCGGTGGGCAGTGCGGTCGCCGTCGTGTGGTCGTGGGCCGGCCGGCGTGACGACGACGAGGTGCGGCTGATGTGGGCCGGTGCGGTCGTGGTCGCCGCCTACGCGTCCACCATGGCGACCGTCACCGCCGGCGTGCTGATCGGCGGCGTGAAGGGCGGGTTCTTCGCGGGCCACATGGTCGCGACCATCGGCTGGATCGCCGTCGCGGCAGCGTTGTTCGGGTACGCGGCGCGCGGGCCGAAGGCGCAGCGGTCACTGCCCATCGGCGGCGGTCTGGCGCTGGTGGCGGCGGCGATGGCCAAGCTGTTCCTGTTCGATCTCGGGACCCTGAACGGGATGTTCCGGGTGGCGGTGTTCATCGTCGTCGGCCTCGTGCTGCTGGCCATGGGGACCGGTTATGCCCGGTTGCTCGCCCGGCAGGATCAGCCGAACCCGGACCGTCAGTTTGCGTCGGGTGGGTAGCTGTCGGGGCGGTAGGCTCGAACCGACGCGGTATGTCTGGGGAAGGGGGCCGTGTCTATGGGGATTCAGCCGGACAGCAGTCCGTTCGGATCGCAGACGGTGACGGGCCCGGGGTGGCCCAACGTCAATGAGGAGCAGCTCGAAGAAGCGGCTGCGCATTACACGAAGCTGGCCACCAAGATCAGCGGATCAGTGGTGCCCCAGCAGACCAGCCAGTTGATGAACCTCACCGACCAGTGGCAGGGCGCGGCGTCGCTGGCGGCGGCAGGCGAGGCCGGCACCATCATCGGCGGCCATGAGGCCAACGGCGCGCAGGCGGCGGCCATCGCCGCCAAACTGCAGTCGATGGTGGCCGCGGTCATCAAGACCAAGAACCTGGTCAACGCCACCGCCGAGGAAGTCCAGGCGGAGTGCATGGCCCTGTCGGCGGCGCCGTTCCCCAACGTGCAGGAACTGATTCAGAGCCGCATCAAGATGGGCCTGTCCCAGAACATCGCCGCGGTGACGGCCAGTGCCACCGAGGTGGCCAACTTCGTCGGTGCGCCGCCGAGCATCCCGACGGCCGGTGTGCCGCCGCAGGTGGCGCAGACCGCGCAGAAGACCGCGGAGTCGGCGGGCAAGGGCGGCGACCAGATGGGCCAGATGATGGGCCAGATGATGCAGATGGCCGGTCAGCTCCCGCAGATGCTGGGGCAGCTGCCGCAGCAGGCCATGCAACCGCTGCAACAACTTTCGCAGCCACTGCAGCAGTTGACGTCCCTGTTCCAGGGCGGCGGGCAGGGCAAGGCCGGCCTCGGCGCCTCACCGTTCGGTGCGTTCTCCAACCATCCGCTGGCCGGCGGTTCCGGCGCGGCTCATGGCGCGGGCCTGATGAAGGGCGGCATGCCCGGCGGCGGTGGCGGTGTGGGTGCGGCCTCCGTGCAGACGCCGCTGCTGGCCAAGATGGTCGGCCCTGGCGCGGCCGGACCCGGCGTGATGCCGGCGAGCGCCGCGGGCGGCATGGGCGCCGGTGGCCTGGCTCCGGTCGCAGCTGCCGCAGGTGCCGGTGGCGCGATGGGTGCGATGGGCGGCATGGGTCACCGTGAAGGCGGCGGCGGGGGCCGTATCACGCAGCTGGCGGTGCCCGAAGCGCTCGACCACGGTTCCTATGACGAAGACGTCGACGACGACTGGTGAATGAGTAGGGGGGATATCTGATGTCGATGATGCAGACACCGGACAACATCAGCTGGAACACGGCTTCCGTCGAGCTGCCTGACATGCCGATGATCCAGCCCGGCGAGGACGCCATGAGCGCGACCATCGCCGCGATCCTGCCGGCCATGGCAGCCGACATGACCGCCAATGTGGCGTCGCTGCAGGCCAAGGAGGGCATGTTCTCCGGCAAGGTCGGCATGGCCCAGTCGGCCTACGACAATGCCGACAGCAAGGGCGGCGAGGGCGTCGGCCAGATGGGGCAGATGCTCGGCCAGCTTGGGCAGATGGGTCAGCAGGCCGGTCAGATGGCGGGCCAGGGCGGCGGCATGGGCCAACTCGGCCAGCAGGCCGGCCAGTTCGGTCAGATGATCCAGCAGGCCATGGGCAAGGGCGGCGGCAAGGAAGGCGGCATGCCGGGCGGGGAACCGCCGGAGGGCCAGCCCGGCGGGCCGGGCGGCGGTGGCGCCCCCATGTCGCCAGAGCAGCGCCAGGCGCAGCAGGATGCCCGGGAGAACCAGCAGAACGACCGGCAGTCCCAGCAGGACGCCCGTCAGCAACAGCAGGACAACCGGCAGTCCCAGCAGGATCGCCGGGAGGCCCAGCAGGACGCCCGCGACTCCCGTCGGCACACGTCCGCTCCGGCCCAGGCGGCGCCGCCGGCGGCGGGTCCCAGCGCCGGTTCGCACAACGCCGGTCCGGCGCCCGTCGCCCCGGTGGCTCCGCCGCCGCAGCGTGGCGGTGACGTCGGCCGTCAGATGTAGTTCCTGAAACAACAAGCCGGACAACGAAATTGGGGCCAGTCGCGATGCTCGCGACTGGCCCCAATTTCGATGGTTGACCGTTAGGAGGCCGGTGCCGGGGCCGGGGTCGGAGTGACCGGAGTAGCCGGAGCGGCCTGCTGGTTACCGGCCGGGGTGGCGGTGCCCTGACCCGCGCTGGAGGCGGGCTGGCCGGCGATGGCCTGGCTCGGGCCCGGAGCCGGTGCCGGGGTCAGCGGAGCCTGCGAGACAGCGCCACCGGCGGTGGCAGCGGTGCCCGGGCCGCTTTCGGCGGCGGTGGGAATCGGAGCGGCCTCGGGAGCCGGGCCGGCGGCCGGAGCCGTCGCCGGGGTACCCGCGGGGGTGCCGGCCGGGGTTCCTGCCGGAACCTGGGCACCTGCCGGAACCTGGGCACCTGCCGGAATCGGAGCATCAGCGCCCGGAGTACCGGCCGGGGCCGGAGCCGCCGCCGGAGTACCGGCCGGGGCCGGAGCAACTGCCGGAGTGCCGGCCGGGGCCGGGGTACCGGCCGGGGTCGCGGCAGGGGTCTCACCGTTCGGCGTAGCCGCCGGAACCGCACCGGTGGTGGTGCCGGCCGGAGGCTGCGTGCCCGTGGCGGCCGGAACAGCGCCGGCCGGGGTGGCGCCGGGCACGGCGCTGCCGAGACCGGCGGGAGCAGCAGCCGGGGCGGCAGCAGGAGCGGCGGCGGGAGCGGCAGCCGGGGCCGGGGTGGTGGCGGCCGGAGCAGTGCCACGCGCCGGGGCAGCGGCGGGAGCGGTACCGGTGGCGGCTTCGGTGCCCTGCCACTTGATCACTTCGCGGTCACCGTCCGTGTAGACGACGCTGGTCGGAGCGGCGCCCGTCACGTCGAAGTAGATTTTGCCCTTGGACTCTTGCCCTTCGGCGAGGCCGGCGGGGTTGATGCCCTGCGGAGTGGCAGCGCCCCACAGCACGCGGTAGTTCTCTCCGGCCGCGGTGCGGGCGTTCAGGTTCGGCACGAACGGCTGCGAGTTGCCGCGCTCGGCCGTGTACTCCGCTGTCGCTTCCCACAGCGTGCCGTTGAGGTGCTGCGAGAGCACATCGGTGCTGGGCTTGAGGTTGCTGATCTGCCATTCCGCGACGGTGTTCCCGTCGACGAGCTTGCCGTCCGCGCCGAACGCCACCGTGGTGGGTGCGGACGTCACCCCTGCGGGCTGGGCGGGGTCGGCCACTGCGAACGGTGTCGCGATCAGGCCGAACGCGGCGGCTGCGCCGATGGCGATGGTGATCTTGCGGGTACTCATGTTGATGTGGCTCCTTTGTCTCCAAGTCGTCCGACGGGCGGCTTCCCCCACGGAAGTTGAGTCACGAGTAATTGGATAATTACTGACTACTACGAAAGCTAGCAGGTTAAGCGTCTGCTGTGGATAGAGGCGGACGCGCCGGCGGCGACCCGACCGCCGGCCCTGGTTTGCCGAAAGCGGCCGCTGGATGAGCGGCCGCTTCCGAATACGTCCTGGTCAGGACGCGGTGAGCTCGATTCCAGCAAGCACGACGACATTGTCCCGGCTCGGTGCCGTCAGCACGCCGGTGATTCGTTCACCGTCACGCCAAAGGTTGGCCTGCAGGGTTTCACCCGGGATCACGGTGCCCGCGAAGCGCGCGCCGTAGGACCGGACCCGGCCGGCGTCGCCGTCGAGCACGTTGTCGACGATGGCCTTGCAGCCGATGCCGTAGGTGCACAGGCCGTGCAGGATCGGGCGGTCGAAGCCGGCGGCCTTGGCGAACGCCGGGTCCGAGTGCAGCGGGTTGCGGTCGCCGCAGAGCCGGTACAGCAGTGCCTGCTGCGGCAGCGTCGGCAGCGCGATCTGCAGGTCCGGCGCCCGGTCGGGCTCGGCAGCCGAGGTCGACGGACCGCGGTCGCCACCGAAGCCGCCCTCGCCGCGGGCGAAGATGGACCGCTTCTGCTTCCACAGCGGAGCGCCGTCGAGGGTGGTCACGGTGGTCTCCGACCAGATGACCGCGGCCTTGCCCTTGTCCCAGATCTCGGTGAACTTGGTGACGGCACGGCCCGTGCCTGACGGCGGGATCGGCGCGTCGGTGTAGATGGCCTCGCTGGCGTGCAGCACCCGGCTGAGCTCGATGTCGATGCCCGGGAACTTGACCGTCGGCGCCTTGGTCTCGTGGAAGCTCTGCGCCACGTTGCCGAAGGTCGGCAGCACCTGCGGCTTGTCGTCGATCAGGTAGCGCAGCTCGCGCTCGCTCATCGGGTCCGCGCCGGCACCCAGGCCCAGGTGGTACAGCTGCACATCGCTGCTGCTCCACGAGAATTCGACGGGCGCCAATTCGGCGCCGATGGCCTCATCGAGATTGATCGGCATGTCAGCCCTTTCCTGCCACGTGCAGTGCCGCGAGGTATCCGAAGGTCATGGCGGGGCCGATGGTCCCGCCGGGGCCCGGGTAGGTGTGACCCATCACCGGTCCACTGACGTTGCCAGATGCGTACAGGCCCTCGATCACCGAGCCGTCTTCCCGCAGCGCGCGGCCGTGGATGTCGGTGACGATGCCGCCCTTGGTGCCGAGGTCGCCGGGCACCATCTTGGCCGCGTAGAACGGGCCGTGCTTGATCTCGCCCAGGTTCGGGTTCGGCTTGTTGGTCGGGTCGCCGTAGTACCGGTCGTAGGCGCTGTTGCCGCGGCCGAAGTCCTCGTCGACACCGCTGCGGGCGAAGCCGTTGAAGCGCTCGATGGTGGCCTTGAGCTCATCGACGGGCAGGTTGGTGAGCTCCGCCAGTTCCTCGATGGTGTCGGCCTTGACGACGACACCGGCCTCGGTCCACTTCTTCGGAATGCGTTGTCCCGGCTGCAGACCCGCGAAGATGTAGCGGTTGCGGTACTGCTGGTCGAAGAGCAACCACGCCGGCACGTTCTCGCCCGGGCCCTCGCCCTGGCCGTACTGGCCGCCGTACATGTGGTGGCAGGCCTCGACGTACGGCATGGACTCGTTCATGAACCGCTTGCCGTTCATGTTCACGATGATGGAGCCGGGGGAGTTGCGCTCGGACAGCGCGAACCACGGGTTGTCAGGCAGCGGCACCGTCGGGCCCCACCAGGCGTCTTCCATGATTTCCAGTGCGGCGCCGAGCTTTTCGGCGGCCAGGATGCCGTCGCCGGTGTTGGCCTTGGCGCCGACGGTCCAGTCGGTCGTGATCGGCTGGCGCTGGTACTTGGTGCGCATCTCTTGGTTCTTCTCGAAGCCACCGCTGCCCAGGATCACCGCACGGCGGGCCCGGATCAGTTGCGGCTCAGCGCTTTCCGGTGCGTTGGTGTCACGGACGTAGATGCCGGCGACCCGGCCGTTCTCGTAGTACAGGTCGGTCAGCGCGGTGTTCAGCTGCACCGGGACGCCGGCCTTCTGCAGGCCGATGCGCAGCGGGGCGATCAGGGCGCGGCCCATACCGACCAGGTTCTTGCCGGTGGCGCCGGCCCAGGTGGCGCGGATGCCGACCTTGAGGCTGCGCAGCACGCCGCGCGGGTGGCGCTTGAGCTGGTTGAGCCGGACGTAATCCTGTTGCATCACAACCATGTTGAGCGGGACCTTGCCGTACGCCGGCTCCAGGCCCTTTTCGTCGACGCCGAGCTTCTTGGCGTTGAACGGCTTGGGCTCGACGGACCGTCCGCCGGCGCGGCCGCCCTCGACCTCGGGGTAGTAGTCGGAGTAGTTCGGCACCCAGCACAGCTTCAGTGGCGAGTTCTTCAGAACGAAGGACAGCATCTCGGGGCCGCGCTGCAGGTAGGTGTCGATCTTCTCTGCGGGCACCACGTCGCCGACGATCTTGTGCAGGTAGGTGCGGGCCGCTTCCGGGGTGTCCTTGACCCCCGCACGCTGCAGAATCTCATTGTTCGGGATCCAGACGCCGCCACCTGACCGCGCAGTGGAACCTCCATAGTGTGGGGCCTTTTCTACGACTACTGTCGAAAGGCCCTGATGGGCTGCGGTGAGGGCGGCGACCATACCGGCTGCACCGCTGCCGACGACGACAACGTCGTACTCCTGTCCAGTCATGTAGAACACGTTATAGAATTGCCCGGCCTGTGGACAACTGCGCCGGTCCATGAAGTTAGGGGAATTCACGAATGCTGTCCGACAACGTGCGTGCCGAGCTCGCCGCCGCGCTGGCCCAAGCCGAGCGCAGCCGGGTCGCGATGTCGCCGATGACCGACACCTACGCCGACATCGACGTCGTCGACGCGTACGAGATCCAGCTGCTCAACATTCGTCAGCGGGTCGCGGAAGGTGCCCGCGTGGTGGGACACAAGGTTGGTCTGTCCAGCGAGGCCATGCAGAAAATGATGAATGTGGATGAACCCGACTACGGGCACCTCCTCGACGACATGCAGGTATTCGAGGACAAGCCCGTGCTGACCTCGAAGTACCTGTTGCCGCGGGTCGAGGTCGAGGTCGGGTTCGTACTGGCCGACGATCTGCCCGGCGCCGGCTGCACCGAGGACGACGTGCTGGCCGCCACCGCCGCGTTCGCGCCGGCCATCGAGCTGATCGATACCCGCATCACCAACTGGCAGGTCAAGTTGTGCGACACCATCGCCGATAACGCGTCCTCGGCCGGCTGGGTTCTCGGCAAGGAGCGGGTGTCGCCCAAGGACATCGACATTCGGAACATCGACGCCGTGCTCAAGTGCAACGGCGAGGTGCTGGGCGAGGGCCGCAGCGACGCGGTGCTCGGCAACCCGGTGACGGCGGTGGCCTGGCTGGCGCGCAAGGTCGACCAGTTCGGCGTGCGTCTCAAGGCCGGCGACGTGGTGCTGCCGGGGGCCTGCATGCGGGCGTTCGATGCCAAGCCGGGTGACGACTTCGTCGCCGAATTCGCCGGATTGGGTTCCGTCCACCTGTCTTTCGCGTAATACCCAAAGTTTCTGTAGAGGAGTGAGCATGCCGTCCAAAGCGAGCGTCGCGATCGTCGGCTCGGGAAATATCAGTACTGACCTGCTGTACA
This sequence comes from Mycolicibacterium mucogenicum DSM 44124, assembly GCF_005670685.2. The sequence goes on along the minus strand of NZ_CP062008.1, from coordinate 5,185,219 downwards.
AGCTGCTGCGGTCGGACTGGCTCGAGCCGCGCTGGATGATCGGTATCGACCCGGATAGCGAGGGCCTGGCCCGCGCCCGCAAGCTGGGTCTGGAGACCAGCGCCGACGGGGCGGACTGGCTCCTGGCCCAGAGCGAGAAGCCGGACTTCATCTTCGAGGCCACCAGCGCCTACGTGCACAAGGCATACGCGCCGCGGTACGAGGAAGCCGGCATCCGCGCCATCGACCTGACCCCGGCTGCCGTCGGCCCTGGCGTCATCCCGCCGGCCAACCTGCGGGCGCACCTGGATTCGATGAACGTCAACATGGTCACCTGCGGTGGCCAGGCCACCATCCCGATGGTCTACGCCGTGTCGCGTGCGGTCGAGGCGCAGGGCGGCGTGCCCTACGCCGAGATCGTGGCGTCGGTGTCGTCGGCTTCGGCCGGCCCCGGCACCCGGGCCAACATCGACGAGTTCACCAAGACCACCAGCGCCGGCGTGCGCAACATCGGTGGCGCCCGCGACGGCAAGGCCATCATCATCCTGAACCCGGCCGAACCGCCGATGATCATGCGCGACACCATCTTCTGCGCCATCCCCGAAGATGCCGACCACGCTGCGATCACGCAGTCGGTCAAGGACGTCGTCGCCGAGGTGCAGACGTACGTGCCCGGTTACCGGCTGCTCAACGAGCCGCAGTTCGACGAGCCGTCGGTGGTCAACGGTGGCCAGCACGTCGTCAGCATCTTCGTCGAGGTGGAAGGTGCCGGCGACTATCTGCCGACCTACGCTGGAAACCTGGACATCATGACCGCCGCGGCCACCAAGGTGGGCGAGGAGATCGCCAAGGAAATCGTGGGAGTTAAGGCATGAGCACCGCACCTGAGTCGGGAAGCATCTTCTCCAGCGATGTTTTTTTTGATGCCGCCTGGGACGTCCGGATGACGGACACCTCGCTGCGCGACGGTTCACACCACAAGCGCCACCAGTTCACCGCTGACGAGGTGCGCGCTATCGTCGGCGCCCTCGACAACGCCGGCGTCCCGGTCATCGAGGTCACCCACGGCGACGGACTCGGTGGTTCGAGCTTCAACTACGGGTTCTCCAAGACCCCGGAGCAGGAGCTGATCACCATCGCGGCCGAGACCGCGAAGAACGCCAAGATCGCCTTCCTGATGCTGCCGGGTGTCGGCACCAAGGAAGACATCCGGATCGCGCAGGGCAACGGCGGCTCGATCTGCCGCATCGCCACCCACTGCACCGAGGCCGACGTCTCGATCCAGCACTTCGGCTTCGCCCGCGAACTGGGCTTGGAGACCGTGGGCTTCCTGATGATGAGCCACACCATCTCTCCCGAGAAGCTGGCCGCGCAGGCCCGCATCATGGCCGACGCCGGCTGCCAGTGCATCTACGTCGTGGACTCCGCCGGTGCGTTGGTGCTCGAAGGTGTCGCCGACCGGGTGGCCGCTCTGGTCGCCGAATTGGGTTCGGATGCGCAGGTTGGTTTCCACGGACACGAGAATCTCGGTCTGGGCGTTGCCAATTCGGTCGAGGCCGTGCGTGCCGGTGCCAAGCAGATCGACGGCTCGTGCCGCCGGTTTGGTGCGGGTGCCGGTAATGCGCCGGTCGAGGCGCTGGTCGGCGTTTTCGACAAGATCGGTGTCAAGACCGGCATCGACTTCTTTGACATCGCCGACGCCGCGGAAGAGGTTGTCGCCCCGGCGATGCCCGCCGAGTGCCTGCTGGACCGCAACGCACTGGTGATGGGCTACGCGGGCGTGTACTCGAGCTTCCTCAAGCACGCGGTGCGCCAGGGCGAACGTTACGGCGTGCCTGCGCACGAGCTGCTGCTCCGTGTCGGCCAGCGCAAGCTGATCGGTGGCCAGGAGGACCAGCTGATCGACATCGCGCTCGAGATCCAGCGCGAGCGTGCCGACGGCAAAGCCTAACTGCCGCAAGCGAAAACGCCGGCCGTCCCGAAAGGGGCGGCCGGCGTTTTGCGTAGCCGGATCAGCTGGTGACGGAATCCGTCGCGGTCTCGCAGCGGACCACCAGCTCGGCCAGTGCCGCGGGCAGCCGGTCGGCGATAGCGTGCGGATCCTTGACCTGGTCAGTGCAGGTGAGCACGCAGATCTGCATGCCGCCTTCGTAGCTCCAGCCGGTGATGTTCATGCCCATCGGGAAGACCAGCGGGCCGGTCGAGATCAGCTTCTCGACCGGGGCGCCGCCGAAGTACAACGTCTTCTGCGGGCCACGCATGTTCGACGCGATCATGCTGAACATCGGGCGCTTCTTGACCTTTGCCCCGATGGTCGGCAGCACCCGCGAGTAGACCTTGAACAGCGGCCAGTACTCCATCCAGTCGTGCTGCAGCCAGGCATCGCGCTCGCTCTGCACCTCGCGCGCGGTGGCGGTGTTCGCCGAGATGGCTTTCAGCCGTGCCACCGGATCGGCGATGTTGGTCGCGAGTTCGACGTTCCAGCGGGCGACCTTGTTACCCCACCGGTCGCCGTCCTGCGGGCGCATCGACACCGGCACCACGGCGGTCATGGTGTCGTCCCCGACGGGGCCGCGGGACGCCTGGTACTCGCGAAGCACGGTGCTGCACATGGCGAGGAAGACGTCGTTGACGCTCACGCCGAACGCCTTCGACACCCGCTTGATCTGATCCATCTCGACGTTCACGAACGCGAAGCCGCGGCCCGCGGTCAGCGGCTCGTTGAACGGCAGGGCCGGCGGGATGAAGGCCTCGGCGTAGCTGGGCTTGCCCGACTTCTGCCGGTTCTGGATGGTGCGCGTGACTTTCGCCGTGCGGGCCAAGACCTTCGGGAATTTGGTCAGCGACTTGACCTGCTGGCGCGCCACCATCGGCAGCCACTCGGCGGTCGGCGGGCGGTGCTCGTCGGGCGCCGGGCGGGCCGACGGCTCGGGCAGCCGGTCGGCGGGGTCCTGGCTGTAGAACTGCTCGAGCAGGTTCAGCGACGCCATACCGTCGGCCACCGCGTGGTGGATCTTGAGCACGAGTGCGACGCGGCCGTCGGCCAGGCCGTCGATGTACCACATCTGCCAGGCCGGGCGGTCCCGGACGAGCGGCTCTTCGAAGAGTTTGGCGATCTCCGCGCCGAGCTCGCGATCGGTTCCCGGTGCGGCGGCGGTGGCGCGCTTCATGTGGTAGTTCAGGTCGCCGCGGGCACGGGTGATCCACCACGGCCGGCCGGCGCCGAAACGCGGCGACATCAGCTGCCACTGCAGGGGTTCGACGCGGTCGACGAGACCGGGCAGTGCGGCGCGCACGGCTTCGAAGGTGATGGGCTCGTGGCCCTGGGCCGGATCGAGTACGACGGCCTTGATGGTGTGCTGCGGCTGGACGGCACTCTCCCACGCCAGGAAGCTGTTGTCCTCGCCCGATAAACGTCGCATACATCACTATGAGGCCAAAAATGTGAGCCAGCGGACATGTTGTCTCGGTGATCGGGAACTACCTCTGAATTTCGGCTCACACCCCGTTTAGCGTGCTCACCATGAGCTGACTCGGCGTCGCGACGCGGAGCCCGAGGGCTCCGCCGGGTCGGTGTCTGACTGAATGGAGTAGGGATATGCAACTGAGGAACAGCCGGGTTCTGGTCACCGGTGCCAGCCGTGGCCTGGGCCGGAACATCGCGCAGGCGATGGCTCGCCGCGGCGCCGACGTCGCACTCGTCGCCCGCAACGCCGAGCAGCTCGAAGAGCTCGCAAAGGAGTTGGGCGGCAAGGCATATCCCGCTGACCTGATGGATCCGGCGGCGGTCGAAGAGCTGATCGGCCGCGTCGAGGCCGACGGCCCCGTCGACGTCATCATCAACAACGCCGGTGTGGACCGCGTCGGCCGCTTCTACGAGGCGTCGTCGGCGGATGTGCGAGACCTGTTGCAGGTCAACCTGATTGCTCCCATGGAGCTGTGCCGCCAGGTGATGCCGGGGATGATCAAGCGCGGCCGCGGCCACATCGTCAACGTGTCCTCGATGGGCGCCATCTCCACCGGACCGGGCGTCACCCTGTACGGCGCCTCCAAGGCCGGCCTCAGCCACTTCACCGCCGGCATCCGCTCCGAGCTTCGCAACAAGCCCGTCAACACCACGCTGGTGCAGATCGGTGAGGTCAAGACCGACATGATCGATCACATCCGGTCGTTCGGCCCGGCGCGCCGCACCATCGAACGGTCGCTCAAGTTCCGGATGATCCCGCAGGAGCCGCTGGACGCCGACATGGTCGCCGAGGCCATCGCCGATGCCGTCGAGAAGGAGAAGAAGCACGTCATCCTGCCCAAGCGCATCGCGGCGATGGCGTACCTCACCGAGACCCCGCGCCGGGTCTCCGAGCTCATGCTGACCGGCATCGACCAGGACAGCGACTAGTCATGGACCTGGCCGGCAAGGTCGCGATCATCACCGGCGCGGCGCGTGGTCAGGGTGAGGCCGAGGCGCGGTTGTTCGCCGCACTCGGCGCGCAGGTGGTGCTCACCGATGTCCTGGTCGACGAGGGAGAGGCGGTCGCCGCGTCGATCGGCGCCGCCGCCCGCTTCCAGCGGCACGACGTCGGCAACGAAAGTGATTGGCGGACAACGGTCGAACTCGCGCTCAGTGCGTTCGGCCGCATCGACGCGCTGGTCAACAACGCGGCTATCTGCACCGTCGAACCGCTCATGGACCACACCGCCGAGTCGTGGGAGCGGCAGCTGCGCGTCAACCTGATCGGGCCGTTCCTGGGCACCAAGGCCGTCGTCGAACCCATGAAGGCGGTCGGTGGCGGCTCGATCATCAATGTGTCCTCGCAGGCCGGTCTGCAGGGGCTGGCCGGCTACAGCGCCTACGGCGCCTCCAAGTGGGGCCTGCGCGGCTTCTCCAAGGTCGCCGCAATCGAATTGGGCCCCATGGGAATTCGGGTCAACACCGTCTACCCCGGCATGATCGACACCCCGATGGTGGCGCACCTGCCGATCGAACGCGGGCTCGGCGGGCACCCGGGTGCGCCGCTCACGCGCGTCGGCGCGCCCGAGGAGGTCGCCGAGGTGGTGGCGTTCCTCGCGTCGGACGCGTCGTCGTACATGACGGGCGCGGACCTGGCGGTCGACGGCGGCGCGAGCGCGGGCCGGATCCCGGTCGTGCCCACCCAGCCACAAGCGACGTAGCGAGCGACTTGTCAGACTTCCCCGGCAAGATGGGCGCATGGCCGGGGACGAATCCACACTGGCGCCGGAGCGCCGGCGGCGGGCCGGGTCGATGGAGCTGTTGCTCATCGCCCTCACCGCACTGGCGCTGTCGGGCTCGTGGGTCAGCGGTGTCCTGACCGACCACGCCCGCCTGGCCACCGCGGCCACGGTGTTCTGCGGCGTCTTCGTGCAGGCCCTGCCGTTCCTGGTGCTGGGCGTCATCGTCAGCGGCCTGGTCGCCGCATACCTCACCCCGGAGCGGCTGGCCCGCCGGCTGCCGCGCCGGCCGGCGCTCGCGGTGGCGGTGGCGGGTGTCGGCGGCGCCGCGCTGCCCGGATGCGAATGCGGTTCGGTGCCCGTGGCGCGCCGGTTGTTCAGCGGGGAGACGGCGGGGGCTGCCTTGACCTTCATGCTGTCCGCACCGGCGATCAACCCGGTGGTGCTGGTGGCGACGGCGGTTGCGTTCCCAGGCCAGCCGCAGATGGTGGTGGCACGCTGCGTGGCGTCGCTCCTGACCGCGGTGGTGATGGGGCTGTTGTGGCAGCGCTGGGGCCGCACCGAATGGGTGACCCGCACGCTGCCCACCCATCACGACGAGGGGGCATCGCGCTTCACTGTCTTCACCGAGGCGGCCCGGCACGACTTCCTGCAGTCCGCGGCCTACCTCGTCGTTGGTGCCGGCGCGGCGGCGGTGCTGCGTGCGGCCGTGCCGCCGTGGGTGTTCGAGCAGGTGGCCGGCAACCTGGTGGTCGGCGTGGTGACGATGGCACTGTTGGCCGTCGTGCTGGCGCTGTGTTCGGAGGCCGACGCTTTCGTCGCGGCGAGCCTGACCATGGTCCCGTTGGTGCCGCGGCTGGTGTTCCTGGTGGTCGGGCCGGCCGTGGACGTCAAGTTGTTCGCGATGCAGGCCGGTGTGTTCGGCCGGCCGTTCGCCGTGCGATTCGCGCCGCTGACGCTGGTGGTCGCCACGGTCTGCGCGACGGCCGTCGGGCTGCTGCTGCTCGGGGGCGCGTCGTGAGCCGGGAGACCCAGAACATCCTGGTGCTGTTGATCGGGCTGAGCACGGGCCTGATCGCGGTGAAGGGCACCTACCTGAATTTCGTGAAACCGGCGTTGTTCCCGTGGCTGGTGGTGGCGGCCGTCCTGTTGGTGGCGCTCGCTGTGGTGTGCCTGGTGCGGGACCTGCGCCACGGGCCGCCGGGTGGGCATCACCATCGCGGGCTGCTGGCGTGGCTGCTGCTCATCCCGGTGGCGCTCACGGCGTTCGTCGCGGTGCCGCCGATGAGTGCCGTCGGCGCCGAGACCGTCACCGCGGCGGTGGCGCCGCCCAAGCGGGCGTTCCCGCCGCTGCCGGCCGACGGTGTGGTGTCGCTACCGGAGGTCGTGCTGCGGGCCGCCGCGGATTCCACGAAAAGCCTTGAGGGACGGACCATCACCGTCACCGGGTTCACCATGGGCGACGACCTGGCCCGCGTCGTGATCGTGTGTTGCGCCGCCGACGCGCAACTGGCCCGCATCCACCTGACCGGCGCGGCCGGTCCGCACCCGAAGGACACCTGGCTGAAGGTGCAGGGCAAGGTGGTACCCGGGACGTCCAATCCGTCCACGAATTTCGTCCCGACCATGGAAGTGACCAGTGCCGAGCCCATCCCCAAGCCCCGCAACACCTACGCGTACTGACGCGCAGGCCCTGCTCGAACAGCTCGCCGGCCCCGGCGCGGTGCTGCGCGACGACCAGTGGGTGGCCATCGAGGCCCTGGTGGTCCAGGGTCGCCGAGCGCTGGTGGTGCAGCGCACCGGGTGGGGCAAGTCCGCGGTGTACTTCATCGCCGCCAAGCTGCTGCGGGCCGCCGGCCGCGGCCCGACCGTCATCGTCTCGCCGCTGCTGGCGCTGATGCGCAACCAGGTGGCGTCGGCCGAACGCGCGGGCGTCCGCGCCGCCACCATCAACTCCAGCAATGTCACCGAGTGGGACGAGGTGCACCAGCGGGTCACCTCCGGAGACCTCGACGTGCTGCTGGTCAGCCCGGAGCGCTTGAACAACCCCGACTTTCGTGACGCCGTCCTGCCCGCACTGGCCGCCGACGCCGGACTCGTCGTCGTCGACGAGGCGCACTGCGTCTCCGACTGGGGCCACGACTTCCGGCCCGACTACCGGCGCATCCGCACCCTGATCGGTGAGTTGGGTTCGGGCATACCGGTGCTCGCCACCACCGCGACTGCCAACGACCGCGTGGTGCAGGACGTGGCCGCGCAGCTGGGCGTCGGCGGCGGGGATACCCTGGTGCTGCGCGGCGGGCTGGACCGGGAGTCGCTGCGCCTGTCGGTGGTGCATGCCGGGGGACCGGCGCAGCGGGCGGCATGGCTTGCGGCGCATCTGGATTCGCTGCCCGGCTCGGGCATCGTCTACACCCTGACGGTGTCGCAGGCACATGACATCGCCGCGCTGCTGCGCGAGCAGGGCCACACCGTCGCCTCCTACACCGGATCCACTGAAGCCGCCGAACGCGAACAGCTGGAAGCCGACCTGCTGAACAACCGGGTCAAGGCGCTCATCGCCACCTCGGCGCTGGGCATGGGGTTCGACAAACCGGACCTGGGCTTCGTCGTGCACCTGGGCGCTCCGTCGTCACCCATCGCGTACTACCAGCAGGTTGGCCGTGCCGGCCGCGCCACCTCGAGCGCCGAGGTGATCCTGCTGCCGGGCAAAGAGGACGCTGACATCTGGCGGTACTTCGCGTCGGTCGCGTTCCCGTCGGAAGCCTTGGTACGCAAGGTGATCGGCGAACTCGAACCGGACCGGGCGCTGTCGACCGCGGCCCTGGAACCGTTGGTCGACCTCAACCGGTCCCGGCTCGAGATGGTGCTCAAAGTGCTCGACGTCGACGGTGCGGTGCGCCGCGTCAAGGGCGGCTGGATCAGTACCGGCGAGCCGTGGTCGTACGACGAAGAGCGCTACCGCAATCTGGATGCCGCGCGGCAGCGCGAGCAGCAGGCCATGCTGGACTACCAAGCGACGACCGAGTGCCGAATGGTGTTCCTGCGCAGCCAACTCGACGATCCCGAGCTCGACGGCCAGGGCTGCGGCCGGTGCGACAACTGTGCGGGTGCGCGCTACGCCGCCGACGTCGATGCGGAGGCCGCGTCGACGGTGCGGGACCAGCTGATGCGGCCCGGCGTGGAGCTCGCCCCGCGTAAACAGTGGCCGACGGGGCTGGGCTCCCTGGGAATCGGGTTGTCCGGACGCATATCCGGTGGCGCCGAGCCGGGCCGCGTCATCGGGCGACTGACCGACCTGGGGTGGGGCGCCCGGCTGCGCCAATTGCTCGACGGGCCCGACGCCGAGGTCCCCGACGCCGTGGTGCAGGCGGCGGTGGCGGTCCTCAAGGCCTGGAACTGGAAGGACCGCCCGGTGGCGGTGATGGGTCTGGACTCCGAGCGGCATCCGCAGCTGATCGGTTCGCTCGTCACCCGGCTGGCGGAGCTGGGCCGGCTGCAGAACCTGGGCACGCTGTACTACCGGCCGCAGCGGCGTCCCGTGACGGCGGCCAATTCTGCGTACCGGGTTGCGGCGCTGGTGGATTCGTGGGAGGCGCCCACGCTGGACGTGAGCGGTCCGGTGCTGCTGGTCGACGATCTCGTCGACACCGGCTGGACCATGACCATGGCGACGCAGGTGCTGCGCACCGCTGGGGCGCCCGCCGTGTTGCCGTTCGCGATCGCGGCGGTCAGCTGACGGCGGAACGCCACTCGGCGTACAGCTCGTCGATCATCGGGGCGACCTCGTCGTAGGTCTCCCAGGTGTCCGGTTCGCCGTACCGCTCGCCATGACGAGCGACAGCCGGCACGTCGCGATAGTGCGAGAGGTAGGCCCGGTAACCGGCGGCGGCGAAGGCGTTTCCGGTGTCGGTCAGCATCGACGGATCGATCTGATTGACGCAGTATCGCCGCAGGTACTCGCCGGGCGTGACGGTCCGGCTCTGCAATTCGGTTGGATTGCAATCAGGTTGGGTGAGGCCGTGCAACGCCAACCAGGCCATGAACATCCCGATGTGGGTGCTCGCCGCGCTCACATCGAGGTCGAGTTCCCCGACGCTGTCGTAGTGCCACTCCGCGTCGTCATACGTCACTACTCGAGCCTATGAGCCTGGCGCACCGGTTCCGGACACCAATTTTCTGGTGTCCATCGGTTCAGTTCCGGCGCAGCGCCAGCTGATCGAGTACGGCGTCGACGCCCACCAACTGGATGTCGTCGCGTCGCAAGGTCTTCCACTGGTCGCGCGTCATGGTGAACTCCAGCATCGTGTCGAAGACCCCACGCCGCGACTGCCGCGACGAGCCGGTCTGTACGTACGGCAGCGACCGCGTGACGCCGAGTGACGCCGCGTTGTCGTGCCAGGCCCGGGTGGTAGCCAGGTCGGCGTCGAATCCGGCGAAGATCAGCTGCAGTGCGGCCGTGCGCATCTCCCGGCCGAGGCCGCGGCCCTGATACCGGCGGCCCAGCCAAGAACCGGTGGACACGGTCCGGCGGGCGGGGAAGCCGTCGGCGGTCACCACACAGACGCCCACGGCTGCGTCGCCGACGATGACGGCCATCGGCACGTCCCAGTGCTCCGTCGATACCTCGGCGCGGGTCTGCCGGAAGTACTGGACGGTGTTGCGTTCCAGTTCGGGGGAGACCGCGTCGGTCCACGGGACCGAGAACGGCATGGTGGCCGGATCGTGGATGCCCTGGGCGGCCAGTCGGGCGAGTTGGTCGGCCAGTTCGTCGGTCACATGGCAGAGCCGCAGAACCGGAGTGATCACCTCCAGTTCCGCCAGTGGCCAGGGCGAAGCGCGCATGCCCCAATACCAGCACAGCCGAGCTAATTCACGAAAGCGAATATTTGCCGCTTCGGGTCATGCTGACCTGCAACTTTGGCCGCTTGTGTAACAGCTGTACCGGGCTGAGCGAAACATACCCAGAGGCCGGGGAAGACGGATGCGGCCAGAACAAAGGAGGATTCCATGACTCGTGCCGTTACGTTCGGCCGTTCCACCCTCGGCTTCATTGCCCTGGGTGCCGCCTGTGCCGCCCTTGTCGTGCCGCGTGCATCGGCCGATCCCGTGAGCCCGACGTCGCCGGCGACGTCGGCCACCGCTTCGCCGACCACGACCGCGACCACCGCCGCGACCCCGACGACCTCGGCGACGCCGACCACGTCCGCCACCGCACCGTCTACCACGACGACGACCACCGTCGCCCCCGCGGCTACGGTCGCCGACTGCAGCACCGCGACGCTCGCCAAGACCATCAGCTCGGTCACGCTGCAGCTGTCGGACTACTTCGCCGCGCACCCGGATGCCGATGCCGCACTGCTCGACGCCACCCGGCAGTCGGCGTTCGCCGCCATGAGCCAGTTCGACAACTACTTCAAGGCCCACCCCGACGAGGCCGACGCGCTGCGCGGCATCCAGGCCCCGCTGGCCGCGTTCAAGGACCGCTGCGGCCTGCAGGTCGCGCCGACCGACGCGCTGGCCGTCCTCAACGGCGTCTAGTCGTCGCTGGCTGAACGTGAGCGAATGCGTCTATCCGTCAACGGGTTTCGCGCATGAGCTCACGTTCGGCCGGGCTGGGACCCGCCGAGTTGCGCCGTCAGTGTCGCGGCGGTGGCAACCAGCCCGCGCGCTCGCTTACTGATCTCCGCGTCGGTCAGGGCATGGCCGATCTGCAGTGACAGCACCATCACCTGGCGTTGGTGATGGTCGAACACCGGTGCGGCGATGACGCTGATGTCGTGCTTGGCCCGGGCACCCGCCGCCGTGTTCGATTCGCTGGGCAGATATACGCGCTCACCGATGTCGGAGACGAGTTCGCCCAGCAGAACCCGTAATTCGTCGGGCAGGTTGCTCGACATGCCGGCCATCATGGCGTACAGCCGCCGGCCGCCCGGTGTCAGCCGCTCCACGAGATAACCCGATTCGCGGCACTCGGTGATGACCCGTTCCAGCCGCGCACTGTCGGTGCGCAGCGGGATCGTCGGCTCCTTGGCCAGCCAGTCGCGCACCGCACGCTCATCCCACAGCACGAACATCAGGCCGACCGGCGGCGCGAACGGATAGCTCTGCCCGACCTGCACCGGCTCCGGACTGCCGTGCGGGGCAACGAGTTCCAGCAGGGTGATGCGGTCGTCGACGACCGCCGACAACGCCGCCGTGGCGTTGAACGCCTCCGAGAGCCGGCGCAGTTCCGCCCGCGCGGCCGGGCTGATGCGCATGGACTCCTGTGCGGTGTGGCCCAGCGTGATCAACCGCGGGCCCAGCCGGTAGGTCTTCTCGGCGGCATCACGCACCAGATAACCGGCATCGGCAAGCGTGGTGACGATGCCCAGGCAGGTGGGCTTGCTGAGGTCGAGCCGGCGCGCCAACTCGGACAGCCCGAATTGTTCCTGGGGGTGACTGCCCAGGAAATCCAGCACCGCGACGACGCGGGCGGTGGGCGGCGACGAGCGGCCGGTGTCAGTCATGGCAAGGAATGTACGACATCGGTCCAAATATGGACCGGCGGCCGGTAATTCAGCCGTTCCTGCCGACCTGCGCGGCATTGACGACGAACTGCAACACGTTCTACTCTTCAGTCGGAATATCTACCGATGCGTTCCAATATTGGAACGGAAGGGTGCTGACCGTATGTTCACGCAGTCGTTCGTCGACGCCGTCGCCGAGGCGGAGCGCCTTGTCGCCGCGGCGCCGTTCATCGAAACCGAGGCCGATCTGCTCGAAGGCCTGCAATACCTCGCCGGTTGTATCGCATCGTGCACGCACGTCGCGTTCGACTTCGACAAGGACCACCCGTTCCTGCACAGCGGCACCGGCCCGTTCGAGAAGATGGGCCTCGACAACCCCGACACCATGTACTTCGGGACGCGCGTGCAGCCGGGCCACGAGTACGTCGTCACCGGGCGTCGCGGCACCACCACCGACGTCAGCTTCCAGCTGCTCGGCGGTGAGTACACCGACGCCAACGTGCCGGACAGCGAGACGGCGTTCGACGACCGCAAGCTCGACATCGCGGCCGACGGCACGTTCGAGTGGCGGTTCACGCCGGCCACCCCGGCGCAGCTGGTGATCCGCGAGGTCTACAACGATTGGTCGGCGCAGCGCGGTTCGTTCGCGATCTCCCGCACCGACACCGCGGGCACCGCACCGGAGCCGTTGACCCGCGAGCTGATCGAGAAGCGGTACGCGGTCGCCGGCAAGCAGCTGGTGCAGCGCGTCAAGACCTGGCTGCAGTTCCCGAAGTGGTTCTACGACAACCTGCCGGTCAACACGCTCACCGCGCCGCGGCTGACCCCGGGCGGGCTGGCCACCCAGTACTCGTCCGTCGGGCACTACGACATGACGCCCGACCAGGCCATGGTCATCACGCTGCCGGTGTCGGATGCGCCCTACCTGGGCTTCCAGCTCGGCAGCCTCTGGTACATCTCGCTGGACTACATCAATCACCAGACGTCACTGAACGGCACTCAGGCACAGGCGGATCCGGACGGCAAGATCCGGATCGTGGTGTCCGAGAACAACCCGGGCGTGACCAACTGGTGCGAGACCCTCGGCCACGCCAAGGGCTACCTGCAGTTCCGTTGGCAGCGGGTGTCCCGCGAGCTGACGGCCGAGGACGGCCCGACGTGCGAGGTCGTGGGCCTCGATGAGGTGGCGTCGAAGCTGCCGTTCTACGAGACCAACAAGATTTCCGAAGAAGATTGGCGTGCGCGGATTGCGCTGCGCCAGAAGCTTATTGGCGAGAGGATGGTGGGCTGACCGTGAGTGGACTGCTCGATGGGAAGGTCGTGGTGATCAGCGGCGTCGGGCCTGGGCTCGGGACGACGCTGGCGCGCCGATGTGCGGAGAACGGCGCCGACCTGGTGCTGGTGGCCCGCACGGTGGAGCGGCTCGAGGTCGTCGCCAAGGAGGTGACGGAGCTGGGCCGCCGTGCACTGGTGGTGGGCGCCGACATCACCGACGAGGAGCAGGTCGCCAATGTGGTGGCCCGCACCACGGAGGAGTTCGGCAAGGCGGACGTGTTGATCAACAACGCGTTCCGGGTGCCGTCGATGAAGCCCTTCGCGAACACGACCTTTGAGCACATGCGCGATGCGATCGAGCTGACGGTGTTCGGCGCGCTGCGCATGACCCAGGGCTTCACCCCGGCGCTCGAGACCGCCAAAGGCTCGGTGGTGAACGTGAATTCGATGGTCGTGCGGCATTCGCAGGCCAAGTACGGCGCCTACAAGATGGCGAAGTCGGCCCTGCTGGCCATGTCCCAGACCCTCTCGACCGAGCTCGGTGAGAAGGGCATCCGGGTGAACTCCGTGATGCCGGGCTACATCTGGGGCGAAACCCTGGAGGGCTACTTCAGCCATCAAGCCCAGAAGTACGGCACCACCGTCGAGCAGATCTACGCGGCGTCGGCCGCCGGCTCCGACCTCAAGCGGCTGCCGACCGAGGACGAGGTGGCTTCTGCCATCCTGTTCCTGGCGAGCGACCTGTCCAGTGGCATCACCGGCCAGTCGCTCGACGTCAACTGCGGGGAGTACAAGGCATGAGCGCACTTCGGACCAACGTCGGAACTGTCGAGGACCTGCACGCCTCGGCCGTCAAGGCCTGTGGCCTGGACGACTTCGGCGGCGACGACGACAACTACCTGGAAGCTCTTGGCGTGCTGCTGGATTCGTACCAGCGCGAGGCTGACCTGACCGAGCTCGGCAGCAAGATGCAGCGGTTCTTCACCCGCAACGCGCTGGTGGCCCGCCTGGTGTCCAACGCGGCGTTCAAGCAGTACCCGCAGCACGCCGACGTGCCCATCGAGCGGCCCATCTTCGTCACCGGCCTGCCGCGCACCGGCACCACGGTGATCCACCGGCTGCTGACGGCCGACCCCCGGCACCAGGGCCTGGAGATGTGGCTGGCCGAGTTCCCGCAGCCGCGGCCGCCGCGCGAAACCTGGGCGGACAACCCGGTTTTCAGTGCACTCGATGCGCGGTTCAAGCAGGCTCACGAAGAGAACCCGGACTACACGGGCCTGCACTTCATGACGGCCGACGAGGTCGAGGAATGCTGGCAGCTGCTGCGTCAGTCGCTGCACTCGGTGTCCTATGAGACGCTGGCGCACGTCCCGTCGTACGCGCAGTGGCTGGCCCGGCAGGACTGGACCAAGTCCTACCAGCGGCACCGCAAGAACCTGCAGCTGATCGGGTTGAACGAGCCTGAAAAGCGTTGGGTGCTCAAGAATCCCAGCCACCTTTTCGCGCTGGAGGCGCTGTTCAAGGTGTACCCGGACGCACTGGTGGTGCAATGCCACCGGCCGGCCGAGACCATCATGGCGTCGATGTGTTCGCTCGCGCAGCACACCACCGAGGGTTGGTCGAACACGTTCACCGGCAAGGTGATCGGCGACGACTCGATGGAAACCTGGTCGCGCGGCCTGGAGCTGTTCAATGCCGAACGGGCCAAGCATGATCCCAAGCAGTTCTGCGATGTCGACTACTTCGAGTTCATCAAGGACCCGGTCGGCGCCGTCGAGGGCATCTACCGCACGTTCGGCATCGAGTTCACCGACGCCGCACGCGAGGCCATCAGCGAGAGCCACGCCCAGAGTCAGCAGGGTCCGCGCGCACCGAAGCACACCTACTCGCTGTCCGACTACGGGCTGACCGAGGAACAGGTCAAGGAGCGCTTCGCCAACCTGTAACAGCTGAACAATCGCGAAAACCCCCTGAATCAAGCGATTCAGGGGGTTTTCGCGTTTCTGCGCGAGAGAAACTCAGCCGTCGCCGGGGGAGGGGGCGGTGGAGAACTCCTCCAGGCACCCCTCGGCGACCGCATGCTTGATGCTGTCGGACATCTTCGGGCACGAGCGGCTGCGGCTGGGGTCGCCGCCTTCGGCACGGATCTCGCTGAAATACGCGCACCGCTGCGTCGCCTCCGAATTCCACTGCACCGCAGTGTGTTCCGGACCCAACTTCTTCACCGATACCGTCGAGTGGCAGAACCGGCAGTCCACCGGAACCAGGCCCGAGGTCAGGTACCGCTGACGGTCGGCCGCGGTGGCTTCACGAACCGCGGCCAGCCGCACCGGGTCACCGGCGAAATCCGGTGCCTTGGACCAGGATCCGTTCGCCGGTGCATCGGATGCGGGATGGGCGTGGTCGTCGTCTTCGCCATGACCCATCAGCTGCAGCATCGAACGGGCCAGGCTCTCGGCTTCGTCGGCGGTGCCGACAAATGGGCTCCGAGCCTGATCCCGCCCGCTGTGCTGGGTCATCAGCTGGTCTGCTCTGCGGATTCCTTGGCCTCGGCCTGCAGGCGCAGGTTCTCGGCCACTTCGCCCTGCCATTTCTCGTTGGCGACGGTGGTGTCGATCTCCAACTCGAAGCGGTCGGTCATGTCCGGGGTGATGTCGGCGACGTCGACGTAGAACTGCTGGTACCAGCGGCGCATCTGGTAGACCGCGCCGTCTTCTTCGACCAGCAGCGGGTTGTCGATGCGGGTCTTGTGCTTCCAGATTTCGACGTCCTGCATGAAGCCCTTGCTGACCCCGTCGGTCATGGCGTCGGCGAGCTTCTGGGTGGTCTTTTCGTCCATGCCCTTGGGCTTTTCGACGATGACGCCCCACTGCAGCACGAAGGCGTCCTGGCTGACCGGGTAGTGGCAGTTGATCAGGATCGACTCGGCCTTGTAGCCGCTGTAGTTGTTGTGCAGCCAGTTGATCATGAACGACGGCCCGAAGTACGAGGCCTCCGAATCCAGGTGCGCTTCGCCGTACTGGGTGCCCATGCCGCCGATGTCGGGGCGTCCCACGTTGTGCAGGTACTGGCTGGCGATGTGGCCTTCGAAGACGTTCTTGAAGTACGTCGGCAGGCCGTAGTGGATGTAGAAGAAGTGCGCCATGTCGGTGACGTTGTCGATGATCTCGCGGCAGTTGCTGCCCTCGATGAGCATCGAGTTCCACTGCCAGTCGGTCCACTCGTCGCTGGCGGCTTCGGGGATCTCCGGGATGCGGACCTCGTCGGTGGGGCCGTTGCCCTCGTGGTCGTGCCAGACGAACAGCAGGCCGCCGCGCACGTCGGTCTGCCAGGCGCGGGTGCGGGCCAGGCGCGGCGTGCGCTTGGCGTAGGGCACCAGTTGGCATTTGCCGTCCCCGCCCCAGCGCCAGTCGTGGAACGGGCAGGCGACCGCGTCACCTTTGATGGTGCCCTGCGACAGGTCCCCGCCCATGTGGCGGCAGTAGCCGTCCAGGATTTTCAGGTCGCCTTTCGAGTCCGCGAACACCACCAATTTGGTGCCGAACGCCTCGAAAGAATGCGGCTTGCCGTCCAGGAAGTTCTTCACAGGACCCACGCAGTGCCATCCACGGGCAAAGCGGTCCGGCAGCGCGCCGGTATCGATCTCGCGAACCCCCGCGGTTTCGGTGCTCACCTTGGCCTCCCAATCTGTGCCTAGTAACTAGAACACGTTACAGTTTTTCCTCGGTGCAGCGCAATGCAAGCGTCCCGACCTGCGGTATATCTATGTCATGCCGCTTTACTCGTTCGAGGGCCGAAGCCCGGTCGTCGACCCCACGGCGTTCATCGCCCCCACCGCCGTCCTGATCGGCGATGTTCGTGTCGAAGCCGGGGCCTCGGTGTGGTTCAACGCGGTTCTGCGCGCCGATTACGCGCCCGTCGTCATCCGCAACGGTGCAAACGTGCAGGACGGGTCCGTGCTGCACGCTCCGCCCGGCATTCCGGTCGACATCGGGCCCGGCGCGACCATCGCCCACCTGTGCGTCGTGCACGGCGCCCATGTCGGTGCCGAAGCGCTGATCGCCAACAACAGCACCATCCTCGACGGCGCGGTGATCGGCAGGCGCAGCCTGGTCGCGGCCCATTCGCTGGTGGTCGCCGGGACCAAGATCCCCGACGAAGTGCTGGTCGTGGGTTCGCCGGCCAAGATTCGCGGCCCGATCGCCGGGACCGGCGCCGAGGCGTGGATCAATACCAACCCGCAGGCCTACCGCGAGCTGGCCGAGCGTTACCTGGCGGGGCTGGAAGAGCTGTAGAGCCCGGATTTCGCCGAAATCGGACAATCCGGCCGACGTTCGGCCAAGACTGGGCGCATGAAGCTGCCGCTCTTCGTCCTGGCCGGTGCCTCCATCGCGCTGACGGCTCCGTCGGCGCACGCCGCGCCGCCACCCAACTTCCCCGACTTCACGGGCTTCAACGTCGTCACCAACACGCACCTGACGACGTACCAGCGCACCGATCAGCAGATGGTGAAGTTCTCCACGCCCGACGGACTGGCGTGTCTGCTCAGCACGTTGTCCGGCACCGGGCCGGTCGTGCGGTGCTACGGGCCGGTGCCGGGGATGGCGGGTCTGGGCGTCACGGTCGATCCCACCGCCAAGGCGCCACGTGATTTCGGGGTGGCACAGCTGCACGCGGCCAATGCGGGGACGGTCAGCAACTACCGCGGCGACGTCCCGGCCGATCTGGCCGGCGCGCCACTACTGGCGCCCGGGGAGAAGGTGACTCTGGCGACCACGACATGCGGCGTGGTCGCCGGTGGCGTCACCGCCTGTATCGACACCACCGACGGCGGCCACGGCTTCGTCCTGCAGCCGTCGGGTTCCTGGACTTTCTAACCGGTGATTTGTGCACGATTTTCCGCGGCCAGCGCGGAAAATCGTGCACAAATCACGAGGTACGCGGCGCTTCCCAGAAGGCGCGCAGTGCCAGTAGCTGCCCGGCTTCGTTGGCGCGGTAGGTGAAGACGCCGTGGGTGGTGAAGTCGTGCCCGCCGATGGTGGTCACGATGTTGCCGACGTTCGCTTCCTCGTCACCGCACTGATAGGTGGTCTCGAAGTTGAACACAAGACTGTCGGTGGGCGCGATTGCCTTGTCCCAGAAGGCCGAGATGGCTTCCTTACCGCGGTGTCCCTTGCCCTCGGGATCGAGGAACGACGGCCCGATCGGGTCCTGCACGATGGCGTCGTCGGCGAAGTTGGCCAGCCAGGCCTCCTTGTCGCGGGCGGCGACGGCATCGCGCGACCGTTTGCCGGCCAGGTGTGCGGGATGATTCGGATCGGAAACCGTCATGTCAGTTCTTTCCAGGCTTGTCGCTCGAGACGACCCACATCGAGTAGTACTGTGCGCCACCGCCGTACGCGTGGCCCAGTGCCTTGCGGGCGCCCTCGACCTGGTGGTCGCCGGCCTTACCCATGACCTGGATGGCCGACTCGGCGAAGCGGATCATGCCGGATGCGCCAATGGGATTCGACGAGAGCACACCGCCGGAGGCGTTGAACGGAATCTTGCCGCCGATGGCGGTCTCGCCCGCCTGCGTCAGCTTCCAGCCTTCACCTTCGGGCGCGAAGCCCAGGTTCTCCAGCCACATCGGCTCGTACCACGAGAACGGCACATAGACCTCGGCGCAATCGATTTCGTCGATCGGGCTGGTGATCCCGGCATCGCGCCACAGGGCGGCGGCCGCGTCGCGGCCGGCCTGCGGGTTCACCTGATCGCGGCCCGAGTAGGCCAGCGGTTCGGTGCGCAGCGCGGTGGCGTGGATCCAGGCCACCGGATGTCCCTCGGCGACGCGGGCGTCGGCCACTTCCTCGTTGCCGATCACCAGCGCGGCCGCACCGTCGGACGACGGGCAGGTCTCGTCGAAACGGATCGGGTCCCAGAGCATCTGCGACGACATCACCTTCTCGACGGTGATGTCGGGCTGGTGCAGGTGCGCCAGCGGATTCTTGGCGCCATTGAGCCGGTCCTTGACCGCGACCATGGCGCCGATGTTCTCCGGTGCGCCCGAGCGACGGATGTAGGCCCGCACGTGCGGGGCGAAGTAGCCGCCCGCGCCCGCGCCGACCGGCTTGGTGAACGGCACCGGAATCGACAGTGCCCACATGGCATTCGATTCGGACTGCTTCTCCCACGCCATGGTCAGCACGCGGCGGTACTTGCCGGACTTCACCAGGCTGGCGGCGACGATCGCGGTCGAGCCACCCACCGAACCGGCGGTGTGCACGCGGATCAGCGGCTTGTTGGTGGCGCCGGTGGCGTCGGCCATGAACAGCTCGGGCATCATGACGCCCTCGAAGAAGTCCGGTGCCTTACCGACGACGACGGCGTCGATATCGGCCATGGTGCAACCGGAGTCGGCGAGCGCTCTATCGATGGCCTCGCGCACCAGGCCGTTCATCGAGACGTCGGAACGCTTGGCGACGTACTTGGTCTGTCCCGTACCGAGGACGGCAGCTTTGTTCGCCATCAGTTCTTACCCTCCAGGACGGCAATCAGATTCTGTTGCAGCGCAGGACCACTCGTGGCGTGGGCCAGCACGCGGTTCGCCGAGCCGTTGAAGATGTGCTCGGCGGCGAAGCCGATGCGCTCCAGGCCGGCGGAGAACATCGGGTTGGCGGCCAACGCGCCACCCGACGGGTTGATCTTGGTCGAGTCCTTGAGCCCGATCGCCTCGGTGAGGATCAGCTGCTGGTGGCTGAACGGCGCGTGCAGTTCGGCGATGTCGATCGAACCGGGGTCCCCGCCCGTGGCGGCGGCGGCCGAAGCGGCGGTCGACGTCGAGACCGTGAGATCACGGGCACCCAGGATCGGGGTCTCGATGCGGTGCTCGAAACCGGTTATCCAGGCCGGGTTTTCGCGCAGTTCGCGCGCCTTGTCGGCCGAGGCCAGCACGATCGCGGACGCGCCGTCGGTGATCGGCGCGATGTCGTGACGGCGCAGCGGGTCGGCGAAGAACGGCCGGGACAGCAGCTCGCTGACGCTGGCTGCGGACTCGAGACGGTCGACGCGCTCGGCGACGGCGAACGAGTCCAGCGCCACCTGCGCCATCTGCTCGGCGGTCCACTTGCCGGCGTCCAGGCCGAACCGGGCCTGCAGCCCCGCCATCGAGACGGCGTCCGGCCACAGCGGCGAGACGGTGTACGGGTCGGTCTGCAGGGCCAGCACCCGGCGCAGGGTGCCGGCGCTGCCCTTGCCGAAGCCGTAGACCAGCGCGGTGTCGACCTCGCCCGTCAGGATCTTGATGTAGGCCTCGTACAGCGCCCACGCGGCGTCCATCTCGACGTGCGACTCGTTGATCGGCGGCACCGCGCCGATGGAGTCGATGGCCGAGATGAACGAGAATGCCCGGCCGGCAAGGTAATCCGAAGAACCTGAGCACCAGAAGCCGATGTCGGTCTGCTGCAGGCCCAATTCGGTGAACAGCTTGGCAAAGCACGGCATCAGCATCTCGACGCCGTTCGTGGTGCCGTCGGTGCGGCGCACATGCGGGGCATGCGCGAACCCGACGACAGCTACATCGCTGGAAGTCATTGTGGCCCTTTACAGGTGGTGCTTGTACGAGTCGTAGTCGGCGTCGGGTTCGCCGGACGGTTTGAAGTGCGAGATGTTGTCGATGCCCAGGCCCCATTCCTCACGGGGCTTCCACACCGCCTCGACCCGCATGCCCATCCGGACGTCGGCCGCGTCGATCTCGGTGACCAGGTGCAGGAACGGGATGTCGGCACCGTCGAGCAGCACGTAGGCGGCCACATACGGCGGCTTGATGCGCTGACCCGGGAACGGGATGTTGATGATCGCGAAGGTCGTGACGGTGCCGCGGTCGGGCAGCTCGACGAACTCGTCGAGGACCATGCCGGTGGCCGGGTCGGCCTCCTTCGGCGGGAACAGCACCGGGCCCGGCTTGCCGTCGCGGCCGACCTTGGTGCGGCCACCGAGCAGCTTGCCCTCCTGCAGGCCGCGCAGGAAGGTGCTCTCGGGAAGTGAAGCGGTGTGCTGGATTTCGATGGACGACGGCGAGACCAGCATGGTCACGGGGTCGCGATCGTCGGCCGGCAATGGTTCTACAGCGTCTTCCCCGGGCACGAAGTACGCGATGTCCGTGATGGCACCGACAGGCTCGTCGACCCAGTGCGCGCGGACGCGATCGCCGGACTCGAGGGAGGCCGCCGCGGCGCCTTCGCCCAGATCGACGGCGTGCAACAGCGGGGTGTCGGCGCCGTCCAGCTTGATCAGCGCCCAGGCGAACGGACGCTGCAGGGGCTGGCCTTCCAGGGGCTCGGGCTGCCAGGTCCACGACACCACGGTGCCGACACTGGAAACCGGAACCACCTCGGTCAGGGCCTCGTACGTGACAGGGTCATACTCGGCGGGCGGGACGTGTACCCGGCCGTCCGAACCGCGGGTGCCGACGATGCGTCGTCCGCGCAGCGCGGTGAAGAACTGACTCAGGACCGGACCGACTGAACGGGTGTAGTCGAATGACAGTTTCAGCGGAGCCGAAAGGGGC
Source organism: Mycolicibacterium mucogenicum DSM 44124 (assembly GCF_005670685.2). The sequence continues at coordinate 5,163,721 of NZ_CP062008.1, read as the reverse complement.
GGCTCATGGCCTGCCATCTGGGCTGGGCTGCTTTGGCTAACGCTCACGGCATCGAGTAGAACAGGTTCTAACAATCGTGGCAAGCACCCTCGGAAAGGCGACCCCATGAAACTCGGTTTGCAGCTCGGATACTGGGGTGCCAAGGCGCCCACCGACCACGCGACGCTCGTCGCCGCCGCGGAGGAAGCCGGTTTCGACACCGTCTTCACCGCGGAGGCCTGGGGCTCGGATGCCTACACGCCGCTGGCCTGGTGGGGCCGGGAAACCACACGGATGCGCCTGGGCACCTCGGTCATCCAGATGTCGGCCCGCACGCCCACGGCGTGTGCCATGGCAGCGCTGACCCTCGACCATCTGTCGGGCGGCCGCCACATCCTGGGCCTCGGCGTCTCGGGGCCGCAGGTCGTCGAGGGCTGGTACGGCCAGAAGTTCCCGAAGCCGTTGGCGCGCACCCGCGAATACATCGACATCCTGCGCCAGGTGTGGGCCCGCGAGGCGCCGGTGACCAGCGCCGGCCCGCACTACCCGCTGCCGCTCTCGGGTGAGGGCACGACGGGGCTGGGTAAGCCGCTCAAGCCCATCACGCATCCGCTGCGCGCGGACATCCCGGTGATGCTGGGCGCCGAAGGCCCCAAGAACGTCGCGCTGGCCGCCGAGATCGCCGATGGGTGGCTGCCGATCTTCTACTCGCCGCGCATCTCCGGCATGTACAACGAATGGCTCGACGAGGGCTTCGCCCGCGCCGGTGCCCGTCGTACCCGTGAGACGTTCGAAATCTGTGCGACCGCGCAGATCATCGTCACCGACGACCGGCCGATGGTCATGGAGATGATGAAGCCGCACCTGGCGCTCTACATGGGCGGCATGGGCTCCGAGGACACCAACTTCCACGCCGAGGTGTACCGCCGCATGGGCTACTCCGAGGTCGTCGACGACGTCACGAAGCTGTTCCGCAGCGACCGCAAGGACGAGGCGGCCAAGGTCATTCCGGACGATTTGGTCGACGACTCCGCGATCGTCGGCAACCTCGACTACGTCAAGGAACAGATCAAGGCCTGGGAGGCCTCGGGCGTGACGATGATGGTCGTCGGGGCCAAGTCGGTCGAGCAGATCAACCAGCTGGCTGAATTGGTCTAGTTTCCCTCGCGAGCAGACGTAAAACTGTTCGTTTGCACGGCTGACGTGCAGTTTTACGTCTGCTCGCGAAGTCCGCAGTAGACACTTATTGCAAAGTGTCTATAACGTGTTCTAGATTTGTGCTGTGACAGACGCCACCGAGTCCGCACCGTCGCAGCATGTCATTGCCGGCACGGTGCTGACCATGCCCGTGCGCGTCCGCAAGGCGACGCAGCACATGGCGATGTTCTCGGTCGACGCCGATGCCGCCCAGCGCATGATCGACTACAGCGGCCTGCAGGTGTGCCGGTATCGCCGGCGCCGGGCGGTGGCCGTGCTGATGCTCATGCACTACGTCGACAGCGACCTCGGCGAGTACTACGAGTACGGCACCAACATCATGGTGAACCCGCCCGGCTCGGACGCCTCGGGCCTGCGCGCCCTGCAGTCCGCCGGTGCCTTCATCCATCACCTGCCCGTCGATCAGACCTTCACGCTGGAGGCCGGCCGATCGATCTGGGGATATCCGAAGGTCATGGCGGACTTTGTCGTTCGCGATGAGAAGAACTTCGGTTTCGACGTCACCATCGACGGCCGGTTCGCCGTCGGGATGGACTTTCGGCCCGGCTTCCCGGTGCCCGCGCCGTCGAAACCTCAGGCGCCCCCGACCTATTCGCACCTCGACGGTCTCACCCGGGAGACCGTCGGCGTGATGAGACCGTCCGGGGTGCGCTACCGGCCCGGCGGCGTGACGGTGCGCCTCGGTGACCACCCGTATGCCCAGGAATTGGCGGCCCTCGGATTGCCGAAACGCGCCATGCTCTCGGGTTCCGCTGACAACGTAGACATGACCTTCGCCGATGCTCAGGAGATCAAGTGACCAGTGTTATCACCCGCCCCGACGTTGACCTGGCCGACGGCCGGTTCTATGCCGACCGGGCAGCCGCGCACGAGGCGTACCGCTGGATGCGGGCCAACGAGCCGGTGTTCCGGGACCGCACCGGACAGGCCGCGGTGACGACCTACCAGTCGGTGCTCGACGCCGAGCGCAACGCCGAGCTGTTCTCCAACGCCGGCGGCATCCGCCCCGACCAGCCGGGCATGCCGTACATGATCGACATGGACGATCCGGCACACCTGGTGCGGCGCAAGCTCGTCAACGCCGGCTTCACCCGCAAGCGCGTCATGGACAAGGTGCCGTCGATCGGGCGTCTGGTCGACGCGCTGATCGACAACGTCTGTGAGAAGGGCGAGGCCGACTTCGTCCGCGACCTGGCGGCCCCGCTGCCGATGGCCGTCATCGGCGACATGCTCGGTGTCGTGCCCGAAGAGCGCGAGATGTTGCTCGACTGGTCCGACGAGCTGGTGTCGGGGCTGTCGTCGCACCTGGACGAGACGTCGATCCAGAAGCTGATGGAAACCTTTGCGGCATATACCGCTTTCACCATGGACGTCATCAAGGACCGGCGGGCCAACCCGACCGACGACCTGTTCTCGGTGTTCATCAACTCCGAGGTCGAAGGCCAGCGGCTGAGCGATGACGAGATCGTCATGGAGACGCTGCTGATCCTGATCGGCGGCGACGAGACCACGCGGCACACGCTGTCCGGCGGCACCGAGCAGCTGATGCGCAACCGCGACCAATGGGACCGGCTCGTGGGCGACCCGTCGCTGATGCCCGGCGCGATCGAGGAGATGCTGCGCTGGACCTCGCCCATCAAGAACATGTGCCGCACCTTGACTGCGGACACCGTCTTCTACGGTACCGAGCTGAAGAAGGACGAGAAGGTCATGCTGATGTTCGAGTCGGCGAACTTCGACGGTGACCAGTTCGCGAACCCGGACGAGTTCCACATCGACCGGAACCCCAACAGCCACTTGGCTTTCGGCTTCGGCACCCACTTCTGCATGGGCAACCAGCTGGCCCGGCTGGAGCTGCGCCTGATGACCGAGCGGCTGCTGCAGCGCCTACCCGACCTGCGCTTGGCCGACGGCGCGGAGATCCCACTGCGCGCCGCCAACTTCGTCAGCGGCCCCGAGGCCATGCCGGTGGTGTTCACCCCGGCCCCGCGGGTGCTCTGAGCTAGCTGTCGACCGTGCTCGCCGCCGGCACCGCCATCGAGATGACGGTGCCCGGCGAGCCCGTGACCGTGAATTCGCCGCCCGTCGCAAGCACTTTCGTGCAGATCGACGCGAACCCGATGTGACCGTCCTCGACGCTCTGGGCGAGCCGGTCCGGCGGGATGCCGACGCCGTCGTCGGCGATGCGTAGCTCGGCCCGGCTTCCGTTGTGCGCCAGTGTGAATCGCAGGTTGTCGGCGTGCGCGTGTTTGATCGCGTTGGTCGAGAACTCGCGGGCCGCGCTGTAGAGCAGGTGGTCGGCGGCGGTGCGCAGGCTGTCGGGCCAGCCGTCGGCGTCCAGATGAACCGCGATGCTGGTCCGTGCGGCAATGCCGTCGGCCAGTGCGGTGATCGCGGCCTTGAGGCCGGACCGGGCCAGCACCTCGGGATGCAGTTCGCGCACCACGTCGCGCAGCAGCCGGGAGGATTCCGCGAGTGCGAAGTCGACGCGGTCCATCCCCTCGACCGACCCGTCGCGGACGTCCTCCATGTCGTGCCGCGCCACCAGGACGTACTGCAGCGCGCCGTCGTGCAGGCGCTCCGATAGGGATTGGCGTTCGCGCTTCTCGAGGCTGATCACCTCTTCGAGCAGACGGGTCCGCTCCTGCGCCAGTCCGGCGATGGTCCTGGTCTTGGACTGCTGCACCCACGACAGCGCGACCGAACCGGCGGCCAGACCGAACACGATGGCGGTCCGCAACAGGATGGAGCCCCAGGGCTCGTCACCGTTGGCTTCCCGGTCGATCCAGTTGACGACGAAGAACGTGGCGACGGTGGGAATGGCGATCATGGCGCTGACCATGGGATCGAGCTGAGCCGCCGCGATCAGCGGGATCAGGAACAGCCCGTGCTGCAGGACGTCGGACGTCCAGGTTTCCGGCGAACTCAGCCCGCTGTCCACTGAAATGACCGCCACCACAGTCAGATCCGCGCACAGCATGAGCAGTGCCACCACGCGCTGGGTGCGCCGGTCGGACTGGTCGGCCGAGCGTCGTCCCCACCAACCCCATGCCGCGACCATCGCGAGGTAGCACGCGAAGATGCCCCAATGCAGCGGCAGGTTCGCGTTCGGGGGCTCCAGCAGCAGGCCGAACCCGACGAACACCGCCAACAGCACCCGTAGCGCGAACTGCAGCAGCAGGCCACGCACCAGCGAGGTGTCGGTGGTTGGCATCCTGATCCCCCCGGCGTTCGTGATTTGTGCACGATTTTCCGCGATGACCGCGGAAAATCGTGCACAAATCACGCAAAAGATTCGACGATCGACTCTCGGGGGTCGCGCCAGGTCAGGCTCAGGTCGGCCAGGGTCAGGCTGTCGTCGGTGGGGACGGCGGCCGTCAGCAGCAGGGCGGCTTCGTAGCTCAGCCCCTCCGCCAGCGGCAGCCAGCGCCCGGCGAAGTCCGATACCCGGCCGACGCCGCGAAACAGGCCGGGCGACAGTGGAATCCGCCGAATGGAGCGGCCCAGCGCCGACTGCAGCGCGTCGACCATCTGATCGAACGTCAGCATCACCCCGCCGCAGACATAGCGCTTCGGGCCGCGGCCCGGCCGCATCAGCGCCGTGTGCACCCGCGCCACGTCGCCGACATCGATCATCTGCATGCCGCCGCGCAGCCGCGGCGCGACGCGGTACCGCACGATCGGGTCCCAACCACGTTGTGTCACACCGACTGCCGTGTGGAATGCCGGGCCGACGACCGACGACGGGTACGTCACGACGACGGGCGCGCCCGCGGCCTGCAGCCGCCGCGCCGCGTTGTCGGCGTAGGCCTTGGTGCGGGCGTAATCGCTGCGGCCCGGTGCCGGGGGAGTGTCGGGGCCGATGACACCGTCGGTCGGCGGGAACAGTGAGCTGTAGGACGACACCGAGACCACGGGGTCCAGCCCGAGCTCACAAGCCCGGGTCAACAGGGCCTCGGTGGCGTAGGCGTTGATGTCCCACATCAGCTGTGTACGCCGGCTGTCGGTACCGACGACACCGGCCGCGTGCAGCGCGGCGTCGCATCCGGTCAGCAGCTCGGAAACCGTTGCGGGATCACGGATGTCGCCGGTCAGGACCTCGAGCGGACCCACACTGCCCAGCGCGTCGAGCGCCGCGTCGTCACTGCCGCCGGGAACCACCAGCAGCCGGACGGTATGCCCGGCCGCCAGCAGGGCGCGGACGGTATGGGCACCGACGTAGCCGGTGCCGCCCGTCACCGCGATGTGCATCAGCGCATCTTGAACTGCGGCGCGCGCTTCTCCTTGAACGCCAGCGGGCCTTCTTTGGAGTCCTCGGACAGGAACACCGGGATACCGTTGGCGGTATCGGGCTTGAAGGCGTCCAGTTCGTGCATGCCCTCGGTCTCGCGGATGGTCTTCAGGATGGCCTGCACCGCCAGCGGACCGTTGTTGTTGATCACCTCGGCGATCTCGAGCGCCTTCTCCAGCGCGGTGCCGTCCGGCACCACATAGCCGATCAGCCCGTAGTCCAGGGCCTGCTGCGCGGTGATGTGGCGGCCGGTCAGCAGCATGTCGCACGCGATGGTGTACGGAATCTGGCGCACCAGGCGCACCGCCGAACCGCCCATCGGGTACAGGCTCCACTTGGCCTCGGAGATGCCGAACTTGGCGCTCTCGCCGGCGACGCGGATGTCGGTGCCCTGCAGGATCTCGGTGCCGCCGGCGATGGCCGGGCCCTCGACCGCGGCGATCAGCGGCTTGGTCAGGCGGCGGCCCTTGAGCAGACCGTCGATGCGCGACGGGTCGTAGCTGCCGTCCTTGAACGAGTCGCCCGGCGGCTTCTTGGCGGCGCCCTTGAGGTCCATGCCCGCGCAGAAGTAGCCGCCGGCGCCCGTGAGGATGCAGGTGCGGATCTCCGGATCGCTGTCGACGCGGTCCCAGGCCTCGACCATTATCGAGAGCATCTCGGACGAGAGGGCGTTGCGCGCCTCAGGTCGGTTCAGGGTGACGATCAGGGTGTGTCCGCGCTGCTCAATGAGGGCGTCGGGGCCAGCCAATTTGCTATCGCCGGGTTCGCTCACGGGTACCAACTTCCGGTCTCGAGATCGTTAGACTTGTCACAAAATGTAACACGTTCTAGTTTATGTAACGTGGCTCTGAACATCGCAGATCTCGCCGAGCACGCCATCGATGCTGTGCCGGACCGCGTCGCACTCATCTGTGGCGACGAACAACTGACCTATGCCCAATTGGAGGAGAAGGCCAACCGCCTGGCCCACTACCTCCAGTCGCAGGGCGTGAAGAAAGACGACAAGGTTGGGCTGTACTGCCGCAACCGCATCGAGATCGTGATCGGCATGCTCGGCATCGTCAAAGCCGGCGCGATCCTGGTCAACGTCAACTTCCGCTACGTCGAGGGCGAGCTGAAGTACCTGTTCGACAACTCGGACATGGTCGCCCTCATCCATGAGCGCCAGTACTCCGACCGGGTGGCCAATGTGCTGCCCGAGCTGCCGCTGCTCAAGACCATCCTGGTCGTGGAGGACGGTAGCGACAACGACTTCCAGCGCTACGGCGGCGTCGAGTTCTACTCCGCCATCGCCGACAGCTCGCCCGAGCGCGACTTCGGCCCGCGCAGCGAGGACGACATCTACCTGCTGTACACCGGCGGCACCACCGGATTCCCCAAGGGCGTCATGTGGCGCCACGAGGACATCTACCGAGTGCTGTTCGGCGGCACCGACTTCGCGACCGGCGAGCCCATCGCCGACGAATACGACCTGTCCAAGCAGGCCGCCGCCAACCCGCCGATGATCCGGCTCCCCATCCCGCCGATGATCCACGGCGCGACGCAGTCGGCCACCTGGATGGCGCTTTTCACCGGCCACACCGTGGTGCTGATGCCGGAGTTCGACGCCGACGCCGCGTGGCGAATGATCCACGAGCACAAGGTGAATCTGCTGTTCTTCACCGGCGACGCGATGGCGCGGCCGCTGCTGGACGCGCTGCTGGCGCACCAGGAAGCCGGCAACCAGTACGACCTGTCGTCGCTGTTCCTGCTCGCGAGCACCGCCGCACTGTTCTCGACCAGCCTCAAGGAGAAGTTCCTCGAGTTGCTGCCGAACCGTGTCATCACCGACTCCATCGGCTCGTCGGAGACCGGCTTCGGTGGCACCAGCATCGTGGCGAAGGGCCAGTCGCACACCGGCGGACCGCGCGTCACCATCGACAAGAACACCAAGGTCCTCGACGAGGACGGCAACGAGGTGGTTCCGGGCTCGGGCGTGCGCGGCATCATCGCCAAGTGCGGCCACATCCCGGTCGGCTACTTCAAGGACGAGAAGAAGACCGCCGAGACCTTCCGCACCTACAACGGGGTCCGGTACGCGATCCCCGGCGACTACGCCGAGGTCGAGGCCGACGGCAGCGTGACGATGCTGGGCCGCGGCTCGGTGTCGATCAACTCCGGTGGCGAGAAGATCTACCCCGAAGAGGTCGAGGCCGCACTCAAGGGGCACCCGGATGTGTTCGACGCCCTGGTCGTCGGCGTTCCGGACCCGCGCTTCGGTCAGCACGTCGCGGCCGTCGTGCAGCCGCGCGAGGGCACCAAGCCGGCGCTGGCCGACCTGGATGCGTTCGTCCGCAGCGAGATCGCCGGCTACAAGGTGCCGCGCAGCCTGTGGCTGGTCGACGAGGTCAAGCGGTCCCCGGCCGGCAAGCCCGACTACCGCTGGGCCAAGGAGCAGACCGAGGCGCGTCCCGCCGATGAGGTGCACGCGAAACACGCAGGCGCACAAGCCTAGTCAGGAACGAGAAATGAAAACCGAACTCTGCGAACGCTTCGGGATCGAATACCCGATCTTCGTCTTCACGCCGTCGGAGAAGGTGGCCGCGGCCGTGACCCGTGCCGGCGGCATGGGTGTGCTGGGGTGCGTCCGGTTCAACGACGCCGACGACCTCGAGAACGTCCTGCAGTGGATGGACGCCAACACCGACGGCAAGCCGTACGGCGTCGACATCGTGATGCCGGCCAAGGTCCCCACCGAGGGCACCAGCGTCGACATCAACAAGCTGATCCCGCAGGGGCACAAGGACTTCGTCGCCAAGACCCTCGCCGAGCTCGGGGTGCCGCCGCTGCCGGCGGACGAGGAGAAGAACGAAGGCGTGCTCGGCTGGCTGCACTCGGTGGCGCGCAGCCACGTCGAGGTGGCGCTCAAGCACCCGATCAAGCTGATCGCCAACGCACTCGGCTCGCCGCCCAAGGACGTCATCGACCAGGCGCACGCCGCGGGTGTTCCGGTGGCCGCACTGGCCGGCTCGGCCAAGCACGCGGCGCGGCACGTGGAGAACGGCGTCGACATCGTCGTCGCCCAGGGGCACGAGGCCGGTGGCCACACCGGTGAGATCGGCTCCATGGTGCTGTGGCCGGAGATCGTTGATGCCCTTGGTGGTTCGGCCCCGGTGCTGGCCGCCGGCGGCATCGGCACGGGACGGCAGCTGGCCGCCGCCCTGGCACTGGGCGCACAGGGCGTCTGGATGGGCTCGGCGTTCCTGACGTCGGCCGAATACGACCTCGGTGTGCGTCTGGAGTCGGGCGTTTCCGTTGTGCAGCAGGCGATGCTGAACGCGACCTCGGCCGACACCGTCCGCCGCAAGATCTACACCGGCAAGCCGGCCCGGCTGCTCAAGAGCCGCTGGACCGACGCCTGGGACGCCGAGGGCGCGCCCGATCCGCTGCCGATGCCGCTGCAGAACATCCTGGTCAGCGAGGCCCATCAGCGCATGAACGAGTCCGGTGACCCGACCGCCGTCGCGATGCCGGTCGGTCAGATCGTCGGCCGGATGAACGAGATCCGTCCGGTCGAGACCATCATCGCCGAACTGGTCGCCGAGTTCGAGGCCGCCACCAAGCGCCTGGACGCCATCCGCGACAACTGATTTCGCGCGCGGCAGGTGAGCTTCAGCGCTACGGCGTGATCTTCACCTGCCGCGCCACCACATCGGTGGCCGCCTGGATGATGGGCGTCTGGTCCGCCGCGCCGTCCGCATTCAGTTGCAGGACATAGGTTGCCCCGTCAGCCGGGAAGATCACCGTCTGCTGCGCGACGAATTTCGTCTTGCCGTCGGACACCCAGGTGCCGGCGATCCGGTAGGCGGGGTAGTCGCGCACCTTGGTTTCCGTTCCGGGGCCCGACGGCGTGAAGCCCGGTAGATTCTGAATCTCCCCGGGCGCCGTGGCCATCAGCGCCTTGGCGTCGACGTCACCGGTCAGCTTCGACAGCAGCGCGACGACGCTCGGTGCGTAGTTCGCCGCGTCGACGGGTCCGTTGTAGATGATCGAGTCGTACGCCCACGGCGGATTGTCGTCGCCGGTGGCCCGCCAGCCGTCCGGCTTCGGCAGGTCGACCTTTGGCTCTCCCGGATCGGTGCGGTGCACCTGCTGTTCGGTGATCTTGTGGTCTTTGATGTAGCTGGCAATCGTCGGGTTGGGTCCGTCGGCTGCCTTGTTGCCCGCGTCCGCCGGGGTCGGCGCAGCGCTTGTCGCGTTGTCGGACGCTGCGCTCGCATCGCTGCCGGAGTCGCAACCGGCCAGCACCACAGACAGTGCGGTCGCTGCCGCGACGAGGCCGGTGATCGCGGACAATCTCATACGGCCGAGACTAATCGACAATCCCCGGGCTGATCCTGTGAGCCGCACCGGGGCCGTCGCGAAATCGGCTCTAGCGTGGGTGTTAGCTGTGGCATTACTGTGTGCCCGTGGCAAACGCGCAGAAACCACCGCCCGCCTGGCTCATCGACGGCATCGGCCGCGTCCGTGACGGACTGGGCCAGTTGCGCCGGTCCGTCGTCCCGGCGAACGTCGCGCTCTTCGAGCTGGGACAGGGCGCCTGGCTCACCCAGGCCATGTACGTCGGCGCCAAGCTGGGTATCTTCGACGCCCTGGCGGCCGGCCCCGCATCGGCCGACGACGTTGCGCGCCGGGTGGGTTCGCACCCCGAGGCCACCGCACGGCTCATGCGGGCACTGGCGGGCAACTCGCTGCTCAAGCACGGGCGCGACGGCCGGTTCGCGCTGAGCCGGCTGGGGGATGCCCTGCGATCCGATGCGCCGGGCTCGCTGGCACCCATGCTGCTGTTCATCGGCCATCCCAAGCACTGGGAGCACTGGGGTCAGTTGCTGTACTCGGTGCAGACCGGCAAGACGTCCGCGGAGATGCTGCGCGGCATGCCCATCTTCGAGTACCTCGAGAAGGATCGCGACCTGGCCGAGGTTTTCAACAACGCCATGACCGCGGTGTCCGCCATGGCGATCGAATCTCTCATGCCCGCATACGATTTCACGCGTTTCCGCAACATCGTCGACGTCGGTGGCGGGCACGGGGCCCTGCTGTCCGCGGTGCTGCAGCAGGCCACCGACGCCAGCGGCGTGCTGTTCGACCTACCGTCTGTGGTGGCCGGAGCCGGCCCGGTGCTCGAGGCGGCCGGCGTATCCGATCGGGTCACGGTCACCGGTGGCTCGTTCTTCGATGCGGTGCCCGAGGGCGGGGATGCCTACCTGTTGAAGACGATCATCCACGACTGGGACGAGGACAGCGCACTGGTGATCCTGCGGAACATCCGCAAGGCGATCGACCCTGCCGGCACCCTGGCCCTCGTCGAATTGGTGCTGCCGGAAGGCACGCCGAACCACCCCGGCATGCTGCTGGACCTGGAGATGCTGGTGGCTGCCGGCGGCCGGGAGCGCACCGGTTCGGAATACGCGGAACTGTTGGCGCGCGCAGGCTTTCGGCAGACCCGCGTGGTCCCGACGGCCGGGCCGATGTCGCTCGTCGAGGCCGTCCCGGTCCACGACTAGCGGGCGATCGCGAAAACCGGGTCCGCGCAGTCGGTGCCCTCGGCCGACAGCTGCCGCTTGATGACCTTGAAGGTCTCGGTGCGCGGCAGGTTCGTGGCGACACGGATGAACCGGGGCCACTGCTTGGGACCCAGATCCTCTTGGGCGGCAAGGAAAGCGCTGAAGTCATCGGCGGAGAATGTCGCGTCGTCGAGCAGGACGAGTGCCGACATCACCTGGTCGCCGACGGCGGGATCGGGGATCGGGTAGACGGCGGCCTCAACCACGTCGGGGTGCCGCAGCAGCACCTGCTCGATGGGCGCGGTGCCGAGGTTCTCACCGTCGACGCGCATCCAATCGCCAAGGCGCCCAGCGAAATAGATGTATCCCGCTTCGTCCCGGTACGCCAGGTCGCCGGTGTGGTAGATGCCGCCGGCCATGCGTTCGGCCTCGGCGGCCTCGTTGTTGTAGTAGCCGCGGAACCAGCCGCGGCCCGTCGGGTTCACCAGTTCGCCGACCACGCCCGGCGGGCACGGCAGGCCGGTGTCCACGTCGACGATGGCCACCTCGTCGGTCAGCGGACCGAGCGCGCCGGCCGGCGTGTCCGGGGTGCGGGCGATCGCGACGCCGCCCTCGGTGGAGCCGAAACCGTCGACGACGATGACGCCGAAACGCTGTGCGAACCGGTTCAGGTCACGCGGGGCACCCTCGTTGCCGTACATGAACTTCAGGGGATTGTCGGTGTCGTCCGGGCGGGCCGGGGTGGCCAGGATGTACGACAGCGGCTTGCCGACGTAGTTGGCGTAGGTGGCGCCGTAGCGGCGCACGTCCCGGAGAAAGCCGGACGCGGAGAACTTGCGGCGCAACGCGATCGAGCCCTGCGCGGCCAGCGCGACCGCCCAGCCGGCCATCACCGCGTTGGAGTGGAACAGCGGCATGGACAGGTAGAACGTGTCGTCGCGCCCGAGGCCGAAGCGGTCGGCCAGCATCTGTCCCGGGAACGCCACCTTGTCGTGCGTGACCCGGACGGCCTTGGGGTCACCGCTGGTGCCCGAGGTGAAGATCAGCATGAACAGGTCGTCGGGATCGACATCGGCGAATTGCACGGGCGTGCCGGCGAAACCGGCGAGTTCGGTTGCCCACGAAGCGGATTCGACGTCGATGACGTCGATGCCCGCGGCATCGAGCCCGGCCGGGACCAGGTCGGGGTTGTCGGCGAGCACCAGCTGGCAGTCGGAGCGCTCGGCGTCGCCGACGAGCGCCGCCCCGCGGCGGGTCGGGTTGAGGCCGACCGGAACCAGCCCCGCCAGCGCGGCGGCCACCAGCAGCGACGAGAAGAACGTCGTATTGCTCAGCAGCACACCGATATGCGGCGGCTTGGCCGGGTCCAGTCGCGCCTTCAATGCCGCGGCCAACTGTGCGCCCGCGGCGATGTGGTCGGCCCAGCTGATCAGACCAGCCGGGCCGCCGTCATCGTCGGGTGAGGAATCGTCCGGCGCCGCAACGCAGTCGTACAACCCGCGGTCGGTGACGCCGACGAGCGGACGTAGCAGGTCGCTGACGGTGGGACGGTTGGACATCAACTGATCAGACCGGCGTCTCGGCCAGTTCGCGCCCGATCTGCAGCAGCTGCCCGGTGGCGCTGCCGACCGCGAACTCGGTCTGCTTGGCCGCCAGGAAGTACCGGTGCACCGGGTGATCCATGTCGATACCGACACCGCCGTGCACGTGCACCGCGGTGTGCGCCACCCGGTGGCCGGCCTCGGCGGCCCAGAACGCCGCGGTGTTCACGTCGATCTCGGCCGGCAGACCCTCGGCCACGCGCCAGGAGGCCTGCGTCAGCGTCAGGCGCAGCGCCTTGACGTCGATGTAGCCGTCGGCCAGCCGGGACGACACGGCCTGGAAGCTGCCGATCGGGCGGTCGAACTGCTCGCGCTCACGCGCGTACAGCGCGGTGAGCTCCAGCGCTCGTTCCACCACGCCGAGCTGGAATGCGCTGCGGCCCAGGGCACCCCGCAGCTGCAGCCAGGCGAGCACCTCCGCGCCGCCGACGATACGGTCGGCCGCGACGGACACGCCCTGCAGATCCACGTGCGCGACGCTGCCGTGCCCGGTGGTGTCCAGCGAGGTGACGGTGACGCCGGAATCAGCGGCGGCGACCAGGAAAACCTTGACGCCGGAATCGCTTTCGGCCGGCACCAGGAAGGCGTCGGCGACCGGGCCGTACGCGACCTGGGTACGCGTGCCGGTCAGCTTGTAGCCGGTCTCATCGGAACCGGTGGCCTGCACCGGGCCCTGACCCATCTCACCGTCGAGCGCGGGCACGACGATCTTGGTGCCGGCGACCGCCGGGGCGGCCCAGTCGGATTGCAGCGCGGCCGAACCGAACTCAGCGATGGCGCCGGCGGCCAGGATGGTCGACTCGAGGTACGGCACCGCCGCGAGCTGACGGCCCAGTGCCACCAGCACGGCCGACTGCTCCAGCGGACCGAAACCGCCGCCGCCCACCGACTCCGGTGCGGTGGTGGACAGGATGTCGGAGTCGATCAGCTTGGCCCACAGCTCACGGTCGAACCGCTCGTCGAGTTTGTCCAGTTCCTTCTGGCGCTCCGGGGTCACCACCGATTCGGTGATGGACCGGACCAGGCCGCCGAGGTCCTCAGATGCTTCGGTTGTCTTGAAGTCCATTTCTCGCCGCTCTCTCTTAGCGATTCACTCGGGGCAGACCGAGCGCGACCATGCCGATGATGTCGCGCTGAATCTCGTTGGTGCCGCCGCCGAAGGTCAGGATCAGGCAGGACCGGTGCCAGCGCTCGATCCGGCCGCGCAGCAGCGCGCCCGGGGTGTCGCGGCGCAGGGTCGCCGAGGTGCCGAGCACCTCCATGAGCAACCGGTAGGCCTCGGTGGCCAGTTCGGTGCCGTACACCTTGGCCGCCGACGCGTCGGCGGGGGAGGGCGCGGAGTCGGTGGCCGAGGCCAGCTCCCAGTTGATCAGCTTCAGCACTTCGGCCTTGGCGTGCACGCGGGCCAGGTTGAGCTGCACCCACTCCGAGTCGATCAGGCGCTTGCCGTGGTGGTCCTTGGTGTTCTGGGCCCATTCCCGGACGCCGTCCAGCGCGACGAAGATCGGCTGTGCCGACACCAGGGCCACGCGCTCGTGGTTGAGCTGGTTGGTGACCAGCTTCCAGCCGCCGTGCTCCTCGCCGACCAGGCTGGAGGTCGGGACGCGGACGTCCTGGTAGTAGGTGGCACTGGTGTCCACGCCGGACATGGTGTGCACCGGGGTCCAGGAGAAGCCCTCGGCGGTGGTCGGCACGATCAGCATCGAGATGCCGCGGTGCTTCTTGGCCTCGGGGTTGGTGCGGGCCGCCAGCCAGACGTAGTCGGCGTAGGCGATCAGCGACGTCCACATCTTCTGGCCGTTGATGACGTAGTCGTCGCCGTCGCGGACGGCGGTGGTGCGCAGCGACGCCAGGTCGGTGCCGGCGCCGGGCTCGGAGTAGCCGATGGAGAAGTGCAGCTGGCCCGCGGCGATCTTGGGCAGGAAGAACTTCTTCTGCTCCTCGGTGCCGAAGTGCATGATCGTCGGCGCCACGGAGTTGATGGTCAGGAACGGCACCGGGACGTTGGCGATGGCGGCCTCGTCGTTGAAGATCAGGCCGTCCATCGGGGGCCGGGCCTGGCCGCCGTACTCCTTCGGCCAGCTCAGCGTCAGCCAGCCGTCCTTGCCCATCTGCTCGACGGTCTCGCGGTAGACGTTGCCGCGTCCCATCTCACCGTCGTTGGACGCCAGGGCCTCGGCGCGCTCCGGGGTCATGAGCTTGGTGAAGTACGAGCGCAGTTCGCGCCGCAGCTCCTCCTGCTCGGGCGTGTAGCCGATCCGCATCGAACTCATCCTTTATCAGTTGAATTGGGCTAGGTCTTCGGTCCGTTTGTCACGTTGCTGAGGTCGCTTTCGGCGACCCATGCCTACTCAAACTTGTAACACGTTCTAGTCTTGCGGTCCAGAGCGTGCCACACTGGCATCGCCATGGCGGGGTCGTTATGTTGGCCTCACCGTCGAAATCCGGGCTGTCAGGAGGGTGTCATGCGGGTTGAAGTTGATCACGACCGCTGTGAAGGAAACGCGGTTTGCGTGGGAATTGCGCCGGACCTTTTCGATCTGGACGACAACGACTATGCGGTAGTCAAGGCCGATCCGGTGCCTGCCGACCAGGAAGCGCTGGCTGAGCAGTCCATCGCCGAATGCCCCCGGGCAGCCCTTCTCCGTAAAGACTAGAGGTATTCATAAATTGACTAGCGAAATCGACTCCACCGACCTCTCCGGCAAGGTCGCCGTGGTCACCGGTGCCGCCGCGGGCCTGGGCCGCGCCGAGGCCATCGGCCTGGCGCAGGCCGGCGCCACCGTCGTGGTGAACGACATGGCCGGCGCGCTGGACAAGTCGGACGTGCTCGCCGAGATCGAGGCCGCCGGCTCCAAAGGCATTGCGGTGGCCGGGGATATCAGCGCCCGAAGCACCGCCGACGAACTGGTCGCCACCGCGGACAGCCTGGGTGGGCTGAACATCGTCGTGAACAACGCCGGCATCACCCGCGACAAGATGCTCTTCAACATGACCGACGAGGACTGGGACGCCGTCATCGCGGTCCACCTGCGCGGTCACTTCCTGCTGACCCGCAACGCTGCCACCTACTGGCGCGCCAAGGCCAAGGAGTCGGCCGACGGCAAGGTGTACGGCCGGATCGTCAACACCTCGTCCGAGGCCGGTCTGGCCGGTCCGGTCGGCCAGGCGAACTACGGCGCCGCCAAGGCCGGCATCACGGCGCTGACCCTGACCGCGGCCCGCGGCCTGGAGCGTTACGGCGTGCGCGCCAACGCGATCGCCCCGCGGGCACGTACCGCGATGACGGCCGATGTGTTCGGTGCGGCTCCTGGTGAGGGTGAGGTCGATCCGCTGTCGCCCGAACACGTTGTGAAATTGGTGCGTTTCCTTTCCTCGCCCGCGTCGGAAAACGTGAATGGCCAGCTCTTCATCGTTTATGGTCCGACTGTGACCCTGGTAGCAGCGCCGACGGCAGAGAGCCAGTTCACAGCGCCGTCCGCTGAGTGGGACATGACACAACTGAGTTCGACGTTGCGCGGATATTTTGCTGACCGCGATCCGGAGCGGAATTTCTCTGCGACTGCCCTGATGGAGTCGAGGGACTGAACGTCCCGGATTCAGTGCTGACGCGGCGCAGAAAGCGTCGCGTCAGCACTAGAACCTGTTTCAGTGACGACAACGTCAAAATATATGCTGAGCTGCGATTATATGTCGTTTCCCAGTGATTTTGCTGTTCTTTTGCCACTGCGAACGTGTTCTAGCTACTATGAGCCGGCTCACAAGAGCTACGCATTACACCGTGGTTGTCAGGCCGCTGCGAACGAGGGAAATCCCACTCTTCGCCGTGACTGCAGAATCAGGACCGAGAATGGAGTCGAAGGTTGATCGAACAGCTTGCGGCTCCGGCCAGGGCCGTTGGCGGGTTCTTCGAAATGGCCCTCGACACATTCACCAAGATGTGGCGCCGGCCGTTCCAGTTCCGGGAGTTCTTCGAACAGACCTGGATGATTGCCCGCGTATCGCTCGTGCCGACCCTGCTCGTCGCCATTCCGTTCACAGTGCTGGTGGCTTTCACGCTGAACATCCTGCTGCGTGAGATCGGCGCCGCCGACCTCTCCGGCGCAGGCACCGCCTTCGGTACCGTCACCCAGCTCGGTCCCGTCGTCACCGTGCTCGTCGTCGCCGGCGCCGGTGCCACGGCCATCTGCGCCGACCTCGGCGCCCGCACCATCCGCGAAGAGATCGACGCGATGCGAGTGCTGGGCATCGACCCGATCCAGCGTCTGGTGGTGCCCCGCGTCCTGGCGTCGACGTTCGTCGCCGTGCTCCTCAACAACCTGGTGTGCGCCATCGGCATTTCCGGCGGCTACGTCTTCTCCGTCTTCCTGCAGGGCGTGAACCCGGGCTCGTTCATCAACGGTCTGACGGTGCTGACCGGCCTGGGTGAGCTGATGCTCGCCGAGATCAAGGCCGTGCTGTTCGGCCTGCTCGCCGGCATGGTCGGCTGCTACCGCGGCCTGACCGTCAAGGGCGGCCCCAAGGGCGTCGGCATCGCGGTGAACGAGACCGTGGTCTACGCCTTCATCTGCTTGTTCGTCATCAACGTGATCATGACCGCCATCGGCGTCCGAGTACTGGTGAGGTGATCCGGCCATGAGCTACGACGCGACACTCCGTTTCAAACGCATGTTCCGGGCACTGCCCGGCATCGTCGACGGCATCGGCGAGCAGGCCCTGTTCTACGGGGAGTCCTTCCGCTACATCCCCAACGCGCTGACCCGCTACCGCCGCGAGACCATCCGGCTCATCGCCGAGATGACGATGGGCACCGGCGCGCTGGTGATGATCGGCGGCACCGTCGGTGTCGCCGCGTTCATGACGCTGGCCTCCGGCGGCGTCATCGCCGTCCAGGGCTACTCCTCACTGGGCAACATCGGTATCGAGGCCCTGACCGGCTTCCTGTCGGCCTTCCTCAACGTGCGCATCGTCGCGCCGATCATCGCCGGCATCGCGCTGGCCGCGACCATCGGCGCCGGCTGTACCGCACAGCTGGGCGCCATGCGCGTCGCCGAGGAGATCGACGCCGTCGAGTCGATGGCCGTGCACTCGGTGTCCTACCTGGTGTCCACGCGCATCATCGCCGGCCTGATCGCCGTCATTCCGCTGTACGCCCTCGCCGTCCTCGCCTCGTTCTTCGCGGCACGGGCCACCACGGTGTACATCAACGGTCAGTCGGCCGGTCTGTACGACCACTACTTCAGCACCTTCATGGTGCCCACCGACCTGTTGTGGTCATTCCTGCAGGCCATCGTCATGTCCGTCGCGGTCATGCTGGTGCACACCTACTACGGCTACAACGCCAGCGGCGGACCCGTCGGCGTGGGTATCGCGGTCGGTCAGGCCGTGCGCACCTCGCTGATCGTGGTCGTCACCATCGTCCTGCTCATCTCCCTGGCCGTGTACGGCGCGTCCGGCAACTTCAACCTCTCCGGATAGGGGGTGTAGACGATGTCCTCCGGTGGTCCCAAACGCAGTCATGTGAGACTCGCAGCGGCGGTGCTGATCAGCATCATCGTCGCCGCCGTGGTGTTCACCTATTTGTCGTACACCGCGGCATTCACCCCCACCGACACCGTTTCGGTGATGGCGCCCCGCGCCGGTCTGGTGATGGATCCCGACGCCAAGGTCAAGTACCGCGGTATCCAGGTCGGCAAGGTCGAGCAGATCGACTACGCCGGTGACCAGGCGAAGCTGAAGCTCGCCGTCCTGAGCGACCAGATGCGGTACATCCCCTCGAACGCCCGGGTCCGGCTCGGCAGCACGACGGTGTTCGGCGCCAAATCGGTCGAGTTCCTCCCGCCGGAGCATCCGTCGAAGGAATCGATGCGTCCCGGCGCGCAGGTGCAGGCCAAGGATGTCCAGCTGGAGATGAACACCGTCTTCCAGACGCTGACGGACCTGCTCGACAAGATCGACCCGGTCAACCTGAACGCCACGGTGACCGCGCTCGGTGAAGGCCTGCGTGGCCATGGCGACGACGCCGGTGCCGCCGCGGCCGGGCTGAGCAAGTACCTGCAGTACTTCAACCCCAAGCTGCCGACCCTGCAGCAGGACTTCAAGGACACCGCCGTCGTGGCCGGCATCTACGGTGACGCCGCGCCCGATCTGGCCAAGGTCTTCGACAACGCGCCGACCGTCAGCAAGACGCTGATCGACGAGAAGGACGACCTGAACGCGGCGCTGCTCGCATCCGCCGGGTTCGCCAACAACGCCTACGCGACCATCTCACCGGCCGCCGATGACTACATCGCCGCCATCCAGCGACTGCGCGCACCGCTGAAGGTCCTGGGCGACTACTCGCCCGAGTTGCCGTGTCTGCTGCAAGGTGTGTCGAAGGCCGTGGACCGCTTCGGTCCGGTGTTCGGTGGCGTCAAGCCGGGTCTGTTCGTGTCCTCGAACTTCTTCCCCGGCGCGCCCAACTACACCTACCCGGAGAGCCTGCCGATGGTGAACGCCTCCGGTGGCCCGAACTGCCGTGGCCTTCCGGACCTGCCGTCCAAGCAGTTCGGTGGCTCCTGGTACCACTCGCCGTTCCTGGTGACCGACAACGCCTACATCCCGTTCCAGCCGAACACCGAGTTGCAGTTCGACGCTCCCTCGACGCTGCAGTTCCTGTTCTCCGGTGCCTACGCAGAGAGGGACCGCTTCTGATGTCCGCGAGTGACTGGGGCCGCCCATGAGACACAAACGCGAGATGATCAACGTCACGATCTTCACCGTCGTGATGTTGCTGGTCGCCGCCGGTCTGGTCGTCGTGTTCGGCCAGTTCCGGTTCGCCTCGTCGAACACCTACCACGCCAACTTCGCCGACGCGTCCCGGCTCAAGGCCGGTGAGGACGTCCGTATCGCGGGCGTGCAGGTGGGTTCGGTGAAGAGCGTCAAGCTCAAGAACGACAACACCGTCGACGTCAAGTTCACGCTGAACGACCGCTACCAGCTGTACAGCTCGAGCCGGGCCGTCATCCGCTACCAGAACCTGGTCGGCGACCGGTACATGGAGATCACCTCCGGTCCGGGCGAGCTGCGCAAGCTGCCGGCCGGCGGCACCGTCGTCCTCGCCAACACCCAGCCGGCGCTCGACCTCGACGCCCTGCTCGGCGGTCTGCGGCCCGTCGTCAAGGGCCTGGACGGCAAGAAGGTCAACGAGATCACCGCCGCCATGATCGAGGCCCTGCAGGGGCAGGGCGGCGCGCTCTCCGACCTGCTGTCCAACACCGGTTCGTTCAGCCAGACCCTGGCCGACCGTGACCAGCTGATCGGCGACACGATCACCAACCTCAACACGGTGCTCGCCACGGTCGACTCCAAGGGGTCCCAGTTCAACACCAGCATCGACCAGCTGCAGCAGCTGATCACCGGCCTGGCAGAGGGACGCGACCCGATCGCCGGTGCCATCGGCCCGCTGGCCTCGGCCGAGAACGACCTGACGGAGATGCTGCAGAAGTCGCGGCGCCCGGTGCAGGGCGTCATCGAGAACGCCCGCCCGTTCGCGCAGCGCATGTATGAGCGCCGAGCTGAAGTGAACCCGGTCATCGAGAACCTCGCGGAGAACTACCTGCGGCTCAACGCACTTGGTGCGTACGGCGCGTTCTTCAACATCTACTACTGCTCGGTCAAGATCAAGATGAGCGGCCCCGCGGGCAGCGACCTGATCGTGCCGTTCGGTGGCCCGGCGGATCCGTCGAAGGGCAGGTGCTCCGAAAATGGCTAAGCCGGAAAAGGATCCGGTCCGCACGGGCATACTCGGCGTCTTCATCGTGACGTGCCTCGTGCTGATCTCGTTCGGGTACACCGGACTGCCGTTCTACCCGCAGGGCAAGAACTACTCGGCGTTCTTCAGCGACGCCGGTGGCATCACGCCGGGCAGTGATGTCCGGGTCTCGGGCATCAAGGTCGGCAAGGTGGGCACCGTGGAGCTCGCCGGTACGGCCGCGAAGGTGAACTTCACCGTCGACCGTCAGATCCGGGTCGGCGACCAGTCGCTGGTGTCGATCAAGACCGATACGGTGCTGGGCCAGAAGTCCCTCTGGGTGACCCCGAAGGGGACGAAGGAATCGACGGTTATCCCGTTGGGCCGCACCACGACTCCGTACACGATCAACACCGCGCTGCAGGATCTCGGGCAGAACACCAGCGAGCTGGACAAGCCCCAGATGGAGCAGGCCCTCAAGGTGCTGACCGACACGTTGCACGACGCGACGCCGCAGCTTCGTGGCGCGCTCGACGGCGTGGCGTCCCTGTCGCGGAGCCTCAACAAGCGCGACCAGGCGCTCGAACAACTTCTGGGCCACGCCAAGAAGGTGTCGGACACGTTGGCGCAGCGCGCCGACCAGGTGAACAAGCTGGTGATCGACGGCAATCAGCTCTTCGCCGCGCTCGATGAGCGCAGGCAGTCGATCAGCACGCTGATCTCCGGTATCCGTGGCGTCTCGCAACAGCTTTCCGGATTCGTCGCCGACAACAAGCGGGAGTTCGGCCCGGCCCTCAAGCAGCTGAACCTGGTGCTGGACGAATTGCTGAAGCGCAAGGAGCACATCAGCGAGGCGCTCAAGCGGTTGCCGGGTTACGCCACCGCGCTGGGCGAGGTGGTCGGTAACGGCCCGGGCTTCAACATCAACCTGTACGGCCTGCCGCCGGCGACGATGTCGGAAGTCTTGCTCGACACGTACTTCCAGCCGGGCAAGCTGCCTGCCAGCCTCGGCGACATGCTGAAGGGCTACATCTCTGAACGGATCGTCGTGAGGCCGAAGTCGCCATGATGAAGAACATGAAGTCGCGCGGGGCGATTGTCGCCCTGGTGGTCGCACTGGTGGCGCTCGTCGCCGGTGGCGCCTACCTGCTGTGGCCGTCACGTGGTGGCCACAAGGTGGTGGCCTACTTCACCAATGCGGTCGGCTTGTACGCCGGCGACGATGTGCGGGTGCTCGGGGTTCCGGTGGGCACCATCGATTCGGTTGAGCCGCAGCCCAATTCGGTCAAGGTCTCCATGACCGTGAAGGACGGCGTGAAGATCCCGGCCGATGCCCGGGCGATCATCATCTCGCCGAACCTCGTGGCTGCCCGGTTCGTGCAGTTCACCCCTGTCTACGACGGCGGCGCGGCACTGGCCAACGGCGCCGAGGTGCCGCTGAGCCGGACCGGTGTTCCGGTCGAGTGGGACGACGTCAAGAAGCAGCTGACCCAGCTCAGCGCGCAGCTCGGTCCGCAGGACGGTGCGCCGCAGGGTCCGCTGGGTGCGTTCATCAACCAGGCCGCCGACACCCTCGACGGCAAGGGCGACTCGTTCCGCAACGCGTTGCGCGAGCTGTCGCAAACCGCTGGGCGCCTTGGCGATTCGCGTGGCGACCTGTTCGGCACCATCAAGAACCTGCAGATTCTGGTCAACGCGCTGTCCAACAGCAACGAGCAGATCGTGCAGTTCACCGACCACGTCGCATCGGTTTCGCAGGTACTCGCGGAGAGCTCGGCCGGTCTCGACCAGACCCTCGGTGCCCTCAACCAGGCGCTCGGCGACGTCAAAGGCCTGCTGAAGGACAACAACAAGGCCCTGATCGACCAGGTCGGCAAGCTGGCCGAGTTCACCCAGATCATGACCGACAACAGCGACAACATCGAGCAGATTCTGCACGTGACGCCGAACGGTCTGGCCAACTTCTACAACATCTACAACCCGGCCCAGGGCTCCCTGGACGGTCTGCTGTCACTGCCGAACTTCTCCAACCCGGTGCAGTTCCTGTGCGGCGGTAACTTTGACGTCGGCGCCACTCCGGACAACTACAAGCGGTCGGAGATCTGCCGTCAGCGCATGGGCCCCGTGCTGCGTCGTATCGCGATGAACTACCCGCCGGTGCTGTTCCACCCGATCAACAGCATCACGGCGTACAAGGGTCAGGTCATCTACGACACCCCGCAGACCGAGGCCAAGGCCCAGACTCCGGTGCCGTACCTGCAGTGGAACGCCGCACCTGGTGTGGTGCCGCCGAAGGTCCAGCCGGACGGGACGCTCAGCGACCTGATCCTGCCGCCGCCGGCCGTCGTCGGCCAGATTTCGCCGGCCGCGCCGCCGATGGGACCCGGTTCGACGCCGCTGAACGGTTCGGGCCCGCTGCCCGGACCCGCCCCGGCACCGGCCCCGGCGCCGGTGGGCGCACCGCTGCCCGCCGAAGCTGGAGGCAACTGATGAAGACGGTTGTTAAAGCACTCGCACTCGGATCGAGTGCCGTGGTGCTCGCCGGTTGCCAGTTCGGCGGCCTGAACTCGCTGGACATGCCGGGCACCCAGGGCCACGGCGCCGGTTCGTACACCGTGACGGTGCAGCTCCCCGACGTCGCGACGTTGCCGCAGAACTCACCGGTGATGGTCCACGACGTCACCGTCGGCAGCGTCTCGGGCCTGGACGCTGTCCAGCGCCCCGACGGCACGTTCTATGCCGCGGTGAAGCTGTCGATCAACGGCGACGTGAAGCTGCCGGCGAACGCCAGGGCGAAGGTCGCGCAGACGTCGCTGCTGGGTTCGCAGCACGTGCAGCTGTCGGAACCGGTCGGGGAGGCGCCGCAGGGCCGGCTCAAGCAGGGCTCGGAGATTCCACTGGCGAACACCGGCCGGTACCCGACCACCGAAGAGGTGCTGTCGTCGCTGGGCCTGGTCGTGAACAAGGGCAATCTCGGTGCGCTGCAGGACATCACCGACGAGGCCTACGCCGCGGTCGCCGGGCGGGCCGGGCAGTTCGTCGACTTCATCCCGCGGTTGGCTGAGCTCACCCAGTCCCTGGACAAGCAGACCACCGACATCATCGGCGCCATGGACGGGCTGAACCGCTTCGCCTCGATCCTGGCGAAGAGCAAGGACAGCCTGGGCCGCACGCTGGACACGCTGCCGGGTGCGATCAAGGTCCTCAACGACAACCGCAAGAACATCGTCGATGCGTTCACCGCATTGCGGAAGCTCGCGGTGGTCGGCGCGAAGGTCATGACCGCCACGAAGGACGACTTCGCGGCGGACTTCAAGGACATCTTCCCGGTGATCAAGGCGTTCAACGACAACGCCGACGAATTCATCCACGACCTGGACCTGTTGCCGACGTTCCCGTTCTCCAACAAGTACTTCCGCAACGCGGTGCGTGGCGACTACCTGAACGTGTACGTGACGTTCGACCTGACGCTGCGCCGTCTCGGTGAGACGGTCTTCACCACCTCGGGGGCCTTCGACCCGAACATGCGGCACCTGGACGAGATCGTCAACCCGCCGGACTTCCTGTTGGGTGCGCTGGCGAACCTGTCCGGACAGGCCGCCGATCCGTTCAAGATTCCAGCAGGCCAAGCGACGCAACATGGAGGGGTGAAGCCGTAATGTTGTTGACCCGTCTTGCGCGTTTCCAGCTGGCGATCTTCGGTGTCGTCACCGTCATCTGCCTCGCGCTGATCACGACGTCCTACCTGCACCTGCCTGCCGCCGTCGGTCTCGGTGTCTACAACGTGGACGCCAAGTTCGTCGTCGGTGGCGGCATCTACCAGAACGCCAACGTCACCTACCGCGGCGTGACCGTCGGCCGCGTGACGAACGTCGGCCTGACCGACAACGGTGTGACGGCCCAGATGCGGCTCAACACCGACACCCCGGTGCCGGACAACGTGACCGCCACGGTCAAGAGCGTGTCCGCGATCGGTGAGCAGTACATCGACCTGGTACCGCCGACCAACCCGTCGAAGAACATGCTCAAGGGCGGCGCCACCATCGGCGTCGACCGCACCGCCGTCGGTCAGGACATCGTCGACCTGCTCAACCAGGCCCAGAGTCTGGTGAGCAGCATCAGCAACACCCGCTTGCAGGACCTGTTGCGCGAGTCGTTCAAGGCGTTCAACGGTTCCGGTCCGGAACTGTCGCGGATGATCCAGTCGTCGCGTCTGCTGGTGGACGAGGCCAATGCCAATACCAACGAGATCAACAAGCTGCTCGATCAGGCCGGCCCGCTGCTGAAGGCGCAGATCCGCGCCGGTGCCGATCTCAAGACCATGGCCAGCAGCCTCGCGACGCTGACCGGTGAAGCCGCCCAGGCCGACCCGCAGATTCGGTCGGTGCTCAAGACCGTCCCGGGCGCCGTCGAAACCGTCAACGAGACCTTCGACGGCATCCGGCCGACGTTCCCGGTCCTCGCCGCCAATCTCGCCAACTTCGGCCGGATCGGCGTGATTTACCACAAGTCGATCGAGCAGGCCCTGGTGATCTTCCCGGCGCTGATCGCGGCACTGCTGACGGACGCAGGCCAGTTGCCCATCGACGAAGGCGGCAAGCTGGACTTCAAGATCAGCCTGGGCCAGCCGCCGTGCATGACGGGCTTCGTCCCGGCGCCGGAGATCCGCACGCCGGCCGACACCACATTGCGCGACTTGCCGAAGGATCTGTACTGCAAGACCGCGCAGAACGATCCGAGCACGGTCCGCGGTGCCCGCAACTACCCGTGCATGGAGTACCCGGGCAAGCGTGCCCCCACCGTCCAGATCTGCCGTGACCCGCGTGGTTACGTGCCGATCGGCAGCAACCCGTGGCGTGGTCCGCCGGTGCCGTACGACACCCCGGTCACCGACCCGCGGAACATCACGCCGCCGAACCGGTTCCCGAACATCCCGCCGGGAGCCGACTACGACCCGGGTCCGCCGTCGGTGCAGCTGCCGCCGGGTGTGCCCGCCGGGCCGGGACCTGCGCCCAACGCGCCGTTCCCGCTGCCGTACCCGCCGAGTGATCCGGGTCCGCAGCCGCTGCCCTGGCCGTTCTTCGCACCGCCGGATCAGGTGACTCCGCCGTACGCGATCAACAACCCGCCGGCGCCCGGCCCCGAGGGCCAGCCGCAGGCAAGCGGGCCGAAGGGGCCGCAGAGTACGACGTACGATGCGAATACCGGGGTCTTCGCTGACCCTGCCGGCGGTACGGGAGTGTTCAACGCCGGCTCGAGTAACGGCGACGCAGGCGAGTCCTGGGTCGACCTGATGAAGGATCCAAGGCAGGTTTGATGAGTGACCAACCGGCTGCGACGGACGAGACGTCGGAGCCGCCGGTGACCCGCGTGCGCAGGCGGGCCTCACGGCCCGCCGGCACCGCCGGTTCAGCAGAGGCTTCAACAGTGCTCGACGTGGCGATTCCGTCGACGACGAGCAAGACATCGGCAACCGATTCGGTAACCACCAAGGCACGGCCCGCGGTCCAGGTACCGCGACGGCAACCGCACCGGTCGCTGGTCATGACCATCGGTCTGGCCGTCGTCGCCGTGCTCGTGGCGGCCCTGGCCGGCGGCACCTGGTTCCTCTGGCACGGCAACGGGCAGATCGAGGCGACCCAGGACCGTGATCAGCGGTTCGTGGACACGGCGAAGCAGACCGTGGTCAACATGTTCAGTTACACGCAGAACACGGTCGACGAGAGCGTGAACCGCTTCGTGAACGGCATCGGCCCCGGCCCGCTGCGCGACATGATGAACCAGAGCAACAACGCCGAGAACCTGAAGTACCTGTTCAAGCAGACGCAGGCCAATTCAGAGGCGGTCATCACCGCGGCGGCGCTGGAGAGCGTCGACAACACCTCCAACATCGCGAAG
This sequence comes from Mycolicibacterium mucogenicum DSM 44124, assembly GCF_005670685.2. The sequence goes on along the minus strand of NZ_CP062008.1, from coordinate 5,137,456 downwards.
GTGCTCGTCACGGTCCGGGTGACCCTGACCGACCTCAACGGCGTGAACCAGCCGTCGACGCCGTACCGGCAGCGTGTCTTCATTCGCGAGGACGACAGCGGCCACATGGCGGCCTACGACATCAAGTACCCGGACGGAGGCAACTGATGAACCGGTTGCTGGCAGCGCTCGGCGCCCTGTTGGCGGTCGCCGTGGTGGCGCTCGGGGCGCTCGGCGGCTCGACGTACTGGAACCATGTGCAGCTTTCCGGCGAACAGGCGACGGCCGACGAGCTGCCCAGCCTGGCCAGGTCTCAGATCCCACAGATCCTCGGCTACGAGTACAGCAGCGTGCAGCGTTCCACGACGCAGGCTCTGACGTTGATGACGCCGGCGTTCCGCAAGCGGTACGAGGAACTGACGGCCAAGAACAACATCTTCAACGACGCGGTGAAGCGCAAGCTGATCAGCCAGGTGAATGTCGTTGGGGCGGGCATGATCTCGTCGCACCGCGACTCCGGCACGGTCCTGGCTTTCGTCAACCGGGTGATCACGGATGAGCGCAAGCAGCCCAACTACGAGGGCAGCCGGCTCAAGGTCGACTACCGCAAGATCGACGGCAAGTGGTTGATCGACGAGATGACGCCGATCTTCTGAGTACTCCAACATGATTCAGGCCCCGGAGCGGTTGCTCCGGGGCCTGAATCTTTGTCGTGTGGCGTCAGTCGCGAGTGTGGGCGAGGGCGTCGAGGAACGCCCGGGCCCAGCGGTCGACGTCGTGGGCCAGCACCTGACGACGCAGCGCGCGCATGCGACGCCGGCCCTCTTCCGGGGACTGCGTGAGGGCGTCGGCGATGGCGTCCTTGACTCCGTCCAGGTGGTGCGGGTTGGTCAGGTAGGCCTGCCGCAATTCCTCTGCGGCGCCGGTGAATTCGCTGAGCACGAGAGCGCCGCCGAGATCGCTGCGGCACGCCACGTACTCCTTGGCGACCAGGTTCATGCCATCGCGCAGCGGCGTCACCAGCATGACGTCGGCGGCGACGAAGAAGGCGATGAGTTCGTCGCGGCCGATCGCCCGGTGCATGTAGTGCACCACCGCGTGACCGACCTCGCTGTACTCGCCGTTGATGTGCCCGACCTGGCGCTCGATGTCCTCCCGCATGACCTTGTAACTGTCCACGCGTTCGCGGCTCGGCGTAGCCAGCTGGACCAGCACGGTGTCGTGCCGGTTGGCCCGGCCTTCGGCGAGCAGCTCCGAGAACGCGCGCAGCCGTACGTCGATGCCCTTGGTGTAGTCCAGCCGGTCCACACCCAGCATGATCTTGCGCGGGTTGCCCAGCTCGTCGCGGATCTGACGGGCCCGTTGCCGGATGGTGCGGCTGCGGGCCTGGGCGTCCATGGCTGCGGAGTCGATCGAGATGGGAAACGCGCCGACCTTCACGATGCGGCCGTCGTGGTTCACCTCGCCGAGCCGGGACCGGACACCGATGGTGTGGCGTGAGGTGTTGGAGTCGAGCAGTCGACGGGCCAGCACCAGGAAGTTCTGCGCACCGCCGGGCAGGTGGAAGCCCACCAGGTCGGCGCCGAGCAGGCCTTCGATGATCTCGGTGCGCCACGGCATCTGCATGAACAGCTCGACGGGCGGGAACGGGATGTGCAGAAAGAACCCGATGGTCAGGTCGGGACGCAGCTCCCGCAGCATCTTGGGGACCAGCTGTAGCTGGTAGTCCTGCACCCAGACCGTCGCGCCCTTCGCCGCGACGCGGGCCGTGGCCTCGGCGAAGCGCCGGTTGACCGCGACATAGGCGTCCCACCAGTGCCGGTGGTAGATGGGCTTGACGATGACGTCGTGGTACAGCGGCCACAGCGTCGCGTTGGAGAAGCCCTCGTAGTAGTCGGCGATGTCGTCGGCCGACAGGCTGACCGGGCAGAGGGTCAGCTCGTCCTGGACGATCGGCTCTTCGTCGCTGTCGGCGACGCCGGGCCAGCCGATCCAGGCGCCACGCTGTTTGCGCAGCAGCGGCTCCAGCGCCGTGACGAGGCCGCCAGGGCTGCGCTTCCACGTGATGGAACCGTCGGGCAGCCGCTCCATGTCGACGGGCAGCCGGTTGGCGACCACGACGAAGTCGCAGTTGCCGACGGACTTGGTGGCGGCCTTACCGCCCTTGGAGGATTTGGGACTCGCGGTGGACGCCGCAGAAGCGTCGTTGCCTCCGCGGGCCGTCACGCGTCGAGCTTCGTGGGCCCGATACCCAGCATGGACAGGAACATCCGACATTCGTCGGCATCGTTGGCGTATGCGGCTACGACCCGGCGGGCCTGACGGGCGGTGCTGTCGGCCAGGGGCTCCACATCGCCGATATCGGCGGGATCAGTTTTTGCAGGCATTACACAACCTTAGGCGAATGTTGTTACGGGCTGGAACTCACCGACGAGTGCGGCTGCACCTGGGGCACCTGTTCCTCGGAGAGGCCGATGCACTCGCCGGTGTTGTGGCCGGTGCAGAGAATGCCGTCGACTTGGCCGAGTTGGTTCGTCGGCGCTTGCACCGGTCCGGGTGCCTGGTCGTTGCCGCCCGCGAAACAGGAGCCGCTGACGGGATTTTCCGTCATGCCGGGCGGACAGTTGGTGTCCCCGAGTGATGCGGTGGACGCCGGCCCGCTGAGGGCGAATACGGCGGGTGCGGCGACCGTCGCGAAGGCGACGCCGCCGGCCACCAGGAGGCGTCGAGGAATCTGGATGCTCATGGCGTCACGCTTTCGTTGACGAAAATTTCAGCGTACGCCCGGTTGCTGTGCCGAGATCGGGGAAATTGTCCGCCCGACCAGCATTGTGTACAACTTTTGAAAAGTGTATACAGGACGTGTTCCCCGTTGATCTGTCCAGAGGAGTACGTCGGTGCAGTTTTCAGTCCAGGGTTGGCTGACAGATCGGACGGTGTTGATCACCGGCGGTGGCAGCGGCATCGGCAAGGCCATCGCACAAGGTGTCGTGGCCGCCGGCGGCAACGCCCTCATCGTCGGCCGCACCGAGGCCACGTTGCAGTCCGCCGTCGACGAGATCTCGGCCGCCGGGGGACCGGGTGCCATCCGCTTCCAGACCGCCGATGTCACCAACGAGGACGACGTCGCCCGCGCCGTCGCGGCCGCTGCCGCGTGGAACGGCAAGCTCTCCGGCGCCGTGCACTGTGCCGGTGGCTCGCTCACCGTCGGGCCCGTCACGCACCTGGATTCGGAAATGTGGCGCCAGACCGTCGACCTCAACGTCAACGGCAGCATGTACGTCGTCAAGCACACCGCGCGGGAAATGGTGCGCGGTGGCGGTGGCTCGTTCGTCGGCATCTCGTCGATCGCGGCGAGCAACACCCACCGCTGGTTCGGGCCGTACGGCGTCACCAAGTCGGCGCTGGATCATCTGGTGCAGCTGGCCGCCGACGAACTCGGCGCGTCCTGGGTGCGGGCCAACAGCATCCGCCCCGGCCTGATCCGCACCGATCTGGTGGCGGCCAGCATCTTCGAATTCGAGCCGCTGCGTGAGGATTACAAGCAGTGCACGCCGCTGCCCCGGGCCGGCGAGGTCGAGGACGTCGCCAACCTGGCGCTGTTCCTGCTCAGTGACGCATCGCAATGGATCACCGGCCAGCTGATCAACGTCGACGGCGGTCAGAAGCTGCGCCGCGGCCCGGACTTCTCGGCCATGATGGAGCCGATGTTCGGCGCTGACGCCATGCGCGGGGTTTTCGCCGACTGAGGACGTGCCCGGCGCCTGCGCAGGGCTCGCGGCCGGCATTTGGCGTCAAACCTAGGCGTTGGCTGTGCTTACGATCGACGAATGACGCAGCCTCCGTATCCGCCGCCCGGCTATCAGGGGCCCGGACAACCGTACGGGCCACCGGCTCCGTCGTGGCAGACCCCGGCACAGCCGGGGGTCGGTAGCCAAGGGCCGCAACAGTATTGGCAAGCTCGGTACGGTCAGGTCCCGCAGGGCCAGTGGCCGCAGTACGCGCCACCGCCCAAGAAGAACACCGGTCGCGTCGTCGGCATCGTCGTTGCGGTGCTCGCCATGCCGGTGGTCATCGCGGCGATAGTCGGCATTACGGCGGGCGTTCGGGGCGAACCGCCGATTACCGCGACCAGTTCGGAAGATTTCGACGCCGTGTGCAAGAACGGTTCGGTGAGCAATGCCGCCGACTACCAGAAGCCCTACAAGATCGTCGCGTTCTACGAGTCTGTGGCCAGAGGTACGTGGCCAAGAGTGTCGATTCTGAGCCCCGAAGGAGGGTATTCCGGGTATGGATTGCCGCCGTCGTCGATCAGCGTCGTCGCGTGCCTGTCACGGCAGTCGGCTACCGAGAAGAAAGAGGGCACCTGCGAATACGACAGCGCGGGCGACAAGGACCGCGTAAGTCGCTACTCGGTCGACTACGAAGTGGAGTTGCGCGAGGCCAAAACTGGCAAGCGAATCAAGAGTCTCGGTTCGGTGAGAGGCCCTTCGACCAGCTGCCCGGTAGTGGCTTTGTACAACGGCTCGAACCACAAAATGTACGGCTACCCCGATAAAGACCAGCTGGATGCGAAGTTGAAGGAATTCGCCGCCGGGTAGATGAGTAGCCGCTACTTCGGCGCCACCACGCCGTGGTCGTACGCGTAGACGATCGCGGCGGCGCGGTCCCGTAGGTCGAGCTTGGTGAAGATGCGCCCGATGTGGCTCTTCACCGTCACCTCCGAGATGACCAGCCGGCCGGCGATCTCGGCGTTGGTCGCGCCCGATCCGATCAGCTGCAGTACGTCGAGTTCACGGGCCGTCAGCCGGTCGGCCACGTCGTCGGACGGTGCGCCGGGCGCGCGCCGGTAACCGTTCAGCACACGCGCGGTGACGGCGGGGTCCAGATACGCCTCACCGCGCGCGACGGCGTGCACCGCCCGGATGAGTTCCTCGGCCGGTGAGTCCTTGAGGACGAAGCCCGACGCCCCTGCGCGCAGCGCCGCGGACAACAGGTCGTCGTCGTCGAAAGTGGTGAGCGCCAAGGCCGGTGGGCCGCCGCCCGTGCGCAGGGCCCGGATGGCATCGACGCCGCTGACGCGCTTCATCCGCAGGTCCATCACCACCACGTCGGGACGGCACCGGAGCACCTCGCGTGGCACCTCGTCGCCGTCGGCGCATTCGCCGACGATGGAGAAGCCGTCCTTGCGCCGCAGGATCCTTCGCAGGCCCGACCGGACGAGTTCCTGATCGTCGACCAGCAGGACGTCGACGGTGGCACCGTCTTTCGGGACCGTGCCGTCAGTCATGGCGAACCTCGTTGCGTGGCATCAGGATTCGGTGCATGGCGCAGTGCTGGGTTGCCGTCGGAGTGACCGGCACGCGAGCCTGCACCGTCCAGCCGTCCGGTCCCGGTCCGGCGTCGAATTGGCCGTCCAGCAAGGCGATTCGCTGGCGCATCCCCGGTAGACCGGCGCCTGCCGCTGCGCTGGTGACCGGTCGTGGCAATTCGTTGTCGACAGACAGGATGGCGGTGCCTTTGTCCGTATACAGTCGCAGCCGCGCCGCCGACGCGGGGGCGTGCTTGGCGACATTCGCCAGCGATTCCTGCGCCACTCGGTACAGCGCCAGGCCGATCCCCGGCGTGACCGATGCCGGGTCGATCTCGATGCTCGACTCCACGTGCAATCCCGCATCGGAGAAGCTCGTCACCAGGTCGGGGATGTCGGACAACCCAGGCTCGGGGGCCAGGCGCAGCGGGGCTGCGTCGCGTGCGCCCAGCAGACCGACCGTCTGCCGGATATCCGACATGGCCTGCCGGCCGAGGCGCTCGGCGTCGAGCAGCCCGTCCACCGCCTCGTCGACGTCGTTGTCCTCCTGCAACGCCCGCCGGGCGCCCGTCAGGTGCAGCATCGTCACCGACAAGGAGTGCGCGATCACGTCGTGAACCTCGCGGGCGATGCGGCGCCGTTCGTCGGAGGCGGCCTGTTCGGCGAGGACGTCCTGGCGGGCGCGTTCTTCGATGACGAGACGCTGTTGCAGTTGCAGGATGTGGCCGATCATCGCCGCGATGGCCAGGAAGAACAGCAGGTAGGGCACGAACGTGCTGAGGTGTCCCGTGCGGGACGCGCCGATCAGCAGCAACGCGCTGGCGAGCAGACTCACGAGGCCGATGCGCATCGGCCCCAGCGCGAACACCTCGCCGAGCATGAACATCAACAGGAACGGCGCCGCGTCGAGGAAGACCGGCGGCCAGCACAGCAACAGCAGTGCCACCCCGGCGAGCACCGACGCCGCGCTCACGGCCGTCGATGGCTTGTAGCCGCCCACGATGAACGCGACGATCGGCGCGAAAACCAGTCCGACGGCCACCAACAGCAGCCACGGCTTGGTGAAATCCCGCTGCGTCGCCGCAGTCGCCGCGACCATCAGAGTGCCGGTGTACATGACGATCGGGACCGTGAACGGGTACTGGTAGGCCACGAGCCCGCGCCGACGCAGCGCGAAGTCACGGAGCCAGGCCATACTGCCAGCGTAGAGCCGGTGCCGGGATTTACACATCATTCGCGGGACGGCCGGGGCCTCCTACCACGGTAGGAGGCCCGGTCTCGTCCGCAGCACGACGTTTCCGGACCCCGGTCGCTCGTAGTTTCGGAACCCATGTGGGACGTCATCGCAAGATTCTGCAGCCGCTTCGCGGTCCTGATCATCGGATTGTGGGTGCTGGCCGCAGCGGCGGGCAATCTGCTTGTGCCGCAAGTGGAAAGCACTGCGCACAACCACGCGCGCGGTTTCCTGCCCGCGGACGCCCCGGTGAACCTCGCCGGCGTTCAGATGGACCGGCATTTCCACGACGGCTCGAGCGGCAACCTCAACTACCTGGTGTTGGAGGGTGAGCACCCGCTCGGTGCGCCGGAGCGGGCCTACTACGACCAGCTGCTGCGCACATTGCGCGCGGATACCGAAAACCTGGATTCGGTGATGGACCTGTGGTCCGACCCGTTGACGGCATCCGGCGCGCAGAGCACCGACGGCAAGGCCGTCTACACCATGCTGCGGATTCGCGGTGAACTCGGCGCCGCCAAGGCGAACGCCGCGCTGGATGCGGTGCGGCGGATCGTCGCCGCCGCGCCGGCACCGGCGGGCCTGCACGCCTATGTCACCGGACCCGGCGCCACCATCGCCGACGAGCTGACCGCAATCGACAAGCAGATGCTGATGATCACGGGCGTCACGGTGGTGCTGATCGCGGTGCTGTTGTTCGCCGTGTACCGGTCGGTGATCACGGCATCGATCCCGCTGCTGACCGTCGGGCTGGGACTCGGGGTCGCGCGGGGCGTCGTGGCATTCCTGGGGGAGCGGGACCTCATCGAGGTATCGATCTTCTCGGTGTCGCTGCTGGCCGCGATGGTGCTCGGGGCGGCAACGGATTACGGCATCTTCCTGCTGGGCCGCTATCACGAACAGCGCCGCGCCGGCGTCGACCACGAGGACGCGCTGGTGATCGCGAACCGCAGTGTCGCGCCGGTGATCGCCGCGTCGGGCCTGACCATCGCGGCAGCGCTGTCGTGCCTGCTGTTCGCTCAGGTTGGCATGCTGCGCAGTGCCGGATTACCTTGTGCCATTGGCATTCTCACCGGGATGTTCGCATCGCTGACGTTGTTGCCCGCGTTCATCGGGCTGGCCGGCCGGCATGGTCTGGCGCAGCCGCGCCGTCGGGCCGCGGCGACGGTGCCCGGCCGGGGCTGGCGCCGGGTCGGGACCGTCGTCGCCCGGTGGCCCGGACCCGTGCTGGTGGCCGCGTCGGTGATTCTCATGGTCTGCGCCATCCCGGTCGCCGGCATCCGGTTGGGCTTCGACGAGCTTGCCGCACAACCCGATTCGACTCACGCCAACCGGGGCTACCAGGCCATGGACCGGCACTTCCCGCCCAACCGGCTGCTGCCCGAGATCGTCTCCATCGAGACCGACCACGACCTGCGTAACCCCGCGGGCGTCATCGCGGTCGAAAGGGTGACCCGGAAGATCATGGAGATTCCCGGCATTCGTATGGTGCAGTCGGCGTCGCGGCCGGCGGGTTCGGTGCCCGAGCAGGCGGCCCTGACCGATCAGGCCGGCACCATCGCCGACCAGCTCGACGACGGGGTGGCCCAGCTGAGCAAGCGCCTCGGCGCGGTCAACCAGCTGTCCGCGACGTTGGACCAGTTCTCCTCGGCGATAACGCAATTGCAGAACGGGTTGGGCGGCAGCGTCCGCGGTCTCGGGCAGCTCGGCTCGGGGATCGACGCAATGCACGGCGGCATGCAGCAGCTGCGGGACAACGTCACCTCGGTGTCGCAGTACATGGATCCGTTGCGCGGCTTCACGAACGCCAACCCGAATTGCGCGGGCGACGCCATCTGCTCGCTGGTGCTCAAGGTCGTCGAACCCATGGATTCCGTGGTGGCGGCCGCCGGCACCCTCACCGACAGCACAGTGGGTTTCAGCGCGGGCACGATCGAGATGGCGCGATCGCTGACCGGTGCGCAGGCATCGGTGCGCTCGATGCGCGCGGCCGTCGACCAACTCGGCTCCGTCACAACACAATTGACCAAGACTGTCGGTGAGACCCGCGGCATGTTCTCCGGGCTCACGGACTACCTGCGCGGGGTGCGGGCAGATTTCCAGGACAGTGCGTCCGGCGGCTTCTATCTGCCGCAGCGCGCGTGGCAGGACCCGCGCTTCCAGCGCGCGGCCGGGCTGTACTTCGCGCCCGACGGCCGGTCGACGCGGCTGCTCGTCTACGGCGACGGCAAGGTGTTCGGCACCGACGGGGCGCTACGCTCGCCCGAGATCCTGGCCGCGGTCCGCGAGGCCACGAAAGAGGGCACTCTGGTCCGAAACACCGTCTTTGTCACCGGTTTCGGCACCGGCACCGCAGAGCTTCGGGGCTATGTCTCCGATGACTTCCTGCTGCTGGCCGGTGTTGCCCTGGTGCTCGTGTTCCTGATCGTCCTCATCATGCTGCGCAGCCCGGTGGCGGCCGCGGTGGTGATCGGCACCGTCGTGGTGTCGTACGCGTCGGCGCTCGGGGTGAGCAGCTTCATCTGGCAGGACCTCTTGGGCAAAGACCTGCACTGGGCGGTGCCGTCGATCGCGTTGATCGCGTTGGTGGCCGTCGGCGCGGACTACAACCTGCTGCTGACCATGCGGCTGCGCGAAGAGGTGACCCGGCCGGACGCGGGTCTGAAGACCGGCATGATCCGGACGTTCGGCGGTACCGGCGGTGTGGTGACCACGGCCGGAATCGTCTTCGGCATCACCATGTTCGCCATGCTGTCCAGCGACGTGCTGAGCATCGAACAGGTCGGCACCACCATCGGCGTCGGCCTGCTCATCGACACCCTGATCGTGCGAACGTTCGTGGTGCCCGGCATCGCGGGGCTGCTCGGGCGGTGGTTCTGGTGGTCGCCGGTGCCGCTGGTGCGCGGCGTGCTGTCCCGGACGTTCACACGCCGGCCGTCGCGGCCCCGGCGGGACCTGCCGTTGATCGCCGGCACGGCCCCGGGCCGAGAAGTGTTGCAGGGCGCCGCGGGCTGAGCTCAGCCGGTCACCTTCGCGGTCAACGTGATCAGCTGGTCCAGCAGCCCTGCCAGTTCTCCGGCGCGGCGCTCCAGCGGGGTGAAGCCGTCGGCGCCGAACTCGGTGAACAGCGACAACGACACCTGAGCGCGGACGTCGAGCATCTGGAAGTTGGCGACGATCTGCCGCCACTGCTCGACCGCACGCACTCCGCCGTCGGCGCCGTAGGACACGAAACCCACTGTCTTGCCGAACCATTCAGAACCGAGGGAGTCCACAGCGTTCTTGAATGCACCCGGGACACCGTGGTTGTACTCAGGGGTGACGAAGATGAAACCGTCGCAGGCATCGATCGCCGCGCTCCACCGCTGCACGTTCTCCGACTCGTACTGCTTCTTGGCCGCGGCGGGGACCGTCGCCGCGGTGAGCAGCGGCACGTCGAAGGTCTTCAGGTCGATGAGTTCGAACTGGGCGTCGTCGCGTTGGGTCGCCTGTTCGGCCACCCAGCTGCCGACACCGGCTCCGCTGCGCCCATCGCGAATCGATCCGACGATGATGCCGATTCTCATGAAGTGCTCCTCTTCTGCGTCGTGATCCCGACTCCGGCTCCTGACAGCCTGCCGAATTCGGGGTACCCGCGCGGAAGAATCGCAACCACTCACCCAATCAATGCCCGGCGTCGAACTCGACCGGCAGCGTCCGGGGCCCGCTGACCGCCATCAGGGGCTTCCACGGCGCCGGACCCGTACGGCGAATGTTCGGCATCCGTTGCGTCAGCACCGTGAGTGCTCTGACCAGTTCCAGCCGGGCGAGATGCGCGCCGAGGCAGTAGTGCACACCACCGCCGAACGTGAGCATCGGCGGTGCATCATGCCGCGTGATATCGAATTGATCGGGGTTGTCGTACACCTGCGGATCACGGTTCGCCGCAGCGGTATTGGCGATGACGAGCGAGTCCCGCGGGAAGAAGTACCCCGCCAGTTCCACGTCCTCGGTGACGTAGCGCGGCACGTTGAGGACGATCGGCGAGAACCGCATGACCTCATCGACTGCCTGGGGTACCAGCTCGGGATGTGTTGCGAGGAGCGCCCATTGGTCCGGGTGATCGCAGAAAGTGTCCACCGCGGCGGCCAGCTGATTGCGGGTGGTGTCGGTGCCCGCCGCAAGGATTCCCATGGACAGCATGAGCAATTCGGCATGGCTGAGCCGGTCGCCATCGTCCTCGGCGCGGATGAGAGCGGACAGCAGGTCATCGGTCAGTGTCATGCGACGCTCGGCGATCATCGCATCGATGTAGTCATCGAATTTCTGCCAGGCCGTGAGGATTTCCGATTCATGTGCGGCCACGTCCCACCAGAACATCTTGAAGACGTCGTCGGTCCAATCCGAGATCATCCGCCAGTCACTGCGCGGTACACCGAGCAGCGCGCAGATCACCGGGATGGGATACGGCTGGGCGACGTCGGCGACGATGTCGCAATTGCCCACGGCGGCAACGGAATCGACCAACTCGCCCAGGACGGCGTCGATCAGCGAATCCAGCCGGCCGACGGCCCGGCCGGTGAAAGCCTTGCACACCAACTTCCGGAGCCGGGTGTGCTCGTCGCCGTCGAGACTGAGCAGCGCACTGCCGATGCGGTCCCACAGCGGGCCGCCGGTGACGCCGCGCGGGACCAGCCCGCGCACGCCCGGCTGATGAAAGCGCGAGTCGCGCAGCACCGTACGGACCAGTTCGTAGCTGAGCACCTCGGGTGCGTGCGGCCCGATGGCCACGGCCGACCGTTGGCGAACCTCTCTGATCATCCGGTGCGCCGTCGCCGGATCATCGACGGATTCGTAATCGATGACGGGCAGGCTCACGTCCAGGACGCTGACAGGGTGGCTGGCGGCGATGGTCATCGATGTCTCCCTCGGTTCCGATAGAAGTCACTATCGGGCCGAGCCGGGCACAACACATCAGCCGAACGGCGTAATTGACTACCTAGTCGAGCTGCACCGTGAGCTCGGCTCCGGTCGCCGCGATGACGTCGTCGACGCTCACGCCGGGGGCGGTCTCGCGCAGGATCAGCGTGCCGTCACCGGGCACGTCGATGACGGCCAGGTTGGTGATGATCCGGTCGACGACACCCTGACCCGTCAGCGGCAGTGTGCAGACCGGCACGATCTTGGGATTGCCGGCCTTGTCGGTGTGCTCCATGAGCACGATGACGCGCGAGGCGCCGTGCACCAGATCCATGGCGCCGCCCATGCCCTTGACCATCTTGCCGGGCACCATCCAGTTGGCCAGGTCGCCGGTGCGCGACACTTCCATGCCGCCGAGCACCGCGGTGTCGATGTGGCCGCCGCGGATCATGCCGAACGACAGCGACGAATCGAAGTACGCCGCACCGGGATTCACCGTCACGGTCTCTTTCCCGGCGTTGATCAGATCAGGATCCACCGCATCCTCGGTGGGGTAGGGGCCGGTGCCCAGGATGCCGTTCTCGGAGTGCAGCGTGACGTGCACGTCGCCCGTCAGGAAACCGGGGATCAGGGTGGGCAGGCCGATGCCGAGGTTGACGTACTCGCCGTCGATCATGTCGGCCGCGGCGCGTGCGGCCATCTGGTCACGGTTCCAGCCGGTCATTTCGCATCCTCTCGCACCGTGCGCTTCTCGATCTGCTTGTCCTGCGGCCCGGTGTGCACGATGCGCTGCACGAACACGCCCGCCAGGTGGACGTCGTCGGGGTCGATCTCGCCGGGCTGCACCAGTTCCTCGACCTGAACGATGGTGATCCGGCCGGCCATCGCGGCCAGCGGGTTGAAGTTGCGTGCGGTCTTGTTGAAGACCAGGTTGCCCGCCGTGTCGGCGCGCAGCGCGTGCACCAACGCGAAGTCGGCGTTGATCGACTCCTCGAGCACGTAGCGCTTGCCGTTGAATTCGCGAATCTCCTTGGGTGGCGAGGCAACAGCGACGGAACCGTCGGCCGCGTAGCGCCACGGCAGACCGCCGTCGGAGACCGGGGTGCCGACGCCCGCCGGGGTGTAGAACGCCGGGATGCCGGCGCCGCCGGCGCGCATCCGCTCGGCCAGCGTGCCCTGCGGGGTCAGCTCGACCTCGAGCTCGCCCGACAGGTACTGGCGGGCGAACTCCTTGTTCTCACCGACGTACGAGGCGGTGACCCGGCGGACCTTGCCGAGGCCCAGCAGCACGCCGAGGCCGACGCCGTCGACGCCGCAGTTGTTCGAGAACACCTCGAGATCGGTGGCGCTCGACGCGGCGATGGCATCGATGAGTTGGTCGGGGATGCCGCACAAACCGAATCCGCCGACAGCCAGCGTGGCGCCGTCACCGATGTCGGCGACCGCTGCGGCGGCCGAGGCGTACACCTTCGAGGTCATGACACTCCGTTCATCCAGTAAACGCGTGACCCACTCAACACGGCACGTCGCTGACAGGGCAAGTCTCTGCTCGAAGCAGGTCAAAAGTGTTCACAGGATGAGCATCGACGACAGGTGCGTTCATTCAATGAACGCCTAGGATGTGGTGATGACCGGTCCGAATGTCGTCGCCCGCGTGGGGGCGATGCTGCGGGCCGTGGCCACGGCCGAACCCGACGGCGCCTCCACCACCGAGCTCGGAAAGCTGGCCGGATTGGCCCGGCCGACGGCGCACCGGCTGCTCACCGCGTTGGCCGACGAACACCTGGTCAGCCGGGATCAGAAGACCGGCCGCTGGTCACTCGGTCCCGAGCTGTATCTGCTCGGGGTCGGTGCGGCCCAGCACCACGACGTGACCGATCAGGCGCGTGCCGTCGTGACGCGGCTGGCGCGCGAGACCGGTGAGAGTGCGTTCTTCTCCGCCCGCCGCGGCGATCAGACGGTGTGCGTGCTCAGCGAGGAGGGCAGCTTCCCGTTGCGCTCGCACGTCCTGCAGGTCGGTATCCGGTTTCCGCTCGGGGTGGCCAGCGCCGGCCTGGCCATCCTCAGTCACCTTCCGGCCGCGGACGTCGACGACTACTTCTCCCGCGAACAGCCCGAAACCAATTGGGGACCAACACATTCCGAGGCTGCCATCCGCAAGCGCATCGAGCAGACCAGGCGCGCCGGCTACGCCGTCAATCCCGCGCTGCTGGTGGAAGGCAGCTGGGGCATGGCGGCCGCGGTGTTCGACCGGCGCGGCCTGCCCGGCTGGGCACTGAGCCTCACTGGTGTCGAGACCCGGTTCCGCGCGGGACGTCGACGTGAACTGGGGCGGCTCCTTCTCGAGCAGGCTCACGAGCTGTCGGGCCGGCTGCAGGGGTGACCCCGCGTCGCCGTGCCGGTGGCGGTAGGCGATGGTGGACTGGTGACTGAACGCGCGCGCATCGACTTTCCGTCCCGTATCGGCGTCTGGTGGGCCAGCGACAGCTGGGCCATGCCGGACGCTCAGGCCGTGGCCCGCGACATCGAAGCCATGGGTTACGGCTCGCTGTTCCTGCCCGAGACCGTCGGCAAGGAATGCCTCACCGAGTCGGCGGCGTTCCTTGCGGCCACCGACCGGCTGGTGGTGGGTACGGGCATCGCCAACATTCATGTGCGCCTGCCGTCGGCCGCCGAGGCCGGTGCCCGCACGCTGACCGCGCTGTACCCGGGACGGTTCGTGCTGGGCCTCGGCGTCAGTCACGGCCCGCTGGTGGAGCGGGGATGGGCGGCACCTATGAAAAGCCGCTCGCGACGATGCGCAGCTACCTGGAGCGGATGGCTGCCGTGCCGGATGCCATCGAACCCGGGGTGGGCCGGCCGCCCCGGCTGCTGGCGGCGTTGGGCCCCAAGATGATCGAGCTCTCGGGCAGCCAGGCCGACGGCGCGCATCCGTACCTCGTCTTGCCGTCAGCCACCGCGACGACGCGGGAAATCCTCGGGCCGGACAAATGGATCGTCTCCGAGCAGGCCGTGGTCGTCGGTGGTGATGACGCCGAACAGCTGCGCCGCGCCCACGATCACCTGAACGTCTACAGCGGCCTGCCCAACTACCGGAACTCGTGGCTGCGCCAGGGCTTCGATGAGAGCGACCTGGTCCGCGGCGGATCCGAGCGACTGGCCCGTGCCCTGGTCGGGATGGGCGGCGTCGAAGATGCCGCGGCCAAGGTGACGGCGCACCTCGACGCCGGCGCGGACCACGTCGTGGTGCAGGTGCTCGGCGAGCATCCGACCGCCGACCCGCGGCCGGGTCTGCGAGAGTTGGCCGCAGCCCTGGGGCTGTAGGCCGCCTGCCGGTTGGACCGGCCTGCCGGGGTGGGCTTCAGCCCGTCTCCGGTAAGGCGATCAACAGCGCCGCAGCGAAGGGATCTGCTGCGTCGGCCAATCAGTTTGTTGCACAGTCACTTTCGCCGCCCTGATCATCGCCGCTCTCGGGTGGGTAGAGCGTGGGGTGCCAGTATTGGTTGGTTCGGGGTTGGCCGACGTCGAGTAGTGGTGGCGGGGTCCAGTGGGCGCGGCCGTTGGCCATGGTGGTGCTCCAGCCGCCGGTGTCGGCGAGGCGGTTGTCGCAGCCGCAGGCGAGGGCGAGGTTGGTGATGTCGGTGGGTCCGTCATCGCGCCAGTCGGTGTCGACGTGATGGGCCTGCGAACGCGAGGCGGAGGCGGTGCAGTTGGGTTTGGTGCAGCCCAGGTCGCGGGCGAAGAGGGCGAATCGCTGCGCCACAGTGGCGGTGCGACGTGCTCGGCCCATGTACAGCAGCTGTTCACCGTGCTGGTCGAACACAGCAAGGTAGTGATCGGCACCATTGGTGGCGGCCATCTGCAGCAGATCCTTGATGGGGAGCTTGCTGCCGGTGTGCGTGAGCGCGACCCCGGTGCGCTGCTCCAAATCGGTCACAGTGCAGGTGGCCGCGATGGCAACGGGTAGGCCGTTGTGGTCGCCGAGGTCGGTTCCGAGGGCGATGCGACCCATGGCGGCGAGGGCGTCGTGGTTGCGTTGGTCGGTGCTGCGGGTGTCGTTGTCGATCTGGGCCTGGGTGGGGGTGCCGGATTGGCAGGGGGTGGGGTCGGCGGGGTTGCACATGCCGGGGGCGCCGAGTTTGGCCTGGACTGCTTCGAGGGTGGCGCGTGCTTCGGGGTCGAGCCAGCCGTCCACTTTGGACATTCCGTCGGGTTGTTGTTTGCCGATGCGGAAGGCGCGTTTGCGGGCGCGTTCGGCGTCATCGGGTAGCGGCCCGTCCTGATCGAGCAGGTAGAGCAGCGCCTCGGCGGTGGCACGCAACTCTTCGGGCGTCTGGTGCCGTGCCCCGGCGACAAGCGACTGCTCGAACTGTCCACTGGTGGTGGGGTCCACCCAGTCGGGCAGTTTGTTGATGAAGTGGCCGAGCGCCTTGACGTGTTCGGGATTGATGGCCCCGTCCGCTTGCGCCGCGGCCGCGGCCTCCCACAGCGGTGGTAACGGCTCACCGGTCAGTCCTGTGCGGGGTCCGAGATGTTCGGCGTCGCGGACCCGGCGGTGGGCGTCCTCGCTGCTGATGTGCAGTCGGATGCGTAGGACGTCGGCCCAGTTTTTCGCGCCGATCTCGTTCGGGCTGGTCTGGGCTCGCAGCCCGGCCAGCAGGGCGTGGTCGGCGACCGGCATGCGGCTGGCGAGTGCTTCCCGGCGGGAGAGCAGTTCGAGTTGGTCCGCGGCCGACAGGCCGCTGTAGTCGAGCGTATTGAGGGTGGTGACCACGTCTTCGGCCGCTGCGTAGGCGGCGAAGATGCTGTCCCGGTCACTTCCCATACATCGAACACTAGTTCGAACCACCGACAAGAAACCATGCGCGATGTGACGCTAGTTATCTACCGTGACCAGCGCAAACAAAGTGGCCAAAGTTTTTTTGAACCCGCTCGCCGAGGCGGCTCAGCCTTGTGATGCGGCGGCCTTGCGGCGCTGGTACCAGTGCCAGATCATCGGCGTCACCGAGGCGACGACGATGACGATGAAGATCGGCTCGATGAGCTTCTGAATGATGGCGAACTGGCCCAGCCAGTAGCCGAGCAGCGTCAGCCCGACTCCCCACACCACAGCACCGAGGACGGTGTAGATGGTGAACACGGCGAAGTTCATCTTTGCCGCCCCGGCCGTCAGCGGTGCCAGCGTGCGCACGATCGGCACGAACCGGGCGATGACGATCGCGAAGGGACCGCGCCGCTCGAAGAAAGCGTGCGCCTCGTCGAGATACTTCTGCTTGAGGAACCGCGCATCGGGCTTGAACATCTCGACGCCGATGAACCGGCCGACGAAATAGCCGACGAGGCCACCCAGAACTGCTGCGATCGGGATGAACACGAGCAGCTGCCAGAGCTGGAAGTTGGCCTCCTGCATCTTGTCATCGGCGGTGCCGGCGGCCAGTTTGGCGGCGAACAGGCCGGCGACGAAGAGCAAAGAGTCGCCGGGCAGCACCGGGAACAGCACGCCGGACTCGATGAAGATGACCACCAGCAACCCGACCAGAGCCCATGTCCCGAAGTAGCCGATCAGCGTCATCGGGTCCAGGAAACCCGGCATGGCGGAGATGGTGGTCGTCATGGGGCCCAAAGATACCGGTGTCTGCAGGTGGTTCCGTCAACCGCACATCCCTCGTAGGGTCGGCGCATGGCCACTCACAGGGCAGTTCACGTTGCTCAAGCCGACGGCCCGCTCACACTCGCGGACGTCGACACCGCCTCGCCGCCGCGCGACCACGTCCGCATCGAGGTCGCCGCGTGCGGGGTGTGCGGCACCGACCGCGAGTTCCACGCGGGGCACTTCCCGGGACTTTCGTGGCCGATCACCCTCGGCCACGAGATCGCCGGCACCGTCGCCGAACTGGGCGACGGCGTCGAAGACTTCGTCGTCGGCGACCGGGTGGCGGTGGGCTGGTTCGGCGGCAACTGCAACCGCTGCGTCCCATGTCGACAAGGCCATTTCATGCAGTGCATACGCATGGAGGTGCCGAGCTGGCACTACCCCGGCGGATACGCCGAATCGGTCACGGCGCCCGCGACCGCGCTGGCCCGAATCCCGGACGAGTTCTCGTTCGCCGAGGCCGCCCCGATGGGCTGCGCGGGCGTGACGACGTTCAACGGGCTGCGCAAGACGCGCGCCAAGGCCGGTGACCTGGTCGCGGTGATCGGGATCGGTGGCCTCGGCCACCTCGGCGTGCAGTTCTCCCGGGCGATGGGCTTCGAGACCGTCGCGATCGCGCGCGGGCCGGAGCGTGAGGCCGCCGCCAAGGAGCTCGGCGCCCACCACTACATCGATTCGAACGCCTCGGACGTCGCCGCCGAACTGCAGCGTCTCGGTGGGGCGACCGTCGTGCTCGCGACCGCCGCGAGCTCGACGGCGATGGCCGCCACGGTCGGCGGGCTGGCACCCGAGGGGCAGCTCGTGACGGTCGGCGTCACCCCCGAGCCCCTGCCGATCAGCCCGCTCGACCTCATCAACGGCGGCTTCTCGGTCGTCGGGCATCCGTCGGGCACCGCGCGCGATATCGAGGAGACGTTGCACTTCGCCGCGCTCACGGGCGTGCGGGCCGTCATCGAGGAACGGCCTCTCGCGCAGGCCGCCGAAGCGTTCGACCGGATGAACAGCGGCCACGCGCGCTACCGGATGGTCTTGACCGTCTGACCGCATGAGCTGACGGGTGTCCCCCGGTGCCGCACTTCAGCTTCGCGTGACTGACATACTGGCCCAGACTGCAGGTTCGCCGAGAGGAAAAACATGCCCATCGCCACGCCCGAGGTCTACGCGGAGATGCTGGCCCGCGCCAAGGAACACTCCTTCGCGTTCCCGGCCATCAACTGCACGTCGTCGGAAACCGTCAACGCGGCGATCAAAGGTTTCGCCGACGCCGGTAGCGACGGCATCATCCAATTCTCCACCGGCGGCGCCGAATTCGCCTCCGGTCTCGGAATCAAGGACATGGTCACCGGTGCCGTCGCGCTGGCCGAGTTCGCCCACGTCGTCGCTGCCAAATACGACATCACCGTCGCGCTGCACACCGACCACTGCCCCAAGGACAAGCTCGACACCTACGTGCGCCCGCTGCTGGCCATCTCGGCCGAGCGCGTGGCCAACGGCCAGAACCCGCTGTTCCAGTCGCACATGTGGGACGGCTCCGCGGTGCCGATCGATGAAAACCTGACCATCGGGCAGGAGCTGCTCAAGCTCGCGTCCGCCGCGAA
Source organism: Mycolicibacterium mucogenicum DSM 44124 (assembly GCF_005670685.2). Next base: position 5,118,782 of record NZ_CP062008.1, on the reverse strand, counting down.
GATCATCCTCGAGGTCGAGATCGGCGTCGTCGGCGGCGAGGAAGACGGCGTCGAGGCCGAGATCAACGACAAGCTCTACACCAGCTCCGAGGACTTCGAGAAGACCATCGACGCGCTGGGCTCCGGCGAGAACGGCAAGTACCTGCTGGCGGCGACCTTCGGCAACGTCCACGGCGTCTACAAGCCGGGCAACGTCAAGCTCAAGCCCGAGGTGCTGGCCGAGGGCCAGAAGGTGGCCGCCGCCAAGCTCGGCCTGCCCGCCGGTTCCAAGCCGTTCGACTTCGTGTTCCACGGCGGTTCGGGCTCGCTGAAGTCCGAGATCGAGGACTCGCTCCGCTACGGCGTCGTGAAGATGAACGTCGACACCGACACCCAGTACGCGTTCACCCGTCCGGTGGCGGCGCACATGTTCACCAACTACGACGGCGTCCTGAAGATCGACGGCGAGGTCGGCAACAAGAAGGTCTACGACCCGCGCAGCTACCTGAAGAAGGCCGAGGCTTCGATGACCCAGCGCGTCATCGAAGCGTGTAACGACCTGCACAGCACCGGCCGCAGCGTCTCCGCGGGGCTGGGCAAGTAGCCAAAACTGGACACCGCCGACTGGCCGGTCATGACGCAGGAATCGCGAAACCTTTTGTCGTGAGCGGCCATTCGGCGTTCATGGCCGAGTGGCCGCGCGTCAAAAGCACCGTGCCCAGCACTGCGACGGCGGCGATGGCCGCGATCACCAGGACCAGCGCGATGACCCAGCCCCAGCTGCGCCGGTCCTTCGGCGGCTTGACGGCGCCGGGGATCACCTGCGGCGCGGCCGGCGGCATCAGTTCGGTTTCCGGGTCCGGCAGCGGCGTGATGATCTGCGTCTTGCCGTCGAAGCCCGACGGCGCGGTGAAGCGCCGCACCGGGATGGTCGGGTCGGTCGCGGGATCGGCGGGCTCGAAGATTTCGGTTGCCGCCGCGGCGTCGTCGCCTGTCGAGGCAGCGCGCTGATCGGCATCGCGACGGCCGTCCGGTCCCGTCGGGTTCGACATGGCGGCTGGGTTCGACATGGGGGTGACTGTCCTCCCGAGATCAGATCGCGCACTGGGGCCGATGCGTCCTGGAGCAGGCCGCGACGTCCTACCTGGAGCTTAATCTCCCGCCTGCGGGATCTCAGCGAGCGGCCGCACGGCACAATGGCGCCATGACGCGAATGGGTGATCTGCTGGGTCCGGAGCCGGTGTTGCTGCCGGCCAACTTCGAGGCCGAGGACGCTCTCGCCGCGGGCAAATCCGCCACCGAAGTTGCTGCGGCGCAGCCGACGGCCTCTGTTGCGTGGGCCGCTCTGGCCGAGGCCGCCCTGGCCGACGGTCAGACCATCACCGCCTACGCCTACGCCCGGACCGGTTACCACCGCGGTCTGGATCAGTTGCGTCGCAACGGCTGGAAGGGCTTCGGCCCGGTGCCGTTCGCGCACGAACCGAACCAGGGCTTCCTGCGCTGCGTTGCGGTGCTCGCGAAGGCCGCGGAGTCCATCGGCGAGCAGGACGAGTACCTGCGCTGCCTGGATCTGCTGGACGACTGCGATCCCGCGGCGCGTGCCGAGCTGGGTCTCTGACTAGTCCATCTCGCAGTGGCAGCCGCCGTCGGCCGGCGGCTCCACCTGAACGGTGGCGTGGTCCAGACCGCGGGCGGCCAGCACGGCGCGCGCCGACTCGAGGACGCGCGCCGAATCCCCGGCGGACGTCAGGTGCGCGGTGGCCATGTCCTTGCCGGGCACCAGGGTCCACACGTGCAGGTCGTGCACGTCGGTGACGCCGTCGACGGCGGCCAGCGCTTCACGCAGTTCGTCGACGTCGATGTGGCGGGGTGAGGACTCCGACAGGATGCGCAGGGCGGCGCGAGCCAGTGCGATGGCGCGCGGCAGTACCCACAGCGCGACCAGGACGGCGACGACGACGTCGGCGTACGGCCAGCCGGTGGTGACGTTGACGATGCCCGCGATCAGGACGCCGATGCTGCCGACGGTGTCGGCGACGACCTCCATGTAGGCGCCCTTGACGGCGAGGCTGCTGTCGGCGTCGGAGCGCAGGAGGAGCACCACGACCAGGTTGGCGAGCAGTCCGGCGACCGCGACGACGATCATCGGGACGCCGGGAATCGAAGGCGCCGCACCCAGTCGCTCATAGGCCTCGTAGAGGATGAACGCCGCGACACCCATCAGCAGGGCGGCGTTGGCGACCGCGGTGAAGACCTCGGCGCGGTGCCAGCCGTAGGTGCGGGCCGCGGACGTCGACCCACGGCGGGCGAGCATGACGGCGCCCAGGCCCATGAAGATGGCGACGAGGTCGGTCAGCATGTGCCCGGCGTCGGCCAGCAGCGCGATCGAGTTGATCATCAGCGCGGTCGTCAGCTCGATGACGAAGAAGACGCTGAGTACGGCAGCGGCGATGATCATGCGGCTGGCGCGCGTGTTCGCGCCATGGCTGTGGTCGTGTCCGGCACCCATGCCAGCAATATATGCAGAACTCTGCATATGTCGCAAGACGCCCCGGGATTTGTGCACGATTTTCCGCGGTCAGCGCGGAAAATCGTGCACAAATCCCTGCTACCAGGCGGACCAGAAGCGGGTCAGGGCGCTGCCGATCATCGCCAGGCGCGGCGGCACGCCGGTCAGGCTGACGGCCGAGTAGACGACGTTGAAGAACAACCGGTTGAGCTCGGGGACGATCAGCAGCAGCATCAGGATCAGGAAGCCCCACTGCCGGGCGGGCAACAGCGCGCGCTGCGTGTCGGCGCTCAGGTGCGGTTCCAGTGCGCCGTAGCCGTCCAGTCCAGGGATGGGCAGGAGGTTCAGGAACAGTGCCGTCACCTGCAGGAATCCCAGGAAGGCCAGGCCCGCCCAGAACACCGGATGGTCGCTGTCGAACAGCACCGCGGTCGCGACCAGCAGGATGACGGCGAGCACCAGGTTGGCGAACGGGCCGGCCAGGCTGACCAGCGTGCGCTGCCGCGGCGTCATGTACTCGGTGCGCACGTACACCGCGCCGCCGGGCAGGCCGATGCCACCGAGAGCGATGAACAGGGCCGGCAGGCCGAGCGACAGCAGCGGGCTGGCGTACTTCGCGGGGTTCAGCGTGAGATAGCCGCGCAGCTCGACATCGCGGTCGCCGAACCGCCAGGCGGTGTACGCGTGGCCGAACTCGTGCAGGCACAGCGACACGGTCCAGCCCGCGATGACGAACACGAAGACACCGGCGTAGGCCAACGGCCGAACCTCGGCGCCGCAGAACCACGCGACGGCACCACCGGCGACGGTCAGGGCCACGATCGCCCAGAAGACGGGGCTGGGACGGACGGCGCGCCGCACAGGCATGGTCATGACTGCAAACTAGCCGACCCGCAGCCAACCCTGGATATGGCGGTAGAACGCCGACCGCCGCGCCGGACGGGCGGCCGCCACGCCGTCGCGCTCAACCAAAACTCCGGTGCTGCCGAGTTGGGCGGCGCGGCCGGCGACCCAGCCCCGTCCCGGCCCCGAACGCCCGGCCCCGAGGGCCCGCGCGCGCAGCCCCGGCATGCCGGGCAGGGGCTCGATGACGACGCCGGCGGACTCACCGTCGAACAGCACGGTGTCGTCGACGACGGCCTCGCCGGTGATGGCGTCGCCGCCCGTCGGCAGCCAGCGTGCGGACCGGACGATCACCGCGCCGGTCTCGTCGCGGATGAGTGGAACGCGTTGGGCGACACCGTCTCTGGCGCGGCGCGCGGCACCGAGCCCGCCGCGGGTCAGGGGTGGGACGAAGCCGACCTCGACGTCGAGCCGGTCGTCGCGCAGCAGCCGGGCCAGGGTGGCCGACAGGTCGGCATGGTCGCCGACGACGATCACCCGGACAGCGCCGTCGGGGATCGTCGGGGCACTGGCCGAGGGCACCGGGATGGCCGTCAGATCCGCCAGCGCGCGGGGTGTCCGACGGTCGCCGAAGACCAGCGCCACGACATCGCCTGAGGCCTCTCTGGCGGTCAAGGCCTCTCCTCTCGTCCTGCTGGGATAAGGTTGCTCACCGGCTGCCACTGTATTCAGGCAGGTAATGCGGGAGGCAAAACGATGCCGGCAATCGTGCTCATCGGGGCCCAATGGGGTGACGAGGGCAAAGGTAAGGCCACCGATCTACTCGGTGGACGTGTGCAATGGGTGGTCCGCTACCAAGGCGGCAACAACGCCGGGCACACGGTGGTACTGCCCACGGGGGAGAACTTCGCGCTCCACCTCATCCCCTCGGGCATCCTGACGCCCGGGGTCACCAACGTCATCGGCAACGGTGTCGTGGTCGACCCTGGTGTGCTGCTCAGTGAGCTCTCCGGGCTCGAGTACCGCGGCGTGGACACCTCGAAGCTCATGATCTCGGCTGACGCGCACCTGCTCATGCCGTACCACGTGGCCATCGACAAGGTCACCGAGCGGTACGCGGGCAGCAAGAAGATCGGCACCACCGGTCGCGGCATCGGTCCCTGCTACCAGGACAAGATCGCGCGCATCGGTATCCGGGTGGCCGACGTCCTCGATGAGGAGCAGCTGGCCGCCAAGGTCGAGGCCGCACTGGAGTTCAAGAACCAGGTGCTGGTCAAGATCTACAACCGCAAGGCGCTGGACCCGGCCGAGGTCGTCGAGAGCCTGCTGCAGCAGGCCGAGGGCTTCAAGCACCGCATCGCCGACGCCCGGCTGCTGCTCAACCAGGCACTGGAGCGCGGCGAGACCGTGCTGCTGGAAGGCTCGCAGGGCACCCTGCTGGACGTCGACCACGGCACCTACCCGTTCGTGACGTCGTCCAACCCGACGGCGGGTGGTGCGGCCGTCGGCTCCGGCATCGGCCCCACCCGCATCACCACGGTGCTGGGCATCCTGAAGGCCTACACGACCCGCGTGGGCTCGGGCCCGTTCCCGACGGAGCTGTTCGACGAGTACGGCGCCTACCTGTCCAAGACGGGCGGCGAGGTCGGCGTGACGACCGGCCGCGCCCGGCGCTGCGGCTGGTTCGACGCCGTCATCGCCCGGTACGCGACCCGCGTCAACGGCATCACCGACTACTTCCTGACCAAGCTCGACGTGCTGTCCAGCCTGGAGACGGTGCCGATCTGCGTCGGCTACACCGTCGACGGCAAGCGCACCGACGAGATGCCGATGACGCAGGCCGACATCGCCCGCGCCGAGCCGATCTACGAAGAGCTGCCAGGCTGGTGGGAGGACATCTCCGGGGCCCGCGAGTTCTCGGACCTGCCGGCCAAGGCGCAGGACTACGTGCTGCGGCTCGAGGAGCTCTCCGGCGCCCATGTGTCGTGCATCGGCGTCGGTCCCGGCCGGGACCAGACGATCGTGCGCCGGGACATCCTCGGGTGACAGAAGGGGCGAGCGAAGCGACGGGGAAAAGCGAAGGCTTCATCGACCAGCACGGCGGATTCCCACGATTCGAGGTTGCCGACCCGGGGCCCGGCTTCGGCCGCTTCCTCGAGGGCATGAGGCGGCTGCAGGACCTGGCCGTCTCGGCCAACCCGGACAGCGACACCTGGGACGACGCCGCCGACCGCGTCGAGGAACTCGTCAAGCTGCTGAAGCCGTTCGAGGCGGCCGAAGGTGTCGGCCCGGCCATCCGGGTGCCGTCGCTGCCGGGCGCCGGCAGTCTGCTGATGCCGCCGTGGACGGTCACCAAGTTCTCGCCCGAGGGCGTCGAGATGGAGGTCGAGTTCAGCCGGTACCACGTGGGCGGCAACTACGCCGTGCACGGCGGGGTGCTGCCGCTGCTGTTCGACCAGGCCTTCGGCATGCTGATCCACGCCGTCAATCGACCGATGAGTCGCACGGCGTACCTGCACGTCGACTACCGCAAGGTCACGCCGATCGACACGGTGCTGACCGCCAAGGCCCACGTCACCGAGGTCGAAGGCCGTAAGACGTTCGTCGCGGCCGAACTGTTCGATCCCGAGGGCAACCTGCTGGCCGAGGCCAATGGCCTGATGGTCAGCCTGCTGCCCGGCCAGCCCTAGGGCTCGGCGCGCAGCGCGGGCCACCAGATGCGGGGGCCGATGAGCGTGAACAGCGCCGGGATGATGACGGTGCGCACCACGAAGGTGTCCAACAGGATGCCCAGTCCGACGATGATGCCCAGCTGCGTCAGCACGATCAGTGGCAGCACGCCGAGCACGCAGAACACCGCGGCCAGCACGATGCCGGCGCTGGTGATCACCGCGCCCGTCGCCGAGACGGCGCGCACGATGCCCTGCCGGTTGCCGAACTCGGGCGTCTCTTCGCGCGCCCGGGTCACCAGGAAGATCGTGTAGTCCACGCCCAGCGCGACGAGGAACAGGAACGCGAACAGCGGGGTCCCGTTGTCGAGCGCGGGGAAACCGAACAGGTGCACGCTCGCCCAGCCGCCGAGTCCCAGCGCGGCCAGCGCGCTGAGGACCGTCACCGCCACCAGCAGGAGTGGGGCCAGGGCCGAGCGCAGCAGGACGTACAGGACGGCCAGGACGACCAGCAGGATCGCCGGGATGACGATCTTCCGGTCGTGTTGCGCTGCCGCCGCGGCATCGCGGGCCTGTGCGTCGGGGCCGCCGACGACTGCTTGCGCATCGATCTGGTGCACCGAGTCACGAAGGGCGTCAATCGTTTTGAATGCTTCCGGCGAGGCGGGCGCGGCAGCCAGGACCACCGACCACTGCGTCAGGCCCGACGCCGAGCGCCCGGCCGGCGTCGCCGACACCACGCCGGGGGTGCGGGTGATGACGTCGGCGACCGCGGGGTCCGATGCGATGACGATCGTGGGATTGGTCAGGCCGCTCGGGAAGTGCGCGGCCAGTGTGTCGTAGCCGGCGACGGACTCGGCCTGCACCCGGAACTGCTGGGTCTGGGACAGCCCGATGGGCAGATTCACCAGACCGACGCACAGCGCGGCCAAGCCGGCCAGCGCCACGGTGGCGACGCGGCCCGGCCTGCGGGACACCCCGGCTGCGACGCGGTGCCAGACGCCGCTCTCGGTGAGCGGCATGGCGTGCGAACCGGTTTCGGGGATGAAGGGCCAGAACAGCCGGCGGCCGAACAATCCGAGCAGCGGCGGCAGCACCAGCAGGACGAACACCGCGGCGACCACCAGGCCGGACGCGGCCTGTACCCCGAGGCTGCGGTTGCTCGGCGCCGAGGCGAGCAGCAGAGTCAGTAGGGCCAAGACGACAGTGGCGTTGCTGGCGATGATCGCGGGGGCCGCGGCGCGCCATGCCACCCGCAGCGCGTCCCGGTGATCGCTGCGCCGGGACAGTTCCTCGCGGTAACGCGAGATCAGCAGCAGCGCGTAATTGGTCCCCGCGCCGAACACCAGCACGCTCGTGATGCCGGCCGTCGATCCGTCCGGGTTCAGCCCCGTCGCCGCGGCCACCGCGGTGCCGACGACCGCGCCCACCTGATCGGCGAACCCGATGACCAACAGCGGGATCAGCCAGAGGATGGGCGAGCGGTACGTGACGATCAGCAGCAGCGCCACGACCGTGGCGGTCACCGCGAGCAGCGTGAAGTTGGCTCCGGCAAAGGAATTCGCGATGTCGGCGCCGAATGCGGGCCCACCCGTCACCTGAGCCCGCAATCCGTCGGGCAGCGCAGCCGATACCTGCGATCGCAGCTCATGGACCGCGTCGCGAAGATCGAAGCCGGACAGGTCGGCCGCCAGCGGCGCCACTCGCACCGCTGCCTTACCGTCCTCGGACACTCGAGCGCCCGCTCCGGCCGCGGTGACGTCGGCCGGACTCAAGGGCGCGCCGTCCGTGCGGGTGACGACGATGATCGCCGGCGCGGTCTCGCCGCCGGGGAACTGTGCGCGCAATGCGTCGGCGCGGGCGGATTCCGCGCCGGCCGGCACGGCCACCGGCGACCGTGACGCCGAATCCCCGGCGCCGAGCAAGGCCATGGCTGCGCCGGAGAGCATCAGGACGATGAGGGCCACTGCCCATGCGACTCGAGTGGACACTCCCAAAATATTTCAGATACTTAAACATTAAGCAAATGAACTTCATGGGCGCTATGCTCTCCGCGTGCCAACGCCGCTGGACCGTGCCGACCTGGAGGCGCAGATCGCCGTCGACGTGCGGGCACTGACGGCCGAATCCGACCAGATCGGCCGTGCTTTCGCCGTGCAGAACGACCTGGGCGCCAATGATTTTCGGGCACTGCTGCACGTGATCGTCGCCGAGTCCGCAGGGGCACCGCTGACTGCGGGCGAGCTGCGCAAGCTGATGGGCACCTCAGGGGCGGCCATCACCTACCTGGTGGAGCGGATGATCAGCTCCGGCCATCTGCGCCGTGATGCCGATCCCGCCGATCGGCGCAAGGTCATCCTGCGCAACGACGACAAGGGGCTGGCCGTCGGCCGGGAGTTCTTCAGTCCGCTGGCTCGGCTCAACACCCAGGCTTTGGCCGACCTGCCCGACGCGGACCTCGAGGCGGCGCACCGCGTCTTCGTGGCGCTCACCGGCGCGATGCGGGCGTTCCGCGACGAACCCGCCCCCGGCGAGCCGTGATCACACGGCCGACGAGGCCTTGAGGGCGTCGACGTCCGCCCTGAGCGCGGCCAGTGCGTCCACCACTGTCAGGTTCTGCCCGGCAGCGTTGTGACCGAGCTGCGGCCAGCCTTTCAGGTTCGGGCCGCGTAACTGGGTCTGGATGTCCTGCACGATGGCCAGGATCTGATTGAGGGTCGCGGTGTTCGGGTCCGGTTGAGTCACGGTTCCTCCGTTCAGCAGTGCGATGAGTTGGTCGAGCGTGCCCTGGAATGCGTTGCAGTCCACCGACAGATTCCCGACCAGTGCGGCATCGGTGAACTGCAGGATCTGCGGCGTGGCACCACCGTAGGGGAACCAGTAGCGCTGATTGTCGTTGCCGGGATAGAGGTTTGACGCGTAGCCGGTGCCGTTGACGTAATTCGACGCGATGAGGCCCGGTACCTGAGAGATGTCGGGCGAGCCGACCTGTTGCCAGTACCAATGCGGGATGTACGACAGCGAGATCGTCACCCCGACGGCATTGAAGGCATTGACCACGGCCCAGAAGTTGTGGATGTCACCGGAATTCGCTTCGAAGTCGAGCATCGCATACTGGCCACCGTTATTGCTGAGCCACGTCTGGGCCTGCGCCGCCGGGCTGTTGGTGGTGACGTAGTGATAGCCGATGTGCGGAAAGTGGTTGTCCCGGCACCACTGTGCGATCACCGGCCAGTACGGATCCCGGTAGTAACTGCCTTCGGACACCTTCTGCTCGATCCAGGAGAAACCCTGGCCGGGTAGCTGGGAGACGAAGGCGATGGCATCGGCGGCCGAGCGGAAGTTGTTGTTCGACGTGTCCGGTCCGTAGAGCGTCACAGTACCGTCTCCGGATTCACCGGCGTCCAGCTCGTCGTGCTCGCCAAAGCCTTTGTGTCGGCGCTGGATCCGTCGTGAGACTGCACCGTCCACTGCAACCGGCCGTCGGCGTCGTGCGTCGCCGTGGCGATCGCGCCCGCCTGCTCGTACACCTCGCCGAGGGCTTCGGGTTTGCCCGCCGCGTTCATAGCGAATCCTCGCCTTCTCCCGTAGAGGTATTGTCCCGCTTCGATTCTCGTTCTCGGCGGGCACTTTCCACGATAGCGCGATCCCCGCGGCCGGGTCGGGTCAGGCGTTCTCCAGTTCGGCGATCACGATCTTCTTCTGGCGCATCATCGTCTGCATCTGCTCGGGGCGGCCCAGTAGCTGATCCATCTTGGCGGGGATGATCTGCCAGCTGATCCCGAATCGGTCCTTGCACCAACCGCATTGCTCGGATTCCGGCACGTGCGAGAGTTTGGACCAGTAGTGGTCGATCTCGTCCTGGTCTGCGCATTCGACGACGAACGAGATGGATTCGTTGAAGGTGAACAGCGGTCCGCCGTCGAGGCAGACGAAATCGACGCCGTTCAAACTGAATCGGCCGCCCAGCACCTTGCCCGACATGCCCTTGAAATGTTCGTCAAGGGCCTCGTCCGGGTACTCCTCGACCGAGATGATCCGGGAGTTCGGAAACACGTCGACGTAGTAGTTCATGGCCTCGCGGGCCTGGTCGTTGAACCAGAGACATGGCTGGATGGCTGTCGGCACGTCGTTCTCCTTGTCTTTCAGTCGTTTTCGGTCAGGCAGCCAGCAGCGCGTCGATCTGGCCGAGGGCGCCGGTCATGCCCTCGACCATGCCCATCGCGGTCACCTTCTCGAGTTGTTCGAGGTCGGTGAACCGGGTGACGATCGTCATCCGGGTGCCGGTGTCGATCGCGTCGAACGACACTTCGAGGCGCATCGTGGGCATTTCGGGGTCAGGCTCGCCGTCGGGCTGCGAGAAGCCGTCTTCGATGAGAAGCCGAGACGGTGCGTCGACCTCGAGCGTGGTCCACCAGCCCGGCGCCTTCTCGCCCTCGGGACCCGTCATGTGATAGCGCGACTGCCCGCTCGGGGTGAGCTCGTGCCGGGTGAACGTGGCCGGCCACGTCGGCGGACCCCACCAGCGTTCCAGCTGCCGCGGGTCTTCCCACACCTGCCAGACCCGCGCCGGTGGCGCGGCGAACTCGGCCACGAAGGTCATGGTGAGGGCTTGCGGGTCGGCGGCGCTGCTGATCACCGTCATCGGTGGTCCTTTCGTTTTGTGCTGCTTGATTTTTCGTGTGGTGGGTAACCGTCTTCGGCGAGGATCGCCTCGATGCTCGCGGCACGGTCGTGCCAGAGCGCCGCGTACCGCTCCAGGAGCACGCCCGCTCGGTGCAGGGTTTCGGGCACCGCACGCACGAGTTGTTCCCGGCCGCGGCGCTCTTTATGCACCAACGCGGCACCGGCCAGTACCGCGACGTGTTTCTGCACCGCCGCGAAGCTCATGTCGTAGCCGCGGGCGAGCGCGCTCACCGACTGGTCGCTGCGCATCGTGCGGGCGACGATGTCGCGGCGGGTGGCGTCCGCCAACGCGTGGAAGATCCGGTCGATCTCCGCATCGGTGAAGGCCTCAGGGGAAGTATTTACAACCATTTGGTTGTAGGTTAGGTGGGCGTCGCGGCGGCGTCAAGGGCTGGTTGCGTCGAAAGTGCACGGTGGCCCGTTGATCCTGTACCTAGGGCGTATTTGTGCGAGTAGGTTGCGCCCTCACTACAGGCTCAACCTGGGATCGGCGTGCAGACCGGTTGATCCTGTACCTAGGGCGTATTTGTGCGAGTAGGTTGCGCCCTCACTACAGGCTCAACCTGGGATCGGCGTGCAGACCGGTTGATCCTGTACCTAGGGCGTATTTGTGCGAGTAGGTTGCGCCCTCACTACAGGCTCAACTTGAATCGGCGGCTCGACCTCGGTGACCCTGAACTCAGGGCGCAGGGTCGCCTCGACAGTGGGCGATATGGCCGTGAATTCGCCGAGATGTAGGCCATTTCCCGCACTCTCGGCGCGGGACCCGAGCCCTACTCCCGGTTGAGCGCCGCCTCTTCCAGATCCAGTCCGTGAAGCACCGACCGCAGCACCTCGTCGTCGATGTTCCCGGCATCGCGTTCGGCGATGTACGTCTCGCGCTCGGCCGCCAGCATCTCCAGTCGCAGCCGGCGCATGGCCGACGCCGGACTCTCGCCGATGTCGTCGTCACTGCGGCCGAGTCGCTCCCACACCGCGTTGCGGCGCCGGTCGTTCCAGTTCTGCAATATCTCGCCGACGTGCTGTTGGGCGCTGGAATCGCTGCTGCGCGCCAGCAATTCATCGAGCCGGTCGGCCGCTGCCTGCGCGGCACGACTCGACGCCGCGGCCTGTTCCAGGGCGTCCTGGTGGGCCTCGGCCTCGCTGCGCACGTCCAGCACGCGGATCAGCCACGGCAGCGTCAGGCCGTGCAACAGCAGCGTCCCGACCACCACGACGAATGTCAGGAACACCAGCTGCGGCCGCCCCGGGAAGGGTTCACCGGCCAGCGTCGTCATCGGCACACCGAATGCCGCGGCCAGTGACACGACGCCGCGCATACCCGCCCACGCCACGATGAAGACCTGCGACGGGGTCGGCGTGGGTTCTCGCTCACGGACGCCGCGGAACAGCATCCGCGGCGTGTAGGCCATGACGTACACCCAGACGATGCGGATGCCGATGACCGTCGCCAGCACCGCGGCCGACGCCACGATCAGGGTGACCGCGCGGATGCCGGTCAGCTCGTCGATGACCATCGGCAGCTGCAGGCCGATCATCAGGAACGCGAACGACTCCAGTACCAGCTGGATCGACTTCCACACCGCGTCGTCCTGCAGCCGGGTGGCGTACGACGCCCGGGTCGCGCGCTGTCCGAGCAACAGTGCGGCGACGACCACCGCGATCACCCCGGAGCCGTGCGCCTCTTCGGCCAGCCAGTAGATGAAATACGGTGCGACGAGCCCGATGGCGCTCTCGACCAGCGGGTCATCCAGCCACGTCCGGATGAACTCGATGAGCCAGCCGATCAGGCCGCCGATCACGACACCGCCCGCCGCGGCGAGCGCGAAGGTGCCCAATGCGCCCTGCCAGGTCGCGGCCGCGCCGACGGCAGCGGCCAGCGCGACCTTGTACGCGGTCAGTGCCGTGGCGTCGTTGAGCAGGCTCTCGCCGCCGAGCAGCGTCATGATCTGGCGCGGCAGTCCCAGTCGGCGGCCGATGGCCGCGGCGGACACCGCGTCGGGCGGCGCGACGATGGCGCCCAGGGTGAGGGCCGCGGCGACCGTCAGCTCCGGGACGGTGTGAAACGCGACGAAGCCCACCACCAACGTGGTGGCCAGCGGCAGCCCGACGGCGAGCAGCCCGATGGGGCGGACGTTCTTGCGTAGCGCCAGATAGCTGCTCTCCAGCCCGGCCGACCACAGCAGCGGCGGCAGCACCACGAACATGACCAACTGCGGCTGCATCTCGATGGCCGGCACGCCGGGGATCAGCCCGACGGCCAGTCCGGCGACGACGAGTCCCAGCGGCGCGGAGACGTCGTATCGGCGGGCCAGCGCGGCCAACAACACCGAGGCCACCAGCACTGCCAGCAGTGGGGCACCCACGTCCTCGAACCTCCTCGGTCAGCCAGCCCTATCCTTGTTCAACATGCTGGGGAAATGGATGCAGTCACGGGCAACGCGACCGCGCGAAGAAAATTCCCCGACCACCTGCACGCACCTCGCCGACGCTGTCGGCCAACCTGAACCGGAGCCGCAGACGCCCGGCCGCTGTGGTGACTGTGCGGCACTTGGGGAGGATACGTGGGCGCACCTTCGGATGTGTCTGACGTGCGGGCAGGTCAGTTGTTGTGATTCCAGTCCGCACCAACACGCCAACGAGCACTATCGCCGCACGGGCCATCCCGTGATGCGGTCGGTCGAGCCGGGGGAGAGCTGGCGGTGGTGCTACGTCGACATCAGGTTGGGTTGACGGGGAGAGTGGTCGACGGGGCGAGCGAGCGACGGGGGAGGTTGGTGACTTGGTGGATCGGACAACGGTTCTGGTTCTCGGCATCGGTGAGCTGAGCAGTGAACTGGTGCTGTCCTTCCAGCGGCTGGGGACGCGGGCGACCGCGGTGCCCGCGCCCACGGGAGGGGAGGCATTGCGGACCCTGATCGACCGGCACACCCCGCAGCTGGTGGTGGTGCAGTCCCCGGCGGCGGACCTCGGCGCCGACGTCGTGCAGGCATTGGCCGGGCTCGACGAAGTCGCGGTGTTCCCGACGCCGGCTGCCCTGCGGCTCGCCTCCGATCGCGAGGCGCTGCGCACCCTGGCGGCCGACGAGCTCGGGCTGCCGACGCCCCCGTTCTGGTTCGCCGGATCGGTCGACGAGCTGACCGCGGTGGCCGGGCACGCGGGGCTGCCCTTGACCATCACGCCGGTGACGCATCCGGGAACCGAGGGCGCGGGCCGTTCGGTGCTGTCGCGTCTCGAGGACGTCGACGTCGCGTGGCACCGTGCGGTGGCCGCGGGCGGTGAGCGGGTGATGGCCGAGACGGCCGTCGACGTGGCGGCCGAGTTCACGATGCTGACGGTGCGGACGCAGGGCCAGGCGGGCCCGGTGGTGCAGTTCTGTGAGCCGATCGGTCACCGCCGCGACAACGGGGGCCCGCTGGAGTTGTGGCAGCCGCACGAGCTGTCGGAGTCGGCGCTGGACGCGGCGCGCTCGATCGCCGCCCGGATCGTGGGCAAGCTCGGCGGCACGGGGCTGTTCACGGTCGACCTGTTGCTCGGCGCCGACCCGGAGTCGGGGGCCGAGGAGGTGTACTTCGCGACGGTTCATCCGATGCTGACGGGCGCCGGCTTCGTGACGACGCGCTCACAGCGGCTGTCGCAGTTCGACCTGCATGCGCGGGCGGTCCTCGGGCTGCCGGTCGACACCATCATGATCTCGCCGGCGGCTGGTGAGGTCAGCCGCCCGTCGTCGGACCGCGCGGCGCTCGCGCGGGCACTGCCGGATGCGCTGGCCATCGCCGAGAGCGACGTGCGGCTCTCTGGCGAGGTGTGCGTGGCATTGGCGACGGCGCCGGACGTCGTGCGGGCGCGTGACCGCGCGCATCAGGTGGCCGCTGTGCTCAACCACTCGGCCGCGATCAACCAGACAGGGACGGCACCATGACCGAATCGGAATCGCAGCCGCGGCAGACGCTGGGCCCGTTCCTGGCCGCGCTGGCGCTGATTGTGGTCCTCGTGGTCATAATTGCCGTCCTGAACGCGATCGGGGTCTTCGGCCGGAATGATCCGACGCCGGAGCAGCTGGTGCGCACCGCGGTCGTCGGCCAGAACGACGGGCTGCAGCGCAAGGACTACGCGCGCTTCCAGACGTACACCTGCAAGGCGCAGGCCGGCACCGAGGCGGATGTGCTTGCCAAGCAAGAAGATTCGGCAGCCAAGAACGGGCAGCGCTACGTCGACGAGGTGCGCGACATCAAATTCGACGGCCAGAAGGCCACCGCTGTGCTCGTGTACCACTTCGACAAGACACCGGATCAGAAGCCCACGGCGCCGGTGGTGCTGGTGAACGAGGACGGCGCATGGAAGGTGTGCTCGCCGGTCCTGAGCTAGTTTGTGACAGACTCGCATCCGTGAGCTACGCGGGAGATATCACGCCGCAGCAGGCCTGGGACCTG
The DNA here is from genome assembly GCF_005670685.2 of Mycolicibacterium mucogenicum DSM 44124. The sequence continues at coordinate 5,103,663 of NZ_CP062008.1, read as the reverse complement.
CTCAGTGAGAACCCCGAGGCGGTGCTTGTCGACTGCCGGACCGACGCCGAATGGCGCTGGGTGGGCGTGCCCGACATCTCCAGCCTCGGGCGGGACGTTGTGTACATCGAGTGGGTGTCGAATGACGGCAAGCGCAATACCAGCTTCGTCGACGACCTGCTGGCCGCAGGTGTGACGCCCGGCGAACGGCCGGTGGTGTTCCTCTGTCGCTCGGGTAATCGTTCGATCGGTGCGGCCGAGGCGGCGACGGCGGCGGGCATCGGCCCGTCGTACAACGTGCTCGACGGTTTCGAGGGCAACCTCGATGAAAACCGGCACCGCGGTGGCAGCGGCTGGCGCGCCATCGGACTGCCCTGGGTGCAGTCGTGAGGGGCGTGAACGCCGACGGCGTCCCCTCGGTCCGGGTCCCCGCACCGTTGCCCGACGGCGTCAGCCAGGCGACCATCGGCGTGCGCGGCGGCCTGCTGCGGTCCGAGTTCGAGGAGACCGCCGAGGCGATGTACCTGACCTCGGGGTACGTCTACGAGTCGGCGGCGGCCGCGGAGCAGGCGTTCACCGGCGAGATCGACCGGTACGTGTACTCGCGTTACGGCAACCCGACCATCCAGATGTTCGAGGAACGGCTGCGGCTCATCGAAGGGGCGCCTGCTGCTTTCGCGACGGCCACCGGCATGGCGGCGGTGTTCACCGCGCTGGGTGCGCTGCTCGCCTCCGGCGACCGGCTGGTCGCGGCGCGCAGCCTCTTCGGTTCCTGTTTCGTGGTGTGCAACGAGATTCTCCCGCGCTGGGGTGTCGAGACCGTCTTCGTCGACGGTGACGACCTGTCGCAGTGGGAGGAGGCGCTGTCGGTGCCGACCACCGCGGTGTTCTTCGAGACGCCGTCCAACCCGATGCAGTCGCTGGTGGACATCGCCGCGGTGTCCGAGCTGGCACACGCCGCCGGTGCAAAGGTGGTGCTGGACAACGTCTTCGCGACACCGCTGCTGCAGCAGGGGCTGGAGCTGGGCGCCGACGTCGTCGTGTACTCGGGCACCAAGCACATCGACGGCCAGGGCCGGGTGCTCGGCGGGGCGATCCTCGGCGACAAGGAATTCATCTCCGGCCCGGTGCAGCAGCTGATGCGGCACACGGGCCCGGCGATGAGCGCGTTCAACGCCTGGACGATGCTGAAAGGCCTTGAGACGCTGGCGGTCCGGGTCGACTACTCGAACCGTTCCGCGCAGCGCGTGGCCGAGTTCCTGGAAGGCGTGCGCGGCGTGAACTGGGTGAAATACCCGTTCCTGCAGTCACATCCGCAGCATGACCTGGCCAAGCGGCAGATGCGCGGCGGCGGCACCGTCGTCACCTTCGAGCTCTCCGCTGGGGCAGGAGGGTCTGCGAAGGACCGGGCGTTCGAGGTGCTCGACAAGTTGCAGGTCATCGACATCTCCAACAACCTCGGCGATTCCAAGACGCTGATCACCCACCCGGCCACCACCACGCACCGTGCGATGGGACCGGAGGGCCGGGCCGCGATCGGTCTGGGCGACGGTGTGGTGCGGATTTCCGTCGGGCTCGAGGGCACCGAGGATCTGATCGCCGACCTGGATCAGGCGCTGAGCTAGGGGGCTGGGAGATGTCCAAGCAGACGGCGGCCAAGAAGGCCCGTCGCAAGAAGCGGCAGACCACGCGCAATGCCAACTGGCTGCCCGACGAGGTGCATGCCGAGGTCGAGGCTGTCGGGCGGCTCGCGGGCGAAATCCTGCCCCGCGGTTGGGTTTTCGATTCGGACTACTCCAACGACGAGTACCTGATCTGGTACTACCCGCCGTCAGGGTTCGAATCCACCGAGGACGATCCGCGTGAGCTGGTGACGCGGATCTGGGTCTCCGATCCGGACCAGCCACAGCTCATCCTCGTCGGCACCGAAGAGGACGGCGAGATCTACAGCTTCACCGTCGAGCAGTTGATGGCGAACCTCGATGTCATCGAGGCCTACCGCGTCGGGGAGCCGGTCCCGCAGTTCTGATCTGCCCGTCAACCGATCTGCGAGACCTGATAATGCGCGATCTGCCAGCCGTTGTCACCTTGTGTGACAAGGACACTCAGGTTCAGGCTGATCACTTGACCGTCGGGGAGGGTGAAGTCGGCGCGGGTGTAGGCCAGCACCACACCGGCTGCGGGTTCCCGGACCTCGTTGATGCGGTAGTCGACCGTCAGGCCGACCGGCTGGGAGTCGTAGTAGTCGAAGACGCCTTGGCGCCCGACGCTGTACGGCCGAAGCCCTTGGAAGATCGCGTCTTCGGTGAACACCGCCGCGACCTGGTCCGGCCGGTGGGCGGCGATGCCCGCCTGCCACTGGTCAAGGACCTCACGAACCGCTTCAGCGCCCGGCACTTTGACCACCATCCACGTGCAGGATCTCGCCGGTGACGAACGTGGCGTTCTCCAGATACAGAACGCCGTCGACGACGTCGGAGATGTCGCCCATGTGGCCGACCGGATGCAGCGCCGACAGGAACTCGTGGGTCTCCGGCGCATGCATCGGGGTGCGGATGATGCCCAGAGCGACGGCGTTGGCACGGATTCCACGGCTGCCGTACTCGACGGCCAGTGCTCGCGTCGCGGCGTTGAGGCCGCCCTTGGTCAGTGACGCCAGGGCCGAGGGCACTTGCGAGTTGGCCTGATCCACCAGGCTGGTCGAGATGGTGACGACGTGGCCGCCGTCGCCCTGGGCTTCCATGGTCCTGATGGCGGCGCGGGTCAGTTCGAAGAAGCCGCGGGAGTTCACGCCGGTGACGGCGTCATAGTCCGCGTCGGTGTACTCGGTGAACGGTTTGGCGATGAAGATGCCGGCGTTGTTCACGACGGTGTCGACCCGCCCGAAGTGCTCGACCGCGGCATCGACGAGCTGCTGTCCGACGCCCGGCCGGCCGATGTCGCCGGCGACGGTCAGGACCACGGGATCGTCACTCTCGGCGATGGTCCGGGAGTTGGCGACGACGGCGTAGCCCAGTTTGCGATAGCCGGCCACCAGCGCTTCGCCGATGCCCTGGGACGCGCCGGTGACGATCGCGACGCGGGTTGTTGTGCTCATCGGGGTGGTTCCTCTCGGTTGATGGTGCTGCCCTTCACAACCGCGGCCGGCCCGCGTCGATGCCGCTGCCGCGGGACTTATTCGCTTTCTGCTGAGAGGTTCTGCCTACTACGCTGTCGACATGGAGCTACGGCAACTTCGGTACTTCGTCGCCGTTGCCGATGAGCTGAATTTCGGGCGGGCGGCCGAGCGGCTGCACATCGCGGGTCCGTCACTGTCCCAGCAGATCAAGGCGCTCGAACGCGATCTCAAGGTGGAACTTTTCGATCGTGACCGCCGGTCGGTGCGCCTCACGGCGGCGGGCGCGTCGTTGTTGCCGCATGCCCGGTCCCTGGTGGCAGAGGCCGACGAATTCCGCAGGCGGGCAATCGGTTTGTCGAACTCCGAACCGATCCGCATCGGCTATGTCAACTGGTGCCCGACCGACCTGGCCGAACGTGCGGCCGGCGTCGCGCAGCTGCGTGTGGACACCTGGGTGATGCCGTCGCACGCGCAGGCCGCGCGGGTCGCCGAGGGCATCCTCGATCTGGCCATCTGTTGGGTGCAGACCGACGATCTGGCCGACCTCAAACTGGAAGCCCGGCTGATGGGGGTGGACCGGCTGTTCGCGCTGTGCGTCGGCGCCGACGACTCGCCCGTGCACGCGAAAGACACTCTGGTGCTGGTGGATTCGGACACGGCGAGCTGGGAGTCGTGGAACCGCTACGGCGAGCAGTTCGCCGCGGACACCGGCGCGCGGGTGATGCGCACCGACGACGGCGGCGTCACGGGCCCGACGTTCTTCGAGCACGTCCGCCAGCTGGGCCGTCCGGTGCTCAACAATCCCAGAGGACAGACCGATGCCCTGCCGCGAGACCTGGTGCGCCGTCCGGTGATTCAGCCGACGCCGTTGTGGACGTGGTCACTCGTGTGGCGGCGGGGAGAAGACAACCCTGCCGTTCACGCTGTCGTCGACGCGCTCACGCGGGACGCCGCCGCTCTGGGAATCGATGACGCGGCGTGGCTGCCGTCCACTGATCCACATCAGCAGCGCGGCCAGGGCGGCGAGTAGCACGACGGCAGCGCCGGCGAGCAGCGCCTGCTGAAAACCGTTGTGCAGCAGGGGTGCCACCGCGACAGGCCCGACGATCTGGCCGACGGAGTAACCCGTCGTCAGCAGCGCGACGGCGCCGGGGAACTGCAGCGCGCGGCCCGCGGCGAGCGCCAGGGTGCTGATGCCGATGAAGGTGCCGCCGAACAGGATGGCACCGGCGAGTGCCGCTGCGTTGTTCCCGGTTCCCGCCCAGGCGATTCCGGCGGCCTGCAGCAGCAACGCTGCGACGAGCAGTGCGGCATACGAGAAGCGGCCCGTGAACCGCGCCCACAGCGCGGCTGACGGCGCGGCGGCTAGCCCGACCAACAGCCACACTGCACTGCCGAGTCCGCCGGGCGACTGCTGTGCGACCGCGGCGACCAGGAACGTGCCGGCGATGATGTAGCCGACGCCTTCGAGGGTGTAGCTCACCATGAGCAACGCCAGGGGGCCTCGGGCGCTGCCCTCCTGTCCCGCAGGTGCTTTCGGGGTGTCTCCGGAGGTGACCGGATGCATGTTCCACGCGAAGGCACTGAGCAGTGCGGCCAGGCCCGCCGCCGCCAACCAGGCCACCTGCCAGTCTTTGGTGGCAGGCAGGGCCGCGGACAAGGCGATGCCGATACCGACGCCGCTGAACGCCCAGCCGGCGTGGTGGGCGGGATGCCCATGATCCATCAGAGTGTTGACGGCGATCACGAAGACCAGCGCGCTGGCGATGCCGGCCACCAGCCGCAGGGCTTCCCACTCGACGACGTTGGTGCTCAGCGTCATCGCCGCGAGCGTCACGACCAGGATCACGAGGGACGCCCGACACACGGCAACGGACCGGGCCAGCCGCGGCGAGACGGCGGCGCCCACCGCGCCGATCAGATAGCCGACGTAGTTGGCGGTCGCCAACTGCCCCGCGGCCTGCGCGGTGAGGCCGGCGTGGCCCGTCATCAGCGGGAGAATCGGCGTGTAGGCGAACCGGCCGATGCCCATCGCCGCGGCCAGGGCCGCCGCGGCGCGGGCGATCGAGAGCCAGGCGGACGTGGGCATGCCTCATGGTGCGTGGCTCCGGCTCTTGCTCGCCAGGACCGGTCTCCTTGCAGCTGTGAGGAATTGCCTCGCAGACGGCTCAGCCGGCCGGGAAGAGCGTGATGGCCGCGCCCCACAAGGCGCCGGGGTTGATGCGGCCGGGGTGCCTGGCCAGCATCGCGTCGTAGAACTCCTCGGCCCCGGCCGCGGTGGTGAGCAGTTCGCGGGCGTCGGTGAGATAGCCGCGGGTCGCCGCGATCTGGGACGGCTTGTCCGCGGCGGCGGGATCCTTGTGGCCGGCGATGACGACGTCGGGCCGCAGGGACTCGGCGATGTCCAGCGCGGCGAGCCATTCGTCGATGCCTGCGACCCCGCCGGACTCGGTGAGGTACAGGTGCACGCCGTTGTAGACCACGTCGCCGGCGACCAGGAGACCGGTGGCGGGCACGTGCAGCATGGTGGTGGCGTCGGTGTCGGTGTGCCCCACCTCGATCGGGAGCAGCGGCACGCCTTCCAACTCGAAACCGTTCTCGTCGACGATGCAGACCCCCACGCGGCCCGCCGGCAGCTGGCCCGGAAAGACCTTGTCCCAGAATGACTCGCGAAACACCGGGGCATTCTGTGCCGACATGTGGGCGGCCGTGCCGGCGGTGGCGAATACCGTCGCCTCCGGAAACCGTTGCAGCAGCGGTATTGCGCCGAACCAGTGATCGCCGTGGCCGTGGGTGACGTAGATGCCGGACAGTCGACGGCCGGTTTCCTCGATCCAGTCGCCGACCTCGGCGGCCTGGGCGTTGGTCAGCGGCGGGTCGACAAGTACCGCGTCGCGCGCACCGAACACCAGCGTCGACGTGATCGGCGACCACATCCGGGGGCTGCCGTCGGGCAGTGGTCCGCGCCCCGACTGCGGGATTTGTGCGGTGACGTAGGTCTGGTGCTGCAATGGAGCGGTCACGGTGCGTCCGCGATGAAATATTCGGCCGAAAGGACGCCGGACAGCCGATCCTGGATCTCCGCGGAGAACCGCAACACCGCCGGCAGTGGCCGGTGATGGATGGCGGCGTTGGTGATCTTTCCCGCGGCGTCGCGGTCCAGAATGGTCACGCCGCGGATCTGCATGCCGCCGAAAGCCGTTGCCCGCCACTGCAGATAGCTCGTCGAGCCGGCCCGCGCGGATTCGGTGAACTCCAGGGTTTCGTAGATCGAGCTCGCGGTGGCCATCACTGTGGCGACGAGGTCTCTGCCTTGGACGGGTGCCGCCAAGGCGGTGGCGTCCAGCACGATGTCGTCGGCGAACTCAGCCGCGAACGTGGTCTGGGATTGCTGTGCGAAACCGTCCTGCCAGCCGCTCATTTCGTTGCTCCTGACGCGGACCAGGCCGCGGTGTCGATGGGGGAGAAGTCGGTCGGCTTCCCGTCGAGGCGGGCGGCCCGCCGGGTGCTGAGCGTCTCCACGACGTCGTCGGGCAGCGGCGTCGTGAAGATGTTGTCGATCAACGAGTATTCGGCGGCCAGGCGGCCGAACGCGCCCAGCGCACCGACGTCGATGCGTCCGTTCGGCAGATAGAGCTCGTCGCGGATGTGGATCTTCGTCACCCGTCCCCACACGACGTGGTCGGGCAGGGGCGGCATCGGGATGATGCGGTCGACCTCGCACTCGAACGAGATCGGCGCCTCGGCGATACGCGGCGCCGCGATGGTCTCCGATGCGGCCTTGTGCAGGCCGAGGGCGTCGAATTCGTCGACATCGTGGTCGAATTCGAACGCGGAGCGGTGCACGGTATCGGCGTTGTCGATGGTCGCGATGTTGACGACGAACTCGCCGGTGTCGCGGATGTTGACGAACGTGTCTTTCAGCGTCACACCATCGGACCGTGGTTGCAGGCTGATGGACAGCACCGGCGGGAAGCGGCCCACGACGGTGAAGAACGAGATGGGCGCGATGTTGCCCACGCCTTCGGTCGAGGCGGTGCTGACCCAGGCGATCGGCCGGGGCAGGACGCTGCCGATCAGCAGCTTGTAGCTCGAGGTGGGATCGAGATCGGCGGGATCGATGACCATGGTGGAATGCCTTTCAGGACAGGAGGGCCAGGGCGCTGTACCAGACCGGCCCGACGTTGAGGCGGTCCGGATACAGACGGATCATGTAGTCGAAAAACTCACGCGGACTGGGCTTTCCGGCCAGCAGGCGCTGGGCGTCGAGCAGGTAGTCACGGGTCTCGTCGATGGCCGCGGGATCATCGGGCAGGTTCTTGTTCTTGTGTCCCGCCACCACGGCGCGGGGGTGCAGTGCCGCGACCGTGTTGAGCGCGCGCAGCCAGGAGCGGATGCCACCGTGGTCGCTTTCCAGCAGGTACTGGTGCACGCCGTTGTAGACCACGTCACCGGCGACGACCAGGCCGATCGACGGCACATGCAGCACGGTGGTGTCGTCGGTATCGGTGTGGCCCACCTCGATCGGCACGAGGTGCTGACCCTCCAACTCGAACCCGTCGGCAGGAACCTCTTGGTAGACAACGGGGCTGGGCGGGATCATGCCGGGAAAGTCGACGTCCCACATCTGGGCGCGGCCGGCCACGGCCTGCTCGTGCATCTTGCTTATGGTGCCCGCGGTCGCGTAGGCGACCGCACCGGGAAAGCGTTGCAGCAGAACATCGGTGCCGAACCAGTGGTCGCCGTGGCCGTGCGTGGCGTAGATCGCGGTCAGACGTCTGCCGGAGTGCTGGATCCAATCGCCGATGCGGCTGATCTGCTCGTGGGTGAACGGCGGGTCGACGAGGACGGCGTCGTGCTCGCCGAAGATGAGAGTGGACGACACCGGGGAGGACACGATGGGGCTGCCGTCGGGCAGGCGCTGTTCGCGGTGGCGGCGCAGGCCGTCGTGCACCAGCACGTTGTAGTTCAAGGTGGTCATGCTGAGGTCCTTTCAGGCGAGGTGTTCGGTGAACCAGTCGCGCGCGGCGCCGCCGGCCGTCGGGAACTGGTCGAGGTAGGGGGCGAAGTGCCCGCCGGCGACGGTGACGAGCCTCTTGGGCTCGAGTGCCTGCTCGTAGGCCTGCAGTTCCAGATCGGTCATGGTGACGGTGTCCCGCAGCCCGACGACCATGAGCAGCGGCGTGGGCGAAACCCGCGCGATCCAGGTACCCGGCTCGTACATGCGCGCGGCGCGCGACGACCGGACCGTCATCGTGTTGTCCCACACCCCGTCCGGCACCGGCTGGGTGTAGAACGAGATGGCCTCCGCGGACCGGTATGCGGCGGGCACTGCCGGGTCGTCACCGACGACGGCCTGCACCGCGGGCGCTTCGCCGCGGAACTGGCGGCGGTCGTCGTCGATGAACGCGGTCTCCAGTGCTGCCACGTGTTCCGGGGCCACGCGCCGCAGGCTCTGCTGATAGCCGCTGATGGTCGGGACCTGCGCCACGACGGCCCGTAACCGACGGTCGGTGGCGCCCAGCACGATCGCGTGCCCACCGGCGTAGCTGGTGCCCCACAAGCCGATTCGCGTCGGGTCCACCCACGGGTGGCTTTCCAGGAACGAGATGGCGCGCCGCCAATCCGCGATCTGCACCCACGGGTCGACGTCGCCGCGCGGCATGCCGTCACTGGCGCCGAAACCTCGGTGGTCGTGCACCAGGACGACGAATCCGGCATCGGCGAACAGTTCGGCGAACCGTGCCAAGCCGTGTTCCTTCACGCCGGCGAAGCCATGGGCCATCGTGATCGCGGGGTGCGGACCCGCGCCGTCCGGAACGAACAGCCAGCCGCGCAGCGTCACTCCGCCGGCCGCGGAGAATTCGACGTCCTGTCGTTTCATGGTCCACGCTCCTTGTCTGCTGATATCCACCATCAGGCCGGGACAAGTTCTGTGGGAACGCCGCCGTGATCCTGGTATTGGCAGGGTTAGGCTCGAGCGATGGTGAAGGGGAACGCGCTCGGCGATTACCTGCGGTCTCGGCGGGAACAGGTCCGTCCCGAGGATGTGGGATTGATCGCCGGCAGCCGCCGCCGGGTGGCCGGCCTGCGCCGTGAGGAGCTGGCGCTGCTGGCCGGCATCAGTTCTGATTACTATCTGCGACTCGAACAGGGCCGCGACACAAACCCGTCGCCGCAGGTTCTCGATGCCTTGGCCCGTGCGCTGCAGCTCGACATCAACGGCACGGAGTATCTGCACAAGCTGGCCAATCCCACCGGAATCCGTTGGGATAAATCAGAATTGGAGCAGGTCGCCGACGAGCTGGACGAGTTGATCGATCAGTTCCCGATGCCCGCGTTCGTGGCCAATCGCTACCAGGTTGTGCTCGCCGCCAACCAACTCGCCTGTGCGCTGGCGCCGGGTTTCCGTCCGGGACAGAACATCTTGGCGTGGCGGCTCCTGGACCCGGCGGCCAAGGATTTCTTCGTCGACTGGGATGAGGCGACGGAGATCGCGGTCGGTGGTCTGCGCGAGGTGACCGGTGGTCATCCCGACGATCCGTATCTGCAGCGCATGGTCAGCGAACTGTCTTCTGCCAGTGCGCGATTCCGTGAGCTGTGGTCGCGGGCCGATGTCGGTTACCGGGCCGGTGTCACGCACGTGCGCCACCCGGTGGTCGGGGAGCTCTTCCTGCGCCGCAATCGGTTGAATCTGCCGCATTCCGGTGGGCAGCACGTGATCACATTCCGTGCCGACCCCGGTAGCGAATCCGCGAAAGCCCTTGAGACACTCAGGGAGTTGTAGGTCTCAGCGGCGCAGGTCGAGGTTGTGCAGGCGCAGGCTGCCGCGCGCGAGGAGGCTGCCGTTCGCGTCGGTGATCGTCACGTCCCACAGCTGCTGGCTGCGGCCCTGTTGTACCGGGACGGCGCGCACCGTGGCGGTGCCGCCGGTGGCGGAGCGGACGAAGTCTGTGCTGTTGTGCACCCCGACCGCGAACTGGCCGCGATCGGCCACTGCGGCGCTGGCGCCGATGCTGGCCGCGGATTCCACCGCGGTCGTGTAGACGCCGCCGTGCACGACGCCCCACGGCGTGTGGTGCTCGGGGCCCAGCTCGATGGTGCCGACGACGAGTTGGCCCGTCGCCTCGGTCACGTGCAGGCCGGCGGCGGCGAGGAACGGGCCGCCGTTGTTCAGCTCCGCCAGGCTGAGTGCCGGCGCGGGTGCGGTGGTTTCTGTCATGACTGCTCCTCTCGCAGGGTTCTGCTCCGTGAGCACCACGTTCGCAGAATTCGTTCCGGCGAGCCTGGCCCCCGTGGCCCCAGGATGCGTCAGCGCACGTCGAAAGTCAGGTTATGTGTCAATACCGCAAGGGTATTGGCGCACAACCTCACTCTCGGCGGTGTGGTCAGTCTTTCTCGATGACACCCTGCGCGGCGTGCGCGCGTTCGGTGTAGCTCTGCCGCTTGGCGGCGTCGAATGTCATGAAGACGGTGTCGAGACCGAGCTTCTTGTTCATCCAGCGCCGGCCGCGCGGGCCGAGCAGCTGCGCGGCCTGGGCGGTGAATCGGAGTGCGGCCGGCACCGAGACGTGCGTCTTGGGCTTGTCCAGGGTCTTGACGATCGCCGCGGCGATCTCCTCGGGTTCGACGGGCTTGACCGCCATGGTCTCGGACGTGCCCGAGATGAGTTCGGTCCGGGTGAACGGCGGCATGACCACCGACACCTCGACGCCGTGCGGGGCGACCTCGTCGGCCAGCGCGGTGGTCAATCCGACGACGCCGAACTTGGTCGCGTTGTAGACGACCTGCCCCGGCAACGGGATGAGGCCGGACAGCGACGCGATGTTGATGATGTGACCGCGCCGGCGCGCGACCATCTCGGGCAGCGCCAGCTGGCACCCGGTGAGGACGCCGTACAGATTGACTTCCATCGCCGATCGGATGGACTGCTCGGTCTCGTCGAGGAACGGGCCGATGGGCATGACGCCGGCGTTGTTGATCAGGACGTCGAGGTGGCCGGCGCCGTCGCTGCGGGCCTTGTCCAGGAACACCTCGAAGGATTCGCGGTCGGTGACGTCGAGCGGGTATCCCGTGGCCGGGCCCAGTTTGACCAGCTCAGAGACGGCCGACTCGAGTACTGCGACGTCCCGGTCGCCGATGACGACGCGCGCGCCGCGGGCGAGAAGGGCCTTGGCGGTGGCATAGCCGATACCTCGTGCGGCCCCGGTGATCGCGATGGTCTTGCCTCGGATGTTGTCCATGGCCGCAAACTTTACACGTGTCAAGTTTTGAAATGAAGCCCTGATTCGGCCATCTCGGCGGGCTAGTGTCGGGGCATGACGCGCGTGCTGCGGACTCAGGTTTGTGTAGCCGGTGGTGGACCCGCGGGTCTGGTGCACGCACTACTGCTGGCCCGCGCCGGGATCGACGTCGTCGTGCTGGAGAAGCACAACGACTTCCTCCGCGACTTTCGCGGCGACACCGTCCACCCCACCACGCTGCGCGTCATGCACGAGTTGGGATTCATCGACGAGTTCCTGAAGCTGCCGCACACCAAGATCACCCGCGTCTGCATGGACGCCGACGGTACCCTGCGGACCTTCGGCAGTTTCGGTGCGCTGAAGGTGCTGCGGTTCCCCGAGCCCTACATCGCGCTCATGCCGCAGTGGGATTTCCTGGACTTCCTCGCGGAAAAGGCTTCCGCCTACCCGGAATTCACGCTGATCCGCAACGCCGAGGTGACCGACCTGATCATCGAGGACGGCCGCGTCGCCGGAGTGCGCACGCCCGAATTGGAGGTGCGCGCCGATCTGGTGGTGGCCGCCGACGGCCGCAAGTCCGCGGTGCGCGCGGCATCCGGGCTCGCCATGGCGAGCGCGCACAGCCCCATGGACGTGCTGTGGTTCCGGCTGGGCTGGCGCCCGGGTGATCCGCAGGAACTGTTCGGCGTCATCCGCAAGGGTCTGCTGATGGCGATGATCTATCGCGGCGACTACTGGCAGGTCGCGTACCTCATGCCGAAGGGCACCAATCCGCAGGGCGGCTCGCTCGACGACTTCAAGGCCCGGCTGGTGTCGGTGCGGCCGCAACTGCGTGAGCACGTCGAGGACCTGAAGTCCTGGGACGACACCAGCCACCTCGACGTCCGCGTGGACCGGCTCAAGACCTGGTGGCGGCCGGGGCTCCTGTGCATCGGTGACGCCGCGCACGCGATGTCGCCGGCCGGCGGCGTCGGCATCAACCTGGCGGTGGCCGACGCCGTCGCCGCCGCCAACATCCTGTGCGGCCCACTGCGTAACGGCCTGCTCGCCGACTCCGACCTGGCCAAGGTGCAACGCCGCCGCGAGTTGCCGACCCGCATCATCCAGGCCGGCCAGGTGCTGGCGCAGGACCAGTTCATCGAACCCAACCTGGCCGGTGACCTGTCACCGATCAAGGTGCCGTCGTTCGTGGGAAAGGGCCCGCTGCAATACATTCCGCCGCTGCTGGTCGGCCGCGGTTTCCGTCCCGAGCACGTGCGGACCCCGGACATCCACTAGCGGCTCACCAGAGGCTGCAGAATCCAGGTCACGCCGGCGATCAGGTGGATACGCTTGATTTGTGCTCACCGGTTGGACCGTCGGGTGTCTGCTGCTGATCGCCGCCGTGCTGGTGTTGGGGGCCGGTATGGCGGCGCGCACGTACGTCGCCAAGACGCCCCAGGATAGCCCGCATCGCCGGCGCGCACGCGCGGTGCGCTGGTCCACTTTCGGCAAGGTGTTCTACGGTCCCATCAACCGTGATGCCCAGGGCAACAACACCTTTGACGACGAAGAGCTCGATCACATGCTCTTCCTGCCCGCCGTCGTCTTAGCCGGCGGACTGCTCCTGGCCGGGCTGTTCGTACTGTTCCTGGAACTGGTCAAACACGGCGTCTGACGCCGGCGGGTGTCAGCGTTGCTGCAACGCCAGTTCAGCCGCCTCGCGCACCGGGCCCCGCCACGCCGGCCCGTGGCCGGGCAGCAGCACCTGGGTATCGAGCAGGCCGAGCGCGGACAGGCTGCGTTCGCACGCCGCCTGATCGTGATTGAACATCTGCGGCAGCAGCTGCGGGCCGCCCTTGGTGATGAGCGGGTGACCGGTGACCACGGCGTCGCCGGCGACCAGCACGTCGCCGAACACGTACGAGCAGTGCCCGCCGGTGTGCCCCGGGCTCGGGATCACCTGCGGGCTGCCCGGCAGCGTCACCGCGACGTCCTCGGTGAGGGCCTGCGCGGTCGGGATGCCCTCGCGCACCAGCGCGCCCTTGCCGACGATGTGCATCGACCACGCCAGGTACCGCGGGTTCCAGGCCCGCGTCAGCAGGTCGGCCGGTGAAACCTGTTCCAGATACTCGCGTTTGGCGTGGCCGACCTCGGCACCGTGGCAGAACACCGGCGTGCCATGGGTTTTTGCGAACCAGATGGCCGCGCCGAGGTGGTCCACGTGCGCGTGGGTGAGCAGGATCGCCCGGACATCGCCGGCCTCGAAGCCCAGGTCGCGCAGTGAACGCAGGACGTCGTCGCGCTGGCCGGGAAATCCCGCGTCGATCAGGATCACCCCGCTGTCGTCGCTGACGAGCGTCCAGTTCACGAGGTCGGTCTGGGCGAAGTGGACATTGTCGGAGATCGCGCTCAGGGCTGCCGCCATGACGCGAGTGTAGGCAGAGTAGAAATGGAATTGCGCCCGCGAGGAGCAAAAGGGCCGCGGCAGAGGCGACGAACAGGAACGGGACTCATGGCTGAACTCAGACTGGGATACAAGGCGTCGGCGGAGCAGTTCGCGCCGCGTGAACTCGTCGAGCTGGCGGTCGCCGCCGAGGCGGCGGGCATGGACAGCGCCACCGTCAGCGACCACTTCCAGCCCTGGCGTCACACCGGCGGCCACGCCCCGTTCTCCCTGGCCTGGATGACCGCGGTCGGCGAGCGCACCGAGCGGCTGATCCTGGGCACCTCGGTCCTGACCCCGACGTTCCGCTACAACCCGGCCGTCATCGCGCAGGCGTTCGCGACCATGGGCTGCCTGTACCCGGACCGGATCTTCCTGGGTATCGGCACCGGTGAGGCGCTCAACGAGATCGCCACCGGCTACGAAGGCGAATGGCCCGAATTCAAGGAGCGCTACGCGCGGCTGCGTGAGTCGGTGCGCCTGATGCGTGAGCTGTGGCTCGGCGACCGCGTCGACTTCGAGGGCGAGTACTACAAGACCAAGGGCGCCTCGATCTACGACGTGCCCGAGGGCGGTATCCCGATCTACATCGCCGCGGGCGGGCCGCAGGTGGCGAAGTACGCCGGCCGCGCCGGCGACGGCTTCATCTGCACCTCGGGCAAGGGCGAGGAGCTGTACAAGGACAAGCTCATCCCCGCCATGCGCGAGGGTGCCGAGGCTGCGGGCAAGAACCCCGACGACGTCGACCGGATGATCGAGATCAAGATCTCGTACGACCCGGATCCCGAACTGGCTCTCGAGAACACCCGGTTCTGGGCGCCGCTGTCGCTGACCGCCGAGCAGAAGCACTCCATCGACGACCCCATCGAGATGGAAGCGGCCGCCGATGCGCTGCCCATCGAGCAGGTCGCCAAGCGCTGGATCGTGGCCTCCGACCCGGACGAAGCCGTCGAGAAGGTCAAGCAGTACGTCGACTGGGGCCTGAACCACCTGGTGTTCCACGACCCGCGGCAGGACCAGCGCCGCTTCCTGGAGCTGTTCAAGACAGACCTGGAGCCGCGCCTCCGCAAACTCGGCTGACGCGCGGCCGGGCTCGATAGGCTGACGCAGTGCCAGACGCCACCGCGATCTACATCGCCTCACCCGAAGGCGACACCGGCAAGTCGACCATCGCGCTAGGGCTGTTGCACCGACTGGCGGCCACGGTCGCCAATGTCGGGGTCTTCCGCCCGATCGTGCGCGCGGGGTCCGACCGCGACTACATCCTGGACCTGTTGCTCGCACACAGCACCGCAGGCTTGGAGTACGACGACTGTGCCGGCGTCACCTACCAGCAGTTGCACGACGACCCCGATGCGGCGATCGCCGACATCGTCGATCGCTACCACCGCGTCGCGGACAAGTGCGGAGCGGTGGTGATCGTCGGCAGCGACTACACCGACGTCGCCTCGCCCAGCGAGCTGTCGATGAACGCCCGCATCGCCGTGAATCTCGGTGCGCCCGTGTTGCTCTCGGTGCGCGCCGCTGATCGCACACCCGCCGAGGTGGCCCACGTGGTCGAGCTGTGCCTGGCCGAGCTCGCGGCCCAGCACGCCCACACCGCCGCGGTGGTCGCCAACCGGTGCGCCCCTGACGAACTCGCCGACGTCGCCACCGCGCTGCAGCGCTTCACGCCGAAAAGCTATGTGCTGCCGGAGGAGCCGCTGCTGGCGGCACCGACGGTGGCGGAGCTGCGCGACGCGGTGCAGGGCACGTTGATCAGCGGTGACGAGGAACTGCTGACCCGCGAGGTCATGGGGATGATGGTCGCCGGGATGACGGCCGAACACTGTCTGGAGCGGCTGCGGGAGTCCATGGCCGTCATCACGCCGGGCGACCGCTCCGATGTGGTTCTGGCCATCGCCAGCGCGCATGCGGCGGAAGGTTTTCCGTCGATCTCCTGCCTCATCCTCAACGGTGGCCTGCCGCTGCATCCGTCGATCGCCAAACTGGTTGCGGGCCTTGGCCTGCGCCTGCCCATCGTGGCCACCGATCTGGGCACCTATGACACCGCCCGCGCCGCGTCGACGGCGAAGGGCCGGGTGACGGCGACGTCGCTGCGCAAGGTCGACACCGCGCTGGCCTTGATGGACGAGCACGTCGACGTCGCGGATCTGCTTGCCCAGCTGGCAGTTCCGATCCCGTCGGTCGTCACACCGCAGATGTTCACGCACCAGCTGCAGGACCGGGCCCGCGCGGACCGCCGCCGCATCGTGCTGCCCGAAGGCGACGATGACCGGATTCTGCGCGCGGCGAGCCGGCTGCTCGCCCGTTCGGTCGCCGATCTCACGATCCTCGGCGACGAGTCGGCGGTGCGGGCGCGGGCTGCCGAGCTGGGCCTGGACCTGTCGGCCGCCGTGGTGCTCGATCCGCGCACCAGCGAGCTGTGCGACCAGTTCGCGGCGCAGTACGCCGAACTGCGTAAGAAGAAGGGCGTGACCCTCGAGCAGGCCCGCGAGATCATCCACGACGTCTCGTATTTCGGCACCATGCTGGTGCACAACAACATGGTCGACGGCATGGTGTCCGGTGCCGCGCACACCACAGCGCACACCGTCCGCCCGGCATTCGAGATCATCCGCACCGCACCCGACATCTCGACGGTGTCGAGCATCTTCCTGATGTGCCTGGCGGACCGGGTCCTGGCCTACGGCGACTGCGCCATCGTGCCGGACCCGACGTCCGAGCAGCTGGCCGACATCGCGATCAGCTCGGCGCAGACCGCCGCGCAGTTCGGCATCGAGCCGCGCGTGGCCATGCTGTCCTACTCGACGGGCGATTCAGGGACGGGCGCCGACGTCGACAAGGTCAGGGCGGCAACGGAATTGGTCCGCAAGCGGGCGCCGGAGCTGTTGGTCGAAGGGCCCATCCAGTACGACGCCGCGGTCGAGCCGTCGGTGGCCGCGACCAAGATGCCGGATTCGCCGGTCGCCGGCCGTGCGACAGTGCTGATCTTCCCGGACCTGAACACCGGCAACAACACCTACAAGGCCGTGCAGCGCAGCGCCGGGGCCATCGCGATCGGCCCGGTCCTGCAAGGGCTCAACAAGCCGGTGAACGATCTGTCCCGCGGCGCCCTCGTCGAGGACATCGTCAATACCGTTGCCATCACGGCGATTCAGGCTCAAGGAGCGAAATGAGCGGGCCGGTACTGGTACTCAACTGCGGCTCGTCGTCGGTGAAATACCGCCTGGTGCAACCGGCTTCGGGCGAGTCGTTGGCCGACGGCGTCATCGAGCGGGTGGACGATTACCCGAAGGCCCTGCAGGAGGTCTTCGATGCGGTGAGTGCGGCCGGGGTGTCGGCCGGCGAGATCGCGTGTGTCGGTCACCGCGTCGTGCATGGTGGCCGGCGGTTCTACCGGCCGACTCTGATCGGCGACGAGCTGATCGCCGAACTCGAAGAGCTCGCGCCGCTGGCGCCGCTGCACAATCCGCCGGGACTGCTGGGCATCAACGCGGCCCGCAAGCTGCTGCCGGATGTGCCGCATGTCGCGGTGTTCGACACGGCCTTCTTTCACAACCTGCCCGCGGCGGCCGCCGAGTATGCGATCGACCGGGATGTCGCCGACAAGTGGCACATTCGCCGGTACGGCTTCCACGGCACGTCACACCAGTACGTCAGCGAGCAGGCCGCGCAGTTCCTCGGCCTGCCCCTCGAATCGGTGAATCAGATTGTCCTGCATCTCGGTAACGGGGCGTCGGCGTCGGCGATCGCCGGTGGCCGGCCCATCGACACCTCGATGGGGATGACGCCGATGGAGGGTCTGGTGATGGGGACGCGCTCCGGCGACGTCGACCCCGGCATCATCATGTATCTGTCACGCGCCGCCGGGATGTCGGTCGAGGACATCGACGTCCTGCTGAACCGCCGCTCGGGCGTATCGGGATTGGGCGGCGCCACCGATTTCCGCGAGCTGCACAAGCGCATGGATGACGGTGACGAAGCGGCCCAGCTGGCCTACGACGTCTACATCCACCGGCTGCGCAAGTACATCGGCGGATACCTGGCGCTGCTGGGCGGAGCCGACGTCATCACCTTCACCGCAGGTGTGGGGGAGAACGACGCCGCCGTCCGCCGCGACGCGCTCGCCGGGTTGTTGGCGCTCGGCATCGAGGTCGACGAGGAGCGGAACCTCTCCGCGAACCGCGGTGCCCGGCGGATCTCCACCGACACCTCACCGGTGAGTGTGCTGGTCATTCCCACCAATGAAGAACTGGCCATCGCGCGGGCCTGCGTCGACGTCTGCCAGGTGGACTGAAGGAACCTGCCAGGGTGGGGGCGTAGCTTGCGCTCGTGCCCTTACTGACCGGGACGTTCGACCCCGTAGCCGTGGTGCTGATGCTGCTCGGCATCGGTGCGCTGGTGCGGCTGCGCCGACGCATGTCGCGGGCCCAGCGGTGGTGCTTCGGCATCGCCATCGCGGTCTGGGCGGTGGCCACCCTCAGCGCCATCGCGCTATATGCGCCATTGCTGTTCTGGGTGCGCGCGCTGCAGGTCCTGTTCCTGCTGTACCTCGTGCCGTTCTTCCTCGCGCTGAGCCGGCCGGTCTCGCTGATGGGAGCAACGCTCGACCCCGTGCTGAATTCCGTTGTCGCGCGCGTACTTCTGTCACCCCCGGTGACCTCCGTGCTGATGCTGGTGACGCCATGGCTGCTGTACCTGACGCCGTGGTACGTCGCCTCGATGACCGGCCCGCTCGCGTCGCTGACGCGAATTGTCCTGCTGGGTATCGGTTTCGGCTACTTCTATGCCCGCCTGCAGGTCGACCCGGTGCCGCGGCGGTACCCGCCGCTGTTGTCCATCGGCATCAGTGTGGCCGAGGGTCTCGGGGATGGCATCCTCGGGCTGGTGCTGTGGCTGGGCCCGGTGATCGCCTACGACTACTACGCGGGGCTGCATCGTGGGTTCGGCCCGAGCATTCGCCAGGACCAGAGCTACGGTGCCGGGATCCTGTGGATTCTGGGTGACGTCGTGGGCGTGCCGTTCATCCTGCTGCTGATGCGCGCCTTGGGTTCTGACGAGCGGCGCAAGGCGGCGGAGGTCGATGCCGAGTTGGACGCTCCCGAGCCGGAACTCGAGGCGCCGTCGAGCGGCCTCTGGTGGCAGAACGATCCGCAGCTGCGGGACCGCTATCGCTGACCCGGCTCTCCTCTCTTGGCATGTTCGATCCAGAGCCGTCAACTTTCCCTGACCGTCAATGAAAGCTGACGGCGCCAGTTCGAATGTGTTGCAGGACAGACGGCACCCGCGCGGCGACACGCCGCCGCGCCGCTCGCACGCTAGAACGTACTGATCGGCCGCACGTTGTTGGCCAGGTCCACGAGTGCGTAGCGGTGCGCCTTGGTCGGCGCCACGCGGGCCAGCCCGCGCAGGGAGGCCTCCACGCCGAGCCGGAGACCGTGCTCGGTGAACGGGAAACCGAGGATGTGATTGGTGCTGGCGGTGTGGTCAGCCAGCCAGTCCAGAGCCGTGCCGAGGACCAGCGTCCGGATCTGCAGCACGCGCGGTTCGGTTTCCGGCAACGCCTCCACTCGCCGTGCGGCATCACGGATTTGGCGTTCGGTGATCTCGGCGGTGGTCGGCGCCGACAGCAGCGTGACGGCGCTGGTCAGTCGTGCCGTGGTGAAATGCCTTGAGGTGGCCGGAACTTCGTCGAGGGTGTGCACCGCGGCCTCGCGGTCTCCGGCCAGCGCCTGTACCCGGGCCTGGCCGAAACCGGCTGAGATGATGCCGTTGTCGGTGTTCCACACCGTCTGATAGAAGGCCCGCTCGGCCTCCGATCCGGACAGTTCGGCGGTGGCCGCCAACGCCACCTTCGGCGCCAGTTCGCCCGGCAGCGTGTTGAGTACCTCGGTGAAATCCTTTGTCGCGGACTCGTAGTTGCCGGACAACAGTTCGCCCACCGCGCGGAACCACACCAGCCGCCAGTGCCAGCCGATCCGGTCGGCCAGGTTCTCCAGCTTCCGGTTGGCCTTGGCCACATCGCCGAGGTCGAGCAGTGCGCGCACCTCCATCAGGGGCAGCTCGACAGACGTGGACAGGTCCACACCTTCCGAATCGAGGGACCCCTCGCGGGCTGCGCGCAGCGAATCCAGGGTTTGCACCGGCTGGCTCAGCAGACTGGCCGACAGCACGGCCGCACCGACGTCGGCCGGGTCGACCAGGGGCACCTGCAGCGCGCGGACGATCTCTGGCGCCGTGATCTTCTCTGTGTGTGGCTGCCCGTCGATGTACACGTCGGTGTGGGCCACCAGCATGTTGACCCCGAATGTCGACCGGGACGGGCTGAACACCGACGACAGCCCCGGCCGCGGCGTCCCGGTGTCCTGGGCGACGACCTCGCGCAGCACGCCGAGCAGCTGCCCGGACATCTCCTCGGCGCTGCCGAACCGCCGGCGTGGGTCCGGGTCGATCGCGCGGCGCAACAACCGGGCGAACGAATCGTATTGGAGCAGAATCGGATCGTCCTCGGGTAGCCCGTCGACGTAGCGGCCTTTGTCGGTCTTGAGGTTCAGCGTCAGGGCTGCGAGCGTGCGGCCGACGGTGTAGATGTCGGTGACGACCGTCGGCCCGGTGCGGACGATCTCCGGCGCCTGGTAACCCGGTGTGCCGTAGAGGAATCCGAACGAGTTGATGCGCGACACCGCGCCGAGGTCGATGAGCTTGAGCTGCTCCTCGGTGAGCATGATGTTCTCAGGCTTGAGATCGTTGTAGACGAGCCCGACCGAATGCAGGTAGCCCAGTGCCGGCAGGATCTCCAGCATGTACGCAATGGCCTGTGCCACAGGCAGTTTGGCGCCTTTGGACGGCTTCAGTGAGGTGCCGCCGACGTACTCCATCACGATGTAGCCCACCGGGTCACCGTGCTTGTCGGCGTGCTCGACGAAGTTGAAGATCTTCACGATCGCCGGGTGGGTGACCTCGGCCAGGAACTGTCGCTCGGCCATGGCGATGGCCTGCGCCTCGGCGTCACCGGAATGCACCAGGCCTTTGAGCACCACCGGCCGATTGTTGACGTTGGTGTCCAGCGCCAGGTAAATCCAGCCCAGTCCACCGTGGGCGATGCAGCCCTTGACCTCGTACTGGTCGGCCACCATGGTGCCCGGACTCAGTTGCGGCAGAAACGAATACGCGGCGCCGCAGTGCGGGCACGAGCCTTCCGACTGGCCGGGTTCGCCGTTCTCGGAGCGGCCGACGGGCTTGCCGCAGGACCAGCAGAAGCGTTTGGCCTCGGCCACCACAGGATCGGTCATCAACGCGGCAAGCGGATCCTGGTCCACCACCCGCGGCACCTCGACCAGACCGCCGCCCAGGCGCCGGACGGGGGAGACCCGGGTGGTCGCGGTGACGACGCTCGTCGCTCCCGAATCCCGTTGAGAGGGCGCGGATCGCGCCTCCACCGGAATGCTGATCGAGTCATCGAACAGCGGCCGGAACACCGCCTGCGTGCCCATCGGCCGCATCGTGGCGAGCGAATCCCACGTCACCTCGACGGCCTGGGTGCCCGGGTCGGTGTCGGGGCCCGAATCCACCGGGCCTGTCGTCGCTTCGCTTTCGGACATCAGTCGCTGTACCTCGGTACGGGCGGGTTCGGCGTCGAGCCCAGCACGGTCAACCACTTGCGGTACAAGGTGTTCCACGTGCCGTCGCGGCGAATCCGCTCCAACGTCCCGTTGACGAACCGCACCAGCCCGGTGTTGTTGAGGTTGATGCCGATGCCGTAGGGCTCCTCGGCCATGTTGGGGCCGACGATGTGCAGGTACGGGTCCTGCGCCACCAGGCCGGCCAGGATCGCGTCATCGGTCGACACGGCGTCGGCCTGCCGCTGCTGCAACGCCACCAGGCAGTCCGCCCAGGTCACCGCTTCCACGAGGACCGGCGGCGGGGTGATGCGCTGCAGGCGTGCCTTCGAGGTGGTGGCCTTCACCACGCACACCCGCTTGCCCGGCAGATCCGTGGCTCGGCGGATGTCGGAGGTGCGGGTGGTGAGGATCCGTTGTTTGGCCGAGAAGTACTCGGCCGAGAAGTTGACGAGCTTGCGCCGGTCGCAGGTGATGCTCATGGTCTTCACCACGATGTCGACGAGGTTGTGCTGCAGCGCCGAGATCCGGTCGTTGTCCGACAGGATCCGGTACTCGACCTGGGACGGGGTGCCGAAGATGTCGCGGGCCACCTCACCGGCGATGTCGACGTCGAATCCGGTGATCTGTCCGGTGATCGGGTCGCGGAACGTGAACAGATTGCTGCCGATGTCGAGGCCGACGATCAGCCGGCCGCGCTCCTTGATGTTGGTGACGGCCGCCGCGGCGGCCTCGGGCGTCGGGAACGGCCGCAGGCTCGCGGTGCAGTCCGACTTGTCCTCCGGGCCCAGGTCCGGAACCGCGGTCTGCACCTCCATGCCCGCGGGTGTCGGCGGCGCGATGGTGATGTTCTGCGGCGCGACGGGCGGTGGGGCCTCGCCGCAGCCGGCGGCCACCAGCACCGCGACCATCGCCAGGACCAACCGGGAACGCATCGTGAAACTCATCGGTATTCACTCAACCTCGGCCACAGCCCGAGCGCCACCGCGAGTGCCGCAGCGAGGCTCAATGCCGCCGCGCCGACCGTCGCGCCGGACAGGGCCTGGCGCCCGTTCAGGATGTCGCTGCGCAGCTGCTTGCGGCTTTCGTCGATGGCCTTCGAGAGGGCTTCGTCGAGCTTGTCGAAGGCCGGCGTCGAATCGTCTTCGCTCGTTCCCAGGGCCACCTGGGTGGCGGACTGGTAGTTGCCGGTGGAGATGTAGGCATTGATCCGGTCGTCGGCGGCGCGCCAGCGGCGGATCAGCTGATCGGCGCCCGACAGGTCGTTCTTGCCGATCGCGTCGGGCCGCCGCATGTACTCCGCCAGCCGCTGTTGGAGGTCGTCGACGCGGTGGTAGTAGGACTGCTTGCGGACGCTCTCGTCGCCGCGCCGGATCAGCGACAGCGTCTCGTCCGCGCGGGCCTGCTGCGCCGTGATGGCCATGCTCGTCACGGTTTGCAGTGATGCGGCGGCGTTGCGGGCATGCCGGGTGTCCGTGGTCGAGATGATGAGGGTCGCCCCGATCCAGATGATCATGATCAGCACCGCCATGCCGCCGGCGACGAAACCGATGTTGACGCGACGGCGGGTGTGCTGGGCCAGCCACCGGTTCGAGAAGAAGCCGAACATCAGCGTCGCCGCGACCACGAGGATCACCGGCGCGGGCACCTGCGACGAGCCGCTGGTCTCCGAGTTCACGCGCGCCGACGTGTTCTCGTAGAGCCGCTGGGCGTCGGGCAGGATCTGCGTCTGCATCAGCCACGAGGCCTCGGACAGGTACGACGAACCCACCGGGTTGCCCGCACGGTTGTTGGTCCGGGCCGTCTCCACCAGGCCGGTGTAGACCGCCAGCTCGGCATTGATGTGCCCGAGCACTTTCACCATCGGTTCGTCGGTCAGGCCGCTGGACGCGGCGGTGACCGCGACCGCGGCGTCGGTGATGGCCTGCTCGTAGCGCTGCCGGACATCCACCGGCTCCGAACCCGCGATGAAGGCGGTGGCGGCGGCGGCGTCGGCGACCGACAGCGTGGTGTAGAGCTGGCCGGCCGCGAACGCCAGTGGCTCGGTGTGGTCGAGCACCGTGGTCAGGGCCTGCTGGCGGGCGTGGATCGTGGTCGAGGTCGCGAAGGCGCAGGCCAGGACCAGGCTGGCGAGCATCAACCCGATCAGCAGGATGCGGCCGGGCGTGGTCCACATGAACCACCATCGAGTGTGCGCGGGGGTCCCGGGCGTCCGAGACACCACGGGCTCGGTCGAAGGGTGCGCCAACTCCACCGTCACGTGTGCGCCGACCTCAACTTTCCTGACCCGTTGACCCTGCCGAACTCGTTTAATAGAAGTCTAAGAGCTTGCGGCGCGTAGGGGGTGGATTCCCGGTCGGCCCGGTGCCCAAATCTTCCGCGAAGTCCTTATTGTGGGTTTCGTGCAGGGCGACGGTGACGGATGGGTGCTCGCGGCTGACGGCTCCTACTTCTGGGGTCGCCACGGCGCGGCCGGACTTCTGCTGCGGGCGCCGCAGCCGGGTGGCGGAGCGGCGGTGCTGCTGCAGTACCGCGCGCCGTGGAGCCATCAAGGCGGTACCTGGGCACTACCGGGTGGGGCGCGCGACAGCCACGAGACGGTCGAGGAGGCCGCGGTCCGCGAGGCCTACGAAGAGGCCGGCCTGCTGGCCGAACAGCTGACGGTCAGGACCACCGTCGTCACCGCGATCGCGCTCGGTGAGGTATGGACCTACACCACGGTGATCGCCGACGCGCCCGAACAACTCGAGACGGTGCCCAACCGGGAGAGCGTCGAGCTGCGGTGGGTCTCCGAGGACGACGTCGCGTCGCTGCCGCTGCATCCCGGATTCGCCGCCAGCTGGGAACAGCTGCGCAGCGTGACGGCGGGTATCCCGCTCAGTTCGTAGGCAGCGCCTGCTTGAGTGCCCGGGCCGCCGCGGCCGGGTCGTCGGCAGCGGTGATCGCCCGGACCACGACGATGCGCCGCGCACCGGCGGCCACCACCTCGGGGACACGCGCCAGGTCGATGCCACCGATGGCGAACCACGGTTTGTCGGTGCCGGTGGCGGCCGCCGCCCGGACCAGATCCAGGCCCGGCGCGGTGCGGCCCGGCTTGGTCGGCGTCGGCCAGCACGGGCCGACGCAGAAGTAGTCGACATCCTCGGTCACCGAGACCGCCAGCTGCTGCTCGTCGTGCGTCGAGCGGCCGAACAACGGATCCGGCCCGACGATCTCGCGGGCCAGCGGCAGCGGCAGATCGTCCTGGCCCAGGTGCAGCACGTCGGCGTGCGCGCCGCGGGCGATGTCGGCCCGGTCGTTCACCGCGAACAGCGCGCCGTGCCGCCGTGCCGCGTCGGCGAGCACCTCGAGCGCTTCCAGCTCCTGCTTGGCCTCGAGCGGGCCGAACTGCGCTTCACCGGCCGAGCCCTTGTCCCGCAACTGGATGATGTCCACGCCACCGGCGAGTGCCGCGTCGGCGAACTCGGCCAGGTCACCACGCTCCCGGCGGGCGTCGGTGCACAGATAGAGGGACGCGGACTGCAGACGCTGGGTGGCTTTAGACACAGCGCGACGGTAACGACTACCGTGGACGCCGCAACACGGGAGTCCCAGGACCGGGGGCTGAGAGTGGGGTCGCCAGCCCTTACCGTCACACCTGATCCGGATCATGCCGGCGAAGGGAGGAAGGGATCGTGCCGTCGAGCATTGCCGTCATTGGAGGCGGCGTCATCGGCCTGGCCGTGGCGCGCCGCGCGGCACTCGACGGCTGGTCCGTGCGCGTGCACCGCGCCGAGGAGCCCGGTGCCTCATGGGTGGCCGGCGGCATGCTCGCGCCGCACTCCGAGGGCTGGCCGGGTGAGCAGGACCAGTTGCAGCTGGGACTGGATTCCCTGGCGCTGTGGCATGACGGCTTTCTCGACGGCCTGCCCGACGACGTGGTGACGGCGCGCGACTCGCTGGTGGTGGCGGTCGACCGGGCGGACGCGAGCGACGTGCGTACCGTCGCCGACTGGCTGGCGGCGCAGGGGCATCCCGTCACGGTGACCACCGCCGCCCGTGACGTCGAACCCCTGCTGGCGCAGGGGATTCGGCACGGCTTCCGGGCGGAGACCGAACTTGCTGTCGACAACCGGCTGGTGGTCGAGGGCCTGATCGCGCACTGCGACCGCCTGGGTGTGCAATGGGCCGGGCCGGTCGCGTCACTGGACGAGACGCGCGACGCCGACATCACCGTGCTGGCCAACGGCATCGACGCCCCGGCACTGTGGCCCGGCCTGCCGGTGCGTCCGGTGAAGGGCGAGATTCTGCGGCTGCGGTGGCGCAAGGGCTGTATGCCGGTGCCGCAGCGGGTGATTCGCGCTCGGGTGCACGGCCGGCAGGTGTATCTGGTGCCCCGTGCGGACGGTGTGGTCGCGGGTGCCACGCAGTACGAGCACGGCCGCGACACCGCGCCTTCGGTCACCGGCGTGCGGGACATTCTTGATGACGCCTGCGCGGTGATACCCGCGCTCGGCGAATACGAACTGGCCGAATGCGCTGCGGGACTGCGGCCGATGACCCCGGACGGCCTGCCGATCGTGGGCTGGCTCGATGACCGCACCCTGGCGGCCACCGGTCACGGGCGCAACGGTTTTCTGCTGTCCGCGTGGACCGCACAACGGGTTTCGGAACTGCTGGCCGGCGATGCGAGAGAGAAGGTGGCACTGTGCTGATCACGGTCAACAACGAGAGCGTGGAGATTCGCGAGGGCACCACGGTAGCCGAATTGATTGGCACACTGGGCTTTCCGGACAAGGGCATCGCCGTCGCCGTCGACTGGACGGTGCTGCCGCGGTCGGAATGGGACGACGTCCTGGCCGAGGGTGCCAAGATCGAGGTCGTGACGGCGGTGCAAGGTGGCTGAGGTCCGTACGTCAGCCGACGTCTTGCGCATCGCCGACCGGGAATTCGCATCCCGGCTCATCATGGGTACCGGCGGTGCGGCGAATCTGTCGATCCTGGAGGAGGCGCTCGTCGCCTCGGGTACCGAGCTGACCACGGTCGCGATGCGGCGCGTCGACGCCGAAACCGGTACCGGTGTACTCGATCTGCTGAACAAGCTCGGCATCGCGGCACTGCCCAACACAGCCGGCTGTCGTGGTGCGGCCGAAGCGGTACTGACGGCGCAGCTGGCGCGCGAGGCGTTGCAGACCAACTGGGTGAAACTCGAAGTGATCGCCGACGAGCGCACCCTGTTGCCCGACGCCATCGAATTGGTGCGCGCCGCAGAACAATTGGTGGACGACGGCTTCATTGTCCTGCCCTACACCAACGACGACCCGGTGTTGGCGCGGCGACTGGAGGACACCGGCTGCGCGGCGGTGATGCCGTTGGGCGCGCCGATCGGCACCGGGCTGGGTATCTCCAACCCGCACAACATCGAGATGATCGTCGCGGCCGCCGGGGTGCCGGTGGTGCTCGACGCCGGCATCGGCACGGCAAGTGATGCCGCCTTGGCCATGGAACTGGGTTGTGACGCAGTGCTTCTCGCGACCGCGGTGACCCGGGCCGCCGATCCCCCGATGATGGCCGCCGCCATGGCCGCCGCGGTCACCGCGGGCCGGCTGGCGTCGCGGGCCGGTCGCGTGCCCAAGCGGTTCTGGGCACAGGCATCCAGCCCGGCGCTATGACCGTGCGGTACGTCGCCCTCGGTAGTTCGATGGCCGCCGGACCCGGCATCGCGCCGGGCGCTCCCGGGGCGCCGAAGCGATCCGGCAGGTCGGCGGTCAACTACCCGCACCTGGTCGCCGACCGCCTCGGTTACGACCTTGTCGACGTGACGTTTTCGGGTGCCACCACCGCCCACGTGCTCACCGAACGGCAGTTCGGCGAGCCGCCGCAGGTGGACGCGCTCGACGGATCGGAGTCGCTGGTCACCATCACCATCGGCGGCAACGACGCCGGTTATGTGCCGATGCTCGGGGCCGCCTGCCTGCCCCGGTTCCTGCGGTCGGTGCCGCTCATCGGTGCGTTGCTGCGCGGGCAACTCGATGCGACGGCGCGGGACCAGGCCCTCGAAGCCGTGGGTGAGTCGTTGAAAACCGTTGGGCGAGAAGTACGTCGACGTGCACCGCAGGCCCGGGTGCTGTTCGTCGACTACCTGACGCTGCTGCCGCCGGCCGGTGTGCCTGCGCCACCCATCGGTGCGGCCGATGCCGATCTGGGCCGGCACATCGCTGCCCGGCTGGCCGAGCTGACGGCCGTGGCCGCCGCGGACACGGGATGTGAACTGGTGCCGGTCGCCGATGCCAGCCGCGAACACCACGCGTGGTCGGCCGATCCCTGGACCACGGCGTTCCACCTGCCGCTGCCGGGCCGGGTGGCGCCATTACATCCCAATGCCGCGGGTATGCGCGCCGTCGCGCAGATGGTGATCGAACGCGTATCGTGCGCCTGATGGCCGTGCCATCAGGCAAGGGGGTTGTCCGGCGATGATCCAGCTGACGGGATTGACAAAGGTTTTCGGGCGCAAACGTGCCGTCGATGATTTGACCTGTTCCGTCGAGCCCGGTTTCGTCACCGGCTTCCTCGGACCGAACGGCGCCGGCAAGTCCACCACGATGCGCATGATCGTCGGGCTGGACAGGCCGACCTCCGGCACCGCGACGGTGCTGGGCAAGACCTATCACGAGCTGAAGCATCCGCTGCGCAGCGTCGGTGCGCTGCTCGATGCCCGTCAGGTGCACCCCAACCGCACGGCCCGGGCGCACCTGCGGTGGCTGGCCGCCAGCAACAAATTGCCGAAATCCCGTGTCGACGAAGTGCTGAACATTGTCGGATTGACCGATGTCGCGGGTAAACAGGCCGGCACGTTCTCGCTCGGGATGTCGCAGCGGTTGGGCATCGCCGTGGCGCTGTTGGGTGATCCCGAAGTGCTGCTGTTCGACGAACCGGTGAACGGGCTGGACCCCGAGGGCATCAGGTGGATTCGGACGCTCATGCGGGACTTGGCATCCGAGGGCCGGACGGTGTTGGTGTCCAGTCATCTGCTGGCCGAGATGGCGAACACAGCGGACCGGCTGCTGGTGATCGGGCGGGGACAGTTGATCAGCTCGAGCACCATGGCGGAGTTCCTGACCAGCTCCGGGAGCGACACCATTCGGGTGCGCAGCCCGCAGCTGGAGCGTCTTCAAGAGTTGCTGACGGCGCAGGATGCGTCGGCGCAACTGGCGGACGGCGTGCTGCTGGTTCACGGAATCTCGACGGAGCAGGTGGGGGAGTTGGCTGCCGGTCACGGAATCGTGCTGCACGAACTGGCCGCCCAGCAGGCCTCGTTGGAGGAGGCGTACATGCGACTGACCGACGACGCCGTCGACTACCGGGCAGTGGGTGCGCCATGACCATCAACGCCGAACGGATCAAGCTGCAGACCACGCGATCGCCGATCTGGCTCATCCTGGCGGTGGTGGTTCTGGGGCTGGGTTTCGCCGCGATCCAGGCGGCCGCGCTGGGTCCCCACGGGGTGCTCAAGCCGGAGCGGGCGGCCATCGGCGTCAGTGTCTTCGGGGTGCCGGTGCTGATGATCCTGTCCGCGATGTCGGTCACCGGTGAATACCGCTCCGGCATGATCCGCACGACGTTCCTGGCCACCCCCAACAGGGCGTGGGCGCTGGCAGCGAAAGCGATTGTGATGGCGGCGCTTTCCGCTGTCGTCACCGTGCTCATGGTGGCGGGTTCGATCGCGTTCGCGGCGTCATTGGTGACCGCCGAGCAGGGGGATGAGTTGTCCTTCGCGAGCACCGAGGTGTGGCGCGCCATCGGCGCAATGTCCCTGTATGCCGTGCTGGGAGCGGTTCTGGCAGTCGGACTGGGTGGCTTGTTGCGGCACGCCGCAGCGGTGGTCGCGGTGGTGTTGTTGATGCCGTTCGTCGTGGAGCCGGTGCTCGGGGCGTTGCCTCAGGTCGGCGCACGAGTCGGGCCGTGGCTGCCCTTCGGGAACGCGTACACATTCACCAAGACTCCCTGGTTCCAGACGTTCTCGTTGTGGTGGGGACCGGCCGGCGCGGCCTTGTACTTCGCCGCGGTTGCGGCGGCGGTGTTCATGCTGGCGCTCGTGGTGGTCACCCGCCGCGATCCGTAGGCAACGGCCGGTTTCAGCAAATTCGCTTTCTTGGTACAGCCCGTATCGGTAGACGGGCGGCGCCCAGGCGCTGGCGACCTCGGGGCGACTCGACTTCCCGGCGTAGGGCGCCGTGGTGCACGAGCCGTTATTCCTGTCGTTTATTTACGCAACTGCTGACTGAGCCAGGTAAATATCTCGCGAACTGCAAACATTTACGCAATGAGGTTAATTACCCCCTTTGCTACCCGCCCCTGAGTTGCGGCCGACGCGGTTGAAGGTCGGCTGGCCGGCAGCATTGGTTGAGCTGAAGGCTTGCTGTAAATGCGTCAACTGCGTCATTTCGTCGAAAAAACATGCCTCTGAACTGCTGATATGATGGAAAGTGAGTATAGAATATACTGCTGGTACGTTAATTATTTGCGGCTGTAAATTATTCGTATTTCCCGATCTTGATTAGTCGAAGACGTTGAATTCAGGCTTGTTCGGGGGAAATATTCCAACGTGGTAGATATCACATTGCTTTCTCAGCGAACGTTGACTATTGGCAAATTCAGGTCCAGCATTGGAATTCCGGCGGCATCGGGGCAGCCGGAGAGGAGCCTGATGATGAGTGAAAAAGATTCAACTTCGGCGGGATCCAAGGTGCGGCCGACGTACCCGGTTCGTCGAGCGGGGGCCAGGCTGCTCGCCGGCTCTCTAGCAATCACCGCTGGCGTCTACTGCCAGCTGCCAACCAACGACTACAGAGTGGAGCTTGCATCAGTGGGCTACGGGACGGTCGGCGACCTTCCCTTGGCTCCGAGTACGACGAACGGCCAGTCGTCGTCGTCTAACGGTCAGTCGTCGTCTTCGAATGGTCAGTCGTCGAGTTCGAATGGTCAGTCGTCCAGCTCGAATGGGCAGTCGTCGAGTTCGAATGGTCAGTCGTCGAGCAGCAGCTCGTCTTCGTCGAGCGGTAGTTCATCGACGAATGGTCAGTCCTCGAGCTCGAATGGTCAGTCGTCCAGCTCGAACGGTCAGTCCTCGAGCTCGAATGGTCAGTCGTCTTCGTCGAACGGCCAGTCGTCCAGCTCGAACGGGCAGTCGACTACGACGGGCAACACTGGTCAGTCGTCAACCAATGGTCAGTCGTCGAGCTCGAACGGTCAGTCCTCGAGCTCCAATGGTCAGTCGTCCAGCTCGAATGGGCAGTCGTCGAGTTCGAATGGTCAGTCGTCGTCTTCGTCGTCCTCGAATGGTCAGTCATCCAGCTCGAATGGTCAGTCGTCTTCGTCGAACGGCCAGTCGTCCAGCTCGAATGGTCAGTCGTCTTCGTCGAACGGCCAGTCGTCCAGCTCGAATGGTCAGTCGTCTTCGTCGAACGGCCAGTCGTCCAGCTCGAATGGTCAGTCGTCGTCCTCGAATGGGCAGTCTTCGAGTTCGAATGGTCAGTCGTCGTCGTCCAATGGCCAGTCGTCCTCATCGAACGGTCAGTCTTCGAGTTCGAACGGCCAGTCGTCCTCCTCGAACGGCCAGTCTTCGAGCTCGAATGGTCAGTCGTCTTCGTCCAATGGCCAGTCGTCCTCATCGAACGGTCAGTCTTCGAGTTCGAACGGCCAGTCGTCTTCGTCGAATGGCCAGTCCTCGAGCTCCAACGGCAACTCGAACGGAAACTCGTCGACCACCGGCCAGACGACCGCGGGTTCGACGAGCACAGGTTCGACGACCACGGGTTCGACGACCACGGGTTCGACGACCACGGGTTCGACGACCACGGGTTCGACGACCACGGGTTCGACGACCACGGGTTCGACAACAAGTTCGACAACTGGGACACCCCCTCCGTCGGGCGACTTGTTCAGCTTCCTCTTCGGGTTGCTGCAGGGAATCCTCGACTTGGTGGTGAACATCGGTAACGGAGTTCTCGGCGTCCTTACCGGTGGAAACGTCCAGATTTAGGGTTTGCTGGATCTACCATGCTGAGAATGTCCCGTTCGCGACGTTTTGCTGACAAGTCGCTGGGGCGGCACGCCTCCCGCAGGTCTAACCTGCGGGAGGCTCTCGCCAGCTTCGGCATCATCATCGTGCTCCTGGTGGCTGTGACCTGGAGCATTCCGGCTTCGCCTATCAAGGACACGTTGATGCCGGCACTGCAGCCGGTAGCGAGGTCCACCGGCTTGGATCAGACCTGGGGAATGTTCTCGCCGAACCCACCAATGTCGATCCCTGAAGTTGAGACATGGGTGCTCTATAACAACGGCCAACGGCGAGTGTGGAAATTCGAAAATGACCGATCCCTGATTGGGGCGTTCTACTGGGACCGCTGGCGGAAGTTCAAGGAGCAGTTGATAAACGAGCCAGTGACGCGGCCGGCTTACGCCATGTGGGTCGTTCGCAAGCTGATGAAGCCAGGGGAGAAGCCGGTGGGGGTCACCATCTTTTCTGAGACATTTCCGCTCGCGCCTCCTGGTAAGCCGGCTCCTGCCGATCATCCACGAAAAATCCTGTACGACTGGAAGTTTGGGGCCACATCGTGACTATCTCGGTCGATCGGTACTTGAACGCCGCGGTTGAGAAGGTGCAGGGGTCCACTCGCGATGCGGTGCGTGCATGGCGGACGTTCTGGTTCCATACCGAGCCGGGGTACACGCTGGGTATCGTCCGTATCACCTTTGGTGTCTTGGCTTTTCTGTGGTCGCTCGAACTGGGTATAGACCTGTACGACAAGTTCGCCGTCGATGGCATCGTGCCGGAGGCGCCGACGTACCCGTTCTTGTGGGGATTGTTTTACGTCTATCAGAGTCACCAGGCGTTCCTGATCGGGTGGATCGTGTTGATGGTGGCGTCGATCGTCATGACCGTCGGCTGGCACAGCCGGCTCGCGTCGATCGTGGTTTTCGTCATGATCATGTCGTTCGAGCGGCGCAACCCGTGGATCTTCAATTCCGGTGATGCACTGATCCGCATCATCTCTCTGTACCTGGCGCTTTCGCCGTGTGGTGCGGCGTTGTCACTGGATCAGCGGAGGCGTACCGGGTCCTTCTGGACTGCGCAAAAGATCAAAATGTGGTCATTGCGGCTCTTGCAAGTCCAGGTCTCGATCATCTACATCGGCACCGTGATTTCTAAGCTGCATGGCGATACGTGGCAGAACGGAACCGCCGTTTCGTACTCGCTTCGGCTTCAGGACATGCTGATTCTGCCTACCCCCCACTGGATGACCGACACCCCGTTGGTGGCCAATGCCATGACCTGGGGCACTCTGCTGGTTGAGTTCGCGGTCGGTGTCTTGGTGTGGAATAAGCGTTGGCGCACAAGGGTATTGATCGCGGGCGTGTTCCTGCATCTGACGATCATGCTGACAATGGTTGTCGGGTTCTTCTCCATTGCGATGTTCGTGCTGTACCTCTCGTTCGTTCCGTGGGAGCGGTCGAGGGCTATCGCGCTCGACGTCGAGCAGCGACTGAAGGCGCTGATTCGGCGGCAAGGACATGCGGGCATGGCTGCCGACGATTCGAGTGACACTGATGTCGGCAATGATGCCTCCTCGATTGAAGATGTGCCTGTGTCCGTGCTCTCCGCTGAGTCGGCGAATGGTGATAAGCCGCTGAGCCGGCGCGACACTCGCGCGCCTACTGCGTCTCCTGGTGTGGCAAAAGGCGACGCCGTCTCGGCTACGCCGCGGGATGCCGAAGCGCCGATGACGCTTTCGTAGTGAGTTGGCTATCGATTGGTCCGGGGTGATCGCCATGCTGTGCGGGCCCTGCAGGGTCTGGATCGCGCGATGATATTGATTCGCGTTTCGATGGTTGGGTGTTGTTCGAGGTAGTCGCACCAGTAATTGCGAATCACGACTGGCGGTTCACGGTGTGCTCAGTCGGCCAATTCATATGCGTATTGCCGGCTGTCAGATCTTCGTTGGCCAAGCAATTATTGCGGCGCTGAATAATTTCGCGAGACGAAGTTGGCGAGAATACTCCGAACGGATGAAATTGAGAAATACGTAAATATGGCAAATGCGTTAATTGATACGCTCCTGGTGCGGTGTGCTCATCGGTGGTGGTTGTCTCGGGCTTGTTGATGTCACGCAGCGATGCTTGTCGCTGTGCTAGTGAAACCGGTGGCCAACGTTGGTTGATCCTCGATTTTTCCCCGCGCATGTGCGACTAGCTGGCATAACATGCGCGCCAGAGGAGGTCGCGACCTCGATTTCTCGCGGAGCGGCCGCCGCAATTTGTCGGACCAGATAATTTTCATCGATTCTTTCTATGTAGAAAAAATTGGAACTAGTGCCGATATGTGCGGACGGAGTCTCGGTAAAAGCGGTTCTCCAGCGAACATTGACTTAGTCCACAGAAAGGGCCAACATAAAAACACCGACAGCATTCGGGGCGGTCGGAGAGGGGTCCGATAATGACTGAAAAAGATTCCGCTTCGCCGCAGCAGAAAGCGCGTCCGGCGTACCCAATTCGCCGTGCTGGAGCCAGGCTTCTGGCCGGCTCCCTGGCGATCGTGGCTGGCGCCTATTACCAGCAGCAGCCGCCTGAATTCAGAGTGGAGTTGACGTCGTACGGTCTCGGCTCACTTGGTGAGCTCCCTTTGGCCCCGACCGGGGGAAGCACATCTTCGACCAACGGCCAGTCGACGTCTTCGAACGGTCACTCCTCGACGACGGGCTCCTCGACCAGTGGAACCTCAAGTACGAGTGGTACGTCGACGAGTGGTACGTCGAGCACGACGGGTACGACGGGTACGACGGGTACGTCGACGAGTAGTACGTCGAGTAATGGTCAGTCGTCGTCTTCGAATGGTCAGTCGTCGTCGAGCAATGGAACGTCCAGCACCAGCGGTACGTCGACGGGTGGAACTTCAAGTACGAGTGGTACGACGGGTACGACGGGTACGACGGGTACGACGGGTACGACGGGTACGACGGGTACGACGGGTACGACGGGTACGACGGGTACGACGGGTACGACGGGTACGACGGGTACGACGGGTACGACGGGTACGACGGGTACGACGGGTACGACGGGTACGACGGGTACGACGGGTACGACGGGTACGACGGGTACGACGGGTACGACGGGTACGACGGGTACGACGGGTACGACGGGTACGACGGGTACGACGGGTACGACGGGTACGACGGGTACGACGGGTACGACGGGTACGACGGGTACGACGGGTACGACGGGTACGACGGGTACGACGGGTACGACGGGTACGACGGGTACGACGGGTACGACGGGTACGACGGGTACGACGGGTACGACGGGTACGACGGGTACGACGGGTACGACGGGTACGACGGGTACGACGGGTACGACGGGTACGACGGGTACGACGGGTACGACGGGTACGACGGGTACGACGGGTACGACGGGTACGACGGGTACGACGGGTACGACGGGTACGACGGGTACGACGGGTACGACGGGTACGAGTAATGGTCAGTCGTCATCTTCGAATGGTCAGTCGTCGTCTAGCAATGGAACGTCCAGCACCAGCGGTACGTCGACGGGTGGAACTTCAAGTACGAGTGGTACGTCGACGAGTGGTACGACGGGTACGTCGGGTACGTCGACGAGTAGTACGTCGAGTAATGGTCAGTCGTCGTCTAGCAATGGAACGTCCAGCACCAGCGGTACGTCGACGGGTGGAACCTCAAGTACGAGTGGTACTTCGACGAGCGGTACGTCGAGTACGGGCACGTCGAGTAATGGTCAGTCGTCGTCCAGTAACGGCACGTCGACTACGACCGGGACTTCGAGTACGACCGGGACGTCGAGCACAAGCGGCACCTCGACGGGTGATACGTCGTCGACGAATGGCACCAGTAGTTCGACTACCGATAGTTCGGGTACGTCCTCGACGAGTACGACGTCAACGACGGGTGATCCGACGACGACGGGTCCGACGTCGACAGGTTCGACCACGACGGGCGGTACGACCACAGGTTCTTCGAGTACGGGTACGTCGAGTAATGGTCAGTCGTCGTCTTCGAATGGTCAGTCGTCGTCGAGTAACGGCACCTCGAGTACGGCCGGGACTTCGGGTACGTCGAGTAATGGTCAGTCATCGTCGTCGAATGGTCAGTCGTCGAGTAACGGCACCTCGAGTACAACGGGAACGTCGAGCACGGCCGGCACGTCAAGCACAAGTGGCACCTCGACGGGCGCTACGACCACGGGTGGCTCGTCGACCACTGGCAGCTCGACAACCGGCGATACATCGACTTCGACCACGACGGGCGGTACAACGACGGGTGGGTCTTCCACGACGGACAGTTCGACGACCGGTGGCACCTCGACAACCGGCGGTACGTCGTCGTCCACGACCGGTGATTCGTCCACTAGTACGTCGTCGACGAATGGCAGCAGTAGTTCGACTACCGATAGTTCGGGTACGTCCTCAACGAGTACGACGTCAACGACGGGTGATCCGACGACGACGGGTCCGACGTCGACAGGTTCGACCACAACGGGTGATACGACGACGGGCGGGTCTTCCACGACGGACAGTTCGACGACTGGTGGCACCTCGACTTCGACCGGTGGTACGTCGTCCTCGACTAGTGGTGATTCGTCGTCGACGGGTACCTCGTCTTCGACCACTGGCACATCGACGACGACAACAGATAGTTCGACCACTAGTGGGTCGACGACGGACAGCTCGACGACGACCGGCGGGACGTCGTCGTCCACGACCGGTGATTCGTCCACCACGGGTACGTCGTCCTCGACGAGTACAACGTCGACGACGGGTGATCCGACGACGGGTCCGACGTCGACAGGTTCGACCACGACGGGCGGTACGACCACAGGTTCTTCGAGTACGGGTACGTCGAGTAATGGTCAGTCGTCGTCTTCGAATGGTCAGTCGTCGTCGAGTAACGGCACGTCGAGTACGGCCGGGACTTCGGGTACGTCGAGTAATGGTCAGTCGTCGTCGTCGAATGGTCAGTCGTCGTCGAGTAACGGCACGTCGAGTACGGCCGGGACTTCGGGTACGTCGAGTAATGGTCAGTCGTCGTCGTCGAATGGTCAGTCGTCGTCGAGTAACGGCACGTCGAGTACGGCCGGGACTTCGGGTACGTCGAGTAATGGTCAGTCGTCGTCGTCGAATGGTCAGTCGTCGTCGAGTAACGGCACCTCGAGTACGGCCGGGACTTCGAGTACCACCGGCACGTCGGGCACAAGCGGCACCTCGACAGGTGATACGTCCTCGACAAGTACAACGTCGACGACCGGTGATCCGACGACCACGGGTCCGACGTCGACAGGTTCGACCACAACAGGTGATACGACCACGGGCGGGTCTTCCACGACGGACAGCTCGACGTCGACCGGCGGCACATCGACTGGCGGCAGTACGTCTACGACGGGTGATTCGTCGTCGACGAGTACGTCGTCTTCGACGACTGGCACGTCGACCACGACGGAAAGCTCGACCACTGGTGGGTCCACGACCGATAGTTCGACGACGGGCGGTACGTCGGGTACGTCCTCGACTTCGACCGGTGGCACGTCGACGACGGGTGATTCGTCGACCGCGACGACGGATAGTTCGACGACGGGTGGCGGTACGTCCTCGACGTCTAGTGGTGGGTCGACGACGGGAGGTACGTCTTCGACGTCTGCTGGTGGGTCGACGACCGATAGCTCGACGGCTGGTACGTCGGGTACGTCCTCGACTTCGACCGGTGGAACGTCCACGACGGGTGATTCGTCGACCGCGACGACGGATAGTTCGACGACGGGTGGCGGTACGTCCTCGACGTCTACTGGTGGGTCGACGACGGATAGTTCGACGTCTACTGGTGGGTCGACGACGGGAGGTACGTCTTCGACGTCTGCTGGTGGGTCGACGACCGATAGCTCGACGGCTGGTACGTCGGGTACGTCCTCGACTTCGACCAGTGGAACGTCCACGACGGGTGATTCGTCGACCGCGACGACGGATAGTTCGACGACGGGTGGCGGTACGTCCTCGACGTCTACTGGTGGGTCGACGACGGATAGTTCGACGTCTACTGGTGGGTCGACGACCGATAGCTCGACGGCTGGTACGTCGGGTACGTCCTCGACCTCTACCGGTGGTACTTCCACAACTACTGGTTCGACAACGGGCGGTTCGACCACAACGGGCTCGACGACCGGCGGTACGTCGGGTACTTCGTCGACCTCTACCGGTGGTACTTCGACAACTACTGGTTCGACAACAACTGGTTCGACGACCGGCGGTTCGACCACAACTGGTTCGACAACCGGTGGCTCGACCACCGGCGGTACCTCGACGACCAGTACGTCGACAACCGGCGGTCCTGCTACAAATCCGTTCGCCGCATTCTTTGGCTGGCTGTGGAGCGCGCTGACCGGTGGAGGTTTCGGATCGTTCTTCAGTAGCTTCGTCAGCAGCGCGTTGGGTTGGCTCGGCAGTCTGTTCGGGGGCTAGGCTGGACTGAAACGCCAACCGGCGGCTCAGCTTTCGGTAGACCACGGCCGGCGATCGGCCATGCCGCGATGCGGCTGATCGCCGGCCTCTCCATTGCGAGGTCGGAGCCGCTGACACACGTTTTCGGCCAGACGCACGACGTGGTCCGCTTCGGCGCATCTTCACGCTACGGTGGTGCCCATGGTCCGCACCCGCGTCGCGCTCGCGCTCGTGCTGGCGGTCGGCATCTCGGGGTGCGGCCGATCGGAGCCTACGGCCGCTGACTTCGCCGGGGAGCTGTCCAAGAGCGTGACGGTCGAGGCGATGACCGGTCACCTGGCCAAGCTGCAGGCCATCGCCGACGCTCACGGTGGGAACCGGGCGTTCGGCACACCCGGTTACGACGCAAGCGTGGACTACGTCGCGAATGCGCTGCGCGACAAGGGTTTCGACGTCGTCACTCCGGATATGGAAGTCAAGGTGGCGTACAACAACACGCCCGAACTGACGGTCGCCGGCACCCGGATACCGGCGCGGGCGCTGGAGTATTCGGTGGGCACCCCCGGTCTCACCGCACCGCTGGTGCCGGTCAAGGGCGGTCCCGGATCAGGCTGCAACAGCGCCGATTACGACGGCCTGCCGATCAAGGGTGCGGTCGCGCTGGTGGACCGTGGCACGTGCCCCTTCGCGGTGAAGGAGGCGACCGCGGCAGTCCACGGCGCGGTCGCGTTGGTGGTGGCCGACAACAAGGACGACGTCGACGACGCGGGCGTCCCCGCGCGCGGCGGCACCCTGGGCGCCAAGGCGACGGTGAAGATTCCCGTGGTGCTGATCCCGAAGGCGGCCGGGGCTCGACTGCGGGCCGCGCCGGGGCCGGTGACCCTGAAGCTGGACGCCGGTGTGCGGGTTGAGCACACCCGCAACGTGATTGCCCAGACGAAGACGGGGTCCGAGCATGACGTCGTGATGGTCGGCGCGCATCTGGACAGCGTCAAGGACGGGCCCGGGATCAACGACAACGGGTCGGGCGTGGCCGCGGTCCTGGAGACGGCATTGCAGTTGGGCAGCGCCCCCAAAATCGCGAACGCGGTGCGGTTCGCGTTCTGGGGCGCCGAGGAGGAGGGCACGATCGGCTCTGAGCGCTACATCGAATCCCTCGACGTCGAGGCGCTCAAAGACATTGCGCTGTATCTGAATTTCGACATGCTCGCCTCCGAGAACGCCGGCTACTTCAGCTACGACGGCAACCTGTCCGGCCCGCCACGGCCCGACGACCTGGTGGCGCGTATCCCGGAAGGCTCGGCGGGTATCGATCGCACCTTCACGGCCTATCTGGCCGGTGCCGGGAAGCCGCCGCAGGACTACCCGTTCAACGGGCGGTCGGACTACGACGCCTTCACCAAGGCCGGTATTCCGGCAGGTGGGCTGGGTACCGGCGACGAGGAAAACATGAACGACGAGCAGGCCCGACTCTGGGGCGGTACCGCCGGAAAACCTTTCGACTCCAACTACCATAAGAAGACGGACGATTTGGCGCACATCAACCGCACGGCAATGGACATCATGGGCCGTGGAGTGGCTTTCGGGGTGGGTCGGTACGCCCAGGACTTGGGTGGACGCAACGGCGTTCCGGTCCGCGATGACCGGACCCGGCACGTGGTCTCGCCATCATGAGGCGCGTACTGGCCGCCGGTCTGCTGACCGCGGTGCTGGCGTCGTGTGCCCCACCGCCGCAGGCGCCGGCCCCACCGCCACCGCCGGCCCCTGACCTCGCTCGCGACCTGGCAGGCAAGGTGGGCACCGACGGCATCTACAACCATCTCAAGAAGTTCGCCGCCATCGCCGCGGCGAACAAGGGCACCCGGGCCGACGGCACGCCCGGCTACCAGGCCAGCGTCGACTACGTGGCGAACCTGCTGCGGGACAAAGGGTTCGACGTCCAGACCCCGGAGTATGTGCGCGTGGAACGGGGTGCCCCCGGCAATCCCGTGCTCGACGTCGGCGGCCGCCGGTGGGGGATCGTGCAGGCCTCACTGCTGACGTCCACGGCGCCCGGCGGCCTGACCGCACCGACGCTGCATCCAGTGAAGCCGGCCGGTTGCGCGCCGGACGATTACGGCACGCTCAACCTGCGCGGCGCCATCGCGGTGGTCGACGACGCGGTGTGTTCGGTGGTCGACAAGCAGAACGCGGCGGTGACCCGCGGCGCGGTCGCGGTGCTGGTGGTCAGCCCGCCCAGCGCGAACGGCGCCCCGCGCGGGCTGTTCAGTCCTGGCTACTACGAACACCTCAACACGCCGGTCGGCATCATCGGCAAGGACGCCGATGCCGTACTGCTGAAAACCAACACCCCGGTGAAGCTCACCCTCGACGCCAAGAACACCGGTGTGAAATCGCGAAACGTCTTGGCCCAGACCAAGACCGGCGACCAGCACAGCGTCGTGCTGGCGGGTGCGCACCTCGACAGCGCGCCGACGAGCGCGGGCATCAACGACGCGGCAACCGGGGTGTCGGCACTGCTGGAGACCGCTGCCGCGCTCGGTGGTTCGCCGAAGATCGAGAACGCGGTGCGGTTCACCTTCTGGGGTTCGGGCGCGGTGGGCCAGGAAGGCGCCACCAAGTACGTGCGCGCGCTGGCTGCCGAACCGCTGAATGACATTGCGCTGTACCTGGATTTCGACATCCTCGGCTCACCCAACGCCGGGTTCTTCACGTTCGACGGCGACCAGTCCGGTCAGGCCAACCCCGAGATCCCCCTCGACGCGGTGCCGGCCGGCTCCGCCGGCCTCGAGCGCACGCTGGCCGGGTATCTGTACCTCGCCGGCAAGCGGCCCGCCGACATGACGATGGATCTGGGCAGTGGCTACGGTCCGTTCCTCACCGCCGGCATTCCGGTCGGTGGTATCTCGACGGGGACGTCGCAGCGAAAGTCGCCGATCCAGGCCAGATTGTGGGGCGGGCAGGTGGGCGCCGCCTTCGATCCCGGGTATGGGCCGACGGGCGACACCGTCGAGCAGCTGAACCGGTCCGCGCTTGCGGTGACCGGGCCGGCCGTCGCGTTTGCGGTCGGCACCTATGCGCAGTCGCTGACCGGACCCAACGGTGTGCCGTTGCACGACCAACGACACCGGCAAGCAGGCAAGTAGCCAAAGCTCACAGCGAGCTCATAAGCGGAATCGCCATTTCTGTGGGTTCGCTTGCCAGGTTGCCGGGTTAGTAATGGTGCCCATGAAAAGCACTACTCGCCGTTGGTCGGCCGTGGCCGGCACCGTCACCGTCGTGGCCATGGGCGGCCTGACCGTCGCCTGCGGCTCGCAGGGCAACAACGCTCCGGCCACCGTCACGGTCACCCCGTCGAGCACGACGACCACCACGACGACGGCCAAGGAACACCACAGCGGTGGTGGCGGCAGCGCGGGCGGTGGGGGTCAGCAGCAGGCACCGGCACCTGCGCCGGAGACGGTGACCAATACCGAGACGGCGACCCAGACCGAGACCCAGACGCAGACCGAAACCTCGACGTCGGTCCAGACCTCGACGGAAACGTCGACGTCGGTGCAGACCTCGACGGTCTACCAGCCGCAGCCGCGTGAGCGCGGTGGCTTCAACTTCGGGCCGCAACAGCAGCACTGACCAGGCCCTGAGTTAGGTCCGTCACTGCTTGTATGCAAGTTTGCATGCAAGTTGCTACCGTCGTCAGGTGGCCATTGATCAGACCCCCGCCAGCGAGCGCGCCTACCGTGACACCAAGAGCAAGATTCTGGTCGGCGCGGTCAAGGGCGGG
Source organism: Mycolicibacterium mucogenicum DSM 44124 (assembly GCF_005670685.2). The sequence goes on along the minus strand of NZ_CP062008.1, from coordinate 5,061,994 downwards.
CAGCTGCTGAGCGAGGTCGAAGTCGCGGCGGAGCTCGGCGTCAGCCGGACCCCGGTGCACGAGGCCTTCCTGCGGCTGGCGGCCGAGGACCTGCTCGACCTCCTGCCCCGGCGGGGCGCGGTCGTCGTCCCGATCCCGCCGCGTGAAGCCACCGACCTGCTCGAGATGCGCCTGGCGCTGGAGGGCAGCGCCGTGCGCCGGCTCTGCCGCTCCGAGGCCACCGCGCAGGCGGCGGCCGCCGAACTCACCCGTCTGATCGACCAGCAGCGCGGTGCCGCTGCCGACCTGGTGCGCTTCGCCGAGCTCGACGACGCCTTCCACCGGCACATCGTGGACGCCGCGGGGAACTGCATCGCACAGCGGTTCTACGGCTCGCTGGGGGACCGGCAGCGCCGCATGATGGCCGACGCCGTGCAGGCCGACCAGACCCTCGTCGCCCGGCTCATCGCCGAACACGCCGAGCTGGCGCACGCCGTCGGGACGCGTGATGCCGCGGCGTTCGATGCCCGCCTGCTGGCGCACCTCGAGTCGACCTACGAGGTGGTGCTGCGATGAGCCGCGCACGTATGAAGCCGTGGCTCGCTGTCGCGGTCGCTGTGTTCTGTATCGGTTGGGGCGGAAATCAGTTCACCCCGATGCTGATCGAGTACGTGCACCGCGCCGGCTACTCCCGGGTGGACGTCGACGTCCTGCTGGGCGCGTACGTGCTCGGCCTGATCCCCGGGCTGCTGGTCGCTGCGGCCATGTCGAACCGCTACGGTCGGCGCCCGCTGATGATCGCCGGGCTGATCAGTTCGGCGGTGGGCAGCCTCATTCTCGCGACCGGCGAATTGGGCGGATTCCCAGCACTTTTCGTGGGCCGGCTGCTCTGTGGGCTCAGTGTGGGCGTCGCGATGGCTGTCGGCTCGACCTGGATCGCGGAGCTGTCCGCGCCGCCGTATGACTCGGCCGCGACCGGCGCCGGAGCGCGCCGGGCGTCGATCTGGCTGTCCCTGGGCCTGGCGATCGGCCCGTTGTGCTCGGGCCTGTTGGCGCAGTTCGCGCCGCTGCCGTTGACCCTGACATACCTGGTGCAGGCGGCGCTGTGCGCGCCCGCACTGTGGCTGGTCCTGTATCGGACGGTGGAGACCCGGAGCGCTCGCGTCAGCGGAGACCTGTTGTCGCAGTTGCGGGTTCCCGCCGCGACGCACCGCCGCTTCGTCCGCGTGGTGGCCCCGATGGCGCCCTGGGTGTTCGGCTCGGCGGCCATCGCGTACGCCATCGTGCCGGCGCTGGTCGCCGACCGGCTGGGCTCCTGGGCGCTGCTGTACACCGCCGGCCTGACGGTGCTGACGCTGGCCTGTGGCGTGCTGGTGCAGCCGATCGCCAGGCGGCTGGACGACCATTCCAGCGCCCGTGCCGTGGTGGTGTCGATGGTGCTGATGTCGGCGGGCGTGTTCGCCGCGGTCGCCACCGCCGTCACGCGCTCACCGGCCGTCGCGGTGCTGGTGGCCATGCTGCTGGGCAGTGCGTACGGCATCGCCATCGTGTCCGGGCTGCTGGAGATTCAGCGCATCGCCAAACCGCACGAGCTGGCCGGGGTGTCCGGCGTGTACTACTCGCTGGCTTACGTCGGCTTCCTGCTGCCGGCGGTGCTTGCCGCGCTGGCCCACTACGTCAGCTACCCGGCGATGCTCACCGTGGTCGGCCTGATGGCGGCGGTGTGCACGGTGATCTGCGCGGCAGGCTGGTCCAAGCACCTGCCGGCCCGCGCCTAGACCGGGATTTGTGCACGATTTTCCGCGCCAACCGCGGAAAATCGTGCACAAATCACTAAGTCAGGCGCGGTTGCGGGCGACGTTGGCGGCCAGGTAGAGGACGTACCCGATGACGCCGACGGTCGCGATTTTGCGGGTCTGCGGCACGATCAGGCCGACGCCGAGCGCCGTCTCGATCGATCCGTTGACCTTGAGGTGCTTGTCGATGTCCTCCGGGAACGCCGTGGCGGTGATGCCCTTGAACAGGTCGGGCTTGACGAAGTGCGCCAGTCCGGCCAATGCCAGGCCGATCCCGGCCAGCAGGCCCTTCTTTCCAGCGGTGTTCTCAGCGGCGTCGGTCACCTGTGGTCCTCTCTGATCACGAAATCTTGTAGTCGCTCAACGGAAATTCGGACGCTTCCCGGATTGCCGTCTCGGTCGACGACGGGCGTAGCAGCGTGGGCTCACCCGCGGGATTGAAATAGTACGAGTGGGCGCTGGCGCAGTTGCCGAGCGTGAACAGCGAGTCGCCGAGCAGTTCGGTCATCCGGTCGAGGAACGCCGTGTTGGCTTCCTCGGTGACCTCGAACGTCGTCGCACCGCGCGCCCTGACCTCGGTGAAAAGCCGGTCCATCAGCCGCATCTGGTACTCCATGGTGTTGAAGAAGTTCAACCCCAGGAACGCGTACGGGCTCGCCAGGCTCAGGTAGTTCGGGAAGTACGGCATCGACACGCCCTGATAGGCCTGGAAACGCGTTTCGCGCCACCACTTTCCGAGATCGCGGCCCTCGCGGCCGATCACCTCGATGGCCGGGAAGTTGGCCTCCCACAGGTCGAAACCGGTTGCGAGCACCAGGGTGTCGATCTCGACCTTGACGCCGTCGTTGCCGAGGATGCCGTCGGCCTCGATCCGGTCGATGCCGGCGTCCTGCAGGTGCACGTTGGGGCGGTTGAACGCCTGGTAGTAACCGTTGCTGAAAGTCGGCCGCTTGCAACCGAAGTCGTAGTCCGGGGTCAGACGGCGCCGCAGGTCCTTGTCGCGGATGACGAAGAACCGGTGCATCTTCGACAGGTCGGAGGCCGAGATGTTGAAGCGGCCGCGGAACATGCCGTAGTGCCGGACCCCGACGGACACCATGACTTCGTAGATCGAGTCGGTGAGCCAGCGAAGCGCGCGCTGCGTCAAGGGGAATCGCGCGAACAGTTTCTTGGCCCGGGCGCCGAAGCGCGGGTCGATCTTGGGCACCACCCAGATGGGCGTGCGCTGGAACACCGTCAGATCGGCGGCGGTCTTGGCGAGCTCGGGGATGAGCTGGACTGCGGTGGCGCCGGTGCCGATGACCGCGATGCGCTTGCCCGCCGGGTCGTAGTCGTCATCCCAGTCGGTGGTGTGGATGACGCGGCCGGCGAAGGTCTCGATGCCCGGAATCGCCGGGATGTTCGGCTGCGACAGGAAGCCGGTGGCGGTGATCAGGTAGCGGGCGCTGAGGGTTTCGCCGTCGGCGACGCTGACGCGCCACAGCGCGGCTTCCTCGTCCCAGCGGGCGCCGTTGACGACGACGTTGAACCGGATGTGCCGTCGCACGTCGTACTTGGCCGCGACGTCGTCGGCGTACCGCTTGATCTCCGGGCCGGGGGTGAACAGGCGCGACCAGTTCGGGTTGGGCTCGAAGAAGTACGAGTAGGTGGTCGTCGGCACGTCGACCGCGAGCCCCGGATAGTGGTTGACGTACCAGGTGCCGCCGAGGTCGTCCTCGCGCTCCAGGATGGTGAAATTCTCGATCCCGAGGCGTTTGAGCTGGATGGCCGCACCGATACCGGCGAATCCTGCGCCGACGATGACCGCGTCGAACTGCTGCGTCGTCATATTCAGACGGTACCTCAGGTACCGCCTGGAGCAATGAGTCCAATGGCCCTAGTAACCGCTAGCGCGGGGACATCCAGGGTCTTGGATCCCAGGTCATGGCGGGCCCCGGTGATCTCGATGAGCTCGGTGGGCGCCGGGATCAGCTGGGCTGCGGCCGTGAGCTCGGCAATGCTGCCGAACGGGTCGGCCGTGCCGTGCGTGAAGACCGTCGGGACCTCGATCTGGCCCAGGTGCTCGGTGCGGGCCCGCTCGGGCTTGCCGGGCGGGTGCAGGGGATAGGAGAACAGCGTCAGGGCCGCCAGGTCGGCGCCCTGGGCGGCCACCATCGACGTCATCCGGCCGCCGTAGGAGTGGCCGCCGGCGATCACCGGACCGTCGGTCAGGGTGTGGGCCAGCTCGATCGCCTCGACGATGCCCTGCTGGTCCGACACCGCCGAGTTGGACGGCGGCCCCTTCGGGCGGCGCCGCCGGTAGGGCAGGTTGTAGCGAACGGCGAGCCAGCCGTGGCGGGCCCATTCGTCGCAGATGCGGACGATCAGTGGGGCGTCGCGGTTACCGCCCGCGCCGTGCGTCAGCAGCACGACGCCCGTCGGCGTCCCGTCGGGTTCGTGCGCGATGCCCGCGATGTCCTCGAGGCTCATGCCTGCAACCTGAACAGCGCGTTGACCGGACCGTGGCCGTGGCCCAGCGGGTAGGCCGCCCGCAGGCACTCGGTCACCCAGCTCTTGCCGAACGCCACCGCGTCGGGCACCGAAAAGCCGTGCGCCAGTGCGCAAGCCGTCGACGCCGCGAGCGTGTCGCCCGCACCGTGGTCATGGCCGGTGTCGATGCGCTCGGTGGTGAATTCGTAGAACTCGCTGCCGTCGTACAGCAGGTCCGGGCTGTGGTCGCTGGACCGCAGATGACCGCCCTTGACCAGGGCCCACTTCGGGCCGAGGTCGTGCAGGGCCTTGGCGGCATCTTTCTGGGTCGACGCGTCGACCACGTCGATGCCGGTGATCAGCCGGACTTCGTCGAGGTTCGGGGTGACCAGCGTGGCGATCGGAAACAGCTGGGTACGAACCGAATTCAGCGCGCTGGGGTGCAGCAGCGGGTCACCGTGCATGGACGCACACACCGGGTCCACGACCAGCGGGATGTCACCGTCGAGGCTCTGCCACGTCTCGGCGACCGCACCGATGATCTCGGCCGAGGCCAGCATGCCGGTCTTGGCCGCCTGGATGCCGATGTCGTCGGCGACCGCAGTGATCTGCCCACTGATGATGTCGAGCGGCAGCTCGTGAAAACCCTTGACCCCCAACGAGTTCTGCACCGTCACCGCGGCGACGGCGACGCACCCGTGCACGCCGAGCATCGCGAAGGTACGCAGGTCGGCCTGGATGCCGGCGCCGCCGCCGGAGTCCGAGCCGGCGATGGTCATCACCCGCAGCGGCGTTTCGCCCGGCGGGGTCAAAGGCAGAAGGTTCACGGACGCATCACGACGTCAAGGGTAGATACACCCGGTTGCCGTGGTCAGCGAACTCCTGGGATTTCTCTGCCATGCCCTGGGCGATCTCGTCCGCGAAATCGGGCGCGACCCCGTCCGGGTAGGCGTCGCGGATGTCCTGCGTGATGCGCATCGAGCAGAACTTCGGACCGCACATCGAGCAGAAGTGCGCCGTCTTGGCGGGCTCGGCCGGCAGCGTCTCGTCGTGGAACTCGCGGGCGGTGTCCGGGTCCAGCGACAGCGCGAACTGGTCGTGCCAGCGGAACTCGAAGCGCGCCTGCGACAGCGCGTTGTCGCGGTCCTGCGCGCCGGGGTGGCCTTTGGCCAGGTCAGCGGCGTGCGCGGCGATCTTGTACGCGATCACCCCGTCCTTGACGTCCTTGCGGTTGGGCAGGCCCAGGTGTTCCTTCGGGGTGACGTAGCACAGCATCGCGGTACCGGCCTGGGCGATGATCGCCGCACCGATGGCCGAGGTGATGTGGTCGTACGCCGGCGCGATGTCCGTCGCCAGCGGGCCCAGCGTGTAGAACGGGGCCTCTTCGCAGAGTTCCTCCTCCAGGCGGACGTTCTCGACGATCTTGTGCATCGGGACGTGGCCCGGGCCCTCGATCATTACCTGCACGCCATGGGATTTCGCGATCTTGGTGAGCTCGCCGAGGGTGCGCAGCTCGGCGAACTGCGCCTCGTCGTTGGCGTCGGCGATCGAGCCGGGACGCAGACCGTCACCGAGGGAGAAGGTGACGTCGTAGCGCTGCAGGATTTCGCAGAGCTCTTCGAAGTGCGTGTAGAGGAAGGACTCCTGGTGGTGCGCCAGGCACCACGCCGCCATGATCGAGCCGCCGCGGGACACGATGCCGGTGACGCGCTTGACCGTCAGTGGGATGTAGCGCAGCAGCACGCCGGCGTGCACCGTCATGTAGTCGACGCCCTGCTCGCACTGCTCGATGACGGTGTCGCGGTACAGCTCCCAGGTCAGCTTGGTGGGATCGCCGTTGACCTTCTCGAGCGCCTGGTAGATCGGCACGGTCCCGACGGGGACGGGGGAGTTGCGCAGGATCCACTCGCGGGTCTGGTGGATGTCCTTGCCGGTGGAGAGATCCATGATCGTGTCGGCGCCCCAGCGGGTGGCCCACACCATCTTGTCGACCTCTTCGGAAATGGAGGACGTGACGGCCGAGTTGCCGATGTTGGCGTTGACCTTCACGGCGAACGCCTTGCCGATGATCATCGGCTCGAGCTCGGGGTGGTTGTGGTTGGCCGGGATGATGGCGCGGCCGATGGCGACCTCGTCACGCACCAGCTCGGCCGGCACACCCTCGCGCTCGGCGATGAACGCCATCTCGGCGGTGATCTCGCCGTTGCGGGCGCGCTGCAACTGGGTGCCGCGGTCCTTGACGACACCGGGGCGGGCGGGCAGGCCCTTCTCCAGGTCGATGGTGGCGTTGTCGTCGGTGTACGGGCCCGAGGTGTCGTACAGGTCGAGGTGGTCGCCGGTGGTCAGGTTGACCCGGCGGAACGGGACCTTTCCACCGTCGGGAAGCTCCCGGTAAACCTTCGTGCTGCCCTGGATGGGGCCGCAGGAAAGGTCGTTGAATACAGCAATTGCAGACATCTGCTTACTCCCTACGCCGGCATTACCCGGTCAGGTTCATACGGTCGACGGCGCCATGAAGCCGTCCTCTCAGCGCACCAGGGTGTGCGCTCCCGCGCGGACGTTGTTCACCGTAGTCGATGCGCGCCGGAAGGCAAGGGTGCGTTGCGGGCCGGTGAGCGGGACGGAATTGTCATGCGGTCGTTTGTATAGCTAACATATGTTTTTCTGATATTGGAGCGAAGACCGACTGATGACGACTGAAGCCGAGCTCACCGGGCAGCGCGACACCGCGCTCGCCGCTACCGCACGCCGCCGCGTCCAGATGGACCATGACCACCCGCACTACAAGTGGGTCGTGCTGTCCAACACCACGCTGGGCATCTTGCTGGCCTCGATCAATGCGTCCATCGTGTTGATCTCCCTGCCGGCCATCTTCCGGGGGATCGGGCTGAACCCGCTCGCGCCGGGCAACGTCAGCTACCTGCTGTGGATGCTGATGGGCTACCTCGTGGTGACGGCCGTGCTGGTGGTGCCGTTCGGCCGCCTCGGTGACATGTACGGCCGGGTCCGGATCTACAACATCGGTTTCGTCGTCTTCACGCTGGCGGCCGTCGCGTTGTCGTTCGATCCGTTCCATCTCGGTGGCGGCGCGGTGTGGCTCATCGCCTGGCGCGTGATCCAGGGCATCGGTGGCGCCATGCTGATGGCGTCGTCGTCGGCGATCCTGACCGACGCCTTCCCCGCCAACCAGCGCGGCATGGCCCTCGGCGTGAACATGGTTGCCGCCGTTGCCGGTTCGTTCCTCGGTCTGCTGATCGGCGGGTTCCTCTCCGAATGGGAGTGGAAGGCCGTGTTCTGGGTCGGCGTCCCGATCGGCATCATCGGCACCATCTGGAGCTACCGCTCGCTGCACGAATTGGGCTCGCGCAGTCCGGGCCGGATGGACTGGGCAGGTACCGCGACGTTCGGGGTGGGCCTGACGGTGCTGCTGCTCGGCATCACGTATGGCATTCAGCCGTATGGTGATTCGCCGACGGGCTGGACCAGCCCCGCGGTGCTGGGATCGATCGCCGTCGGCCTGCTCCTATTGGTCGCGTTCTGCATCGTCGAACTCAAGGTCGAGTCGCCGATGGTCGACATGCGGCTGTTCAAATCGGCGACGTTCGGCATGGGCAACCTCGCCGGCCTGATGTCTTCGGTCGGCCGCGGCGGGTTGCAGTTCATGCTGATCATCTGGCTGCAGGGCATCTGGTTGCCGCTGCACGGCTACGACTTCGAATCGACGCCGCTGTGGGCGGGTATCTATCTGCTGCCGGCGACGGTCGGCTTCCTGGTGGCGGCACCCGTCGCCGGAACCCTGTCCGACCGGCTCGGTGCCCGGCCGCTCGCGGTCGGCGGCATGCTGCTGATGGCGGCGACTTTCGTTGCGCTGCTGATCATCCCGGTCAACTTCGACTACTGGCAGTTCGCCGTCCTGGTGTTCCTCAACGGCGTCGGCGGCGGCATCTTCACCGCGCCCAACGCGGCCGCCATCATGTCGAGCGTGCCGGCCGCGCAGCGTGGTGCGGCGTCCGGTGTGCGGTCGACGTTCTTCAACGCCGGCAACTCGCTGTCGATCGGCATCTTCTTCTCGCTGATGATCGTCGGGCTGGCCAACACGTTGCCGTCCGCGCTGTCCAGCGGCCTGCAGCAGCAGGGGGTTTCGGCCGACGTCGCGCAGCAGGTGGCCGGGCTACCTCCGGTCGGCAGCCTGTTCGCGGCCTTCCTCGGTTACAACCCGATAGCCGAGCTGCTGGCCCCGTTCCACACCCTGCAGCAGCCGGGCGTCAACGCAGGCACGCTGACCGGCCAGACGTTCTTCCCGCAGCTGATCACCGAACCGTTCCACTCCGGGCTGGTCGTGGTGTTCGGCGCGGCGGCGATCATGATGCTGCTGGGCGCCGTGGCGTCGATGTTCAATCCGGGTACGTACGCCACGGAGCCCGGCGCCGACAACGAGGCGTGACGGCCGATCAGCGGTCGAAAATGGCTGTCAGATAGTCCGATTCGGGTAGTGACTGGCACGCCAGCCGGACGCCGATGCCGAGTTCGTAGTCGTCGAGGGTGTCGTTGACGCGCATGCTCACCTCGCCCTGACGGAGGGTGTACGCGCACGCGCCGCAGTTGCCTTCACGGCATGCGTAGGGCGCGTCGATACCTTTGTCCAGCAGGGTATCGAGCAAAACCTGGGTCTTGGGCCAACTGATCTCGTGGGTATCGCCGTCGATTTCGACGGTGGCGGTGGCGGACTCGCCGTCCGCGCCAGCATCGCTTGCCGGCTCCGGCGCGGCGAAAGCGTCCGTGGTCAGGGAGACGAAGACCTCGCGGTGCACGTGCTCGCGGGCGACGCCGGCGTCGTGCAGGGCGGCCGCGGCCACGTCCATGAATGCTGCTGGGCCGCACAGGTAGGCGGCGGTGTCGGCACCAGGCTTGGCAGGCAGCAATGTACGCAGCCCGGCCGGGGTGGGCAGGCCCGATTCCGACTCGAGCCAGTGGGCGACGGTCAGCCGGTCGGCATGTGCCGCAAGCAGTTCCGTCAACTGAGCGTTGAAGATGACCGACTCGCGGTCGCGGTTGGCATAGACGAGTATCACCCGGCGGCCGGTCTGCAGGAGCACGGCGCGGATCATCGAGATGACCGGGGTGATGCCGCTGCCGGCGGCGACGAAGATCAGTTCGCCCGCTGCCGGGCGGACGGTGAAAGCGCCTGCGGGCGTGAGTGATTCCAGCGTCATTCCGGCCTTGGCGTGGTCGCACAGCCAGTTGGAGGCGAGGCCGCCCGCGGTGCGCTTCACGGTCACCTTCAGGTGCTCGTCGGTGGACGGACTGCTCGAGAGCGAATAGCACCGCGAGACCGCACCGCCATGCGCCGGGATGCGCAATGTCAGGAACTGGCCGGCCTGGTAGGTGAACTGGTCACGCGCGTCGTGCGCGGCCGTCAGGACCAGTGACACGGCGTCGGGGGTCTCGGTGATCACCTCGACCACGGTCAACTCGTGTGACCTGGACGCTGTCGATGCGGTCATGGATAAGCCTTCCGTCGTAGGACCAGGTCAGATTGTCGTCACTAACTGTGCCATTGACAAATGGCACAGTTAGTGGTGACCTATTCGGCGTGACGGAAACTGATCGGGCAACGCTGCCCGAGGTACCCAGCCGCGCAACGTTGCGCTCCACGCTCTCGGCCACCGTGACCCGCTGGACGCTCGGCAATCTGACCAGCGTGATCCCCATGAACACGCCCGGCGTCTGGTTCGGGCGCGGGCTGATCGCCACCATCATGGAGACCTTCGGTTCCATGCCCGGCGGCACCCGAATCATCCCGGTGCGCACGCCGCACCTGCGGGGCGAATGGGTCCTCGGGCCGGGTGTCGAATTCGGCCGCCGCGCCGGCTACTACGTACACGGCAGCGCCTACGTCATCTGCTCGGCGCGCACCCACCGCAAGCTGGTGGCCCGCCTGTCCGAGGCGACCGGACTGCCGATGTTCGTCGTGGACTACCGCCTCGCTCCCGAGCACCGGTTCCCGACCGCGGCAGAAGATGTCGAAGCCGGATACCGGTGGCTGCTGTCGGAAGGCTACGCGGCCTCGGACATCGTGATGGGCGCCGACTCCGCTGGTGGCCACCTGACCTGCGACATGCTGCTGGCGCACGCCGGCGACCCCGACTTCCGGCCCGCGGGCGTGGTGCTGTTCTCGCCGCTGATCGACGTGACGCTCGGGCTGGCCTTGGAGCAGGAGAAGGCGTCGTACCGCGATCCGGCGATGTCGGCCACCGCGGCTGCGCGCATGGTCGGGCTGTACACCCAAGGGCAGAACCTGGCCGATCCGCGGCTGCGCCTCGACTTCGCCAAGGCAGATCAATTGCCACCCATGCTGATTCAGGTCGGCGGCTTCGAGATGCTGCGCGCCGACGCCCGCTACCTCGATGCCGAACTGCGCCGCGCCGGCGGTGCCAGCACGCTCGAGGTCTGGCCCGGCATGGTGCACGTCTTCCAGGCCCTGCCGCATCTGGCACCCGAGGCCGGCCCGGCACTGCGCCGTGCCGCGGCATTCATCGCCGATGCCTACAAGCGATCCAACGAGCTCGAAGAGGTGTGCTGATGATCGGCCTTGACACGATCCTGAATGTCTTTCGCGGCCAGCGCCGCTCGGACAAAGCGAAGGCGGTGGTCACCGGCGCCGGCAGCGGCATCGGGCGGTCGTTCGCTCTCGAGCTCGCGCGCCGGGGCGGCGAGATCATCTGCGCGGACATCAGCCTGGAGCGCGCGAAGGAGACCGTCGCGCTGATCGACCAGCTGCCGACCGGCAAGGGGCACGCCGTGCAGTGCGACGTCGCCGACCGCACCGCCATCGAGCTCCTGGCCAAGCAGGCGCAGGAGATCTTCGGTGGCGCACCGACGCTGGTGATCAACAACGCGGGTGTCGGCATCGGCGGAAAGCCGGTGGGCGACATCGGTTTCGAAGACTGGGACTGGGCGCTCGGCATCAACCTGTGGGGCGTGGTGTACGGCTGTGAGGTCTTCACGCCGCTGCTGCGCGAAGCCGGCCGGGGCGGCATCATCAACGTGGCCTCGGCCGCCGGGTTCGCCGCCGCGCCGTCGATGGCGGCCTACAACGTGTCGAAGGCCGGCGTGATGTCGCTGTCGGAAACCCTCGCCGCCGAGCTCGACGGCACGGACGTCGCCGTCACCGTCCTGTGCCCGACGTTCGTGAAAACCAACGTCTTCACCGACGGACGCATCACCCCCGGCTCGATGAGCCTGAGCCAGCAGTTGGCTCGCTGGACCGGCCTGTCCGCCGACAACGTCGCCGCCCGCACCCTGGACGCGCACGACGGCGGCCGGCTCTACGTGGTGCCGCAACTCGACGCCACCGTCATCTGGCACCTCAAGCGACACTTCCCGGCTCTGTACGTCCGCGGTGCCGGACTACTCGGCCGCGTACTTCCCAAAGACTGAAGCCTTCCCCAAGGACTGAAAGGAACCCACCATGGCAATGGATCTCGATGAGATGCTGCAGCGGATCAAGGACAAGCAGTGGGCCCTGGCCGACATCGACTGGGACGCACCGGGTGCCGAGCTGATCGAGCCGGAACTGTGGGCCAAGCTCAAGCCGTTCATGACCGACCTGATGTGGATCGAGAACGTGGGCGCCCGTGGCTTCGCCGCGCTGGCCCGCAAGGCGCCGACGCCGACGCTCAAGAGCATCTACGAGCATTTCCACGCCGAGGAGCAGAAGCACGCCAACGCCGAGCTCGCGCTGATGCGGCGCTGGGGCATGCTCGAGAACGACGAGGTGCCGCCGCCGAGCGTCAACGTGCAGCTGGTGATCACCTGGCTCGACAAGTTCTCCGACGGCATGTCGCTGTCGATCCTGGGCACCGTCATCCCCATGCTGGAGGTGGCGCTGGACGGCGCACTGATCAAGTTCATCACCGATGAGGTCAAGGATCCGGTGGCGCAAGAGGTCTTCAAGCGCATCAACTCCGACGAATCCCGCCACCTGGCTGTCGATTTCGAGGTGATGGACATCCTGGGCCACGCCGACATGCGCAAGCTGGCCGTCGACTTCGTCGGTAGCTGGATGAACCCGGCACTGGTCGTCGGCACGCTGAGCTACTTCCCGCTGCTGAACAAGATGCGCGACAACATCGTCGCCATGGGCGTCAACGAGGAGCGCCTGTACCAGGCGATGCGCCGCTTCCAAAGCGTCGGTGAGCGCAGCGCTTTCGCGCGCCGGGTGCCGATGTACCGGTTCGTCTCATGGCACGCCAAGAAGGTCATCGACCGCACGTCGAAGTACCACTGGCTGGCCGACTCGCTGGTGGTCGTCACCGGCGCCATCCCGATGCCACTGGTGCGGTACACGCCGAGCTGGTCGGACGAGATGACCTACGAGCCGGTCGCGTAAAGGAATTCACCAATGACACTCTCTGTAGCCATCATCGGTGCCGGGTTCGCCGGCATCGGCGCCGCCATTCGGCTCAAAGACCAGGGCATCACCGACTTCGAGATCTTCGAACGCGGTACGCGCGTCGGCGGCACCTGGCGTGACAACACGTATCCCGGTGCGGCGTGCGACATCCCGTCGCGCCTGTATTCCTACAGCTTCGCGCCGAATCCGGACTGGTCACACACCTACTCCGGTAGCAACGAGATCCTCGGCTACATCGACAACATGGTGGAGTCGTTCGGTATCGCGCCGCATATCCGCTTCGGCCACAACGTGACCGGCGTGGAGTACGACGAGGTGGCGGGGGAGTGGACCGTCAACTTCGAGGGTCGCGAACCCGTGCAGGCGCGCGCCGTGATCGTCGCCTCGGGGCCGTTGGCGAACGCCAGCTTCCCGAAGATCGAAGGCATCGAGACCTACGAGGGCCACAAGATCCACAGTGCCCGTTGGGATCACGACTACGACTTCACCGGCAAGAAGGTCGCGGTCATCGGCACCGGCGCCAGTGGCGTGCAGATCGTCCCGGAACTGGTCAAGGTCGCCAAGTCGGTCAAGGTGTTCCAGCGCACGCCCGGCTGGGTGATCCCGCGCCTCAACGGTTCGACCAGCGGCTGGCTGAAGCGGATCTACAAGGACGTGCCCTTCGCCGAGAAACTCGCCCGCTCGGCGTGGTTCTGGGGCCATGAGTCGGTCGCGCTCGGTGTCGTGTGGGACAGCCCGTTCACCCGGGTCGTCGAAGCGGTGAGCCTGGCGAATCTGCGCCTGCAGGTGAAGGATCCGTGGCTGCGCCGGCAGCTGACCCCCGACTTCTCGGCCGGCTGCAAGCGGCTGCTGATGACCGCCGACTACTATCCGGCGCTGCAGGCCGACAACTGCAAGCTGGTCACGTGGCCCATCGCGCGGTTGTCGCCCAAGGGTATTCGGACGGTCGAAGGCATCGAGCACCAGTTCGACGCCATCGTGTTCGCCACCGGCTTCGAGGTGTCCAAGGCCGGTACCCCGTTCCCCGTCATCGGCATCGACGGCCGGGAGCTCGCCGCGGAATGGAGCCGGGGCGCGTACGCCTATCGCAGCGTCGCGGTATCCGGTTACCCCAACCTGTATTTCACCTTCGGACCCAACTCCGGCCCCGGCCACAGCTCCGCGCTGGTGTACATGGAGGCGCAGATCGATTACATCGTCGAGGCGATCTCCAAGCTGCTGCAGTTCGGGTGGAAGTCGCTCGACGTGCGGCCCGAGGTGCAGGCCCGCTACAACGAGGACATCCAGCAGCGACTGCAATCCACGACGTGGAACTCGGGCTGCCAGAGCTGGTACCTGACCGAGGACGGCTTCAACGCGACGATGTTCCCCGGGTTCGCCACCCAGTACGTCAACCAGTTGAAAACGGTCAATCTGCACGACTTCAAGATCACTGCTGAACAGACCAGCGGTGCTTCGGTCCTGACCGCATAGAATCCGCTGGTGGCTGAGTACCGGATCGACGACCTCGCACGCGAAGCGGGGACGACAACCCGGAACGTCCGCGTCTACCAAGAGAACGGCCTGCTGCCCCGGCCTCAGCGCCGGGGCCGGGTCGCGATCTACACCGACCGGCACCTGAGCCAGTTGCAGGCGATCGTCCGGCTGCTCAGCGAGGGCTTCACCGTCAAACACATCTTGAAGTTCCTCACTGGCCTGCAGCGCGGTGAGGGGCTCGTCGAGGTGCTTGACCTGTCGGAGCTCGAGGAGCTGGTGATCTCGCCGTGGTCGAACCCCGAAGCGCAGACCATGACGCGCCAGGAGCTGGAGATGCAGCTGGGCCGCCTCGATGGCGCGACGCTGCGCCGGCTCGTTTCGGGCCGGATCATCGAGCCGACGGACGACAAGGATTCCTACCTCGTCCCTGACCGGCGCGTGATCGACGACTTCGCCAGGCTCATCTCCCGCGGGATGCCGTTGGCGGCGATCCTCAAGACCACCACGGCGGTCGACAAGAAGCTCGACGAAGCGGCGCGGGCCATGACCCGGGCCGGGCATACCGAGGTGGTTCGGCAGCGTGGGACTGGCTGGTATCCCAGCAACGACGTTGAACTTGCCTGGGCCGCCGACCTCATCGATGCCATGCGCCGTGTATCTCGCCGTTCTGCGCACGCTAGCCTTGACCGCGCGTTAGATGAAGCGGTGCGTGCCGAGCTGCGGCAGTACCAGCAGGAGGCCAAGGACAAGGGGGCCCCTGTCGAACGGAAGGCGTGAGTCATGGCGCAGGCAGGCGAAGCGGAGAGTGCCCCGGGCAAACGGCGGCGTGGACCGAAGACCCTCGTTCAGGCAGTTTTCGCGTTGATGGACGACGTCGCCGAGCTTCGCAAGTCCGCGCAGTACATCGCCGACAACATCGCCAAGCTGAGCGAGAGCGCGGCGGGCATCGACCGGCATGCGGAACTGATCGCCAGCCAGATCACCACCCTGACCGAGGCCGCGGCGGGCATCGACACCTCCGCCGAGAAGATCGCCCACGGCGCCAATTCCATCGCCGCGACCCTGCCGAGTCTGCAGCGGCTCGCCGAAGTGGTGGAGCCCCTCGACAACACGGTCGCCCGACTCGGGTGGTTCGTCGACCGGATTCCCGGCGGAAAACGAAGCTAGTCGTCAATTCCTGTTCTCGCAGAACGGAATTCGTCC
Source organism: Mycolicibacterium mucogenicum DSM 44124 (assembly GCF_005670685.2). Next base: position 5,046,655 of record NZ_CP062008.1, on the reverse strand, counting down.
TGGGTCGTCAATATCGACACCCGTGCGGATCGGCTATTGCCAGCCGCCGGACATCGGAGGAACGTATATCGGTGGACCGGCGGTGCCGCTGGGGCGCTGCCCCGAGATAGAGGGGTGGGTCGTGTACGCACGCTCTACCACTATTCACGCACAACCCTCGGCCATCGACGCTGGAGTTGCTCATCTCCGCGATGAAGTGATGCCCCAACTCCAAGGCCTCCAAGGGTTCGTGGGCATGTCGCTGCTCACCGACCGGCAGTCCGGCCGGTGCATCGCGGTGACCGCGTGGGAGTCCGGGGACGCGATGAACGCTGTCGCCGAACAAGTTCGGCCGATCCGCGAAAAGGCAATCCAGATGTTCGGCGGCGCCGCCACCGTCGACGAGTGGGATATCGCGATATTGCACCGCGCTCGCCAGCTGCCCGAAGGCGCATGTGCGCGCGTTACGTGGGGGCATGTCGACCCGGCTCATGCTGACGCCGCAATCGAACACTTCAAGATGAACATCGTCCCCGACAGCGAGGCCCTCGAGGGTTTCTGCAGCACGAGCCTGCTGGTTGATCGGAACACCGGCCGCGGGGTCTCCTGCACGACGTTCGACAGCCGGGAATCCATGGAGCGCAACCGGGATGGCGCGCGCACGATGAAGCAGATGCGCATGAAGGAAACGGGTGCGGCCGAGCTGGATGAGGCCGAATTCGATGTGGCCTTCGCCCACCTGCGGGTGCCCGAACTGGTTTAGCCACAGTCGCCGAACCGACCCGAGGACCGCACTCGAACGGTGTCGGGTCGTGTTCGGCTGCCTCGTGGGTGCGAGCCAAGAATCTCCCAAGCGGCGGGCTGCATGCTTCGTTCACCAATCAGCAGCAGATCGACGGCAGCGTCGACGAACAGAAAGGTCGAGTTCACATGACGCGACGAATCGCACGACTGGCCGCGGCGGCACTGCTGTCCGGTGGGATGAGTCTGGCCGCCTTTGGATTCAGCGCCGGCACCGCCCACGCAGAACCCTCCTCGGGTACCTGGTGCCCGGGCCAGCCGGTCCCCGGCGGCTTCACCGAGGTTGACTGGGACTGGACGACCTGCCATCGGTACAACTTGGTACACCGCGGAATGCCACCTCAGGTCGTCGGCATGACCGCCGAAGACGGCTGGTACGGCGGTCACCCCCACTACCGCACAGTCGCGGGCGAGAACACCAACGCGACCTGCCAGTTCTTGGGGTGCCCGTAGCTACGGCCGGCGGGGTGGTCGTCACCCCTGCTGCCCTACGACGGCCGCTCGCGATGGTGAAACCCATTGTGAGCGGCCGTTTTCCGTATTTCAGAACGGTGCGGGTTCATTCCAGCCTTCTTCTGCTGCCCGGATCTTTTCGTGTTCGATGCGGCGCGATTGTTCGTCGGCGATGCGTTCTTCGTTGGCCGTGCGGGCTTGGTTGACGAGTTGTTGGCGTTCTTGGGCGCGGGTGCGTTTGCGTTTGGGCATGCAGTGACCGCGCGCGGGGCTGCGTGGCGGCTCCTCGCCGATCTCGGGTGTGCCGGTGGGTTGGGCGAGTTGTGGGTACCAGTGAGCGCCTTCGGGTTTGGTGATGTAGGTGTGCCCGGTGGGGGCGGTCCACACGACGGTCCCGTCGGGGAACTGCTGATCCCGCCAAGGGTGGAAGGTTTTGAGCAGGTGGTGGAACCGGCACAGGCATTTGAGGTTCGACGGGTGCGTCGGCCCCGCAGGATAGGCGGTCGTGTGGTCGATGTCGCAGGCCTCGGCGGACCGGTCACAGTCGGGGAATCGGCAGGTCAGGTCCCGGCAGCGCACGAACTCGGCCAGTTTGGCCGAGGGCCGGTACCGGGGTTCGGCCGCATCCGGTGCGATGACGACCTGCCGGATCATCGCGCCGTCGGCGAGTCGTTCGACCTGTTCGGCGGGGATCTGCCCGTAGCCGGGCAGGAACCCGGGGGCCTGCCCGTTCACTGCCTCCGGTGCGGCGATGACGTGGATGACGGCGCGGGGGCCGACGGTCGCCGCCGGTAGCTCGGCCGCGGTGGCGGGGCAGTCCTCCTGTCCGCACTCGCAGCGCAACCGGCCACCGCGGGCCAGGGCATCGATGGCCGCGGCCCGCCGCTGATCATGGCTGCGCGGATCATTGCGGCACACACTTTTTGCGAGGTCGTCCAGGGCCGCGTCGAGCACGGCGGCGGTCGCGGCATCCAGCGTTCCGCAGACACTGGCGGCGCCGGGGCCGCAGGCGCGGATGTCGAGGTACCGGGCTTGGGACGGGGGTTTGGGCGGGTGCACCCCGGCCTGGTCGGAGGCGGCGATGATCGCGTCGATGCGTTGTTCCATTTTCGGTTTCGACAATCGACCCCAGGCCACGATTTTGGCGGCGAGGTCGGCGTCGACCTGTTGGGCGACGTCGTCGTCGATGATCAGGTCGGTGCGCGCGACGATCATCGCGACCATCACCGCATCGATCAGCCCTTTGGCGTAGACGGCTGCGACTTTGGGTAGGCGGGTGCGCAGCATCACTGCCCGCTCCACCTGGGCCTGTGCCCGTTTGCGGGACACCCCCAGCGCGGCGGCGACCTCCACGACCAGGCCAGAAAAGCCGTCGATCGCCCAGTACCGTTTTTCGATGTCGTCGTCGGGAGCGCGCAGCTCCCACAGGTCGCCGATCGCGGCCAGGCGGCGGGCCCCTGCGGCGTTCTCCTGGCGGGTGGCCAGGGTGATCGCGTCGACCGCCGCGGCCGCGGCGTGGGGATCACTATTTGATTCGCTCATACGTTCGAATATAGATGCGCCCACCGACAAGATCAGCGACTGCTGACATCGCCGCATCGTCGACGGTTAGAGCACCTAAACAGAAGCGCCACAGCAGGATTGGGTTCCACCCCCAGGCGCATGGATCGTCGACGGTTAGGACAACTAGCCAACTCGGTCCGCGAACGCGGGACGCCAAGAGGCAAGCCAAGCCACCGGCAACCTGCCAAGCCACCGCGCCGGACGACACGACCGATTAGCCGACCTAACCGCCGACGATCGACCAGCCGGCGCCGGCGCCCTCTGGGATGGGCCGGAACGATTGCGGAGCCGACCTAACCGCCGAGGGTCCCAGACCCGTCCAGAGAACTTCGGGCGAAGCGACCGGGGCCGCAGGAGCGTCAAAGGACAGCTAGTGTCCTGCGCCGTAAATTAGTTGATTAATTGTAGAATTGGCGGGTGGGAACCAGGGGTAGGCCGGTAGTCGAGTTGGTGTTGACCGACGACGAACGTGAGACGTTGCAGCGGTGGGCCCGTCGATCGAAGTCCTCGCAGGCGTTGGCCCAACGTTGTCGGATCGTGTTGGGTTGCGCGGCAGGGAAATCCAACAAGGAAGTCGCCGCTGATGAAGGTGTGTGGCCGCAAACGGTCGGCAAATGGCGTGGACGGTTCCTGGAGGCGCGACTGGAGGGTCTGGCCGATGAGCCGCGTCCTGGTGCGCCGCGCAAGATCACCGACGAGGCGGTCGAGCAGCTGATCGTGGCCACGTTGGAGCGTCAACCCAAAGGCGCCACGCACTGGTCGCGGTCTTCGATGGCGGCTGAGACCGGGTTGTCGAAGTCAACGGTCGGACGGATCTGGAAGTCGTTCGGCCTCAAGCCGCATCAGGTGGACACCTTCAAGATCAGCAACGACCCGCAGTTCGTCGACAAGGTCCGTGACGTCGTGGGGTTGTATCTGGACCCGCCGGAGAAGGCACTGGTGCTCTGCGTCGATGAAAAATCGCAGATCCAGGCCTTGGATCGCAGCGCGCCGGTCCTGCCGATGATGCCCGGCATGCCCGAGCGCCGCACCCATGACTACGTGCGGCACGGAATCACCACCTTGTTCGCCGCCCTGGATGTGGCCACCGGCGAGGTCTACGGCTCGATTCACCGCCGGCACCGCGCGATCGAGTTCAAGAAGTTCTTGACCAAGTTGGACAACACCGTGCCCGCTGACCTGGACGTCCATCTGATCTGCGACAACTACTCGACGCACAAATCGCCGACAGTAACCAAATGGCGTGCCGCCCATCCCCGATTCCACATGCACTTCACCCCGACCTACTCGTCGTGGCTCAACCAGGTCGAGCGGTGGTTCGGGTTACTCACCGACCAGAAACTGCGCCGCGGCGTTCACCGCTCAATTCAGGCCCTCGAGAAGGACATTCGCGAGTGGATCGCAGACTGGAACGACAACCCCCGCCCGTTCAACTGGACCAAGACCGCCGACGAGATCTTCGAACGACTCGGTTCATATCTTCAACGAATTCCCGGCGCAGGACACTAGGCCACCTAAGCGTCGACGATCCACCGGCACCGCCACGATGGGACGAGGTAGGACCAACAAACCCGGCCGCGATTTACCCAGCCCACCTAAGCGTCGACGGTCGCGGGTTCGCGCTCCGCGTTGGTCGTCGCGGCGTGCCCCTCGGCGGCGTGCGGCTTACTCGGCCACCAGATGCGGTTACCGATCATGGCCATCGCGGCCGGCACCAGCACCGTGCGTACCAGGGTGATATCGATCAGCAGGCCGATGCCGATGGTGAACCCGATCTGCAGCAGGTTGATCACCCGGCCGGTCATGAGCGCGAACATGGTGAGCGCGAAGACGATTCCGGCGGTGGTGATGACGCTGCCGGTGGTGCCGAAGCTGCGCATGATGCCGCGGATCATGCCGTCACCCGACTCTTCGCGGATGCGGGCGGCGAACAGCATGCTGTAGTCCGCGCCGACGGCGATGAGCGCCATGAACGACACCGGGAACACCGACCAGTCGATGTCGACACCGATGAGGTGCTGCCACACCAGGACGCTGAAACCGGAGGCGGCGGCGAACGACAGGGTCACGACCGCGACCATGAACACCGGCGCGAGGATGCTACGGAGCAGCGCGATCAGCACCAGCAGCACACCCAGGATCGCGACGATGCCGTAGACGGCGAAGTCGTGCCACACCTGGTCGCGCATGTCGGCCGAGAGCGACGCCAGGCCGGTGCTGGCGAAACGTGCTGTCTGTAAAGAGGTTCCGGATGCGGCCTCGGTCGCTGCCGGCGCCAGCGCGCGGGAGGCGTCGAGGGCCCGGGCGCTGTACGGGTTGATCTTCCAGATGACCAGCATCCGCGCGGTCTTGCCGTCGGGCGAGAACAACAGGTCCTGTGCGGCCCGGAAGGCCGGATCGGAAAAGCCTTGCGGCGGAAGGTAGAAGCCCGAGCCCGGGCCGTCGCCGGTGTGCGTGCTCAAGGTCGTCAGATAGTCCGTCGCCTGGCCGAGCCCGTCGGTGAGCCGCCCGGACATGTTGACCACCTGGTCCACACCACCCTTGACCTGATCGAGGCCGACGGCCAGTCGAGTCATCCCGGCGCTGAGCTGGTCGGCGCCACGCACGAGTTCGGTCAGCTGGGTGCGGGCCTGCGCCGGCGAACCGCCGGGCAGGTTCGCGACCATTTTCTGCAACGTGGCCAACGCATCTCGGATGGCGGGCTCGGCGGCCCGCACCTTCTCGACAGTCACCTGCGGGACCGCGGAGAGCCGCTGCGCCTGCAGCAGGGCCCGGCTGACCGCACCATTGGAGATGGCGTCGAGGTCGGCGATGTCCGCGCGGGCCCGGCTGCATACCGGGTTCATCAGGCAGTCGGGGCCGGGTTGCGGGTCGAGTGCGGAGCCGAGAGCCGAACTCACCAGCCGGCCGGCGTCGGCGACCTGCGCGTTGCCGTCGATGGCCTGCAGCGCCGCGTCGAGCAATCCGGTGGAGGAGCTGAGATCGGCCAGCGCCGAACGGACGTCGACCGTGCCGTCGGTGAGGGTGGACAACCCGGCGCCGGCGGCCTGGTACCCGTCGAGCACCTGATGGGCGAGCCCGGTGACCTGCCTGATGCCGGAAACCAGTTGGGGAATCTGGGTGACGGCGGAGGCGGCACCGTCGCGCAGCTGAGCCGCGCCGGAGTCCAGTCGGTGGATGTCGGGGACAGCCTTGTTGACCTGGTTCTTGGCATCGCCGAGCCGGTTCGCGACGATCCCCGCCTGGTAGCCGATGGTGGTCTGCGGCAACTGTTTTCCGGCCGGCCGGGTCATCGAGCGGACGTAAGCGATCTCGGACATCCCCGACAGGCGACCGGCAACGCGGTCGAGCGCGGCCAGGTCGTCGGTGTTCCGCATGTCATGGTCGGCCGAGACGATCAGGTATTCCGGTGCCGCCTCGTTGACACCCCAATGCGCATAGGTCTTCTCGTATCCGACCGCGCTCTCGGTGTCGTCGAGCTGCATGGAATTTTCGTCGAAGTTCACCCGGAAGGTGGTGAGAACCGCTGCGGAACTGAGCAGCAGCACCAGCGATGCCGTCACCAGGACTCCGGACCGGCGGATCATGGTGGATCCGATGCGGCGCCAGCGTCGGTCGTTGAGGGGACGCGGTTCGGCCAGGCCGCGGCGTCCCAGGATCGACAGCAGGGCGTAGGGCAGGGACATCGACACCGCCAGTCCGACGACGATCGCGATGGCGATCGGTGGGCCGGCGGCCTTGAACATGCCGAGCTCGGTGAATCCCATGGCGGTGGCCGCTGCGGCGATGGTCAGCATCGACGCGATCAGGATGCCCGAAACCCGCTGCCCGGCTTGCGCTATCGCATCGATGACGGGCACCTGGCTGCGCCGGGCCTCGTGATAGCCGGCGAGGATGAAGATCGCGTAGTCGGTGGCGGCGCCGAGCAGCATCGCCGTCATCAGCGAGATGGTGAAGTTCGAGACGGTGAGGGTGCCGCCCATGCCGAGCAACGACACGATGGGGCGGGCGACGCCGAGGGCGATGCCGATGGTGAGCAGCGGGACCATTGCCGTGGCCAGCGACCGATAGACCATCAGCAGCACCAGCGTGATCAGCAGGACGGACACCGCGGTGATGATCAGCAGGGAAAAGTCCATGGCGCTGAACAGGTCGGCCAATGTCGGCGACGGTCCGGTGAGGTACACCCCGACCCCCGGGGGTTTGGGCAGGGCCTGGAGCTGATCGCGGATCGCGATGGTGTTCTTGTGTGCCTTGGTGGACCCGACGTCGCCGGTGCCGGCAAGGACGAGATTGATCGCCTTGCGGTCCGGGCTGAGCGCGATGTCCCGCAGTTGCGGATTGTCATAGGTGTCGAGGACGTAGGCGACGTTGGTGGTGTCGCGCTGCAAGGTGGCGACGATGTCGCGGTAGAGGGCTTCGTCGGCCGCGTTGATGCCGTTCTCGTCGACCAGCACGACGCTGCCGACGGCCGAGGACCGCGGGACGCCGAAGGCGTCGGACATCTCGCGCAGCGTCTGCGCGGCCTTGATGTTCGCCGGCATGAACGGCGCGGAATGCTCGGCGACGGTCTGCTCGAGCTGGGGGATGGCGACGTTCAGTATTCCGGCCAGCGCCACCCAGAAGCCGATGACGGCCCATGCCCATTTGGCACAGAAACGGCTGGTGGCGGCGAAAAACCTACTGTTGTGTCCCACCCGGACCCCCTCGATTCGAGACCGGAACTACACCGTTCGGTCTACTATTGGAGGCAGACGCTATTAGACCGACTGGTGTACAAACAATGCTGTAGGACAGGGAGTTACGTCACATGAGTGCCCGAGATCGGCTTGTCGTCACAGCCATCGATCTGATTCGGCGCCAGGGCGTTTCAGGTACCGGGCTCAGCCAGCTGCTCGAACGCAGCGGAACGGCGCGGCGCTCCCTCTACCTGAATTTCCCTGGTGGCAAGGCCGAACTCGTCGCCGACGCAACGGTTGCGGCAGGAAACATGCTGGGCGACGGCATCGACCGCCTGATCGGCGAAAAAGGGCCGGTCGGGGCGGTGCGCGCCTTTGTCGAGATGTGGATTTCGAACCTGACCAGTAGTGACTTCGAGGTCGGCTGCCCGATCATGGCCGCCGCACTCGGCAGGTCGGAGGCACCGGCCGCGGCCGACACCGCTGGTGAGGTCTTCCTCGACTGGGAACGCCGCATCGCGGCCGGTCTGGAAGCCGCCGGCCTGGCACCCGACATTGCCGCGCGGCAGGCGACGCTGACCGTCGCCGCGGTGGAGGGCGCCATCGTCATGGCGCAGGCAACCAAGTCGGAAGTGCCGCTACGCCGCGTCGAGGAAGCGCTCGTCGAGACGGTGGAGCAGTACCTGGGTTAGGCGGACTTTGCCGGGGCTGTGCCGGACAGGCAGTCGGCGATGAAACTGGCCATGCGCGCGTAGGCCCGGCGGCTTTCGGGCAGCCCGGGGAAGATGGCCGGGAACGCGTGGACCTGACTGGGCCACGCCGCGACCTCGCACTTGCGCCCGGCCTCGATCAGCCTGTCCTGCATCCGCTCGGCGTCGCACAGCAGTGACTCCGTCTCGGAGGCGACGATCAGCGACGGCGGCATCGCGTCCATCGGACCGGAAACCGGCTCCAATTCGTCGAGATTACCGGCGGGACAGATGCGTTCGGTGATGACCGGGAAGCCGGCGGCGATCCCGAAGACGTCCGTCGCCGCGGTCGAATGCGCGGTGCGTGCGGCGTTGTCCAATTCCAGCAGTGGCGAAATGCCGACCACCCCTGCGGGACTCGGGAGCCCGTGCTTCGGGGCCTGTTGCGCGGTGGCGAACGCCAGGAATCCGCCGGCCGAGTCGCCGGCGAGGATGACCTTGGCCGGATCGACGCCCTGGCTCAGCAAGTGACGGTAAGCGCCCAGGCAGTCCTGGATGGTCGTCTCCAGATCGACCTCGGGGTACTGCCGATATTCGATGTGTACCAACGGCAATCGCGTGACGCGCGAGAGCGCCGCGACGGCACGCAGGTGGGTGTTCAGATCGCCGAGGACGAACCCGCCGCCGTGGAAATACAGGATGACCCCGTCGGTGATGGGCGCGTCGAGGTCCGACGGCGAAACCCACTCGACCGGCAGGCCGTTCCAGTTCTCGGCGACCAATCGGAAGCCGCGCGGCGGCCGGCGCCGCTGCAGGCTGGCCAACTTGTTGACCTTGCGTCCCACCCGCACGATCCGCTGTGACGTCGCCTCGTACTCCGCCGTGGTCAGCGCGCGAATCAGGATGCGGGCCAACAGCAATGACGCGAAGAAGTGGATGATGCGGGCGCGCAGGCTGGCCGGCTCGGCGGCGTGAATGACCTCGCTCACTGTGCCAACTCCACCAGCACCGGCGCATGATCGCTGGGCTGCTTGCCTTTTCGTTCCTCGCGGACGATCTCGCCGTGGGTGACGCGTGCCGCGAACTCCGGTGAGCCCAGCACGAAGTCGATGCGCATGCCCTGCTTCTTGGGGAACCGCAGCTGTGTGTAGTCCCAGTAGGTGTAGACGCCCGGGCCTGGCGTGAACGGCCGCACGACGTCCGCGAAGCCGGCGTCGTTGATGGCGCGGAACGCCGCGCGCTCGGGCTCCGAGACGTGCGTCGAGTTGGCGAACACCGCCATGTCCCAGACGTCCTCGTCGGTCGGCGCGATGTTCCAGTCGCCCATCAGCGCCAACGGCAACGACGGGTCGTCGGCCAGCCAGCCGGCCGCGGAATCCCGCAGGGCCGAAAGCCATTTCAGCTTGTAGGGCAGGTGCGGGTCTTCCAGCGTCCGGCCGTTGGGCACGTACAGGCTCCACAGCCGGACCCCGCCGCAGGTGGCGCCGATGGCGCGCGCCTCGTCGGCGTCCTGCCACTGCGGCTGGCCGGTGAAGCCGATCTGGACGTCCTCGAGTCCGACACGGGACGCGATCGCCACCCCGTTCCACTGGCTGTGCCCGACATGCGCGACTTCGTAACCGAGTGCCGCGAACGGCATCGTCGGGAACTGGTCGTCCTTGCACTTGGTCTCCTGCATGGCGAGCACGTCGACGTCCGCGCGGGACAGCCAGTCCGTGACCCGGTCGACCCGGGTGCGGATGGAGTTGACGTTCCAGGTGGCGATACGCATGACGCTCCGATCAGACAGGCTCGGGGACTTTCAGTTCCCGACGCAGGGCGGTGAAATCGGTGATGGTCTTGGTGGCGACGTTGGCGACCGGCCGGGCATTGCGGCCGGTGGCCTCGGACTTGGACACCATCACCACGCCGTCGATGTACGGCTGAATGGTGGTGGCGTTCTGCACCGTCGCGACGATCACCAGCTGGAAGCCGAACTTGCGGAACGCCTGCAGCGCCTGCGAGGCGAACTGCGGGTCGGACTTGGAGAACGCCTCGTCGAGCATCAGCTGCGCGAAAACCGGCTTGTTGTCGCCGCTTTCGGGGTTGGCCAGGTTGAAGCTGAGCGCCCCGGCCAGGCAGAAGGCCATCAGCTTCTCCTGCTCGCCACCGGAGTTGTCACCGGCATTGCTGTGCGTGCGGATCAGTTCGCCGCTCGCGACGTCCCACTCGGCGCAGTCGAACGTGAACCGGTTGCGCACGTCGAGCGCATCGCGCGTCCAGGCGCGGTCCTCGGGGTTGTTGCCGGCCAACCGGTTTCGCAACCGCAGGATGTCGGCGTACTGATCGAGGATCGCCTTCTTGTCGCCCAGCCCCACCTCGGCGATGCGCCGGGAGATCGCTTTGACGATGTCGGTCAGCTCGGAGACGGCGACCATGCTGCGCGGGTTGGCGCGCAGCGTCAGCCGGGTGCCGCGGTTGAATTCCACTGCACCCAAACCGGTGTTGACGCGGTCGATCTGCTCGCTGATACGCCGGGTCTCCTGCTCGGCGACGCGGTGCAGCGTCAGGATCGCATCGGGCGCCTGTTCGGTGATCAGTCGCATCATGCGGTCGTAGGCGTCGGGCAGCTCGCGCTCGTCGATGTGACGGCAGACCGCGACGTAGTCGTAGATGCGCTCGTCGAAGTCGTCCGAGTCGTTCGGAATCGCATCCGGGAACGAGGCGTCGAACGTCGCGACGATGCGGGACAACTCTTCGTAGGAGCGCCGACGGCTCTCGGTGAGCTGGTCGCGTTCGCGGCGGATGGCCGCGAACAGCGCCTCGCGGTGCGGCTCCGGGTTGAGCAGTTCCAGCGGCACCGGGACGTCAGCGGCGTAGCGGCGCAACAGATCTGTGGCCTGCTCCGACACCGCGGCGGGGGAGAGCCGGTCCTGCAGATCCATCAGCTTGGTCCGGCGGGCGTCGAGATCATCGCGCCGGGTCTGGATCGCGCCGCGCCGCGTCATCAGGGTTTGGATGTCGACCCAGCACTCCTCCGCGCGGGCCGACAGCGCCTCGATGTCGGGGTGGTCGGCCAGCAGCAGTTCGTACTGCTCGCGGAGCCGGTCGGCGTGGCCCTCGGCGGTGTCGGTGTCGATCTGGCTCCACTGCGGGAACTGCTCGTAGACGGCCTTGCACGCCGCGGCCCGGTCGCGCCACTGCTGACGTTGCGCCGCAATCTCATCCGCGGCGCGCCGGGCGGTGCTGAAGGCATCCTCGGCCTCGGTCAGTTCGGCGTGCAACGCTTCCAGCTTGGCGCTGATATCGCCCTGGTAGATGTACTCGGACGGCTTGATCGGGCGCCGGTCGTCCTTGATGGCCAGCCGGTCGGAGTCCTTGTACAGACCCGTGTCGGTGACGGCCCGGCGGAACCGCACGAACACGTCGGGGGTGTCCACGCAGATGTGGTCGCCGGCCGCGGCGATCACGTCGGCGGCCTCGGCGGCACAGGGATGCTTGGGCTTGACCAGGAACAGCTTGCCCGCCAATGTGTTCGGCTCGGCCTCGCGTCCCGAGGCGCCGGCGCGGACGTGGTGCAGCGCCAGCCGTCCGCGCATGTTGGTCTCGTTGACGAACCGCAGCACCTTGGCATAGTGCTGATCGGGCACCAGCAACCGCAGGCCGACCCCGCGCAGCACCTTCTCGACCGCCAGCCGCCAGCGAGAGTGCTCGGGCTGCAGGTCGAAAAGCTCAGCGACATAGGGCAGTTCGGCGGGATCGATGCCGACGCCCGCGCAGATGTGGTCCCGCATCGTCACGGCGGACTCGGGCAGCGCCGAGCCGACGTGCTCGACGCGCTTGAGTTCCTTGGCCGCGTTGTCGCGCAGGATGCGTGCCGACTTCTGTGCGTACTCGGCGTCGGTGGACGCGTCGCGCCCCCACTCCAGCTTGCCCAGCATCTCGGTGGCCTGCCGGGTGAGTTCTTCGCGCAGGTTCCAGAATTCGTCGGCGGTGTCCGGCACTTCGACGCCGAGCGCCGCGACCATCTCCTCATAGGCCGCGCGCCGCCGCGCCACGTCGTCGGCCTGCGCCTCGGCGGCGTTGACCTGGGCCTGCAGCGGACCGACATTCGCCGACGCGCCGTTGATCTGGGCGTTGAGCGAATCACCTTCGGCCTTGGCCAGATTCAGCTGCCGCGTCAGGTCGGCGTTCTCGTTCTCCAGCTGGTCGATGGTCGCGTCGAGTGTCTCGATCTCGGCGGGGCAGTGCCGCAGCCGGACGTGATCGGTGTAGGCCCGCACCATCGGCAGGTCGACCAGGTCGATGATCCCGAGGTCGGTCGACTCGGAGGCATAGCGCACCTGGATGGCCTCGATGTCGCCGAGGATCTTGCGCTTGCGCTGCGCCACCGCGAGCAATTCGCGGGCCTCGACGAGGGGGTCGATCTGCTTGAGGGCCTCGGGCAGCCGCGCCAGGCTGTCCGGTTCGTCCAGCATGAACTCCCGGACGAACTGCTCAAGCCCACCAACACTTTTCAGTGACTTGGCCTTGCCGAGCAGCTGCTGTGCGGCGTCCGACGCGCGGATGCCGATCGAGGCATACAACTGCGCCAGATACTGCGACTCGACCTTGGTCGTGAACCGCCAGCCGCTGCTTATCCCGTCGCTTCGCTCGCCCCGGTCGCCCTTGAACACCCCGGCGTCGAACCGGCCCGCGGCCCACCGGTTGCAGACGTCCTCGATGTCCAGGTCGCCGTCGCCGATGACGAACCGGCTCGAGGAATCCGAACGCGATTCTCCCGTCAGCCATTTGAGGACCAGGCCGGTGATGGTGCGGCCGGTGTTGCTGGTGTAGGTGACCGCGACCGCCGACCAGGTGGTGCCCTCGCCACGCAGGTACATGACCTGACTGGTGCCGGCTTCGCTGCGCTGGCCCCAGGCGCCGCGGACGTACTTGTCGACGGTGCGGCGGCCCGCGCTCGAGCCGGCCGCGGTGTTGTCGCCCGACGCGTTGAAGTTGCGCCGGTTGAACGGCAGGAAGCCGAGTGAAATCGCATCCAGCAGTGATGATTTACCGCTGCCGGAGCCGCCCGCGACCAGTGAGCCGCCGGCGCTGAACGGAATGCTGTGATAACCGTCGAACACGCCCCAGTTGATGATCTGGAGCCGGGACAGGTGAAACTGCTCAGACATCGGCTTCAGTACCTCCGCCGGTGAGTTGTTCGAACTGCTGCTGCAGCTCGGTGATCACCGAGGCCGTCATCACGGCCGTGATGACGGGACTCACGGTGTAGCTGTCCTCGTCGTCACGGCTACGGCGCAGGATGTCCAGGCCCGTCAGCCTGGCGATCGCCGCATCGATGCGGGCGGTGAAAGTGACTGCGTCGCGGTCGGTTTCGTTCAGCACACCGCTGAACATGCCGTGCATCTCGTCGCGGGTGATCAGGAAGCTCTGGTCGCCGCCGGCGCGCATCAGCTGCGCCAGGTGCAGCGCCAGAATCGAGTCGTAGGTGCCCAGGGGCTCGCGGCGCAGCAGCTTGATGCCCTTGGCCGACTCGTAACGGGCCTGCTCGATGAACGCGATGTCCACGCTTTCGGAGATGCGCAACTGCAGGTCGAGTTCGGACAACCGCACCGACAATTCGTTGCGGTACTCCAGGATCCAGCTGTAGACGTCACGGTCGGACTCGCTGCTGATGTAGCGGCGGGTCAGCAGGTGTTGCAGTGCCCAGCAGGCGCGGTCCGGCATGGCGCTGACGTCGCCGTCGAACCGTGGACGACGCTGCTGCGCCGCCCGGCTGTTGCTGTCGACCTCGGGCAGCGAGGCGAAATCGATGGGGCTGTCAGTCATGCATGGCTCCTGTACTCATGACCGGCTCGGTGAACATCAGAGAGGGCACCTCGATCTCGCGGTCGCGACCGTCGAGCGAGCGGAATCGCACCGACATGGTGTCGTCGCCCGCGTCACCCGGTCCTGCGGGTTGTTTGAGGGCCCACGACCACAACACGATGACGTGGCCCAGGTACGCCGAATCGAGCATCGAGACGGCCTCGGCCAGTGACACCGGGCGGCGCGCGACCGCGGCATTGAGCATCTCGGACATCGCGGGTGCATCGACCTGGGTGGTCAGTGCCGCGAAGGTGGACAGGTCGACGTCGCCCTGTGCCGCTTCGGCAGGTTTGGGTGCCGACAGGTCGCCGATCTTGAAGCTCAGCGCGCCGATCGAGCTGATCGCGTGCCGGGCCAAGGGGACTTCGATGTCCAGCCGGGAGTCGGTCAGCGACGACTTCAGCAGCGTCCGGGCCGCGCCGATGGCCTCGGTGAGCTGGCGGGCCACACCGCGGCTGGACTCCATGGTGCCGAACGCGGTGAATCGCTTGACCCGCTGCGCGCACCGCTGCTGGATGCGTTCCACCTCGTCGATCTGGTGGCCGATCAACTCGAAGAATCCCGCCATCACCTTGCGCAGTGCCGGGTCCAGCTCGGGCAGTGCCGACGCCACGGTGGCGATGTCGTTCTCGAATTCGGCGCGCTGGTCGGGGTCGTTGATCATCCGCAGGAACGCCCGGTGCGAATCGCGGCCCGCGGAATCCCATGCTGCCTGGTAGTCGGCGTACATCTGGCGCTGCCGGTCGCGGTACTCGATGTTGGTGTCGATCGGGTCGTCGAGCGCCTGCGTCGCCTGCTCGATCATGGTGCCGTAGAGGCCGATGTCGGTGATCAGCCGTTCCATCTGCAGCGCGATGGCGCGGGCTTCGTCGTACATGTCGGTGACGTCGGGCTCGGGGCGCAGCCCGGCTTCCAACTCGTCGAGCTCGCGGTGCAGCGCGGCGATCTCGGCTTCGATACCGGCCCGGATGCGGTCGGGGTCATTTCCGGCACGTGTGGCGATCTGACGCATGCGGGACGCGATGCCGGCGATCGAGCCTCCGGTGGCGATGCTGTCGCCACGGCGCATGCCGCGGACGAAGTCGAGGGCGCGACGGGCGTCCTGCGTCAGATAACAGACGTTGCGTTCGGCGCCCGCCCGGGTTTCGGCCACCCGGTGCACCCAGCCCTGGCTGGCCCACGACTTGATCAGGGCCAGGCCCGACTGTCCGAGCTGGTCGTCGGTCTCGCCGAGCGTCGCCAGATCGCGCTCCAGCCGAACCACCAGATCGGTCTCGGCGATCATGCCTTCACTGAGGTGCCGCTCCATCAACGTGGCGTAGACGCCGAGGTTGTTGGTGGCCAGCAGCCGGACTGCGCGCGAGCCCTGAACGTCACGGTTGAGTTCGAGCAACTCGGCGGCCGACAGCGCCGCATTCTCTTGCACCCGCAACCCCTGACCAGCCTGACACTTCGGTGCGTTCCACCGACGGTCCAAGATACTTGGCGAAGCGCCGGCCGGCATCGGCGGTCGTGCCCCGCGGAGTCCCCGAAGACGATTGCTGGTATTGCCCGGGACGTCCGGTCCCACATGTTGTCTCACTATGTGGACGCCGGCCGGTGCCTCGGCAGGCCGCCGGACGGACGGCGGCAGCAATTGCGTTGACGCGCCGGTGCGGCCCCTGTCGGATTTGCCCCGAGCGGGTACGGGGCGTCCCGGTCGAGATCACATCGCCGCCTCGGCTCGTGTGAGATTCCCGTCACGATCAACACCCGATGTGGTCCCGGTCACGACGTCGAAAATGCGCCTGAGCATTACTAATCGGAATATATCCGGCTGGCCCGCCCGTTGATCCCGGGTTGCGTCAAGGGCTCTGTCGGTGGCGTAAATGGGTTTGCCGACTGGCCATTTGCCCGGAAGGTTAGCGGGGCTATGAACAGCGCTTTACCGGCTAATACGCAAACAGGTTTGGAGTGGCCTGTGGGTCACATGTCGTCGCTACCGATTCGTTACGACTTCGTCAAAAACTCTGGATTAACTCGGTTACTCGTCGGTAAATTACTCGCCGGTAAGCAAGCCGACCCCGAGGAGTCACTTCATGAATGTTGCGGTTCGTCGCCATACCAAGGCGGGTATCTGCGCAGCGACCACGGCGGCCATCGTGGCCGGCCCACTGTTGCCGTCGGTGCCTGCCGCCGCCAAGCTGCCGACGCTTCCGTCGGTGAGCACAGCCGCGGTTCAGCTGACCGCGGCCTACAACCCGCTGCAGCCCTGGCTCGACGCGTTCAACACCGCGTCGGAGAACGCGCAGCGAATCGGCGCGGTCGTCTCCGAAGCGCCGGCGGTGTTGCTGCAGCAGTTCCTGGCGAACCAGATCAGCCATGTCGGGGCCATCCTGCAGAACCCCGGCAACATCGGCGCGGTGATCCAGGACGTCGGGCAGAACGTGAAGTCGGCGATCACCGCCGCCACGCTGCTGGGGACCAAGCCTGACGACTGGACCATCGCCGGTTCGAACGACGTCTGGCACGGCCTGGTCGCGCAGATGCTCCCGAACATGCTTCCGACGGCCGGCAACCCGCAGGCGTCCGCGATCGTCACGCAGGTGGTCAACGTGCTGGCGTCACCGCTCAGTGGTGTCCTGATGGGTTTGGTTGGCCCCGGCATCAGCCCGGTGGTGGCGCTGGTCAACAGCATCACCAAGGTCGCGACCTCGCTCGCCGCGGGTAATGCGATGGCCGCGGCGCAAGCTGCCATCAACATCCCGGCCGCCATGGTCAACGGCTTCCTCAACGGTGCCAATCTCAACCTGGATGTGCTGGCGCCGCTGATCACCAAGACCATGCCGGCCGGCAACGAGCTGCAGAAACTCAACATCCAGTTCGGTGGGCTGTTCACCGCCGGCGTGACGGGCATGGACATGACCGGCATCGGTGGCTCGATTCTGAACTCCCTGGGCCTGACTGCCGAAACGGTGCTCGCCCCGGGATTTCCGTTGGAGATCACCGGCCAGGGCATCGGGCCGATCGGTGCGCTCGTCAACCTCAGCCACCTGCTGGCCAAGGCCATCGGCTGGAGCGGCACCGGCAATCCGCTGGCCCCCAAGACCGCCGCCGATCCGGCTGCGGCAACCCAGGTTTCGGTGACCAAGGCGGCCACGGACAACTCGATCACCTCCATCCCGCAGACGTCGGTGGCGGTGACGCAGGTGAAGGCCACCGCGGCACAGGCCCCGGAGACGGCCGAGAAGCCGGCTACGCCGGCCAAGTCGGAGACGTCTGCGACCCCGGCTACGCCCGCTACTCCGGCTACTCCGGCGACGCCCGCCACCCCGGCCACGTCGGAGACGCCGGCGACCCCGGCAACTCCGGCCACGCCCGCCACTCCGGCGACCCCGGCCACCCCGGCGAAGCCCGACAACCAGAAGCCGGATGACCACAAGACGGACTCGACCAAGTCGGACACCAAGTCGGAGACGAAGTCGGAGGCGACGAAGTCCGAGACCACGAAGTCCGAATCGAAGAAGCCGAGCAAGCAGAAATCGGAGAAGCCGAAGCCCGTGAAGAAGCCGGCACCGGCGAAATCCACTGCCGGCCAAGGTGGTTCGGCGCACGGTGCCGACGGCGGGGCCGGCTCGCACGCCTCGGGCGCGTCGAGCTAGT
The DNA here is from genome assembly GCF_005670685.2 of Mycolicibacterium mucogenicum DSM 44124. The sequence continues at coordinate 5,028,999 of NZ_CP062008.1, read as the reverse complement.
AGGTCAACGATCGGTGGGCCTCCCTGCTCGGGGGAGGCCCACCGAGCGCTTCATCCTGCCCACATCAATCCCAATCAACTCGGAAAGAGGGAGTCGTTCTCATGGGTTCAGCAGTCCGTCGCCATACCAAGGCGGGTATCTGCGCAGCGACCACGGCGGCCATCGTGGCCGGCCCATTGCTTGTGCAGGCACCTGCCTCGATCAACCTTCCGGCGCTGCCGTCGGTCAGCACCGCCGCGGTGCAGTTGACCGCGGCATACAACCCGCTGCAGCCGTGGCAGGACGCGTTCAAGACCGCCGCGGCGAATGCGGGACGCCTCGGTGACGCCATCTCCGAGGCGCCGGCGGTACTGCTGCAGCAGTTCCTGGTCAACCAGATCAACCACGTCGGCGAGGTGCTGAAGAACCCCGGCAACATCGGCACGGTTTTGGGCCAGATCGGGCACAACGTGCAGTCGGCGATCACCGCCGCGACGCTGCTTGGCACCGACCCCGGCAACAACTCGCAGTCCGTCGACTCGAACGATGGTTTCCACTTCATCCTGCTCCAGGTGATTCCGAAGCTGCTTCCGACGGCCTCGAACGCCGTGGCAAACCGGGTCGTGCAGGAGGTGTTCAACTTCCTGGCATCGCCGCTGAGCGGGGTCCTGATCGGCCTGGCAGGACCGGCGATCAGCCCGGCGGTGGCGCTGGCCAACAGCCTCACCAGTATCGGCGCGTCCCTGTCACAAGGCGACGCGGCGAAAGCGCTGCAGACCGCGATCAACATCCCGGCTGCCATGGTCAACGGCGTCCTCAACGGCGCCAACCTCAACCTGGACCTCGTGGCCAAGCTGATCAACAAGACCATTCCCCTGAGTGACAATGCCGTCGTCAAGGCGCTCAACATCCAGTTCGGTGGACTGTTCACCGCTGGATCGACTGGCTGGGACCAGAAGGGCCTGGGTGGCTCGATCCTGAACTCGCTCGGGCAGACCGTCTACGCCGACATCATCGGGACGGACCTGCAGATCGACGGTCTGGGCATCGGGCCCATCGGCGCCACGGTGTCGCTCGGCCGCATCCTCGCCAAGGCAATCGGCTGGAGTGGTACCGGTAATCCGTTGGCCCCCAAGGCTGCCGCTGACCCGGCTGCTGCGACGCAGGTATCGGTGACCAAGGCCGCCACGGACAACTCGATCACCTCGATCCCGCAGCCCGCGCTGGCCGTGACACCGGTGAAGGCGACCGTCTCCGAGGCATCGGAGACACCTGCGAAGCCTGCTGCGCCGGCCAAGTCGGAGACGACGCCCGCTACTCCGGCCACGCCCGCCACCCCGGCGACGCCCGCAACGCCGGCCACCGCCGAGACGCCGGCGACCCCGGCTACTCCGGCGACGCCCGCCACTCCGGCGACACCCGCCACCCCGACGAAGGCTGACAACCAGAAGTCGGACGATGCCAAGCCGGATACGACCAAGCCGGACACCACCAAGTCCGACTCGACCAAGTCCGACTCGACCAAGTCCGACTCCACCAAGTCCGACTCGACCAAGCCCGAGACGAAGAAGCCCGAGAAGAAGCCGACCAAGCCGAAGGCCGAGAAGCCTAAGCCTGTGAAGAAGCCGGCACCGGCGAAATCGACTGCAGGCCAGGGCGGTTCGGCCCACAGTGGGGCTGACGCAGCCTAGCCGGTACCTGCCGAGGCCACGGTTTCCCGGGCGCCGACGATGTCGCGCGAGAAACCGTGGTCTTCGGCGTTACAGGAGCACGTACCGCGACCGGTGATGCAACCGGAAACCGATCGATTCGGCCAGCGCGATCGCCGGCGCGTTGTCGTCGGGAACCCGTATGTAGGCGTGCGTCGCACCGCGGCCGGCGGCCCAGGACATCAGCTCGGCGCAGACGGCGCGGCCCAGTCCGCGCCGGCGTTCCGACTCGAGCACGGCGATGCCCGACAACCCGGCCCACACCCTGCCGTCGGGTGCTGTGGTCACGGCGACGCGCCCGACCGCCGCGTCGGCCACCGTGGCGAACGCCACGTCGCCGTCGACGACGGCAGTGAGGACCTCGACAGGCACGTCCTGCGCGTGAATCTGCCGCCACCGGGCATCCGGGATCGAGGGCAGTTCGGCAGCCGCGCCGCCCGGCAATTCAACGGTCAGAACGCGATTGGGCTCGACGCCCTCGGAACGGACCGGCAGCAGCCGCTCCGGCAGCGCCACCCACGGTTGTAGTCCGCGTGCGGCGTACCAGGCGGCGATCGCCGGCAGGGCCGTCAAGTCTGACGAAAAGAGCAGCGGCACAGCCGAGTTGGTTCGCATATCGGTGCCGCCGGCTCGCAGCAGCCAGCCGTCGACCCAGAGCTGCTCGGTGCCCGGCCAGGCCAGCGCGGCGGCATGTTCGACCGCGCGTATCTCTGAATTGCGCACCGGGGCATGGGACAGCTCGCGCACCGACATCACCGCGGCGGGGCTGATCTCGACGCGCTCACCCGATTTGGTGCGTACGACGACGACCGGGGTGAGTGCCTCGAGGTGACCGACGACGTCGGTGACGGCCTCAGACCCGGGACCGGCCTCCGGTTCGGCCAACCGGTAGCGCAACGAGACGCGGCTACCGACCGAGGGCATCAGTGCCCGAACGGGTCGTCGACCTCGCCCGGCATCCAGCTCAGCCCCGGCACGCCCCACTTGTTCGACTTGATCATCCGCTTGGCGGCCCGCGCGTTGCGGCCGATCAGGCAGTCGAGGTACAGGAAGCCGTCGAGGTGGCCGGTCTCGTGCTGCAGCATGCGGGCGAACAGGCCGGTGCCTTCCAGCTCGACCGGCTTGCCGTCGGCGTCCAGGCCGGTGACCTTCGCCCACGTGGCGCGGCCGGTCGGGAACGACTCACCGGGAACCGACAGGCAGCCCTCGTCGTCGTAGTCCGGGTCGGGCATGGTCTCGGGGATTTCCGACGTCTCGAGGACCGGGTTGATCACCACGCCGCGACGCCGCGCGGTCTGGCCGCGGTCGTCGGCGCAGTCGTAGACGAACAACCGCAGCCCGACGCCGATCTGGTTTGCAGCCAGGCCCACGCCGTTGGCCTTGTCCATCGTTTCGTACATGTCGTCGATCAGCTCGGCGAGATCGGAAGGAAGCGACCCGTCGGCGCCGACGGCCACCGGAGTGGTCGCGGTGTGCAGGACAGGGTCACCGACGATGCAGATTGGACGGACAGCCATGACGAGCAATCTTAGTGACCCGACTCGCGGGTAACGATCACGGCTCAATACCGTCGGTCATGGTTGAATGTTCGCCGAACCACTTGCTGCGTCCCAGATCCGTTGTGACGCACGAAACAGGCTGGCATATACCGAGATCAGAGAAAGGGTCCAGGGGCGAAATGGACGGCGCTATGGCGCGTACTGAGCGATCCGGGGACGACTCTGAGCTCGCCGACGGGTTGACCCGCCGCGAACACGACATTCTTGGTTTCGAACGTCAGTGGTGGAAATTCGCGGGTTCCAAAGAGGACGCCATCAAGGAACTGTTCTCGATGTCGGCGACCCGGTACTACCAGGTGCTCAACGCGCTGGTCGACCGGCCTGAGGCGCTGGCCGCGGACCCGATGCTGGTCAAGCGACTGCGCCGGCAGCGGGCCAGCCGACAGAAGGCCAAGGCCGCGCGTCGTCTCGGTTTCGAAATCACCTAGCTTTTCTGCCCTGAGGGTCTGCCTCGATAAGGTGGGGAGCAATGAATCAGCGAGAGTCCTCCGGACTGCCCCTGCGCGCCATGGTCATGGTGCTGTTGTTCCTTGGTGTCGTGTTCCTGCTGGTGGCGTTCCAGTCGCTGAGTTCGGACAGCAGCTCCGACTCGAACTCGTCGAGCAGCTCCGCCAGCGCGACATCGGCCACGGCCACCACGACGTCGACGACGCCCGCGCCGGCCAAGGCCGACGTCAAGGTCTTCAACATCTCCGAGGTTGCCGGCGCTGCGAAGGGCGTCGCTGACAAGCTGCACGAGGCGCAGTGGAACGTCACCGAGACCGACAATCTCAGCGTGGACGCTCCGCCGCCCGCCACGACCGTGTATTTCGGTGACGCCGCAGGGGAGAAGGAGGCCGCCGAAGCGGTCGGCAAAATCCTCGACGCACCCGTCGAACCACGCATCCCGGCGCTCAATGACAAGGGACCAGGCGTGATCGTTCTGGTGACCGGTTAGGCTCTCCGGCATGCCGATCTCAGCCCCGATTCGCTTCCTTGCCGCCGCTGCGGTCATCGCTCCTGTCGTCGCTGCATGTGCCCCTCCCGGACAGGTCCCCTCGTCCGTGCCCGGCACCACCCCGCGGTGTGGACCGGCGTCGAGCACGCCCCGCAGGGCCATGGTGAAAAGGCCGGCGAGAAGGCGGCCCCGCAGGCCGCCCCGATCGGCGAGAAGCTGGTCACCGAGCTGAAGACCCCCGAGGGCACCACGGTCGCGACCGCCGAGTTCCTGTTCAACGGTGGCTTCGCCACGCTGACGGTCAAGACCACCTCCGGCGGCGTGCTGACCCCCGGATTCCACGGCCTGCACATCCACTCGGCCGGCAAGTGTGAGCCGAACTCGGTCGCGCCTGCCGGTGGCGCCCCCGGCGACTTCCTGTCCGCCGGTGGACACTTCCAGGCTCCGGGCCACACCGGCTACCCGATGAGTGGCGACCTCGCCTCCCTGCAGGTCAAGGCCGACGGCACCGGCTCGCTGGTGACCACCACCGACGCCTTCACCGCCGAGCAGCTGCTCGCCGGCAACAAGACCGCGCTGATCATCCACGAGAAGGCCGACAACTTCGGCAACATCCCGGCTGACCGGTACCAGCAGATCCAGGGCGCCGCTCCGGGTGCGGACGAGGCTTCGATGAACACCGGTGACTCCGGCAAGCGCGTGGCGTGCGGTGTCATCGCTGCCGGGTAGCGCGGACAGCCACACCCCACCGCGAATCGATTTCGCCGGGTCGCCTCGGCCGACCCTCGGCGTCGAATGGGAGTTCGCCCTCGTCGATGCCCGCACGCGTGACCTCAGCAACGAGGCCGCCGCGGTCATCGCCGAGATCGGCGAGACGCCGCATGTGCACAAGGAATTGCTGCGCAACACCGTTGAGGTCGTCACCGGCGTGTGCGACACCGTCGGCGAGGCCATGGATGATCTGCGGTCCACGCTCGGCCCGGTACGCCGGATCGTGCGCGACCGCGGCATGGAGTTGTTCTGTGCCGGCACCCACCCGTTCGCGGAGTGGGAGAGCCAGCAGCTCACCGAAGGCCAGCGCTACGCCGAGTTGATCAAACGGACCCAGTGGTGGGGCCGCCAGATGCTGATCTGGGGCGTGCACGTGCACGTCGGGATCTCGTCGGCGCACAAGGTGATGCCGATCATCACGTCGCTGCTCAACCAGTACCCGCATCTGCTGGCACTGTCGGCGTCGTCGCCGTACTGGGACGGTGAGGACACCGGCTACGCCAGCAACCGCGCCATGATGTTCCAGCAGTTGCCGACTGCGGGTCTGCCGTTCCACTTCCAGAAGTGGTCGCACTTCGAGCGCTTCGTCTATGACCAGCGCAAGACCGGCATCATCGACCACATGAACGAAATCCGTTGGGACATCCGGCCGTCGCCGCATCTCGGCACGATCGAGGTCCGGATTTTCGACGGCGTGTCCAACATCGCCGAACTCGGTGCGCTGGTTGCGCTGACACACTGCCTGATCGTCGACCTGGACCGCCGGCTGGACGCCGGTGAGCAGCTGCCGACCATGCCGCCCTGGCATGTGCAGGAAAACAAGTGGCGCGCAGCGCGTTACGGGCTGGACGCCGAGATCATCCTGGATGCCGACAGCAACGAGCGGCTGGTCACCGAAGATCTCGACGACCTGCTGAACCGGCTGGAACCCGTTGCGGCATCGCTGAATTGCGCCGACGAGCTGGCCCGGGTCGCCGATATCTACACCCTCGGCGGCTCCTATCAGCGGCAGCGCCGGGTCGCCGAGGAAACCGACGGGGACCTGCTGCAGGTCGTCGACGCGCTGGTCTCGGAGCTGGAGTTGTAGCCGTGCCCATCACGCCGATGTTCCCGCTGGAATCCGCGCTACTGCCCGGCGACGAACTGCCGCTGCGCATCTTCGAGCCGCGGTACGGCGAACTGGTGCGGGACTGCATGGCCGCCGCGGAGCAGGTGTTCGGCGTGGTGCTGATCTCGGCCGGCCGCGAGGTCGGCGGCGGCGACGCCCGGTGCTCGGTCGGCGCGCTCGCCCGCATCGACCGGTGCCAGCCGCAGGGCGTCGGTCGGTACATGCTGAGCTGCAGCGTGACCGACCGCATCCGAATCGTGCAGTGGCACAACGACGATCCGTACCCGCGGGCCGAGATCGAGCGGTGGCCCGACGAGCCGGGGCCCGTGGTCACGGAGGCGTCCATCGTGGCGGTCGAGGACCGGATCATCGCAGTGTTCGAACGCATCGCGTCGGCTCAGGGCGCGCGCCTGCGGGACCGGGACTCGATCCTGGCGCGAACCGTCAAACCCGATGTGGGACAACGGCTGTACGCGCTGGCCGCGTTACTGCCGATCGGCCAGGCCGACAAGTATTCGGTGCTGGCTGCGCCGAATGCCGCGGCCCGGCTGGACGCGCTCGAGGAAGCGGTCGAGAGCCTCACGGCGATGGTGGAATTCCAGCTGTCCGAGGACTAGTACGGGCAGTTCCGTGCAGGCAGGGTGGTGCGGCACCGCTTATCCTGGACACAGCATGTTGTGCTACGGGGAGGGTTCACGATGACGGGTTGGCAGGGGAGCGGTTACAACGGTCCCAACCCAGGTGGGGGCGCGGGCAGGTCGTCCGACGAAGAAGAGACGGCGATTCACCAGACCACCCCACCGGCTGCGCCCGGATGGCCCCCGCAGACGCCGCCGCCGTTGAGTCAGCCGCCCGCAGGCCAGGCGCAGACACCAGCATGGGGCCAGCCCGCCGCGCCGCAGACCGGCGGCTGGGGCCAGGCGCCGAGCGCACCCACCGGGGCGCCGCAGGGGTGGGGGACCCCGCCGGCGGCACCAGGTGCCGGCCAGGGGTGGCCGGGAGCGCCGGCCGGTGGCTACGGCGCGCAGCCGTTCGTCACCCCGCCGAAGAAGAACAAGGTGCCGCTGATCATCGCCGCCATCGTCGTGGTGCTCGTCGTGCTGGGTGGTGGCATCTACTACGTCTACGACTCATTCGGCTCCGGCGACAACGGCGGCTCGAGTTCGGCCAGCGAGGTCGTCAAGGGCTACCTGGAAGCGCTGTCGAACGGTAACGCCGACATGGCGCTGTCCTTCAGCAACGACCAACCGGCGTCGAAGGAGTTCCTCTCCAGCGACGTGCTGAAGAAGCAGACCGCCGAATGGCCGATCAGTGACATCCGCATCCTGAACGAAGACAAGACCATGGAGTCGATCGGCCGCGCCGACGTCCACGTGGCAGCCAAGTTCGGCGACAAGAACTCCGATGCGACGATCCACGTCAAGAAGGAAGGCGGCAAGTGGCAGCTGGCCCACGCCGCCGTCAAGGTCGACCTGTCGTCGTTGAGCAGCTCCAACAATGCCGCAGACAAGACGATGACGGTGTTCGGCAAGGAGATCGGCGAGGAATCGGCGATCTACGTGTTTCCCGGCTTCCTGGAACTCGGCAGCACCAGTCCGTACGTGACGGTCACCAACAGCAAGCCGTTGCTGCTCGACGCCATTGAGGGATATTCGGCGAGCGCCTACCTGCAGCCGAAGTTCGCGCTCAACGATTCCGGCACCAAGACCATCGCCAAGCTGCTGGACGCGGCGTACGGCAGCTGCTCGTCGTCGCGTTCACTCGTCCCGCCCGCACCCTGCCCGGTGAAGATCAGTGACCGGGAACTGGTCGACGGCACCGTCACCTGGAGCCAGCCCGACATGAGCGCCGTCAAGATCGGCGATCTGGACGAATACCGCATGGAAGTACGCATTTCCGGCGAGGTGCACTACGAGGTCAGCGGCCAGGGCCGCCGCGGCGGTACCACGCGGGGCACGGTGACCTCGTACGTCACCGGCACCACCGCGGACGTCAGCGGCGAGCAGGTGAAGATCAAGTTCAACTGAGCTTGGTGGTGAACTGCGCCTGACAATGGGCGGAAGTTCAGATTGGTCAACGTCAGGGGAGGGGCGGGGACACCATGCTGAGACGCGTGCTGGTGGGCTTGTCGGCAGTCTGCCTCGGCGTGGCCGTGGGCCTGTTGGTTTGGGCGGCGGGGTTATCGGTGTGGAGCTGGCTGGTGCCGGAACCCTCGCCTGGCTACGCGGCGTGGTCAGAGTCTGTGCGACAGGGTGACAACGCGTCGTATTGGGCGGGTATGTCCCCCAAAGCAGTTGCGTCATCGGTATGTGCGGTCGCCGTCATTCTTGTTGCCGCGCTGGTGATCGTGCGTTTCAAACGGGTGTCGCGGTACTGGGGATGGAGTGTGCTGGCAGCCGCTATCGCGTTGGCGTACTTGCTGTTGGCAGACTCTGGGATGAGGCAGTTTTTCGACTGGATGCAACGCCTCCCGGTGACACCCAAATTGCCTACCGCGGTGAGCAGTTGGTGGCTGGCTGTGTCGGGCACCGTGGCTGCTGCCCTTGCCGCGCCCGCTGCCGCTCGGTCGGCACGGGGTGGTCTCTGGCTCGCCGGTATCGGATTGGTGGTGGCCGTGGTGGTCGCCGGCGCCGCGACGATGTCGGCGCTGCGCGCCGGTGACGACAGTCGGTTTGTCGATGCCACCACAGCGACGCAGACAGCCGTTCCACCAAGTCCAGATCGTCTGGGGCAAAAAGCTTTTACGATCCGCATTGCCGACGACAATGGCCCGTCGCGTGGGCGGAATTGGCGCGTTGAGCCAGGCGGGGCCGGATTCGTCACCTATGGCAAGGACGGGGTAACCGCGTACGGGCCCGACGGCGTCGAACGTTGGCACTATCGCCGCAGCGGACCTCGTTATCAGACCGTCGCCGACGTGGCTGTATTCGATCAAGGAAGCACAGTCGTCGTCATGCTGGGCGGTCGTCCGGCAATGCTGATCGGTCTGGACGCCTTCACCGGCCAACAACTTTGGTGGTCCACCGACGGTGGCGTGACGAAAGCCTTTGGCTATCTGGACTACAACCGCAGATCGCCGCCGTATCTCGTTGGAACCAACAAGGATGCCAGCGAGTGGACCCGCTACGACACCCGGACCGGAAAACTGCTGTGGTCGATACCGGCGCCGTCCACTGAATGCCGCGGTTGGTACGGCGGAAACCCCAGCCTGCCGGGTTCCGCATATCGGTGTGTGTCCGGTGACAAAGCCGACATTCGCTTCGTCGACGTTGATCCATCGACGGGCCAAATTCGTTGGAAGACAACACTGCTGGCGGGACTGCCATATTCCGGCCACGACCTCAACGCCATCCGTCCGAGCATCAGCCGCGCGGGCCGAGATGGATATGTGATGGGCGCGTACGTTGAATCGACCAGCGACGTGGGTACTTTCGTGAGTACGGCCGACCGGCGTGTTCTAGATTTTCACGGGCAGGTGCTTGTCTATCGGACACGCGACGAGTCGGCGGACTTTCTGGCCACGGGACCTGCCCCAGCGGACGACTTCATGTTGAGAGGCCCAGACGGGCAAGCGCGATGTACCTTCGCGGACTACCCGATGACCGATCTGTTGAATGCGCGAGCGGTGATTCTCGGTGCTGAGGTGGTGTTCGCCAAACGACAATTGAAGGTCTTCAACCGCAGCGATTGCACCGCCACCGGCACTGCACCGACGGCTGATGCCGAGGAGATCATCGCCGCATCCGGTGTCGTCCTTGCCGTACGTACGGAGGACAGTGGAACGTACGTCGACGGGTACCGCTGATCGGTCAGGCCAACTTTCCGTCGACGAATTCGCTGCCGATGTCCAGCATCTCGGCGGCGAGTTCGGGCTTGTAGCGGGCGGTGACCTCGGCGGAGGTCTCGACCGTGGTCTGCCAGCCGTGGCGGGTCAGCCAATCGGCGACGTCTTCGCGCGGCTCGATGTAGAACAGCTCGGAGACATCGGTGACCTGCTGACCGGCCTTGGCGGCTTCCTCGCGGATCGCATCCATCCGGGCTTTGCGGATGCGCTGGTTCTCGTCGCTGAAATAGTCCGTGCCGAAGCCTTCCACCGCGGCCCGACTGCCTGGCGCGCTGAGCTCGTGCAGTCTCTCGAACAACAGATCCTGGGCTTCGGCCGGCAGATAGGGCAGGAGCCCCTCGGCGAGCCAGGCCGTCGGCTGGGTGGGGTCGAATCCGTTCTGCCGCAAGGCTTCCGGCCAGTCCTGGCGGAGATCGACCGGGACGGCGACGTGCCGGGCGACCGGTTGAATGCCGTGGGCCGCGAGGGTTTCCTCCTTGAACGCCAACACTTTCGGCTGGTCGATCTCGAAAACCACGGTGCCGTCAGGCCAGGGCAGTCGCCAGGCCCGCGCGTCCAGTCCCGCGGCCAGGATCACCACCTGGTGGATGCCGTCGGCGCCGGCCGATGCGAAGAACTCGTCGAACCACTTGGTGCGGGCCGCGGCGTACGCCGACACCATGCGAATGCGCGTAGCCTGCGCGGGGCCGGGATCGGCGGCGGTGAACGGCGACGACCAGCCGCGCGCGACCGCCGCATCCACGAAGATCTGCGCGCACGGATCGTCGAACAACGGCTTGTCCGAACGGGATTCGGCGGCCCGGGCGGCGGCCACACCCAACGCGGTGGCACCCACGCTCTCGGTGATGTCCCAGGAGTCGTCGTCAGTTCGCGCCATAGTCGTCCAATTCGTCGCGGATCAGCAGGTCGTCGCGGAAACTCTGCTCACGATAAGCCAGCTGGCCCACGCGGTTGGCCACCACCGGCGCGGTGATCAGGGTGAACAGCCCGGCCAGGATCAGCATGCCGACGTCGGCCTGCCCGCGCAGCCGCAGCGCGGCGCCGATCAGCACCAGCAGCAGTCCGAGCACCTGGGGTTTGGAGGCCGAGTGCATCCGCGTCAAGGTGTCGGGGAAGCGAACGACACCGATGGCGGCGGTCAGCGCGAGTGCCGAACCGAAGAGCACCAAAGCACCTGCGACAGCATCGAAGATGTTCATCGTGGCGGCTCGGCTTCGGTATCGGTATCGCGGACGCGGAACCGGGCCACGCTGACCGAGCCGACGAACGTGATCAGCGCCAGCGCCGTCAAGCTGTAGGTCGCCGTGGTGTCGAGGCTGTACGCCGCCCACGTGCCGATGCCGCACATGGTGACGGCGACGAACGTGTCCAGCGCGACCAGCCGGTCCAGGGTGCCGGGACCGGCCAGCAGCCGGAACACCGTGATGGCCGCGGCCGCGACCAGCATCACGGCGGCGATGATCCAGATGGTGTTCATGCGGGGTCCACTTCCACCGGCTGCCAATGGGATTCACGTTCGAACGAGGCGATCATCAGCCGCTCCACCTCCGCGATCTGGCGGTAGAACTGCTGCACCGCACGTTCGGACCCCACGTCGAGCACGTGGACGTAGATCATCCGGCGGGCCTGATCGATCTCCAGCACGATCGACCCGGGGATGAGATTGATGACGTTGACCGCCATCGCGAGCACGAGATCCGACTTGAGGGCGAGCCGGGCCCGCAGCACCGCGGTCAGTGGCGGGGGACCGGGCCTGATCGCCAGCCACGCGACCTGTACCGAGGACAGCACCAGGTAGTAGGCGACCTTGAGCACCAGCCACGCCAGCGACAGCGGATGCAGCCGGCCCGCCACCGGCACCTGCGGCAACGGCAGCAGCACCGTGATCAGCAGGCCGACGGCGAGCCCGCCGAGGATGTTGGCGGCGGAGATGTTGCCCCACAACAGAATCCACACGGCCATCAGCCAGACCAGGATGCCCACGCGCGGTAACCACTGCCTCATGGCGTCAACACCACCGAGATGTACTGGCCACGGTCGGTGACCTGGTCGGCGGCGCGCTCCGCGAACCCGAAGATGGGCCCCGCGAACACCGTCAGGGCGAGCCCCACCGCGATGAGCACCGCGGTCGGCGCCAGCATGCTGACAGGCATCCGGCCGACGTCCGGCCGGTCGTCGACCGCCACGTTCGCCACCGGTTCCAACAGGCCGGCCGGGGCTGCCGTGGACAGCATGCCCTCCGGTGCGTCGGCGCGGGCGCGCCAGAACGCGAGCGTCCACACCCGCGCCATCACGTACAGCGTCAGCAGGCTGGTGACGACCGAACCGGCGACCAGTGCCCACGCGAGGACCGACGCGCTCGTCGCTCCCGCCTGCAGCAACGCCACCTTGCCGATGAACCCCGAGAACGGCGGAATGCCACCGAGATTCAGGGCCGGGATGATGAACACGAACGCCAGCAGCGGGCTGGCCGCCGCGAGTCCGCCGAGGCGCTGCAGCGTCGAGGCGCCGGCCTGCCGCTCGATCAGACCCACCACGAGGAAGAGCGTGGTCTGCACGACGATGTGGTGGGCCACGTAGTAGATGGCGCCGGCCATGCCGATCCGGTTGGACACCGCGATGCCGAACACCAGGTAACCGATATGGCTGACGAGGGTGAAGGACAGCAGCCGCTTGATGTCGCTCTGGGCCATGGCGCCGAAGATGCCGATCAGCATGGTCAGCAGTGCCGCGACCATGAGCACGCCGTCCAGTGCGCCGCCCGGGAACAGCAGGGTGTGGGCCCGGATGATCGCGTACACACCGACTTTGGTGAGCAGGCCGGCGAACACGGCGGTGACCGGTGCCGGTGCGGTGGGGTAGGAGTCGGGCAGCCACGCCGACAGCGGGAACACCGCCGCCTTGATGCCGAACGCCACCAGCAGCACCGCGAACAGCGCCGCGCGGGTGCCCGGCGTGATGCCGTCGAGCCGGTTCGCCAGCTCGGCCAGGTTCAGGGTGCCGGTGGCCGCGTAGATCAAGGCGATGCCGATCAGGAAGATCACCGACGACACCATCGACACCATGACGTAGCCGATGCCGGCGCGGACCCGCTCCTCGCTGGCGCCGACCGTCAGCAGCACGAAGCTCGCGGCCAGCAGCACCTCGAAGCCGACGAACAGGTTGAACAGATCGCCCGCGAGGAACGCGATGCACACACCCGCCGACAGCACCAGGTAGGTCGGCAGGAAGATCGACACCGGCTGTTCGTCACCGCCGTCGCGGATCCCCTGCCCGATGGCGTACCAGACGACCGCCAGCAGCACGATCGCGGACACCACGAGCATGAGGGCCGAAAGCCGGTCCACCACAAGGACAATGCCGAGTGGTCCCATCCCGGGTTCGGTCTGGCCCCAGCCGCCGACGTGGACGGCGACGGTACCGCTGTGGTCGACGACGTAGACCAGCGCCGCGCAGACCGCCGTCATCGCGGCGAGCGCCACGAGCGCGATGATCTGCTGCAGCCGCGGCCGGCGACCCGCGAACAACGTCGCGGCGGCACCGAGGATCGGGATCAGGGCGGGCAGCGGCGCCAGCACCGCACCCGTCGTCACGCCTGCTCCACCGGGTCGGCGGGCAGCGCGTCGAGTTCGGCGGGGGCGTCGGCGTCGGTGACGACGGCCGGCTCGCTCCGGTCCTCCTCGACCGCCGGGGCGTCGGTGGACGACAGCTGCACCAGGCGGCTGTCCTCGGGGTCGTTGCCCACCTCCTCGACCGTGGTCAGGCGGTAGGCCCGGTAGATCAGCGCCAGCACGAACGCGGCGACACCCATCGTGATGACGATGGAGGTCAGGACCATGCCCTGCGCCAGCGGATCGGCGATCCCCGTCTGGCCGTGGCTGGTGCGGCCGCGCACCGGCGGATTACCGGAGTCGCCACCCATCACCAGGATCAGCAGGTTCACCGCGTTGCCGATCAGCAACAGGCCCAACAGCATTCGGGTCAGGTTGCGCTCCAGCAGCAGGTACACCCCGGTGCCGGTGAGACCGCCGATGAGCACGAGCGGTACGAGATAGGTCGTCATCGGGCGGCCGCCTCACGTGGTGCGTACAACTCTTCGTCGACTTTCGCGCCGAGACTGCGCAGGATGTCCAGCACCAGGCCCACGACGATGAGGTACACGCCGAGGTCGAAGAACAGCGCCGTCACCACCTTCACCGAACCCAGCAGGGGCAGCGTGAATTTCACCACCGCGCTGGACAGCACGGGCGCACCCAGCAGCAGCGAGGCCGTCGCCGTCCCGGCGGACAGGGTCAGGCCGGCGCCCAGAATCTTCCCGGCGTCCAGCGGCAGCGTCTCGCCCAATTCGTAACGGCCGCCGGCCAGGTACCGCAGCACCAGCGCCAGACCGGCCGTCAGCCCGCCGGCGAAACCGCCGCCGGGCGTGTTGTGTCCGGCGAAGAAGAAGTACACCGACAGCACCATGATGAGCGGGAAGATCATGCGGGTCGCGACTTCGAGCACCAGGGACCGGTGCCGGGGATCGCGCAGGTCGCTGCCCCGCAGCCACGTGATGTCGGGTGTCGGCCGGAAATCCTTGGGCACGCGCGGCGCCGACCCGAAACGCCTGTGCCGGAACACCATTGACGCCACACCCGTCGCGGCGACCAGCAGCACCGAGATTTCGCCGAGGGTGTCCCAGGCCCGGATGTCCACGAGCAGCACGTTGACGGTGTTGGCGCCGTGTCCGCGGTAGTACGCCGCGTCGGGCAGCAGCTCGGCCAGCGGCCGGGTGTGCCGGGCGGCCATGGCGTAGACCGCCAGCGCCGTCACCGACGTCCCGACCGCGGTGGCCAGCAGGGCGCGCGGGAGCCGGTGCCGCTTCATGTGGATGGCGTCGGATTCGGCGGGCAGGGTACGCAGCACCAGCAGGAAGACCACCAAAGTCAGTGTCTCGACCAGGAATTGGGTCAACGCCAGGTCCGGAGCCCCGTAGAAGATGTAGAGCGTGCCGCAGCCGTAACCGGTGACACCGACGACCAGCACGGCCGCCAACCGGTTCCGCATCACCGTCGCGCTGATCGCCGCAGCCAGCACGATGAGGCCGACGACCACCTGCAGCGGCGAGTTCCACAACTTCAGATCGGGCTGGTCCCGCGGGCCCAGGAGCAGCACCGCGATGGGCAGCAGGGCGAGGGTGGACAGGATCATCGCCTGGGTCGTGGGGATCGAGCCGCGCTGGGTGAACGCCGTCAACCGCACGGCGAAGCGGTCCGCGCCGCGGATGGCCGCGTCGTAAATCCGGTCGGCGTTGCCGAGCGGTAGATAGGGCACCCGGATTCGCTCGAGGCGGTGCCGCAGGACGAACGCCGCCGAGCCGGCCGCGACGATCACGGCCGACAGCAGCAGCGGCATGTTGACGCCGTGCCACAGCGCCAGGTGGTACCCGGTGCTGCCCGGCATGGTCGCGGTGTAGTCGGCGATGGCGTGGTCGAGTGCGTTCGGCAGCAGCCCGAACCCGAGGCCGACGACGGCCAGGATGCCCGGCGCCACCAGGAAACCGACGCTGGGCCGGTGCATCTCGGCGACACGAACCGTCGGCTCGTCCTTGCCCTTGCGGGCGAACGCCCCGTACAGGAACCGCAGGCTGTAGATCATGGTGAACACCGACCCGAACGCAACGGTCGCCAGCACGAACGGCGCCGAAGCCCCCAACGTCGGGCTGTGCCAGAGGGTTTCGAAATCGGCTTCCTTCGCGACGAAGCCCAGGAACGGCGGCAGCCCGGCCATACTGGCGGCCGCGGCGACGGCGATAGCCAACAACACGGGGCTGCGGTGGCCGAGCCAGGCCAGCTTCCGGATATCTCGGGTGCCGGTGGCGTGATCGATGATCCCGACCACCATGAACAGCGCGGCCTTGAACATGGCATGTGCGCACAGCATGGCGAGGCCGGCCAGCATCAGATCGCCACCGCCGGCCCCGACCATCACCGTGATCAAACCCAGCTGGCTCACCGTGCCGAAGGCCAGGATCAGCTTGAGGTCGTACTCGCGCACGGCGCGCCAACCGGCCAGCAGCAGCGTCGCCAGGCCCAGCGCGACGACTGTCGGCCGCCAGGGCTGGTGGTCGGCGAAACCGGGCGTCATGCGGGCGATGAGATACACGCCGGCCTTCACCATGGCCGCGGCGTGCAGATAGGCGCTGACGGGCGTCGGCGCCGCCATGGCGCCCGGCAGCCAGAAATGCATGGGCACGATGGCCGACTTGGACAGTGCGCCGATCAGCACCAGCACGACGGCGACGGACGAGGTGGTGCCCGTCGGCGCGTTGGCGACGAGGTCCGACAACCGGTAGGTGCCGGCGAGGGTGCCCAGCATGATGATGCCGGTCAGCATCGCCAGGCCGCCGAAGGTCGTGACCAGCAGGGCCTGGGTGGCGGCGCGCCGGCTGGCGGCGCGTTCGGCGTAGTGGCCGACGAGCAGGAACGACAGGACGGTCGTCAGCTCCCAGAACAGATACAGCAGCAGTGTGTTGTCGCTGCAGACCAGCCCGAACATGGCACCCGAGAACGCCACCAGTTCGGCGGCGAAGCTGGGCAGCCGCTTCTCGGTGTGCCCGTCGGCGTGGTGGAAGTACTCGGCGCAGTACAGGAGCACCAGCGTGCCGACCCCCAGCACCAGCACCGACATGATCGCCGCCAGGGAATCCAGCCGCAGCGTGATGTCCATGGACAGCTGCGGTACCCAGTCGATGTGCAGCGTCTGCTCGCCGGTCCCGGGCCAGTTCGACGCCAGCCAGATCAGTGAGCCCGCGGGCGCCAGTGCCAGCGGATAAAAAGCCCGCCGTCCCCAGCGTCGTACCAACAGTGGAGCGAGCACGGTGGCGATCGCGTGTACGTACAGAACGGTGAGCATGGGCCTCCGGCAGGCGTCGGGGGGCGGTCCGTTGGGGGCGAGCGTAGCGACGGGAGAGGGTCCGGCCAGCTTACGGGGCGGCTGTGACTGCGGTGGTCCGACGGTTCTCGCAGGCCACAGCCCCGCCACCGGGTGCGCAATGCACCGACTCCTACACTTTTCACTTATGGTGACGAACGCGACGGGGCGCCGATGAGTCTTCCGGGAATCGGATCGGTGTCATTGTCGGGCTTCGCCCACCCCTGGTTGCTCCTGACTGCACTGCTGCCCATCGCGCTGGTGGCCGCGTATCTCGCGGCGCAGCGCAACCGCAGCGCCCGGCTCCGGAGCTATGCCGGCGACCAGCCGCGCACCGACGTCGTACCGCTGCAGCCGACCCGCTGGCGGCACCTGCCGATGGTGTTCTCGGTGGCCGCGCTGCTGTCCCTGACCGTCGCGCTGGCCGCGCCCACCCACGAGATCAAGACCCCGCGCAACCGCGCGGTGATCATGCTGGTGATGGACGTGTCGCGGTCCATGGAGGCCGACGATGTCTCGCCGAGCCGGCTGGCCGCGGCGAAAGATGCCGCCAAGCAGTTCGCGAAGAAGCTGACGCCCGGGGTGAACCTGGGTCTGGTCACGTTCTCCGGCAACACCAACCTGCTGGTGTCGCCCACCCCCGACCACAACGCGACCATCACCGCGCTGGACCACCTCACCGTCGACGACGGCACCGCGACGGGCGACGGCATCTTCGCGGCCCTGCGCGCGATCTCGACCCTGGCGGACGTGCTGGGTGGCAGTGGTAACACCGACAAGCCGCCGAAACGCATCGTGTTGCTGTCCGACGGCGCGGAGAACCGGCCGGGCAACCCGGACAGCCCGCACGGCGCCTACACCGCGGCGCGGACCGCCAAGGAGTCGGACACCCCGATCTCGACCATCGCGTTCGGGACCAAGGGCGGCAAGATCAAGGTCGACAACCAGAGCGTCAACGTCCCGGTCAACGACACCACGATGAAGCGGGTCGCCGAGCTCTCCGGTGGGCAGATGTACACGGCCGCCAAGATCGAGGACCTGAACAAGAGCTACGACGCCATTCAGCAGCAGATCGGCTACGAGATCATCCGCGGACCCGGTGGGACCGCATGGTTGCGCCTCGGCGTGTTCGCCCTGACGTGTGCGGTGATCTCCGCGCTGGTGATCAACCGGCGGCTGCCGACGTAACCGCTCGCGCGTAGCGGGTCCGTCGGGTTGAATACGACTCGTGGACAACGAAATTCGGATCGTCAGCGCCAGCCGTGACATCGCCGCCCCGGCGGCGCGGATCTTCGAGCTGATCGCCGACCCCGCACAGCAGCCGCGCTGGGACGGCAACGACAACCTGGCGGAGGCGGCCGCCGGCCAACGCGTCCGCGCCGTGGGGGACGTTTTCGTCATGGGCCTGACGGTCGGCGCCATCCGGGAGAACCACGTCGTCGAATTCGACGAGGGCCGGCGCATCGCGTGGAAGCCGTCGGAACCGGGACTGCCGCAGCCGGGGCACCTGTGGCGCTGGGAGCTCGAGCCCATCGACGACGGGCACACCCGCGTCACCCACACCTACGACTGGACCGCACTGACCGACGAGAAGCGGCTCAACCGCGCCCGGCAGACGTCGCCCGACTGGCTGCAGGCGTCATTGGCGCGGCTCGCCGCGCTGGCCGAGGAGCAGTGACTACTGCTTGGGCGTGATGGTGGCCTTGAAGGTGCCGTCACCCTGGTTCAGCCAAGTGATGGTGCCCTTCTGGAACTCGCTGATCCAGCCACCTTTGGGCGCGTCCGGGCCGCCCGCGGTCTGGCTCTCGTCTGTCGTGGGGAACCCCAGCTCGCCGGCGGCGCCACCCTTCTCGGTGTACTCGCGGAGGATCTCGCCCTGCACCAGGTGGGTCCCGGTCGTCGGCGAGGAGAAGATGGTGCCCTTCGCGAACGCCTGCACCGTCCCGTCACCGACCTTCTGCGGCTGGGCGGTCGGCTGGCCGAGGGCAGCTTCGCCGCCGGCTTTCTGATAGGCCTCGGCGATCGGGCCGTCGAGGGTGACTTCGCCCACGCCCGGCACGTTCGTGGTCGTCGGCGAGCCGGCGATCGCCGACGACACGGCGCTCGAGGCGGAACTGGCCGCAGAACTGGCTGCGGACGATCCCGCGCTGGCTCCGGAGCTGGCGGCCGACGTAGCGTTGGATCCGATCTCCTTGGCCTCTGAGCAGGCAATCAGGGCAGCGCTGCTGACGGCAGCGATGCCGATGGTGGCGGCAGTACGGCGTAAGAGTTGTTCGGTGTTCACGAGGACCTCGTTCCCCGTGTAACGGCTTGCGAAACGATTATTTGCCAGCGGTAACGGAATCCCAGCGTTGGGCCAGATGTCCCAGCAATGAAATGGCCCGATCGGTATGCTGTGAATAGCGAATCGGCATTACGATCGCGATGCCCGTTTCTTCGTAGCTACGGCTGTCGGGGCGAACGGAATGGACAAAAGGAGAATCGGTATGACCACCGTTCGGAACTCGACCCGCAAGAAGATGGTGGCCGGCCTCGCCGTGACCGCCGGACTCGCGATGGGCCTGCTGTCTTCCTGTGGCGAGAAGGCCAAGGAAGAGCCGACCACCACCACGAGCACCACCACCACGACGTCGGCACCCGCCTCGTCGTCGCCGGTGACGCCGAGCGAGAAGGGCGGGCCCACCAAGGGTGGCAACTCGTTCTCCCCGTCGGTCAAGGCCCCGGGGCCGCAGACCGCGTTGCCGGGCAACGTCATCACAGCTCCCCACTAGAACGGGAGCTCCATCCCAGTAAGTCGCCGATGCGCCGTACGGCGCATCGGCGCAGTACTGGTAGCCGCGGGTTTGACGGCGCTGGCGTCGGCCGGCCCGCCTGCTGAACGGGGTGGCCGACTGGCCCTGTCCGGTCCGCTGGCCCATCTGCTCTCGGCGTCGGTCGACCTCGGCCCGTCGGCAGCAGCCCACGTCGAACTCACCGCTGCGCTGACACGTGCCACGCGGCCCGATGGGCTGATCCAATGGGCAAGTGCCGCAGGGCTTTCGGTGCAATGGCGGCCCGGCGACGACTGGGCCACGGTCGAAGGCGACGCCCGTGCCATGGCGCGGGCGTTGCGCGTCGATGTCCGCGACTACCGCGGGCGCCGCGGGCAGACCTTCTACGCCGCGACCAGTCAGCCTGAGCTGCCGCCGTCGCTGGTGCCCGAGTTGAGCGGATTCGGCAGGCTCCTCGGCTTCACGCCATTTCGGGAGTCGCGGCCGCTGATCATGCCGCGCGACGTCCCCGCCGGTGGTCTCACGGCCCAGGATCTGCGCCGCGCCTACAACGTCTTTCCGCTGTCCGATCAGGGATATACGGGCAAGGGCCGCACCATCGTGATCTTCGGTTTCGACGGTTTCGATCAATCCGATCTCGACATGTTTGCCGACCTGAGCCAGTTGCCGCGCTTCACCCCCATCGTGGTGGGTGACATGCCATCCGAACGCACCGGCGAAACCACGATGGATCTCCAGATGGCCCACGCCATCGCGCCCGACGCCCAAACCGTCTACGTCAATGCCCGGCCGACGGTGTCCGGCGACGGCGCCTACCGCAAGATCGGCGAGATGATGGCAGACGCCGACCGGCGCTTCCCCGGCGCCGAGTGGAGCCTGTCGATCGGCTGGGGCTGCGACAAGATGCTCACGGCTGCCGATCTGGCGCCGGTGCGCTCGGCGCTGGCGCGGGCGCACCGCAGCGGCACCACCGCCTTCGACGCCAGTGGCGACCTGGCGGGCCTGGAATGCAAAGGCGGGCAGGACTGGTCGGCACCGCCGAGCATCGACGACATCGGACTGGACTCGGTGGCGTCGGTACCCGAGATGACGGCCGTCGGCGGCACCACGCTGTCCACCGATGAACACGGCCAGTGGCTGGGTGAACTGGCCTGGTTCGACGTGCCGCTGACGCACGGCAGTGGGGGCGGGGTGTCCGCGCTGTTCGACCGGCCGGCATGGCAACGGGGTGTGCCATCGGACCGCGGTCGCAACAAGCGGCTCGTCCCCGACGTCTCGGCGGTCGCGGATTTCTTCACCGGAGCCCGCATGGTGTTCGGCGGCGAGACGGTGCTGGCCGGTGGTACGTCCATGTCCGCGCCGATCTGGGCCGGGATGGCCGCGGTGATCGACCAGTACCTGCTGGACCATGGCGGACGACTGCTCGGCGACCTGAACCCGTTGTTGTACCGCCTCGAGCGGGCCGGCCGACTACCGGCGTTCCACGATGTCACCGTGGGCGGCAACGCGATAGCGATGGCCGGCCCCGGCTTCGACTCCGTCACCGGCCTGGGCACGCCCGATGTCGACAAGCTGGCGCGCAGCCTGCTCGTGGCGCAGGGGACGACCGGATGAGCGGCATCGGACTGGTGAGCACACTGTTCCCACAGCTGCCGGCACGTACCCACCGATCGTTCCAGATCGGGGTGGCCGCCTTCGTCGCCTGGCTCGCGGGCGCCGCGGCGCTGCGACTTCCGGGTTTGTTCATCTCGACTGTGGCCGTCGGGATTCCGCTGCTGTTCGCGCTGTACGTCCGACAGCTGGACTACCGGGGGCCGGCGAAGGTCCGGTTGCTCGTGAGCGCGGGCCTGGGCATGGCGTTCGGCGTGGCGTTCGCCTTCGGGTCCGGCGCTGTCGTCGCGCGCGCCTACGGCGTCCCGCTCGAAAGTGGCGTTGCCGCAGTGCATCTGCGGACCTTGGAGGCCGGGCTCTCGGCGGTGGAGGCCCTGGTGGTGATCGCGCCCACCCTGCTCCTCCGGGTATTCAGTCCCGGTGACCGAAAGGCGTTGTACGGCTACGTCATCGGCGCGGCCGGCGCGCTCGGCGTGACGGCCGCGACGACCATGGTGCGAATGTTCGCCCAGCTGGATTCGGGGCTCGTGGACCATGACCAGCCGTTGGCGGATTTCCTCATCGAGGCCGTGATCCGTGGCATCGCCATGCCCGTCACCGCGGCCGCCGCTGCCGGCATGCTCGGTGCCGCACTGTGGTTCCGGCCCCGCGGCAACCGGATCTGGTGGCAGGTGCTGCTGATCGCGGTCGTGCCGGTACTGGCGCACGTGTGGCTCGGCGACGAGGATTCGGCCGACATCTCGCAGTGGGCGAAGCTGGCCTGGCACGTCGCGTTCGCGGTGCTGGGGGTGCTGCTGCTCCGACTGGTCCTGCGGATGACATTGCGGCACGAAGAATCCGGCGACGACTCGGTCCACACCGAGCGAGCGCTGTCCGCGCCGCGGCTGGTCGGGATCTGGACGGCGGTCGTCGTGGTGCTGGCCCTCGGGCTGGTCGGCGTCGCCGCCGCGACGACCCAACCGGTGGCGCGGTATCAGTGCCCGCCCAATTGCGGTCACCCGCTGATGGGGAAGCCCGTGGTGATCAACCCGCGATTCACCGCTCCCGACGGCGCATTCAGCGTCTCCTATCCGGCGCCGGGTACCGCCTACTCGGTGACGATGGACGACGTCGGCGTGACGGCCCAATACACCGGTGGCACCGGCGGGATCATGCGGCTGTGGGGGGAACCGGCGCGCGGCCGTGACGCCAAGGACATCACCATGACGTTGCTGTTGGACAAGTTCCCGGACTCACGGGTGGCGTACGAGATACCCAACACGTTGGTGGGATATCACCCGGGTTACGGCGTCGCGGCCGACGACTGGCCGGACGGACAGAACGTCGTCGCGTCACGGACCCGCATCCTGGTCATGGTGGCCGTGAAGGACGACCTCGCATTGGTCGCCGCCGCGGCCGGACCGTTCAGCGAATTCGGTCCCGGATCCGGCCCGCCGACCGGGGCCAGCCTGGAGCTGGCCGCGGATATGGGCAAGTACGTCAACAGTTTTCGGTGGCGGGGCGAACCGCCGCGCTGACGGCGACCGGCTCGCGCGCCGGCCGCTGGACCAGATGATCCCTCGGGGTGAAGCGGTTGGTTCGACGGCGGAAATCGGCAGTGCCGCGCGGCCGGAAGCCGGCATAGTTCTGTTGGGCCGCGGGGGTCGGTTCGACCGCGGCGAAGCCGAAGTCGCGGGCGTAGGACACTGCCGCGGCGACGTAGTCCGCCTGCGACTCCCGCATCTGTTCGACCGAGTTGTGGCGCAGGCCGATGTCAGGGCCGTGCACCAGGTAGCAGTTCGGGAAGCCGTGGACGGATGTCCCCAGATAGGCGCCGGGCTCGCCGTCCCAGCTCTCGGCCATGGAAACGCCCTCGGTGCCGAACACTCGGTCCGCCAGAGCGTCGGTGTCGACGACGACGTGGGTTGCCGTCTGTTCGCCGCTCGCGGTCGTGATGTGCCAGCGTTGCCGGCCGGTCTGCCAGTGCAATGCCATCGCGTCGTCGATGTCGTGTTCGACCAGAACGACGTCGTCGACCGCGGCCTGATGCAGCCGAACCACCGCCGCGAGGGCCCCTG
Organism: Mycolicibacterium mucogenicum DSM 44124; assembly: GCF_005670685.2. Next base: position 5,005,741 of record NZ_CP062008.1, on the reverse strand, counting down.
GGCCGGTGCCCACGATCGCGACGTGGTGGTGGGGTACAGGCTGGTTCATCGGTGGTCGGCTGCCTTCGGTCGATATGATGTAAACGCTGCTCACATTTATATGGGGCAATGTAAACAGTGTCAACATTTGTGAGACGGGACGCATGATGACGTCGAAAGTGACGTACCACCACGGCGATCTGCGGACCGCGCTGGTGCAGTCGGCGCTGGCGTTGCTGGAAGAGGAGGGCGCCGCGGCGTTGTCGATGCGCGCCGTCGCCCGGCACGCCGGGGTCACCGCGGCCGCCCCCTACCGGCATTACCAGGACCGTGACGCGCTGATGTCCGCCGTCGCGGCCGTCGGTTATCGCGAACTGGCTCAGGACCTCGTGGCCGTCAGCCCGTCACCGTCGACGGCCGACGAGATCGCCGACGTCGCCATCGCCTACGTCCAGTTCGCGCTGCGGCGTCCCGCCCTCTTCCGGGCGATGTTCAGCGAGCAGGGCGATGCCGGCAGCCCCGAGCGGGCCGACGCCGTCGCGGCGATCTCGGCCTACCTCCGCGCGAACGTCGCCCGCGTGTTCCCGGATGCGGATGCCGACGCGTTGAGCGACGCCGTCTGGGCGCTGGTGCACGGCCTGGCGTTCCTGTTCCTGGACGGCAAGTTCGACAGCACCGACCCCGGTGAGCTGGAACGCCGCGTCCGGGCCGCGATGCGTGCCGTCGTGGGTCTGGCAGGGTCCTAGTGGCCCTCGGCGAACTCCCGAAGTGATTGCACCTGAACGGGATCCAGTGACGGCCGCACCGTCTCACGGGCCTTGGCCACGTCGGCCGCGGTGACATCGGCGGCGTCGATGGACCGGCGCATCGCGGTCAGCGCCGCCTCGCGCAGCAGGGCGACGCAATCGGCGGCGCTGTAGCCGTCGAGCTCACCCGCCAGCTCGCCGAGGTCGACCTCGGGCGTCAGGGGGATGGATTTGCTTGCGGTACGCAGGATGTCGCGACGGGCGTCGGCGTCGGGCGGCTCGACGAACACCAGCTTCTCCAGTCGGCCCGGTCTCAGCAGCGCGGGATCGATCAGATCCGGCCGGTTGGTGGCACCCACCACCACGACGTCGCGCAGCGGGTTGATGCCGTCCAGCTCGGTGAGCAATGCGGCCACCACGCGGTCGGTGACGCCGGAATCGAAGCTCTGCCCGCGGCGCGGCGCCAGCGCGTCCATCTCGTCAAGGAACACCAGTGACGGCGCGGAATCGCGTGCGCGCTGGAACAATTCGCGCACCGCACGCTCCGACGAGCCGACCCATTTGTCCATCAACTCGGCGCCCTTGACGGCATGCACCGACAACCGGCCCGAGCTGGCCAATGCCCGCACCAGGAACGTCTTGCCGCAGCCGGGCGGCCCGTAGAGCAGCACCCCGCGCGGCGGTTCCACGCCCAACCGCTCGAAGGTGTCCGGGTGCTGCAGCGGCCACAGGACCGCTTCGGTCAGCGCCTGTTTCGTCGCCACCATGTCGCCGACGTCGTCGAGGGTCACCGACCCGACCGCGACCTCCTCGGTCGCCGACCGCGACAGCGGCCGGATCACCGACAGTGCACCGGTCAGATCATCCTGGGTCAGCGCCGGTTCGGCACCGTCGGCGCTGGCTCGGGCGGCCGCCCGCAGCGCGGCCTCACGCACCAGGGCCGCCAGATCGGCGACGACGAATCCCGGTGTGCGCTGGGCGATCTCATCGAGATTGAGCTCCTTGGCGGGAACCGACCGCAGCAGGACCTCCAGCAGCGCCTTGCGGGTGGCCGCGTCGGGCAGGGTGAGTCCCAGCTCGCGGTCGCAGAGATCGGGCGCGCGCAGGCGCGCGTCCACACCGTCGGGCACAGCCGATGTCGCGATGAATGCCACACCGCGGCTGGCGACGGCCTTGCGGAGCTCGGTCAGGATCAGCGTGGCCACGGGCTCGGCGACGGCGGGCAGCAGTGCGTCGATGTCGGTGATGAGCAGGACGCCACCGCCGTCGCGCACTGAACTCACCGCAGCCGCGACACCGGCCAGCCGGTCCTCCGCACGCAGCGCCCCGACCTCCGGCCCGTCGAGCTCGACAAGTCGACGCGATGCGCACACCGTGCGCACCATGGCGGCCTTCCCGACGCCCGCGGGCCCGGTCACCAGGACGCCCAGATTGGCAGTGGCGCCCAACGTTTCGAGCAACTTGGGCTCGTCCAGGGCCAGCTTGAGCCACTCGGTCAGGCGGGTCACCTGGGCGGTCATGCCCTTGAGATCGTCGATCGAAAAAGCTTGGGCATCAACGGTTTCGGCGGGGGAGATCACCGGCTGTGCGGCTGCGGTGGCCGCGACGACGGTCGCGTCGCTCCAGCTGACCACCGAATTCGGTTGCACACTGACCGGGCCGGCGGGGTCGACGCCCGTCACGGTGAGCAGTTCCGAGGTCCAGGTGATGCCGACCTGGGTGGCCAGCGCCGCGGTCGCCGCGGACGTCGAGGTGCCCGGCCCGAGATCGCGCGGCAGCAGCGACACCGTGTCGCCGACCGTCATCACCTTGCCCAGCAATGCCATTCGCAACGTCGCCGGCGATATCGAGCTGCTGGCCAGCCGCGAACCGCTGACGGTCACGGAGCGGGCGCCGTACACCGTCGCGGGACACACCAGCACCGGCGCGTCGGCCCGGATGCCGGCATTGGACAGCGTCACGTCGTCGAGCAGTGCCGTGCCCGGGGGCGTCCCGGCGGCGGCCACGCCGACCACCGCGCAGGTGGTGCGCGTGCCGGTCAGCGACACCGCGTCCCACTCGCGGATGCCCAGGGCGGCAATCGCTTCCGGGTGCAGCATCACCACGCCGCGACGGGCGTCGAGTGCAGAGGTGTTGAGCCGTGCGGTGAGCCGCAATTGGCCCGGTGGGGGTTCAGGTGACGCCGCGTCCCGCACGCCCTGCGTCATCGACGCGGACCCGGCCTACGCAACCGCAGTCGGGCCGTGGACCGGCGCTGTCCGCGGTCGGTGCGACGCGGCTGCGCACGACGGATGGCGCGGCGTGCCTGTCGCTGTTCCTTGGGTTTGTCATCCCAGACTTCGGGGTGCGCACGCAGCCAGGCCTTGGTCCGGATGGCGAACGGGATGTGCAGCACGTAGGCGACGATGATCACCAGGATCACGATGTAGCCGTACATCACCGACGCGGCCACCAGGATGGCCAGCAGCGCCAACAGCGGCAACGCCATGTTCGGCGGGATGGCGAAGGTGTGCACCTTGCGCATCGGCACGGTGCTGACCACCAGCAGCGAGACACCGATCAGCCAGATGCAGATGAACACCTGACCCCAGTGCGAATCCCACCACGGGCCGGGGAACTGCATCTTGGCCGCCAGTGGGCCGATGGCGCCGATCGCGCCGGCCGGGGCCGGCATACCGGTGAAGAACTCCTTCTCGAACGCCGGGCCCTCCACGTCGAGCATGGCGTTGAAGCGGGCCAGGCGCAGCACGATGCACACCGCGTACAGCAGCACCACGATCCAGGCCAGCGGCGAGGTGTTGTGCTCCAGCAGCGTCGCGTACACGATGAACGCCGGTGCCACACCGAAGTTCACGGCGTCGGCCAGCGAGTCGATCTCGGCGCCCATCTTGGACGTGGCGTTGAGCATGCGGGCCGCGCGGCCGTCGAGCGCGTCGAGGATCGCGGCACCGGCCAGCAGCGCCATGGCCTCGGTGGGCCGGTGGTCGAGCGCGTACTTGACCGCCGTCAGACCCAGGCAGATGGCCGCGACCGTCAGGGCGCTGGGGACCAGCTTCCGCAGGCTCACCTGCGGAGTCTTGATCCGGGGTTTCATGCCGGCGATCCGGTGGTCGGGAGTTCTGCCAGCACGGTCTCGCCGCCGATGGCGCGCTGCCCGATCTCGACTTCGATCACCGAGCCCTTGGGCAGGTAGGTGTCCAGGCGGGAGCCGAACCGGATCAGGCCGTACGTCTCGCCGAGCGCCAGGTGCGCACCCGGGTGCGTGTTGCACACGATGCGGCGGGCCAGCAGACCGGCGAGCTGCACCGCGACGACGTCATGGCCGTCGGCGGTGCGCAGCCAGATGCTGTTGCGCTCGTTGTCCTCGCTGGCCTCGGCCTTGTCGGCGGACAGGAACTGGCCCGGCTTGTGCTTGACGGTGATCACCTCACCGGCCACCGGCGCGCGCTGCACATGCGCGTCGAACAGGGACAGGAAGATGCTGATCCGCGGCAGCGGCTCGTCGGACAGGTTCAGCTCGGCGGGCGGGACGGCCTCGTCGATCAGCGTCACCTGGCCGTCGGCCGGCGCGACGACGACGCCGGGCCGGCTCGGTGGTGTCCGCGGCGGATGCCGGAAGAACCCGGCGCACGCGGCGGCCGCGGTGAGACCGGCCGCCCGGACCCAGCGCTTGCGGTGGCCGATGGCGGCGACACCGAGGGCACCGCCGACGAACGGCAGCCCGGCCGGGTGGATCGGGGGAACGGTGGAGCGGACCAGGTCGACGAAACGTGACAGTTCGGACTCTGGAGTGTCAGCTGGGGGACGCGCAGGTCTGGCCATGGGGACTCGATTCTACGGTTTGCGGGGGCCTCTAACTGAGATCCCAGACGGGCACGGGCGATCCAGCCGCTAATTCGATCACGTCCTCGCCGATGTCCAGCAGGCAGTTTGCCGTCGCCAGCCACCGCAGGTGGTGCGACGCCGGCGGTCCGTAGCTGCTCACCTGCTCATCGGTGCCGAGCACGCCGCGGCGGAACTGGCGTTTCCCGGCGGGGGAGGTCAGCTTCTCGGTGAGGGTCGCCGAGCGGCGCGGCCTCTCGGATGGCAGCCCCATCGCGGCGCGCAGCGGCGGCCGGATGAACACCTCGAACGACACCAGCGCCGAGACCGGGTTGCCCGGCAGCGTGATGATCGGTGTCCCGTTGACAGTGCCGGCGCCCTGCGGCATGCCGGGCTGCATGGCGACCTTCACGAACTCGACTTCTCGGGAGAGGGCGTCCTTCACCACCTCGTAGGCGCCGGCGCTGACGCCGCCGGTGGTGACGATCAGGTCGACGTCTCTGGCGTGACCGGCCAGGGTCTCCCGGAACAGCGCGACGTCATCGGAGGTCGCCGGTGCGGTCGTGACGTCGGCGCCGGCGTCACGCAGCGCGGCGGCCAGCATCACGGCGTTGGACTCGTAGATCTGGCCCGGCTGCAGCGGTGTGCCCGGTTTGACCAGCTCCGTTCCGGTGGACAGCACCAGGACCCGTTGCCGCGGAATCACTTTCAGCTCAGCCAGGCCCAGGGCGGCGGCCAGGCCCAGGGCCGCGGGCGACAGCACCTCGCCGGCGGGCAACACCGTCATCCCGGCGGTGACGTCCTCGCCGGCGCGGCGGATGCTTCGGCCTTCGGGGACCGCCGAGTAGATCGACACGACGTCGGTCGCCCCGTCGGTGGCCTCGACCTGGACCACCGCGGTGGCCCCGGCCGGCAGCATGGCGCCGGTCATGATGCGGTGCGCGGTGCCGGGCGCCAAGGTCAGCAGGTCGGTGCGGCCGGCCGGAATATCTTCGGCGACAGGCAGTTTCACCGGGTTGTCGGCGGAGGCGGTGGCCACGTCGGCGGCCAGGACGGCGTAACCGTCCATCGCCGAGTTGTCGAAACCGGGCAGCGACAGCGGCGCCACCACGTCCTCGGCAAGCGCGAGCCCGAGGGCGTCGGCGAGCGGTACGGCGACGGCCGGCCGGGTGCTGATCAACCCGGCGACGACCTGCTGATGTTCCTCGACGGTCCGCATCGCGCTAGATGGTGAAGGTGACGCCGGTGAGCTCTTCGGACACCGTCCACAACCGCCGCTGGATGCCGGCGTCGTGAGACTGGGCACTCGACTGCACCAGCACCGGGTGGCCGACCAGCTGCCGGATACCGGACGGGCCGTAATACTCGCCGCCCCGCGCGTCGGGGTCGACGGCAGCCCGCAGCGTGGCCAGCGCGCCGACCTCGGGGCTATTGGCGACCAGTCCGCTGATCTGGTTGAAGCCGGGCAGGCTCGAGCCGGGGATGTGGCGCATCAGCTCGGTGTTGGAGATGCCCGGATGGGCCGCGACCGAGATGGTTTCGGCGTTCGTGGCCACGAGCCGGCGTTGCAGCTCATAGGCGAACATCAGGTTGGCCAGCTTCGACTGACCGTAGGCGGCGACCCGGTTGTAGCGGCGTTTCTCCCACTGCAGGTCGGTGAAGTCGATCTTCCCGAGGATGCGGTGCGCGATGCTGCCGAGGGTCACCACCCGCGAGCCCGGGACGGACAGCAGGTTCTCGATGAGCAGGCCGGTGAGCGCGAAGGCGCCGAGATGGTTGGTGCCGAACTGCAATTCGAAGCCGTCGGCCGTGGTCTGCTTGGGCGGATACATCACGCCGGCGTTGTTGATCAGCAGGTCGATCCGCGGATAGGCCGCGCGCAGGTCGTCGGCCGCCGCGCGGACCGAAGCCAGGGAACCCAGGTCCAGCTTCTGCACGACGACGTCCGCGTTCGGGGTGCTCGCCCGCAGCCGCACGGCGGCGTCGTCACCCTTGGCGGTGTCGCGCACCGCCATCACCACGCGAGCGCCCTTGCCCGCCAATACCCGTGCCGTCTCGTAACCCAGCCCGGTGTTGGAGCCGGTGACGATCGCCACCCGCCCTGTCTGGTCCGGCACATCGTTGGCGGTCCATTTGGTGGTCATGGCCGAAGACACTACCGAGCGGACCGCCTGAGTTGCGCGGGAGCGGCGGGCGTTTACTGTCGGCACCATGGCAATCGGCGGGGTCCTCTTCGACATCGATGGTGTCCTGGTGACCTCGTGGCGTCCGATCGACGGTGCGGCCGAGACCTTGCGGGCGCTGGAGGAGCACCAGATCGCCCGCTCGTTCCTGACCAACACCACCACGCGGACCCGGGAGCAGATTGCCGAATTGCTTTGTGCGGCAGGCATTGACGTCGCCGCCGACGAGGTCGTCACCGCCGCGGTGCTGACGGCCGACTACGTGCGCGACCGCTATCCCGGCGCCCGATGTTTCCTGGTGAACAGCGGCCAGATCGGTGCCGACATGCCCGGTGTCGATCTGGTGTACGCCTCCGACTTCGCTGGATCGCAGCAGCCCGACACGCCCGATGTGGTGCTGCTCGGTGGCGCGGGACCCGAATACACGCATCTGACCCTCAGCTGGGTCTATGACTGGATGGCCCGCGGCGTCCCCGTGGTCGCCATGCACCGCAGCAACGCGTGGAACACCGCCGACGGCCTGCGGGTGGACACCGGGCTCTATCTGGCCGGGCTGGAACAGACCACCGGCTATCAGGGCACCGCCGTCGGCAAGCCCGCACCCGCTGGGTTCTTCACCGCGGCCGCGCGGCTCGGCGTCGAACCCGAAGAGATGTACATGGTCGGCGACGACCTCAACAACGACGTGCTCGCAGCCCAGGTCGTCGGCATGACGGGCGTGCTGGTGCGCACCGGCAAGTTCCGCCAGGACACGCTGGACCGTTGGGCCGCAGACGAATTCGCGATGCAGCCGAACTACGTGGTGGACTCCGTCGCGGATCTGCCGGAGTTGCTCGGGCTTTAAGGGTCAGGCCGTCAGCTCGCGCTGCATGTTGCGGATCGCGGCGATGCGGTCCTGCAGCTGTTCGCGGGTCGCGGCCGCCACCGGGGGACCGGGGTGCCGGCGCCGCAGCTCGTTGTGAATCCAGCCGTGCGGCCGGCCCGTGCGGTGATGGAACGCAGCAACCAGCAGGTTCAGCTCCTTGCGGAGCTCGCGGAGCTGGCCGTGCGTGGTCATGGGGGGAGGCGGTGCGCCCGTGGCGGCGGCCTTGGCGCTGCGCTTCTGGAGCTGCTCGTCCTGGCGCTTGCTCAGCAGATCCCGCATCTGACTGGGGTCGAGCAGACCCGGGATGCCCAGGTAGTCGGCTTCCTCGTCACTGCCGGTCTCCGTCGCGGTACCGAACGACGAGCCGTCGAAGATCACCTGATCCAGCTCGGCGTCCGACCCGAGCATCTCGAAGCCGTTCTCCAGCTCCGACTTCTCGTCTTCCTTCTTCTGCGCCTGCTCGAGCAGTTCGTCGTCGAGCCCGTCGGACACGCGGTGCGGCTTACCGAGCACGTGGTTGCGCTCACGCTCGAGCTCGCTGGCCAGCTCCAGCAGATTCGGCACCGACGGCAGGAAGATGCTGGCCGTCTCACCCTTGCGGCGCAGGCGCACGAACCGGCCGATGGCCTGCGCGAAGAACAGGGGAGTCGACGCACTCGTGGCGTACACGCCGACCGCGAGCCGTGGCACGTCGACACCCTCGGACACCATGCGGACCGCGACGAGCCAGCGGCTGGTGCCCTCGGAGAACTGTGAGATGCGGGCCGACGCCGTCGGGTCATCCGACAGGATGACCGTCGCCTCCTCACCGGTGATGGTGTGCAGCAACTTGGCGTAGGCGCGGGCCGTCGTCTGGTCGGTGGCGATGATCATGCCGCCGGCGTCCGGGATGCTCTGCCGCAACTGGCCCAGTCGCTTGTTGGCCGCGGCGATCACCGCGGGCATCCATTCACCCTCGGGGTTCAGTGCGGTGCGCCAGGCCCGGGCGGTCTGCTCGGCAGTGAGTGGTTCGCCGAGTCGAGCCGCGTGCTCCTCGCCGGCGCTGTCGCGCCAGCGGGCCTCACCGGAGTAGGCCATGAACACCACCGGGCGCACCACGCCGTCGGCGAGCGCGTCGGAGTAGCCGTAGGTGTGGTCGGCCACCGACTGCTGATGGCCGCTGCCGTCGGGCTCGTACTGCACGAACGGGATGGGGCTGTCGTCCGACCGGAACGGGGTCCCGGTCAGGCAGAGGCGCCGCGTCGCGTCGTCGTAGGCCTCGCGGATGGCCTCGCCCCAGCTCTTCGCGTCGCCGCCGTGGTGGACCTCGTCGAAGATCACCAGCGTCTTGTGGTTCTCGGTGCGCACCCGGTGCTTGGTCGGGTGGCTCGCGACCTGGGCGTAGGTGACGACGATGCCGTGGTAGTCCGAGGACGTCTGGCCCGTCGAGTTGCTGAACTTGGGGTCCAGCGCCATGCCGACGCGCGCCGCGGCTTCCGCCCACTGCGTCTTGAGGTGCTCGGTCGGGACGACGACCACAACCTGGTCGACGGTGCGCTCCGTCAGCAACTCACCGGCGATCCGCAGGGCGAAGGTCGTTTTGCCTGCGCCCGGCGTTGCGACCGCCAGAAAATCACGTGGCTTGGCGGTCAGATACCGCACCAAAGCCCGACGCTGCCAGCCCCGCAAAGCCTGGGTGCTGGGCGCTGCATAAGCCCGCACCCGAAGACTCCTCCTTGGTCGAAGGGCAGTCTAGGGCAACGGGTTTGGCGGATGCACATTTGCCCGGCGTGTCCTGGCGCTCGGCTCGTCGGTGTCGCCGGCCGACGTGGTGATCAGGCGCGTCACCGCGTCGCAGACGATCGCCTTGCGCTGGGCGTGGTCGTCGATGCCGATCACGGCGAGCAGTGTGGGGCTGAGGTTGTGCCACATCGACGCGATGGTGAGGACCAGGGTGAACAGCACCGGCGCGGGAAGTTCACCGGTGAGCTTGCCCTCGGCCTGGGCGGCGGCGATGGACGCGATCTGCTCGTGCATCGCCTCGCCGGGAAAGCCCGCGGCGGAGTCGTCGGCCCGTTCGAGTCGGTGCCAGGCGATCAGCCGGCCGACTTCGGGCTGGCCGGCGTAGACGTCGATCAGGTGCGCGGCATAGCCGGGCAGGTCGTCGGCGACCACCGGGCTGTCGGCGAAGAACCGCTGTGTCATCGAAGCCCAGACGGCGTCGAACAGCTGATCTTTGCTGCCGAAGTAGTGGTAGATCTGCGCCTTGTTGGCGCCGGCGTTGGCGGCGATGCGATCAACCCGGGCCCCGGCGATGCCGTACTGGGCGAATTCGGTGGTCGCCGCGCAGAGCAGCCGCGCGCGAGTGGCGTCGGAATCCCGCGGGTGGCCCATTTCGGGGATTTTAGCTTCTTGGTCGGCGTTTGCTAACTAACTAATTAGTTGACAGTGGAGTGAGGCCTGCCTAACGTTCGGCATCGGGTGGGATGTGGATCACAGGAGGTGGTGTGGTCGCTGAGCCCTGTCAGCAGCGGTTGGCCGTGCCGCCACCGGAACTCGTCGGTCGCGGCGAACAGCTTTCGAGGTTGATGGCCGCGATCAGCGATACCCCGCGCGGGCGCACCGTGGTGGTCTCCGGTGCAGCCGGGTCCGGCAAGACCGCGCTGCTCGACGCCGCCTGCCGCCACGCCTGCGAGGTCGGTTTCCGGGTGCTGTCGATCGCCGGGACGCCCGGTGAATCCGACACCCCGTTCGCCGGTGTGCACCAGCTGATCCACGCGCTCGGGTGTTGGGGCGGCGAGGCCGAGCAATACCACCGCATCATCGACGAGGCGCTGCGATCGCCGAGCGGGGAGCAACTCGACACCGTCCGGGTCGCCATGGCCCTGCTCGAACTTCTCGGCGCCGTCGAGCGGCAGCAATCGGTCCTGGTCTGCATCGATGACGGGCAGTGGCTCGACGCACCGTCGCGCACCGCGATGATGTTCGCGGCCCGCCGCAGCGCAGGGCGGTCCCTGACCGTCGTGCTGGCGATCCCGGCCACGGCCGGAAAGATCCTCAGCGGTGGCGGCCGCGCTGTCGAGATCGAACTGTCGCCGCTCGAGCGCGCCGATGCCGCGGTGCTGCTCGACCGACAGCCGGTCGTACCGCGCGGGTTGCGGCGCGAGCAGGTGCTGACCGCGGCCGCGGGTAACCCGGCGGCCGTCATCGCCTTCGCCGAGACCGCCGCGGCCGACGACGTCACGGTGGGTCCCGCCGCCGAACCCTTGGCGCTGCCCGCCGCCAGCCTCGGTATCTACAGCCGCCGCCTGGCGCTGCTGCCCGGGACGACGCGGGCCGCGCTGCTGGTGCTCGCGGCGGCATCCGACCAGGATCTGCGGCAGCTGATGCCCGCGGCGCTGGCGGACCCCGAGATTCTCGCGCCGGCCGAGGTCGCCGGGATCGTCCGCGTGACGTCGAGTGGGGTGCGGTTTCTGGACCCGCTGATCCGGTCGGCGGCGTATCACCGGGCGCCGGCGACGGCCCGCTCGGCGGCGCATCTCCGACTGGCCGACGCCCTGACGGCGCTGCCGCACCGGCAGGTCTGGCATCGCGCGCACGCGGCGCTCAAACCCGACGATGCGCTGGCGGCGCAGCTGGCCGACACCTGCGACGAGGTGCTGCGCCGGGACGGCTATCTGGCCGCCGCGGTGACCATGCAGCGCGCTGCGATGCTGACCACCGATGCCGGTGAGCACGCCCGGCATCTGGTCCGGGCGGCGCCGCTGGCCCGCAACGCCGGTGACCCGCACTGGGCCGCGGCACTCAGCCGGTGTGCGCTCGACGGCGTCGACGACGTCATCTCCCGGGTGCGTGCCCACACCGAGTTGGGGTCGGCGCGGTGCTGGCATGCCGACAATCAGCGGGTTCTGGACATGCTGCTCGAGTCGGCCGGACTGGCGATCGATATCGCCCCCGCGATCGCCTGGGAGTCGCTCCGGGTGGCCGCGACAGTGAGTTTCATCGCCGACGACGCCGCGGGGCGATGCGGCGTCACCCGTCTGCTGCGGCAGTTGGAGGACGGCGCGCCACCGGGGAACGTGTCTGCGCTCGCCGACCGGCTGTGGATCCGCACCGCCACCGATCCGCACCTGGCCCATCTGCAGTTGCCGGAGATCATCGCGCTGTCCGGTCGGGTCGGCGACGCCGTCGGGCTGACCGCCGTCGGTGCGTCGGCCTGGCTCGCCGGGGAACCCGACCTCGCGGTGCGCTGCCTGCGCGGCGCACACACCGGAGCGCTGGCACCGCGCTTCGGCGGCTTGGCGTCGACCGCCCTGTGCTGGGCCTTCGTCGAGTCGGGCCGCTGGGACGAGGCCGTCGACGCGGCGGCCACCATGAGCTCGTCGGCGGTCGTCGCCGGCGTTCCCGTCGTCGCCCGCATCGCGGATCTGGTGATCGCCACGGTCGCTGCCCGACGCGGTCAGATCGCCACCAGCCGCGAGCGACTCAAGTCGGCCGCCGCGTTGGCCGACTTCCGGGACCGGCCCGCGCTGGCGGCGTGGATACACCACGTCGCGGGGTCGATCGCGCTGGCCGAGAACCAGGACACGACCGCGTACGCCGAATTGGCGGAGCTGTTCGACGAATCCGGATTGCCGTTGCACGCGTATGCGTCGTATCTGGCGCTGCCGGACTACGCCGAGGCCGCGGTGTCGACGGGCCGGATCGGCCAAGCCCGCGATCAACTGGCCCGAATCCTGAGTCATCTGCCCAGGTCCGTGTCACCGCGGTTGACCCAGCTGGTCGCGCACGCGGACGCCGTCCTCAGTCCGGACACCGCCGGGGCGCGCTATTTCGAGGCCCTCGCCGATCCGGCCGGCAACCGCTGGCCGTTCGAGCGGGCGCGGCTGCGCATCAGCTACGCCGGCTGGCTGCGCCGGCACCGACGCCGCCGGGACTGCCAGCATCAGTTGGCCGCGGCCCTGACCGTCATGCAGGACCTCGGCGCGGCGCCGTGGGTCGACCTGTGTACCCGGGAACTGCGGGCGGCCGGGGTGCGTCCGCAGTCGTCGTCGGTGCAGACCGGCGCATTGAGCTCGCAGGAACACAACGTGGTCTACCTCGTGAGCGAGGGGTACACCAATCCGCAGATCGCGACGATCTTGAACCTGTCGGTGCGAACGGTGTCCAACCACCTGTATCGATCGTTTCCCAAGCTCGGTGTCACGAGCCGTCATCAGATCCATGATGTGGCGCGCCCCGCGACCTGGACGAGCGATCGTCCCTGACGGCCGCAAATGAAAAGTCGGCGGCGACGGAAAATCCGCCGCCGCCGACCGGTGTTACTCGTCAGGCCGCGCTGTGCGACTTCGACTTGGTCTTCGAGCCGGTGTGAGAGCCCTTGTCACTGCCGCCCTTGGTGCTGCCACCCTTGGCGCCCGAGTCCGATCCGGAGGCCGAACCCGAGGTTGAACCCGAGCCCGAGGTCGAACCCGCACCTGCACTCGAACCCGAGTCGGAGCCCGCCTTGCCCTGATTGCCCTTGTGACCGGGGGTGGTCGTCTTGGTGCCATCGCTGCCCGAGGACGAGGACGACGACGACGAACCGGAGCCCGAGCTGTTGGAGCTGGAGCTGGAACCCGTCTTGGTGTCACCGGCCTTGGTGTCACCCGACTTGCTGTCGCCGGACTTGCCGTCACCGGCCGAGGTCGAGCCCGAGGTCGAGCCCGTCGTGCCGTCGGTGCTGGAGCCCGTCGACGTGCCGGTCTTGATGGTGCCCTCGGTGTTCGAGCTGCCGGCCGTGCCGTCGCTCGATGTTCCGGTGGTATCGCCCGTCGGGCTGCCGGCCTTGGTGGTGCCCTCGGTTGCCGAACCGGTCGACTCGCTCGTCGACCCGGCCGTCTTGGTCTTGTCGGCGTTCGCGGTGTCGGTCGTCACGGCCTTGGTCGTCGCGGCGGTGCTCAGCGTCACCGTCGCGGCCGTGGTGGAGGGCAGGGCGGTGATGTCGGAGGCGGCCTTGGTGGTGGTCGTCGCGGCCGTCGCAGCCGGCTTGGCCGGGGTGATGTCGTTGAGGATCGACTTCACGACGGCGACGATCGCCTGCACCGTGCCGGCGATCGTGGTGCCGCCGGGGACGGTTGCCCCGCCGCCGAACAGGCCGCCGCCATAGATGTTGAAGCCGGGGATGTTGATTCCCAGCAGCGCACCGAGGTTGGGTCCGTAGCCACCGTTGAGCAGGCCGTCGATGACGGTGGCCGGCGCCTGGATGACGGCGGTCGCCAGCTTGCCGAGGTCGCCGGCCTTCACCGCGTTGATGACGTTCTGGGTGGCGGTGCCCATCGCGCCCAGGGTGCTGGCGACCGGTCCGATGAGGCCGACGCCGAGCTCGAGCAGGATGTTCGGCAGATCGTTGGCGATGTTGATGACGCTCTTCAGCGGCTGCGAAATCAGGTTGCCCAGGGCCTTCGGCAGGGGCCCGATCGGGTTGATCGCGGCGAAGATGGGCAGCACGATCGCCAGCTGGAGGTTGTTGAGCGCGCCCTCGACGTTGGCCTTGCCGAGGTCGTTGAAGGCGGCCCCGAGGTAGCCGGGCACCTCTTTGGTCAGCGCCGTGACCACGGCCTTGCCGCTCTCGCCGAGGGCGTTGACCAGACCGCCGATGGTGCCGACCTGGTTGGTCAGCACCTGGCGCAGGATCGGGAACAGGCCCAGCTCCATATAGGACTTGAGGTCGGCCTGCAGGTTTGCGGTGGCCGTCCCCAGCACCTGGCCGTACAGGTCGAACGGACTGCTGGTCAGGTTGACGGCGGCGGTCGACATCGCGTGACTGATGGACGGGAGCGACGGCATGTGCGCCAGTGGTTGGACGGGAGTGACTGCGATGGCTCCTGCCGTCAGCAGTGTGGCTCCGGAAAGGACGGACGATCGAACGGCGGCGTGCAAGATGGGTTTCCTCTCATTCGCTGCGGCCGGACGGTGGCGGCAGCGTCTACCTGACTTTTCCGTCGGTTCGATCACGGATCGAACAAATATTGACGGCAACGCACATCATGGGATGTTTGTGTTACTGGCCGGTAGAGACAAATGACTCAATGTGCACGGCTCGAGAGGAACGCCGGTCCTGGCCCGACCGCCGGGCGCTATTCCACGAAGAAGTTGTCGTGCTTGATGAACCACTCACGACGTTCGTCGTCGGTCATGTCGGCGAGTTGGCCGAACCCTTCGAAATAGGCCTCCCGGGGAGCGGCCGGGGCGAACAACATCAGAACCGACGCGGACTCGTCGGCCTCGTTGCGGAAACCGTGGATGCCGCCCGGCGGAACGTAGAGGAAGTCGTTGGGGCCGGCCTCGACCCAGTCGCTGCCGTCGTAGAGCGTCATGGTGCCGGACAGCACGAAGAAAGCCTCGGACATGGCGCGGTGGAAATGCGGGCCCGGGCCGCCGCCGTGCGGCGCGATGTCGACGCGGTACAGGCCGTAGTCGCCCGCGGTCTTCCTCTGGTTGGCCAGGTAGTGGTACTGGATCACGCCGTGCGAGTCGTAATCGGGCGGCTCGTCACCGCGTCGCAGCGTGGCACTTACTTCCGGCTGATCGGATGTGTACCGGGCCGGGGGATAAGGCGGTACTACCAACGACATGATCGACTCCTGGTGGCCATCGAGCATCGGCTCCTCGACTCTCAACCATAGGGTGGCCCGCCGTTCACGTGGTTCGCGGCGAACTCACAGGCTCCGGACACTCGGTGTTCAGAGTCCCGGCCTAGCGTCCGTCCGGTGATAACCAGACGCGCCTTCCTGGCTGCTGGGGCGGCGGCCGCCGGTTCGCTGGCATTGGCCGCACCGAGCGCCGCAGCGCAGGATCCGAGCGCCGTCGCCGGCCAGTACGCGCGCCGGGTACCGACCCAGTGGGGGATGGCGCTGCCCGGGATCGTCACCTCGGTCCCCGCGGGCGGGCGTCAGATCGCCCTGACGTTCGACGCCTGCCGCGGCGGTGTCGACGAGGCGCTGCTCGACACGTTGCAGCGCAACAACGTGCCCGCGGTGCTCTTCTTCAACTCCCGGTGGATCGACCAGCACCCGGACCGGGCCGCGCAGCTGGCCGCCAACCCGCTGTTCGAGATCGGCAACCACGGCACCCGTCATGTGCCGCTGTCGGTGACCGGTCGTGCCGCCTATGGCATCGCCGGCACACGGTCGGCCGCCGAGGTCGTCGACGAGGTGTGGGGCAACCAGCTGAAGCTCACCGCGTTGACCGGCCGGGCGCCCACCTGGTTCCGGCCGGGCACCGCCCACTACGACGACGTGGCCGTGCAGATCGTGCGCGACCTCGGGTTGCAGCCGCTCGGCTTCAGCGTCAACGGCGACTGTGGCGCCACCTTGCCCGCCGCCCGGGTGCGCGCGAATGTCGTTGGTGCGCAGCCCGGTTCTGTCGTCATCTCCCACATGAACCATCCGGGCTCGGGTACCGCAGCCGGCTACGCCGGGGCCATCGCCGATATGCGGGCGGCCGGGTGGGAGTTCGTGCGGCCCGCCTAGCATCGGTGCGGTGGAGAAGTTTGACGAGGGCATGCGGGCCGCGCGGCTTCTGGATGCTCAGGACAAAGCAGCGGAACTGTTCGTCGCCATCGAGGAACGCGGGCTGATCCGGCCCGGCGTCGGCGAGCGTCAGGTGACCGACGAGATCCGTGATCTGGCGGCCGAAATCCTCGGCGTCACGCGGCACTGGCACAAGCGGATCGTGCACGGCGGCGAGAACACGCTCGCGACCGCGCGGGAGAACCCGCCCGACCGGGTGATCGCCGACGACGACATCGTGTTCGTCGACCTCGGCCCGCTCTTCGAGGAGTGGGAAGCCGACTTCGGCCGCACCTTCGTGCTCGGTGACGATCCGCGAAAGCTGGCCTTGCGCAACGACTTACCCAAAGTGTGGGAAGCGGCGCGGGCGCACTTCGAGTCGACCCCGGATATCACCGGCGCGCAGCTGTTCGACCACGTCGTCGAGCTGAGTCGCGCCGCCGGCTGGGAATTCGGCGGTGCGATCGCCGGACACCTCGTGGGGGAGTTCCCGCATGAGAAGATTCGTGGCCACGAGATCGACTCCTATGTGGCGCCCGGCTCGGACCTGCCGATGCGGCGCCTGGATTCCCAAGGGCGGCAATGCCATTGGATTCTCGAAGTGCACCTCGTCGAACCGGGCCGGCAGTTCGGCGGGTTCCAGGAAGAGTTGTTGGATCTACGGAGGTGACGGCATCCGGCCGTCCTGAATAGCCGAATGCGGTGTGGCGCCGATTGGCACCACACCGCATTCGCTGTCTGTGGCTAGATCAGGACTCCGGAGCCGCCGGCCGGGTTGCCGGTGCCTCCGGAACCGCTGGCGCCGCTGCTGCCCGTAGCGCCGTCGGTGCCGTCGTGCGTGCCGTGCCCGCCGTTGGCGCCGCCCGAACCGCCCGCGCCGCCCGCACCACCGGCGGGACCGTTGCCGCCGGCGCCGGTGATCGAACCGGTGCCGCCGTTACCGCCATTGCCACTGGTACCGCCGGTGCCGCCGGCCCCACCGTTGCCGCCGTTGCCCCACTGGGTCACGTTGTCGTTGTAGCCCTTGCCGCCGTCGCCACCGGTGCCACCGGCACCACCGATGCCACCGTTACCGCCGACACCACCGACGTTGTCGCCAGTGGAGCCGCCATTACCGCCGGCTCCCGCGGCGCCGCCGTGGCCACCCACACCGCCGGTCGCGCCGGCGTTGGCGTTGATGAACGGGGTGCCGTTCGCGCCGGTCTGGCCGTCGCCGCCGAGGCCACCATTGCCGCCGACGCCACCGTTACCGCCGGCACCGTCGATGCCGTTGGCGGAGAATCCGCCGGCGCCACCGTTACCGCCCGCGCCGCCTGCGCCGCCCGTGCCACCGAAGCCGCCGCCGCCGCTGATACCGGCCGCGTTGTTGGACCCGAAGGCCGGAAGCCCGCCGACGCCGCCGGACCCGCCGGTGCCGCCGGTGCCGCCGGTGCCGCCTGCGCCGCCGACGCCCGAGATCGTGCCGCCGGCTCCACCGGCGCCACCGTTACCGCCGGCACCGCCGCTGGTGCCGGACAGGCCGGTGCCCCCCAACGTCGCCCCGATGGTCCCGTCGGCGCCGTTGCCACCGGTACCGCCGGCGCCACCCGCGCCGCCGTTGCCGGTCAGGCCACCCGCACCGCCGGCACCGCCGTCGCCACCGCGGCCGGCGGTACCCAGGATGGTGAGGGCATCAAAGCCGTTGCCGCCCTTGCCGCCGTCGCCGCCATTGCCGCCGAAGCCGTTGGCTGCCTGGTTGGCGCCGGCGCCGTTGAAGCCGCCGGCCCCAGCGCTGCCTGCGGCGCCGCCGGTACCGCCCGTGCCGCCGTTGCGCTGGATCGACGAAATGCCGTCCGACCCGGCACCACCGGTGCCGCCGTTTCCGGCCCAGCCACCCTTGCCGCCGTTTCCGACGGTGCCGTGGGCTGCCGCGCCGCCCTTGCCGCCAGCGCCGCCGTTACCACCCGCACCGCCGGAACCACCGGTGTTGCCGCCGAGGACACCCGAGCCGCCGCTGCCGCCGTTACCGGCGTTGCCGCCGACACCGCCGTTGCCGCCGTTACCGGCGTTCGTGCCACCGGCACCACCGATGCCGCCGGCACCGCCGTGGCCGCCATTGGGTCCGTTCTCACCAAGTGCGGCAAGACCATTGGCGCCATTACCGCCCTTGCCGCCGGCACCGCCGTTGCCGCCGTTGCCGTCGGATCCGCCGGAACCACCGTTACCGCCGGCACCGCCGTTACCCGCGACGCCGACTGCGGTGATGGTGTTGAACCCGTTACCGCCCTTACCGCCGTTGCCGCCGTTGCCACCCGCACCACTGGCGGCCTGGTTGACGCCCGCGCCGTTGAAGCCACCGGCACCCGAGGTGCCGGCGTTGCCGCCGTCACCGCCCTTGCCGCCGTCGGGGATCAGTGACGAGCTGCCGTCGGAGCCGTCGCCGCCGTTGCTGCCGTTACCGGCCGCACCGCCCTTGCCCCCGCTACCGACGGTGCCGTGAGCGGCCGCGCCGCCCTTGCCGCCGACGCCGCCGTTACCGCCGTTGCCGCCCTTGCCGCCGCCGCCGAGGGCTCCGCCACCGAGCACGCCCGAGCCGCCGCTGCCGCCGTCACCACCCGCGCCGCCGGTTCCGCCACTGCCGCCGTTACCGGCGTTCGTGCCACCGGCACCACCGATGCCACCGGCACCGCCGTGGCCGCCGTTGGGGCCGTTCTCGCCAAGCGCCGCAAGGCCATCGGCACCGCTACCGCCGATGCCGCCCGCGCCACCACTACCACCGTTGCCGTTGGATCCGCCGGAACCGCCGTTACCGCCGGCGCCACCGTTGCCTGCCACGCCGATCGCGGTGATGGTGTTGAACCCGTTGCCGCCCTTGCCGCCGTTGCCGCCGTTGCCACCCGCGCCATTCGCGGCCTGGCTGACTCCGGCACCGTTGAAGCCGCCGACGCCCGAGGTGCCGGCATTGCCACCGTTGCCGCCCTTGCCACCGTCGGGGATCAGCGACGAGCTGCCGTCGGAGCCATTGCCACCGTTGCCGCCGTTACCGGCTGCGCCACCGGTGCCACCGGCACCGACGGTGCCGTGGGCGGCCGCGCCGCCCTTGCCGCCGCCGCCGCCGTTACCGCCGCTGCCGCCGTTGCCGCCGCCGCCGAGGGCTCCGCCACCGAGGACACCCGAACCGCCGCTGCCGCCGTTGCCGGCGGCGCCACCGGCGCCACCCTTGCCGCCGTTGCCGGACTGGGTGCCGCCCGCACCGCCGTTGCCGCCGGCGCCGCCGTGGCCGCCGTTGGGGCCGTTCTCCCCAAGTGCGGCAAGGCCATTGGCGCCGTTACCACCGGTGCCGCCCGCGCCGCCGGAACCGCCGTTGCCTGCAGTTCCGCCGGAGCCGCCGTTGCCGCCGGCGCCGCCGTTGCCAGCGACGCCGATCGCGGTGATGGTGTCGAATCCGTTGCCGCCCTTGCCGCCGTTGCCGCCGGTGGCACTGGCGTTGCCCGTCGCGGCCTGCTTCTTGCCGCTGCCGTTGAAGCCGCCGGCACCCGCGGTACCGGCGTTGCCGCCGTCACCGCCCTTGCCGCCGTCCGGGATCAACGAGGAACTGCCGTCGGAGCCGTTGCCGCCGTTGCCGGCGTATCCGGCAGCGCCACCGGTGCCGCCGGCGCCGACCGTGCCGATGAACCCGACCTTCTTGCCACCCTTGCCGCCGACGCCGCCGTTACCGCCGTTGCCGCCGTTTCCACCGCCGCCGAGGGCTCCGCCGCCGAGGACGCCCGAGCCGCCGTTGCCGCCGTTGCCGGCCTTGCCGCCGGCGCCACCGCGTCCGCCGATGCCGAAGATGTGGCCGCCATTGCCGCCGATGCCGCCGTTGGCGCCGGTCTGGCCGTTGCCGCCGTTCTGGCCCAGCGCGGCAAGGCCATCGGCGCCGTTGGCACCGTCGCCGCCCTTGCCGCCGGCGCCGCCGTGGCCGATCCCGCCGGCGTTGCCGCCGTTACCGCCGTTCGTCGGCGTGAAGATGCCGAAGCCCGAGTAGCCGGCGCCGCCCGCGCCGCCGTTGCCGAAGCCGCGGGCATTGCCGCCGTTGCCGCCGTCCACACCGGGAAGGCCGCTCGAGTAGCCCTTACCGCCGTCGCCGAACCACAGACCGCCGTTGCCGCCGTTGGGGTTGATCAGGTTGCCGTTGGCACCGTTGCCGATCAGGTACTGGCCGGCCAACAGGTTGATGCCGGTGTCGACCACGAAGCCGATGGGGCTGTTGATCCAGGCCTGCACACCGAAGTGCACGTTCTGGTAAATCCAGTTGGCGACGATCACCGTCGGGTCGACGAACGTGGGCAGCGCCAGCGGGCCGACTGCGGCCAGCGGGTTGACGGCGGCGAGCGGGTTGACCGCGGCCTCCGGTGCGGGCGCTGCCAGCGGGTTGGCCGCCGCCTGCGGGTTGACCGCGCCCAGGGGGTGGGCCGCGGCCGGCGGGGCGGTCGCAGCCACGGAGTGCGCGGCGCTCGGGTGCAACCGCTTGTTGGCGACGACGCCGTACTCGACCTGGCGCCGCACCCAGGCCATCACGGCCCAGACGCCGGGCATCTGGTCGGGGTGGGTCGGTGCGTCGGGGGTCAGCATGGTGCCCAGGCCGACGGCGGACAGGAGGCCGGTGATCGGGTTGAACGGCCTGCTGGTGGGGGCGGTGACGACCGCCCCTGTTGCCGGGGTTGCCGTGCCGGACGAAGTGGACGGGTCACTCGGAGCCGACGGGGTCGTGGCGCCGGCCGGGGTGGTCGTGGTGTGCGGCGCCGTCGGCTTGGTGCCAGGTTCGGTGGCTTTGGTTCCGCCGGTGACCACACCGGCAGTCGACCGCGGACCTCGTGCGGGGCGGGTACCCGGGGTGCCCGTGGTGGAGCCGCCGGTGGAGGCGCTCGGGGTGCCGTCAGAGGTGCTGGCGTGCTTGGGCGGCTTGGTGCCCGGAGTGGGCTTCACCTTGGGGCCCTTCGCCAGGTCGTTGAGTGCTTTCCTGGCTTCTTCGGCGTACTGGCGCATCCGGTCCTGCGCCTGTTGGCGCGGGGTGCGCGGCGTATCGGACGGGGTGCCGGACGACGGTGTCTCACCGGTCTCGGTCGACGGCTTCGTGGACGGCTTCGTCGGCTTGGGCTTGCTCGGGTTCTTGGTCTTGCTGTCCGTGGTCTTCGTGGCGCCCGAGTTGCCCGACTTGGAGCCGCTGTCGCCGGTTGAGCTCTCGGTGTTGACGAGCCGGATGTCCGCGGTCACCGACTGCATAGTCGGAGAATCGGGACCCAGCAGCAGCATCACACCGGCGCTGGCGAATGCCGCACTGGTCAAGCCCGCAGCCGCGAGCGGCCCGGCCGCACTCCACCAGCTGTTCGTCCCCACTGCCCTGTGCTTGCCCACGATCCTCCTCGTGCGTCGGGTGTGAGATGCAACACCCCCGTCAATAAACGTGGGGAGACTAACACCCGTAATCGCAAGCTGTGAACATCTTGAGGAAAGTGTGCGGCCGTTCATATCGCGGACCGCCGGTACCGACATTGTTCCGGAAAAGGCATTCTCACCTGGGGAAAGTCGGCTGCCGTGCATATTTTGAAAATATTCGGGTGCCCGGGTCGCGGGTCCGCGCTGTGGCGGCCGAGGGGCTGGCGGTGTAAGGGTCTCGAATATTTTTAGAACACGTTCATTTCTGTAGTGTACAACCGATTTGGCATCTTCAGGCAGGTACGGGGCCTGTGTGGCGGCGCTGGTTTGGGTGTATCCGGGGTGCTGCGGTCCCGTGTTTCAGGATTCGAGAAGGGTCCATCGGGCCGGCATCGACGAACGCTCGGCCGCGACGCTGTCAGCAAATGAAAGATGCACGCCGGCGACATTACGCAATTACTCAATGCCGTAAATACGTTGGCGATGCGGAAATTTGCCACACCGGTTGTATTTGCGGCGATCTTGGGCTGGGGCCGGCGACGATTCCGTTGAAAATCAATTCACCCGGTAAATATCGACGACCTGCGATGTGTGTGAATACTGCTGGCAATTAATCACTTTGGCAAATTTTCGACGGTCGGACGCTGCATTGCGAGACATCTTGCGAACCTGCGGCAGGTCGCGCTCTCGCATACGCGTAATCGAGTAGCGATATTTGCCGAATTGCTTCGCATTCGCCCGGATGCTGTCTACTCTCTAGCTATCCATATTCGGGCTAGCGAAGGAGAAGTCATGTCGATGATCCGTTCAACCGTCCTCTTGGGAGCGGCAGTGGCCGGTGCTGGCGCAATCGCACTGCTCGGCGCCGGCGCGGCGTCCGCCGACTCCGGCATCAACCTCGGGCCCGGCAGCAACGACGGCGTGCTCAACGGCGGTGCAGGCAACACCGGCGTCCTCAACTTCGGTTTCGGAAACAAGGGCATCCTGAACCTCGGCAATGGCAACACCGGCGTCGCCAACATGGGCAACCTGAACACCGGCATCGTCAACATCGGTAACGGGAGCGGCGGCGTCGTCACCGTCGGCGACGGGCGCAACGGGCTGCTGAACATCGGCTACTGAGGCGCTTCGAAGCCGAGACAGTCCTGTGGGTTGTGCGAAACCTCCTGTCGCACAACCCACAGGACTTCTTTTTGCTCAGACCGGGAACGTGACCCCGGTCAGTTCCTCGGAGACCGTCCACAGCCGCTGCTGCAGCTCGGTGTCATGCGACTGGTCGCTCGAGCCGACGACCTTCGGGTAGCCGGTCTGCTGGAACCGTCCGTCCGGTCCGTAGTACTGGCCGCCGAAGGCGGCCGGGTCGGTCGCCGCGCGCAGGGTGGGCAGGGCGCCCATGGCGGCGCTCTGGAACAGCCGTTCCGCGACGGGCAAGATCGCGGCAGGCAGTGGTACATGCCGCGTCAATTCGGTGTTCGACCCGCCGGGGTGTGCGGCGAGGGCGACGGTCTCGGCGCCCGTCAGCCGGCGCTGCAGTTCATACGTGAAGAGCAGATTGGCGAGCTTGGACTGGCCGTAGGCCTCCACCCGGTTGTAGCGGCGCTCCCACTGCAGGTCGTCGAAGTGGATGGCGGCGCGAATCCGGTGGCCCAGGCTGCTGACCGTCACGACGCGCGAGCCGGGCACCGTGAGGAGCTGGTCGAGCAGGAGTCCGGTCAGTGCGAAGTGTCCGAGGTGGTTGGTGCCGAACTGCATCTCGAAGCCGTCGGCGGTGGTCTGCTTCGGCGTCCACATCACGCCGGCGTTGTTGATCAGCAGGTCGATAGCCGGGTATTCGGATTTCAGCTGTTCGGCGGTTTCCCGGACCGACTGCAACGAGCTGAGGTCGAGTTCCTGGAGGGCGACGTCGGCGTCGGGGGTGGCCTGCCGGATGCGGTCGACGGCTTCCTTGCCCTTGTCGAGATTTCGGACGGCGAGCACGACGTGTGCGTTCTTGGCGGCGAGCGCGGCGGCGGTCTCGAAGCCGAGACCGGTGTTCGCGCCGGTGATGACGGCGGTGCGCCCGGTCTGGTCGGGGATGTTGGCGGTAGTCCACTTGGGCATGACGGTTCCTCGGTAGCCTGGGGGTTATCCGGGGCGAGCGCCCCGGATGCTTCACATATCCGGAACGGTCGCCCCGTTTTATTTGTTCCCGGGAGCATGATGATCTGCAAACCGAAGAGGCCATTGCGGGCCGACGCGGCCCGGAACCGCGCTCGCGTGCTGGAAGTCGCCTACCAAACCTTCGCCGACGAGGGGCTTTCGGTGCCCATCGACGAGATCGCCCGGCGGGCCGGCGTCGGCGCCGGCACCGTCTACCGGCACTTCCCGACCAAGGACGATCTCTACCGCGCGGTGATCGAGGATCGGCTGGAATACGTCATGGACGCCGGCCGGGCGTGCCTGGCGTCGGACGCGCCGGGCGACGCGCTGTTCGACTTCCTGCGTGCGATGGTTCGGTGGGGCGAAACCGATCAGGGCCTGGTCGACGCGCTCGCCGGCCTCGGCATCGACGTCAACGCTCTGGTGCCCGATGTCGAAGAGGAATTCCTGGCGCTGTTGGGGGAACTGCTGGCCGTCGCCCAAGGGGCCGGCGCCGTCCGGGCGGACGTCACGGCATCGGATGTGAAGACGCTGCTCGTGGCGGCGAACGCCGCGCAGCGTTACAACACCGACGCTGCGGATCGCGTCATCGAACTGATGATGGACGGGCTGCGGCCACGTCAGTAGCGTCGGCCGTATGAAGTTCGGGATCTCGACCTTCGTCGATGACGACAGTATCGATCCGGTTTCGCTGGCCCGCGCGATCGAGGAGCGCGGGTTCGCGTCGTTGATCATCGCCGAGCACAGTCACATCCCGGCGAGCCGCGAGTCGCCGTATCCGAACGGCGGAGAACTGCCGCCCTGGTACTACAACACGCTCGACCCGTTCGTGACGCTTGCGGCCGCCGCGGCCGTGACGTCGACCATCGAGCTGTTCACCGGCATCGCCCTGCTCATCCAGCGCGATCCGATCCACACGGCCAAGGAAGCCGCCAGCATCGATCTCATCTCCGGTGGCCGATTCGTCTTCGGCGTCGGTGCCGGCTGGAATCTCGAGGAGATGCGGGACCACGGCACTGATCCGAAAACCCGCGGGGCCCGGCTGGACGAGAGCATCGAAGCCATCAAGGCGCTGTGGACCACCGAACCCGCCGAATATCACGGCAAGTACGTCAACTTCGATCCGTCGTACTGCCGCCCCAAGCCGGTCCGGAAACCGCACCCGCCCATCTATGTCGGCGGCAACTCCGATGCCACCGTCAAGCGGGTGCTGCGTCACCGTGCGGGCTGGATTTCGAACCCCTTCCCCAGGGACGTGTTGGCGGAACGAACAGCGCAGTTGCGCTCGGGCGCGGACTACGACGTGCCACTCGCGATGTTCGGTGCACCTATGAAACCGGACTACTGGCGTACTGCCGAAGACCTCGGCTTCGGCCAACTCGGATTGTTCCTGCCCTCGGTCGGCAAGGACGAATCGCTGCGCCTGCTCGACGATTACGCGGCGCAGGTGGCGCAGTACCGGTCGGCGTCCTGATTTCCGGCCGCGAAGCGGTGCTTGCGCGGATGGCGAACTACCTTGCACTCGCCCTGTCAGAGTGCTAAAAAGACGTTGGCACTCTCGATAGGTGAGTGCTAGGTCGGGACAGTGAGGCCGGGGCCGCATCTGCGAGCACAGCCCAGGCCGTCCGTCGCGGGCGCTGCGCCTGACCAAAGACGTGCAATTCCCAACCGGAGGAATTACTTCGCAATGGCCAAGACAATTGCGTATGACGAAGAGGCCCGCCGTGGCCTCGAGCGGGGCCTGAACAGCCTCGCCGACGCCGTAAAGGTGACGCTGGGCCCCAAGGGTCGCAACGTCGTCCTGGAGAAGAAGTGGGGCGCCCCCACGATCACCAACGATGGTGTGTCCATCGCCAAGGAGATCGAGCTGGAGGACCCGTACGAGAAGATCGGCGCTGAGCTGGTCAAGGAAGTTGCCAAGAAGACGGACGACGTCGCTGGCGACGGCACCACCACCGCCACCGTTCTGGCTCAGGCCCTGGTTCGCGAAGGCCTGCGCAACGTCGCCGCCGGCGCCAACCCGCTCGGCCTGAAGCGCGGCATCGAGAAGGCCGTCGAGGCTGTCACCAAGGGCCTGCTGGCTTCCGCCAAGGAGGTCGAGACCAAGGAGCAGATCGCTGCCACCGCCGGTATCTCGGCCGGTGACCAGTCCATCGGTGACCTGATCGCCGAGGCCATGGACAAGGTCGGCAACGAGGGTGTCATCACCGTCGAGGAGAGCAACACCTTCGGCCTGCAGCTGGAGCTCACCGAGGGTATGCGCTTCGACAAGGGCTACATCTCGGGTTACTTCGTGACCGACGCCGAGCGTCAGGAAGCGGTCCTCGAGGACCCGTTCATCCTGCTGGTCAGCTCGAAGATCTCGACCGTAAAGGACCTGCTGCCGCTGCTGGAGAAGGTCATCCAGTCGGGCAAGCCGCTGCTGATCATCGCCGAGGACGTCGAGGGCGAAGCCCTGTCGACCCTGGTCGTCAACAAGATCCGCGGCACCTTCAAGTCCATCGCCGTCAAGGCCCCGGGCTTCGGTGACCGCCGCAAGGCGATGCTGCAGGACATGGCGATCCTCACCGGTGGCCAGGTCATCAGCGAAGAGGTCGGCCTGTCCCTCGAGACCGCCGACATCACCCTGCTGGGCAAGGCCCGCAAGGTCGTCGTGACCAAGGATGAGACCACCATCGTCGAGGGTGCCGGCGACGCCGAGGCCATCGCCGGCCGCGTGGCCCAGATCCGCAGCGAGATCGAGAACAGCGACTCCGACTACGACCGCGAGAAGCTGCAGGAGCGCCTGGCCAAGCTGGCCGGTGGCGTTGCAGTCATCAAGGCCGGCGCTGCCACCGAGGTGGAGCTCAAGGAGCGCAAGCACCGCATCGAGGACGCCGTTCGCAACGCGAAGGCCGCCGTCGAAGAGGGCATCGTCGCCGGTGGTGGCGTGGCCCTGCTGCAGTCGGCTCCGGCTCTCGACGAGCTGAAGCTCGAGGGTGACGAGGCCACCGGTGCCAACATCGTGCGTGTCGCCCTGTCGGCTCCGCTGAAGCAGATCGCCTTCAACGGTGGTCTGGAGCCGGGCGTCGTCGCCGAGAAGGTGTCGAACCTGCCCTCGGGTCACGGCCTGAACGCCGCGACCAACGTGTACGAGGACCTGCTGGCCGCCGGCGTTGCCGACCCGGTCAAGGTCACCCGCTCGGCGCTGCAGAACGCGGCGTCCATCGCGGCGCTGTTCCTCACCACCGAGGCCGTCGTCGCCGACAAGCCGGAGAAGGCCGCGGCTCCCGCCGGCGACCCGACCGGTGGCATGGGCGGTATGGACTTCTAAGTCCAGCTCTTCAACGAAAGGCCCCGGTGTGCTCTGCACACCGGGGCTTTTTCGTGCCTTCAGCCGGCGTCGGTGCTGGTTATTGCCGACGGAAGCCCACCCGGAGAGGTGATACCGTCGGGTCGCCGACGCAAGTCGGCACGGGGAGAGGGGGAGGTTCAATTGGTGACGCTTCGTGAAGGTGGCTTCGTCGCGTGACGCAACCACCGCAGTCGCAGTTCGGGGGTCCCAATCCGGTTGACGGACCGACACCGCAGCACCACGGTTACCGACAACCGCCGCCCGCGCCGCCGCAGTGGGGTGGCCCGGCTCCGGTAGGAGCACCGCAGGCCGCGCCGCCGCACGCGGGTTGGCAGGCCGCGCCGCAGCAGCAATTCCAGACCTTCCCGCAGCCCGGATACGCTCCGGCGCCGCAGCAACCGGCCAAGAACAAAAAGGCCTTGTTCATCACCGGCGGCGCCACCCTCGCGGTGCTCCTGGTGGTGGGCGTCGTCGTGGCGATCGTGTCGTTCTCCGGCGGCGGATCGGGCGGCGCCGGCGGTGGCGGCGCGAGTTCCGCGGAGGCCGCGGTCAAGGGGTACCTGGAGGCGCTGTCGAAGGGAGATGCGAACGCCGCGTTGGCATTCGGCACCGACCAGCCGGCATCCAAGGACTTCCTCACCGACGATGTGCTCAAGCAGCAGACAGCGAAGTGGCCCATCACCAACATCCGGATTCTGAGCGCCAATGAGACCGGCCCCATGGGCCAGGTGCACGTGTCCGTCAACTTCGGTGACCAGACCGCCGACCAGACCTTGATGGTGAAGAAGGACGACAGCGGCTGGAAGCTCCCCACGGCCAGCGTCAAGGTGAATCTCGGTGCCGCGGGCGGTATTCAGCTCAACAACCCGGCCACCGGTCAGCCACTGCCGACCGCGCCGCTCACGTTGTTCGGTAAGCCGGCGCCGAGCAACGCGCCCGTCTATGTGTTTCCGGGATGGCTCGACCTCGGCTCGGCGAGCAAGTATCTGACGGTGTCGACGGCGCGGCCGGTATTGCTCGACGGTTTGGTCGCATCAGGTGTCGGCCTCACTGTCGGCGCGCAGATGCAGCTCAGCGATGCCGGCTCGGAGGCGGCCAAGCAGGCGGTGGCGGCCGCCATCGCCGAATGCGCCAAGTCCACCGCGCTGGCGCCGCCGGGCTGCCCGAACGCCATGCCGAATCCGACGCTGGTCGACGGCACCGTGCACTGGGAGCCGCCGGCCGATCTGAACCAGGTCAAGTACACCTTCACCGCGTTCGATCTGACGGTGCGCACCATGGGGACGTCGCAGTGGACGATCACCGCGACGAGCACCAGCGGTGCGACGGTGCAGGGGAAGAGTTTCGTCCCGCTGATGGGCCAGATCGACATGTCGAAGGATCCGTTGACCGTGAAGTGGTTCGGTCGATGAGCGCCCCGACGATGCAGCAGCAGCCGACGCGGGAAGAACTCGACCGCGCCCGCGCGGTGGTGCACGCGGTGTCCGGAGCGTTCGCGGCCAAGGTGGTCGGTCAGGTCGGGCTGCAGCAGAGCCTGCTGATCGGGCTGTTCACCGGTGGTCACGTGTTGCTGGAAAGTGTTCCGGGACTTGCCAAGACGACGGCGGCCCGCGCGGTCGCCGACGCGGTGCAGGCCAAATTCCGGCGCATCCAGTGCACGCCGGACCTGCTGCCGAGCGACATCATCGGAACCCAGATCTTCGACGCGTCCAAGGGCGTGTTCCACACCCAGCTGGGTCCGGTGCACGCCAACATCGTGCTGTTGGACGAGATCAACCGATCGAGCGCGAAAACCCAGAGCGCCATGCTCGAAGCGATGGAGGAGCGCCAGACCAGCATCGCGGGCGAGGTCTACAAGATTCCCGAACCGTTCCTGGTGCTCGCCACGCAGAACCCGGTCGACCAGGAGGGCACTTATCCGCTGCCCGAGGCGCAGATGGACCGGTTCATGTTCAAGGAGATCCTGACCTACCCGAATCCGCGCGAAGAGGCGGAGATGGTCTTCCGGATCGATGCCGGCGTCTACACCAATCACCGGACGGCTCCGGTGGCTTCGCTCGATGACATCCTCTACATCCGGGACGTGGTCAGGCGCGTCTACCTCGATCCGGCGATCGTCAACTACATCACCCAGATCGTCGCGGTGACCCGCACGCCGCAGCAGTACCTTCCGGCGAATCTGGCCCGGCTCATCGAGTACGGCGCCAGCCCGCGCGCCACGATCGCCTTCTGCAAGGCCGCGCGGGCGTTGGCGTTGTTGTCAGGCCGCAACCACGTGCTACCCGACGACGTGAAAGCGCTGGCGCACCGGGTGCTGCGGCACCGCCTGATCCTCGGGTTCGAGGCGGTGGCCCAGAACGTCACTCCGGAAGTGTTGATAGACAACGTCATTCAGGCAGTGCGAACTCCCTAGCCACGATGGGCGTTCTACTGCAGGAGGTCAAGGCGCAGACCCTGGCCGGCAATCGGCTCTCGGGTCCGAACGGGGTGTCCCGTGGGCTGCTCGAAGGCGAGCACCGCTCGATGTTCCAGGGACGCAGTCTCGAGTTCGACGATCTGCGCCCGTATGTCCCGGGCGACGATGTCCGCGACATCGACTGGAAGGCGTCGGCGCGCTCGCCCGAGGTGCTGGTCAAGCGCTTCGTCTCGTACCGGCAACAGCGCATCCTGATGGTCACCGATCTGGGCCGGAACATGTTGGCGCTGGCGGCCGGTGGTGAGGTCAAACAGCGGGTGGTGCTCAATGCCGTTGGCCTGGTTGGGCTCATCGCCATCAGCAAGGGCGACGAGATGGGTCTGGTCTACGGCGATGCGACGGGCTCGGCGCACATGCCCAACCGGCGCGGCGAGGCGCACCTCGAGCACATCTTGGAACGCGTCAACCGCCATGACGTCGCCGGCAGCGGCCGCAGCGACCTCTGCACGCAACTGGAGTACGTGCTGCACCACTTCCGGCGCAGGCACATCGTTTTCGTGATTTCCGACGAACCCGATGTCAGCGCCGCGTTGGACGAGCAGTTCCGCAAGGTGTCCGCGCGTCACGACGTCTACTGGGTGACGGTGCGCGACGCCCCGTTGATCGGAGTGCCGGGACTGGGCGGCGAGGGCTACGACGTCGACAGCGGCAGAACCCTGCTGCGTGAAGAGATTCTGGGGCATCGGGTGCTGGAGGCGTACCGGCGGGCCGAGGCCCAGCGTGAGGCGGCGTTCGAGCAGTACGTCAACAGCTCCGCGATTCCGTGTGCCCGGGTCTCCGGCAGCGGTGAGTTGTTCAACGCCGTCACCCTGATGTTGAAGAAGGCCGGCCGTGGCAAATGACTTTCTGAAATGGATTGTGGCGCCGCTGCCGTACTCGGTGTTCTGGCTGGTGTTCGGCGTCCTGCTGGTCCTCGGGGTGATCGGCTGGTTCGCCGGTGTCGTGGTGTGGACGCTTCCCGTCGAACGTCTGCGCACCATCCCGGTGATCCGCGACATCAGCGCCCGCGTACTGCAGCGCAAGTTCGGTGCCGCGGTCGGGAAGGTGGCCGAACGGCACCGGACCGGTGAGCTGAGCAGCCGCCAGGCGTACGCCGAAATGAGCCGGATACTGCGGAATTTCGTGTTTTACCGCACGGGCGTGCGGGCGCAGTACATGACGTTGGGTGAGGTGGAGCGCGGGCCCGCGGCTGCGGCCGCGCCCATCGTGAAGGCCCTGTACACCCGGCAATTCGACGTTGCCGAGAATCCCGATGTCGCTGCCGCGGCAGCGCAGGTGCGGAGTGCGATCCGGTCATGGAGCTGAGATGGTGGTGGGTCGTCGTCGTGGGACTGACGGCCTTGGGTGTCATTGTGGCCGTCGCATTCCTCTGGCCCCTGCGGCAGCAGCAGCGACGGTTGCGTCCGCTGGCGTGGGTCGGTCGGTTGACTCAGTTGCCCGAATACGCGCGCGCCTATCGCCGGTACCGAATCATGTTGGCGGCCATCGCCGCAACGACGGTCGCGGTGTCGCTGTGCGCGATCATCGCCACCGCACGGCCCGTGAGCGCGCAAGCGACCGCCGCGGAGATCAACCGGGCTCACCCGGAGGACATCATGCTGTGCACGGAGGACGATCCGGCCGCCCATGACGCCTCCGTCGTCCTGTCGTATTTCCGTGACCAGGCAGCCAAGTTCGAGACGCAGCGTCTCGGACTGACATCTCGCACCCTGCGGGTGATCCCGCTGACCCGGGACTATTCATATCTCCAGGAGCAACTGGGTCGCTATGCGAACCTGGAGCGGCTGAAGTCCGAAAAGACACCCTCGCCGGAGGACGTCGCCACGCTGCAGCGTGCGCAACACGAGTTCGGCCGGGCCGTCGACTATTCCGATTACAAGCTGACGGTCAACGACGCTCTTGCCTTGTGCATGAAGGGTTTTCCCGGCGTGGGCAAGACCTCGGATGCCCGTCGTTCGGTCATCTACCTGGGCCCCGCCGGTGGTTCCACGGCGCCCATCTACTCCGACGCCGCGCTGCGGGCGCTGGCCAGGTCCTCGGGTATTCAGCTGAACGTGCTGACCCCGACGACGCGTGATGCCGCCGGCACCCTCAGTGGCATCGCCGAGACCACCGGCGGTCGGTTCATCAGCTATGTCGCGGCAGATCCCAAGGGTGGCAACAGCGGAACGCAACAGGACGCGATGGACGCGGCACTGCGCAGCCATCTGGACGACATCCGCGCCCACCCGCCCGGGCTCACCCGTTCCGACGGAACGATTCTCGTCGAGCAGGTGCGCGACCGGCCGAACACGGTGCTGGCCGTGGCGCTGGTTCTGGTGATCGTCTTCTCGATCAGCCTGGCGGGGGTGCGTCGATGACGTTCGAACCCGTTGTGGCGTGGTGGGTCTTCCTGTTGCTGGCCGGCCTCACCCTGATCCTGCGCATGTTCACCCTCTACCGGGTGCTGGTGGTCGTCGGGAAAGGTAGCCAGCGCAAGGTGGTGCTGCGCTGGAGCTTGTTGACCCTGGTGATCGTCTGCCTGTTCGCGGC
The DNA here is from genome assembly GCF_005670685.2 of Mycolicibacterium mucogenicum DSM 44124. Next base: position 4,973,737 of record NZ_CP062008.1, on the reverse strand, counting down.
GGCCGCGCGGCCGGGAATCGAAGGGGACAAGCATGTTTCGGACCAGTCCGTCGCGGCGGCTGCATCAGGCCGCAACGTCAACGTGTTCTTCGTCGTCGATCGCTCGCTCAACTCCAAGGCCGAGGACTACGGGAACAACCAGTTCCGGATGGCCGGGATTCGGGCCGACATGCAGTCGATAGTCGACCAGTACCCGTCGGGGCGGTTCTCCATCACCTCGTTCGCGACGAAAGCCCGCGTCGACTGGCCGTTGTCGGACGACGTCTGGAGTCTGCGGGCACTGCTCAAGGGTTATTCGGCGTACCAGTCGGACTTCGATTCGGTGTACCAGGTTGATGTCGGCGCGGCCGACGAGCAGCTCAAGCGCCAGCTGGAACTCGCGCAGCGGCAGTACCCGGGTTCGAGCAACGTGGTCTTCTATCTCGGTGAGGGCGCAGGTGTTTCGAAGCGATCGGCGACGAAGTTCGACATCCCCGCGGGGCTGATCTCCGGCGGCGCGGTGCTCGGCTACGGCACGACCGGCGGTGGCCGGGTCGCCAGCAGAATGGCGCCGAACGGTGAGATGTCCTACTTCCCGGACGCCGGTGGCGGACAGTTCCTCTCGGTGTTGGACGAGGCGTCCTTGAAGACCGTCGCCGGCCAGCTCAAGCTGCCGTACTACCACCGTGCGCCGGGTGATTCGACGGCGACCATCATCCCCGCGCTCGATGCGAAGGCGTCCGCGGAGCGGCAACAGGTTTCGCTGCCGGGCGAGCGCACCGAGTTCTACTGGATCTTCACGGCCATCGCGATGCTGTTGATGGGCTATGAACTCTTCGCGATGGCGCGTGAGTACCGGGTCTCGCGCATGACGAAGGTGCGGGGCGAATGACGCGGATATCGGCGGTGTGGCGGACGGTGGTCGCGGCGGTCGCCCGGTTCTTCTCGTCCGGCCCGCATCGGAAGGTGTTGCGGCGCAGGCTACTGGTGATCTCGGTGCTGCCGGCCCTGCTGGTGTTGGGGATCGCCGCCAAGTTGGTCACGATGGTGGTCTACGGGCAGTCCGCGCGGTCGGACTATGTCGCGTACAACTCCTACGGCATGGCCGGCGACGTGCGGAAGCTCAAGTCCTTCAACGTCATCGACTCCTACAAGGCCTATTTCGCCGAGGGCGACCGCTACCTGCTGGAAGGCAAACTGACAGACGCGGAGGCCGAGTTCAAGAAGTCGCTGGAACTGGTCGACCAGGAAGATTCGTGCCCGGTGCGCATCAACCTCGAGGTGGTGCTGGAGGCCCGGGGCGACGTGAAGAACGCGGAGAAGCACCGCGACCAGGCGAAGCCGCTGTGGCAAGAGGCGCTGACGATCGTGCAGCAGGCGCCCGCCGGCTGTTTCGACAACTCGACCGAGCCCGATGAGGAGCAGCGCAAGCACCGCAACGAGACGGCGAAGCGGTTGCAGGACAAGCTGAAAGATCCGGAGCCGAAGTCGTCGGACGGCCAGGGCGGCGGCCAGGGTGGCCAAGGCGGTGAGGGTGGCCAGGGTGGCGGAGGCGGTCAGGACGGCTCGGGTCAGGGCGGTGGCCCGTCCGGCCAGGGTGAGCAGCCGCCGAATCAGGGCGGTCAACCGCAGAGTCCCGAGAATCAGCCGCCGAGTCCGGGCAGTCCGCCGCCGAGCCCAGGGGAGCAGGGGCAGTCGGGTGGCGCGGGCGGTCAGAGCCCGGCTCAGGGCGGTGCCGACGGACAGGCGCCTGCCGGCGGACCCACGACGCAGACGCCGGACACCGTCGGCGCAGACCGGGTGGCGACCGAATCCGGTGGCGTGGCGACGCATGAGCTACATCCGAATCAGGGAGATCCGGGTGACGTGCTCAAGAGGCTGCTGGAGGATTCCGGCGCCACCGGCATCGATCGTGAGTGATCTGCCTCGAGCCTGACCTGGCGGCGAAAAGCCGGTCGGAAAATCACCCTGCGGTCAGGCTCGTGCCCGCTGAACAGGCCACGTGGATGCTGGGAATCTGCTAAAAATTGACATTGAAGTCAATATCAGTCCTTCGTGGCGCTGCATTGTCTCGTTGCCCGCCACGTCACCGAGGGGGCGGTTTCATGAATGCTTCTGTTCGACTCATGCCGACGAAGTTGGCAGCTGCCGCCCTGGCGGCCGGCGTGGTCGCGGCCGGCGCATCGATCGGCGCGGCGGAGCGCGTCGTACCGACCATCGAGGCCAACGTCGTGCCCACGTCGCTGATCACCGACGCGCTGGCCGGGGCAGGCTGGATCGTCGACGGACTCGCGGCAAGCGTTGCCATTCCGATCGAAGCGGTGGTCTCGCTGCCGTTCGACGCGCTCACCGCCATCGCCATCTCGGTACAGCACCCGGCCTACGCCCCGTCGGTGTTGAGCTGGCTGGTCAACCGGTATGCGAACCCGGCCGAGTCCTACCCGCATTACACGTTCCCGTGGGACTTCAAGGCCAACGCGATCGGCAACATCGCACTCGGGCTGCCGTACCCGATCGGCCCGAGCACCACCCAGCTGGGCCTGATCAACAGCATTGCCGACGGCATCGCCAACGTCATCGGCGCCGCTCTCGGCGGGCTGCCCGATCCGTCGACCGGCGTTGCCGCGTCCGACGCCTTCTGGGCCACCACGCCCGGGCGCATCGTGAGTTCGTTGAACAACGTTCCGCTGGCTCCGGTGTGGGCGGCCTGGGACGTGGTCGACTACGTCGGCTTCCTGCCGTACAACGTGGCGGCGACAATCGAGTCGGCCATCAAGTCCCCGCAGGACATCCCCGGCCTGGTGAGCAATCTGGTCTACGGACTGCTCGGTTCCGATACCGAGGGTGGACTGGCCGGCTACCTGATCCACGATCTCACCTACCCACTGACCACGCTCCCGGGACCTGTCGGCCAGTTCGCGACGGGCGTGGTCGCGAACCTCCAGCAGGGGCTCGACAATCTGCTGGCGAACCTCCCGGCGCCGATACCGCCGGCGCTGGCGAGCACCGCAGCCGCGAAAACGGCGGTGACCGGGCCGGCGCCGACTGCCGCGGTCCAGGGTGTGGCGGCCGGTGGCATCCCGGCGGTCGATGGGCCGAGTGCGAACACGTTGACGCTTACGGTGGCGGACACCCCGAAGCCTGCTGACACCCCGAAGGTTCCGGACACGCCGAAGACCCTGGACACCCCCAAGGCGCTGGACACCTCGAAAGCCTCAGAGACCCCGGATATCTCGAAGGCACCGGAATCGCCGACGGCCTCGACCGACCAGGAGGCCCCCAAGGCTCAGGACACTCCGACGGCTCCCGATGCCTCGAAGGCTCCGGAGACCAAGCCGGACGCGCAGGCCAGTGTCACCGGCAAGCCGGACAAGAAGGCCGGAAAGGTCAAGTCGGGCAACAAGGTTCGGCCGGGCACCAAGTCCGCCCCGACCGGCGCGGCCACGGGCAACGTCGACAAGGCAACGGCTACCGGCGGATCCGACAAGCCTGCCGGCGACGCCCACGAGGGTTCGACCAGCTCGGACGCGGCTGCCTGATCGCAATGGCTGACACAACGTTCGGCTGAGGCGGTTGTTGAGGCTATATACGGTTATCGACACGCTCAGGCGGACGTTGTGATCGCGCCGAGGTGTCCATTCCGCCGGATGATCTCCAGAATGTCCGATTCCACCCTGTCCCAGCGGTAAACGACATCCTCATAGGTCAGCCGAATCACCAGATATCCCATGCTCGTCGCTACTCTGTCCCGCGTCCGGTCGGCCTGATACCTGGGTAGGTGATGTTCGCGGCTGTCGGCTTCGATGATCAGTCTGTCGCCGACGAGAATGTCGACTCGTCCGACTCCAGGGATGTCCACTTGAGTGCGCAGGTGAATTCGTAGTGCCCGCAGTCGCAACCGGATCATGGTCTCCGTGCCGGACTCGCTCTCCGGGTCACACCGCTCGGCCAGGTGCCGCCGGGCGAAAGGCGACGCAGCGACAATGTCTCGCGCATCGGCCATCTGGATCATGCGCTTGTTCAGCATCGAGTCCAGGACGACGACCAGCCCTTCGGCATCCAGGCAATTCGCTGCTGATGCGACGGCAACCTCAACCGGATCGATGGCGCCGGCAACAGGTGGATCAAGGCGGTATGGGTGGCAGGACCGGCCGCCCGGGAGCGACCGGCGCGCCCGCGTCGCATACCGGATGTGCAAATCGGAATCGGGAACCCACACCCGGAAGCGGCGGAGCACTGAGACGCAACCCAGGACACCACCGGCCGTGACGGCGCGCACTACGTGCGGATCGGCCGACGGGCTGGCGTACCAACCGCGCCGCAACGACAGCCACCCTTGTTTCTTGATCTGCTGATACGACCAGCCCGCCTCGCGCAGTTGCACTGCGGACGCCACCCCGCCGTTGGCAGCAAGCAGTTGTTCGATTTCCCCCATCGCTCAATAGCAGCCGAAAGCGGCATGCAGCGATAGCCCACCGGCGCCAGCCTGTGGATAACTCAGGTCTCCTTGAGTGACACGCAGTCGTGAACGCCTTCGGGGCTGCGATGCAGCACCGCGCGGGTGGGCACCACGCGCAGGCCGGTGTCGGTGGCTTCGGCGGTCCCGTCGACGATCAGCGAGTAGCCGGTGGGTTCTTTCGGCGGCCACAGCACCGTCACGGCCGGGTGGGCGCCGATATTGCGCTGGGTGGTGTTTCCGACGGGCTCGATCGTCACCGCGCCGCCGTCGAACGCCGGGACGACGGCCACCGTGTGCGGACGGAAATCGTCACCGACGGTGATCAGAAAGCCCACTGGGAAGTCGGCCAGGGTGTCGCCGAGTTTTTCCAGATCCACCTTCACGCTCATGAGGTCAGGATAGGTCGGCGCCGCTCACGCCGGTGCGGGTTGCCGGCCGCGCACCAGCCGTCCCGGCCGGGCCGCCGTGGGTACCCCGTTCTCCGCGATGATCTCGCCGGACACGATCGTCGCGACGTAGCCGTCGGCCGTCTGGTCCAGGCGGCGCCCGCCGGCGGGCAGGTCGTGTTCGATGGTCGGCTTGTGCAGTGTCAGCGCGTCCTGGTCGATCACGTTGAGATCGGCCTTGTAGCCCACCGCGATTCGGCCGCGGTCGTTCAGGCCGGCAACGCGCGCCGGTACCGACGTCAGCTCCTTCACTGCGTGCGCCAGGTCCAGCCGGCCGGCGGCGCGGTCGCGCACCCAGTGCGTCAGCAGGTACGTGGGAAATGATGCGTCGCAGATCATTCCGTAGTGCGCGCCACCGTCGCCGAGGCCGAGGATGACGTCGTCGCGCTGGATCAGTTCGGCGACGGTGTCGAGGGAACCGTCACGGAAGTTGGCGAGGGTGACCAGCAGCATGGCGTGACCGTCGTCGTCGAGGACGCGGTCGTAGGCCTCCTCGAGCGGACTGATGCCGCGGGCGGCGGCCCGGGCGGCGATCGAATCCGACGGTGCGGGTTCGTAATTCGGGGGAGTGCCGAGGGGGAACATGTAGTCCCATGCCTGCACCGCGAACATGAGTGGGTGGCCGTCGGCGGCTGCCGTGTCGTTCAGGATGCGTTGGCGGACTTCGGTTTTGCGCATCTCGGCGACGCGCTCGGGCAGCGGTAGGTCGGCGATCTCGCGGTACGACGGATACAGCACGAACGGATTGCCGGACAGCTCCAGGCCGATGACGAGGCCGATGGGCCGCGGGAAAATCTGCGCCGAGATCGAACCGCCATCGCTGTTGGCCTTCTCGACCATCCGTAACGCGTCCTCGAATGTGGCCGGTCCGGCATTGCCGACGGCCAGGGTGAACGTGACGGGCAGGCCGACGTCGGCCGCGACGTCGAACACGGTCTTCAGCGCGACCTCGTAGTCGCCGGCCAGCAGGTCGGGCACGAACTGGATCAGTCCGCCGCCACCGTCCTCGACGCCGCGGGCGATGGCCTCGATCTCGACCTGTGCGGCGTCGTGGCTCGGAATGGGCTGCCCGCCAGAGGTCTTGTGCAGCGTCAGCCGCGACGACGCGAAGCCCAGCGCGCCGCACTCCACGGCTTCGGCCGCGAGCTTGCGCATCAGCGCCAGGTCCTCGGGCGTGGCCGGTTCACGGTCGACGCCGCGCCGGCCCATGACGTACACCCGCAGCGGCGAATGGGGGAGGAACGCGGCCACATCGATATCCCGTTGTCGCGCCGCCACGGCGTCCAGGAATTCGGGGAAGGTCTCCCAGGTCCAGGGCAGTCCGTCGACCATGACGACACCGGGGATGTCCTCGACGCCGGCCATCACGTCGACGAGTACGTCGTGGTCGTCCGGGCGACAGGGCGCGAAGCCGACACCGCAGTTGCCCATGACGGCGGTCGTTACGCCGTGAGCGGAAGACGGGGTCATTCGGTCGGACCAGATGGCCTGTCCGTCGTAGTGGGTGTGCAGGTCCACGAAGCCCGGGGTGACGAGCAGGCCGGTGGCGTCGATCTCGCGGGCGCCGTTCCCGTCGATGGTGCCGACCGCCGCGATGAAACCGTCCTGAACTGCGACATCGCCCCGAAAGGGGGTGCCGCCCAACCCGTCGGCGATGAGTCCGTTGCGAATGACGATGTCGTAGGCGACGCCCGCTGCGTTCATGTGAACAACGTACGACTCAGGCCGTCATCAGATCTGTGAGTTGGCTTTGAGTTGAAGTTAGAACGGCTAGGCATTGCAAAACCGATGTATCGTGATAGGTACAAGATGCATCGAATCAACGAAAGGAATTGCGATGTTCTCAGCTGGTTTCGGCCCCGGTTTCGGTGGGGGCTTCGGCCCCGGATTCGGGGGCTTCGGTCCGGGCGCGGGTGGTCCCGGCGGCCCGGGCTTCGGTGGCGGATTCGGCGGCGGCTTCGGTCCGGCTGCCGGGCACCACTTCTTCAAGGGTCGTCTCAAGCGTGCCGCGATTGCCGCGGCCGCGCTACTACAGGAAGGCCCGGCCACCGCCGAGCAGCTCTCGCAGCGGGTTTCGGAGATCACCGACGGTGCGTTCACGCCGCCGGTCGACAAGGTGGAGTTCGTCATCTCGCTGCTCGCGGCCCGCGGCGTGGCCACGGTCGAGGACGGCGTCGCGACGCTGACCGAGTTCGGTGAGCAGCTGCTCGCCTGGCGCGGTGTCAACAGCGAGACGGTGCAGGCGTTCCTCGGGCAGGCGGGGAAGTTCGGCGATGTCATCAAGCTGCGCAAGGATTTGTTCGAGCTCGCCGGCCTGGCGCGCACGATCAAGTTCACCGGCAATGACGCGCAGAAGGCTGACCTGAAGACGGCGGTCACCACACTGTCCGCCGCGGTCGCCGAGGCCAAGAAGACGCTGTACCGGACCCTGGCCGACAACTGACGGATAGCAACTATCGGAGCGGCGGATACATCCCGGGTTCGTCGCTCCGATGTTGTCGGTGCCCCGTGGCACGATCGGGGCATGATCGACCACTTCGGTATCAACTGCAGTGACTGGGCCAAGTCCCAGCAGTTCTACGACACCGTTCTCGGTGTCCTCGGGTTCAGCCGGCAGCTGGATTTCGGCATCGCCATCGGTTACGGCCGCGACGGCAAGCCGGACTTCTGGATCGCCGATGCCAGCGCTGGCGAGGCCTCGGGCCCGAACCGCGAGGTGCACTTCGCATTCCAGGCCGCGGACACCGATGCGGTCACCGCGTTCCACGACGCCGCGGTCAAGGTCGGTGCCGAGTCCCTGCACGCGCCCCGGCTGTGGCCCGAATACCACCCCGGCTACTTCGGAGCCTTCGTCCGCGACCCCGACGGCAACAACGTCGAGGCGGTCTTCCATGGCGCGGCCGGGTAGCGGTGAGCTCCGGTAGCGTCGGCGACATGTCTGACACCGCTGCGGCGCGGGAACTGTTGCGCGACTCGTTCACTCGGCTCATCGAGCACGTCGACGAGGTCACCGACGGCCTGACCGAAGAGGTGTCGCTCTGGCGGCCGACGCCGGAGGCCAACAGCATCGCGTGGCTGCTGTGGCACAGCGCGCGGTGTCAGGACATGCAACTGTGCGATGTCGCGGGCATCGAGCAGGTCTGGACCAGTGAAGGCTGGGAGCAGCGGTTCGCGCTCGACCTGCCGAAGAGCGACGCGCCCGGCTACGACATCGGGTACGGCCACACCGCCGAGGACGTCGGCAAGGTGCGGCCGCCGGTCGAGCTTCTGGTCGGCTACTACCGCGCCGTGCACAAGGTCACGCTCGAGTACGTCGCGACCGTGACGCCCGAGGAACTCGAGCGGATCGTCGACCGACGCTGGAATCCGCCGGTCACCGCGAGCGTGCGACTCGTCAGCATCGTCGACGACTGCGCGCAGCACCTCGGGCAGGCCGCGTACGTGCGGGGCATCGCCGCGCACAGATGACGGCTGAGAAGTTCGTCCGCTGGTGGCCGCCGGTCGGACTGGTGATGATGGCCCTGCTGGGGTGGGTTGTCGGTAAGACCTCGACGCCGGTCGACGACGTTTTCCAGCGCGCGGGCCGGGCCGGTCAGCCGTACTCGGGTTGGCTGCTTTTCTTCACCGATCCACGCGTGCTCATGGTGATGCTGGTGATCGCGGTGGGAATCGCGTTGTGGCACAAGCGCTGGCGCCTCGCGGCGGTCATCGCGTTGACGCCCCAGCTGGCGGTGTTCATCGAGCGCGGACTGAAAGAGCTGTTCGGCCGTCACAAGGGCGGGGCGCTGGCGTATCCGAGTGGGCACACCGTGCTGGCGGTGACGGTGCTGGGCGTGATCGTCGTGGCAGCCGGGGCGGTGCTGTGGTCACGCGTGCTGGCCGGCGTCTTCGTTCCGTTGGGCATGCTCGGGCAGGCCTTCACGTACCACTACTTCACGGACACCGTCGGTGCCTTGCTGTTCGGGTCCAGTCTGGTCTGCCTGGCGACCCGATTGGTCACCGACGGCCCGGCGGAAAGCCCTGGCGTCATCCTCTAGCGCCAGGCGCGGTACGCCTCGGTTTTGACACGCGTCAAGCCGGGTGCGACCCGCGTCACACCCGGTCGTTACGATGGCGGTATGACCGCTACGTCTGACGTCCGTTCGCCCGGCTCCGGCACCATTTACGACCCCGCCACAGGTGCCATCGCAGGAACCGTGAGCTGGACGGACCCGGCCGACGTCCCTCGCATCGCCGCCGGCCTGCGCGCCGCGCAGCGCGAATGGGAAGCCCGCGGGCCGCAGGGCCGGGCGAAGGTGCTGGCTCGTTTCGCGGTGTGGTTGAACGACCACCGCGACGAGGTCGAGGCCCTGCTGATCCGCGAGACCGGCAAGTCGATGGTCGACGCCAAGGCCGAGATCCCGCTGGCGATCCTGATCATCTCGTACGTGGTGAAGACCATGGAGAAGGCGCTGGCGCCCGACACCCGCCCCGCGCCCTTGCCCATGCTGTCGGTCAAGAAGATCACCGTGCACTACCGCCCGCGTGCGGTCGTCGGCATCATCGCGCCCTGGAACTACCCGGTGGCCAACGCGTTGATGGACGCCATCGGGGCACTCGCGGCCGGTTGTGCGGTCCTGCTCAAGCCGTCCGAGCGGACCCCGCTGACCGCCGAGCTGCTGCTGCGCGGCTGGACCGACTCCGGCGCCCCCGAGGTGCTGGCCCTGGCGCAGGGCGCCCGCGAGGTGTCCGAGGCCGTCATCGACAACTCCGACTTCATCCAGTTCACCGGCTCGACGGCCACGGGCAGCAAGGTCATGGAGCGCGCGGCGCGCCGCCTCACCCCGGTCAGTCTCGAACTCGGCGGCAAGGACCCGATGATCGTCCTCGAGGATGCCGACGTGGAGCTGGCCGCCAACGCCGCGGTCTGGGGCGCGATGTTCAACGCGGGGCAGACGTGTGTGTCCGTCGAGCGTGTCTACGTGCTGGAACCGGCCTACGACGCGTTCGTCGAAGCCGTCGTCAAGGCGGTGCAGAACCTCAAGGTGGGCGCCGGTGAGGGCTACCACCTCGGCGCGCAGATCGACGCCAGTCAGGTGGACATCACCGAGCGGCACGTCAACGAGGCCGTGGCGGCCGGCGCCCGCGCGCTGACCGGCGGCAAGCGCCCCGACGGCCCGGGCAGCTTCTACCCGCCGACGGTGCTGGTCGACGTCGACCACTCGATGGCGTGCATGACGGAGGAGACGTTCGGCCCGACCCTCCCGATCATGAAGGTCGCGACCGTCGGCGAGGCGGTCCGTCTGGCCAACGACAGCCCCTATGGCCTGAGCGCGACCGTGTTCTCGGGCGACGTGCAGCGGGCCAAGGATGTGGCTCTGCAGCTCGACTGCGGCGCGGTGAACATCAACGACGTGCTGGCCAACCTGATGTGCACCACCGCGCCGATGGGCGGCTGGAAGACGTCGGGCATCGGCGCGCGGTTCGGCGGCGCCGACGGCATCCGCAAGTTCTGCCGCCAGGAGACGGTCGTCGAGCCGCGCACGAGCAAGGGCACGGGCGGCAACTACTACCACAACTCGATGAAGGCCCTGGCCCGCATGAACAACGTCCTCACCAAGGTGTCGTTGATCCGGCCCAAGCGCACCGCCAAGTAGCACCACCAGTTGTTCACCAAGGCGTCACCGGCAGGTTCGGCCTGCCAGCTAGTTTCGGCCGGTGACCCTCGACGCTTCTGCTGCTGAGACCTACACCGTCCGCGATGATGACGACGACGACCCCGAACTGGTGCTGCTGCCCAGCGGGGAAGTCGTCGACACCTGGCGCGAGGGGTACCCGTACGACGAGCGCATGAAGCGTGACGAGTACGAAGAGCAGAAGCGTCTGCTGCAGATCGAGCTGCTGAAGCTGCAGAAGTGGAGCCAGACCAACGGGCTGCGGCACGTCATCGTCTTCGAGGGCCGTGACGCCGCCGGTAAGGGCGGCACCATCAAGCGGTTCATGGAGCACCTCAACCCGCGCGGGGCCCGCGTCGTCGCGCTGGAGAAGCCGACCGAGCGGGAACGCACCCAGTGGTACTTCCAGCGGTACGTCACGCACCTGCCGGCCGCCGGCGAGATCGTGCTGTTCGACCGCTCCTGGTACAACCGGGCCGGCGTCGAGCGCGTGATGGGCTACTGTACGCCCAAGCAGCACGCCGAATTCGTCCGTCAGGCACCGCTTTTCGAACAGATGCTGGCCAACGACGGCATCAGCCTCACCAAGCTGTGGTTCTCGGTGACGCAGGCCGAGCAGCGCACCCGCTTCACGATCCGTCAGGTCGACCCGGTGCGGCAGTGGAAACTCTCGCCGACGGATCTGGCCTCGCTGGACAAGTGGGATGCCTACACCGCGGCTAAGGAAGAGATGTTCGCGTGGACGGACACCGAGGTTGCGCCGTGGACCGTGGTGAAGAGCAACGACAAGAAGCGCGCCCGGATCAACGCCATGCGGCATGTTCTCGGTAAGTTCGATTACGACAACAAGGACCATGAGGTGGTCGGACACGCCGATCCGCTGATCGTGGGACGGGCGCTGTCCGACTGAGCAGCGCCCACCAACGTAGGAGGGCGCTTGCGATTCGTCGCGACACTGCTGTTGTGGCTGGTCACCACCGTCGCTGTGGCGGTGGCTGTGCCGGTCTGCTGGGCGCAGCACACACTTGTCGACCGGGGCGGCTACGTCGCGCTGGCCACCACGGCAGCCAAGAACCATGAGCTGCAGAAGGCCACGGCCAGCGAGCTGGGCATCCAGGTCAACAGGCTGGCCACCAGCGCGGGCTACGACCTGAGTACCAGCACCGTGTCGAGTGCCGCCGGTATCTACACGTCCAGCTCGGCGTTCCCGGGGCAGTTCGGCGCCGCGAACGGCTACGCGCACGATTGGCTGTTCACCGACACCATGGCCCACTCGGACTCATCTGGCCGCTGGACCATCGACCTGTCGCCGATGTTGTCGGACCGATCGTTCAAGGCGACGCTGTCGGCGTTCGGCATCCGTGTCCCGTCGAAGATCGAAGTACCGATCACCGACTCGGCCCAGTCGTTGCGGCCCGGCCAGTTCCGCGCGGCGACGACGTGGGGACCGTGGGCGCGCATCGGCATCTGCGTACTGACGGGCGTGTTCGCCCTGCTCACTCTGGCGGTGACCCGGTCCCGCGGGAAAACCGTTGCCGCCCTCGGTATCTCGACCATGATCGTCGGCGCCGCCGGCTGGGCCGGCATCGAGGCGGGTCGGCGCTACATCAACGACGGGCTGAACCGCACCACCGGCAACGTCCGCCAGGTGGCCGACGTCATGGTCGACACGGCGATCGCCAACGCCCACCAGTGGCTCAACATCACGCTCGCTATCGGCGGCGGACTCGTGGTGCTGGGCGTGCTCTTCACGCTGCTGGGCAACCTGGGTCGACGGGTGGTCCGCAAGCCCAGGCCGGTGGCCGCTCCGGCCGCCTCCTGACCGGGATTTGTGCACGAAAATCCGCGGCCGGCGCGGAAAATCGTGCACTAATCACGAGCCGACGGTGCGCTCCAGGAACGAGTAGACCAGCGCGGCCTTGAACGCGGCCTGCGAATTGTCCGCGGCCCCGCCGTGCCCGCCCTCGATGTTCTCGTAGTAGTGGACGCGGTGGCCGACGGCTTCGAGGGCCGCCGTCATCTTCCGCGCATGGCCCGGGTGTACCCGGTCGTCGCGCGTCGACGTGGTCATCAGCAGCGCCGGGTACTTCCGGTCGGCCGAGATGTTCTGGTACGGCGAGTACTTCGAGATGAACTCCCAGTCATCGGGGTTGTCGGGGTCGCCGTACTCGGCCACCCACGACGCGCCGGCGAGCAGCAGGTGATACCGCTTCATGTCGAGCAACGGCACGCTGCACACCAACGCGCCGAACAACTCCGGATACCGCGTGAGCATGACGCCCATGAGCAGACCGCCGTTGCTGCCGCCCTCGGCGGCGAGTTGTTCGACGGTGGTGATGCCGCGGCGCACCAGATCGGCTGCGACGGCGGCGAAGTCCTCATAGACGAGGTGACGGCCCTCGCGCATGGCCTGGGTGTGCCAGCGCGGCCCGTACTCGCCGCCGCCGCGGATGTTGGCCTCGACGTACGTACCGCCCTTGGTCAGCCACAACCGGCCGAGCACCCCGGCGTAGCCGGGCAGCAGCGACGACTCGAAGCCGCCGTACCCGCTCAGCAACGTCTTGCGCGGCTCGGTGACACCGCGTTGTCCCACAACGAAATACGGGATGCGCGTACCGTCGGCGGATGTAGCGAAATGCTGCGACACCTCGACCTCGGAGGCGTCGAAGAATCCCGGTGCGCGCTTGATCTCGGTGACCTCACCACCGGCGTGACCCCAGAGCAGACGCGACGGGCTGTCGAATCCGCTTGAGTCCAGGAAGATTTCGTCGCCGTACTCGTCGACGTCGACGATGACCGTGGTGGCGTGCTTCGGCACGCCGGGGATGTCCTCGCGCTCCCACGTGCCGGGGGTGACGAGCTCGATGTGACCGATGACGTCCACCAGCGTCTGCAGCAACAGCCGGTCGCGGGTCCACGCGAAGTTCTGCATGCTGCTGTGGTCGTCGGGCTCGAAAACCACGCTCAGATCGCGGTTTCCGGCGAGGTAGTCGTCATAGCGCGCGGCCAATAGCGTTCCCGCCGCGTACGTCGTCTCGCCGACGGTCCATTCGGCGCGCGGCCGGATCAGGAGCCATTCGCGGTGAATGGAGATCGCGGCGTCGGTGGGGACGTCGATGCGGACCAACTCGTCGCCGCGGACCTCGTAGCGTTCGCGGTTGAAGAAGTCGGTGGACTGCGACACCAGCAGTCGCTCGAAACCCGGTGTGCTGTCGTAGCCGGCGCCGACGCTGACATCGGACGCCGCGCCCTCGAAGATCGTCACGGCCTCCGATACCGGCTGCCCGCGGTGCCACCGCTTGACGATCCGGGGGTACCCCGACTCGGTCATGGCGCCCGGCCCGAAATCGGTGCCCACCAACACCGTGTCGGGGGTCTCCCAGGAGACGCTCGACTTGGCTTCCGGCAGGTTGAACCCGTCCTCGACGAACTGCCTTGTCTCCATGTCGAACTCGCGCACGACGGTGGCGTCGGCTCCGCCACGCGACAACGCGATCAGCGCGAGGTTCAGGCCCGGCTCGATGACGTCGGCGCCGGCCCAGACCCAGTTCTCGTCCTCGTCGGCCGCGAGCTTGTCCAGGTCGATCAGCACGTCCCACTCGGGGGCGTCGGTGCGGTAGCTGTCCAGCGTGGTGCGCCGCCACAGCCCGCGCGGGTTCTCCGCGTCGCGCCAGTAGTTGTAGAGGAACTCGCCGCGCCGGCGGACGTACGGGATGCGGGCGTCGGTGTCCATCACCTCGAGGGCGTCGGCGCGCATCTGCTCGAAGCGCTCGCCGCCGAATTCGGCGATCGTCGGCTCGTTGTGCGCGCGCACCCAGGCGAGGGCGTCGTCACCGGTGACGTCCTCGAGCCAGAGGTAGGGATCTTCTCCTGGGGCGAGCGGAGCGACGGGATCTTCCGGGGCGACGGATTCAGAACTCACCTGGTCATTTTTACTCCCCGGCGTAGGGTGGCCGTATGCCATCTCGGGCACTGATCACCGCCGAAGCCGCCGAGCTGCTGCGCGCACTGCAGAACCAGCACGGCCCCTTGATGTTTCACCAGTCGGGCGGATGCTGCGACGGCTCGTCGCCGATGTGTTACCCCGACGGCGACTTCATCGTCGGGGACCGGGACGTGCTGCTGGCGGTGCTCGACGTCGGCCCCGACGGCGTTCCGGTGTGGATCTCCGGGCCGCAGTTCGAGGCCTGGCAGCACACCCAGCTCATCATCGACGTGGTCGCGGGCCGGGGCAGCGGGTTCAGTCTGGAGGCGCCCGAAGGCAAGCGCTTCCTGTCGCGCGGCCGGGTGTTCACTGACGCGGAGAACGCCGAGCTCAATGCGCAACCGCCCGTCACCGGCGCACAGTTCGCGCAGGGCGTCCGGCCGGTACGGGACGGGACGTTGATCGTCGAGCACGCCGAGGAGGCGTGCCCGGTGCCCGCTGCGCGTCAGGGTTTGACGTAGGTCACCAGATTGACGTCGAGCATCTCGTCGCTGAAGTAGTGCAGGCACCCGCGCAGGTATCGCATGTAGCGCTGGTAGACCTCCTCTGAGGTGATGGCCAGGGCCTGCTCGCGGTGCGCCTGCAACGTGTCGGCCCAGATGCCGAGCGTCTGGATGTAATGCGGGCGCAGCGACAGGCATTCGGTCACCTCGAACCCGGCTTTCCTGCCGTGCTCGACCATCATGTCGGCGGTCGGGATCCGTCCACCCGGAAAGATCTCGGTGACCATGAATTTGATGAAGCGCGCGGTCTCGAACGTCAGCGCCTTGCCCCGGCGATTCAGGTCGTAGGGGTGGTATCCGGTGCTGCTCTGGATCACCATCCGGCCGCCTGAGGGCAGGATGTCGAAGCAGTTCTTGAAGAAGTCGTCGTAGCGGTCGAACCCGAAGTGCTCGAAGGCCTCGATGGACACGATCCGGTCCACCGGCCGGTGGAACTGCTCCCAGCCGTGCAGTTGCAGCTCCCGGGTACGCGTCGAGTCGATGCCGTCGAGCAGGCGCTTGGTGTACGCGAACTGATTCTTCGACAACGTCAGGCCGATGACGTTGACGTCGTACTGCTCGACGGCGCGGCGCACGGTCGCGCCCCAGCCGCAACCGATGTCCAGCAGCGTCATGCCCGGTTGCAGGTCGAGCTTGCCGAGATTCAGATCGATCTTCGCCATCTGCGCGTCTTCGAGGCTCAGACCCGGCGGCTCGAAATACGCGCAGCTGTAGGTGCGGCTGGGGTCCTGGAACAGGCCGAAGAAGTCGTCGGAGATGTCGTAGTGCGCCTGGATGTCGTCGAAATGCGGCTGCAATTGCGTTGCGGAGGGCGTGGTTTCGTTCATCGTGACCTACTTGTGCAAGGTGAACTGGACGACGTCGGCCTGCTTGTTGCGAAACAGCTCGGCACAACCGGTCAGGTACTTCTGATAGCGGTCATAGATTTCCCGGGACTGGATTCTGATGGCCTCGTCCCGATGCGCCGCCAAGTTCTGCGCCCAGATGTCGAGGGTCGTGGCGTAGTGCGGCTGCAGCGAGTGTTTCCGGGTGACGGTGTATCCGGCTGCGGTCGCGAGCTCCTCCACCACGGAGATGATCGGCAACCGGCCGCCCGGGAAGATGTCCGTCAGCAGGAACTTGACGAAGCGGGCGAATTCGAAGGTCAGCGGGATGCCGAGTTCCTTGGCGTCCCGGAAGTCGAAACCGCAGATGGTGTGCAGCAGCATAACGCCGCCTGGTGGCATTGCCGCATACGTCCGCCGGAAGAACTCCGGATAGCGGTCGGGTCCGAAATGCTCGAAGGCGCCGATCGACACGATCCGGTCGACGGGTTCGTCGAACTGTTCCCAGCCCTGCAGCCGGACCTCGCGGCTGCGTGCGGTGTTCATCCGGCCGAAGGCGCGCTGGACATGGGCCGCCTGGTTCCTCGACAGCGTCAGGCCGACCACATCGACGTCGTACCGTTCGACGGCGCGCAGCATCGTCGAGCCCCATCCGCAGCCGATGTCCAGCAACTTCATCCCCGGCAGCAGTCCGAGCTTGCTCAGCGCCAGGTCGATCTTCGCCAGCTGGGCTTCCTGCAGCGTCATGTCGTCGCGCACGAAATACGCGCAGCTGTAGGTCTGCGTCGGATCGAGGAACAGCCGGAAGAACTCGTCGGACAGGTCGTAGTGTGCCTGCACATCATCGAAGTGCGGCATCAGCGAATTGGACACGGGGCGGCGACCCTTTCTGGCGAAGGTCCCCGCCGAATACCCGGTTTCTCGCAGTTGAATCGGTCTCCCGACTCTCGACGTCGCCGCGCCTATAAGGTGTGCATGTGACTCACTATGACGTCGTCGTTCTCGGAGCCGGTCCCGGCGGATATGTCGCCGCAATTCGCGCAGCCCAGCTGGGGCTGACCACCGCCATCGTCGAACCGAAGTACTGGGGCGGCGTCTGTCTCAACGTGGGATGCATCCCATCCAAGGCCCTGTTGCGCAATGCGGAGCTGGCCCACATCTTCAACAAAGAAGCCAAGACCTTCGGCATCAGCGGCGAGGCCAGCTTCGACTTCGGCGCGGCATTCGACCGCAGCCGCAAGGTCGCCGAGGGTCGCGTCGCGGGCGTGCACTTCCTGATGAAGAAGAACAAGATCACCGAGCTGGAGGGCTACGGCACCTTCACCGGCCCGAGCTCGATGCGCGTCGCGCTCAACGCCGGTGGTACCGAGGACCTCACCTTCGACAACGCGATCATCGCCACCGGTTCGTCGGTGCGGCTGGTGCCCGGCACCTCGCTGAGCGAGAACGTCGTCACCTACGAGAAGCAGATCATGACGCGGGAGCTGCCCGGCTCGATCATCATCGCCGGTGCGGGCGCCATCGGCATGGAGTTCGCGTACGTGCTGAAGAACTACGGCGTCGACGTCACCATCGTCGAGTTCCTGCCGCGCGCGCTGCCCAACGAGGACGCCGAGGTCTCCAAGGAGATCGAGAAGCAGTACAAGAAGCTGGGCGTCAAGATTCTCACCGGCACCAAGGTCGAGTCCATCACCGACAACGGGTCGGATGTGACCGTCCTGGTGAGCAAAGACGGCGCCACCCAGGAGCTCAAGGCTGACAAGGTGTTGCAGGCCATCGGTTTCGGTCCCAATGTCGACGGCTACGGGCTGGAGACCACCGGTGTCGCGCTCACCGAGCGCGGTGCCATCGCGATCGACGACCACATGCGCACCAACGTGCCGCACATCTACGCCATCGGTGACGTGACCGCCAAGCTGATGTTGGCGCACGTGGCCGAGGCGATGGGTGTGGTGGCCGCCGAGACCATTGCCGGCGCCGAGACGCTGACCTTCGACGACTACCGCATGATGCCGCGCGCCACGTTCTGCCAGCCGCAGGTCGCGAGCTTCGGTCTCACCGAGGAGCAGGCCAAGGCCGAGGGCTACGACGTCGTCGTCGCCAAGTTCCCGTTCACCGCCAACGGCAAGGCGCATGGCCTGGCCGACCCGACCGGTTTCGTGAAGCTGATCGCCGACAAGAAGCACCTCGAGTTGCTCGGTGGTCACCTCATCGGTCCGGACGTCTCCGAGTTGCTGCCCGAGCTGACCCTGGCCCAGAAGTGGGACCTGACCGCCACCGAACTGGCCCGCAACGTGCACACCCACCCGACGCTGTCGGAGGCGCTGCAGGAAGCAATCCACGGCCTGGCCGGCCACATGATCAACTTCTGAGTCGGTTTTGCGCGCGAATGTCGTTGCCGCGATAGGCGGTTTGGTCGTCGGCCACATGGTGTGGCTGCTGGCGATCTCGCTTGCGATGGACACCACCAGCATCAGCTTCTGGGTGCTGGTGATGTCCGCCGTGGTCTTCGTGGTGGCCGGCGTCGCCGTGTTTTTCGCTCGAAAGTTTCAGGAGCGCAAGGCTTTTGCGAAGTCCGCGTTCCTCTGGTGCCTGCCCGTCGCGCCGGTGTTGATGACGCTGGCGGTACTCGGGGTCACCTACCTGTAGCGCTCTAGTCCGGGAAGTCCAGCGGCACGCGCAGGGTGGCGATGGTCGCCGCCAGCCCGTCGTATTGCGCTGCCAGCAGGCAGAAGTCGATGAGCTGCTTGCGATCGAGGTACGCCGCCAGCGACTTCCACGTCTGGTCGGACACCGACCGGGTGATGACGAACTCGTCGGTCGCGGTGATCAGGACACGCTGCCGGTCGGTGAGGCCCTCGGCGTCCGGCCCCTCGAAAATGCGGGCCTGCGTCTCGGCGTCGACGCCTCGGCTGCGGGCGAGGCGACGGTGCTGCTGCAGCTCGTACTCGCTGCCGCGCAGATGAGCGACGCGCAGGATCACCAGCTCGGCGTCCCTGAGCCCCAGCTTGCTGCGGCCCAGCAGCATGCCGGAGTAGGGGAGGAACGTCAGGAACAGCAGGTGATGCTGGCCGAGGACGTTGAAGAGCGCGAACCTCGGGGCCCGGATGGTCTTGGCGCCGATCTTGGCGATAACCCAGTTGAGCGGGCCCAGTTCACGGAATCCGCCGGGTTCGATGCGGGCCGGCTCGATGCTGTTCACAATTCCCGAGTCTGGCACAGGCAGGGCGGTCGTAGGGTCGAGCCATGGGGTGACGTCGCCAAGTCGCAAATTGGTCGCAAATTGCTGGTAGCGGCGGCCGACGGCCTATCGTCTATGCGTGTTCACTGAGCATTCACCCTTTCTTAACGAGGGTGTACCACCCCGGACGAAGGTCGCGATCGGCATTGCGCTGGTCGCGACGTTCATGTGCGCGCTGCAGGTTACGGCCATGCTGTGCGGATTCCGGGGCCCGCTCGAGCGCCTGATCAGCGATTACGTCGGAACTCCGGCGGGGTTCACGGTGCCCTGGGCGGCGTTGGTGGTGGCCCTGGTCGCGGTGCCACGCGAATACCGTTTGCCGATCGCGGGCGCCGCACTGGGGCTCGATGTGGTCTTTGTCGTCGGCCGGGAGTACGTCGGTCTTCCGGCGGCGATGGGTAGCGGCGCGCTGGTCGTGCTCACCGGCCTCGGCGTGTTCGCGCTGACGCGGTGGACGGGCCCGCAGCGCGACACCGCGCTGAAGGGCGTCGCCACCGGTCTGTTGCTCGTGCTCGCCACCAAGGCCGGAGACGCCTGGCTGGCGATCACGTCTCTGACCCGTCCCACCGTTCTCGACGAGTTCGCGGTGCGTGCGGACGTCGCCCTCGGGCAGCCGTCATGGGTGATGGGCCAGTTGGTCCAGCACCACTCGGTGCTCTACTTCGTACTGCACTGGGTCTATCTCGAACTTTCCGCTGCCGCGACCGTGGTGGCCATCTATCAGCTGCGCAACGTGACCACGGGTGGACGGTGGCCGCGGCACTTCGTCGTGCGGACCTTCCTGGTGCTGGGCCTGGTCGGCCCGCTGATCTACCTGATGTTCCCGTTGGTGGGGCCGACCTACGCCTTCGGCTCGGCCGGTGGCGGATTCCAGGTCGGAGACTTCTGGCCGGCCCTGCTGCCACCCGTCGACGGGACGGCGGTGCCCATCGCGTTCGACACATCGACACCGCGCAACTGCATGCCGTCACTGCACACGGCGTGGGCGCTGGCCGTGTTCATCCATTCGCGGTCCGGCCCGCGGTGGTTGCGCGTCGGTGGCACTTGTTGGCTGGTGGGCACTTTGGCCGCGACGTTGGGCTTCGGCTTCCACTACGGCGTCGACCTCGTCGTCGGCGCGGCGTTGTGCCTGGCGGTGGAATCGGCTCTGCGGGAACCGGTTCGGCCGGCGCCCCATGCGAGGCTGCGGCTGATTGCCGGTGGCGTGGCCCTCATCGTCGGTTTGATGCTGTGCGTCCGCTATCTGTCCGAATGGATGGCGCACTATCCGATCATGTTCGGGCTGCTCATCATTGGGGCGTTCGCGACGCTGGCTTACGGCTTCTACGGCACGTTCTTCGCACGCGTCGAGTCGGTGTCGCCGGGCTTCGTTGACCCTGCGTCTACGCACGACGCCACTCGACCTTTTACGCCCTCGGCGCAGGATCAACCGGGGTCTTAGTTCGCCCGCTTCACCACGTACGGCGTCACGGTGCTGCGGTGTTCGTCGAGGTCCAGTTCGCGCCCCAGCGCGGGGAACGCCCGCTGCGGACAGTTGTCGCGCTCGCACACCCGGCAGCCCGAGCCGATGGGCGTCGCGGCGCCGCCGGACAGGTCCAGCCCCTCGGAGTAGACCAGCCGATTGGCATGGCGCAGTTCGCAGCCCAGCCCGATGGCGAACGTCTTACCCGGCTGGCCGTACCGCGCGGCGCGTCGTTCCACGGTGCGCGCCACCCACATGTAGTTGCGGCCGTCGGGCATCTGGGCGATCTGCACCAGCATCTTGCCGGGGTTCGCGAACGTCTCGTAGACGTTCCACAGGGGACAGGTGCCGCCCGACGACGAGAAGTGAAAACCGGTGGCGGACTGGCGTTTAGACATGTTTCCGGCACGGTCGACGCGGACGAACGACAGCGGCACGCCGCGCATCGACGGCCGCTGCAGCGTCGACAGCCGGTGCGCGATGGTCTCGTAACTCACCGAGTGATACGCCGACAGCCGCTCGACGTCGTAGCGGAATTCCTCGGCGACAGCATGGAACTGGCCATAGGGCAGCACCGCGGCCGCGGCGAAGTAGTTGGCCAGCCCCATCCGCGCCAGTTTCACCGACTCGTCGCTGGTGAAATTGCCCTCGGCCACCAGGCTTTCCAGTAGGTCACCGAATTCCAGGTAGGCCAGCTCGGCAGCCAGTTTGAACACGTACTGTCCCGACGACAGGTGGCCGCCGATCTCCAGCGTCCGGGTTTCGGGGTCGTACCGGTGCAGCACGTTGTCGCCGAGTTCGAGCCGCTGCACGATACGCACGTGATGCACGCGGCTCAGCCGCTCGGCGAGCTCGCGGGACAGCTCGGATCGGCGCATGTGCATGCGCAGGATGAATTCCTCTGCCGCGGTGTCGAGTTCGTGGAGGTAGTTCTGGCGCGTATAGAAGTAGTCGCGCACCTCTTCGTGCGGCATGGTGATGGCCCCGCTGCCACTCCCGTCGGAGAACCGGTCCTCGGTGGCGGCGGCCAGTTGTGCCGTGGACAGCCGGTAGCGGCGGTGCAGGTCGACCATCGCGCGGGCCATCGTCGGATGCGTGCTCACCAGGTCGGCGATCTCCGGGATGTCGACGTCGACGCCGAGGTCGCGATCCATCAGCGCTTCGCGCAACTCGGCGACCAGTCGGGTGTCGTCCTGGGAGGCGAAGAACGTGGCGTCGACCCCGAACACCTCGGTGATGCGCAGCAGCACGGCGACGCTCAGCGGCCGGACGTCGTGCTCGATCTGGTTGAGATAACTGGGGGAGATGTCGAGCATCTGCGCCAGCGCGGCCTGGCTGAAGCCGCGTTCGCCCCGGAGCTGACGCACCCGGGAGCCAACGAAAGTCTTCGCCATGAAACCAGGCTAGCAATCATGTGAATACCGTCTTCGCATAATTGGCAAAAATGGGCTGTGGCAGGATCGGGCCCGCGGGTGAGTTGGACGATCCAGCCGCGTTGGCCCGCTGGGAAAGGGGCGCCATGAGCACCGCGGAGACCATCGAAAAGGTCGTCGAAAAGACCACTGCCGCACCGGCAACGGGCCTGGCCAAGACCCTCGCGCCGGTGCCGGAGGGGCATCCCGACGTCTTCGATACCAGCTGGCCGCTGCGGATGGCCGACGTCGATCGCGACGGCCGGCTGCGGTTCGACGGTGCCTGCCGGCACATCCAGGACGTCGGCCAGGATCAGCTGCGCCAGATGGGCTACGAAGACGTCCACCCGGCCTGGGTCGTCCGGCGCACCATGGTGGACCTGATCCGTCCGTTCGAGCGCGGCGACATCCTGCGGCTGCGGCGCTGGTGTTCGGGCACGTCGAACCGGTGGTGCGAGATGCGGGTGCGCATCGACGGCCGCAAGGGCGGACTGATCGAGTCCGAGGCGTTCTGGATCAATATGAACCTCGAGACGCAGGGCCCGGCCCGCATCTCGGACGACTTCCTCGCCGGTCTGAAGCGGACCGCGACCACGGACCGGCTGCGCTGGAAGGGCTACCTCAAGGCCGGCGCTCGCGACGACGCGCTCCGGATCGTCGACTTCCCGGTCCGGGTCACCGACATCGACCTGTTCGACCACATGAACAACTCCGTCTACTGGTCGGTGGTCGAGGACTACCTCCAGACCTACCGTCCCGAGCTGCTCGAGGCGCCGCTGCGCGTGACCATCGAACACGACGCCGCGGTGGCACTCGGGGACCGGCTGGAGATCATCACGCACGAGTACCCGGCCGGATCGACCGAAAAATTCGGTCCCGAGCTGTGTGACCGCAGTGTTACAACGCTCACATATGCCGTCGGTGACGAGGTCAAAGCGGTCGCCTGCCTGTTCGCGCTCTGAGTGCGCCGATTTAACAGTACGAGCGTACTGACCAGCGCATATCGGTTACCGTCCGGTAGCTTCTGAACCGGTCAAGCACCCCAGCAACTTCGCAATCTTCGCAACTTCGCTACAAGTGTTGGCGAAAGTTGGCACTTGTAACCGCTGGACCTGCGGGTATGTGCTGTGTCATCGTCGTTAACAGCACACAAGCGAAGTCGCCGAAGCGTTAACAATCAGTTTGAATCTTGGCGCCCACGGCGACGCGGCCTCACGAAGGAGCACAATGTCCAACGTCGGAAAGCCACGTACCGCCGCTGAGATTCAGCAGGACTGGGACACCAACCCCCGCTGGAAGGGCATCACCCGCGACTACACCGCAGCCCAGGTTGAGGAGCTGCAGGGCAGCGTCGTCGAGGAGCACACCCTCGCGCGTCGTGGCTCCGAGATCCTGTGGGACGCGGTCACCAAGGGCGACGGCTCCTACATCAACGCACTGGGCGCCCTGACCGGCAACATGGCCGTGCAGCAGGTCCGCGCCGGCCTCAAGGCCATCTACCTGTCCGGTTGGCAGGTCGCCGGTGACGCGAACCTCTCGGGCCACACCTACCCGGACCAGAGCCTGTACCCGGCCAACTCGGTGCCGGCCGTCGTCCGTCGCATCAACAACGCCCTGCTGCGCGCCGACGAGATCGCCCGCGTCGAGGGTGACAAGAGCGTCGACAACTGGCTCGTCCCGATCGTCGCCGACGGTGAGGCCGGCTTCGGTGGCGCGCTGAACGTCTACGAGCTGCAGAAGGCCATGATCGCCGCGGGTGCCGCCGGTACCCACTGGGAGGACCAGCTGGCCTCGGAGAAGAAGTGTGGCCACCTCGGTGGCAAGGTGCTGATCCCGACCCAGCAGCACATCCGCACCCTGACCTCGGCTCGCCTGGCCGCCGACGTCGCCAACACCCCCACCGTCGTCATCGCGCGTACCGACGCCGAGGCCGCCACCCTGATCACCTCGGACGTGGACGACCGCGACAAGCCGTTCGTCACCGGTGAGCGCACCTCCGAGGGCTTCTACAACATCCAGAAGGGCATCGAGCCCTGCATCGCGCGTGCCAAGGCCTACGCCCCGTACGCCGACATGATCTGGATGGAGACCGGTGTGCCGGACCTCGAGGTCGCCCGCAAGTTCGCCGAGGCCGTGAAGGCTGAGTTCCCGGACCAGCTGCTGTCCTACAACTGCAGCCCGTCGTTCAACTGGAAGCAGGCGCTGGACGACTCGACCATCGCCAAGTTCCAGAAGGAACTGGGTGCCATGGGCTTCACGTTCCAGTTCATCACCCTGGCCGGCTTCCACGCCCTCAACTACTCCATGTTCGACCTGGCCTACGGCTACGCCCGCGAGGGCATGACCGCCTACGTCGACCTGCAGGAGCGCGAGTTCGCGGCCGAGGCCCGTGGCTACACCGCCACCAAGCACCAGCGTGAGGTCGGCGCCGGCTACTTCGACAAGATCGCCACCACCGTGGACCCGAACACCTCGACCGCGGCTCTGAAGGGCTCGACCGAAGAGGGTCAGTTCCACTAAGTCGGCAACGAGTGCGAGTGCCGGGTACGCATCAGCAGTGAATTGCGTGCACAGCCCTCGCGGCCGCGACAGCTAGATACGGCAGGCCCCGCTCAGAAACTGGGCGGGGCCTGTCGCATATCTTCAGAAGTAATCACGAGGAGAGGACAGCGGTGAGCAACGCAATCGAACGAGTCGGGGTCATCGGGGCCGGGCAGATGGGCGGCGGCATCGCCGAGGTCTGTATCAAGGCAGGCGCGCAGGTCCTGGCGTTCGAGCCGACCGAGGCGCTGACCACCGCCGGCCGGGAGCGGATCACCAAGTCGCTCGACAACGCCGTCAAGAAGGGCAAGCTGTCCGAGGCCGACCGCGACGCCGCGCTGGGTCGCCTGAGCTTCACCAACGACCTCGCCGACATGGCCGACCGTCAGCTCGTCATCGAGGCCATCGTCGAAGACGTGAACGTCAAGGCGAAGGTTTTTTCTCAGCTTGACGAGATCATCACCGACCCCGACGCGGTGCTGGCGTCGAACACGTCGTCCATCCCGATCATGCGCATCGCCGCCGCGACCAAGAACCCGAGCCGGGTGCTCGGTCTGCACTTCTTCAACCCGGTGCCCGTGTTGCCCCTGGTCGAGCTCATCTCCTCGGTGACGACCGCCCCTGAAGCCGCCGCGCGCGTCGAGACTTTCGCCGGTGAGGTGCTGGGCAAGAAGGTCGTGCGGGCGTCGGATCGCTCGGGCTTCGTTGTCAACTTCCTGCTGGTTCCCTACCTGCTGGCCGCCATCCGGATGGCCGAATCGGGCTTCGCCACTGTCGAGGACATCGACACCGCGGTCGTTGCCGGGTTGTCGCATCCGATGGGCCCGCTGAAGCTTGCTGACCTGGTGGGCCTGGACACCATGAAGCTGATCGCCGACTCCATGTACGACGAGTACAAGGAGCCGCTGTACGCGGCGCCGCCGTTGCTGCTGCGCATGGTCGAGGCAGGCCAGCTCGGCAAGAAGTCCGGTAAGGGCTTCTACACCTACTGACAGACGCCGGGTTGGAGCCTGACAGTAATTTTCGTTAACCTTGCGTGCGGGTTGTTTTTCGCTGGGCCCGTTAGGGCGCGCACGTACGGGTATTTCAGCTGGCCGCAGCATGCGGTCGCGCCGCCCGACCCGGCGAACGTAAACGCAAAGGATAGATACCGATATGTCTCAAGCCGACATCGATTTGACCCCCCATTACGAGGAGTCGCAGTCGATCTACGACATCTCGAATGAGTTCTTCGCCCTGTGGCTCGGCCCCACCATGGGTTACACGTGCGGTTACTACGAGCGCGAGGACATGACTCTCGAGGAGTCGCAGAACGCCAAGTTCGACCTGGCGCTCGGCAAGCTCGATCTGAAGCCGGGCATGACCCTGCTCGACATCGGCTGTGGCTGGGGCGGCGCGCTGGAGCGGGCCATCACCCAGTTCGACGTGAACGTCATCGGCATCACCCTGAGCAAGGCGCAGTCGGAGTACGCCCGCGAGCGCCTCGCCAAGATCGACACCAACCGCAGCATCGAGATCCGGATGCAGGGTTGGGAGGAGTTCGACGAGCCCGTCGACCGCATCGTCTCGATCGGCGCTTTCGAAGCCTTCAAGCAGGAGCGCTACCCGATCTTCTTCGAGCGGGCCTACAGCATCCTGCCGGAGAACGGCGGCCGGATGCTGCTGCACACGATCCTCGCGCACACCCAGCAGTTCTTCCGCGAGAACGGCATCAAGCTGACCATCAGCGACCTGAAGTTCATGAAGTTCATCGGCGACGAGATCTTCCCCGGCGGGCAGCTGCCGGCCGTCGAGGACATCGAGCAGCTCGCCGCGGGCTCGGGCTTCACGCTGGAGCGCACCCACCTGCTGCGTCCGCACTACGCGCGCACGCTGGACATGTGGGCGGCCAACCTGGAGGCGGCCAAGGACGAGGCCATCGCCCTGCAGGGCCAGGAGGTCTACGACCGCTACATGAAGTACCTCACCGGTTGCGCCGACTTCTTCCGTCGCGGCATCACCAACATCGGCCAGTTCACGCTGGTCAAGTAAGCCAGAAAAGAGGAGCCCCCCGACCTGGTCGGGGGGCTCCTCTTTTTGTGCGCTAGGCGGACTCCAGCCGTTTCTTCTCCGCCTCGACGTCGAAATCGGCTGGGGGCCAGGACAATTTGAGGCTCTCGAGGGCTTCGATCAGCAGCTCGGTGATGGCGAGCCGGGAGTACCACTTCCGGTTGCAGGGCACGACGTGCCACGGCGCGTAGTCGGTGGAGGTGCGGTCCAGCACCGCCTGGTACGCCTCCTGGTACTTGGGCCACAGCAGCCGCTCGTCGATGTCGCCGGGGTTGAACTTCCAGTACTTGTCGGGCCGTTCGAGTCGCTCCGCCAGTCGCTTCTTCTGCTCGTCGAGGGAAACGAACATCGCGACCTTGATGATCGTCGTCCCGGCGTCGACGAGTTCGCGCTCGAAGGCGTTGATCTCGTCGTACCGGGCTTCCCATACCGGCGGCGGTACGAGGTTGTGCACCCGCACGATCAGCACGTCCTCGTAGTGGGACCGGTCGAAGACGCCGATGTGCCCGGCGGTGGGCAGCGCGTTGCGGATCCGCCACAGGTAGTGGTGCGACAGCTCTTCCTCGGTGGGCTTGCCGAAGCTGGAGTATCGAATTCCCTGTGGATTACCCGCTCCCACAACATGTTTGACGATGCCGCCCTTGCCGGCGGTGTCCATGCCCTGCAACACCAGCAGGATCGAGCGGGTGTCCCCGGAGCGGCTGTTCGCGTACAGCATCTCCTGCAGTTCGGCGAACCGCGCGTTGCGTTCGGCCTGCAGCTCGGGGGCGTCGGCCTTCTTGCCGCGGAATCCGGGGGTTGCGTCCGGGTCGATGTCGCTCACGCGCAGGCCGGGTTTGAACTCCAGGTGCTTGTGCGGTTCGTGGGTCCACAGCGACGGCAGATCGGAGGTCACGCGATCAGTGAATCAGATGCGGCGGGATGGCCGGTGACGGATGCGGTTGCGCGTTGAATTCCGCAAGTGATCCGCCCACCTCGACGATGCCGCGCAGCGCGCTCCAGGACAGCAGGGTCAGGTAGTCGATGAGTTGTTCGGCGGTCATCCGGCGATTGGACATCCACGAGTGGGTGGCCAGTTGAACGCCGCCGACGGTGTGGAACGCGAAGGCTTCGACGCCGCCGGTGTCCATGCCGGCATGTGCCATGCGTCGGCGCAGGACGACGGCGAGCATCCGCGCGATGATCTGTTCGGAGTCGGCGATGGCCTTGCTCTTGCTCGCCGAACTGTTGGCGAAGACGAACGGATAGATCTCGGGTTCGGCGGCGACGGTGTCGACGTACACGCGGATGATCTCGCGTGTGAGTTCGAAGCCGTCGAGGTTGGACGACATCGCCGACGCCATGTTGGGGATCAGCGTGGTTTGCGCGAACCGCATCATCACCGCGGTGGTGAGATCGTTCTTGTCGACGAAGTAGCGGTAGAGCACGGTCTTCGACACGCCGATCTCGGCCGCGATCTCGTCCATGCTGACGTTGCTGCCGCGGCGCCGGACGGCCTCGAGGGTGCCGTCGACCAGTTCGTTGCGGCGATCGACCTTGTGTTGGTGCCAGCGTCGTTTACGCCCGTCGGCTTTTGCCGACGAGGGTGCGTTTTGCTGTGCCACGGTCGCAATACGTCCATTCCGCTAGGTCCGCTTAATAATACGGGGCGACCATGCCTGGCATACAGGATGATGGAAGCGTGGCACACCGACCCAGGCCGGGACCTGGACCTCATCCGAGGCACCAGGCGTCCCTCGAACCGCACGTCAGCCTCGCGGAGTCGTTTGCCGGCGCCGACCGGACGGCCGACGAAGAGCGACGCCGCAACCTCCGCCGGATGAAAGCGGTCGCGCTGAGCTTCCTGCTCGGTGCGACGGTGTTGTTTGCGGTGTGTACGTGGCTGCAGTCCCGCGGCGGCGCGTACAGCTGGACCGGGCCGTGGGTGGGCTATGTGCGGGCCGCCGCGGAGGCCGGCATGGTCGGCGCGCTCGCCGACTGGTTCGCCGTGACGGCGCTGTTCCGGCATCCGCTGGGCATCCCGATCCCGCACACCGCGATCATCCCGCGCAAGAAGGACCAGCTCGGCGAGGGCCTGGGCACCTTCGTCCGCGAGAACTTCATGTCGCAGGAGGTCGTGGAGACCAAGCTGCGCGACGCCCAGGTCGCCAGCCGGCTGGGCAAGTGGCTGTCGGAACCGGAGCATGCGGCGCGGGTGGCCGCCGAGGCGTCGACGGTGCTGCGCGTCCTGGTGGAGCTGCTGCGCGACGAAGACGTCCAGCACGTCCTGGACCGGATGATCGTCAAGCGCATCGCCGAACCGCAGTGGGGTCCGCCGATCGGCCGGGTGCTGGAGAGCCTGCTGGCGGAGCGGCGGCAGGAGGCGCTGCTGCAGCTGCTGGCCGACCGGGCGTTCCAGTGGTCGCTCAACGCCGGCGAGATCATCGAACGCGTCATCGAGCGGGATTCGCCGACGTGGTCGCCGCGCTGGGTCGACCACCTGGTGGGTGACCGGATCCACCGCGAGCTCATGGATTTCACCGACAAGGTGCGCCGCAACCCCGAGCACGAGCTGCGGATGTCGGCGACGAAGTTCCTCTTCGACTTCGCCGACGATCTGCAGAACGACGAGGACACCATCGCGCGGGCGGAGCGCATCAAGGAGCAGATCCTGGCGCGCGACGAGGTGGCCCGCGCGGCCGAGACCGCGTGGAGTACCGCCAAGCGCATCATCCTCGAATCGGTGGACGATCCGACGTCAGTTTTGCGCACCCGGATTGCAGATTCGGTGGTGCGAATCGGGGAGTCTCTGCGGGACGACGCGGAGCTGCGCGACAAGGTCGACAACTGGCTCGTCAGGGGCGCAAAACACCTTGTAGCGCAGTATGGGACGGAGATCACAGCGATCATCACCGAGACCATCGAGCGCTGGGACGCCGACGAGGCGAGCCGGCGGATCGAGCTCCATGTGGGCCGTGACCTGCAGTTCATCCGTATCAACGGCACCGTCGTCGGATCGTTGGCGGGCCTCGTCATATACACGATCGCCGAGCTTTTCGTCTGACAGTGCTAGCTGGCGCTTGCTAGCGCTTGCAATAGTTAGCACCCCCTCGTACCGTTGTTTTGGTACGGACCGCCAACCAAAAGCGGTCGACGAAGACAGGGGAACGACATGGCGCAGGATGCAGACATCGCCGCCGTCATGTCGAATGCAGCCCAGGACATCGGCAGCTTCATCCGCACCCAGCGGGAGGCTGCGCAGGTCTCCGTCCGCCAGCTCGCTGAGAAGGCGGGTGTCAGCAACCCCTACCTGAGCCAGATCGAGCGTGGCCTGCGCAAGCCGTCGGCCGATGTGCTGAACCAGATCGCCAAGGCGCTCAGGGTTTCGGCCGAGGTGCTCTACGTGCGGGCCGGAATTCTGGAGCCCAGCGCCGCCGGCGAGGTGCGCGACGCCATCATCGCGGACCTCTCGATCACCGAGCGGCAGAAGCAGGTGCTGCTCGACATCTACACGTCCTTCCGGCAGCAGAACGATGCCGAGTCCAAACCGCTTCCTGATCAGCCTGAATTGGAAGCCGCCAGTGAGGAGCAGACAACGACGACTGACACTCACCAAGTAGCGAACTGACCAACGCAGTACCCGAGAAAGGAAACAACGAACATGGCAGAGAACAAAGAGACCAGCCAGCCCACCATCGAAGACCTGAAGGCCCCCCTGTTCGCCGCCGTCGGCGCCGCGGACCTCGCCCTGGCCACCGTCAACGAGATCGTCGCGAGCCTGCGTGAGCGTGCCGAAGAGGCCCGCACCGATGCCAACGCGCGTGTCGAAGAGGGCCGTGCCCGCCTGACCAAGCTGCAGGAAGAACTGCCGGGCCAGGTTGAAGAGCTGCGCGAGAAGTTCAGCACCGAAGAGCTGCGCAAGGCCGCCGAGACCTACGCCGAGAACGCCCAGAACACCTACAACAAGCTGGTCGAGCGTGGCGAGGCTGCCCTGGAGCGCCTGCGCACCCAGTCGTCGATCGAGAGCGTCCGCGAGCGCGTCGAGGACGTCCGTGAGCGTGTCGAGGACGTGCGCGAGCAGGTCACCGAGCTGACCCAGGACGCCCTGGGCAACGTCGCCAGCCAGACCCGCGCGGTCGGCGAGCGCGCCGCCAAGCTGGTCGGCGTCGAGCTGCCCGAGAAGGAAGAGGCCCCGGCCAAGAAGGCTGCCCCGGCCAAGAAGGCGCCGGCCGCCAAGAAGGCCCCGGCCAAGGCTGCTGCGACCAAGGCCGCCCCGGCCAAGGCCGCTGCCAAGGCTCCGGCCAAGAAGGCCGCCCCGGCCAAGAAGGTCACCCAGAAGTAATCAGGTTCGACGTCAGGGACGTAACCCACATAGGCTGAGGGCGTGTACCTCGGAAGCCTGGTGGGTTACGTCCTTTTCGCATTGCAGATCGCGGTGCTGGCCACGACCGTTTATGCGTTCGTGCATGCCGCCATGCAGCGGCCGGACGCCTACACGGCGGTCGACAAACTGACCAAGCCGGTGTGGCTGGCGATCCTGGGGGGCGGTGCCGTCCTGGGCTGGATCATCGGCCCGCCGGTGGGCGCGGCCATCGCCGCCTGCGCCACCGGTGTGTACCTGGTCGATGTGAAGCCCAAACTCCTTGAGGTCCAAGGGAAATCCCGGTAATCGGTGCGCCCGCTCCGGTTCGCGGTCCTGGCTGCCGCGGCGTTGACGCTGGCTCCGCCGTCCGCGGCTGATCCCACCGAACCCGTTCCACAACCCGTTCCGGCCGTTCCGGCGCCGCCCTACGTCGACCACACCCGGTGGACGCAGTGGGACGGTGCGACGAGCCTGCGGGTGTACCCGACGCCGGCCGGTCGGCGCGCGTCCGGCCTGGGCGCCACGCAGTCGGGCGACGAGGCCTGGTCCGAGGTCCTGAACCTCGCGCCTGACGCCGACACCCCCGGGATGCGGGCCCAGTTCATGTGCCACTGGTATTTCGCCGAGGCCGGCGCGCCCGGCAAGACCAGCTGGAACCTCGAGCCGTGGCGCCCGGTGGTCGACGACAACCAGATGGTGAGAGCACGTTGCAATCCCGGTGGCACAGAGGAGCCGTTCTGATGAGTTGGACCCGCCAGCAGGTGGCCGCACTGGTCGACCACACGCTGCTCAAGCCCGAGGCGACCGCCGCCGACGTGGCGAGCCTGTGCTGGGAGGCCGCCGATCTGGGCGTGTGCGCGGTGTGTGTGTCGCCGTCGATGCTCGGTGCGGTCGAGGTGCCTGAGCGCGTCAAGATCGCCACCGTCGTGGGATTCCCGTCGGGCAAGCATGATTCGCAGATCAAGGCCCGCGAGGCGGCGTTGTCGGTCGTCGGATCCGACGGCCGGCGCGGTGCCGACGAGGTCGACATGGTGATCGACGTCGGTGCCGCCATCGCCGGCGACATCTCGGCGGTGTTCTCAGACATCGCCGCGGTCCGCGGGGCCGCCCCGACGGCGGTGCTGAAGGTGATCGTCGAGTCCGCGGCGCTGCTGACCATGGCCGGCGCGCCGACGCTGGCCGAGGTGTGCCGTGCGGCCGCCGACGCCGGCGCCGATTTCGTGAAGACCTCCACCGGATTCCACCCGGCAGGCGGCGCGTCCGTGCAGGCCGTGGAGATCATGGCGCAGACCGTCCCGGCGCTGGGGATCAAGGCCAGCGGCGGCATCCGAGACGCCGCCGCGGCCGTGGCGATGCTGGACGCCGGCGCCACGCGCCTCGGCCTGTCCGGCACCCGCGCCGTCCTCGACGGCCTCAACTAGGGATTTGTGCACGATTTTCCGCGGTCACCGCGGAAAATCGTGCACAAATCGCTGGGGTCAGCGGGGGATCAGAGGCCGGAGAAGCAGGAGTCCTGCTGGGCCAGCGGGATCGTCGCGTTCTTGGTGCCGAACTTCGCGGTCACACCGGTACCGGTCACCTGCAGGGCTTCCGGCTTGATGCCCATCGGGTAGTCCTTCGTCAGCTGTGACGCGAACAAATCCAGCGCCGGCTGGATCGACTCGCGGGGCAGCAGGAAGCCGAGCCCGGTCAGCTGCTCCACCTTGAGCGAGATGGTGCCGTCGGACAGCGTCGGCTTGGCCACGATCTGCGTCATCGGCGCGTCCAGCACGATGGTGCCCGACGACGGGTCGGTGGTGACGTCGGAGACCAGGCCACCGAGCACCGGGACGGTGTCGGCGATGGTCTGTTTGATGCCGTCGGCCGACCAGGTGACGGTCGCGTCGAGGGCCCCGATGGTGCCGGCCGACTTCGCGGTCTTGTCGAGCTTGACGTCGTCGATCTGGATCTGGGCCTTCATGCCCTTGGCGAACCGCAGTTGGTTGCCGGCCGTGGTCACCGTGATGTGGTCATAGTGCTTGTTGGCGACCTGCCACAGGAACGGGGTCGCGCCGAACTGCACGTCGACCTTGTCCTGGACGACGCACTGGACGGACTGCGAGACGACGCTGTTGCCGCGGCTGCGGGCGTAGAACTCGCCGCCGACGACGCCGGCCGCCGACAGCGCGAGCGCGATGACGATGATCAGGATCAGCGACATCGGGTCGCGCAGCAGCTCCATGACACCGCGGCGCTTCTTGGGCGGGTCGGTGGCGGGCACCTGCTGCGGCGCCGGGTACGACGTCGGCGGGACGTCGCCACCATAGGCCGGCGGGGCCGGCGCGTCGGCGCCATAGGCGGGCGGCACATCGGCGGCCGGTGCCGGTTGTTCGGTGGCCGTCAGCACCTCGGTGGGCTGGGCACCCGGGGCCTCCGGGGCCTGCTGCGCAGGCTCGGCAGATGGTGCAGCGTCCTCATTGGCGGGGCGGGCCCAGGGGTCAGTCACCCTTGCGATTGTGCCTTACGCGGAATCGTGGTGCGGTTGCGCAGCACGGCGATGGTCTCGCGGGCGCGCTCGACCGCGGCCAGGTCGACGTCCGTGACCAGCAGTTCCGGTTCGAGCCCCGCCTGCACTGCGATGTCGCCCGTGGGGGAGGCCACAATGCTGCCGCCGTTGCCGGTCGGGCCCTTCTTCGCGAGCTCATCACCGGGGTACGGCTGGTCGACGGCGGCGACGAAGCAGCCGGTGTCGAGCGCGCGGGCGCGGGCCAGCAGCGTCCACTGCTCGAGCTTGCCCGGGCCCGACCCCCACGACGCGTGGACGGTCAGCAGCTTGGCTCCGCGTTCGGCGAGCTCGAGGTGCAGCTCCGGGAAGCGGACGTCGTAACACGTCGTGAGGCCGACGGGAACGGCGCCGTCGGCGGTCGGCACATCGATCACGACGGGCTCGAAACCCTTTGCGACAGTGTGTGATTCGGCGAATCCGAAAGCGTCGTACAGATGAATCTTGTGGTAGTGCGCGTCGACGCCCGGGCCGGTGGCGAGCAGGGTGTTGGTGACGCGGCCGTCGGCGGTCGGACAGAACATCCCTGCCACCACGGTGACGCCCGCACGTTCGGCGACTTCCCGGACCGCGTCCGCCCAGGGGCCGTCGAGCGGTTGCGCCACGGGCGCGAGCGGCACGCCGAACCGGCACATCGTCGCCTCTGGGAACAGCACCAGTTCGGCTCCGGCGTCGGCGGCGCGCGCCGTGTGGTCGGCGACCAGTGCCAGATTCGCCTCGGGGTCGGTGCCCGCGCCGATCTGGGCCAGTGCGATGCGCATGCGCCCCAGCGTAATCAGCGGGTGCAGGCCAGCGACGGATCCTTGGTCACCGCCATGTGCCGCACGGCGTCGTCGACGCGTTCGGTGGTCAGTTCACCGGCGTCGACGGCCTGCTGCAGCCGGTCGAGGACGTCGGGCACCTCTTTGGTCGTGATCCACAGCGCGGTGTCGGCACCGGCCTGCAGGGCCTTGAGCACCGCCTCCGGCACGCTGTAGCGCTGCGTGATGGCGCCCATGCTGGACAGGTCGTCGGTGAAGACGGCGCCCTGGAATGGGCGCCCGCCGTAATTGCCGCTCCGCAGCAGGTCGTACGCGGCCTTCGACAGGCTGGCGGGGTCGGTGTCGGTGAGGCCGGGCACCTGCATGTGGCCGACCATCACGGCGACGGGCAGCTGCGTCGTCAAGGACCGGTAGGGGACCAGGTCCAGCGTCTCGAGCTGGTCCAGCGGCGGCGTGACGACGCCGCCCTGGTGCGAGTCGCCGGACGCATGCCCGTGGCCCGGGAAGTGCTTGAGCACCGGCAGCAGTCCGGCGTCACGCAGGCCGGCGGCGTACGCGCCGGCGTAGGCGGTGACGCCCTCGGCGGTGTTGCCCCAGGACCGGTCGCCGATGACGGTGCCGTCGGCTGCGTTCGTGATGTCGACGACGGGCGCGAAGTCGATGGTGATGCCGAGTTCTTTCATCGCCTGGCCGCGCAGGCGGGCGATCTCCCGCACCTGCTCGGGGGTCTTGCCGGCGGCGACCAGCTCGCGGGCCGACGGCTGGCTGCCGATGAGGCCTTTCAGCCGCTGCACCCGGCCGCCCTCCTCGTCGACGCTGACGGCCAGCGGCAGCGGCCGCGGTTCCTGCGCCAGCGCGGCGAGGGGCGCGCCGAGCATCGAGTAGTCGGTCCAGCTGGTGATGAAGATGCCGCCGACTTCCTGCTCCCGGACGACGGCCTGCGCGTCGGCCAGGTTCTTGACCCCGACCATCAGCAGCTGGGCCAGCTTCTGGCGCGGCGTCAGCGCGGTCACGACGGTGTCGAGCCGGCACGGGGGTGGTGCCGCCGCAACGGGGGACGACGTGGTCGAGGGTTCGGCCGGGGTGGGGGCAGGCCGCGGCTTGCTCATGACGGCCGCGACGATCAGTCCGACGACGATCACCGCCGCGGCCGAGGCCAGGACGACCGGCGATTGCAGTCGGCTGCGGGGTGACGGCATACGGCGAACCCTATGCGCTCGTCGTCACGATGTGGGCGCGACGGCCGACCACGGCACCGTCAGTACGCCGTCCCGCAGCCGGCGGCGCGGCGGCTCCAGCGGCTGGCCCTCGGCCACCAACAGGTCGAGCATCGCGCGCCACCGGACGCGCGGACCGAACACCCCGTGCCCGGCCGATGTGGCCCAGGCGCGGTCGGCGGCCTGCAGCAGCCGGTGGATCGGCTGGCCCGGAACATTGTGGTGGATAAGCACTTTCGGCAGGCGCTCCGCCAGATCGGAGGGCCGTTCGATGGCGAACGGGTCGCAGGACAACGTCAGGCTCACCGGCCCGTCGGCGTCGATCAATACCCAGCAGCAGCGTCGTCCCAACTCGTCGCAGGTGCCGTCGACCAGCAGCCCGCCCGGTGCCAGCCGCCCCGTCATCTCCGCCCACGCGGCGGGCACGTCGGCGACGTCGTACTGGCGCAGGACGTTGAACGCGCGCACCAAAACCGGTGTGTGCCCGGCCAATTCGAAGCCGCCGAGGCCGAATTCGACGATGTCGCCGGCCAGCTCACGGGCCAGCCGCACCCGTTCCGGGTGGATCTCCAGGCCGACGACCCGCACGTCGGCCCGGACCGTGCGCAGCCGCGACGCCAGTTCCACCGTGGTCACCGGAAGCGCGCCGTACCCGAGGTCGACGACCACGGGATCCGGCGCGGTGCGCAGCAGCGTCCGCACCCGCGGCGAGTGGACCAGCCAGCGGTCGCTGCGGCGCAGGCGGTTGTAACCCGTTGTGCCGCGCGTCGGCTGGCCCACAGGTGTACTCCGTGGCTGGCCCACGGGCGAATTCATGGCCCGAGTTTATGGGCGGCTCACCAGCGGGCGGCGATCCAGTCGCTCGTGAATTTCTGCTCCAGCTCGATCAGATACCGGAGCTGCTGGCCCAGCATCGACTCGAGCTTGCCGCCGACCAACGGGATGCGGACCTCGACGTTCGCCGAGAAGTCCAGTCGCGCACCGTCGCCCGTGGCGGTCAGGACACCCTTGCCGGTGATGGTCGCCGGTGCGCCGGGGACGCGGCTGCGTACCGTCCCGATGGCCCGCCCGTCGGTCAGCGGACCCCAATGCTCTTCGCGCACCAGGCTGAGGTCACCGAAGTGGAACTGCGTGACGATGCTGGGCAGGCCGGCCGCGCGCACGGTCTGAGTGGTGATGATGTCGGTGCCGCCGTGGCCGTCCTCGGCGAACGAGTCGAGCGTCGACACGTCGGCGCGACCCTCCGCCAGCCGGTCCAGCCAGTAGTCCTTGTTGCAGAAGGCGGTGTGCACCTGCGCCACGGTGCCGAGGTATTCGGCAACCATGTCGAAAGAGCGGGCCATAATCGGCCACGCTACCGTTAGCGGCCGTGGTCAGTTCGGATATCGGGGGCGCGGCGGTCGACTATGACGTGCCGCTGGCACCCCTGACCTCGTTCCGCGTCGGACCGGTGGCAGCCCGTCTGATCACCTGCGATACCACCGCCAAGGTGGTCGGGGCGCTCACCGCGCTGCGGGGTCACCCGGGCCCGCTGCTGGTCCTGGCGGGCGGGTCGAATGTGCTGGTGGCCGACGATCTGCGCGACTTGACGGTCGTCCAGCTGGCGAACACCGAGATCACCATCGACGGCAACGTGGCGCGGGCCGAGGCCGGCGCGCTGTGGGACGACGTCGTCGTGGCCTCGCTGGCCCACGGGCTCGGCGGGCTGGAGTGTCTGTCCGGCATCCCGGGCTCGGCCGGTGCGACGCCGGTGCAGAACGTCGGCGCCTACGGGGCCGAGGTCGCCGACACCATCAGCCGGGTCCGGCTGTTCGACCGCGAAACGGGGACCGACAGTTGGGTCGGTCCCGAGACACTGGATTTCGGCTACCGGCACAGCGTGCTGAAGAACTCCGACCACGCCGTCGTGCTGGAGGTGGAGTTCACCCTGAACCCCGACGGCCTCAGCGCCCCGCTGCGGTACGGCGAACTGGCTGCCCGGCTGGGCGCCGAGGCCGGCACCAGGGTCGATGCGGTCAAGGTCCGCGAGGCGGTCCTGGCGCTGCGGCGCGGCAAGGGCATGGTCTCCGACGCGTCCGACCACGACACCTGGAGCGCCGGTTCGTTCTTCACCAACCCGGTCGTCCCGCACGACGTCTTCGAACGCATCCGGGACGCCACCGACGGTCCGGTGCCCAATTACCCGGCGCCGAACGGGGTCAAGCTGGCGGCCGGCTGGCTCGTGGAACAGGCCGGTTTCGGCAAGGGATACCCCGGTGACGGCGCTGCGGCCCGGCTCTCGACCAAGCATGCGCTGGCCCTGACCAACCGGGGCTTTGCTGGCAGCGCCGACGTATTAGCGCTGGCCAGGACCGTGCGGGACGGCGTCAAGGCCGCTTTCGGGATAGATCTCACACCGGAACCGTGCTTAATCGGCTGTTCGCTGTAGGTAAATTCGAACCTGTGAGTGTGAACCGGCGACAGATGCTGACCGCGATTGCAGTCGGCACTTCCGGCGTGCTCGCCGCGTGCTCCGACAAATCGAACGGATCTGGCTCTTCGGCCCCTGCCAAAGAGACCGCGGCGCCCGTCGTCACCTACCGGCCTGCCAATGGCGCCACCGATGTGGTGCCGACCAGCAGCATCGGGGTCGACGTCACCGACGGCTGGTTCCAGAAGCTGACACTCACCAACGGTGACGGCAAGGTCGTCGCCGCGGTGTTCAACAAGGACCGCACGTCGTTCAACGCCGCCGAGCCGCTCGGCTTCGGCGCGACGTACACGTTCACCGGCTCCGTCGTCGGCCGGGACGGCAAGGCCGTGCCGGTGTCCGCGACGTTCACGACCGTGAACCCGACCAAGCAGGTCAACGGCCAGTTCCAGCTCGCCGACGGGCAGACCGTCGGCGTGGCGGCGCCGATCATCCTGCAGTTCGACTCCTCGATCAGCGACAAGGCCTCCGTCGAACGCAACGTCAAGGTCGTCACCGACCCGCCGGTCGAGGGCAGTTGGGCCTGGCTACCCGACGAGCGGGAGGGCGCGCGCATGCACTGGCGCCCCCGCGAGTACTACCCGCCCGGCACCAAGGTCAGCGTCTCGGCGAAGTTGTACGGCGTCCCGTTCGGCGACGACGCCTACGGCGCGCAGGACAGCACGCTGGAGATCACCATCGGCCGGCGCCAGGTGGTCAAGGCCGACGCGACCAGCCACCGCATCCAGGTGATCACCGACGGCGGCGTGCTGTTCGACTTCCCCTGTAGCTACGGCGAGGCCGACAAGCCGCGCAACGTGACGCGCAGCGGCACCCACGTCGTCACCGAGAAGTACGCCGACTTCTGGATGTCCAACCCGGCCGCCGGATACTCGAACGTCCACGAACGCTGGGCCGTGCGCATCTCCAACAACGGCGAGTTCATCCACGCCAACCCGGCCAGCTCGGGCGCGCAGGGCAACACCAACGTCACCAACGGCTGTATCAACCTGTCGACCGACAACGCCCAGCAGTACTTCCAGACCGCCATCTACGGCGACCCGGTCGAGGTGACGGGCACATCGATCCAGCTGTCGTACGCCGACGGCGACATCTGGGACTGGGCGGTCGATTGGGCCACCTGGGTGTCGATGTCCG
This sequence comes from Mycolicibacterium mucogenicum DSM 44124, assembly GCF_005670685.2. The sequence continues at coordinate 4,934,713 of NZ_CP062008.1, read as the reverse complement.
CGCTGCCGCCGGCCAATGCCGCGCCGCCGGAGACGTCCATCCCGCAGAGTGCGCCGGCCACCCCGACCGACGCACCGACGTACTCGGGTACGCCGACGACCACGACGACACCGCCGCCGACGGGTCCGGCCACCACGTCATCGACGACACCGTCGACGTCGTCGTCCACCTCGACGACGACCTCGACGGCCGTGTCGACGGCCACGTCGACTTCGACCGCGCCGGTCCCGACGACTACTGCGGCCGGCGGCTGAAGCGGCTGTAGGGCGCCTGGTCGCGCGGCCGCATGACGATCTGGTCCAGATCGACGTGCGGCGGCCGTGACGCCACGAAACCGATGACCTCCGCGACGTCCTCGGCGACCAGTGGCGTGATGCCCTGATACACCGCGTCCGCGCGTTCGGCATCGCCGTCGAACCGCACGAGCGAGAACTCCGTCTCCACGGCGCCGGGCGCAATCTCGGTGAGCCGCACCGGTTTTCCCAACAATTCACCGCGCAGCGTGCGGTGCAGCGCGCCCTGGCCGTGCTTGGCGGCGATGTACCCGGCGCCGTTGTCGTACGTCTCCAGCGCCGCGATCGACGTGACGGTGACGACGAGTCCGTCACCCGAATCGATCAGCGCGGGCAGCAGCGCGCGCGTCACCCGCAGGGTGCCCAGGACGTTGGTCTGCCACATCCAGTCCCAGTGCTCCAGATTGGCCTCCGCGACCGGTGCCAGACCTTTGGCGCCACCGGCGTTGTTGATCAGGACATGCACCGGTCCCAGGCCTCTGACCTGGGCCGCAAGCGCGTCCACCGACTCCTGGTCGGTGACGTCCGTCACAACTGAGGTGCCGCCGATCTCGGCCGCGAGGGCGGTGATCCGGTCGGCGCGGCGGGCCGCGCAGACGACATGAAAGCCAAGGGCGGCAAGGGTTTTCGCGGTGGCGGCGCCGATTCCGGAACTGGCGCCGGTGACCACCGCGACGCGTACGGAGCGTTCGTCAGCTGGCATATGACCGACCTTAGTGGGCGTGCTAAGTTCCTTCCGTGATCATCAGTCAGGCATCCGGCGTCGCTGTGCGGCGTTCGTGTTGTTGTTGTCGCGCTTCGCGCTGCGCCTGACTCACGACACGGATATCTTCGTCCTAGCTGTCGGCAGGTGTGGCCTCAGAACCCACCAGCCCGACTTCTTTCCTAGGACACCCAAATGCCTGCTTCCGTCTCCACCGTCGCCACCCGTTCTGGCGCCCGCGCTGCCGTTCAGTCCAATGCCCACGCCAAGCGCACCCTGCTGGCCCGGCACCACATCGTCGCCCCGTCGCTCCGCGTCGCCGACGCCGCCGCCGGCTCGGTCTTCAGCGCGGCCCGGCTCCGCGGCCCCATCGCCCGGGACGTGATCGCGCAGGCCACCGGCCTGAGCATCGCCACGGTGAACCGGCAGGTCACGGCCCTGCTGGACGCCGGGATGCTGCGTGAGCGCGCCGACCTGGCCGTCGCCGGCGCCATCGGCCGCCCGCGCATTCCGGTCGAGGTCAACCACGAACCGTTCCTCACCCTGGGCCTGCACGTCGGCGCCCGCACCACCGCGATCGTCGCGACCGACCTGTTCGGCCGCACCCTCGACGTGGTCGAGACGCCCACGCCGCGCGGCGACCAGAACGCCGCGCTGGCATCGCTGGCCGGCAGCGCGCAGCGCTACCTGAGCCGCTGGCACCGGCGCCGCCCGCTGTGGGTCGGCGTCGCCGCCGGTGGTGTCGTGGACAGCGCCACCGGTCACGTCGACCACCCGCGCCTCGGCTGGGTCGACGCACCTGTCGGCCCGGTCCTGGCCCAGACCCTCGGTCTGCCGGTGTCACTGGCGTCGCACGTCGATGCGATGGCCGGCGCCGAACTGCTGCTGGGCGCGCGCCGCGGCAAGATCGGCGCGGAGGCCTCGTCTGAATCCATGACCAGCCTGTATGTCTATGCCCGCGAGACCGTCGGCTACGCGCTGTCGATCGGCGGCAAGGTGCACTCGCCGGCCAGCGGCCCCGGCACCATCTCGGGCCTGCCGGCGCAGTCGGAACTGCTCGGCGGCAGCGGCCGGCTCGAGTCCACCGTGAGCGACGAGGCCGTGCTGGCCGCCGCCCGCAAGCAGCGGATCGTGCCGGCGGACGGACCGTCGTCGACCATCGCCGCGGTGCTGCGCGCCGCACGCTCCGGCAACGCCGCGGCCGTCGAACTGCTGGCCGAACGGGCCCGCGTGCTCGGTGGTGCGGTGGCGCTGCTGCGCGACCTGCTGAACCCCGATGATCTGGTCGTCGGCGGCCAGGCCTTCTCCGAGTACCCCGAGGGTCTGCCGATCGTCGAGCAGGCGTTCGCGGAGCGAACGGTGTTGGGCGTCAGGGACATTCGCGTCACCACGTTCGGCAACCGGGTGCAGGAAGCCGGCGCCGGAGTGGTGTCGCTCGGCGGGCTGTACGCCGACCCGATCGGCGCCATGCGCCGCGCCCTGCGCGCCGCCTAAGTACCGCCGAATGCGCTGACGATGTGCAGCGCCAGTTCGAGGTAGACGCGGCGGTGGTCCACGGAGTGCCCGAGTAACCCTTCGGCCTGCCGGATGCGATAGCGGACGGTGTTCGGGTGCAGGTTCAGGATTTCGCCGACGGCCCGGGCGTCACCCGCATGTTCCAGATACAGCCGGAGCGTGTCTCGCAGGCGTGCCGTCGAGTCGTCGGCCGCCGCGAGCGCGCCCAGTTCCCGTCGCACCAATGTGGTCATGCCGTCTTCGCCCGCGATACCCGCTGCCAGACAAGCTAATTCGACGTCGTCATAGCGAACCACGCTCGCGCCGCGGCGGTGTGCCACCGCCTGGGCGGCCAGGGCCTCGGCGTGGCTGCGGCGGAATCCGTCGACACCCGGATGGCACGTGCCGACCGCGACGTGGACGAACTCGGGCAGCTCGGCGATATCGTTGCCGGACAAGGGTTTCGACGGGCCCGTCGTGGCCGACCAGCACCACACGGTGCGGGCTCCGCTGGTTATCGTCAGCGGCCGGTCGGCGCCGAGGGCGGCGCTGACGGTGACGGGTGTGGCGTCGAGCAGCCGTTGCACGTCGGCGTCGGCCACGTGTTCGTCGACCCACACCGCGAATGCGGTGTGGCGCTGGCGAAGTGGGTACGACAGCGCCGTGGTGGCGTCGTCGACGTCGACGGCCTGGCCCGCGAGGATGGTCCGGACGGTTTCGGCGCGCCGGGCCCGCGCGCCGCGTTGCCACTGGTCGCGTTCCTCGGCGAACGTGACGATCAGCGCCTCGACCATGGTGTCCAGCCAGCTCGCCAGCCGTGGCCAGAGCTGCATCAGCACTGCGGCGCGCAGCTCCGGATCGCCGATGCCGGCGACCCGCGTCTCAGTGATGAACTGCCACGCCGACCGCTGGCCGATGCGGTAGACCGCCAGCAGCACCGGCAGTTCGTAGCCGCGGCGGGCGAGGGTCCGCGCCAGGTCGTAGATCTCGGGTGCCGGTCGCACGTCGACGATGTCGCGCGTCACGACGGCGAGGAAGCCCTTCCAGTTCGAGCGGGTGCTCGCATCGAGGTCGCGGCGCAGCGTCGGGTCCGTGAACATGGGCAACGCCGCGGTGATCTCGTCGTCGACCACCGTGACCAGGCGGTCGAGCGTCTCCCGGTTCTCCGACGCCTCGGCGAACTGCGCCAGCCAGTCCGTCACGGCCGGATCGGTCCGCATCGATTCACTCCTCGTTTGTCCGCGCGAACAATGTCGCGCGATTCGTTGTCCCGCCGGACCAAGAATATGGCGGTCATCACATCGCACCCTGGGAATGGCATAGGTCGCAGTGACAAATCTCTGACATCCCCGACAGGAGCTACCCGATGATCGAACACGACGCGCACTACATCGACGGCCGCTGGCAGCCGTCGATCGGCACGGAGCGATTCGAGGTCGTCAACGGTGCCACCGAGGACGTCATCGCGACCATCCCGCTGGGCGACGCCGATGACGCCGACGCGGCGGTGGCCGCGGCGCGCGCCGCGTTTCCCGAGTGGGCGGCGACGTCGGTGGCCGAGCGCGCCGGGTACCTCAAGCTCGCGGCCGAGGAACTGCAGCGCCGGCAGACCGAGATCGCCACGCTGATCAGCCAAGAGGTCGGCATGCCGTTCGCGTACAGCAACGTGATCCAGGCGGGGCTGCCGGTGCAGTCGTTCGTGTCGATCGCCGATGTGGCACTGAGCTTTCCGTTCGAGGAGCAGGTCTACAACTCGCTGGTGGTCCGCGAGCCGATCGGCGTCGTCGTCGCGATCACGCCGTGGAACTACCCGCTGCACCAGATCGCCGCCAAGGTGGCGCCGGCGCTGGCCGCGGGTTGCACCGTCGTGCTCAAGCCCAGCGAGGTGGCGCCCCTCAACGCCTACGTGCTGGCCGAGGTTTTCGACGCGATCGGCCTGCCGCCCGGCGTCTTCAACCTGGTCACCGGCACCGGTCCGGGTGTGGGGGAGACGCTCGTCGCGCACGAGCAGGTGGACATGGTGTCGCTGACGGGGTCGACGGCCGCCGGCCGCCGCATCGGCGCGGTGGCCGCGCAGACCATCAAACGCCTCGGCCTGGAACTCGGCGGCAAGTCGGCGCTGGTGGTGCTCGACGACGCCGATCTGGTCGAGGCCGTGCGGGAGGGGCTGACCCGGTGCTTCCTGAACTCGGGACAGACGTGCATCGCGCTGACCCGCATGATCGTCCCGCGCGCGAAAGTCGCTGAGGTGGAAGCGATTGCGCGCGCCGGCGCCGAGGCGCTGCGCGTCGGCGATCCCTTCGACCCGGCCACCGAACTGGGCCCGCTGGTGTCGGCGGTGCAGCGCGACCGCATCGTCGGCTACATCGAGAAGGGCATCGCGGAAGGTGCGCGACTGGTGGCCGGCGGCCCGACCCCGCCCGACGGCCTGGACCGCGGTTTCTACGTCCGGCCGACGGTGTTCTCGGACTGCACGCCCGACATGGCCATCGTGCGCGAGGAGATCTTCGGGCCGGTGCTCGTCATCCAGGCCTACGACGACGAGGACGAAGCCATCCGTCTGGCCAACGACAGCATCTACGGGCTCAACGCCGGCGTGTACTCGGCGGACCGGGAGCGCGCGATCGCCGTGGCCCGGCAGCTGCGGTCCGGCCAGGTGCAGATCAACGACGGCGCCTTCAATATCCACGCCCCGTTCGGCGGCTACGGCCAGTCCGGCAACGGGCGCGAGTTCGGCAGGTGGGGCCTGGAGGAATTCCTCGAGACCAAGTCCCTGCAGCTGCCCTGAAACTTCCCTTTTCCCAACGACTTCCGAAAGCACTTTTCATGGCCAACGCATTCACCACCAAGCAGCGCGCGACCCTCACGAGCATCGTCGACACCTACGTCGCCGCGGTGCCCCGCGACGACGACCCCACCGGATTCTTTGCCGCCAAAGGCAGCGACCTGGGCACCGACGCGGTGCTCGAGCAGTACCTGACCACCAAGCTGCCCGCCGAACAGTTCACCGGCCTGCAGCAGCTGCTGGACACCGCCGAGCTCGTCGGCCTCAACAACCAGCCGCTCAACGTGCGCGAGGTGATCGTCGGCAACCTGTCGCGCATCTCGCCCGAGACCACCGCGGCCATGACGGCGTTGTACACGCTGTCGGTCCTGTTCTCCTACAGCCTGCCCGGCGGCGAGAACGGCAACCCGCTGTGGGCGGGCATGGGCTACCCGGGCCCCGCACAGCTGCCTCCGCAGACCCCGAAGACGCTGTCGGTCATCACCCCCGCCGCGGATACGACGCTCGACGCGGACGTCGTCATCGTCGGATCCGGGTCGGGCGGCGGCGTTGCCGCTGCGGTGCTGGCCGAAGCGGGCAAGCGCGTCATCGTGCTGGAAGCCGGCGGCTACCGCAACGAATCGGACTTCGTGCAGCTCGAGCCCGTCGCCTATCACAACCTGTTCCTGCGCGGCGGCTTCTTCCCGAGCGCCGACGGCATGGTCTCGATTGCCGCCGGGTCGACGGTCGGCGGCGGCAGCACCGTCAACTGGTCCAACTCGCTGCTGACTCCGGCGACCGTGCGCAAGACCTGGGCCGAGGAGTTCGGGCTGACGGACGTCACGGGCCCGTCGTTCGACGAGCACCTGGCCGCGGTGTTCGAGCGCATCGGCTGCTGCGACAAGGTCGCCGTCCAGAATGAACCCCACCAACGCTTGTCGGAAGGTGCTGCGGCACTGGACTATTCGTACGGCATCGCGCAGCTCAACATCGACCCGGAACGCTTCGACCCGGCGCTCGTCGGCTACAGCGGCATGGGCGATCAGACCGGCGCCAAGCAGGGCACCATGAAGACGTTCCTGCAGGACGCCTCCGACGCCGGCGCGCAGCTGCTGCCCAACACGCGGGCCCACCGGATCGTCACGCGCGACGGGGTGGCCGCGGGCGTCGAGGCGACGTACACCGACCCGGTGACCGGCACCGCGCACCGCGTGGCGATCAACTCCCCGCAGGTCGTCGCGGCCGCGGGCAGCCTGGAAACCCCGGCGCTGCTGCTGCGGTCGGGCATCGGCGGCCCCGCCGTCGGCACCGGCCTGCGGCTGCACCCGGCGACCCTCGTCAGCGGCATCTACGACGACCGCCAGGAGCCCTGGTCCGGCCCCGCCATGGCCGGGGTGATGAACGAGTTCGCCGAGGCCCACGACGGGCACGGCTACCTCATCGAATGCGTGCAGCACCTGCCCGGCCTGTTCACCGCCACCGTGCCGTGGCTGTCCGGCGCGCAGCATAAGGAACTCGCGAAGCGGTACCAGAACCGCGCCGACTGGGTCGTGCTGGTCAAGGACCGCGGCGACGGCAGCGTCACCATCGACGCCGACGGTGAGGCGGTGCACTGGTACCCGTTCACCGACGAACTCGACCGCCGCCACTTCCGGGAGGGCATCGAGACGTCCATCCGCATGCACGCCGCCGCGGGCGCCCAGCAGATTTACGCGGCGGGCCAGCCGTTCGCACCCTGGCAGCGCGGCGAGGACCTGGAGGCGTTCATCGAGAAGGTCAACCAGCTGCCGATCGGGCCCGGCGGCACCCCGGTGTTCAGCGCACACCAGATGAGCAGCGCGCGGATGGGTGCCGACCCGCAGACCTCGGTCGCCAAGCCGTCGGGGGAGCTGCACGACACCCCGGGTGTCTGGATCGCCGACGCCAGCGCCATGCCCACCTGTTCCGGCGTGAACCCCATGATCACCGTCATGGCCGTCGCCCGCCGGACCGCCACCAACATGCTCTGATTTCCCGCGCGCAGCCCGGGGCACCACCTCCCTCGAGCGGGCGTGTCTGCACGCCGACACACCGTGTCAGGCGTGCATTCCGCGCCCGCTCGCGGGCGTCGAGCGTCCCCAAAATGCCCAGCTCGGACCACCGGACGGAGGACGTCCGAAGCGACGGTGTAAGGATGGAGGGCGTGCGTGTCGCCGTCCTGTCGGTCCATACCTCGCCGCTGGCCCAACCGGGCACCGGCGATGCCGGCGGTATGAACGTGTACGTCCTGCAGAGTGCCCTCGAATTGGCGCGCCGCGGTGTCGAGGTGGAGATCTTCACCCGGGCCACGTCGTCGACCGACGCGCCGGTCGTCCGGGTGGCCCCCGGCGTCCTGGTGCGCAACATCGTCGCCGGCCCGTTCGAGGGCCTGGACAAGTACGACCTGCCGACGCAGCTGTGCGCCTTCACCGCGGGTGTCCTGCGCGTCGAGGCCAATCACGAGCCCGGCTACTACGACATCGTGCACTCGCACTACTGGCTGTCCGGCCAGGTGGGTTGGCTGGCCTCGGACCGGTGGGCGGTGCCCCTGGTGCACACCGCGCACACCTGGGCCGCGGTGAAGAACCTGTCGCTGGCCGAAGGCGATACGCCGGAGCCGGCGCTGCGCGCGGTCGGCGAGCAGCAGGTGGTCGACGCCGCCGACCGGTTCATCGTCAACACCGAAGACGAAGCGCAGCAACTGGTTTCGCTGCACCACGCGGACCCGGCCCGCATCGACGTGGCCTATCCGGGTGTCGACCTGACGACCTTCACGCCCGGAGACAAGGCCGAAGCCCGTGCGGCACTGGGGCTTTCGCCCGACGAGCAGGTGGTCGCCTTCGTCGGCCGCATCCAGCCGCTGAAGGCACCTGACGTGCTGTTGCGCGCGGCGGCCAAGCTGCCCGACGTGCGCGTCGTGGTCGCCGGCGGTCCGTCGGGCAGTGGCCTGGCCGTACCCGACGGCCTGGTTTCCCTCGCCGACGAGCTGGGTATCACCGACCGTGTGACATTCCTGCCGCCGCAGTCCCGTGACCAGCTGGTGAACGTGTTCCGTGCCGCGGATCTCGTTGCGGTACCGAGCTATTCGGAGTCGTTCGGCCTCGTCGCCGTCGAGGCGCAGGCCTGCGGGACGCCGGTGGTGGCCGCCGCGGTCGGCGGGCTGCCCGTCGCGGTGCGCGACGGCGTCAGCGGCGTCCTCGTGCAAGGCCACGACCCGGTCGATTGGGCCAACGCCATCGGGCGCACGCTGGAAATGGGTCCGGAATCCCTGCGCGAGGGTGCTCTGCAGCACGCCGCAACGTTCTCGTGGGCGCACACCGTGGACGCGCTGCTGGCCGGCTACACGCGCGCGATCGCCGACTACCGCGGCCGTCGTCCCCGCCGTGATGCCGCGGCCCGCCGCAGCCGCCGGTTCCTGATCCGCCGGGGCGTGCGCGCATGACGACCTCCGCCACGGTCACCCAGTTGATCGAAGAGACCCTGCGCGCACACGAACTCGACTTCTCCCACCACGACGGGGGAGTGCACGGCCGGCCCGGCATCGTCGTCGCGCTGCCCGGCGAGCGCCGGCTGATCACCAACACGCTGCTCAGTGTCGGTGAGCACGGCGTGCGGCTGGAGGCGTTCGTCTGCCGCAAGCCCGACGAGAACTTCGAGGGTGTCTACAAGTACCTGCTCCGGCGCAACCGGCGGCTGTACGGCATGGCCTACACGCTGGACAACATCGGCGACATCTACCTGGTGGGCCGGATGGCACTGCACGCGGTGACCCCCGACGAGATCGACCGGCTCATGGGCCAGGTCATCGAGGCTGTCGACTTCGACTTCAACACGCTGCTCGAGCTCGGGTTCCGCTCGTCGATCGAGAAAGAGTGGAAGTGGCGGCTGGCCCGCGGGGAGTCGCTGAAGAACCTCAAGGCGTTCGAGCACCTGCGGCCGGAGTAGGGCCGCTCGTGCCCGCGCGTCGGGGTTGGGCGTGTCGCGCTTCCGGGGACATGTTCGATCTGAACCCGTCAACTTTCCTTGACGGTCAAGGAAAGTTGACGGCTCCCGGCGAAGCATCAGAGGAGACAGAGCCCGCGGCCGCGCGTCGTACTCGTTGAGGCTGCGTCGAGGGCTCGGCTCCCTCGGCTTTTCCGCCGCCGCCGCAGTGTCAGCGCGCCTCAGCATTGGCTCCCGGGTGCGGCGAGAGCCAAAGACCCGCACGTGAGAAGATGCAGGCCATGCCGACCTTGATCCTGCTGCGTCACGGCGAGAGCCAGTGGAACGAGAAGAACCTGTTCACCGGTTGGGTCGACGTCGACCTCACCGACAAGGGCCGGGCCGAGGCCGTCCGAGGCGGAAAACTGCTGGTCGAGCAGGGCGTGCTGCCGGACGTGCTGTACACCTCGCTGCTGCGCCGGGCGATCACCACCGCGAACCTGGCGCTGGACGCCGCCGACCGGCACTGGATTCCGGTGCACCGCGACTGGCGCCTCAACGAGCGGCACTACGGCGCGCTGCAGGGCCTCGACAAGGCCGAGACGCTGGCCAAGTACGGCCAGGACCAGTTCATGTCGTGGCGCCGCAGCTACGACACCCCGCCGCCCCCGATCGAGAAGGGCAGCACCTACAGCCAGGACGGCGACCCGCGGTACGCCGGCATCGACGCGCCGCTGACCGAATGCCTCGCCGACGTCGTCAAGCGGTTCGTGCCGTACTTCGAGGAGACCATCGCGCCCGACCTGAAGGCCGGTAAGACCGTGCTGATCGCCGCGCACGGCAACTCGCTGCGGGCGCTGGTGAAGTACCTCGACGGCATGTCCGACGACGAGATCACGGGTCTGAACATCCCCACGGGCATCCCGCTGAAGTACGAACTGGACGAAAATCTGAAGCCGACGGTGCCCGGCGGCGAGTACCTGGACCCCGAGGCGGCTGCGGCGGGGGCCGCCGCCGTCGCCGCGCAGGGCGCCAAACAGCACTGACGCCGCGAACAGCCGGTGAACTGCGGTTAACGCCAGTGAAACACCTGGATTTGTACGTGTGACTTGTACCGATCTGGCCGCTCGCTGCTGGGATGACGTTCACCTGATGCGTACGATTTGCCCGTGAGCTTGTCGTACGTGCTGCCTCTGGTGGCCGCCACGGCGCTGCTCGCGTTGGCTCTGGGCATCGCGATCGGCATGCGGTGGGTGCCGCGGCTGAACGAGCGCCGCGAGCGCCGCACTGCCGAGCAGTCCGGGCTTACGGTGTCGGAGATGTTCGCGCATATCGTGTCCATGTCCCCGCTGGGGATGGCGGTCGTCGACACCTACCGCGACGTCGTCTACACCAACGGCCTGGCCAAGGACCTCGGCCTGGTGCGGGACCGGCTGCTCGACGACCGGGCCTGGGAGGCCGCGCAGCAGACCCTGGCCACCGGCGAGGACGTCGAGTTCGATCTCTCGCCGGCCAAACGGGCCACACCGGGCCGCTCGCGGCTGGCGGTGCGGGGCCTGGCGCGTCAGCTGACGGAAGAGGACGGCCGGTTCGCGGTGGTCTACGTCAACGACCAGTCCGAACAGGCCCGCATGGAGGCCAGCCGCCGCGACTTCGTCGCCAACGTCAGCCACGAGCTCAAGACGCCCGTCGGCGCCATGGGTCTGCTGGCCGAGGCGCTGCTGGCGTCCTCGGAGGACCAGGACATGGTCAACCGGTTCGCCGAGAAGATCGTCACCGAGTCGAACCGGCTGGCCAACATGGTCGGTGAACTGATCGAGCTGTCCCGGCTGCAGGGTGCAGAGCCGCTGCCGCACCTGGACGCCGTGGACGTGGATTCCGTTGTCGCCGAGGTTGTTTCGCGCCACAAGGTGGCCGCCGACAACGCCGACATCGCGATCACGACGGACGCGCCGCGTGGTTATCAGGTGCTGGGCAGTGAGACGCTGCTGGCGACGGCGCTCGCGAACCTGGTGTCCAACGCAATCTCGTACTCGCCCAAGGGTTCCCAGGTGTCGATCAGTCGGCGCCGGTACGGCGACAATATCGAGATCGCGGTGACCGACCGCGGCATCGGTATCGAAAAAGCCGATCAGGAACGGGTTTTCGAACGATTCTTCCGCGTCGACAAGGCGCGGTCCCGGGCCACCGGCGGCACCGGGCTTGGGTTGGCCATCGTCAAACACGTTGCGGCCAACCACAACGGAACCATCCGGCTGTGGAGTCAGCCGGGAACCGGGTCGACGTTCACCTTGTCGATTCCGGCCTATCTCGACTCGGACGACGTGGATGTCGACGAGGGAGACGACCACTCATTGCCATCACAAGGAGGGCGACCGAACCAATGACCAGTGTGCTGATCGTGGAGGACGAGGAGTCCCTGGCCGATCCCTTGGCGTTCCTGTTGCGCAAAGAGGGTTTTGAGGCCACCGTCGTGACCGATGGTCCGTCGGCGTTGGCCGAATTCGACCGGGCCGGGGCCGACATCGTGCTCCTGGACCTCATGCTGCCCGGTATGAGCGGCACCGACGTCTGTAAGCAGCTGCGTTCGCGGTCCGGCGTGCCGGTCATCATGGTGACCGCGCGCGACAGCGAGATCGACAAGGTCGTCGGCCTGGAACTCGGCGCCGACGACTACGTCACCAAGCCGTACTCGGCCCGTGAGCTCATCGCCCGTATCCGCGCCGTGCTGCGCCGCGGTGGCGAGTCCGACGACAACGTCGGCGCCGACGGCGTGCTGGAGGCCGGGCCGGTCCGCATGGACGTCGAGCGGCACATCGTGTCGGTCAACGGCGACGCCATCACGCTGCCGCTCAAGGAGTTCGACCTGCTCGAGTACTTGATGCGCAACAGCGGGCGGGTGCTGACGCGTGGCCAGTTGATCGACCGGGTCTGGGGCGCCGATTACGTCGGTGACACCAAGACCCTCGACGTCCACGTCAAGCGGCTGCGGTCCAAGATCGAGGCCGACCCGGCCAACCCGGTGCACCTCGTCACCGTTCGCGGGCTGGGTTACAAGCTCGAGGGCTAGTTCCCCTCGCGGCTATTTCTTGGCGGCCTTCGGCGCTTTCGGGGCCTCTGCCGCCGCGGTGGCCGGGTGGACGGCGATGAGCCCCAGCCCGGTCCGCCGCTTGCACAGGGCCGCCAGCTCGGCGTAGACCTTCGCGCCGAGCAGTTCGGTCAGCTCGGGCCCGTAGGACTCCCACACGGCCCGGGCGCCGACGTGCGCTGCCGGGTCGCCCGTGCAGTACCAGACCAGGTCGTGGCCGCCCTCGCCCCAGCCGCGCCGGTCGTATTCGGTGACGACGGTCCGCAGAATCTCGGTGCCGTCCGGCCGCGTCACCCAGTCCTGCGTGCGACGGATCGGCAGCTGCCAGCAGACCTCGGGCTTCATGGTCAGCGGCTCGACCCCGAGTTTGAGGGCCTTGCTGTGCAGTGCGCAGCCGATCCCGCCGGCGAATCCCGGCCGGTTCAGGAAGATGCACGCGCCCTTGTACTTGCGGGTCCGCAGGTTGGGCTTGTCGTCGTATTCGTCCATCTCGAGGTAGCCCTTGCGGCCCAGGCCTTTCTCCCGGAACTGCCAGTCCTCGTCGGTCAGCAGCTTGACCGACTCCTCGAGCTGCGCGACGTCGTCGTCATCGGCCATGAAGGCGCCGTGGCTGCAGCAGCCGTCGTCGGGCCGTCCTTCGACGGTGCCCTGGCACGCCGGCGTCCCGAACACACACGTCCACTTCGACAGCAGCCACGTCAGATCCGCGGCGATCAGGTGCTCCGGATTGTCAGGGTCGAAGAACTCCACCCACTCGCGGGCAAAGTCCAGTCCCACCTCGTGGGAACCGGGCTTCGAAGGCTCGCCGGCACTGTTCTGCGATGCGGTCACAGCACGCAACCGTAGACCCGTTACCGTGGTTTCCGTGCGATTGGGCGTCCTCGACGTGGGCAGTAACACCGTTCATCTGTTGGTAGTCGACGCGCGCCGTGGCGGGCACCCGACACCGATGAGTTCCACCAAGGCCTCACTGCGCCTTGCCGAGGCGATCGACGACACCGGCAAATTGACCCGCAAGGGCGCCGACAGCCTGGTCGCGACCGTCGACGAGTTCGCCAAGATCGCCACCAGCTCGGGGTGCGCGGAGTTTATGGCGTTCGCCACATCTGCGGTCCGGGATGCCACCAACTCCGAGGCGGTGCTGGCGCGGGTGCGGGCCGAGACCGGCGTCCAGCTGCAGGTCCTGTCCGGGGTCGACGAATCGCGGCTCACCTTCCTGGCCGTGCGCCGCTGGTACGGCTGGAGCGCGGGCCGCATCATCAACCTCGACATCGGTGGCGGATCGCTCGAGCTCTCGGGCGGCATCGACGAAGAACCCGACGTCGCGCTGTCGATGCCGCTGGGTGCGGGCCGTTTGACGCGCGAATGGCTGCAGGAGGATCCGCCCGGGCGGCGGCGCGTGGCGGTGCTGCGCGACTGGCTCGACAACGAGATTTCCGCCTCGGCGGCCAAGGTGCTGGCGGCCGGTACGCCGGAGCTCGCGGTCGCGACGTCGAAGACCTTCCGGTCGCTGGCCCGGCTCACCGGCGCGGCGCCGTCGGGCGCGGGACCGCGCGTGAAGCGCACGTTGACCGCCGCCGGCCTCAGACAGCTCATATCTTTCATCTCTAGGATGACCACGGCCGACAGAGCCGAACTGGAGGGGGTGAGTGCCGACCGCGCGCCACAGATCGTGGCCGGTGCGTTGGTGGCCGAGGCGACCATGCGAGCGCTGTCGCTCGACTCCGTGGACATCTGCCCGTGGGCGTTGCGGGAGGGTGTGATCCTGCGGAAACTCGACAGTGAAGCCGATGGAACCGACTTGGTGGAAACGTTCGCGGGATTGGCTCCCGCCAAAGGCGAGACACGATGACAGATTCAGACGACTTCTCGGCGACGCGACCGATCTCGGTCGCCGAGCTGCTGGCCAAGAACGGCACCATCGGTGCGCCGCCGGTCGGCGGCCGCCGGCGCCGCCGGCGGGGGAACAGCGACGCGGTGACCGTCGCCGAACTGACGGGCGAAATCCCGATCATCCGGCCGGAGACGCTGCACGCAGAGCCGGCGCAGGCCCCTGAGGCCCCGGCTCCGGAGGAAGCCGCTCCCGAGCCCGTCGCCGAACCCGAGCCCGTCGCCGAGCCGGAAGCGGAAGCCGCCGTCGAAGAGCCGCCTGCCACCGTCGAGGACGAGACGCCGTCCGCGGCCGACGAGATGGAGCCCGACGACACCGGGGTCCAGTACGTCGTCGACGAGGAGACGCTGCACACCGACATCGTCGAACCCGTGCCCGCGGACACCGCGGTGGTCGACGACTACGAGGACCACCTGCGCCGTCGTGACGCCGAGGCCGATCCGGTGGAGTTCGTGGCGCCGTCGCGCAAGCCCGCCTTCCGCTGGTCGTTCAAGCCGGTCCGCGGCGCCGAGGAGATGAGCCCCGACCCGGTCGACGAGGACCTGCCGGCCGACGCGGACATCGACGACGACCTGCTGTCGCTCACGGACGCGGAGCCCGTCGCCAAGCTCGACACCGGGGCCGTTCCCGTCGTCGAGGACGACGAGGACGTCCACGACACCGAGGCGCCGCAAGCCGCTCCCGAGGCGCCGCGGGAGCCGTCGCGTAATGGCCGCGCCGAGCGCTACGACGCCCTGTTCGGCGGCTTCGCGGCGGACGAGGACACCCGGCGCGAAGAGCTCGTCGCGGACCACGACGTGCCCGCTGCGGACGTCGACCACGACGAAGCCGACCACGAGGACGACGAGAAGTCCGGTTCCGGCCTGAAACGCGGCGCGTGGGTCGTCGGGCAGAGCCTGCTGGCGGTCGTCTTCGGCGCCGGCATGTTCTTCGCGTTCGACCAGCTGTGGCGCTGGAACCAGATCGTGGCGCTGATGCTCTCGATGCTGGTGATCCTCGGCCTGGTCGCCGGGATTCGCGTGATCCGGAAGGATCACGACCTGGCCAGTACGCTGATCGCGATTCTGGTCGGCGGTCTTGTCACGTTCGGACCCTTGGCACTGCTCTACTCAGCCTGAACCGGAGGCCTGTGCGTCCCGCCATCAAGGTAGGTCTGTCCACCGCGTCGGTCTATCCCTTGCGGACCGAGGCTGCCTTCGAGTACGCCGCCCGCCTGGGCTACGACGGTGTCGAGCTGATGGTGTGGGCCGAGCCCGTCAGCCAGGACATCGACGCCATCGAGCGGATGTCACAGCGCTGGGGGTTCCGGTGCTCAGCGTCCACGCGCCGTGCCTGCTGATCTCGCAGCGCGTGTGGGGCTCCAATCCGATCCCGAAGCTGGAACGCAGCGTGCGGGCCGCCGAGCAGCTGGGTGCGCAGACGGTCGTCGTGCATCCGCCGTTCCGGTGGCAGCGCCGTTATGCCGAGGGTTTCTCCGACCAGGTCGCCGAGCTCGAGGCGTCGAGCGACGTGCTGGTCGCGGTGGAGAACATGTTCCCGTTCCGCACCGACCGGTTCTTCGGCACCGGCCAGCCGTCCATCGAGCGGATGCGTAAGCGCGGCGGGACCCCGGGACCGGGGATCTCGGCGTTCGCGCCGTCCTACGACCCGCTGGACGGCAATCACGCCCACTACACCCTGGACCTGTCGCATTCGGCGACGGCGGGCACCGATGCCGTCGACATGGCGCGGCGCATGGGCAAGGGGCTGGTGCACCTGCATCTGTGCGACGGCAACGGCGCGTCCACCGACGAGCATCTGGTGCCCGGGCGCGGCAGCCAGCCGACGGTGCAGATCTGCCAGATGCTGGCCGCCAGTGAGTTCTCCGGACACGTCATCCTGGAGGTCACCACGTCGGCGGCACGCAACAACGCCGAGCGCGAGGCGCTGCTCGTCGAGTCGCTCGAATTCGCGCGGCGGCACCTGCTGCGCTGACCCCGCGCCGTCCTGGCATGCTGTCTCCCGTGGCGAGAATTGCGATCATCGGTGGCGGAAATATCGGCGAGGCCCTGCTGGCGGGGCTGTTGCAGTCAGGGCGGCAGGTCAAGGATCTCGTAGTCGCCGAGGCCAATTCGGCTCGTGCCGCGCAGCTCGCCGAGAAGTACTCCGTCCGGGTCACCGATGTCGCGGACGCCGCCGAGAACGCGGCCTACGTGATCGTGGCCGTCAAGCCCGACGCCGTCGAGGGCGTCGTCGAGACGCTGGCCGACGCGGCCGCGGACGCCGACAGCAGCAGCGTCGAGCAGGTCGTCGTGTCGGTGGCCGCGGGCGTCCCCACGGCCTTCTACGAAGCCAAGCTGCCGGCCGGTTCGCCGGTGGTCCGGGTCATGCCGAACACGCCGATGCTGGTCGGTGCGGGCATCACCGCGCTGTCGCGGGGCCGGTACGCGAACGACGCGCAGCTGGCCGAGGTGTCGGAGATCTTCTCCGCCGTCGGCGCGGTCCTGACGGTGCCCGAGAAGCAGATGGACGCGGTCACCGCGGTGTCCGGTTCGGGCCCTGCGTACTTCTTCCTGATGGTCGAGGCGGTCGTCGATGCGGGTGTCGCAGCGGGCCTCCCACGGCCCGTAGCAACCGAGCTGGCGGCCCAGACGATGGCCGGTGCGGCCGCCATGTTGCTCGATCGGATGACGGAATCCGGCCCTGGTTCCGCGGTCGGTCCGCTGGACACCAGCGCCGCACAATTGCGGGCCTCGGTGACCTCTCCGGGGGGCACTACCGCCGCTGGTCTGCGGGAACTCGAACGCGGTGGCCTGCGGTCTGCCGTCGCGAGTGCGGTCGAAGCCGCAAAAACACGGTCTGAGCAGCTAAGAATTACATCTGAGTAGTTCTAAGATTTCAGATTGATTACCCCACACCCGTCGCAATAACCACATTGGCCACGCTATTCTCCTTCTCGTAAGCACGCGTTGGTGCCAGCGGAGGGGAAGCCGCTGGAGCTGGCCGTGCCTGATTGATTGGGTTGCGATGACGTCTATGAACGGGCCATCGGCGCGTGACGGTGGCGATCAGCCACGAACGCAGTTCCTGACTGTTGCCGAGGTTGCGAGCCTTATGCGGGTCAGCAAGATGACGGTATACCGGCTGGTGCACAACGGAGAGCTGCCCGCGGTGCGTGTCGGCCGCTCATTTCGGGTGCACGCCAAGGCCGTGCACGACCTCCTCGAGTCGTCGTACCACGACGCGGGCTAGTCTCCGCGCGCCCGGCTGAGTGCTGCGTACCTCGGGTGCGCAGCACTATATCCGCGACTTCGGCGTGATTTGCATTGGTCAGCGCTGCAGGGCACGCCGAAATCGCTGATAGGCGGGCGTATCCAGCAGGCGTTTTCGTGACGGGAAACCCGGCCGGGTAAAGTGGCGGGGTTGGTTTCACACCGATCTTCACGGATCGACGTCTAGTAGCGGAGACTTCAAAGTCTATGGGTTCAGTCATCAAGAAGCGGCGTAAGCGCATGTCGAAGAAGAAGCACCGCAAGCTGCTTCGTCGCACCCGGGTTCAGCGCAGAAAACTCGGTAAGTAGTTCTCAGCGCTCGTTTGCGTCGCCCACTAGGCTGACCAAATGGATGCCGACGGACGCCCCGGAAGCCGGCCCACAGCGCCGGGCGGAAGCGATTCCGGCCCGGACATCCCCGAGACCCTGCACCACCCCAAGGTGGTGCTGGTCACGGGTGCGTGCCGGTTCCTGGGCGGATATCTGACAGCCAGACTCGCTCAGAACCAGCTCATCGAGCATGTGATCGCGGTCGACGCGATCACGCCGAGCAAGGACATGTTGCGGCGTATGGGCCGCGCGGAGTTCGTCCGCGCGGACATCCGCAACCCGTTCATCGCCAAGGTGATCCGGAACGGCAACGTCGACACCGTCGTCCACGCGGCGGCGGCGTCCTACGTGCCGCAGTCCGGTCGCGCTGCGCTCAAAGAGCTCAACGTCATGGGCGCGATGCAGCTGTTCGCGGCCTGTCAGAAGGCGCCTTCGGTCCGCCGGGTGATCCTCAAGTCGACATCGGAGATCTACGGGTCCAGCCCGCGTGATCCGGTGATGTTCACCGAGGACAGCAGTGCCCGTCGCCCACCGGGGGAGGGCTTCGCCCGGGACAGCATCGACATCGAGGGCTACGCACGCGGTCTCGCGCGGCGCCGGCCCGACATCGCGGTCACGATCCTGCGGCTGGCCAACATGATCGGTCCGGCCATGGACACTGCGCTGTCGAGGTACCTGGCGGGCCCGTTGGTGCCGACCGCGTTCGGGCACGACGCCCGGTTGCAACTGCTGCACGAGCAGGACGCCCTCGGGGCGCTGGAGCGCGCCACCCTGGTGGGGCGGGCCGGCACCTTCAACATCGGGGCGTCGGGCATCATCCTGATGAGCCAGGCCATTCGCCGGTCCGGCCGCATCGGGTTGCCGCTCGCCGGCCCCACGATGTGGGTGCTCGACGCCTGGCGGCGAGCGACCGCGGGCGTCGAACTGGACCGCGAACAGTCCGACTACATGCGCTATGGCCGGGTCATGGACACCACACGGATGACGAGGGAACTCGGCTATACCCCAAAGTGGACGACCATGGAGGCTTTTGACGATTACGTTTCAGGCCGCGCGCTGACGCCCATTATCGACCCAGGGTGGGTAGGCTCAGTGGAGCGTCGTGCAGTGGCCGCAGCGCAGCGGTGGGGACGCTGATTTCGCAAGTTTTTGATGGTGGGAGATATTGACGTGGCGGGCGAATCTAAAGCCAAAGTCATTCCGCTCCATTCGAATTCGACACGCGCTGCTGCGCAACGTCGGGCATCGAAGCGGGATGCAACGCTGCGACATCCTTCGCTGTTGACCGACCCCGGGACCCGCGCATCGGCTGAGCAGATTGCTGCCGTGGTCCGGGAGATCGACCAGCACCGGTTTGCCGCGGCCGGCCCTGCGGCCGATGAGGGGCCCAATGAACTGGCCCAACGCATAAGTGCCGCTTCGGATTTCATCCGTAAGCGACTGACCGGCGACTACCGTGTCGACGAATTCGGTTTTGACCAGCATCTCAACAATGCGGTCTTTCTTCCTTTGCTGCGAACACTTTTCAATTCGTGGTTCCGTGTCGAGGTATCCGGCATCGAGAATTTGCCGGACGACGGCGCAGCATTGGTCGTGGCAAACCATGCGGGCGTATTGCCGTTCGACGGATTGATGACGTCGGTCGCCGTGCACGACAAGCACCCGAAGCACCGGGATCTGCGGCTGCTGGCCGCCGACCTCGTTTTCGACCTGCCGGTGGTGGGCCAGGCCGCGCGCAAGGCCGGCCACACCATGGCCTGCACCGCCGACGCCCACCGGCTGCTCGAGGCCGGCGAGCTGACCGCCGTGTTCCCCGAGGGGTACAAGGGTCTCGGCAAGCCGTTCAAGGACCGGTACAAGCTGCAGCGATTCGGCCGCGGTGGCTTCGTCTCGGCGGCGCTGCGCTCGGGTGCGCCCATCGTGCCGTGCTCGATCGTCGGCTCCGAGGAGATTTACCCGAAGATCGGCGACGTGAAGCTGCTGGCCCGCCTGCTCGGGCTGCCGTACTTCCCGCTGACGCCGCTGTTCCCGCTCGCCGGGCCCATCGGACTCCTGCCGCTGCCGTCGAAGTGGTACATCCAGTTCGGCGAGCCCATCTCGACGGCCGACTACGACGAGTCCGCCGCCGACGATCCGATGATCACTTTCGAGCTGACCGACCAGGTGCGCGCGACCATTCAGCAGACGCTGTACCAGCTGCTCGCCAATCGCCGCGGCACGTTCCTGTAGGCGCCAGTTGTTGAGTGTGCGCTGGCGCTGATGTTTTCGAGTGCCGCTCGGCATGGCGGCACGGTCAACTCGCTCTGCGGTGAGGGTGCGCGCCACGCGGGGCATTTCCGCCGTGGGTTCAGGATCAACATCGCGGGCGTGGTCTGCCATGCTGACCCTGTAGTCAGGGTGCCGGTTACTCGACCTTTTCCGCCGTGTGTACAGGATCAACGGCAGCCGGGGTTCGGGTCTGCGGTGAGGGTGCGCGTTACTCGAGCTTTTCCGGCCTGGAAACAGGGTGAACTCACGCTGCGGTGACGGCAGTGGCTACTCCGGCGATCGGCGCAGACGCACAGTCAACTCGCCAGACAACTCGCGCGAAGGTTCAACCCTTTTGCGCGGCAACCATTTTCGCGATGGCGGCGTCGCGGGCCGCGGCGATCTGCGCGCTGACCTCGCCGGCTTCGTCGTCGTTCTGGGCCTCGCCCAGCATGGTGACGATGCTCGTCATGATCGGCTCACCGGCGTCGTCGGTGACCTCGGCGCGAATCTCGGCGATCACCGTGCCGTGCGACTCGATCACCGAGTCCAGGTACGAGTCGAACCACAGCCGGTCGCCGACCCGGATCGGGCGGTGGAAGATCAGCTTCTGGTCGCGGTGCAACACCCGCTCCAGGTTGATCGGCACGTCGAACTGGTTGAAGAGCTCGAGCTGGACCCGCCGGCCCGCGACGGCGATGAACGTCAGCGACGCGATCAGGGTGTCCGAGCCGCACTCAGCGGCCGCTTCCTCGGAGAAATGGGCCGGGTGATCGTCCTGGACCGCCTGCGCGAACTCCTTGACCTTCTCGCGGCCGACCTCGAAGTAATCCGGGTACCGGAAGTGGGTTCCGATGATGTCGTCCGCAATGCCCATGGCGCGTGAGCCTATCAGCGTTCGCGGGGCTGACCTGCGCGCTACGCCTGGGGTGTGGTGGCAGCGCGGTCCCTAGTTGCTCTTGCGCGACGCCACGGCCGCCAGCGCTCCGCCGACCGCGCCCAGGGCCAGCGCCGAGGGCACCCCGATGCGGGCGGCCTTGCGGGCGGTCCGGAAATCGCGGATCTCCCAGCCGCGTTCGCGCGCGACGTCGCGCAGCGCGGCGTCGGGGTTGATCGCGACGGCGGTGCCGACCAGCGACAGCATCGGCACGTCGTTGAAGCTGTCCGAGTAGGCGGTGCAGCGGCGCAGGTTCAGGCCCTCGCGAATGGCGAGCTGACGCACGGCGTGCGCCTTGCCGACCCCGTGCAGGATGTCGCCGACCAGCCGGCCGGTGAAGACGCCGTCGACCGACTCGGCGACGGTGCCCAGTGCGCCCGTCAGCCCCAGCTTGCGGGCGATGGTCTGCGCCAGCTCCATCGGCGTCGCGGTGACGAGCCAGACCTGCTGGCCGGCGTCGAGGTGCATCTGCGCCAGCGCCCGGGTGCCCTGCCAGATCTTGTCGGCGATGATCTCGTCGTAGATCTCGTCGCCGAGGGCTTCCAGTTCCGCGGTCTGCCGGCCCTCGATGAAGGACAGCGCCTTGCGCCGGCCGGCGGCGACGTCGTCGCTGTTCTCCTTGCCGGTGACCTGAAACTTGGCCTGCGCGTAGGCGAAGCGGGCCAGGTCCGAGTATTTGAAGTAGTCGCGGGCGGCCAGGCCGCGGGCGAAGTGCACCAGCGACGAGCCGTGCACCAGCGTGTTGTCGACGTCGAAGAACGCCGCCGCGGTGAGGTCGGGCGGTGGCGGGAGCACCGGGGCGGCGGGTTCGTCGGCTCCGGAATCACGCTCGGCGGCATCGAGTTCAGCGGCGTCATCAGCTCCGGAGGGCACGGGCGTGCCCGTGGGCTCGTCGGCAGTCACGGGGCTGGATTCGGACACGGTTCAACAGTAGGTCACGCCATACTGTTGCGCGTGGATCGATCAGGGAACAGCCACCGCGTGACGTTGCTCACCCGGGCCGGCTGCAGCATGTGCGAGCGCGCCGCGGCTCAGCTGGTGGAGTTGTCCGACGAGCTCGGATTCGTCCTGACGAGCACGGACGTCGATGTCCTGGCCGCGGCGGGGGACACGGCCCTGCGCGCGGAATTCGGCGATCGGCTGCCCGTGGTGCTCCTCGATGACGTTGAGCACAGCTACTGGGAGGTCGACGAGGAGCAGCTGCGGGCCGACCTGGCAGGTTGACCGGGCGAAGCAGTCCGCTCGGCACGTGTGCCCCGGGGCCGGGCGTGCGTATAGCAAATTTGGTCGGCGGGCTGGTGAGCGGCTAGCTTTGATGGCGTTCCTGCGGCCAGAAGAGGCCCGGGAAACCTTCTTGCCCAACGGAGGTGCTACGAGGTGATGAGGCCGTGAGCGTCCTGCTGTTCGGGGTTTCACACCGCAGCGCGCCGGTTTCCGTGATCGAGCAGCTCAGCACCGACGAGGCCGAACAGGCCAAGATCATCGAGTTGCTGCTGCAGTCCTCTCTGGTCACCGAGGCCATGGTGCTCTCCACCTGTAACCGGGTCGAGGTGTACGCGGTGGTCGACGCCTTCCACGGCGGGCTCTCGGTGATCGGCTCGGTGCTCTCCGAGCGGTCCGGCATGTCGCTGCAGGATCTCACCAGGTACGCCTACGTGCGGTACGCCGAGGCGGCCGTCGAGCATCTGTTCGCCGTCGCCAGTGGCCTGGACTCGGCCGTCATCGGTGAGGCGCAGGTGCTGGGCCAGGTGCGCCGCGCCTACACGTCGGCCGAGGCGCACCAGACCGTAGGCCGGACCCTGCACGAGCTGTCGCAGCGGGCGCTGTCGGTCGGCAAGCGCGTGCATTCCGAGACCGGGATCGACGCCGCCGGTGCCTCGGTGGTGTCGGTGGCGCTCGACATGGCCAAGTCCAAGCTCACCTCGCTGACCGGGCTGAACGCCGCCGTGATCGGCGCCGGCTCCATGGGCGCCCTGGCCGCCGCGCATCTGACGCGCGCCGGGATCGCCCGCGTCGAGGTCGTGAACCGCTCGCTGCCGCGGGCCGAGCGCATGGTCGAGAACTTGAAGGCCCACGGCGTCGAAGCCGCCGCGCACACCCTGGACGACATCGCCGTCGCGCTGGGTAATGCCGACGTCGTCGTCGCGTGTACCGGCGCGGTGCGTCCGGTGGTGTCGTTGGCCGACGCGCACCGCGGACTGATGAACCGCCCGGAGCACCGCCAGCTGGTGATCTGCGACCTGGGCATGCCCCGCGACGTCGACGGCGCGATTGCTGGCCTGCCGGGCGTGCACATGATCGACATGGACCGCATCCAGCGGGAACCGTCGGCCCGGGCTGCTGCCTCGGACGCCGAAGCGGCCCGTTCGATCGTCGCCGCGGAGGTCGCCAGCTACCTGGCCGGCCAGCGGATGGCCGAGGTCACCCCGACCGTCACCGCCCTGCGCCAGCGGGCCGCGGACGTCGTCGAGGCGGAGTTGTTGCGGCTCGACAACCGGGTTCCGGGACTCGACGCCGCTCACCGGGACGAGGTCGCCAAGACCGTGCGTCGGGTGGTGGACAAGTTGCTGCACGCGCCGACGGTGCGGGTCAAGCAGCTGGCCAGCGCGCCCGGCGGTGACACCTACGCCGAGGCGCTACGGGAGCTGTTCGAGCTCGACCCGCAGGCCATCGACGCGGTGTCGGCTGGCGAACTGCCTTTGATGGCACCAGATTTGGCGGCCGGCGAGCCGCATTCCCACCACGACAAGGCTGAGTAACCCGGTTTGGTATCCACCCTCGAAAACGTTGTCCGGATCGGCACCAGGGGCAGCCTTCTGGCGACCACACAGGCCGGCACCATCCGTGACGCCCTGGTAGCTCTGGGGCAGCCCGCGGAGCTGGTCATCATCAGCACCGACGGCGACCGGTCGCAGGCGCCTGTCGCCGAGATCGGCATCGGTGTGTTCACCGCCGAACTGCGGCACGCCATGGCCGACGGACGCATCGACGTCGCGGTGCACTCGTACAAGGATTTGCCGACGGCGCCCGACGAGCGTTTCGTCATCGCCGCGGTGCCGCCGCGCGAAGACCCGCGGGACGCTCTCGTGGCGCGCGACGGATTGGTGCTCGGAGAGTTGCCGGCGGGCTCTGTGATCGGCACGTCGAGCCCGCGACGGGCCGCGCAGCTTAGAGCACTGGGTCTCGGTTTGGAAATCCGCCCCCTACGAGGCAACCTAGATACCAGGTTGAACAGGGTAAGTAGTGGTGATCTCGACGCTGTTGTCGTCGCCCGAGCGGGTCTGGCCCGTATCGGACGGCTCGATGCCGTCACCGAGAGCCTCGAGCCGGTGCAGATGTTGCCAGCGCCGGCGCAGGGCGCCCTCGCGGTCGAGTGCCGAGTGGGTGACACCGAGCTGGCGACGCTGCTGGGAAAGCTGGACGATCCCGACACGCGTGCCGCGATCACTGCCGAACGAGTCCTGTTGGCCGAACTGGAGGCGGGTTGTTCCGCGCCGGTGGGTGCGATCGCTGAAGTGGTCGAGTCCATCGACGAGGACGGCCGAGTCTTCGAAGAGCTGTCGTTGCGCGGTTGCGTGGCGGCTCTGGACGGATCCGACGTGATCCGGGCGTCCGGGATCGGGACCCCCGAACGGGCACGGGAGCTGGGGCTCTCGTTGGCCGCGGAGTTGTTCGACCTGGGTGCGCGCGACGTGTTGGATCAGCGGACTGTAGAGCGGGAGTGAGAGATGACGACCCGAGTGCGTAAGCAGCACAAGCCTGGCCGCATCACCTTTGTCGGTTCCGGCCCCGGTGACCCGGGCCTGTTGACGACGCGTGCGCGGAACGTCTTGGCGCATGCGGCGTTGGTTTTCACCGACCCTGATGTGCCCGAGGCGGTGCTGGCGCTGATCGGTACCGATCTGCCGCCGACGTCCGGGCCGCACCCGGCCGACGCCGAGCCGGCCGCCGAACCGAAGGCTGACGAGGCCGCGGCCGACAAGGCCCCGGCCGCCGCGCCCACCATGACGTTCCCGCACGGTGTCGACGTCCGTCCCGCGCTGGGCGACCCCACCGAGGTGGCCAAGCTGCTCATCGCCGAGGCGAAGACCGGCGTCGATGTGGTGCGTCTGGTCGCCGGCGACCCGCTGTCGGTCGACTCCGTCATCACCGAGGTGAACGCGCTGGCCAAGACCGCGGCGCACTTCGAGCTGGTGCCCGGCCTGCCGTCGTCGACGGCGGTGCCGACCTACGCGGGTCTGCCCGTCGGTTCGTCGCACACCGTGGCCGACGTCCGTGGTGACGTCGACTGGGCCGCGCTGGCTGCGGCTCCCGGGCCGCTGATCCTGCACGCGACGGTGTCGCACCTGCCGGACGCCGCCCGCACCCTGATCGAATACGGCCTCACCGACAGCACCCCGTGCGTCGTGACCGCCAACGGCACCACCTGCCAGCAGCGGTCCATCGAGACCACGCTGGCCGGGCTGCTGGACAAGGCCGTGCTGGAGAAGCCCGTCGGCCCTGAGCCGGTCGGTCCGCTGGCGGGCCCGCTGGTCGTGACCATCGGCAAGACCGTGGCGCACCGGGCCAAGCTGAACTGGTGGGAGAGCCGCTCGCTGTACGGCTGGACCGTGCTGGTGCCGCGCACCAAGGACCAGGCCGGCGAGATGAGCGATCGACTGGTGGGCCACGGCGCCCTGCCGATCGAGGTGCCGACCATCGCGGTCGAGCCGCCGCGCAGCCCCGCCCAGATGGAGCGTGCGGTCAAGGGTCTGGTCGACGGCCGCTTCCAGTGGGTCGTGTTCACCTCCACCAACGCGGTGCGTGCGGTGTGGGAGAAGTTCAACGAGTTCGGTCTGGACGCCCGCGCGTTCTCCGGTGTGAAGATCGCGTGTGTCGGTCAGGCCACCGCGGACAAGGTGCGCGCGTTCGGCATCAACCCCGAGCTGGTGCCCGCCGGTGAGCAGTCGTCGCTGGGCCTGCTGGACGAATTCCCGGACTACGACGACATTTTCGACCCGGTGAACCGTGTGCTGCTGCCGCGTGCCGACATCGCCACCGAGACGCTGGCCGAGGGCCTGCGCGAGCGCGGCTGGGAGATCGAGGACGTCACGGCCTACCGCACCGTCCGGGCGGCACCGCCACCGGCGCACACCCGCGAGATGATCAAGACCGGTGGTTTCGACGCCGTGTGCTTCACCTCGAGCTCCACGGTGCGCAACCTGGTCGGTATCGCCGGAAAGCCGCACGCCCGGACCATCGTCGCCTGCATCGGCCCGAAAACCGCTGAAACCGCAGCCGAATTCGGCCTGCGCGTGGACGTGCAGCCGGAGACCGCCGCCGTCGGCCCGCTGGTCGAGGCGCTGGCCGAGCACGCCGCTCGCCTGCGCGCCGAGGGTGCGTTGCCGCCTCCGCGCAAGAAGAGCCGGCGCCGCTAAACTCGATCGAAACGGCATTCCAGCAGGCGGGTACTCGCACTCTGCCTGCCGGAATGCGGTTTCGGCGAACGAGGAGGCATTCCTGTGTCCTATCCACGGCATCGGCCGCGGCGACTGCGGACCACCCCGGCATTGCGCCGTCTGGTGTCCGAAACCTCGCTGGAGCCACGGCATCTGGTGCTGCCGCTGTTCGTCGCCGACGGGCTCGCCGAGCCGCGTCCGATCAGCGCGATGCCCGGTGTCGTGCAGCACACCCGGGAGTCGCTGCGCCGCGCCGCGGCCGAAGCCGTCGAGGCCGGTGTCGGTGGGCTGATGCTGTTCGGCATCCCGTGCGACGGTGACAAGGACGCCACCGGCTCCGAGGGCGTCAACCCCGACGGCATCCTGAATGTGGCGCTGCGCGACCTGAATTCGGACCTGGGCGACGCGACGGTGCTGATGGCCGACACCTGCCTGGACGAATTCACCGATCACGGGCATTGCGGCGTGCTGGACGTGCACGGCCGCGTCGACAACGACGCCACCAACGAGCAGTACATCAAACTCGCCGTGGCGCAAGCGCATTCGGGCGCACATGTCGTCAGTCCCAGCGGCATGATGGACGGTCAGGTCGCGGCGATCCGCGACGGGCTGGACCACGCCGGGCACAGCGATGTCGCGATCCTGGCCTACGCCGCCAAATTCGCGTCGGCGTTCTACGGCCCGTTCCGCGAGGCGGTCGGCTCGAGCCTGCAGGGCGATCGTCGTACCTACCAACAGGATCCGGGTAACGCCCGCGAAGCGGTGCGCGAGATCGAGCTGGACCTCGCCGAAGGCGCCGACATGGTGATGGTCAAGCCGGCGATGAGCTACCTGGACGTGGTACGCGCCGCTGCCGAGATTTCGCCGGTACCCGTTGCGGCATACCAGATTTCGGGTGAGTACGCGATGATCAGCGCAGCCGCCGCCAACGGCTGGATCGACCTGCGGTCCTCGGTCCTGGAGTCGCTGGTCGGTATTCGGCGCGCCGGCGCCGACATCGTCCTCACGTACTGGGCGACGGACGTCGCGGGCTGGCTGCGGTGAACCCACTCAACCCGCACGACCCGCAGAACCCCTACCACCCGCAGTACCCGCCGCAGCAGGGTCCGGGGCCCGACGGGCCCGCACCCGAGCCGCAGGAGATGCCGCAGGACGTCGTCACCGGTTTCTGGCTGTGGACGGCCGCGCTGCCGCTGTCGGTGATCGGCTACGTCATCAACCTGCTGACGACGCCCGAGCGGGAGGTGTCGGGCTACGCGTACGCGGTGTCCGGCCTGATGCTGTTCATCATCGTGGTCCTGGTGGCCACGTTCCTGGTGCTGCTGCGACAGGGCTACCGATGGGCGCGCAGCATCCTCACCGGCGGGTCGGCGGCCACGATCCTGTACCTGACCACCAACCTGTTCGCCAACTACCACGGTGCGGCCGCGGCGCTGGGCTACGCGGTGTGCGGCATCGGCGGCGCCGTGCTGATCGGCGGCGGCGTGTACCTGCTGCACCGCCCCGATTCGAACGCCTACTTCGTCCGCTAACCACCCGCGAGCGGCCGTGTCTGCACGGCGGCGCGCCGCGCGAAGCGTGCATTTCGGGGCCGCTCGCGGGCGCCCAGGTCGACGTGAACGCACATGTGGCCCGCTAGGCTGGCCCGGATATGACTGAGCCCACGCCCTCCGCGCCCGCCCGTCCGCAGGCCGTCACGGTCGCTTTCTGGTGCTGGGTGGTGGCCGCGGTGCTGCTGATGGTCGGCGGCATGTTGACCGCCACCGCGGAGGTGCCCGCCGCCTACCGTGGCCTGGTTCTGGGCTTCGGCGCCATCACCGCCCTCGCCGGCGCCGCCATGGCTTTTTCCGCCGGCCGGGCCCGCTCGGGGGACAACCGGTTTCGTCGGGCCGCGGTCGCGTTGTCCATGGCGATCGTGATCGTCGTCGGCCTTCTCGCGCTGCTGGGAGTGGCGCAGCTGCTGTCGTTGTTGGCGCTGCTGCCGTTGATCGGCGGGACGGTCTCGATCACCCGGCCGGCGGCGCAGACGTGGTTCGACGGAAAGGCCAACGCATGACGGACGCGCCGACTGACACCGACGCCGAGCAGATTCTCTTCCACGAGGTCGGTGCCAGCTGGTGGTGGTTGGCGCTCGGTCCGTTCTCCGGTGCCTCCATCGCGGCGATGCAGTTGTGGTCGGCGCACCGGGTGGACCCGTTGGTGCCGGTGGTGTTCCTCGTCCTGGTCACCGGGTTCCTGGGGTTGCAGGTCAAGGCGGCGCGGATGCACACCTCGGTGGAGCTGACGCCCGAGTACCTGCGGCAGGGCACCGAGTCCGTGCGGGTCGCGGACATGATCGGGATGTTCCCGGAGGCCAGAGGCGCTGACGTGCCCCGCTGGCAGTCGTACCGGGCGTTCGGGGAGCTCACGGGCGTTCCGCGCGGCCGCACCGGGATCGGCGTCAAGCTGACCGGTGAGCGCAGCGGGCAGGCCTGGGCGCGGCGTCATCGCGGGTTGCGGGCCCAGCTGGAGGCGTTGGGTGTGCGCGAACTCGGCGAGGACGACGACGAATGAGCCGCGACAAGATCATCGCGGCCGGCGCACTCGTGGCGGCGGTGCTGGCCGCCGTCGGGTCGGTCGTGAGTTGGCTGGCCGCGTCGTCGATCGCCGACGTCGCGCCGGTGATCCCCGGCGAGCCGGTGAAGACGTCGGTGCTCTACGACCCGTCGTTCATCACGTTGTCATTGTTGCTGGCGGCCCTGGCCGGGGTGCTCGCCGTAGTAGGTACGGCGAGGTGGCGGCGCGCCAAGTAGTGTGTCGCCCATGTCTTTTTCGCTAGAACTGTCTGCTGACGTCTGCCAGGTCCGGGACTGGGTTCACGAGTTCGCTGCCGACGTGATCCGTCCCGCCGCAGAGGAGTGGGACGAGCGCGAAGAGACGCCGTGGCCGATCCTGCAGGAGGCGGCCAAGGTCGGCCTGTACTCCATGGAGTTCTTTGCTGCTCAGACGGCCGAGGAGACCGGGCTCGGCATGCCCGTCGCTGTCGAAGAGTTGTTCTGGGGCGACGCCGGCATCTCGATGTCGATCATGGGGACCGGTCTGGCTGCCGCGTCGCTGGCGGCCAACGGCACCATGGAACAGCTGGGTGAGTGGCTGCCCCAGATGTACGGCGACATCAACGAGCCCAAGCTGGCCGCGTTCTGTTCGTCGGAACCCGGTGCGGGATCGGATGTTTCGTCGATCATCACCCGGGCGCGGTACGACGAGGCCACCGACGAATGGGTGCTCAACGGCACCAAGACCTGGGCCTCCAACGGCGGAATCGCCAACGTGCACATCGTCGTTGCCTCGGTTTACCCGGAATTGGGATCGCGTGGCCAGGCCAGCTTCATCATCCCGCCGGGCACCAAGGGCTTCAGTCAGGGACAGAAGTTCAAGAAGCACGGCATCCGGGCGTCGCACACCGCCGAGGTCGTGCTCGACGACGTC
The DNA here is from genome assembly GCF_005670685.2 of Mycolicibacterium mucogenicum DSM 44124. Next base: position 4,904,870 of record NZ_CP062008.1, on the reverse strand, counting down.
CGCTTGCCGGGCCGCCTGATCGTCGGCGGCCGAGAGAAGTTCGAGGAGCGGGTGGCCCGCACCCGTGAGGGCAAGAGCTCAGCGGGCCAGGTCGCGATGAAGACGTTCGAGCGGACGCGGCCGACCGTCGGGGCCATGGCGCTCGGGGTGTCCCGTGCGGCGTACGAGTACGCGCTCGGGTACGCGCAGGAGCGCGAGCAGTTCGGTCGCAAGATCGGGGACTTCCAGGCCGTCGCGTTCAAGCTGGCCGACATGAAGTGCCGCATCGACGCGGCGCGGCTGCTGGTGTGGCGAGCCGGCTGGATGGCGCGCAACAACCTGCCGTTCGAGAACGCCGAGGGCTCCATGGCGAAGCTCGTCGCCAGCGAGACCGCGGTCTACGTGACCGACGAGGCCATCCAGATTCTGGGCGGCAACGGCTACACCCGCGACTACCCGGTGGAGCGGTGGCACCGCGACGCCAAGATCTTCACGATCTTCGAGGGCACCAGCGAGATTCAGCGGCTGGTGATGTCCCGCGCGATCACGGGGTTGCCGCTCAAATAGGAGTTGTTACAGAGTGCAAAATTTGTAACACTGTTCCGCATGACCGAACTTGCGGAACAGTCCGAGCTGGTCGACGGGGCGAGCGGAGCGACGGGGAAAGCCGACGCGCTGCCATTGGGGCCGGACTCGCTGGTGTGGAAGTACTTCGGCGACAACCGGATGTACCTGATCGGCCCGCGGCCGGCGGTGCTGCAGAACATGCTCGCCCAGCTGGGCCAGGGTGTGCTGGACCATTCGGTGTTCTTCGCGGACACCTCGGCGCGGATCAAGCGCTCCCTGCCGCCGATCTTCCGCACCGTCTACGGCACCGACGACGCCAACACCGGCACCCAGGTCCGCGACTTCCACCGCGAGATCAAGGGCGACATGCCCGACGGCAGCCGCTACCACGCGCTCGACCCGGAGACCTACTACTGGGCGCATGCGACGTTCGTCGAGCAGGTGCTGTATTTCGCGGACACCTTCGTCAAGCGGCTCACCGACGCCGAGAAGGAACAGATCTACCTGGAGTCCAAGACCTGGTACCGCCGCTACGGCGTCAGTGACCGGCCCATGCCGGCCACCTACGCCGAATTCGAGGAGTACTGGAACCGGATGATCAACGAGGTCGCGGTGCCGCACAAGACGGCCCGGTACGGCGTCGGCTATGTGACCAAAGGCTTTCCGGCGCCCAAGGCCGTCAACCCGGCGGTGTGGCGCGTCATCGCGGTGGTGTTCAACCCCGTCGCGGCGTTCCTGACCACCGGTGGGCTCCCGCCGCGGGCGCGGGACCTGCTGGAGCTGCCCTGGTCCGACCGGCAGGAACGCGCCTACCAGCTGTTCGCCGCCGCCTGGCGCACCAAGCCGGTGAACTGGGTGTGGGATCGGTTGCCGATGTCGTTGCGGTACAACAGCTTTGCGCAGAAGGGCTATGCGCGTGCCCGCTGACGCGACGGCCGCGATCCTCGACGCCGCGCTCGTCGAGTTCGAGCAGCACGGCTTCCGCCGCGTCGCCCTCGACGACGTCGCGCGCCGGGCCGGCGTCAGCCGCACCACCATCTACCGACGGTTCGCGAACCGCGACGAGCTGGTCGCCGCGGTCGTCGAGCGCGAGAACGTCGTGCTGTTCGACGACATCGCGAGTGAACTGAAAAATGCTGGGCCACAGTCGGATCTGTATGTCGAGGCATTCACGCTTTCGATCCTGCGATTCCGGCAGCACCGGGTGCTGAACCGGATGATGCTCGACGAACCCGCACTGGTCATCGAACTCATGCAGCGGCATTACGGTGCCGCGGTCGGCCGGATGGCGGCCGCGCTGCGCGTCATCTTCCCGGAGGGCTTCGCCGACCGGATCGGTGAACAGGCCGTCAACGACCTGGCCGACACCATCCTGCGCTACGCCGCGATGGTGCTGCTGTTGCCGAGCGTCGAGGCGCTCGACAGCGCCGACGAGATCCGTGCTTTCGCCGCACGGCATTTCGTGCCGAGCCTGCCGGCCGCGTTGCAAGGTCAGGCGGGCAAGCCGGTCGCGGGGTCGATGCGGTAGATCTGCACGGGTAGAGGTCCGCGCATACGTCGCCCGTCCTGGCGACAGCGTTGACAACGCCGCGGCAGCGGGCGTGTACTGGACATCGGGGGATTGATGAGGTTGGACCATGACCGTCCACGATCTCGATGATGTGATCGGCGTTTCGGCTGCCGCACGTGCGAGGCTCTGATGTCCGCGATGGTGCTGTGCTCGGCGATAAAGCAGTTCCTGACCAACGGAGAGCCCGCTGCGAGTCGGGCTGCCGACGGCCGCCGGCTGACCGAAAGGATTCGCCGCCGCGCACGATTCGCCGACTGCTGCCGGGACAACCGACTAGCACACCAACGCCGGTGCGATCACGCCGAATGCGATCTGCATCGCACCGACCCTTTGGCGAGTTAGCGCGGCGCGACGGCGTACGCGCAATCGCGTCCGGACGCAACGCGATCCGGCAGCGCGAGTGTGACGATGGTGCGCAGGGTGCGGAGATACTGGCGCGCGAGCGGACCGGTCGTGTACGGCAGGCCGAAGCGGACGCACACGGCCTGGACCTGAACCGCGATCTGGGTGTAGCGGTTACTCGGAAGATCGGGGAACAGGTGGTGCTCGATCTGGTAGCAGAGGTTGCCGCTGAGAAGCGCCAGCACTGGCCCGGCGTGGAAGTTCGCGGTGCCCAGCATTTGTCGTAGATACCATTCGGGTCTGGTCTCGCCGTCCAAGACTGCAGGGGTGAATTTCTGTGTGCCGTCGGCGAAATGACCGCAACAGATCACCACGTAGGCCCAGACGTTCCGTACCAGGTTGGCGACCGCATTCGCGGTGAGGGTGCGGCGCCACCGTCGAACGCTCAGCGCGGGGAAGAGTAGATAGTCCTTGCCGGCCTGCCGGGCGATCTTGCGGACCAGTGCCTGGGTAAGGGCGGATTTCTCGGCGCGGGTCGCCGCGCCTCTCCGCTCGGACTCCCAGCCTTGCAGTGCGATGCCCCACTCGAACATGATGCCCAGCAAGATATTTCGTACCGGCTGCAGCAGATTGCCGGGTCCCCATGGCTGGTCCGGCGTGACCCGCATGATGCCGTACCCGAGATCGTCGTCCATGCCGATGACGTTGGTGAACACGTGGTGGCGGTAGTTGTGGGCATACCGCCATTGCGAAGACACACCGGCCATGTCCCACTCCCAGGTGCTGGAGTGGATTTCCGGGTCGTTCATCCAATCCCATTGCCCGTGACTGATGTTGTGGCCGAGTTCCATGTTCTCGATGGTCTTGGCTGTGGCCAGTGCAACGGTGCCGAGCGCGCAAGCAAGCTTGCCCCGGGTGGCCGCGATGACCAGCCGGGCGGTGACCTCCAGGCAGCGCTGAAACACGATGGTGCGCTGGATATATGCCCTGTCGGCCGCGCCACGCGAATTCTCGACGTCGCGGCGGATGGCCTCCAGCGCGGTCCCGAGTGCGTCCAGGTCTGATTCGCTGAGATGGGCGTATTCGGCTACTTCGGTGATCGCCATGGGGATCACCTCCGTTCTGGTGATTTACGTGGCCTCGGCTGCAGGCACACCGAATCGGTCGCCCAGGCCGCCCAGCAGGATGTCGAGTCCCCGGTCGAGTTCGGCCCGCCCGTCGTAACTGGCCCAGGTCGGTGCGAGGTCACGCAAGTGCGGAAATTGGTCGATCGGCAGCCGGTACAGCCCGAGCCGCAGCACATGATCGGTTTCCTCGGGACGTTCGACGATCTCCTGCAGTTCGGTCAGGACGTGGCCGTACAGGAATCCGAACAACGTCCGGTACATGTGGAGTGCGTCGGCTCCGCTGAACCCGGCCCCGGTCAGGAGTGCGAGCACCTCTTCGAGGTGCCGCAGGATCCCGGGGGGTCGCATCCCGAGCGGTGTGGACAGGGGGCGGGTGACCAGCAGCGGCACCACGTTGGGATGCGCGCGCGCCAATTCGCGGAAATCGTGGCCGAGTTTGCGTAACGCACCAGCCCAGCCCGTTGCCGGGGCGTCGAGCGAAAGCTGATCGAAGATCAGCTCCACGACCCCGTCCAGCACGGCCGCTTTGTTCGGCACATGGCGGTAGAGCGCCATGGGGTCACGCCCCACCACCTCTCCGAGGCGGCGCATCGACAGCGCCTCCACGCCCTCGCGGTCGATGATTTCCAGGGCACTGGTCAGGACCGCCGCACGGGTGATCGGCCGGTTGGCGCTGTCTTCTGGGGTCACGGATGAAGCACCACCCTCCGGGTAAGTTTTTCGTTCGGATATCTTCACTGTAGCCCTATCCAGTAGGTCTACGCTGTTGACATCGGTGCCAATGGGGCGTGTACTGGACCTATAGCACCGAAATGAGGTGGCGTCATGATCGTCATCGCTGGATCGGTCGTTGTGCTCATCGCGCCGGCCGTGGAGTCCGACGCGACGCACGACCCATCGCCGGTGACGCCGGGACGCATTCACGTCCCGTCCACCAAACCCTAGGAGCCGAAATGGCTACCAGCAACGCAGTTTTCCTGGCCCTCGTGGTCGTCGTGGCGCTCGCGCTCAGCGCGGCTTTCGCGTGGACGGCGGGAACCAACCGCAACCTACGTCGTGCTGCGACGCCCCTGCCTCAGCCTGCGCCGCCTGAGGTCGGCGACCACCCGCCGACAACCACCACAACGAGGCGCCGGTCCGCGCTGGACAGCTCAACGACTCAGTGGGATCGCGCCGACACCAGAGATACACCCCGAAGGGAGCGTCGCCATGACGCCACAACTGACCCGCAAGAATGACCCGAACGGCACCGTGCCCGCGCACACACCGCGCCTGCGATTGAAGTCCAAAGCGCCGCATGGTGGATACGTCGACGGGGCGTGGTGGCCGCGCAGCGATGACCTGACCCACGAGCTGCCGGATTTGTTGGCGGTGCTGTCGGTGCGGCTGGGCCGCATTGACCGCGTGTCCTATCGCCTGAACTCCTGGGCGAATGCGCCTCGCAAGCTCACCACCGGTGGCCGCGCGGTACGTCTGGACGGGTACCGGCTTCAGCCGCGCAACACCATCGAAGTTCGCGGCCTCGACGACGACCGCGATCGGCTGATACTGCTGGTGATCCCGCCGCGCACCGACCCCGGCGACGCCCACGCCACCATGATGACCGCAGCCCAATCCGGCAACGCCGGCACGGTCGACGGGCTGCTCATGATCAGCCCACGAGACCGCGCCACGCGGACGCAGGCGTCCAACGCTCAAGAGCGTTGGGAGTCAGAAGGCGGAACGACGACATCTCCGCGGTCCCAGCGGGCCCTCGCCTGACACCTGAACCATCAGTCCGTGAGCGGCGGTCGAAGGTCAGTGCGCGACGGGCTTCTCCGCGCCCACCCCGGTCAGTGACCGCACTTCCATCTCGGCGGCCAGTTCGGGATCCCCGGTGTCCGACGATGTCAGCGTGCCGATGATGCCGAGCACGAATGCCAGCGGGATGGACACGATGCCCGGGTTGGCCAGCGGGAAATACGCGAAGTCCGCACCCGGGATCATCGCGGTCTTGCTGCCCGACACGGCGGGGGAGAACACGATCAGCACGATGGTCGAGATCAGGCCGCCGTACATGCTCCACAGCGCACCGCGGGTGTTGAACCGCTTCCAGTACAGCGAGTACAGGATCGTCGGCAGGTTGGCCGCGGCCGCCACGGCGAACGCCAGGGCCACCAGGAACGCGACGTTCTGACCGTTGGCGAGGATGCCGAGCCCGATCGCGAACACGCCCAGCACCACTGCGGTGATCCGGGAGACCCGGACCTGCTCCTCCTCGGTCACCTTGTGGGACTTGAGAACTGACGCGTAGATGTCATGCGCGAAGGATGCCGAAGCCGTGATGGTCAGGCCCGCCACGACCGCGAGGATCGTCGCGAACGCCACCGCCGAGATGACGCCCAGCAGGATCACCCCGCCGAGTTCGAATGCCAGCAGCGGCGCCGCGGAGTTCACGCCGCCGGCTGCCTTGAGGATGCGGTCCGGGCCGACGAGGGCGGCGGCGCCATAGCCGAGCACCAACGTGAACAGGTAGAAGGCGCCGATCAGCGCGATGGCCCAAACGACTGACCGCCGCGCCTCTTTCGCGGTCGGCACGGTGTAGAAGCGCATCAGCACGTGCGGCAGGCCCGCGGTGCCCAGCACCAGCGCCAGCGCCAGTGAGACGAAGTTGATCTTCGAGGTGAGCGATCCGCCGTACTGCGCGCCGGGCGCCAGGACGTCGCGGCTGGAGACGCCTTTGGTGGTGGCGTGCGAGATGGCCGACTGCGCCGAACCGAGGATGTCGGAGAAATTGAACCCGAACTTGCCGAGCACCATGACCGTCATCAGGGCGGCGCCGGTGATCAGCAGCACGGCCTTGATGATCTGCACCCACGTGGTGCCCTTCATACCGCCGACCAGCACGTAGACGATCATCAGCACGCCGACGACGGCGATGACGATCGATTGGCCGCCCCGGCTCTTCACGTCGAGCAGCAGCGCGACCAGACCGCCCGCCCCCGCCATCTGGGCCAGCAGGTAGAACAGCGACACCGTCAGCGTCGAGGTGGCTGCGGCCAACCGGACCGGCCGCTGCTTGAGCCGGAAGCTCAGCACGTCGGCCATGGTGAATCTGCCTGTGTTGCGCAGCAATTCGGCGACCAGCAGCAGCGCGACGAGCCAGGCGACCAGGAAGCCGATGGAGTACAGGAAGCCGTCATAGCCGTAGACGGCGATGGCGCCGGCGATGCCGAGGAAGCTCGCGGCCGACAGGTAATCGCCGGCGATGGCGATGCCGTTCTGCGGGCCGGAGAAGCCGCGGCCGCCGGTGAAGAACTCGTCGGCGGTGGCGTTGCGCTTGCTGGCCTTGATGACCACGACCATCGTGACGACGACGAACACGCTGAAGATGCCGATGTTGGCGACGGGGTTGCCGACGGTGGCGGCGGCGAGCACGGTGGTGTTCATCATGCGCCCTCGAGTTCTTCGCGGATGGCGGCAGCGCGCGGGTCGAGCTCCCGGTTGGCGAAGCGCACGTACAGCCCGGTGATCACGAACGTCGTCAGGAACTGGCCCAGACCGATCAGCAGCCCGACGTTGATGTTGCCGAACACCCGGATGGCCATGAAGTCATGGGCGAAGGCGCCGAGCGCGACGTAGAGGCCGTACCACACCAGGAAGAACGCGGTCATCGGAAACACGAAGCGGCGCAGTCTGGTTCGCAGTTCCTGGAACTCGGGGCTGGCCTGCATGGCGAGGAACTGCTCCCCGGTGGGGGCAACCCTCTCGGGACGGTCGGTTTCGGGCACCGAGGGCACTCCTGACAATTGACTGTGAGCAGATAGCGCAGAACCTAATTGAGAGCTGGGTCACTCGCGAGCGGTATCGCGTTCTGTTCACCGAATTCGGTCCCGGCGGCGCTGCGCTACGGTCTGCCGCAGCCATATCGAGAGAAAGGCCAGAGATGACCAGCGAGCCTGCTTCGGCATTCGACGCCGGAATCACCACCCGCCGTCAGGTGATGGGCGACGAGTTCGTCGACCGCGCCCTGGCCCGCACCCTTGGCACCGAGTCGGAGCCGATCCAGCGCTTCGTCACCGAACATGTCTGGGATGCGGTGTGGAACCGGCCGGGCCTGAGCCGCCGCGACCGCAGCCTGCTCAACCTCGGCATGCTGACGGCCCTGCGCGCCCACGAGGAGCTGGCAGGCCACGTCCGGGGCGGCCTCAACAACGGCCTCACCCGTGACGAGATCGTCGAGGCGATCATCCACGCCACGGGTTACTGCGGCGCGCCCGCGGCGCTGAGCGCGATGCGCGTGGTGCAGCAGGTGCTCGACGAGACGCGGCCGGACTAAGCCCGGCGCAACAGCACGGCCTGCTCAAAAGGCAAGCGCGGAAACACTTTACGCAGCGCTCCGGTGATGAGCGGGGCGGCTTCTTCCTTGCTCACCACGCGCGGGTCGACGACGTCGTACGTCTGGCCGCGCCGGGTCAGTTTGCCGCCGCCGGCCTTGGTGATGTTCTTGAGCCAGTCGCGGTCGGGGCCGTAGGTCAGCAGGACGGCGAAGCCCTCGTCGGTGGTGAACACCGTCAGCGGCGTGCGGAACGGCTTGCCGGACTTGCGCCCGACGTGCTCGAGGATGCCGAACGTCGGCGCGCGGCCGGCCCACAGCCGTTGGATGGGGTTGGTGACCCGGCGGTTGAAGCGCGCGACCGACTGCGGAATCTGCATGTCCCCATCGTGCGCCATCGTGGTTGGGGTGGCCAGGGGAGCGAGTAAAGTTACCGACCGGTAGCGGCGGCGATGCGGTGTCGCACACCAGCCCGTAACCCGCTGATTCATCTTCGAGGAGGAATGCATGCCTGCGCCCGCCAACGCTGACGCCCGCCGGATCTATGACCTGGAGCGCAGCCGCGTATTCCACTCGTGGTCGGCCCAGGGAAAGCTCGACCCGATGGTCTTCACCGGCGCCGAGGGCAGCTACCTCATCGACGGTGACGGCAACCGTCTCCTCGATTTCTCGAGCCAGCTCGTCTACACCAACATCGGCCACCAGCACCCCAAGGTCGTCGCCGCCATCGCCGAGCAGGCCGCCAAGCTGTGCACCATCGCGCCGCAGCACGCCAACGAGGCCCGCGCCACGGCTGCCGACCTGATCTGCCAGGTCGCGCCCGAGGGCTTCAACCGGGTGTTCTTCACCAACGGCGGCGCCGACGCCGTCGAGCACGCCATCCGTATGGCCCGCGTGTACACCGGCCGCTACAAGACGCTGTCGACGTACCGCAGCTACCACGGTGGCACCGCGCTGACGGTCAACCTGACCGGCGACGTCCGCCGCTGGGGCAACGACTACGGCACCGAGGGCACCACGCACTTCTTCGGGCCCTTCCTGTACCGCAGCCAGTTCAATTCGCTGACGCAGGAGGAAGAGTCCGAGCGCGCCCTGGCGCACCTGCGGTCGGTCATCGAGTTCGAGGGCCCGTCGGCGTTCGCCGCGATCATCCTCGAGTCGGTGCCCGGCACCGTCGGCATCATGCCGCCGCCGCCCGGCTACCTGCAGGGCGTGCGCGAGCTGTGCGACCAGTACGGCATCGTGATGATCCTCGACGAGGTCATGGCCGGCTTCGGCCGCACCGGCAAGTGGTTCGCGCTGGACAACTACGGCGTCACCCCCGACCTCATCACCTTCGCCAAGGGCGTCAACTCCGGCTACGTCCCGCTCGGCGGCGTCATCGTCAGCGACAAGATCCTCCAGCGCTTCCTGGACCAGCCGTACGGCGGCGGGCTCACCTACTCGGGCCACCCGCTGGCGTGTGCGGCATCCGTCGCGACCATCACCGCGATGCGCGACGAGAAGATCGTCGAGAACGCCGAACTGATCGGCACCGATGTCTTCGGTCCGGGCCTGGCGGCGCTGGCCGAGAAGCACGACATCATCGGCGACGTCCGTGGTCTGGGTGTTTTCTGGGCGGTCGAGCTGGTCAAGGACCGCGCCACCAAGGAGCCGCTGGCTCCGTACGGTGGGTCGTCGCCCGAGATGGGCGCCATCAACGCGCGGGCCAAGCAGAACGGCCTGCTGCTGTTCATGAATTACAACCGCTTCCACCTGGTGCCGCCGTGCAACATCAGCATCGACGACGCCAAGCGCGGGCTGGACATTCTGGACGATGCGCTGAGCGCCGTATAGCCATACGCTTTGGCTCATGGCCTACCTCAAGCCGCCGTGGTTCGTCGTCCATGTCTTCAACCCGATTGCGCGGCTGACCGGCATCGGCGGGAGCCAGACCCTGACGGTCACCCGCAGCTCCAACCATGTGCCGCAGCGCATCCCGGTCGTCGTACCGGAGATGGACGGGGTGAAGTACCTGGTGTCGACGCGCGGTGAGTCGGCCTGGGTGAAGAACGTCCGGGAGAACCCGGTGGTGGCGCTCGGCAAGGCGAACTACCTGGCCAGCGAGATTCCGGTCGCGGACCGGGCGCCGATCATCGCGGCGTACCGGCCGCTGGCCGGCAAGGTCGTCGAGCAGTACTGGCGCGAGCTGCCCGACGACGCCGACCACCCGGTCTTCAAGCTGACGCCGCAGAACTAGGGCGGGTGCTGGGCCTCTCCGGACATGTTCGATCCGAAGCCGTCAGCTTTCCTTGACGTCAAGGAAAGTTGACGACTCCTGGCGGAAGGTGTCGGGGGAGAGCCGCGCGGACGTGACGGATGTGGTTCGTGAGGTCTGGTGGGCCTACCCACGGCCGGGGATTGGCGCGACCTCCCGCCGCCACGTGAGCCAGCTCCTACACCCTGTAGTTGGTCCATTCGCGCGCGGCTGGGACACTGGTGGCCATGCGCTCTACCGACGTCTCCGCGAAACTGTTCGCCGACGCGTCGACCGTGATCCCCGGCGGGGTCAACTCGCCTGTGCGGGCCTTCAGCTCGGTCGGCGGTACCCCTCGCTTCATCACCTCGGCCAACGGCTACTGGCTCACCGACGCCGACGGCAACCGGTACGTCGACCTGGTGTGCTCGTGGGGCCCGATGATCCTGGGCCACGCCCACCCCGCCGTGGTCGAGGCCGTGCAGACCACCGCGGTCAACGGCTTGTCGTTCGGCGCCCCGACGCCCGCCGAGACGGAGCTGGCGCGCGAGATCATCGACCGCGTCGCGCCCGTCGAGCGCATCCGCTTCGTGAACTCCGGCACCGAAGCCACCATGAGCGCCATCCGGCTGGCCCGCGGCTTCACCGGCCGGCCCAAGATCATCAAGTTCTCCGGCTGCTACCACGGCCACAGCGACGCGCTGCTGGCCGACGCCGGCTCCGGCGTCGCGACGCTGGGCCTGCCGTCTTCGCCGGGCGTCACCGGGGCGGCCGCCGCCGACACCATCGTGCTGCCCTACAACGACCTCGACGCAGTCCGTGAGGCGTTCGCCGCGGCCGGCAATGAGATCGCCTGCGTGATCACCGAGGCCAGCCCCGGCAACATGGGCACCGTCCCGCCGGCCGCGGGCTACAACGCCGCGCTGCGGCAGATCACCGCCGAGCACGGCGCGCTGCTCATCATCGACGAGGTGATGACGGGCTTCCGCGTGAGCCGTGGCGGCTGGTACGGCCTCGATCCGGTCGATGCCGACCTGTTCACCTTCGGCAAGGTGATGAGCGGCGGCCTGCCCGCCGCCGCGTTTGGTGGTCGCGCCGAGGTGATGGAACGGCTGGCTCCGCTCGGCCCGGTGTACCAGGCCGGGACGCTGTCCGGGAACCCGGTCGCGATGGCCGCGGGTCTGGCCACGCTGCGCGCCGCCGACGACGCCGTCTACCGCGCCCTCGACGTCAACGCCGACCGGCTGTCCGGGCTGCTGACCGGCGCGCTCACCGAAGCCTCTGTCGCGCACCGCATTTCGCGCGCAGGGAACTTCCTGACGGTGTTCTTCGGCGATGCGCCCGTCACCGACTTCGCATCGGCCAAGGCCACCGAGACCTGGCGCTACCCGGCGTTCTTCCACGCCCTGCTGGACGCCGGGGTCTACCCGCCGTGCAGTGCCTTCGAAACCTGGTTCGTCTCGGCCGCACTCGACGACGCTGCGTTCGACCGGATCGCCGACGCGCTGCCCGCCGCCGCGCAGGCCGCCGCCCAAGCTCAGGAGCCCGCATGACCGACAAGACGATCGTGCACGTGATGCGTCACGGCGAGGTCCACAACCCCGACAAGATCCTGTACGGCCGCAAGCCTGATTTCCACCTCTCCGAGCGTGGGCAGGCGCAGGCCGCGGCGGTCGCCGGCTGGCTGGCCGAGCGCGACATCGTCTACGTCGTCGCGTCGCCGCTGGAGCGCGCGCAGGAGACCGCGACGCCCATCGCGGCCCGGCACGGCCTGCCCATCGACACCGATCCCGAGCTCATCGAGTCGACGAATGTGTTTGAGGGACAGCGGGTCTCGCCGGGTGACGGCGCGCTGCGCGACCCGCGCAATTGGTGGCATCTGCGCGACCCGAAGACCCCGTCGTGGGGCGAGCCGTACAAGCACATCGCGGCGCGCATGACGGCCGCCGTGGACCGGGCGCGGGTCAAGGGCATGGGGCACGAGGCGGTGTGCGTCAGCCATCAGCTGCCGGTGGAGACGCTGCGTCGCGCCATGCTCGGCAAGAACCTGCACCACTTCCCGACCAAGCGGATGTGCAACCTGGCGTCGGTGACGTCGTTCTACTTCCATGGCGACCAGATGGTCGGCTGGGGATATTCGGAGCTGGCCGGACAGTGACTTCGCTGGTGGCCCGTGCCGGGGCAGTGATGGCGGCCGTCCTGACGACGGCCGTGTTGCTCGTCGGCTGCTCCACCGGTGACGACGCCGTCGCGCAGGGCGGCACCTTCGAGTTCGTGGCGCCGGGCGGCAAGACCGACATCTTCTACGACCCGCCGGCGAGCCGCGGCAAGCCGGGCGCGGTGCGCGGCCCGTCGCTCACGGATCCGTCGAAAACCCTGTCCCTGGATGACTTTTCAGATCAGGTCGTGGTGATCAACGTCTGGGGTCAGTGGTGTGGCCCGTGCCGCTCGGAGATCGCCGAGCTCGAGAAGGTGTACGAGCAGACCAAGGCGCAGGGCGTCGCGTTCCTCGGCATCGACGTGCGTGACAACAACCGACAGGCCGCCGTCGACTTCGTCGTCGACCACAAGGTGACGTTCCCGTCCATCTATGACCCGGCGATGCGCACCATGATCGCGTTCGGCGGCAAGTACCCGACGACGGTCATCCCGTCGACGCTGGTGCTGGACCGTCAGCACCGGGTGGCCGCGGTGTTCCTGCGGGAACTGCTGGCCGACGACCTCAAGCCTGTCGTCGAGCGGCTCGCCAAAGAGGGCAAGGCATGACCTCCTTCGCCGAAACCGCCGCCGCCGGACCGCTTTTGGTGGCCCTCGGGGTGAGCGTGCTGGCCGGGCTGGTGTCCTTCGCCTCGCCGTGCGTGGTGCCGCTGGTGCCCGGGTACCTGTCGTATCTGGCCGCGGTGGTCGGTGTCGACGATGCGGAGGGGACGACCAAGGTCCGCACCGCCCGCTGGCGGGTGGCCGGCGCGGCGGCGTTGTTCGTCGCTGGCTTCACCGTGGTGTTCCTTCTGGGGGCGGTCGCGGTGCTCGGTCTGACCACGACCCTCATCGCCAATCAGCTTCTGCTGCAACGCATCGGCGGCGTCGTCACGGTGCTGATGGGCCTGGTGTTCATCGGGCTGGTGCCCGCCCTGCAGCGTCAGGTGCGGTTCACGCCGCGCCAGGTGTCGACGGTCGTCGGCGCCCCCTTGCTGGGCGCGGTGTTCGGGCTGGGCTGGACCCCGTGCCTGGGGCCGACGCTGACGGGCGTCATCGCGGTGGCCTCGGCCAGTGACGGTGCCAGCGTCGCCCGCGGCATCGCGCTGGTGATCGCGTACTGCCTGGGTCTCGGAATTCCGTTCGTGCTCTTGGCCTTCGGGTCGGCCCGCGCCGTGCAGGGCCTGGGCTGGCTGCGCCGGCACACCCGCGCCATCCAGATCTTCGGTGGCCTGCTGCTGATCGTCGTCGGCACCGCGCTGGTCACCGGCGTGTGGAACGACTTCACGTCCTGGGTGCGCGACGCCTTCGTCAGCAACGTGAGGCTCCCGATATGACCGACGTTTCCGCGCCCGACGCCGTGTCGGGCGGCGAGACCCGCCGCCCCGGCCCGATCTCTCGGGTGGTCGCACTGTTCCGCAACACCTGGCGGACGCTGACGTCGATGGGCACCGCCCTGGTGCTGCTGTTCCTGCTGGCCCTCGGCGCCATCCCGGGCGCGCTGCTACCGCAGCGTTCGCTCAACGCCGGAAAGGTCGACGAATACCTGGCGCAGCACCCGACGATCGGGCCGTGGCTCGACAAGGTGCAGGCCTTCTCGGTGTTCTCGAGCTTCTGGTTCACCTCGATCTACGTGCTGCTGTTCATCTCGCTCGTGGGCTGCCTGACGCCGCGCATGATCGAGCACATCCGCAGCCTGCGTGCCGTGCCGGTGCCCGCGCCGCGGAACCTGGCGCGGCTGCCCAAGCACGCCGAAGCCACCGTGCCGGGTGAGCTGGACGCCGTCGCCGACCGGATGGCGGGGCGGCTCAAGGGCTGGCGCCAGACCACCCGAACGCTCGACGACGGCACTCGCGAGATTTCGGCCGAGAAGGGCTACCTGCGCGAGTTCGGCAACATCGTCTTCCACTTCTCGCTGCTGGGCCTGCTGGTGGCCATCGCGTTCGGCAAGATGTTCGGCTACGAGGGCAACGTCATCGTCATCGCCGACGGCGGGCCGGGGTTCTGCTCGGCCTCACCGGCCGCGTTCGACTCGTTCCGCGCCGGCAATGTCGTCGACGGCACCTCGCTGCACCCCAGCTGCCTGCGGGTCCACGACTTCGACGCCCGGTACCTGCCGAGCGGGCAGGCCACGGCGTTCGCCGCGAACATCGATTACCAGGACGGCGCCGACCTGGTCAGCGGCACCTGGCGGCCGTACCGGCTGGAGGTCAACCACCCGCTGCGGATCGGCGGCGAGCGCATCTACCTGCAGGGCCACGGCTACGCGCCGACCTTCACCGTCACGTTCCCGAACGGCCAGACCCGCACGTCGACGGTGCAGTGGAAGCCCGAGAACGCGCTGACGCTGCTGTCGTCGGGCGTCGCGCGCATCGACCCGCCGGGCGGCAGCTACCCCGACGACCGCGAGCGGCGCAAGCACCAGATCGCCATCCAGGGCCTTTTCGCACCGACCGCCGAGCTCGACGGCAAGCTGCTGTCCTCGAGTTTCCCGGCGATGAACGCGCCCGCCGTCGCCATCGACATCTACCGCGGCGACACCGGGCTCGACAGCGGCCGCCCGCAGTCGCTGTTCTCGCTCGACCCCCGGCTGATCGACCAGAAGCGGCTCACCAAGCAGGCCCGTGTCAACCTCAAGGCCGGCGAGCAGACCAAGCTGGACGACGGCACCGTCATCAAGTTCGACGGCGCGGTGCCGTTCATCAACGTGCAGGTTTCGCACGACCCGGCGCAGGTGTGGGTGCTGGTGTTCGCGCTGACCATGATGGCCGGCCTGTTGGTGTCGCTGGTGGTGCGCCGGCGCCGCGTTTGGATTCGGATCGTGTCGGCCGGGCCGGGTACCGTCAACGTCGAGCTCGGCGGCCTGGCCCGCACGGACAACTCGGGGTGGGGCGACGAGTTCGAAAAGCTCACAGAGCGGTTGATTGAGGACAAGCGATGAATACAGAGCACATCGACATCGACCTGGCCCGGTACTCGGACTGGGCATTCACCACGTCGGTGGTCGTGCTGGTCGGTGCGCTGCTGCTGCTCGCGGTCGAGCTGGCGTACAGCCGCGGCCGCAAGGCCGATGAGCGCTCGCGCGAAGAGCAGATGGTGGGGGCAGCGGTCCGCAGTGCTGTGGGCGCCGACAGCATGACGCCGGGCGTCGTGGTCGAGGACCCCACGCGCACCACGGACGAGCGCATCGGCCGGGTCGGTCTGGCCCTCGTGTACGTCGGCATCGCGATGCTGTTCGCGTGCATCGTGCTGCGCGGCCTGGCCACCACGCGCGTGCCGTGGGGCAACATGTACGAGTTCATCAATCTGACCAGCTTCTGCGGGTTGATCGCGGCCGCGGTCGTGCTGCGCAGGCCGCAGTTCCGCGCGCTGTGGGTGTTCGTCCTGGTGCCCGAGCTGATCCTGCTGTCGGTGTCGGGGAAGTGGCTGTACACCAATGCCGCGCCGGTGATGCCCGCGTTGCAGTCGTACTGGCTGCCCATCCACGTCTCGGTGGTCAGCCTCGGTTCCGGCGTCTTCCTGGTCGCCGGTGTCGCCAGCATCCTGTTCCTGCTGAAGATGTCGCCGCTGGCGCATCAGGACAACGGTTTCGGCCGGATGATCGAGCGCCTGCCGGATGCCCAGACCCTGGACCGCATCGCCTACCGGACCACCATCTTCGCGTTCCCGATCTTCGGGTTCGGCGTCATCTTCGGGGCCATCTGGGCCGAGGAGGCGTGGGGCCGTTACTGGGGTTGGGACCCCAAGGAGACGGTGTCGTTCGTCGCCTGGGTCGTCTACGCCGCGTACCTGCACGCCCGGTCCACCGCCGGCTGGCGTGACAAGAAGGCCGCGTGGATCAACGTCGTCGGCTTCGTCGCGATGGTGTTCAACCTGTTCTTCATCAACCTGGTGACCGTCGGCCTGCACTCGTACGCAGGGGTCGGTTGAGTTTGACCTCGTTCCGCGCCCAGGGCCGGTTCAAGGACCCGGCTGATCCCGTCGCTGTCGCCACGCCCACCGCGGCGCCGGAGGCCCGCATCGTCATCGCACATGCGGTGACACCTGTTCTGGCGCCGACACCCGCGAAGCCGCGGAGCCTGGACCCCGCCACGGTCGCGCTGCTGAGCCGCCCGAGCCGCGCACCGTCGACCGGCTGGCGCAAGGCGCTGTACTACGCGACCGGAACCCTGCTCAATCCCGGCGACAGCCCCAAGACCCTGCACCGCAACCGGTTGACCGCACAGATCAACCGACCGCTGCGGGACTGCTACCGGATCGCGGTGCTGTCCCTCAAGGGCGGCGTCGGGAAGACGACCATCACCGCGACGCTGGGGGCGACGTTCGCGTCGATCCGCGGCGACCGCGTCATCGCGGTGGATGCCAACCCGGACCGCGGCACGCTCAGCCAGAAGGTGCCGCTGGAGACGCCGGCGACGGTCCGTCATCTCCTGCGGGACGCCGAGGGCATCTCCAGCTACAGCGACGTCCGCAACTACACCTCGCGCGGTGAGAGCCAGCTCGAGGTGCTGGCGTCGGAGAGTGATCCGGCGGTGTCGGAGGCGTTCAGCTCCGAGGATTACGCCCGCACGCTGGCGGTGCTGGAGCCGTACTACCGCCTGGTGCTGACGGACTGCGGCACCGGCATGCTGCATTCGGCGATGGGCGCGGTGCTCGCGCATGCCGACGTGCTCGTCGTGATCAGCTCAGGCTCGGTCGACGGCGCACGCAGCGCCGCGGCGACCCTCGACTGGCTCGATGCCCACGGTCATCAGGAGCTGGTGCGCAACGCCGTCGCGGTGGTCAACGCGGTGCGTCCGCGCTCCGGCAAGGTCGATCTGCGCAAGGTGGTCGACCATTTCGGTCGTCGGTGCCGCGCCGTGCAGGTGGTGCCGTTCGATCCGCACCTGGAGGAGGGTGCCGAGATCAGTCTGGACCGGCTCCGGCCGGACACCAGGGATGCGTTGCTGGAATTGGCCGTGGCAGTCGCCGACGGATTTCCGCTGTCGCTGTAGAGAGTCGCTACGAGCCGAGCCGGCGCAGGAATTCCGGATCGTCGTCCGGGCCGATGACACGCGTGGTCGGCCGCGCGGCCGTCGCGCGAGTGGCACGCCAGCCGACGTAGGCCAACAGTGCCAGCAGCGTGATCAGGAGCAGGAACTGCACGTAAAACCTCCTTTATTCGAATATACGCGTCCGTCGGTAAACTCGTGCGGTGTCTGATGCGCCAGCTACCCCGTCCATGCCACGTTTGCTGCTCGACGTTTTTCTCTACGCGCTCGCCCGGCTGCTGCTGGTAGCGGTGATTGCCGGCGCGATCTTCGGTGTCGTCGCGTTGCTGGGTATCCGTGATTTCCCGGCCATGGTGGCGCTGCTGTTCGCGCTGGTTCTCGGCATGCCGCTGGGCATCTGGCTGTTCGCTCCGCTGCGCCGCCGGGCCACCGCCGGGATCGCCGCTGTCGACGAGCGCCGCCGCGCCGAGCGCGAGCAGTTGCAGGCCCGGCTGCACGGCGAGGATTCCGCCGGCGACTGACGCCGCCCGGTCGCTAGGGCTTGATCGCCACCAGCACCGCGGTGATCAGGGCGGACCACACCAGCATCGTCAGCCCGGTGTCCTTGAGCACGGGGATCAGCTCGCGGCCGCCGAGGCCTGAGCGCACCGGCTTGGCCGCGCGGACCGCCAGCGGCGCCGCCGCGAAGCCGACGAGGCACCACGGGGTCGCGAGCGTCAGGACCGCGGTCAGCACGAACGGCAGCAACGTCAGCACCTGGAACAGCTTTCGGGTGCGGGCATCGCCGAGCCGCACCGCCAGCGTGATCTTGCCCGACACCTGATCGGTCGGGATGTCGCGAAGGTTGTTGGCCACCAATACCGCCGACGACAGCGCCCCGACTGCGATGGCGAGGACGAGCCCGATCCAGTCGACCCGCAGGGCCTGCGTGTACTGCGTGCCGAGCACAGCGACCAGCCCGAAGAACACGAACACCGCGACCTCGCCGAGCCCGCGATAGCCGTACGGGTTGGTGCCGCCGGTGTAGAGCCAGGCGCCGGCGATGCACGCCGCGCCGACGGCGATCAGCCACGGCTGGCTGACCAGGGCCAGCGCCAGGCCGGCACCGGCGCCGATCGACAGGCTGATCACGGCCGCCGCCAGCACCGCCTGTGGGGAGGCCAACTTGGCGCCGACCAGGCGGACCGGCCCGGACCGGTCGTCATCGGTGCCGCGGATGCCGTCGGAGTAGTCGTTGGCGTAGTTGACGCCGATGATCAGCGAGATCGAAACCACAAGGGCCAGAGCCGCTTTCCACCACACCTCACCGCCGACCCACGCGGCGGCGCCGGTGCCTGCCAGCACGGGAGCGACGGCATTCGGGAGGGTGCGCGGTCGGGCGCCCTCTATCCACTGCGAAAGACTGGCCACGCGCGCAATCGTCCCACGCCCCTACACTTATCGGCATGAAGGATCGGCTCAGCAAGAACGAGATTCGCAAAGATGTCGTGCAGGAATCCGTCGAAGCCGTCGCAGGCACCGTCGGCGAGGTCATGAACATCGTCGTCACCGCCGTCAAGGACGTGGCGAGCTCCATCGGTGCCCTGGCCACCGACGCATTCGAGATCCGTGACGGCGCCCGGCGGGCC
Source organism: Mycolicibacterium mucogenicum DSM 44124 (assembly GCF_005670685.2). The sequence goes on along the minus strand of NZ_CP062008.1, from coordinate 4,885,919 downwards.
CGCGCGCAGCTGGAACAGGACGAGGCCGAGGATATCGAGGACGACGACGTGGCGGCGCCCGCGCCGACGCCCGTCACGGCCGTGACGCCGGAGACGACGGAAGCTCCCAAGACCGACGCCGAATAGTCGTTGGATGCTGGGAGTCATCGGCGGTAGCGGTTTCTACACGTTCTTCGGGGACGACGCGCGCACCGTCACCGTCGACACGCCCTACGGCGCGCCGAGCGCGCCGGTGACCATCGGGGCCGTCGGCGGACACGAGGTGGCGTTCCTGCCACGGCACGGGCTCAAGCACGAGTACTCGCCGCACACGGTGCCGTACCGGGCCAACATGTGGGCGCTGCGCAAGCTCGGGGTGCGCCGGATTTTCGCCCCGTGCGCCGTCGGCAGCCTCACCGCGGACCTCGGACCCGGTGCCGTGGTCGTGCCGGACCAGCTGGTGGACCGCACCCGCAGCCGTGAGGACACCTACTTCGACGCCGGCGGCATCCACGTCGGCTTCGCCGATCCGTACTGCCCGACGCTGCGCGCCGTCGCGGCCGAGCAACCGGGCGTCATCGACGGCGGCACCATGGTGGTCATCCAGGGGCCCCGGTTCTCCACCCGCGCCGAGAGCCAGTGGTTCGCGACCCAGGGGTTCACGCTGGTGAACATGACCGGCTACCCCGAGGCCGTGCTGGCCCGGGAACTCGAGATGTGTTATGCGGCAATCGCTTTGGTGACCGATCTGGACGCGGGCATCGAGGCCGGGGCCGGCGTCACCACCGTCGACGTGTTCGCGGAGTTCGAGCGGAACACCCCGATGTTCAAGGCCCTGGTGCAGCAGGCCCTCGCGACCGTCCCGGCCGAACGGACCTGCACTCACTGTCTGGCCCACGCCGGGGTGAAGCTGCCGTTTGAGCTGCCCTGACCGGGTCGGCTATTGACACCCGTCAAGTCGGGGTGGCAAAACTGACGGGGTGACTTCCCGCATCTGCGAACAGCTCGGCATCGACTTTCCGCTCTTCGCCTTCAGCCATTGCCGCGACGTGGTCGCCGCCGTCACCAACGCCGGTGGTTTCGGCGTGCTGGGCGCGACGGCGTACACCCCCGAGCAGCTCGACCGGGAACTCGCCTGGATCGACGATCACGTCGGCGGCCGGCCCTACGGTGCGGACATCATCGTCCCGGCGAAATTCGAGGGCAAGGGCGAGAACCTGTCCGACGGCCAGCTGGCCGACCGAATCCCTTCGGAATACCGGGAATTCGTCACCCAACTGCTGATCGACCATGGCATCGAGCCCGAGGGACGGGTCCGTACCGGCGGGTCGGTGCTGTCCGGCAACACCGGGCACGACCTGCTCGACGTGGCGTTGAGCCACCCCATCAAACTGATCGCCAATGCCCTTGGGGTGCCGCCGGATTACATGATCGAGGCGGGCCGCGAGCGGGGGATTCCGGTGGCCGCGCTGGTCGGTGCCAAGGAGCACGCCGTCAAGCAGGTGGCAGCCGGGGTCGACCTCATCGTCGCGCAGGGCACCGAGGCCGGTGGGCACTGCGGTGAGGTCTCGACGCTTGTCGTGGTACCGGAAGTGATTGAGGCCATTGATGATTCGGTTCCCGTGCTGGCGGCGGGCGGCATCGTCACCGGTCGGCAGATGGCCGCGGCGGTCGCGCTGGGCGCCGCTGGGGCCTGGACCGGTTCGGTGTGGCTGACCACCGAGGAGGCCGAGACCGCGCCGGCCACCAAGCAGAAGATGCTGGCCGCCACGTCACGTGACACCGTGCGGTCGGCGGGCCGCACCGGAAAGCCCGCACGCCAGCTGGTTTCGGATTGGACGGATGCCTGGGCGCCGAAAGACGGTGGCCGCAAGCCACTTCCGCTGCCGCTGCAGAACATGCTGAGCGAGCCGGTGATCCGGCGCATCGACCGACTGGCCGCCCAAGGGCATCCGGGCGCCCAGCAGCTGGCGACCTACTTCGTCGGCCAGGGCGTCGGCCTGATGAACAAGGTCAAGCCCGCCCGCGAGGTAGTCCGCGAGTTCATCGAGGACTACCTCGCCGCCACCGAGCGCCTGAACCGCTCGCTGCCCTAGGGATTTGTGCACGATTTTCCGCGCGAGGCGCGGAAAATCGTGCACAAATCCCCGGGTTACGGCTCGATGGCGCGGCGGCCTTCCTTGAGCTGACGGCGCTCGTCGGCGGCGTCGATGATCGTGGTGTCGGTGCCGTCGAGCGCGGTGTACGGGTCGGCGCTCCGCAGCGGCGTGGTCGGTGCGAACGTCGCGTTCATCTGCGGTGCGGCCCACTGGGGTTCGACGCGCGGGTGGACGCCCTGGCCCGCTCCGAGCGCCTGGCCCTGGTCCGCGGCGCGCGGGCCCGACGACTGCTCGTGCTCGTTCTCGGTCACCGTCGTCCGGGACGTCCGGCGCAGCGTGAAGGTGATCTCCTCGAACTCTTCGATGACCTTCTGCGCCGAGCGCAGCTGCTGCACCGACGTGTCGATGACGCGGTCCACCACCGGTGCGACGGGCGCCATCAGCGGACGCAGCAGGCGAGCGGCGACCTTGGTGAGGTCGGGCAGTTGCGGCAGCGCCAGGCCGCCGGCGGGCTGGGAGGTCGCCTGCGCCGGCAGGTTGTCGGCCGGCTGGTCGCCGATCGGGACCAGTTCGGCCGTGGCGGCCGGTTCGGCCGGCGCGTCGGCCGGTTCGGGCTCCGGCGCGGGGGCGGCGTTCAAGGAACGTCGCTGCGGGTCCGGGAACGCCATGAGTTCGTCCCAGTCCGAGTACATGGGCTGCGGCTGCGAATCGGACGGCCGCAGCACCTCGGCGGTGGGGGCCGCGAGCGCGGGCTGCGCCGGCTCACCGGTGAGGGCCAGCGGATTGAGGCCGGCCACGCGCTGGCGGTGGTATTCGCGATTGATCTCGGCGTCGGTTTCGAGCGCGAGCTTCATGGCGGCCAACTGGTGTTCGGCCTTCAGAATCTCGGCTTCGGCCCGCACCTCGGCCTGCTTGACGGCTATGGCGGTCTCGGCGCGCAGCTCGGCCCGCAGCCGGGACTCGTCGTGGCGCTCACGCAGCGTCCGGTCCTGCCGGGCGTGCAGCAGCATCGGCAGCAGGTAGAGCAGTAAGCAGACGCCGACGACGGCGATGCGCGCCACCAGCGCGGCGGGCGTCTCGATGGTGTAGCCGTTCATCGCGACCCACCGTGCGCCGAAGCCACGGTCCGCGCCGGCGCCGGCCGCGTCGCGTGCGGCCGTGACAGCGTGCTCGGCGCCGGCGATCCGCGCGTCGAGGGTCGGTGCCTGCTCGCCCCGGGCCGCCAGCGCGGCATCGAGCTCACGCTGGTCGTGCTCGAGGATGTCCTGGGTGTTCTGGGTGATCTGGCCGTCGCCGGGCACGCCGGTGACCGGCTGCTGGGCGCACGACGGCGTCGGGTGGTATTCGCAGCGGGCCACGACCTGGGCGTCGTCACGACGCTGCCGGGCGGAGTCGACGGCCGCGTCGAGTGCGCTGCGACCGGCACGCAGCGCGTCCAGCTGGCCCTGCGCGGTGGCCACCGCGGGCGTGGCCGCGGCGCGGGCTGCGGCCTGGGCGTCCATGCGCTGGGTGATGGCATTGCTGAACAGCGTCATCGCGGCCAGTTCGCCGACCAGGAGGCCGATCGCGACGGCCAGGGCGACCCGGACGGCGGTGCCGCGGGCGCTGGCGACGGTGCTGCGGATGGCCACGACCACCAGCGCACCGAAAATCAGGGTCACGGGCAGCACGACGGCCAGTGACAGACCGGTGGACGGGGTTGCGACGGCGGCGGCCACGAGCCAGGCCAGCACGCCTCCTGACCAGGTCAGGGCGGTCACCGCAGGATGGTTGTCAGACTGTCTGTGGGCAGGCATGGAAACTCCAACTCTTCCGGTCCGCGTTCCAGGGTCCCAGAGAGCCGGGCCCGCCACCGAATCAAGCGCCGATGCTGTGACCGGCATCACGGGCCGATCAGGCGTTTTTCTGGTACTGCAGCGTCAGCGCCCGCCGATCCAGCTTGCCGATCCCGCGGCGGGGGAGTTCGGCGACCACGTGCACTTCACGTGGGGCGGCGGTGGCGGCCAGCGTGGCGCTGACGTGTTCCCGCAGGTCAGCGACGGTGGGTGCGGCTACACCCGGATGTAGCACGACGGCGACGGCCACCCGCTGGCCCAGCCGTTCGTCGGGCACGCCGAACACGGCGCATTCGGCGATGGCCGGATGGCCGGCCAGGGCCGCCTCGACGAGCGCGGGCAGCACTTTCAGGCCACCGGTGGCGATGGCGTCGTCGATGCGGCCCAGTACCCGCAGCACGCCCGAATCATCCACGGCGCCAATGTCATCGGTGACGAACCAGCCATCGGAGAACGGCGACGGGTCGACGGGGTTCCGGTAACCCGACGCCAGCGTGGGACCGCCCAACGAGATTCGGCCGGTGTCGTCGATGCGCAGCCGGACCCCGTGCAACGGTGTGCCGTCATAGACGCAGCCGCCGCAGGTTTCGCTCATCCCGTAGGTGCGGACCACGGAAATGCCTGCGGCCGTGGCTTTTTCGCCGAGCCCGGGCGGCATGGGGCCGCCGCCGATCAAGACGGAGTCCAGTTCGGCCAGCGCCTCGGTCGCGGCGGGATCGGCCAGGATCTTCGCCAGCTGTACTGAAACCAGGGACGTGTAGCGCCGGCCGGGACCCAAAGCGCCTACGGCAGAAGGTAGTTCGCTGACGTCGAAACCCGGGTCCAGAGCGACGGGCGTGGTGCCGGCGCGCAGGCTCCGCACCAGGACCTGCACTCCGGCGACGTGGTAGGCGGGCAGCGCCAGCAGCCAGCGGCCGGGGCCGCCGAGCCGGTCGTGCGTGGCGTCGGCGCTGGCATGCAACGCCGACGCGGAAAGCAAGGCGCCCTTGGGGATTCCGGTGGAACCCGACGTCGAGACCACCAGGGCCACGTCGTCGTCGACGGCTTCGCCGGCCCGCAACGTCTCCGTCAGCAACGTGGCCTGGCGGTCATCGTCGGCCGGCACCGGCAGCAGCGCGCCGCGGCCGTCGAGGGCCTGGGCCAGCGCGGGGATCAAGGCGAGGGCCGCGTCGCCGGATCCGACGGCGACCGGGTGCAGAACAGCTATGCCACGCCTCCGTCGCCGGGATCGCCGTCGGCCGGGTCGCGGGGGTCGTCGAGGGGCCAGCCTTTGGCGGCCAGCCGCGCACGCACGCGCTCGACGTCCTCGCCGCGGGGGAGTTCATCGGTGATGCGCGTGATCAGCACGCCGATGTCGATGTCATCGAATTCGCCACGATTCATCAGCCCGCGTGCGACAGACTTGACCTCGTCGTTGGTCAGGCGCCGGGACAGCAAGGCCAACAGTGGCACCCGGTCGGTGGCGGGGATGCCGTCGGGATATCCGGCCTGCAGCCACGCCACGATCTTGGTGAGAAAAATGTTCATGACGTCACCTCCTCCAGGTCCGGGACGTCCAGCGTCGTCCCTATCGATTGCCGCAATCCTGCGCCCCGAAACGGTAGACGCGGGCCGCGGGCACACCGACACGGTAGTCCTCACGTCCTTGAACAGCGCGTTGGCGGTGGAACCGCGCCTCACGAGCCGATGAACACTCAGTGAACACATTGAACAGAACTGGAAAGAGCCAGGTCGTCATCAGATTTCGGGGTGGCTGTAACTCGCAAAAAACGGCGCCGTTACACCAGAATGAGCGCCATGAGCGCAGAGCTAGTCATCCTGGTGCTGTTGATCGCAACAGCACTGGCATTTGACTTCACGAATGGATTTCACGATACCGGTAATGCCATGGCGACCTCGATCGCCACAGGCGCGCTGAAGCCCAAGACCGCCGTGCTGCTGGCCGGCGTCCTGAACTTGGTCGGCGCGTTCCTGTCAGTCGAGGTCGCCGTCACCGTCACCACCTCGGTGCTGAAGATTCAGGACAGTAAGTCCGGGCACCTACTGAAGTCCATCGACGCATCGACCGGACTCACCATCATCTTCGCCGGCCTCATCGGCGGCATCCTGTGGAACCTCCTCACCTGGCTGTTCGGCATCCCTTCCAGCTCGTCGCACGCGCTCTTCGGCGGACTGATCGGTGCCGGCCTGGCCGCGCTCGGCACCGCGGGCATCAACTGGACCGGTGTCATCCAGAAGGTGCTGATCCCCGCCGTCGCCGCCCCGTTCATCGCGGGCCTCGTGGCCGCCGTCGGAACCTGGCTGGTCTACCGGATCACGCGCAACGTCATCAAGAAGCGCCGGGAAGAAGGCTTCCGCTGGGGCCAGATCGCGACCGCATCGCTCGTCGCGCTGTCCCACGGCACCAACGACGCGCAGAAGACCATGGGTGTCATCGCCCTGGCCCTCATCACCACCGGCCACCTGACCGGCGACGTGAAGAAGGACGGCCTGCCGTTCTGGATCATCGCCTCCTGCGCCCTGGCCATCGGTCTGGGCACCTACATCGGCGGCTGGCGCGTCATCCGCACCCTGGGCAAGGGCCTCGTCGAGATCGAGTCCCCGCAGGGCCTGGCCGCCGAGGCGTCCTCGGCCGCGATCATCCTGAGCTCCAGCGCCGCCGGCATGGCGCTGTCGACCACCCACGTCGCCACCGGTTCGATCCTGGGCAGTGGCGTCGGCAAGCCGGGAGCCTCGGTCCGCTGGGCCGTCGCCGGACGTATGGCCATGGCCTGGCTGATCACGCTGCCGGCCGCGGCGCTGGTCGGTGCGCTGTCGTACTGGCTGTCCTACGGCCTGAAGTCCGCCACCGGTTCCGCGCTGGTCGGCGACGGCACGATCTTCGTCATCCTGGTCGCGCTGTCGGGCTTCATGTACTGGCGTGCGCAGCAGCAGAAGGTCGACCACAACAACGTCAACGCCGACTGGGACGCGTCGACCAACTCCGTGGTGCCCGCCGACGTCCGTGACGCCGCTGCCAAGTCGCCCGAATCCGCCGGCGTCTGATTCCCCGCGAACCGAACCAGAAGGAATCACTGATGAATTACGTGGAAGCCATCTTCAAGGTGCTCGTCGTGGGGCTGGTCCTCGGCGCCGGTCTGCCCGCGATCTTCGCGACTGGTCTGGTCGCCTACTCCAACGGAGCCGGCGGCGAACACTCCGACGGGACGGTCGCGGCGCCCAACCCGGTCCTCAAGTACCTCGGTCTGGCGCTGTTCGTGTTGGTCGGAGCAGTGGTCCTGGCCGCGATCCTGTGGATCACCCGGTCGACGATCATCCACCACACCGGCGTCGACCTGTTCCCCTTTCTGAAGAAGTGAGCTGACGGCCATGACTGAATCCAACGGATTGTTCGAGAACGTCCTGAAGTGGCTGCGGGCGGGATACCCCGACGGCGTGCCGCCGAAGGACTACTACCCGGTGCTCGCCCTGCTCAAGCGTTCGCTCACGGAGGACGAGGTCGTCGAGGCGGCGCGGTCCATCCTGCGCACCAACGACGGCGAGAGCCCCGTCACCGAGGCCGAGATTCAGGCCGCGATCGCGAACGTCACCAACCAGGAACCCAGCGCTGACGACATCCACCAGGTGTCCGCGCGGCTGGCCTCGGTCGGCTGGCCGCTGGCGACGCCGGCTCGCTGACGCGCCGCAGCACACCCCACCCGCGACACCCGGAGTGCTAACTCCGGGTGTCGCGTCGTAGTGGGTGGGTGTCGGGCACCTGGACGAAGATCAAGGTGACCTGGTCGGGGTCGGTGACATGCAGTTCGTGCAGGCCCCACGGCTCCTGTTGTGCCGCACGGGAAATCGGCACCCCGCGGGCCTCGAGCTCGGCCTGCGTCTGGTAGACGTCCCGCACCTGCAGCCACAGCGCCCCCGGGAACGGCACCGTCGGGCCGTCGTCGTCACGGCCGTGGCCGGCGAGCTCGATGAGCGACTGCCCGGCGTAAAACACTGTGCCGGCACCGTATTCGCGGGCGATGGCCAGGCCGATGGCGTCGCGGTAGAAGGCCACCGACTTCGCGTAGTCGACGGGCCGGATCAGGATGCGGCTGGCGAGGATGTCCATCGCGTCACCCGATCGACTGCGCGCGTCGGCGTTTCATCATCTGGTCGACCACGCCGGGCACGAAACTGTTGAGCGCGTGCGACGTCACCGCGATCCGGGGCGCGATCCGCACCGGACGGGTCTTGGCCGCCGTGATCATCCAGTCGGCGGCCTCGTCGGCCGACAGGCCGGGCATCCCGTCGAAGGCGCGGGTCGGCGCGATCATCGGCGTCTTCACCAATGGATAGAACAGCGTCGAGGAGTGCACTCCGCTTGCGCCCCACTCGGTTTCGATCACCCGGCTCACCGCGGTCAGCGCCGATTTGGAAGCGTTGTAGACCGCGAACAGCGGCGACGACTCGTTCATGACACCCCACGTGGACACGTTGATGATGTGCCCGTCGCCGCGCTCGATCATGCCGGGGGCGAAGCCGCGGATGAGGCGCAGCGGCGAGTAGTAGTTGAGCGTCATGGTGCGTTCGACGTCGTGCCAGCGGTCCAGGGACTCGGCGAGCGGGCGGCGGATCGACCGGCCGGCGTTGTTGATCAGGATGTCGACGCCGCCCAGTTCGGCTTTCACGTCGGTGACCAGTTTGTCGATGGCGTCCATGTCGGACAGGTCGCACGGCCGCGCGATGGCGTCGCCACCGCTGTGGGTGATCCGGGCGGCCACCTTGTCCAGCAGGTCGGCCCGGCGGGCGATGATGACGACCGTCGCTCCGAGGCGCGCGAACTTGGCGGCGGCCGCCTCCCCGATGCCCGACGACGCCCCCGTCAGCACGATGCGTTTCCCGGTCAGGTCGACCTCGCCGTGGCCCGACAACCGTTCGATCAGGGGCGGCCGCATGCCGGCGAGCAGCAGGCTCTCGGCGAAGCGCTGTAGTGGACTCTTGCTCACACCCTGAGCTTAGGGCCGGGGCGTCAGCTCGCTCCGGTGACAGGCCAGGCGTTGGTGTACACGAGTTCGTCGAGCGGGCGCGCCGTCGTCCAGCCGACGATCTCGAGTTCGGGACGGTCGGGGAACTCCGGTACCGGGCCGACGCACAGCACCGCAATCGGGTCGGCACCCTCGGGCATACCCAGCAGGGCGGCCAGCTCGGCCGGGTCGAACAGCGAAACCCAGCCGAGCCCAAGGCCTTCCGCGCGGGCCGCCAGCCACATGTTCTGAATGGCGCAGGACACCGACGCCAGGTCCATGTAGGGCATGGTGCGGCGGCCGAAGATGTGGCGTTCGCGATCGTCACCGAGGGCCACCACGAAGAGCTCGGCGCAGTCGCCGATGCCCTCGACCTTCAGCGCCAGGAACTCCGCCTCGCGCGGTCCGAGGGCCTCGCCGGTCTGGATGCGCTCGGCATCGACGAGCTTCTTGATCGCCGTGCGGACGGCCGGGTCGGTGATGCGCAGGAAACGCCACGGCTGCATCAGCCCGACACTCGGCGCCGTGTGCGCGGCCTCCAGGATGCGGCGCAGAACCTCTTCGGGCACTGTGGAATTCGGTGTGAAGTGCCGCATGTCCCGACGCTCGGACATGACGCGGTAGACGGCTGCGCGTTCGGCGTCGGAGTAACTCGGCTCGCTCACCCCGGGAGGCTAACAGGGATCAGCGGGATCCGATCGCGTCTGAGTGACGACGGTGGAACCGGCGCGGCGGCTGCTCGACGGGCTTGGTTCGTTTGGGGAAGGCGAACCACGCCGCGAGCGCCACGTTGTAGCCGGTGAGGATCGCGTAGAGCACGGTGTCACGTGAGTCGAAACCCAGAGGTCCCGGGCTGTGACTCGAGGTTGCCACCATGCACACCGCCGTAACGATGAACCAGCCGACGGCGGCGATGCGGTTGAACAGCGCGGCGCTCCGGCCGAACGCGGCGAAGACGGTCAGCACGCCGACGACGAGCAGCAGCGAGCAGTGCAGCGGCGTCACCCGCAGCCACATGATCGGCGCCCCGGCGGCACCGAAATGCGGGTTCGCCATGGACCAGGCCAGGCCGGCGCCGCCGAAGACGCCCAGCGCGAAACCCTCGACCCCCAGCGCCCACTGGCCGATTCGCGCTCGCGTCCCGACGTCCACGCCCCAAGTGTGACGCGCGGTGCCCGCCGTCGACGCGCGCCTAAGCGGATACACAGCGCACTCATGGGAAAGCACACAGCGGGCTGTCGTCCGTACGACGGACAGCGCCGCGGCAGGACCCCGGCGAACCTCAGAAGTAGCGCGGGAACTCGCTCCAGTCCGGGTCGCGCTTCTGCAGGAACGCGTCCCGGCCCTCGACGGCTTCGTCGGTCATGTAGGCCAGCCGGGTGGCCTCGCCGGCGAAGATCTGCTGGCCCACCAGGCCGTCGTCGAGCAGGTTGAACGCGAACTTCAGCATGCGGATGGCCTGCGGCGACTTGCCGTTGATCTCGGTGGCCCATTGCAGCGCAACGGTTTCCAGGTCCTTGTGGTCCACGACCTCGTTGACGGCGCCCATCTTGTGCATGGTCTCGGCGTCGTAGGCGCGGCCCAGGAAGAAGATCTCGCGCGCGAATTTCTGCCCGGTCTGCCGCGCCAGGTACGCGCTGCCGTAGCCGCCGTCGAAGCTGCCGACGTCGGCGTCGGTCTGCTTGAAGCGGGCATGTTCGCGGCTGGCCAGGGTCAGGTCGCAGACCACGTGCAGGCTGTGGCCACCGCCGGCCGCCCAGCCGTTGACGAGGCAGATCACGGGCTTGGGCATGAACCGGATGAGCCGCTGCACCTCGAGGATGTGCAGCCGCCCGGCGCGGGCCGGGTCGACGGACTCGGCGGTCTCGCCGGACGCGTACTGGTAACCGCTGCGGCCGCGGATGCGCTGGTCGCCACCGGAGCAGAAGGCCCAGCCGCCGTCCTTCGGCGACGGTCCGTTGCCGGTGAGCAGGATGACGCCGACGTCGGGGCTCATTCGGGCGTGGTCGAGGGCGCGGTACAGCTCGTCGACGGTGTGTGGCCGGAAGGCGTTGCGAACCTCGGGCCGGTCGAAGGCGATCCGGACCGTCGGCTGCGGCTTACCGTCGCGCACGTGGCGGTGGTAGGTGATGTCGGTGAGCTCACCGAGCTCGGTCACCGGCTGCCAGAGCTGCGGGTCAAACGGATTGTCTGCGTTCACGCCTCGACCTTAGAGCCGACGGTGTTTGGCCCGCGCCACCCAGGGGTACTAGATCGGACACAAACAGCGGCCGTTCGCGGCCCGAATACAGGAGGACCTTGATGAAGCGGTCAGCAGGCGTGGTGGTGTCGAGTGTCATTGCCGGACTGATGCTGGTCGGATGCTCGCCGGCCGTGCAGGGCGGCGACACCAAGTGCAAGGACTTCGTCGGCGCCGACGAGAAGACGCAGAACGAAGCGGTCAACAAGATGATCAAGGACCGCAAGGGCGCCGATCCGTCGTCGCTGGAGGTGTCGGGGACGCGCGCGTCGGCGCTGGCCTGGTGTCAGACGGTCGGCCAGCAGGACGCCCCGATCAAGAACGCGCCGCACATCTAGCCGGCTACCGAGCGTGGGGGCTGACGCGGAAATTCGTCCAGAATTTCGCGTCAGCCCCCACGCTCGTCGGTGTCTAGACGGGGTCGAACCGGAACACCGCGCAGCGGCCGGCGAGCGCTTCGAATTCGTCGGGGTTGGGCCCGGTCACGAGGCCGGCGTTCTTCATGAAGCCGACGCCCGTCGGCACCAGGATGGGGAACTGCCGCAACAGCGGGCGGGCCTCTTCGGCGGGCACCTCGAACAGCCGGACCTCTTCGTGGTGCCGGCCCTGAGTGACGGTCGCGGTGGCGGCGGCGCGCGCGTTGCGCACCCAGTCGGCGTTCGGGAACCCGCCCACCACGTAGCGCCGGCCGTCGACCTCGAACGGGGTGATGGGCGTCGACCGCGGTTCACCGGACTTGCGGCCGGGCACGGTCAGCACCACGGGGCCCTTGATCGGGACCACCCGCATGACCGCCATCATCACCTTGTTCATGGGCTTGAGCCACCAGGGTGGCTTGAGATTCGCGTCGCTGTCCGGGGCCATGACCCGAGGCTAGACGAGGCGCCGAAACCGCGCTGGCGTGCTATGTTCGCCCAGCTGAAGGAGGGTTTCGATGTCGAATCAGTGGCCCCCCGGGCAATTCGGGCCTGGGCAGTTCGGACCCGGCCAACCACCGGGTCAACCGTATGGGCCCAACCCGTACGGCGCTCCCGGTGTGCCGCCGAACGTGCCCTATCCGCAGTATCCCCAGCCGCAATACCCCCAGCCCGCTGGTTACGGCCCACCCATGCCCGCCGGACCCGCCGGCCCGTCCGGCGTCACGGCGATCATCGCCGCGGTGCTCAGCATGCTCGGCGCCGTGTCGACGGCGTTCCAGGCGTTCTCCAGCTGGTACGCGGTCGCGACGCTCGGCGCGTTGACCAGTTCCTACGCGAGCGAAGTCAAATCCAGCCTGATGAGCCTGACCACCGGCATGGCGTTCGTGCAGACGGTCGTGGCGATCGCGCTGCTCGTCGGCGGCGTGCTGCTGATTCTCGGGCGTGGGGTGGGCCGCTGGATCGTCATGGGCGGTTGCACCGTCGTGGTCCTGTCGAACGTCATCGGTGTGTTCGCCGCACTCACCATCCTCAAGCGGCTCGATACGACGCTTGGTGGCTACGAAGGACTACCGGGGATGGCGGGCGTGTCGGTGTTGAGCGCCGCGATACCGATCGTGTTCGCGGTCGCCACCGGCGTGCTGGCCGCGCTGAATTCGACGCAGCAGTGGTGCCGATGGAAGAGCGGGCAGGCGGCGCCCGTCGCTCCCACCGGCTACCCGGGCTATCCGCCGCAGTACTAGCTAGACGTAGCGGTTGCGTCCGGCGAACCAGCCGGCCGTCAACTGCACCGCGTAGACGGTGAAGAACAACACGAACGGGACGTGCCAGTCGCCGGACATGTCGTGCAGCAGCCCGAACAGGAACGGGCCGGTGCTGGCGAACAGGTAGCCGAAGCCCTGCGCCATCCCCGAGAGCTGTGCGGTGTCCTCGGCGTTGCGGGCGCGCAGCGCGATGATGGTCAGCGCCAGCGAGAACGCGCTCAACCCGATGCCGATCATCGTGCTCCACAGCACCGGAGCTGCCATCGGCGCGATCAGCAGGCCGATGGTGCCGGATACACCCAGCACACCGAGGCCGACGTTCCACAGGCTCTGGTGTGTCGTGCGGGCGGCCAGCGGCGAGATCAGGAGCGCGATCGGGACGCCGATCAGGGACATCACCCCGGACATCACGCCGGCACTGGTCTTGTCCATGCCGTTGTCGATGAAAATCTGTGGGAGCCAACCCATCATGACGTAGGCCAGGAACGACTGGCTGCCCATGTAGACCGTCACGGTCCATGCGAGCGGGTTGCGCAACAGCGAGCGGCGTCTGGTGGCCTGTGCCGCGGTGGCGGCCCAGTCGGTGCGGTGGCGCCGGGCCGCGGGGACCCACAGCAGCAGCGCGGCCAGCGCGAGGGCCGCCCAGATGGCCAGCGACGGACGCCAGCCGCCGACGCTCTGTTCGACGGCCGGGGTGACCGCGGCACCGAAGGCGCCGCCGGCCTGCAGTGCGCTGGTGTAGATGCCCGTCATCAGGCCGACGCGGGCGGGGAACGAACTCTTGATGACCACCGGGATCAGCACGTTCGCCAGCGCGATGCCCGACGAGGCGAGCAGGGTGGCGCCGAGCATGAGGCCGCCGTCGCCGAACGGCCGCACCATCAGCCCGACGGCCAGCGCCAGCAGTGCGAGCGTGACGGTCCGGCCCAGGCCGAGTCGTTTGGACAGCAATGGCGCGGTGGCGCCGGCGGCCGAGAAGCACAGCACGGGCAGGGTGGTCAGGATGCCGGCCCAGACCGATGACACCCCGAGTGCGGTGCGCATCTCGCCGAGCAGGGGAGCGACGCTGGTGACCGACGGCCGCAGATTCAGCGCGGTGACGACGACGGCGAGGGCCAGCAGAACCCCGCTGGCGAGACGCGTGTTCGGGCTTGCCGGGATGTCGGTGATCTCGATGGCACCATCGAGCTCGAGTGCCAATTCATCTTCGTAACGGGCGTGTGGGGTTCCGTTCACGGCAGCACTCATCCTGCTAGGATGCCATACATCCTATGATTGGTTGAAAGGATGATTGCGTGGCGCTGAACACAGCCCGCCGGGCCGGCTTGGTCGAGCAGGTCATCGAACAGCTCCGGGGCTCGGTCGCGGACGGGGAATGGCCCGTCGGACATCGCATCCCGAACGAGACCGATCTCGTCGAAGCCCTCGGGGTCGGCCGCAACACCGTGCGCGAGGCCGTGCGGGCACTGGCACACGCCGGCTTGTTCGAGGTGCGGCAGGGCGACGGCACGTACGTCCGCGCCACCAGTGAGGTGTCAGGTGCGCTGCGCCGGCTGTGCAGCGACGAACTGCGCGATGTGCTGCAGGTGCGCCGCGGGCTGGAAGTGGAAGGCGCGCGCCTCGCCGCCACCAACCGGACCGACGACGACCTCGCCACCCTGCGCCGGCTGCTGGACGGCCGCGACGATGAGCAGCGGGCCGGTCATCACGACGAATTCGTCCACGCCGACACCGAATTCCACTGCGCCGTCATGCGCGCGTCGGGCAACACCATGCTCATCGACCTGTACCTCGGGCTCATCGAGGTCATCACCGCGAGCGTGTCCGTCATGAACGAGACGCCGGTCGAGACCGAGTTCGAGGACCATCACCGGCTGCTCGACCGCATCGTCGCCGCCGACCCGGACGGCGCGGCCGCCGCGGCAGCGGTGCTCTTCGACCGCCTGCTCGCCGGGTTGCGATCCACTCGCGAGCAGACGTAAAACTGTCGTTTTCAGGCCGAAAACGACAGTTTTGCGTCTGCTCGCGGAAGGCCTCAGCCCACGGAGCGCTCCGAGCCGGCCCAGAACTGCGCCCGGACGGCCTTCTTGTCGGGCTTGCCGAGGGCCGTCACCGGCACGGCGTCGGCGATGACGACCTGCTTCGGCGACTGCACCGAGCCCTTGCGTTCCTTGACCGCGGCCTGAATCTCGGCCGTCATCTTCGCGATGGCCTCCTCGGAGCGGTCGGCGTCGGGACGCAGCACGACGACGGCCGTCACCGCCTCGCCCCACTTCTCGTCCGGGGTGCCGACGACGCAGACCTGAGCGATCGAAGGATGTTCGGCGACAACGTCTTCCACCTCGCGCGGGAAGACGTTGAAGCCGCCGGTGACGATCATGTCCTTGGTCCGGTCGACGATGAACCAGAACCCGTCCTCGTCCTCGCGGGCCAGGTCGCCGGTGTGCATCCAGCCGTCCTTGAACGTGTCGGCGGTGGCCTCCGGCAGATTCCAGTAGCCACCCGACAGCAGTGGGCCGGACACGCAGATCTCGCCGACCTCGCCCTGCTTGACGGGTTGGCCGTCGTCGCCGAGCAGCGCGGTCCGCGCGAACAGCGTCGGCCGGCCGCAGGACGTCAGCCGCTTCTCGTCGTGCTCGCCCTTGGCCAGGTAGGTGATGACCATGGGGGCCTCGGACTGGCCGTAGTACTGCGCGAAGATCGGGCCGAACCGGCGGATGGCCTCGGCGAGGCGCACCGGGTTCATGGCGGAGGCGCCGTAGTAGACGGTCTCCAGCGACGACAGGTCGCGCGTGTGCGAATCGGGGTGGTCCATCAGCGCGTAGATCATCGACGGCACGAGCATGGTCGCGGTGATCTTCTGCTCTTCGATGACCCGCAGCACTTCGGCGGGATCGAACTTCTTGAGCACGATCAGCTCGCCGCCCTTGACGATGGTCGGGGTGAAGAACGCGGCGCCGGCATGCGACAAGGGAGTGCACATCAGGAAGCGGGGATGCTCGGGCCACTCCCATTCGGCCAGCTGGATGGTCGTCATGGTGCTGATGGACTGCGTCGTGCCGATGACGCCCTTGGGCTTGCCGGTGGTGCCACCGGTGTAGGTCAGTCCGCCGACGTGATCAGGCGCCAGGTCGGCGGCCTTCAGCGGCTGTGGCTCGTACTTCGCGGCTTCGGCGGCCAGGTCGATGGCCGAGCCGATCAGCTCGTCCGGCACCGGGCCGATGGTCAGGATCTGCTTGAGCGACGGGACCTTCTCGAGCAGGCCGATGGCCCGTTCCACGAACGCCTCGGTGGGGTCGATGATCAGGGTCGTGACGCCGGCGTCGGTCAGGACGTAGGCGTGATCGTCCAGCGAGCCGAGAGGGTGTAGTGCGGTGCGCCGGTAGCCCTGGGTCTGGCTGGCGCCGATGATCATCAGCACCTCGGGCCGGTTGAGGGACAGCAGGCCGCTGCTGGCGCCCGAGCCGGCGCCGAGCGCCTCGAAGGCCTGAATGTACTGGCTGATGCGGTCGGCGAGCTGGCCGCCGGTCAGTGTGGTGTCGCCGAGGAACAGGACCGGCTTGTCTTTGTTGCGCTTGAGGGCGCCCACCGTCAAGTGCCCGGAATGCAGGGGATGGCGCAGCAGCTCGTCACTCATGACCTAAGACTAGAACGTGTTCTAGTCCGTAGGTCAAGCCCTCGGAATTGACGCAAGTCGAAACCTGTCTGTCAGACACGCCCTAGCATCCACTTCATGGCCAGCCCTGCCGACCTCGTCATCGCCGGAAACATCGTGACCGTCGACCCCGGCCGACCCACCGCCGAGGCGCTCGCCGTCACCGACGGCCGGATCGTGGCCATCGGATCGCGTGACGACGTGCAGCCGTGGATCGGTGCCGACACCGAGGTCCGGGAGGTCGCCGGCTGCGTACTGCCCGGTTTCATCGAGGCGCACGGCCACCCGCTGATGGAGGCCGTGGTGCTCGGTGGCCGCATCGTCGACATCCGGCCGGTGACGATGCCGAACGCCGACGACGTCGTCGCCGCGATCCATGCCGAGGTCGCCGCCCGCGGCGCCGATGGCGCCTACCTGAACGGCTGGGACCCGCTGCTGCAACAGGGGCTGCCCGAGCTGACGCTGGCCTGGCTGAACGCGGCGGCACCCGACACCCCGCTGGTGATCGTGCACAACTCGGGACACAAGGCGTACTTCAATTCGGCCGCCGCGGCGAAATCCGGCCTGACCCGCGACACCCCGGACCCGCACGGCGCCAAGTACGGCCGTGACGCCGACGGTGAGCTCGACGGCACCGCGGTGGAGACCGCCGCCGTCTTCCCGCTCGTGACGGGCGTGATGTCGCCGACCGACTACCCGGCGTTGCTGCTCGCCGAATGCGCGCGGCTGAACCAGGCCGGTCTGACGACGTGCTCGGAGATGGCGTTCGACCCGATGTTCCGGCCGGTCCTGGAGCAGATGCGCGACAAGCTCACGGTGCGGCTGCGCACCTACGAGATGTCCACCGCGGCGCTGCACACCGACGCGTCGCCCGACAACGGCGACGACATGGTCCGGCAGGCCGGCATCAAGATCTGGGTCGACGGGTCCCCGTGGGTCGGCAACATCGACCTGACGTTCCCGTACCTGGACACCGAGGCCACCCGCACCATCGGCGTCGTGCCCGGGTCATGCGGCCACGCCAACTACACCCGCGAGCAGCTCGCCGAGATCGTCGGCACCTTCTTCCCGCAGGGCTGGCAGATGGCCTGTCACGTGCACGGCGACCACGGCGTCGACACAATCCTCGATGTGTATGAAGAAGCGCTGCAACGCTGGCCGCGCGACGATCACCGGCTGCGGCTCGAGCACGTCGGCGCCATCACGCCGGCGCAGCTGCAGCGCGCCCATGATCTCGGCGTCACGTGCAGCGTGTTCGTCGACCAGCTCCACTACTGGGGCGACGTCATCGTCGACGGTCTCTTCGGCCCGGAAAAAGGCGACGTGTGGATGCCGGCCGGTTCCGCGGTCGCGACCGGCATGCGGATCTCGCTGCACAACGACCCGCCCGTGACGCCCGAGGAGCCGCTGCGCAACATCAGCGTCGCGGCCACCCGGACCGCCCCCAGCGGACGCGTGCTGGCGCCGCAGGAACGGCTGACCGTCGACCAGGCGATCCGGGCGCAGACCATCGACGCGGCCTGGCAGCTGTTCTCCGACGACGTCATCGGTTCGCTGGAAGTCGGCAAGTACGCAGACCTGGTGGTGCTGTCCGGCGATCCGCGCACGGTGCCACCGGAAGACGTCGCTGACCTGGAAGTCCTCGCGACTTACCTGGCAGGACAACAGGTTCACGCCAAAGCCGACTGAGCGCGCGGCAGACGTGGCAGGCTCAGCACATGACTGAACTGTCGGCACCCCGATTCCTCGATGAACGTGTTGCCCACTGGGCCGCGACCAAGCCAGACGAAGAAGCGATCACCTACCTCGGCCGGACCTGGACGTGGTCGCAGTGGAACGACCGGATCCGCCGCCTCGCCGGTGCGCTGCAGGCCTGGGGCATCAAACGCGGGGACGTCGTGGCGTTCCTGGACAAGAACCACCCGGCGTGTGTCGAGCTGACGCTGGCCGCGGCGTCGCTGGGCGCCGCCAACGCCATCATCAACTTCCGGCTGGCCGCCGACGAGCTGGACTTCGTGCTGAACGACTGCGGCGCAAAGGTTCTCATCGTCGGCGCCGAACTGCGGCCGTCGGTCGATGCCATCACGGACAAGCTGACGGCCGGCGAGCACATCGTCAGCGTGACCCCCGAGGGCGGCGACGGCGACGAGTACGAGGCGCTGCTCGCCGGTGCGACCGCGGTGGACCGGTCGCCCGACGTCCAGCCCGACGACGTCAGCATCATCATGTACTCCTCGGGCACGACGGGCCGCCCGAAGGGCGTCGCGCTCACGCAGGCCAACATGATCGCGCACACCATCAACGCCTTCGAGGGCTGGACGGCGGAAGCCGGTGACAAGAACCTGGTGGCGATGCCGCTGTTCCACGTCGGTGGTTCGTCCTACGTGCAGTACGGGTTGCACAACGGCGTGCCGAGCTACATGACGCGCGACGCCGACGGGGCGTCGCTCGCCGGCGGCATCCTGAACGGTGCCAACCGCACGTTCCTCGTGCCGGCGGTGCTGGCCAAGGTGCTCGAGTCCGGTCCGGACGCGGTGAAGTTGTTCAGCGCGCTGAAGACGTACGCCTACGGCGCCTCGCCGATGCCGCTGCCGCTGCTGCGCCAGGCCTTGACGGCGTGGCCCGAGACCGAGTTCATCCAGGTGTACGGCCTGACCGAGGTCTGCGGCGTCGTCAGCCGGCTGATGCCCGAGGACCACCGCGCCGACAACGAGGAGCGACTGGTCAGCGCCGGCGTGCTGATTCCACAAGCCGAGGTCCGCGTGGTGAACCCGGAGACCCTGGACGACGCGCCCGCTGGTGAACAGGGCGAATTGTGGTTCCGCACACCGACATTGATGAAGGAATACCTGAACCGGCCCGACGCGACGGCCGAGGCCATCACGGCCGACGGCTGGTTCCGCACCGGCGACATCGGCCGCGTCGACGCCGACGGCTACATCTTCGTCGAGGACCGGCTCAAGGACATGATCATCTCCGGCGGCGAGAACATCTACTCCATCGAGGTGGAGCGGGTGCTCGCCGAGCACCCGGCGGTGTCCGAGGTCGCGATCATCGGCGTGCCCGACGAGAAGTGGGGCGAGTCGGTGAAAGCCGTTGTGACGCTCGAGGGTTCGGGAGACGGGGTGTCGGACGCCGACCTCATCGCCTTCGCCCGCGAACGCCTCGCTGCCTACAAGTGTCCGAAGACCATCGACTTCGTCGACGACATGCCGCGCAACCCCACCGGGAAGATCCTCAAGAAGGAACTCCGCAAGCCGTACTGGGACGGTCGGGACCGCGCCACCGTGTGAGGCACGATGGAGGGGTGCTGCCCGCTTCGCCCACGCTCGACGAACTGCTCGAGCGCCTGTACGTCGTCTCGCTGCCGATGCGGGTCCGGTTCCGTGGCATCGATGTTCGTGAAGTCGCGCTGATCGAAGGGCCGTGCGGCTGGGGTGAATTCGGCGCGTTCGTCGAGTACGGCGCGGCCGAGGCGGCGCACTGGCTCGCGTCCGGCATCGAGGCGGCCTACCGGCCGTCACCGGCGCCGGTTCGCGACCGCATCCCGATCAACGCCACCGTGCCCGCCGTCGACGCGGCGCGGGTGCCCGGGGTGCTGGCCCGCTTCCCGGGTGCCCGGACCGCCAAGGTGAAGGTGGCCGAACCGGGGCAGACGCTGGCCGACGACGTGGCCCGCGTCGAGGCCGTCCGTGCCCTGGTGCCGGTGGTGCGGGTGGACGCCAACGGCGGTTGGACCGTCGAGGAAGCGGCGTCCGCGGCGCGGGCCCTGACCGCGTCCGGGCCGCTCGAGTACCTGGAGCAGCCGTGCGCGACGGTGCCCGAACTCGCCGAACTGCGGCGCCTCGTCGACGTACCGGTGGCGGCCGACGAGTCCATCCGCAAGGCCTCCGACCCGTTGCGCGTCGTACGCGAGCGCGCGGCCGACATCGCGGTGGTCAAGGTGGCGCCACTGGGCGGGGTCTCCCGGTTGTTGGACGTGGCCGCGCAGATCGACATCCCGATCGTGGTGTCGAGTGCGCTGGATTCCGCGGTCGGCATGACGCGCGGGCTCCTGGCCGCCGGCTGCCTGCCGACGCTGCAACATGCGTGCGGCTTGGGCACCGGAGGGTTGTTCGTCGACGACGTCGCGGACGTGGCACCGCCGGTCGACGGGTTCCTGCCCGTCGGCCCGGTGGCCCCGGACCCGGCCCGGTTGACCGGCCTGGCGGCCGCCCCCGCGCGCCGGGACTGGTGGATCGAGCGCGTCCGCGCGTGCTACCCGCTGCTGGGGTCGTTGTCCGTCAATTGAATTCGACGAGCGTCACCGGTGCGCGGAAGCGCGCCAGTGCCGGCAAGCGGTAGGACTGCCGGGTGACCCACGGCACGAGCGTGCCGCGGCCGGCCGGGTAGCGCAGTTCGCGTACCGCGCGGACACCGGGGATGACCTGCAACCGTGGGTACTGGTCGGCGGTGAACCAGAAGGGCATCGCGGGTGCGGTGTAGTTCGCACTGAGCCGGAAGCCGCGGCGCTGTGAATACGCGCTCAGGAACCGCGGCACGCTGTCAAAGGCCAACTGCCCGTGGGGAAACCGTTCGGCACAGGCGGCGATGAGGCTGAAGACAACGTCCTCGGTCAGATACTGGAACAGGCCTTCGGCGGTGATCAGCACACCGTCGGTAGCGTCGACGGCGTCCAACCAGGAGTGGTCCAGCGCCGACTGCGCGCGATGGCCCAGCCGCTCGGACGCCGGGAGCAACTGCTGCCGGAGTGCGATGATCGGCGCCAAATCGACTGACAACCAGGTCATTTCACCGTTGTCCACGCGCCAGAAGCTGGTCTGCAGACCCTCCGCCAATGCCACGACGGTCGCGCGCGGGTGGACGGCCAGATAGTCGCGGGTGACATCGTCGAACACGAGGGCCCGCAGTGCGGTGGCCTGATGGGTGCGGCCGAAATCCTGGTAGTCGTAGTCGAGGCCGTCGCGCAGCGTGATCGCCATCGGGTCGTCGATGATGCCGTCGGGGCGGGCGGCCTCGGTGGCGCGCTGGTGCAAGGTGAGGAGCGCGGTTTCGGATACGCCGTCGAGATGACGGGCGTCGATGACTGACATGGCCCCACCGTACGTCCGGCGATCACGTCGGCAGCACCGGCCCCGGGAACGGCATTTCCGGAGCATCGCGATATCCGGCTGCGGCATAGGAGATTTCGATGGGCCGGGAACTTTCTCGAAGCGCCGCCCGACTAGCTGACAGTGACCGCACCGATTTGGCTGGCGCTACCGCCGGAAGTGCATTCGGCGCTCCTGGCAGCCGGCCCGGGGCCGGGTTCGCTGCTGGCTGCCGCCGCGCAATGGCACCAGCTCAGCGTGCAGTACGGCGAGGCGGCCGCCGAGTTGTCGGCCATCCTGGCCGACGTGCACGCGGGCAGCTGGGAGGGACCCAGCGCCGTTCAATACGTCGCGGCGCACGTGCCCTATCTGGCCTGGTTGGAGGAGTCCGCTGCGGCGTCGGCCGCCACGGCGGCGCAGCACGAGACCGTGGCCGCTGCCTACGGCACCGCTGTCGCGACCATGCCGACATTGGCCGAACTGGCGGCCAATCATGTGACCAACGCCGCACTGGTGGCGACGAACTTCTTCGGTATCAACACAATTCCCATCGCGATCAACGAAGCCGACTACGCGCGCATGTGGGTGCAGGCGGCCGACACCATGATCGTTTACCAGGCGGTCAGTGAATCGGCGACGGCCGCGGTGCCGCCTGCGCAGCCGGCTCCGTCGATCGTGGCGCCCGGTGGTGAGGCCCGGCAGCCGATGCCGAACACGCCCGCCGCACCCAGCCAACCGCTGAGCGACCTCTGGAAATTCCTGTCGCAACTGGGTACGCCCGGTCAGATCGACCAGATGCTCGAGAACTTCACACGCTTCTTCCAGCAGCTGGGCTTCAATCCCGCCACGTCCGCGGTGCTGGCCCTGGTGGCGCTGACGCTCTATGACATGCTCTGGTACCCCTACTACGCCTCCTACGGGTTGCTGCTGGCCCCGTTCTTCGCGCCGGCACTCAGTGCGCTCGCGGCGCTGGCGCTGGTGAAATCGCCGCTGCCGCCGGCCATGGACGCGGCGCCGGTGCCTGCCGAACCTGCTGTCGCCCAGCCTGCGGCTGCCGCGCCGCGCGCTCAGGGTGTGCCCGTCGTCCCCGGTATTCACGTTGGTGTGCCGCAGGCTTCCGGCCCGTCCGCGCCGGCGCCGACCACCGCGGGCACCGGCGGTGCCGCACCTGCACCCAACCTGGTCTATGCCATGCCCGGGCTGCCGCGGCGGGGGGTGGGCCCTGGGCCGGAGTCCGGCAGTGAATCGCCCGATGTCAGCACCGATACCGTCAGTGCCGCGGCGGCCGCTCGTGCCGTGGCCGGCGCCCGTGACCGGGCCAAACGGGTGGGTCGAGCCCGGCGCGCTGCACGTGGCTTTCGCGATGAGCTTCCGGAGATGAAAGCCGATCTGCCTGGTGGCGGCGACAATTCGCCGAGCGCGCCCGCCATCACCGCCAGCGCGCGCGGTGCCGGTCCGGTGGGGTTCACCGGTGCGGTGACGACAGCAAGCACCGTGCACACCGGAATGGTGCAGCGGATGCCGGCAGATGCGGACCCGTCGGCGCCCCTGCTTCCGGCCACCTGGGACTCCGGGGTCGAGGACGGGTCTCAACAGCGCCCGCGCGAATTGTGAAGCGGCGCGGAACTTTTCTCGATGCCCCGACGACTACATCAGTTGAAGGCAACAACCGAACGAACTTCTGCGTTGTGGGGCAATGGATTTCGATGCCACCGCGACGCGGTGCAGCAAACTTGGGGAGGCGGCGTCGATGACGCTCAATGTGCAGGGACGAGGGCTCGGAGCGCAGGTCGTCGGAATCGATCCGAACGATCTGAGCAACATCTCGACCGACGAGCTCCGCGAAATCGTCTACGAGAACAAGCTTGTCGTCCTGAAGGGGGTCACGCCTTCGCCCGCGCAGTTCATCGAGCTCGGCCGCATTCTCGGTGAGATCGTCACGTACTACGAGCCCGTGTACCACCACAACGAGCACCCGGAGATCTTCGTCTCATCCACGGAGGAGGGGCAGGGCGTGCCGCGCACGGGTGCGTTCTGGCACATCGACTACATGTTCATGCCGGAGCCGTTCGCGTTCTCCATGGTGATGCCGCTGACGGTGCCGGGCGCCGACCGCGGAACGTACTTCATCGATCTCAACAAGGTGTGGGAATCCCTGCCGCCGGCGCAGCAGGAGCCGGTACGGGGGACCTTCAGCACGCATGATCCGCGGCGCCACATCAAGATTCGCCCCAGCGACGTCTACAAGCCGATCGGCGAGGTGTGGGACGAGATCAACCGCGCCACGCCACCGATCAAGTGGCCTACGGTGATCCGGCACCCGCACACCGGCCAGGAAATCCTCTACATCTGCTCCACCGGCACCAGCAAGATCGAAGACGGCGACGGCGAGGTACTGGACCCCTCGGTACTGCAGGAACTCCTCGCCGCCACCGGCCAGCTCGACGCCGACTTCGCGTCACCGTTCATCCACACGCAGCACTACGAGGTCGGCGACATCATCCTGTGGGACAACAGGGCCCTGATTCACCGGGCGAAGCACGGCACCGCGACGGGCACGCTGACGACGTATCGGCTGACCATGCTCGACGGCCTGGCGACGCCGGGGTTTGCGGCATGAGCGCCACCGAGCTGACCTCACCCGTTGCGGAATGGGTTGATACCGAGCAGATTCCGGAGGAACTGCTGGCCCGGGTGCTGGAGCCCTACTCCTACAAGGGCTGCCGATATCTCACGGATGCGACGTACCGGGCCACCGGCGATTCGATGTTCGCGACGGGCAACTTCAGCATCCCGGAGTCGGTGTACATCCGTAGCACCGGGCATTTCAATGCCGTCGAACTGGTGTTGTGCTTCAACCAGCTCGCCTACTCCGCGTTCGCGCCGGCCGTCCGCCACGGCGAGATCGACGGGTTCCGGGGCTGGTCGCTCGACGACTATTTCGAGAACCAGTTGTCCAGCATGCTGATCCGGTCCACCGCATCGCGCTACAAGCGGCAGATCGATGCGCGCAAGTTCTCCGCCCGGCTGACGTGCGAAGGTATCGAGGTCGTCGAACGGAGCTGGCGGTACCTGAAAGTCCCGTGCGCCATCGAGTTCCACGACGACGACGGCGGGTCCGCGTTCGGTGAGTTCGAACTCGCGATCCTCAACATCCCGTGAGCACCGTACTGGGGCGGCTGCTCACGCAGGCGCAGCTGCAGCCGCAGGCCGTCGCGTTGCGCCGCTGCGACGGAACCAGCAGTGTCACGTACGGCCGGCTGCCCGCCTTGGTGAACCATCTGGCCGGCGAGCTCCGGGAGCACGGGGTTTCTCGCGGCGACCGGGCATTCGTGATGTCCGACAACGGTCCCGAGACCTATGTCGCGGTGCTGGCGTGTGCGCAACTCGGTGCCATCGCGGTGCTGGTGGATCGTGCTGTCCCGACCGCGACGGTTGCGCGCTTCGGTGAGATCACCGGCCCCAGTGCGGTTATCCTGACCCCGGGAGCCGCGGCGGCGGCACTGCCGGAGGCGCTGAGCGCCGTCCCGGTGATCGCCGTCGACGTCACCGACGGCACCGCCGAGCATCGTGAGGCCGTGCCCGCCGTCGCACCACCGGACTTGGGCGCCGACGATCCGCTGGCGATGATCTTCACCAGCGGGACCACCGGTGAACCGAAAGCCGTACTGCTGCCTAATCGAACGTTCTTCGCCGTGGCCGACATCCTGGCGCGCGAGAACCTGACCTGGATCAGCTGGGTGGCCGGCGAAGCCACGTACTCGCCGCTGCCGGCCAGCCACATCGGCGGACTGTGGTGGATCCTGAACTGCCTGCTGCACGGCAGCGAATGTGTCACCGGCGGTGAGAATTCCACGTCGCTGGCCGAGATTCTCAACGCCAACCAGATCGCCTCGACCTGTTTGGTGCCCACTCTGCTGACGCGCCTGGTGTCTGAGGTCAAGGCCGGTGCGGCGCTGCCGCCGCTGCGGATGATCGGCTACGGCGGATCGCGTGCCATCGCGGCCGACGTGCAATTCGTCGAGGCGGCAGGCGTGCACACCGCGCAGGTTTTCGGTCTGAGCGAAACCGGTTGTACGGCCTTGTGTCTGCCGACATCGGCGGGGTCAATCGCCCGGATCGAGGCGGGCGCTGTGGGGCAGCCCTACCCCGGAGTCGAGGTCCGTCTGGCAGGCGGCGACAACGCCGAGTCGGGCACCCTGTGGATCAAGTCACCGGCAAACATGTTGGGGTACTGGAACAATCCCGAGCGCACCGGTGAGATCCTGGTCGACGGCTGGGTGAACACCGGTGACATCTTCGAGCGCGGCGCGGACGGTTACTTCTACATCAAGGGCCGGTCCTCGGAGATGATCATCTCCGGCGGCGTCAACGTCGCACCCGACGAGGTGGACCGCATCGCCGAGAGTGTCCCTGGCGTTGGCGCGGCGGCCTGCTTCGAGATTCCCGATCCCGAATTCGGTGCCCTGATCGGCCTGGCGGTGATCCCGTCCGGAAAACTCGACGAAGGCCAGGCCCGCAGGCTCAAGCAGGCCATCGCGGCGCGCTACCGGGCGGAGTCGGAATCGATGGCCCGGCCGTCGACCATCACGCTGGTGCCCGAGATACCGAGGACGCAGTCCGGCAAGGTCATTCGGGCGGCACTGGCAGCGACGGTCCATGGCTGACGGGCTCCGCGACCGTGTCCTGGCCGCCGTCGCCGACGTGCTCTACATCGACGAATCCGACCTGTTCGACGGCGACGCCACCGATCTGCGCGAACTCGGGCTGGACTCGGTGCGGTTCGTCCTGCTCATGAAACGTCTTGGGGTGGAACGGGAATCGGACCTGCTGAAGCGGCTGGCGCAGGAGTTGACGATCGACGGCTGGGTCCGGGAATTGGCGGGCGTCCGTGGTGGCGTCTGACGAGGGCCGGATTCCGCTGAGTGTCTCTCAGCAGAACATCTACCACGGCGTGCTGCAGGACCCTGATCCCGCGCTGTACCTGATCGGCAAGAGTTACCGGTTCCGGCCCGTGGCGCTCGCGACATTCCTGTCCGCGCTGGAAGCGGCGGTGCGGGACAACCCCATTCCGCTGTGCGTGCTGGATCCGTCGACAGCCGGTGACGGGTATCCGGATCTGGTTGCCCGCCTGCAGGTTCAGGACATCATCCGGGTGCGAGTGCCGACCGACCCCGTCGGCGGCGCGTTGGAAGCGTCATGGGCGGACGGCATTCTCGAAACCCCGCTGGTGCGCTATGTCGTGCACACCGACGTCGACGGCCGGGTGGTGGGCATGGACGCGCAGACCCACCACATCCTGCTCGACGGCGCGGCCACCGCAATCATCGAAGCCGACCTGGCGCGGCATCTGGGTGACGCCGAGCAGAAGCCCAGCACCACAGCAGGTTTGGCGGCGCTCGCCGCGGCGCACCGCAGCGAACGCGGGAAAGTGGCGGAGTCGACCGAACGCCACGTCGCCGCGGTGCGTCGCGAATTGACCGAAGGCGCCCTGCACGGGAGTTCCGTGCCGGGCACTGCCGAAGCGGGGCTCGGCACCGCCGGCCGCGGCGTGCTGCGCGAATCGCGTCGAGTCGCCGGCCGGGGCTATGACGAGATCGTGGCGCTCAGCGAGGCCAGACAGGTGCCGCTGAACATCCTGGTCGCCGCCGCCGCGACGGCGGTGCACGCCGGCCTGCGCCACAGCACCGAGGCTCTCCTCGTGCACCCGGTGGACAACCGCTTCGGTGCGCCGGAGCTGAATGTCGCCACCTGCCTGGTGAACTCGGTGGCCCACCCGGTTCGGTTCGCACCCTTCGCCGCGGTCCGGGATGTCGTCACCGCGATCGACCGCGGCTACGTCAAAGCACTGCGCCGCCGATGGTTTCGGGAAGAGCGCTACCGCCGCATGCATCTGGCGATCACCCGCGGTGCACCCGTCGACGCGCTGACCGTGAACTACATGCGCGGCCGGTCCGCCCCGGAGCTGGGCCCGTACCTGTCCGAACCCCCGGTGGTCACCGATATCGGCCCGGTGGAAGGGATGACGGTTGCTTGCGTCCACGATGAAGCGCGGCGCACCATCGACTTCGCCATCTGGGCACGGCACGATCACTCCGAACCCGCCGACGTCGCCGGTCGCATCGTCGCGGCACTGCGATCGATGGATGCGCACTGGGACCTGCCGATCGCATTGACCGTCGGCGAGTGGTCAGGGCTCGGCGCCGACGGTCGGCTCGAGGCCGGCGCCGAACTGCCCGCGCAGGTGCCGGACGGTGTGCGCGCCTGGTTCCTGGACGTCGATCTCGACCAGTGCCGCGGCCCCGGCGTCGACCAGTGGATCGCCGAGATCGTCCGCCGCGGTGTCGATCCCGGCGACGTCCTGGTCTTCGTCGACGACGACTCCCAGCGCGCGGTGGAGCTGCTGATC
Source organism: Mycolicibacterium mucogenicum DSM 44124 (assembly GCF_005670685.2). The sequence goes on along the minus strand of NZ_CP062008.1, from coordinate 4,857,932 downwards.
GCGTGCCACCTGGCAGGCTGCGGCTACAGCGTCTGCGCGACGTCCGGCGACGTGGCGTCGCGAGTCAGCGCCATTGCCGAGCATTGCGGCACCGGTGCGCACGCGGTCGACCTCACCGCGCCGGTCGCCGAGGATGACGGCGCGACAAGAGAACTCGTCGACGACCGCATCGGCCGGGCCCTGCTAGACCATGGGCTGGGCTCCCGGCTCGCGTATGTGATGCCCACGTCGGGTTCGACGGGGCAGCCCAAACTTGTTCCGGTGACGCACGGTTCGCTGGCGATCTTCTGCGCCGCGGTGCGGGACGCTTACGGCTGGGGGCCGGCCGACACCATCCTGCAGTGTGCCCCGCTGACGTCGGACATCAGCGTGGAGGAGGTGTTCGGCGCCCTGTCCTGCGGCGCGCGCGTGGTCCGGTCGGCCGCGATGCGCGCCGGTGACCTGCCCGCGCTGACCCGCGATGTCGCGGCGCACATCGCCACCGTTCTCGACCTGCCCACTGCGATCTGGCATCTGCTGTGCGAGGACGACGCGGCACTGACGGCGCTGGGTGGCTCGGCGCTGCGCCAGGTGATCATCGGCGGCGAGGCTGTCCGGCCTTCCGCCGTCGACAAGTGGCGGGGTGCGGTTGCGGGCCAGGGCATCTCGCTGGTCTCGACGTACGGCCCGACCGAGACGACGGTGGTCGTCACGCAATTGCCGATCGGTGCCGGTGAACCCGCGCCGGCCACGGCCAGGCTGGGCCGCCCGCTGGTGCCGGGCTCGGTGTGCGTCGCGTTCGGGGAAGTGGTCGTTGTCGGGGAGCTGGTGTCGGCCGGTTACCTCGGGCTGGACGGCCCGAGCTTCGGCACGGTACAGACGGCCGACGGCTCCCGACATCGGGTGTTCGCCACCGGCGACCGCGTGACGACAGACGCCGCCGGTTATCCCGTGCTGGCCGGACGTCGCGACGCCGTGGTGAAGATCGCCGGTAAGCGGTTCGACATCGCCGAACTGCTGCGCCTTTTGGCGGCGGTCCCCGAGATAGCCGATGTGGCGGTGGAACTGGCGGGCAACGGCCTGGGCATCTGGTTCCAAACTCGACAGACTTGTGCGGGGAACGACGATCCGGCCGCCCGCGTCAGGATTGGGGGCCTGGCGAAAGCGCAAGGGGCACCGGCATTTCACGTCGTCGGAGTCCCGCGTATCCCACGACAGCCCAACGGGAAAGTCGACCGCGCGAAACTGGCTGTGGGGAATGAGGTTCCGCGCGCCGGCACCGAGGTGGGCCCGCGGGCAGCCGCGCTCGCCGAGATGTGGAGCCGCCGGCTCGGTCGCCCGATCGGGCCGGAAGCGTCTCTGTTGGACGAGGGCATCGGGTCGCTGGACCTGATTCGTATCCTGCCAGAGACGCGACGGTTCCTCGATTGGCAGCTGTCGATTCTCGATCTGATCGGTGCGGACTCCGCCGCCGGCATTGTCGGCCGCAGACCTGACGTCGAGACCTGGATGGACGAGGAGACCGCGGCCCAGATCGCCGACGACCTGGCGGCAGCGGGCCGGGGCTGCGCGCCGGCGACCCGCGGGCCCGTTGGCGGCGCACCGACCGTCGTGATCCTGGGTGCGTCGGGCATTCTGGGCACCGGGTTCGCGCAGGCGATCCTCGACCGCAAAGACGCCGGGCTCGACTGCCCCAACGTGGTGTTCGCCGCGAGATCGCCACTGCCCGAGCATGACCCGTGGTCGAGACTGTGCGCAGTGGGTGGGGTCGACATCGTCCGGGTACCTGAGCGTCTGGGCCCCGCGGAACTCGGTGCCCTTTTCGACGGCGTCGGCGCCCACACCGTGGTGAACTGCATCGGCAACACCAACGTGTTGGTGCCATACCGGCGGCTGCGGGCGGCCAACGTATCCGCGGTGGCGTCGATCGCCGAGGCGTGTGCGGGGCGCGGCGTCGGGTTGGTCCAGCTGTCGACTTTCGTGGTGAACGCCGACGTGACGGCGCCCCGCGTGACCGACCCCCGCCATGCGCCGTACCCCTACGCCGCGTCGAAGTCGTTGGCGGAGATGGCTGTCTCGCGCGCCGCGAGCGACCTGGACTTCTCGGTGGTGCGGCTGCCCAGGGTGCTCGGTGACGCCCGCCAACTCGCGCGGTCGTCGGACATCCTGGTCGCGATGGTCGATGCCTGCGCCGCGCTGGGGGCCTGCCCGGTGCTGCCCGTCACCGAAGAGGTCACGACCGGCGTGGCCGCCGCACACAGCATTCTCGGGCTGCTTCCCGGGCTGTCGCCTGCGGTGGGGCTGGGTCGCGGCATGACGGTACTGCGCGGCGAAAAGCTGCCCTACACAGCGTTTCTCGGCAGCCTCGGAGCTGAGGTCATCGGACTCGCGGAGTGGAAGGACCGGCTGGATCACAGTGCGTGGGCCGCCCGGAATCCGCAGCGCTGGGCGGTGCTCGACGCGTGGGTCGGGTTGGGGGCGAGGTTGCGGGGCCGCACGTATGCCGAGTACCTCGCCGAATATCCCACTGTCGACATCGATTTCGAATCCATCGCGGAGTGCATCAGCACGCCGCAGTCGCTTGACGGTGTCTTCGGCGCCGATCAGATTGTGAGGACATGACTTTGACAGATGTGACCGAACCCCGCAGCGACGCTCCGGCCACCGGAGCGATCTATCTCGACATCACCGGAATGTCGTGCGGCATGTGTTCCCGGCGCGTGCAGAAAGTTCTCAACAAGATCGACGGTGTGCACGCATCGGTCAGCTTTGCCACCAAGACCGCCACCATCGAGACCGACCGTGACATCAGCCCGGCCGAGCTGTGCGACGCCGTGGTGGCAGCGGGCTACGGCGCCGCACCGCGCGCCGGCGCGCCCGTGGTGGACAGCTCGCCGCGCGGCCCGCTGCAGCGGCTCGTCGGAGGAATCCTCGGCCGGACCTGATGCCGCTGACCGGCGTGTCCTAATTTGTGGGGTCCGTGGCGTAGACGCCATGGACCACGGCGTCGCACGATAGAGGCGTGACGCGATCTGTGGTGCTGCTCGGCTTCCGTGGGGTGCAGGCCCTCGACGTGGTCGGCCCCTTCGACGTGTTCATGGGAGCGACACTGCAACTGGCCGCGATGGGGCGGGCCGGCGAGGGCTACACGCCGGTCCTGGCCGCGGCCGACGGCGGTCCCGTCACCACCTTGACCGGGCTCGAGTTCGTCGCCAAGCCGCCGCCCGACCCCAACGAGCCGATCGACACCATCGTGCTGCCCGGCGGCATGGGGGTCGACGAGGCGCGGACCAACCCGGCCGTCATCGACTGGATTCGCACCGCCGCACCGAACGCGCGCCGGATCGTGAGCGTCTGCAACGGCGCGTTCCTCGCGGCGGAGGCCGGCCTGCTCGACGGCTGCTCGGCGACCACACATTGGGCCTCGGCGGACAAGCTCGCCCGCGAATTCCCCTGCATCGCCGTCGATCCCGACCCGATCTTCGTCCGCAGTTCCGAGCAGGTGTGGACGGCGGCCGGCGTCACCGCGGGCATCGATCTGGCGCTGGCGCTCGTCGAAGACGACTACGGCACCGACGTCGCGCAGGACGTGGCCCGCTGGCTGGTGCTGTACCTGCGCCGGCCCGGTGGCCAGACGCAGTTCGCGCCGCCGGTGTGGATGCCGCGCGCCAAGCGGGAACCGATCCGCGACGTGCAGGAGCTCATCGAAGCCGAACCCGCCGGGGCACACAGTGTTCCGGAACTGGCGCGTGCCGCCGCGATGAGCCCGCGGCACTTCACCCGAACCTTCACCGCCGAGGTGGGGGAGCCGCCGGCGGCCTACGTCGAGCGCGTCCGTACCGACGCGGCCCGTCGGCAACTCACCGAGACCGACGACACCGTCACCGCCATCGCCGCCCGCTGCGGCTTCGGCAGCGCCGAGACGCTGCGCCGCAGTTTCGTTCGGCGCGTAGGGGTTTCACCAGACCAGTACCGCAAGACGTTCGCGTAGGGAGAGATCATGCAAGTTGCCATCGTCCTGTACCCGGGGTTCACGGCCCTCGACTTCATCGGGCCGTACGAGTCGTTGCGCTGGCTGCCCGACACCGAGGTCCGTTTCGTCTGGCATGAGCCGGGCCCGATCGTCGCCGACTCCGCGGTGCTGCTGGTGGGCGCCACCCACTCGTTCGACGAGACCCCGTCGCCCGACATCATCCTGATCCCGGGCGGGTTCAGCACCCTGGAGCACGCCCGCGACGAGAAGCTGCTGGAGTGGCTGCGGCGGGCCCACGAGACCACCACGTGGACGGCGTCGGTGTGCTCGGGCTCGGTGATCCTGGGCGCCTCTGGACTGCTGAAGGGCAAGCGCGCGACGTCGCACTGGGCGGCCGTGCAGCTGCTGCGCACGTTCGGCGTCGAACCCGTCACCGACGAGCGGATCGTGCAGTCGGCCGACCGCATCGTCACCTGCGCGGGTGTCTCGGCCGGAATCGACCTCGGCCTGTGGCTGGCCGCGCAGATCGGCGGCGAGGACAAGGCCAAGGCCATCCAGCTGTCCATGGAATACGACCCGCAGCCCCCGTTCGACTCCGGGCACATGTCGAAGGCCTCGGCCGCCACCAAGGCCAGTGCGACGGCCCTGATGTCCCGCGAGCTGCTCAAGCCGACGGCTCTCAAGGCCACCACGGCGCTGCTGTGGGACCAGGCCGTCAAAAAGGTCCGATCCCGCCGCTGACCGAGGGATTTGTGCACGATTTTCCGCGCCGACCGCGGAAAATCGTGCACAAATCCCGGGTCCAGTAACCTCGGCCGGGTGAATCTGGCATATGACGAGCGCGGTAATGGCGAGCCGGTGCTGTTCATCGCGGGCCGCGGCGGCGCGGGTCGCACGTGGCACCTGCACCAGGTACCGGCGTTCCAGCGGGCCGGCTTCCGCTGCATCACGTTCGACAACCGCGGTATCGGCGCGACCGAGAACGCCATCGGCTTCTCCACCGACCAGGCGGTCGCGGACACGGCGTCGTTGATCAACAAGGTCGTCGGCGGCCCGGTGCGCGTCGTCGGGGTGTCGATGGGGTCGTTCATCGCCCAGGAGCTCATGGTCGCCCGGCCCGAGCTGGTGTCGTCGGCGGTGCTGATGGCCACGCGCGGTCGCGAGGACCGGGCCCGCAAATTCTTCCGCGAGGCCGAGCGCGCGCTGCTCGCCGCCGGCATCGAGCTGCCCCCTGAGGTGGACGCGAAAAACCGTCTGCTGGAGAACTTTTCACCCAAGACCCTGAACGACGACCGCGCCGTCCAGGACTGGATCGAGATGTTCACCATGTGGCCGACGAAGCCCACTCCGGGGCTGCGGGCGCAACTGGCCGTCGCGCCCGAGACGAACCGGCTGCCGGCCTACCAGCAGATCGCGGTGCCCGTGCAGGTGATCGGGTTCGCCGACGACGTCGTGCTGCCGCCGCACCTGTCGAAAGAGGTGGCCGACGCGATCCCGCTGGGCCGCTACCTGGAAATCCCCGACGCCGGGCACCTCGGCTTCATCGAGCGTCCCGATGCGGTGAACGCCGCCATGTTGGAATTCTTCGCTGCCAACCCGACGTCGGCGGGGCTGACCGGTTAGGCACTGTGACACGCTGTAGCAATGAACCCGTCGACGATTCAGGCGCGGGTCGTCGTCGACGAACTGATTCGCGGCGGCGTCCGCGATGTGGTGCTGTGCCCCGGTTCGCGTAACGCGCCGCTGGCGTTCGCGCTGGCCGACGCCGACCGTGCCGGCCGCTTGCGGCTGCATGTCCGTATCGACGAGCGCACCGCCGGGTACCTGGCGGTCGGCCTCGCAGTGTCGGCCGGCTCGCCCGTGTGCATCGCGATGACGTCGGGCACCGCGGTGGCGAACCTCGGTCCGGCGGTGATCGAGGCCAACTACGCCCGCGTGCCGCTGATCGTGCTGAGCGCCAACCGGCCCTACGAACTGCTGGGCACCGGCGCCAACCAGACCATGGAGCAGCTCGGCTACTTCGGCAACCAGGTGCGGGCCACCATCAGCCTCGGCCTGGCCGAGCCGACGGCCGACGTCGCCGCGGCCAATGCCCAGTGGCGGTCGGCGACGTGCCGGGTCCTGGTGGCCGCCAAGGGTTCTCGCTCGGCCAACGCCGGACCCGTGCAGTTCGACATCCCGCTGCGGGAGCCGCTGGTCCCGGACACCAAAGAGGGAACGGTCGACGGCTCCACTTATTGCCCGGAAGGACGCCCCGACGGCCGGCCGTGGACCTACACGCCGCCCGTCACGTTCGACCAGCCCCTCGAGATCGACCTGACGCCCGACACCATCGTCATCGCCGGGCACGGCGCGGGGCGGCACGAGAACCTCGCGCACCTGCCGACCGTCGCCGAACCGACCGCGCCCCCGGCGGACAACCCGCTGCACCCGCTGGCACTGTCGCTGGTCCGGCCGCAGCAGGTGATCATGCTGGGCCGGCCCACGTTGCACCGGCCGGTGTCGGCGCTGCTCGCAGACCCGTCGGTGCCCGTCTATGCGCTGACCACCGGCCCGCGCTGGCCCGACGTGTCCGGCAACTCGCAGGCCACCGGCACGCGGGCCATCACGTCCGGCACGCCGGATCCGTCGTGGCTCGCGAAGTGCGCCGACGCCAACGCCCGCGCCGAGCACGCGGTGCGCGACCAGCTCGCGGCCTACGAACTGACCACCGGCCTGCACGTGGCGGCCGCCGTCGCCGACGGCCTGCAGCCCGGCGACCAGTTGGTGCTCGGCGCCTCCAACCCGGTGCGTGACGCCGCGCTCGTCGGGCTGAACTCGCACGGCATCTCGGTGCGGTCCAACCGCGGCGTCGCCGGTATCGACGGCACGGTGTCGACGGCGATCGGCGCCGCGCTCGCCCACACCACGGGCCGGACCGTCGCGCTCATCGGTGACCTGACCTTCGTCCACGACAGCTCGGGCCTGCTGATCGGGCCCACCGAGCCGACGCCCAAGGCGCTGACCATCGTGGTCTCCAACGACAACGGCGGCGGCATCTTCGAATTGCTGGAGCAGGGCGATCCCCGGTTCTCCGACGTGTCGTCGCGCATCTTCGGCACCCCGCACGACGTCGACGTCGCGGCGCTGTGCCGGGCCTACCACGTCGAGTGCCGGCAGGTGGAGGCCGACGGACTGGCCGCCGCGCTGCGCGAACCGTTCGAGGGGATGCGCGTGCTGGAGGTCAAGGCCGACCGGTCCACCCTGCGGGCGCTGCACGCATCGATACGGGCGGCGATCAAGGCCGCGCCGTGATTCCCGAATCCCTGCGCTGCAGGTTGAACACGTTGTGGGACAACCTGATTCTGCGGGTCTTCGGCGACGGTAAGGAGACCCGGTCGCAGCGCGTCATCCGGCGGATCCGGATCGGCATCGTCATCATGGGCTGTCTGGTGACCCTGCAGTCGGTGCTGCTGGTGCTCGGGGCGTGGCGCAACGATCAGCAGATCGAGCACAACATGGGCACGGCGGCCGCCGAGGTGCTCTCGGCCGGTCCGCGGCGCTCCACCATCGAGTTCGTGACGCCCGACCGCGTCACCTACCGGCCCGAGCTGGGCGTGCTGTACCCGTCCGAACTCGAGACCGGCATGCGCATCTACGTCGAGTACGACCGCAGCAACCCGGACCTGGTGCGGGTGCAGAACCGCAACGCGTCGCTGGCCGTCATCCCGGCCGGCTCGATCGCAGTTGTGGGCTGGTTGGTCGCGGGCGCGCTGCTCGGCATCGTGAATCTCGTGCAGCGCCGGCTGGGTTAGGTCTGGCGGCCGGCGGTCAGCTTCGCGAGCCACCCGGTTTCCTGGATGTCCACCACGGTGTTGCCGGTGAGGTCGTAGACCGTCGGGGTGCCGGCGTCGCCGTCGCGGATTTCCTGCAGCCGGGTCTCGTTGGTGATGGTCATCTCGTCGGTGTCGACGGCGTGTTCACCGGACTGGATGGTGGTCACGGCCTCGGCGCTGACGCCCGAGTCGGCGGCCCACCCCGCCAGCTGACCGTCCGACGGTGCCGACCCGCCCGGATTCTGGTGGCCCCACAGCGTCGCGACGTACGCCTGCAGCGCCGGCGCGGACGTGCCGTGCTCGGCGGCCAGGAACATCGCGTTGGCGACCTTGGCCGAATAGCCGTACGCGGTGTCGAGGAACGTCACCGGGCGGTAGGTGACGGTCAGCAGGCCGAGGGCGATCAGGCTCTTCAGCTCCGGCCCGTCGGTGTCCTGCAGGTGGGCGCAGTGGGTGCACTGCGGCTCGGTGTACACCTCGATCTGCGCGGGGGCGTCGGGCCGGCCGGCGATGATGCCGAAGCCGTCCGCGGTGAGGGCGACACCCGGTAGATCCGGGTCGCGCAGTGCCGATCCGGTGACGGTGCGGCCGCAGCCGGTTGACGCGGTGAGAAGCGCCAGCGCGGTGGCCAGAACAAGGATCAGCCGAGGTAGACGCATGCCGACCCCTTTCTCGCCGCGGTGCGACAGACGATACCGGTGGTACCCGAGTTGTGCGTGTCTTCGCGTCGCGGATCCCTGACGGTCACCTGACGGTCAGGCTGCGCTGCCAGCCTGCAGGTGTGCGAGTTGCGATCGTGGCGGAGTCTTTTCTCCCGAATGTCAACGGCGTCACCAATTCGGTGCTCCGGGTGCTGGAGCACCTCCACCGGAACGGCCACGAGGCGCTGGTCATCGCGCCCGACACGCCTCGGGGTGAAAAGCCCGCGGACACTTTCCACGGCGATGTGCCCGTGCACCGCATCCCGTCCCGGATGTTCCCGAAGGTGACGTCGTTGCCGCTGGGGGTGCCGCGGCCGCGAATGGTGCGGGTACTGCGCGACTTTCGGCCCGACGTGGTGCACCTGGCATCGCCGGCCCTGCTGGGCTACGGCGGCCTGCACGCCGCGCGTTTCCTCGGCATCCCGACCGTCGCGGTGTTCCAGACCGACATCGCCGGTTTCGCGCAGAGCTACGGCGTCGGCATGATGACGAAGACCGCATGGGCCTGGAACCGGCACTTGCACTCGCGCGCCGACCGGACGCTCGCGCCGTCCAGCGCGACGATGGAAGACCTTGTCACCCATCGGATTCCGCGTGTGTACAAGTGGGGTCGGGGCGTCGACGTCACCGGTTTCGCGCCGTCGGCTCGCAGTGCCGCGCTGCGCGCGCAGTGGTCGCCCGAGGGCAAGCCGGTGGTGGGCTTCGTCGGCCGGCTGGCACCGGAGAAGCACGTCGAACGGCTGGCCGCGCTGGCGGGCCGCGACGATCTGCAGCTCGTGGTGGTCGGTGAGGGTATCGATCAACCCAAGCTCGAAAAGCTCTTGCCCACAGCAGTTTTCACTGGCGCGCTGTACGGCCGGGAACTGGCCACGGCATACGCCAGCATGGACGTGTTCGTGCACCCGGGGGAGCACGAGACGTTCTGTCAGGCGGTGCAGGAAGCCATGGCGTCGGGCCTGCCGGTCATCGCGCCGGATGCCGGCGGCCCGCGTGACCTGGTGACACCCATGCACACCGGATTGCTCTTGCCGGTAGCGGATTTCGAGGGGGCGCTGCCGGCCGCGGTCGACCACCTGCTCGCCGAGCGGTCCCGCTACTCGCTCGCCGCCCGCCGCAGCGTGCTCGGCCGCACCTGGCCCGCGGTGTGCGACGAACTGCTCGGGCATTACGCCGCCGTCCTCGGCGAGCGCCGCGCCCTCGCCGCCTGACGCGCTCCCGCAAGCCGCGCTGTCGCTCCTCCACTCTCCCGCGAGCGTGCGTGTTTGCCTGTGACACGCCGTATTTGGTGTGCACTCAAGTGCCGCTCGCGGCTACCGAGAGTGACGAATCTGCACGTGTCGACCGGCGTGCCGTGCGTAGACACGCACGCTCGGCAGGACTTCAGCTCACGTGGACGAGGTCGTAGATGTACGACCGATCGTCCTTGCGACTCACCCACGTACCCTCGGGTGGCAGGTAACCGAACCCCGCGTGGTCGAACGGGCGGCTCGACACCGCGCCCAATTCGGTGCACACCACCCACCCGAAGTGCGGCAGTCGCCGGCACCAGATGTCCAGGTCGACCCGCTTGTACGACGGAAACCCGTGTGCCTCGCCGTCTTCGGCGAACTCGTAGGTCAACCCGTCGTCCCGTCGGACGAATTTCAGTCCCGCCATCGGAGTTCCTTCGGTCAGCCCTGGGCCAGCTCGGACACCGGCTGCCACTCTTCCCAAGTGCGCAACCGGTTTTCGTAGTCGGTCTTGGCGATCTGCAGCGGTGCGCTACCGAAAAAGACTCGCAGCGGCGGCTTTTCGGCATCGACGATCTTGAGCACCGCGGCCGCTGACGCCTCCGGGTTGCCCGGCACCGCGTTGCGCTCGCTGCGCCAGCGGGCGACGTCCGCCCGCAGCCCGTCGTACGCCTCGAGTTCGGTGGTCCGCTTGGCCGACGCGCCGCTCCAATCCGTCGAGAATCCGCCGGGCTCGATGAGCGTGACGTGAATCCCGAACCGTTCCACCTCGGCGGCCAGCGACTGCGAGAAACCCTCGAGCGCCCACTTCGACGCGTGGTAGGCGCCGAGGCCGGCGAACGCGCTGATGCCGCCGATCGAGGACACCTGGATGATGTGCCCGCTGCCCTGCGCACGAAGGTACGGCAGTGTGGCCTGTGTGATCCACAGCGCGCCGAAGACGTTGGTTTCGATCTGATCCCGCGCCTCGGCCTCCGACAGCTCCTCGACGAAGCCGAACTGGCCGTAACCCGCGTTGTTGACGACGACGTCCAACCGGCCGAAATGCTCATGCGCCGTCTTCACCGCGGCGAAGTCGGCGTCGCGGTCGGTGACGTCGAGCGCGATGGGCAGCAGCGCGTCGCCGTACTTGGCCACCAGGTCGTCGAGCGTCGACACGTCCCGCGCCGTCGCGGCCACCTTGTCTCCGCGCTCGAGCGCCGCAGCCGTCCACTCGCGACCGAAACCGCGCGATGTACCCGTGATGAACCAGACTTTTGTCCCCATGCGGCTTACAGCTCCCGAAGCGCCCGTTGCATTCCCGCCCCGCCGCAGACGCGGGGCTCTGGAGCAGCCGGTAGCGTCATATCCGTGAGTCGCGCGTCATTGGAGAAGGATCCGCACGAGGTTGCGTCGATGTTCGACGGCGTCGCCCGTCGCTATGACATCACCAACACCGTGCTGTCCCTGGGGCAGGACCGGTTCTGGCGGCGGCAGACGCGCGCGGCCCTGGGTATCGGCCCAGGTGACAAGGTTCTGGACCTGGCTGCCGGCACCGCGGTGTCGACCGTCGAGCTCGCGACGTCGGGCGCCTGGTGCGTGGCCTGTGACTTCTCGGTCGGCATGCTGGCCGCGGGCTCGGCCCGCAAGGTCCCGAAGGTGGCCGGTGATGCCACCCGGCTGCCGTTCGACGACGGCGTCTTCGACGCGGTGACCATCAGCTTCGGGCTGCGCAACGTCGTCGATTTCAGCGCCGGCCTGCGCGAGATGGCCCGCGTGACCCGGCCCGGCGGCCGCCTGGTGGTGTGCGAGTTCTCCACGCCGACCAACCGCCTCTTCGCGACGGCCTACAAGGAGTACCTGATGAAGGCGCTCCCGACGATGGCCACCGCGGTGTCGTCCAACCCCGAGGCCTACGTCTACCTCGCCGAGTCCATCCGGGCCTGGCCCGACCAGGACGACCTGGCCCGCAAGATCGAGGCGGCCGGCTGGTCGCAGGTGCGCTGGCGCAACCTGACCGGAGGGATCGTCGCGCTGCACGCCGCCATCAAGCCGTGAGTATTCCCGTCCTCGCGGTCGCCGGCTTCCTCGGCGCGGGCAAGACCACGCTGCTGAACCACCTGCTGCGTAACGGCCGCGGCGCGCGAATCGGCGTGCTGGTCAACGACTTCGGGTCCGTCAACATCGACGCGATGCTGGTCGCCGGTCAGGTCGACGCCATGGCGTCACTGTCCAACGGGTGCATCTGCTGCGTCGCCGAGGACGGTGAGGTGGCCGAGATGCTGGGCAAGCTGGCCTCCGTCCGCCCGGCACTGGATCTGATCGTGGTGGAGGCCAGCGGTGTCGCCGAGCCGCCCGCGGTGGCGCGCACCATCATGACGGCCGACTCCGAGGACTTCCACTACGCCGGCCTGATCCTGGTGGTCAGCGCGACCGAGCCGGAGTTCGGGCACGGGTTGCCGGTCGCCGACCTCGTGGTGCTGAACCGGGCCTCCGAGGCCACCGACATCGATGACGTGCTGGCCAGCATTCGCGCACAGAATCCGCGAGTTCCGGTGCAGCCCACCGATTTCGCGCGGATCGACCCGACGCTGCTGATCGACATCCCCGAGCGTGCCCCGCAGGCCCAGTTGTCGTTCGACGAGCTGCTGCACGACGAGCACGACCACGACCATCCCGTCTACCAGTCCGTCGAATACACCACCGGCGACGTGCTGAACCCGCGCCGGTTGCTGGCGCTGCTGCGCGACCGGCCCGAAGGCCTTTATCGGGCAAAGGGTTTCGTCGATTTCGGTGCCGGACACCGGTACCTGCTGCAGCTGGTGGGCGGCTCCCTGCGGCTGCAGAAGCGCCGCGGCACCGGCACCCAACTGGTGTGCATCGGCACCGGCATGGACACCGACGAGGTGCGGGCGGCGCTGCACGAGTGCACCACCGAACCGGCCGACGAGAACGCGATCCTCGGCGTCCACAAGTACGTGGTCTGAGCCGACGGGATCGGCGTGTTCGGCCCTGGGCGTGTCGGCTCTTCGGTCACACATTCGATCTGGAGCCGTCAACTTTCCTTGACGGTCAAGGAAAGTTGCCGCCTCCCAACCGAACATGCCAAGGGAGGGCCCCCACGGCCGCCGGATATTCTGGCCCCTCACCTGAGTTCGAGGAGATGTGTTGTTCAAGGTCAATGAGTACTTCGATGGCAAGGTCGCATCGATCGCATTCGCGCCCGCCGAGGGCCCCGCGACCGTCGGCGTCATGGCCGTCGGCGAATACGAATTCGGCACCTCGAGCCTCGAGATCATGCACGTGGTGTCCGGCGCCCTGACCGTCAAACTGCCCGGCAGCGACGAGTGGGAAACCTTCGCCGCCGGAACGCAATTCACCGTGCCCGCCGACAGCAAGTTCGGCGTCCGGGTCGAGGTCGAGACCGCCTACCTCTGCGAATACCGGTAACTTTCCGCCCACGTTGAACTTGGTCGCGACTTTTTCGGAAAGTCGCGACCAAGTTCACTTTGTGCACCAAGATGAGGCCATGCCCTATGGACGCCTCGCTGACCCTGACTGCACCATCGGCACCGACCGGCGCTCTGACCCCCGCATGGTCAAGGCCCTCGCCGCGTTCGGCATGGACGGCGTACTGCCGGCACCGCCACTGACGGTCGACGCGCCACTGGCGCAGCTCGTGGAGTTCTCGAACTTCGCCGAACAGGGGACCGGCGCCGTCCTGAAGATCTTGGGAGAGCAGGTCCCGGCGCCCGAGGGCGTCACCACCACGACGACGACCATCACCGGCGTCGACGGCAATGAGATCACCCTGTTCATCAGCCGGCCCACCGACGCGACCGGCCCGTTGCCTGCGCTCGTGCACCTGCACGGCGGCGGGATGGCGATCCTCAGCGCTGCGGACATCCAGTACGTCCGGCTGCGCGAAAGCCTCGCGGCGGCAGGCCTTGTCGTCATCGGCGTCGAGTTCCGCAACTCGGGCGGCGCCCTCGGCCCGTACCCCTTCCCGGCCGGCCTCAACGACTGCGCCGCGGCCGTGCGGTGGACGGCGGCGAACAAGGCCGAGCTCGGGATCAGCCACCTCATCGTGTCGGGGGAGTCCGGCGGCGGCAACCTGACGCTGACGGTCGCGCTGAAAGCCAAGCGGGAAGGCTGGATCGGCGAGATCGCCGGCGTCTACGCCCAGTGCCCGTACATCTCCAACCGGTGGCTGGAGGAGGCCGACGACCTGCCGTCGCTGCGGGAGAACGACGGGTACTTCATCAGCTGCCTGCAACTGGCTCTGCTGGGTTCGATCTACGACCCGGACCAGGAGCACGCGCAGGACGGCACCTGCTGGGCCGGGGTGGCGACCGATGTGGAGCTGGAAGGCCTTCCGCCGCATGTCATTTCGGTCAACGAGCTCGACCCGCTGCGCGACGAGGTCCTGATCTACTACCGCAGGCTGGCCGCCGCCGGCGTCAGCGTCGTCGGGCGCATCGTCGCGGGCACCTGCCATGCCGGTGACATCCTGCTCGCCGGCGCCATGCCCGACGTCTTCGCCGCCACCGTCCGCGACATCGTCGGGTTCGCGCGGTCGGTCAGCTGAACGGCTTGCGCTGATCCAACCGGCGCGAACCGCGCCCGGCGCGGCGCCAGAGGCGGGCGACCATGTCGGTGTCCTCCTCGGTCACCAGGTTGCCCATGGCCCGCACCGCGACCGTCATCAGGTACTGCGACCGCATCGCGACCGGCCCCGTCAGCGGCAGGAACTTCGGCACGGTCAGCAGGATCGCCAAACGGCGGGCCACGGAGAACCCGGCGGCGTAGTGCTGCTGCAGCAGTGCGGGCCAGGCTGCGCTCAGGTCACCCGAGCCGAGTAGGTCGGCGGCCAGCCGGCCGGTCTCCAGGCCGTAGTCGATGCCCTCTCCGTTGAGCGGGTTGACGCATGCCGCCGCGTCACCGACGAGCATCCAGTTCGGTCCCGCGACCCCGGACACGGCGCCGCCCATCGGCAGCAGGGCCGACTTGGCCAGCCGCGGCTGGCCCTCGAAGCCCCATTCGTCGCGGCGCAGGTTGGTGTAGTGGGCGAGCAGCGGGCGCAGCGCGGCGTCGGCCGGACGTTTCTCGGTCGCCAGCGCACCCACGCCGATGTTCACATCGCCGTTGCCCAGCGGGAAGATCCAGCCGTACCCGGGCAGCACCTCGCCTTCGGGGGAGCGCAGCTCAAGGTGCGACGTGATCCACGGCTCGGCATGCCGTGGCGTCTCGATGTAGGCACGGATCGCCACCCCGTACACGGTTTCCTGATGCCACTCACGCCCCAGGACCCGGCCCAGCGTCGAGCGGGCACCGTCGGCGACGATGAGTTCGGTGCAGCTCACCTCTTGGCCGTCGTCGAGCGTCAGTGTGCGGACGCGGCCGGTGGCGTCGTGCGTCACGCCGACGGCCTTGACGCCCAACAGCATCTTCGCGCCGGAATCGGCCGCGACCTGACGGATCCGGTCGTCGAGCTCGGTGCGCGGCACGGCGCTGCTGGTGGCCGGGAACGACGGCCCGGGCCAGCGCACCTCGCGCTGCGCGCCGAACCCGGCCAGCCGCAGCCCGTGATGGCTGACGCGGCCCTCCAGCCACTCGCCGAGCCCCAGCTCACGCAGCTCCGCGATGGCCCGCGGCGTCAGCCCGTCGCCGCAGGCCTTGTCCCGGGGAAACTGCGCGGAGTCGATCACCAGGACGTCGCGGCCCCGGCGCGCTGCCCAGGCGGCAGCGGCGGAACCTGCCGGCCCGGCTCCGACCACGACCACATCTGCGTGCACGACCATGCCGCCCAGTATGTTGGACCCATGAAGACACCAGCGACAGTGGTCGCGGGCGTGGACTTTGGTGACGCCGCCTTCGCCGCGCAGGTTCGTGACGCGGTCGCGCGTATCGAAGACCTGATGTCGACCGAGCTGGGCAAAGCCGACGAGCTGATGGCCGAGGCGGTCCAGCACCTGTTCCAGGCCGGTGGCAAGCGGTTCCGCCCGCTGTTCACCGTGCTGTCGGCGTCGCTGGGGCCGGACCCCGACAACAACGACGTCGCGATCGCCGGCGCCGTGATCGAGCTGGTGCACCTGGCGACGCTGTATCACGACGACGTCATGGACGAGGCCCAGGTGCGGCGCGGCGCGGACAGTGCCAATGCCCGCTGGGGCAACAACATCGCGATCCTGGCCGGCGACTACCTGTTCGCCACCGCGTCGCGGCTGGTGTCCCGGCTGGGGCCGGACGCGGTGCGCGTCATCGCCGACACCTTCGCCCAGTTGGTGACGGGCCAGATGCGCGAGACCCGCGGCGCCCTCGAAGGTGCCGACCCCGTCGAGCACTACCTGAAGGTCGTGTACGAGAAGACGTCATGCCTGATCGAGGCGTCCGGCCGGTTCGGCGCGACCTTCTCGGGCTCCGACGAAGAGCAGATCGAGCGGCTGAGCCGGCTCGGCGGCATCGTCGGCACCATCTTCCAGATCTCGGACGACATCATCGACATCGACAGCGATCCCGATGAGTCGGGCAAGGTGCCTGGCACCGACCTGCGCGAAGGCGTGCACACCCTGCCGGTGCTGTACGCGCTGCAGGAGACCGGGCCCGACGCCGACCGGCTGCGGGTGTTGCTGGCCAAGCCCATCGACAACGACGACGATCTCGCCGAGGCGCTGGCGTTGCTGCGCGCGTCGCAGGGCATGGTCGAGGCCAAGCGCACCGTGCAGCGCTTCGCTGCGGACGCGCGCGCCGAACTGGACAATCTGCCGGATCTGCCCGGCCGGGTGGCGCTGCTCAACCTGGTCGAGTACACCGCTGACCGCCACGGCTGACCTCCCGCCGGGACACCCTGGAACCAGGCACCAGTTGCCGAGCGTTCAATTCAGTGAGTTTGACTGCGCTGGAGGAGGTAGCCGATGACGTGGAATTCCCATGCAAACACCGCGAAGACGTTCGCGCTGCTCGTGGGCTTCTCGACGCTCATCGTGCTGATCGGCTCGCTGTTCGGCAAGAACATCATGTACCTGGCGGTGTTGTTCGCCATCGGCATGAACGCCTACGTGTACTTCAACAGCGCCAAGATGGCGCTGCGGGCCATGCACGCGCAGCCCGTCAGCGAGATGCAGGCGCCGGCCATGTACCGCATCGTCCGCGAGCTGGCCACGACGGCGCGGCAGCCCATGCCGCAGCTGTACATCAGCGACACCGCCGCCCCCAACGCCTTCGCCACGGGGCGTAATCCCCGCAACGCCGCGGTGTGCTGCACCACGGGCATTCTGAACCTGCTCACCGAGCGCGAGCTGCGCGCCGTGCTGGGCCATGAGCTCTCGCACGTCTACAACCGAGACATCCTGATCTCCTGCGTGGCGGGCGCCATGGCGTCGGTGGTGACGGCGTTGGTCAACGTCGCCTACTTCATCGGCATGTTCGGTGGCGACCGCGACGACCGGCCCAATCCTTTTGTCCTGCTGGTGCTTTCGATCGTCGGCCCGCTGGCCGCGACGATCATCCGGCTGGCGGTGTCGCGGTCGCGCGAGTACCAGGCCGACCAGTCGGGCGCCGAGCTGACGGGCGACCCGCTGGCGCTGGCGAGCGCGCTGCGCAAGATCAGCGCCGGCGTCCAGCAGGCCCCGCTGCCCCCTGAGCCCCAGCTGGCCGACCAGGCCCACCTGATGATCGCCAACCCGTTCCGGGCCGGCGAGAAGATCGGCAAGCTGTTCTCGACCCATCCGCCCATCGAGGA
Organism: Mycolicibacterium mucogenicum DSM 44124; assembly: GCF_005670685.2. The sequence goes on along the minus strand of NZ_CP062008.1, from coordinate 4,840,515 downwards.
CCGCATCGCGCGCCTGGAGCGCATGGCGGGGCGGTAGTTCCGCGGAGTTGCCCGCGCTTCTGCGTTGACCCTGCGTTGAGGGTCTCGGCTACTCGCACTTTTGCGCCGTGGCCGCAGGGTCAACAGCACCGGTGGCTGATTCCCCATTGACCCTGCGGTGAGGGTCTTGGTTACTCGCACTTTCGCGCCGTGGCCGCAGGGTCAAGGGACACCCGGGGTTGATCCTGCGTTGAGGGTCTTGGTTACTCGCACTTTTGCGCCCTGGTTGCAGGGTCAAGGGACACCCGGGGTTGACCCTGCGTTGAGGGTCATGGCTACTCGCACTTTTGCGCCGTGGCCGCAGGGTCAACAGCACCGGTGGCTGATTCCCCATTGACCCTGCGGTGAGGGTCTTGGTTACTCGCACTTTTGCGCCGTGGCCGCAGGGTCGACGCAGGAGCGCCGGGGCCGGCCGGCGAAACTCATAGAAAGATACCCCCTGGGGGTACTTGACGGACGCGCGCCGGGCTGCGTAGCGTCGTCCACGTCAGGTACCCCCAGGGGGTATGTAAAAGAGAAGGGATTCAGCGATGACGGTGGCGGCAACTCCGAAGGCCGATTGGCATCTACGCGGCGAGTGGTTCGATGTGTGCAGCTGCAAACTGCCCTGCCCGTGCAGCTTCGCGCAGGAGCCCACGCACGGCGACTGCCTGTTCACCCTCGTCTGGCAGGTGCACGAAGGGCATTACGGCACAACCGATCTCAGTGGTCTCGGGGTCGTGGCCCTGGGCGAGTTCGCCGGCAACATGTGGATCGGCGACCCGGACGCCACCATGAAGCTGATGTTCTACATCGACGAGAAGGCCGACGCCGATCAGCGCGCGGCGCTCGAGCGGATTTTCCGCGGCGACGAGGGTGGTTGGCCGGGGGAGTTCGGCAGCCTGATCAGCGAGCTGCGTGGCATCGAGTACGCGCCGATCAACTTCGCCGCGGCTGACGACCTCGCCTACTGGCGGGCGGAGATTCCGGGCAAGGTCGACGTTCGCGTCGACGCGCTGACGGGGCCGACGGCCGATCCGAACCGTCGCGTCACGACCGTCAACGCCCCGGGCGCGGAAGTCGGGCCGGGGCAGGTGGCGACGTGGGGCGTGGTCAAGAAGGCCGACGCCGTCGGTTTCGACTTCTCCCACGAGTACCTCGGCGCCTCCAGCAAGCACTTCCCGTTCGACTGGCGGCCCGACGGCGAACTGCCGAACGTCGAGCTCCCCTCCGGCGCGCAGGCGGCCGGCGGATGCTGCTGCAACTGACCGCGACGGCCCGGGTGTGCGCTGCACACCCGGGCCGTCATCGGCAAGGCTACTCAGCCGACCCCTTCGAGGGTCTCCACCTCGCTGGTGCCGATGGCCGAGATCACCTCGGGTGAGCGGCGGCTCAGAAACCAGTACCACGCCAACGCGGCGGCCACCGTCGCGATGAACAGCCACGGGATGACGTTGAGCGGGTACGCCGGAACCGGATACACGTTGGCGTAGAACACATATGCCATCGACACGATGGCCACGGCAGCAGCCGGCCACACCAGCGGAACCCGGGCACCGATCCTGCGCAGGAACACCACGGCGGCGAGTGCTGCCGCCGCGTACGCGACCATGTAGCCATAGGTCCCATAGGTGTCGACCCATGTCACGACGTTCATCGGGTCCACGCCGACCAGATACATCACCACCGGCACGGCGATCACGAGCGGACCGACCGAGATCAGTGCGCGGTGTGGCGTCAGGTGCGTGGGGTGGGTCCGCCCGATCGCCGAGCCGACGACGCCCTCCTTGCCCATCACGTACAGGATTCGGCCGACGACGTTCATGGGTGCGACCACGACGGCGAAAAACGATGCGGCGACGCCGAAGTTGAGGATCGGATTGAACCACGTCGGCATGCCGACCAGGGTGGCGATGTCGTCGAGCGGCTGTGCGGATTTGCCCAGCGCCGGTCCGAGGGCCGCTACCTGCGTGTAGGCCGCGAACACGTACAGCACGCCGACGCCGGCCGCGCTCCACATGATCGCGCGCGGCACCGCGCGGTAGGGGTCCTTGGCCTCGCGGGCCAGGGCGTCCGAGCTGGAGAAGCCGACGAAACCGAGGATCGCCAGCACCATGCCCACCACGATGCCCGATGGCTGCACGCCGGTGAGCTCGAACTGAGCGGCGTCAAAGGCGCGGCCGCCCAGGTGCACCAGGGTGACGACCAGTAGCAACGTGATGATGGATACCGAAACCAGTTCCAGCACAAGGGAAACCCGTGCCGATAGGCGAATGCCGCGAATGGTGAACAGGGTCGCCAGCGCGCCGAGCACCACTGCCAGCACGATCTGTGCCGCAGTGCCGTGTACCGGGATGCCGATCTGGTTGAGCAGAGTCGCGGTGTAGGCGACCGACCCACTCAACGAGCCGGCGGCGATACCGAAGCAGCCGATCAGCAGGCTGACCCCGGTCACGTAGGCGCCGAACGGGCCCAGTGCCGTGGCCGCGTAGCTGTAGAGGGAGCCCGCCGACGAGCGGCGCTTGGCGAACTGCGAGATGCAGTAGCCGACCGACAGGATGACAACGGTCGCCAGCGCGAAGGAGGCCCAGGTGCCGTTGCCTGCCGTCGTGTAGATCGCGGCCGCGGTGAAGGCGATGACCGCACTCGGCGCGATATTCGCGATGGCCTGTGCGGCGAGTTCGCCGCCACCCATGACGCCGCGCCGCAGCCCCGCATCGCCGGTCGCGACGTCGGGGCCCGTCTGAATGTCTTCGGACACTGGGGTTCTCGTTTCTTGTCAGACGGATGGGATGAGGAGCTGGCGCAGTGCGTGGCCCGCGGCGAGATCGGCGAGGGCGGCCGCGGCTTCGTCGAGCGGGCGGCGGCCGGAGATCATCGAAGCGAGATCGAGATTGCCCGCCATCACCTCGTCGACCAGTGCGGGAATATCGCGCTCGGGTACCGCGGAACCGTAGTTGGAACCGAGGATGCGTTGATCGCCCTCGGCGAGGCTCAGCGGGTCGAAACTCGCGCGCTCGCCCTGCGGGGGCAGGCCGACGATGACGGCGGCGCCGCCGAGGCCGAGTGCGGCGATGGCCTGTTCGGTGGTGACGATCTTGCCGATCGCGTCGAACACGTAGTCGTATCCGTCCGCGACCACGTCTCGCAGCGCCGCCACCACATCGTCGGTGGTCGACGCGTCGACCACGTCGGTGGCGCCGAGTTTGCGTGCCAGATCGAGCTTTTCGGCGACGACGTCGACCGCGACGATGCGCGCGGCACCGGCCAGCCGGGCTCCCTGCACGCAGGCCAGGCCCACGCCGCCGCAGCCGATCACTGCGACCGTCGAACCGGGTTGTACTCCAGCGGTATTGCGCACTGCGCCGACGCCGGTGGCGATCGCGCAGCCCACGATCGCGATGTCTTCCAGTGGTGCGTCCTTGCGTACCTTGACCGCACCGCTGCGCGGGACCACGACCTCTTCGGCGTAGGACGAGACGCCCAAGTAGTGGTGAATCGTGCCGCGCTCGTTGGACAGTCGCGTAGTGCCGTCGTATAGCGTTCCGCCGGCGGCCACGACCGACGCGACCAGCGCGCACTGTGCGGGCCGGTCCGCCTGACAGGCGCGGCATTCGCCGCAGCCGGGCACCCAGCTCAGCACGACGTGGTCGCCGGGCTCGAGATCCGTGACGCCGGAGCCGACGGCGGTGACCACTCCGGAGCCTTCGTGGCCGAGCACCACGGGGGCGGGCACCTCCCAGGCGCGTGTGGTGACGTGCAGGTCGGAGTGGCAGACACCGGCCGCGGCGATCTTGACGCGGACCTCGCCCGGGCCGGGCGCCGCCAGGTCGACGTCTTCGATGGAGATGGCGCCGTTGCCGTCGAACACCGCGGCCCGGATCCGTGTCTTGTCGTGCCGGCGGTCGGTTTCAGATGAGGACACCGCGTGCCTTTCTGTGTTTTGGGAGGCATCACCGCGTGTAGGGTTCAATCCCATAAAACGCTGAAGGTGTTTTACCCCACTAAACGAATGGCCGTCAATGGCACGGGAGGGATTGAGTGAGCGACGGCGAAGAGACCGGAATGGGCCGCGCCGGGGCGCGGCTTCGGGAGTTCCGCACCCAGCGCGGGTTGAGTCTCAGTGAGGCCGCGGCCAGGGCCGAGGTGACGAAGGGCTTTCTCAGCCTGGCCGAGCGGGGCAGGACCAACGTCTCGGTCCCGGTGCTGATCCGGATCTGCGATGCCTTGGGCATCGGAATCGGCGATCTCTTCGAATACCCGGCCGCGCCGATCGTGCGCAGCGGCGCGGGAGCGCCCTTGGAGATGGGCGGCCACGACGTCCGCGAGGAACTGCTCACCCCCAAGGCCGAGCGGTACGTCCAGGTGATGCATACCGTGATGCGGCCCGGTGGCGGGTCCGGCGGGGCCTATCGGCTCGAGGCCAGAACGATTTTCGTGTACGTGCTCAAGGGTGGGCTCAGCATCACCATCGATGGGCAGACCACGGTGCTGGACACCGGAGACAGCATGACCTTCGGGGCGACCCAACTCCACGATTGGTACAACCCGACCGACGGCGATGCCGAGGTGCTGTGGACGATCGCGCCGCCGGTCGGGGCCGAGGACTTCAGCGCCGCCGTCCGCGGCGGCTGAGGGGCGCGCCCGCAGGTTCAGCCAATGCCGTGACGCGCAGACATGGCTGAGAACTCCTGCGACCCGAGATAGACCTGGAAACGACACTGCGCCCAGGGCCTGCCGCTCTCGCGGGGTAGGCCCTGGGCGCAGGATCAATCAGGTACTACTCGGCAACCTCGACCAGCCGGTCCACGCTGACCGGCGTCACCCGGAGGGCGGCCGCGGTGCCGATGTCATAGAACAGCCCGATCACCTCGAGGCTGCCGGCACGGTGCCGGGCCCGCACCAGCGGGTGCGAGGCGAGGGTCTGCGCCTGCAGTGCGACGTTGACCATCGACAGCTGGTCGACGACGCCGAAACCTTCCTCGGCCGCCGCGACGGCCACGGGGTGCCGGCCCTGGTCGAAGGCGCGCAACGTCGCTTCGCCGTGCTCCAGCCAGGTGTGCAGGTGCTCGTCGTGACCCTGGTCGCCGCCCAGCAGCGCGGTCATGGCACCGCAGCTGGAGTGGCCGCACACCACGATCGACCGGACCTCCAGGACCTCGACGGCGAAGGCGATGGCCGCCTCGACCGAGGCGTCGGCGCGTCCCTCCGGGATCAGGTTGCCGACGTTGCGGACCGTCAGCAGGTCACCCGGACCACTGCTGGTGATGACGTTGGGCACGACCCGCGAGTCGACGCAGGTGATGAACAGCGTCTCCGGCTTCTGGGCGTGGGCCAGGTCCTCCATGTGCGGGCGCAGCACGGGTGCGGTGCGGCGGTGGTAGGTCTCCAGACCCTCCATCACGGAGGAGGTCTGCGGCTGCGACTTCCACGGGACGACACCCGAACGCTTGTCGAACGGCGTGAACGTGCGGGTCGGCGGACCGGCGGTCGCGCTGTGCAGTTCGGCGGTGCCGTGCTCGTGGATTTCGACCGAGCCGCCGCCGGCGATGTGCTGGCGCTTCCACTCGTCGATGGTCTCGTGGGCGGCGTGGTCGATGAAGTCCACCGACAGCTCGACGGTGACGTTCGAACCGGTCGGCACCGCGGCCAGTGCCGAGGTCAGCCGCGGCAGCGACAGGAAGCTGACGGAGCCCTCGATCACGATGCGCCAGTCGTTGCCCGCGATGTGCTCGGTGACGATCTTGGCCCGGATCACGCGCCACACCGTCAGGGCCACCGCCAGCGCGAGGCCGATCAGCACGCCCTCGAGCAGGTTGAGGAAGACGACGCCGAGAACCGTGATCACGTAGACCGCGATATCGCCTGTGCGACGGGCGGTTTCGATGTGCGCCTTCTTGACCAGCTGGCAGCCGATGACGATCAGCAGACCGGCGAGCGCCGACGTCGGGATCAGCTGAGCCAGGCCGGCGAACGGCACCGCGAACAGCAGGATCCAGACACCGTGCAGGATGGCCGAGGCCCGGGTCTTGGCGCCGGCGGCGACGTTGGTCGAGCTGCGGACGATGACGCCGGTGACGGGCAGGCCGCCGATGGCGCCGGAGAGGGTGTTGGCCGCGCCCTGGCCGATCAGCTCACGGTCGAAGTTGGTGCGCGGGCCGTTCTGCATGCGGTCGACCGAGACGGCGGACAGCAGGCTCTCGACGCTGGCGATCAGCGCGACGGTCAGGACACCGGCGATGATGCCGTCCCAGTCGCCCGTGGGCAGGGTCGGCAACGACAACGAGTCCAACAGCGAGCCGTTGATCTGAATGCGCTTGACGTCGAACGGCAGCAGGACCGACAGCGCCGTCACACCGACGATGGCGACGAGCGGACCGGGGATCCGGTTGATGGGTGCCGGCACCCAGCGCCACGCCACCAGGATGACGATGACGAGCATGCCGAGCAGGAACCCGGCACCCTGGATGTTCATCAGCTGCGCCGGCAGCTGCTCGATGTTCTCCCACGCGGAGCTGTTGGATTTGCCGCCCAGCAGCACGTGCATCTGCTGCAGCGCGATGGTGATGCCGATGCCCGCGAGCATGGCGTGCACGACGACCGGCGAGATGGCCAGCGCGGCCCGGGCCACGCGGCTCAGGCCGAACAGAATCTGGAGGAGGCCGGCGCCGACGGTGATGGCGCATGTCACGCCCCAGCCGAATTCGGCGATGAGCCCGGCGACGATGACGGTCAGGCCGGCGGCCGGTCCGCTCACCTGCAGCGGCGAGCCGCCGAGGGCGCCGGCGACGATGCCGCCGACGATGGCGGCGATGATGCCGGCCAGGATGGGGGCGTTGGACGCGACGGCGATGCCGAGCGACAGTGGCAGTGCCACCAGGAATACGACAAGTGACGCGGGCAGGTCGTAGCGCAGTATCGCGCGTAAACCCTTTGCCGGCGGGGCGGTTTCCAGCATGCCTAGGTTTCCGTTCTCCGATTGTTGTCCGATGGACACATGTGCAGATGCGCTGCGCGAGTTTCGGTCCGCACACCCGCCGACGCCGTTGTCGATTAAACATGTTGGTGCACAACATGTTTCAGAACTGTTTGACGGTCGCCGACGATAAGCGGCGTCAATTGCTAAGTGCGAGCGTATTTATCGCCAGACGGGGTCGCAAGGCGAGGAAGGGTTCCCATAGAGAACGCAAATCTTCTTCATGTGCCAGAGGGTTGATCGATTCGGCAACCTGGGATACCGGTTCGAATCGATTCGGTCGGTATGCTCGGGATCGGTGGTCCGACCGGTCAAATTGACTGTATTGCAACGACTCTCGTGCATCACATCGGTCCACGTAAGTGACGTGAGTCATATGTAGGGACTAATATTTGAACTCGGTATGAACGCAGTGACAATTTTCTGTGTTCTCAACACAATGGAAGAATGACAACGATGTCGGTACCACCACGAGAGCGTCACCCCCGGGCCGCCGTGCTCGGCCAGCTGCCGCGCATGGAACGGGCCGACGGATCCCCCATCAGGGTGTTGCTGGTCGATGACGAGCCGGCGCTGACCAACCTGGTCAAGATGGCGCTGCACTACGAAGGCTGGGTCGTCGAGGTTGCGCACAACGGCCGCGATGCGGTCGCCAAGTTCGGCGAGATGGAACCGGACATCGTCGTGCTGGACATCATGCTGCCCGACACCGACGGCCTGCAGTTGCTTCAGCGCGTGCGTGCGGCCGAGGGCTACACCCCGACACTCTTCCTCACGGCGCGGGACTCCGTGATGGACCGCGTCACGGGACTGACCGCCGGCGCCGACGACTACATGACCAAGCCGTTCAGCCTCGAAGAGCTGGTGGCCCGGCTGCGTGGACTGCTGCGCCGGTCCAGCCAGCTCGCGCCGGAGTCCGACGAGGTGCTCAAGGTCGGCGACATGGTCCTCAACGGCGCCAGCCGCGAGGTGACCCGCGCCGGTGAGTCGATCTCCCTGACCGTCACAGAGTTCGAACTGCTCCGCTACCTGATGCGTAACCCGCGACGGGCCATCGCCCGTGCGGAGATTCTCGACCGGGTGTGGAACTACGGATTCGGCGGCAAGTCGAGCATCGTCGACCTCTACATCTCGTATCTGCGCAAGAAGATCGACACCGATCGCGAGCCGATGATCCACACGGTGCGTGGCGTGGGCTACATGCTGCGCCCCGCCGACGCGGAGGACTAACCTGCCCGAGGTGACGCGTGTGACCCGGGTACCGACTCGAGTACCTGCCCGTACCCCGGTTCGGGCGCCGTGGTGGCGTCCGCGCACCCTGCGCCGACGCCTCGTGTTCGGCGTCACGTCCCTGGTCACCGTCGTGCTGCTGGCGGTCGGGGTGCTGTCGGTGTACAGCCTGCACAGCTACGTGTCGGCGATGAGCGACGCGGAACTCGAGCGCTCGCTGGACGCCCTCGGCCACTCCTATGACCGGTTGGAGATCAAGCGCGGCGATCCGGCCCACCCGATCGATGCCGGAGAAGACGGCCTGACGGCCTTCGGTGGTCAGGCGCCCGGAAACCTCATCGCGGTGCTGCACAAGGGCGTCGTCGTGCAGTCGGCGGTGTTCCCCGACGGCGAACCGAAGCCCGTCCAGCCCGATGTCGTCAAGGCCGTCAGTGGGCAGCAGTGGACCAACCTCGGGCCGCGGACGGTGAAGCTGCCGCGACTCGGCTGGTACCGCATGGCGGGACAGGACGCCGGTGGCGGTGACGTGCTGGTCTCGGGCGTGTCCATGGAAGACGCCAACAGTGTGGTGGCGCGCAAGACCGTCGCGGTCGCGGTCATGACGCTGCTGGCCATCGCGCTGACCGCGGTCGGCACCATCGCGGTGGTGAACTATGCGCTGCGGCCGCTGAGCCGCGTGGCCTCGACGGCGGCGAAGGTGGCGACGCGGCAGTTCGGCAGCGAGGACCACCGCATCACCGAACGGGTCCGGCCGGAAGACACCGACCCGCGCACCGAGGTCGGCATCGTGGGGGACACGCTCAACAAGCTGCTGGACAACGTCGACAGCGCGCTGGCCGAGCTCGCCGCGTCGCACCGGCGCACGCGGCAGTTCCTCACCGACGCCAGCCACGAGTTGCGGACACCGCTGGCCGCCATCCGCGGGTACGCCGAACTGACCCGCCAGGACAGCGCCGCACTGCCCGAAACCACCGAATACGCACTGGCCCGTATCGAGGCCGAGGCGCAGCGGATGTCCGGTCTCGTGGAGGACCTACTGCTGATCTCGCGTCTCGAGGAGCATCAGGACCTCGAGACCGACGACGTCGAGCTGTGTGACGTCGTGATCAATGCCGTCAACGACGCCGCGGTGTCGTCGCCCGCGCACCGCTGGCGCTCGCGCCTGCCCGATGTGCCGGTGTGGGTCCGCGGTGACCCGGCCCGGTTGCATCAGGTGATCGGCAACCTGTTGGCCAACGCGCGTGTCCACACGCCGGCCGGAGTATCGGTCACGACCAGCCTGACACCGGGTCCCGGATATGTGGAATTGACGGTCGCCGATGACGGTCCGGGAATTCCGGAAGAATTGTTGCCGAATTTGTTCGACAGATTTGTGGTCGCCGACAAATCGCGTTCTCGCGTGCTCGGCAGCACGGGGCTGGGCCTGGCGATCGTGTCGACGATCGTCAAAGCGCACGGTGGCCGCGTGAAGGTCGAATCAAACACTGCGGGAACGGTTTTCCGGGTGCGGCTGCCGATGGACCGGGAAGTCGGGGAGTACGTGACGGTGAGTGAGTCGCACAACCCGCACGTATCTGAGTCGACTGTTTGAATTTCGCCTGAATTCGACATGATTCATGCGGATATCCGTATGGGTTCGGCCTGAGAATTCGCTTCTCTCCCTTTTTCGCGACTACCGTCGAAGTTATTGATCCGGCGCTGTCGGCGCTGGATGCGGAAAGGGAAAAACATGAAGAGTTCCACCAAGATCTCGGCCGGAACCGGAGTCGTCCTGGCCCTGCTGATCGCCGGAGCGGCACCGGCCGCGGCGCAGCCCGTGGTGCCGCCGGCGCCCGGGGAGTCTGCCTCGCAGACGATTCACCGGCTGCAGTCCGAGGGCTTCCGCGTCATCGAGTCGCGCGTCGGCAGCGGATCCATCGACAACTGCACCGTCACCGCCGTCCGGCACGGGCGCGAGCTGTCGAGCCAGGAGGGCAAGCTGCGCGGTCAGAACACCACGGTCTACGTCGACCTCGGCTGCAAGTGATTTGCGGCTGACGCTGCGAGTCGTGGTCATTGGGTTCTACGCTGAACGGGTGTTGAGCAGAATCCTGATCGGTGCGGTCGTGGCCGCTGGGGCGATCTCGTTGGTTCCGGGTGTTGCCGCGGCAGCTCCGCCGCCGGAGCCGGTGCCCCCGCCACCGGGACCCGCCGCGCCGAACCTCAACGGATTCAAGCCTGTCACCCCGTCGACCTACGCCAGTAAGGACGGCACGTTCTACATGTTCCAGGCCCCCGGCGGTCTGACGTGCATCATGCGCCGCAACGAAGGCGAGTACGGCTGTAGCGGCCCGATGCCGGGCGCCCCGGAGGGCACCAACGTGGTCGTCGGCCAGCAGGTCGGCGCGCCGGCGTTCAACACCCTGAACGGGCCGAAGTACGTCGGCGAGATGCCGGGCGCGGTGCAGACACTCCCTGGCGGTTCCCGGATCACCTACCGCAACATCACGTGCGGCACCGACGGCACCATGACGGCGTGCGTCAACAGCTTCGACCAGTCCGGTTTCGTGGTCAGCCCGTCGGGCAGCTTCATCGTCAACGAGTCGAATCCGTTGCTGGACAGGCCGAAAGACCGCAACCCGTACTTCAACTGACCACCGCGTGGTCGGAGGTCAGAACCCCGCGCCGTGGACTTCGTGCCCGGGCTTCTCGAGCATGAGGCCGGCGTAGGCGTCCTCGACCGTGCAGCCGTGGTTGATCACCCGGTCCACCTCGCGGGCGATCGGCATGCTCAGCCCGTGCGTCTCGGCGAACTCCATGATCACGCTGGCGGCCTTGACGCCCTCGGCGACCTGGTTCATCGAGGCGATGATCTCGTCGACGGTCTTGCCCTGGCCCAGCTGCTCGCCGACGTGCCGGTTGCGGCTGCGCTGGCTGGTACAGGTGACGATCAGGTCGCCCATGCCGGCCAGGCCCGCGAACGTGTCACGGTTGCCGCCCATCGCCACGCCGAGCTTGGACATCTCGGCCACGGCGCGCGCCATCACCATCGCGCGGGTGTTCTCGCCGATGCCCAGGGAGTAGCCCATGCCGACGGAGATGGCGTACACGTTCTTGAGCGCGCCGGCCATCTCGACACCGATCACGTCGTCGGTCGTGTAGGTACGAAAGCGCCGGGTGCGGAACAGGCCCGCGAGATTCGCGGCGAGGTGCTGGTCCGGCATCGCGAGGACCGCGGCGGCGGCGTAACCCTCGGCGACCTCGCGGGCGATGTTGGGACCGGCGAGGATACCGGCCGGGTGCCCGGGCAGTACCTCGTCGACGATCTGGCTCATGCGCATGTTGGTGCCCTGCTCCAGGCCCTTGACCAACGACACCACCGGGACCCACGGTCGCAGTTCCTTGGCCAGCTCGCCCAGCACGTTGCGGAACCCGTGCGACGGCACCCCCATCACGATGACGTCGGCGCTGTTGGCCGCCTCGGAGAAGTCGGTGGTCGCCCGCAATGATTCGGGAAGTGCCACCGCGTCGCCCAGATAGCGGCTGTTGCAATGCTTTTCGTTGATGTCGGCCGCGGTCTCCGCGGACCGTACCCACTGCAGCGTCGGGCCCCGGCGCGCGCAGATCGAGGCCACCGTGGTACCCCAGGACCCGCCACCGAGAACGACGACGGTCGGTACGCGCTGCGCTGATGCCATGGCGACAGGTTATGTCGCCTGGGCGAACGGAGTGACGGGATTCGAGGAGTGTCCGGTCGGTGGTGCGAATTGAAGGTTGTGTCGGTTGGTGCCCGCGAGCTGTGCGACGATCGAAGGAGCGATCGCCGAGGGGGTGCGGCAGTAGTGACGGTGACGGTGTCGCGCGTGCGGGCAGCCAAGCCTGCGACGATGCTCGACGCCGCCGATGACGTACGGGCCACGTCTGGCGCGTTGGAGATCGTCATCGGCGTCGAACGCGGCCAGCTGGCCAACTTGAAAGCGAACTGGCACGGTGCGGCGGCAGATGCCGCGGCCGCCAAGGCGCAACAGCTGATCGACGACCAGGAGGCCCACCGCTCCCGGTTGGACAAGCTGGCGAAGGCACTGACCGAAGGGGGCAGCAGCTCGGCGCGGTGCGCACGACGCTACTCGAATTGGTCGACACCGCAATGAAATTCGGTTTCGGTGTGTCCGACGACGGCGTCGTGACGCCGCGGCAGTGGCTGATCGGGCAGCTGTCGCAGCTCAAGGAATGGGCCGCGGGGATGACCACGGCGATCCAGGGCCTGCTGCAGACCTTCGACGTCGCCGATGCGGCGGCGGCCGCGGCGATCGATGCGGCGGCCACCGGCCCCAAGCCCGGCCCGCAGGTCACCGTCGACGGGCAGCCGATCCAGATCCCGTCCCCGGACACCAAGCCCGAGGACGTCGCCAAGTGGTGGAGCTCGCTGACCCCCGAACAGCGCCAGGCGTTGATCGCCCGTCATCCGCCGGAGTTGGGCAATCTCAACGGCATCGGTGCGACGGTCCGCGACCAGGTCAACCAGCAGGTCATGAATGACGACCTCAACCGCGTTCGCGATGTCGCGAACCGCAACCACGTCTCCGAGGACGACGTGCTCAAGGACCCGGCGCGCTACGGCCTCACCCAGACCGATGCCACGCGGTTCTACAACGCCAGGCGGACCAGCGAGGGGCTGGCACACCAGCGGGGCGACGACCCGAAGACGCCGCGGCCGGTCATGCTGTGGGGCTACCAGCCCGAGGCGGACAACGGCCAGGGGCGGGCGGCGATCTGCATCGGCAATCCCGACACCGCCACCAACACGACGGTGATCGTGCCCGGCACCGGCAGCAGTGTGCGTGACGGCTGGCTCGCCGACGGCCACGACGACGCGATCAAGATGTACGAGCAGGCCGCGCGGGCCGATCCCGGTCGCTCGACCGCGGTGATGATGTGGATGGGTTACGACGCGCCCGACGCTTTCTCCGACCCCCGCATCGCCAACCCCACACTGGCCCGGCAGGGCGGTGACCTGTTGGCCGCCGACGTAAACGGTTTGTCGGCAACGCATCTGGGCACGTCGCACGTGACGGTGATCGGCCACTCCTACGGATCGACCACTGTCGCCGACGCTTGTGCGGGCAGCGGGATGAGGGCCAACGACGTCGTCCTCATCGGTAGTCCGGGAACCGATCTCGCCAAGAGCGCGGCCGACTTTCACGTCAACGGCGGCCAGGTGTACGTGGGGGCGGCGTCGACCGACCCTGTCACCTGGCTGGGTTCGCCCGGGCCCGCCGCGGCGCAGTGGATCAATTCCGAACTCGGATATCCCGTCGGGCCCGTCGCCGGTCTGGGCTCCGACCCGGCGGCAGATGGTTTCGGCGCCACCAGGTTCCGTGCCGAGGTCGCCGGGCAGGAGAGCTGGGCGTTCGGTGACCATTCGCGCTACTACGACATGGGTAGCGAGTCGCTGCGCGCGATGACCGACATCGCCAGTGGGCACTCGGAGAGACTGGCGACCGACGGGCTGCTGGCGGCCGAGCGCGAGAAGCCCGTCATCTCGACCCCGGACCACATCGACCTGCCGTTCGGCATCGACCTACCGGTGCCGCACGTGGACATCCCGGTCCCCGGTGTGCCCGCGATCGACGACCCGGAGGCAGACCGTCCCGGCAACACAGTGACGAGGGACCATGATTACAAGTAGTCGATGCCGCACAGTCGTTGCGGCAGCCCTGTGTTCGGTGATGTTAGGAGGATGTGGCGTGATTCCCTTGCCGCACTTCGGTTCTGGTAACAGTGCCGACAAGCAGTCCGACTCGATGACGCCCGACCAGGCCATGGCGCAGGTCGTCGGTACCGGCCGGCAGCTCAGGAAAGTGGCCCGGCTGGAAGACGTCTCGGGCGGTGGCCACTTCCAGTCCTGTGACGACGTCGGGTCGCCGCCGTACCGGGGCTACCTGGAGATGAGTTCGGTACTGCCGCCCGGCGTCACAGCTGACGCGTACGCCCGGCAGGTCGCCGATGCCATGATCGCCGCCGGGTGGAGCGAGGGTGCCCCACCCGGAAAGACGTTGTACGGCACGGTGATCCACCAGGGTGGCGTCATGGTGGTGATGGGCGGCGTGGCGCGTGCCCCCAGCCGCCTGGCCATCACGATCTACGGCGAGTGCCGCGACATGACCAACCACCGCGACGACGGTGGCACCGTCGGCCGCGACCTCACCGACCAGTTGAACGACGACTCGTGAGCGCTACCGGTAGTTGACGAACTGCAGCGCCACGTCCAGGTCGGCGCCCTTCAGCAGGGCGATGACGGCCTGCAGGTCGTCGCGCTTCTTGCTCGACACCCGGATCTCGTCGCCCTGAATCTGCGCCTTGACGCCCTTGGGGCCCTCGTCTCGGATGATCTTGGTGATCTTCTTGGCCTGCTCGCTGCTGATGCCCTGCTGCAGCGTGCCCGACACCCGGTAGGTCTTGCCGCTGGGCTGCGGATCGCCGGCGTCGAACGCCTTCATCGAGATGTCGCGCCGGACCAGCTTCTCCTTGAACACGTCGACCGCGGCCTTCACGCGCTCCTCGGTCGAGGAGACCAGTTCGATGACCTCATCGCCCTTCCAGGCGATCGTGGTGTCGGTGCCGCGGAAGTCGAAGCGGGTGGACAGTTCTTTGGCGGCCTGGTTGAGGGCGTTGTCGACCTCCTGTCGGTCGACCTTGCTGACGATGTCGAACGATGAATCCGCCATTGGATTGCCCTCCGTATCTGCGCCCCTGGTCGGGGTCCCGTTTTCGTGTTCGGTACATCTTCGTTGTACTCTGCTACTCGCGCCAAACCCGGTACCCCCGGACGGCGACAACCCGGCAGGTTGCCCGAGCGGCCAATGGGAGCGGACTGTAAATCCGTCGGCGGAAGCCTACACAGGTTCGAATCCTGTACCTGCCACACTGATCAGGCCCCCTTTCGAGGGGGCCTGACGTGTTTCTGCGGTCGATGCCGCACAGCGTCGGCCGCCCGATTCCGGGCGGTCGTTAGGATCTGACGCATGGTCGAGTCGTCTTCTGATCATGCCGTCGTCCTCGACGTCGAGGGCTCCGGCGTGCAACCACCGGTCGACCCGAAGATTCGCAAGCAGTTCGCCCTGCTCGAACGATTCGCCCCGCCCATCGGATCCCGGTGGGCCACCGAGCTCTGGTGTACCCCGCCGATCATCGAGCAGAGCCTGCGCATGCCGCCCGGTGTCCAGCCCGGCACACCGCTGGAAGCGCACTGGGACGGGCACCGCATCGCCGGGGAATCCTGGGGCGACGGGCCACCGGTGTACCTCGTGCACGGCTGGGGCGGGCGCCGTCCGCACCTGGGCATGTTCATCAAACCGTTGGTGACTGCCGGCTACCGGGTGATCGCCTTCGACCTGCCCAGCCACAACGAGTCCGACCCGGGCGCGCTCGCGCCGGGACGCACCACCGCCATCGAATGTGCCGACGCCGTCGCGGCCGTCATCCGCGAGCACGGGCCGGCGCATGCGGTCGTCGCCCACTCGCTCGGCGCCAACGCGACCACGATGGCCGCCGCGGTGAACGGCGCCAAAGTCGGCCGGTTGGTGCTGCTCGCGCCGATGGGCGACTACCCGATGTACCTGGACCTGTTCGCCGCCCGCCACAACTTCGGCCCCCGGATCCGGGCGGGCCTGCAGCGCCGGCTGGTCCGCCGGATCGGCATGTCGCTGGAAGAGACCAACATGGTCAACCTCGCGGCCCGGGCGGGCCACCCGCCGCTGCTGCTCATCCACGACCCCGACGACCCCGACAGCCCGTACTCGTCGAGCGAGAAGCTCGCCGCGTCGTGGCCCGGCTCCGAGCTGCTCACCACCAAGGGCCTAGGAAAGCTGGCGCACTACCGGATGTTGCGGCATCGCCCGGCCATCAACGCCGGCATCGAGTTCATCGGCAGCCCGGCCTAGTTCGCGCAGGCCGAGCGTGGGGGATGACGCGGAGATCCGGCCGGATTTCCGCGTAAAGGCCCACGCTCGACGGTTCGGAACGCCGCTGACGGGTTAACGTCACCTGATGGACGCCGCGATCGCTGCGATCGGTCACGCACTGGCCCTGGCCGGTTCGATGACGTGGGAAATTCTCTGGGCGCTGATCCTCGGATTCGCGCTGTCGGCGGTGGTGCAGGCCGTCGTCCGGAAATCGACGATCGTCCGCCTCCTCGGCGACGACAAGCCGAAGACCCTCGCGGTGGCCGCGGGGCTGGGCGCGGCATCGTCGTCGTGCTCGTACGCGGCAGTGGCCTTGGCGCGCTCGCTGTTTCGCAAGGGCGCCAACTTCACCGCGGCCATGGCCTTCGAGATCGGCTCCACCAACCTCGTCGTCGAACTCGGCATCATCCTGGCCCTGCTGATGGGCTGGCAGTTCACGGCCGCGGAATTCGTCGGCGGCCCGATCATGATCGTCGTCCTGGCGGTGCTGTTCCGCTTGTTCGTCCGCAGCCGCCTCATCGACGAGGCTCGCGTGCAGGCGGACCGGGGCATCGCGGGCTCGATGGAAGGCCATGCCGCCATGGACATGTCGGTGCAGGGCGAGGGTTCGTTCGCCAAGCGCCTGCTCTCGGGACCCGGCTTCACGTCCGTCTCGCACGTTTTCGTCATGGAGTGGGCGGCAATCCTGCGTGACCTCATCATCGGTCTGCTCATCGCCGGCGCCATCGCCGCGTGGGTGCCGAATGCGTTCTGGGAGAACTTCTTCCTCGCCGACGACCCGACGTGGGCGGCGATCTGGGGACCGATCGTCGGGCCGGTCGTGGCGATCGTGTCGTTCGTCTGCTCCATCGGGAACGTGCCCCTGGCGGCGGTGCTGTGGAACGGCGGCATCAGCTTCGGCGGCGTCGTCGCATTCATCTTCGCCGACCTGCTGATCCTGCCGATCCTCAACATCTACCGGAAGTACTACGGCACCCGGATGATGCTGACGCTGCTGGCCACCTTCTACGTCTCGATGGTCGCGGCGGGCTACCTCGTCGAATTGCTCTTCGGCGCAACGGGTCTCATCCCCACGCAGCGCAACGCCATGGTGATGGAGAGCGGCATCTCGTGGAACTACACCACGTGGCTCAACATCGTCTTCCTGCTGCTGGCCGCGGGGCTGGTGTTCCGCTTCGTCCGCACCGGCGGCATCCCGATGCTGCGCATGATGGGCGGCTCACCCGACACCGGACACGAGGGCAGCCACGAGCACCACGCCGGCCACGACCACCACTAGACGATCTTCAGCACGCGGGCCGTCGTCGTGTACGTGCGGGTCCAGATGTTGTAGGAGATCCCGGTGGTCAGCGCGCGGCTGCCGTCGGCCGTCAACAGCGGATTGCTGCCCACCCCGGTGAGGGCGCTGCCCACCTGTGTGCCGTTGGCGGTGTTGATGACCACGAGCTGGCTCCCGGTGCTGACGACGGCACGGGTGCCGCCGCCACTGAGGACGAGGTAGCCATTGTCGGGCTTGAGCGTGAGGGTGCTGCCCAGCTGGAAGCCGGTGGTCGTATCGATCACCGCGACCTGCGAGGTGGGTACGCCGGTGGTGTTGAAATTGCTGCTGATGGTCATCGCCACCGCACGCCCGGTGTCGGCGCTGTACTGCACCCCGCCGTTGAGGAAACCGATGAGCGTCACGGTGTTGCCGATCTGCGCGCCGGTCGTCGTGTCGAGCACCGTCAACCGCTCGCTGTTGACGCTCGTGGCCCCGTTGTAGACGGACGTCGTGATCAGCGCCCGGCTGCCGTCGACGCTGATGAGGCGAGAGCCGAATTCCTCGCCCGCGAGGTTGAGGGTGGTGCCGGTCTGGGCGCCGGTGAGGGTGTTGATCACGGCGACGTGTGTCCCGGCGTTGTCACCGGCGATGGTCACGGCGCGACCACCATCGGGCGTCATCAGCAGCGAGTGCCAGGTGCCGGGCAGCGTCACGTCGCCGATCTGGTTGCCGGTGGCGAGGTCGACGGTCGCGAGCTCGGTGGTCGTCACCTGGGTGACCGGGTCGGTCGACGTCGCGGTGAGCACCATGCGGGTCCGGTCGGCGCTGAGCTCGCGGGCCCCGTCGCCGTCGACCACGAGACCGGTGCCGACGGGCGCGCCGGTCGCGGCGTCCAGCACCGCCAGCCGGGTGGTGAACGTGTTGACCGGACTCTCGGTCCGGGCCAGGAAGACGACACGGTTGCCCGCGGCGTTGAACACCGGTGCGCCGTACGAGATGCCCTCACCTTGGAGGCCCTGCGTGGTGCCGACCTGCGCGCCGGTCGCGACGTCGATCACCGTCGCCTGCGTGGTGTAGCCCGACGCGAAATCCCCGATCTGGTTGGTGATCGCGGCGCGGGTGCCGTCGGCGTTGAGGACCGGTGGGGCCAGCTCGTTGCCGGCGATCTCGACGGTGGTGCCGAGTTGCGTGCCCGTGGTGGTGTCGAGCACGGCCACCCGCGTGGTGTCCGGGGTCTCCCAGATCGGGCGGCTGGTGGTGATCAGGGCGCGAGTGCGATCGGCGGTCAGGACGGGTGCCTCCAGGCTGTTGCCGGTGACGGAGACCGTGGTGCCGGTCTGGGCGCCGGTGAGCGTGTCGATCACCGCGACCTGGGTGGTTCCCGAGCCATAGGTGGTGGTCAGGGCCCGGCTGCCGTCGGCGGCCAGCAGCTGCACGCCGACCGCGCCCGGGAGGGTGAGGGTCGTGCCGGTCTGCTTGCCCGTCGCGAGGTCGATGACCGCCAGCTGCGTGGCCGTGGTGCCCGCCGCGGTGATCACGGCCCGCGTGCCGTCGGCGCTGAACGTCGGTACGACGGGCTTGCCGGCGATGGACACCGTGCTGCCGACCTGCTTGCCGGTCGCGGTGTCGATCACCGCGACGCGGGTGGTGCTGGTCGTCGAGATGGGCGAGGGGCCGGTGACCACCAGCGCGCGGGTGCCGTCATTGCTCAACAGGGTCGAGCCGACACCCGAGACGCCGACGCTCCCGATCTTCGTCACCGACGTGGCGATCAGCGACGGCTGCACGAGCACGCGCACGGTGCGGTCGGTCGCGTCGGTGACGTAGACGGCGCCGCTCGGGACGACGGCGACGGCGTGACCGCCGGCGGCATCGGTGTCGAACCGGACGGTGCTGACGACGGCCGAGGTGGCGGTGTTGATCACCGAGACGGTGTCATTGCCGTTGGCGACGTAGGCGATGCTGCCGTCGGCGCTGACGGCCACCGAGCTGGGGGCGGGTCCCACGGCGATCGCGCCGGGCAGCACGGTGTCGGTGGCGGTGTCGATGGTGGACAGCGTGCCGTTCTGGCTCGCCACATAGAGCTTGCCGCCGGTGCCAAGGGCCAGTGCGGTGGGTGCGGTGCCGAACGCGATGCCGGTGACGCCGAGGGTGCTGGTGTCGATGACCGAGACGGTGTTGCTGCCCTGGTTGGCGACGTACACCTTGCCGACGCCGACCGCGAGCGCCGTGGGTTGGCTGCCGACGCCGACGGTGTCGGTGACGCTGTAGGTGGTGGGGTCGACGACGGACACCGTGCCGCTGCCCTTGTTGGCGACATAGAGGCGGCCGTCGCCGCCGACCGTCAGCGCGCTGGGCGCGGTACCCACCGTGATGTCCTTCGACGACGTGCTCGGGTCGGCGTCGATCCGCTTGTATCCCACGGTGTTGATGACCGACACCGTCCCGCTGCCGCTGTTGGCGACGTACAACCGGGTGCCGTCGGGGCTCAGCGCCAGCGCGGTCGGCGCGGTACCCACCGAGATGTCCTGCGAGAACCAGCTCGGGTTGGCGTCGATCCGTTTCCCCGTGGTGGTGTTGATGACCGACACCGTGTTGCTGCCGGTGTTGGCGACGTACAGCCGGCCGTCGCCGCCCACCACCTCCGCACCGGGATTGGTGCCCACCGAAATCGACTTCGAATAGTTCAGCCAGGGTGCCGGGACGTTCGTCGTCGCGGCCGTCGGGACCGGCTGCGCGGCGGTCGCGGCGGTCGCGACCACGGGCTGCGCGGCCGTGGCGGCCACGGGCTGACTCGTCGAGGTGACCGCGGCGGGTTTCGTCGGGGCCTCGATCCGGGTGCGGGTGCCCCAGGCCGCCAGCACGGCGGCCACCGGCGCGAAGCCCGGGGCGACGGGTCCACCGCTCGCCGACGAGTCGAGCGTCGCCGCCGACATGACACTGACCGCGCCGCTCGTCCCCGTCGGGGTGGCCGTGACCGACGGCGTCACGGCCGATGTCGCGACGGCCGTTGCGGCCACCGCTCGCGGTGCCGGAGCCGACGTCGTTTCCACGTCGGCCTTGAGGGCGCGCGGTGTGGGCTTCTTCGTCGACCCGGTGACGGTCTTCGCGGTCGTCTGTGTCTTCGCGGGACTGTCCGCCGCCGTCGGTGCGGGTTTGGTGGCGCGCTGCTTCTCGCTGCTCGCCTTGCCCGGCGGGCGCTTGTTCTTGCCTGCCTTCGCGGCGGGTTTCGTGGTGCCGGCCGTCTCCGGCGCGGCGTTCTGTGCCGGCGCTGAGGTGGCTCCCGGATTCGCGGCATCGTCGGCCCACGCCGTGCCCGGTGTGCTCGCGATCGCGAAACCGACCCCGAGTGCCACTGCCAACCCCCCGACCCGTCCGACGTACGTGGCGTTGCTCATGGTCGGTCCTCTCGCGCGGCCCGAATGAGGGACATATGTCCCTTTAATGGGAATACCGCATGTGAGGCCGGTTGTCTGCAGTACGAACGGCTGATTTTTCCGCGGTGTGCGGTTACCGCAATCTCGCCGCGAGGATGGGCTGACCCGGGCCGCCCAGTTCATCGACGGCTGCCGGGCGCCCGGTCATCGCCATCAGCAATGCCTCGCCCGTGCCGAGCACCTCGGGTCCCGCGCCGTGCTGCCAGTCGACATCGGTGGCCCGCAGCCGCAGCCCCCGGATCCGCCGGCCTGCGCCGAGCCGCGGATTGCCCGGGATCGCGGGCAAGATGCGTTCGAGGCGCTCGGCCGGGATGGTGCGCGGATGGCCGAGCGCCCGGCGGATGTCCTGGTGATGGACGGTCCCGTCCACCAGCCCGATCATCCCGCCGAATCCGGACGTGAGTCCCTGCGGACGCAGGTGGGCGTCGAGGAAGTCCATCAATTGCGCGGGGGTGTAGACCGCGAAGTCCCGCACGCCGACCTCGTTGGCGCGTACGATCCACCCGCGGGCGAAGCGCCGCAGCAGGCCCACGACGCTGAGCTCCTCGTAGCTCACGACATGTGCGACAACGTCTTTCACCGACCATTCGGTGCACAACGTGGGAGCCTGCCAATCGGCGTCGGACAGTGTCCGCAGATAGGCGGCGAGGTCGCGACGCTCCTCGTACGCGAGGTCCATCATGGAACGCTGCGACGACATGGTCACGCCTCCGCGGCGACGATGTCGTGGTACCGATTCAGGTACAGCGGCCAGCCGGCCTCGCCGTCGACCCCGTCTGCCACCGACCGCCAGCCGGCGCCGTGGCGTTCCAGATGCCGGTGCTCCAGATCGACGCGCGTCCGCCCGTCGGCTTCGGCGGTGAACCGCACTTCGACCTCGCTGGTCTTGCCGGGGTCTGATTCGACCTGCCATGTCGGCCCGATGTCCCACGAGAACACCACGCGGCTCGGCGGCTCGTAGGCCAGCACGCGTGCCCACCGGCACGTGCTGCCGTCCGTTCCCACGTCGTAGATGTGGCCGCCCACATGTGCTTCGAACACCGTCTCGGCGATCGGGACCGCCAGCAGGTTGTGGTCGCGGGGCTTGATGGCGTCGAAGCGGCCGACGAACAATGCGAACGCCCTGTCGATCGGTGCCGCCACGACGACGCTCTTGCGAATCGGTGCCACCTCGGTCGTCATGAACCTTTCCCTTCTTCGTCGGCGAGCTCCTTGAACGCCGTCAGTGTCGTGTCCCAGAACATGTCCAGCTCGGCCCGCAGGGCCTCGAGGCCACGAGGGTCTACCTGGTAGATGCGCCGGGTGCCGACCTGGCGGTCGGTCACCAGTCCCGCGCAGCGCAGCACCTTGAGGTGCTGGGACACGGCCGGCCGGCTGACCGGCAGTCCGTCGGCCAGCTCGCCGACCGCACGCGGTCCGGCGGCCAATCGTTTGAAGATCGTCCGCCGGGTGCGGTCGGCGAGCGCACCCCATGGATCGGCTGTTTCGTAAGTAGTCACTAACGGTAAGTTTAGACTTACGGATGTCGATTAAAAAGGGTTGCAACGGCTTCGGCTGGCGTTGACCGTCAGTCGTAGATGACGGCGAGGCCCCGGCGTTGCAGGTCGGCCAGGCCGTCGCGCATCGCCTGGAGCTGCTCGGGTGAATGCCCGACCCAGTCGGTGAGCTCGCCGACGACGCGGACCGGCTCCCGGGTTCGGAAGGAGTGGGTCGGGTTGCCCGGCAGCTTCTTGTCCGTCACGTTGGGGTCGTCCTCCAGTTCACCGAGCGGCTCGACGAAGTAGATGCGGCACCGGCCATCACCGGCCGCGAGTTCGGCTCCCCATGCCGCGGCGTCCAGCGTCCGCGTGACGTAGACGTGGTTCGAGACCCGGCCCTCTTCGTAGTTCGACGCACGTCCCGGTACCAGCAGATCCCCGATTGCGAGATCGGCTCTGGTGCCGTGCAGCAGCGCGCCCGACTCGTGCAGTTCGAAAGGCTTCGGCGTGTTCGTCATGACATCCCCCATTCGTCGTACCGCCTGGCCGGACGATTGTGCGGCACCACCGGGGCCTTGCGGCAAGCCCCGGGGTGTGCCATAAATTGAGAGTGGGAGGAACGTTCACCTGACGTTCCCCGGTCCGGTCGACACGTGAATTGCGTTGCGCGACACGGCTTTCTCCTGGCAATCACCCTGGCGGTGCATAGCCGCGATCCGCGACGAGTTCGTGCGTGAGCCGGACGAACGCGGCGGCGGCCGCGCTGTGGTAGCCGCCGTCGCGGCGCAGGATGGCGACGGTTCTGGTCGGAATGGGCGGGTCCAGCGGCACCGGCGTCAGGTGCGGATGGTCGTGGGTGACGGCATCCGGCAGGACCGTCGCGAGCGGCGTGCGCTGCACGATCTCGGTGAGGGCCTGGACCGAGTTGGCTTCGACCATGATCCGCGGGTCCACATGGTGTGCCGCGAAATAGGTGTCGATGTGGGTCCGGGTGAGGAAGTCGCTGCTGAGCAGCGCCAGCTGGACGTCGTCCAGCGCGCGGACCGGCAAGGCGCCCGGCAGGCTGGCGGCCCGCGGGCCGCTGGTCACGAGCCCGAGGTGTTCGGTGAACAGCGCGGCGAACTCGATGCCGGGCACAGGAGCCCCCATGAACGCGATGCCGACGTCGAGATCGTCGGCGAGAAGACCCGCTTCGATGTTGTCCTGCGACATCTCGACCACGGTCAGGCTGACCCCGGGATGGCGGGCGTACAGCTCGGCGGTCAGCGGGCCGATCAGGTACGTGATGAACGTCGGGGTGATGCCCAGCCGCAAGTGCCCGCGGGAGAGGTCTTGGACGTCCTCGATGGCACGCTCGGCGGCGGCCAGTTCGCGGAGCGCGCTGCGGGCGCGCGCGGCGAACGCGGCGCCGGCATCGGTGAGCCGCACTGTCCGCCCGCTGCGGTCGAGCAGCTGCACGCCGAGCGTCGTTTCCAGCTGTTTGATCTGCTGGGAGAGCGTGGGTTGCGACACATATAGCTCCTCGGCGGCGCGGGAAAAGTTGCCGTGTTCGGCGACGGCGAGGAGATATCGCAGGTGACGGAGCTCGAGTCCAGCCATGACGTCAACAATAGATGTTGTCTATGGGAACGGTGAAAACTA
Source organism: Mycolicibacterium mucogenicum DSM 44124 (assembly GCF_005670685.2). The sequence goes on along the minus strand of NZ_CP062008.1, from coordinate 4,816,531 downwards.
GCTATTGGACGTTATAGGTGCTGTTCGTACATGGTGAATGCAGCAAGAAAGGAAACACCATCATGAAGAAGAACAGCCTCGGCGCCATGACAACCGGGTTGGCCGTCGGCGCATTCGCCGCGCTCGCGATCGGACTGGCCGCTCCGGCATCGGCCGACAACGGCGGGACGGTGGCACTGCCCGGCCCGGTTCCCGTTTACGCGCAGGACACCTTCATCGGCGGTGCCAACCCCTACGTCCCGTTCGGCACCAACCCGATGGTGCCGTACGGCACCTGGGCACAGCACTGACGCCCGTTCGACCCGCCACCGAAAGGAAACCCCGTGATCCACGCACAGTTCGACCCGACCGCCCGTCAGCTCCTCGCCGCCGAGGCCGTCGAAGCCAAGACCCGCAAGGACCTGTCCTGGCAGCAGGTCGCCGACGCCGCCGGCCTGTCCGTGGCCTTCACGACGGCCGCCGTCCTCGGTCAGCACGCGCTTCCGGAGAAGTCGGCCGAGGCCGTCGGTGACCTGCTGGGTCTGGACGATGCCGCGGTGCGGTTGCTGCAGACCATCCCGACCCGTGGCTCCATCCCCGGTGGCGTGCCCACCGACCCGACCATCTACCGGTTCTACGAGATGCTGCAGGTCTACGGCACCACGCTCAAGGCGCTGGTCCACGAGCAATTCGGCGACGGCATCATCTCCGCCATCAACTTCCGCCTGGATGTGAAGAAGGTTGCTGATCCCGATGGTGGCGAACGCGCGGTCATCTCACTGGACGGTAAGTACCTGCCAACTGTGCCGTTCTGATTTCTGGCGCCGACTGCCCTAATATGGTGGTTGATGCCGCAATAATTTTCGCAATTGCAAATTCTCGTGGCAAACTGAACCTAGGCCGCTGACGGCCGGCTTCGAGAGGATGGATGCAGCGTGGCGACGCACCTGCGCATGGCGGCGGTGACCTGGTTGGTCGCCGCACCGGTGATCGGCGCCGGCGTGGCGGGCGCTGCACCGATCGATATGCCGCTTTCTCCGAGTGTTTCTGGTGATACAGGTGGGGCCAGTTCGGGTACGTCGCGCCCGGGCCTGCCCTCCGTCGGAGATCTGGGTAAGGCGTTCGGTGGGCTGACGACTGCCGCGACCACCGTCGGAACCGGCGCGCTCAGCGGCTTCGGTGTCACGCCGTCTCCGGGCCAGCAACTGACGCCGAAGTTCGGCGACGGCCGCAATGGCTCCAACATCTCGTCTGCGACGTCGTCCTCGAGCACGTCGGCCGGCCTGCCCGCGAGTGCGCTGAGCACAACGCAGAGCGCACCTGCCAGCGAACCCGTGAGCATTGCCGAAAGTCCCGCCGCGGTGCCGTCGGTCCAGTCGGTCTCCGTCCCGTTGGCCGCGGCGAGTGCCGCGGCCGGCCAGACCGCCCTCGTCGTGGCCGATGCGCCGCTGGCACCGGTGACGGCACTGACGGGGCCGCTGCCCGCAGCATTGGGTGAGCCGATCCGAACTGTGGCCGCGTTGCCCGGGTTTGCTGTCGCGCAAGCACTGCCGGTGGTCCAGGGGTGGGCCTCCGCGGTGGCCGAGTTGTCGTCGGCCGTCACGCCGACGACCGGCGTGCCGCGGGTCGCGTCCGTCGGCCGGGAGTTCGGGGGCCGCGTCCAGCCCCCGGCATCCAGTGGGGCGCAGACGGATTCACGTTTCGCCGGCTACTCCGGCGTCAGCGGGCAGCTGCCGGTGCGCGGGCCCGAACCGGCTGACCGGGTCTTCGCGGCCGACAACGCCATCGTCGCGGCGGCGCCGTACCGGGCCGGGTACTCCGACGACCTCCGTGCGGCCGGCCTGGGTGAGGTCGCCGCCGTCGCAGTTCCGGGTTTCACCGGCCTGTTGGTGCTGACCGGCGCCGGTGGGCTCATCGGCTTCCGGCAGGCCCGTGCCGGGCGCGCGATGCATGGCGGCACCCTCAATCGATTCGCGGCTCAGTAGGCCGCAGTCCGTCACCGTTCACGGCGCAGCGCCCACGTTGCGTCGTGAATTGCTTTGCGCTGGAATGTATTCGGCCGTGAGGGCAGCGGTGTTACCCAAACCCGTTGACAGCCAACATCTTTGGATGAATCGCCTGGTCAGCGTGGCGCCGCCCGATGGCGGTGAAATCGCCGCAAATAGGCGCTTATCACACATCGACGAACGTTTGCCAGCCGACACGCCGAAGTGGCGCTGTGGTGAAATCGAGACGAGCTCCATCCGACGTGCAAAGAGCCCGGCCGAACGCTTACTCTGATGCAGTACCTCGAGTACACCCCCACCCGACAATCCCTGGCCGACGCCGAACTTTGGAGCTGTGTTGACCTCATCCCGCCGTGTCCGTGGCGCCTGGCTGGCCGCTGCGCTGGCCGTCCTTGCCGTGCTCGGTGGGACCGTGGTGTCGTCGACGTCGCGCTGCCAGGAAGGTTGCAAGGTGGTCGCCGCATCGCGCGACCTGTCCGTGTCGCAGCCCGCCGCCCCCGAGCCCGCCGTCGTGCGCGTCTCGCCGGCCGGCGGGGCCAAGGACGTCAGCCCCGCGGCGCCCGTGAGCGTCACCGCCGCGAGCGGCACCATCACGGCCGTGTCGATGGTCAACGGCGCCGGAAAAGAGATTCCCGGGACGCTCTCACCCGACGCCAAGACCTGGACGCCCGCCGAGCAGCTGGGCTACGGCCGCAAGTACACGATGACCATCGAGGCGCGCGGCCCCTCGGGTATGCCGTCGCGGCAGACGTCGAGCTTCACCACGCTCAGCCCCTCCTACCAGACCGCGGTGTACCTCAACACCGTCTCCGGTGCGCAGCTGCAGGAAGGCGGGACCTACGGCATCGGCGTCGTGGTCACCGCGCACTTCGACGAGAAGATCGAGGACAAGGCCGCCGCGGAGCGCAACCTCGTCGTCACGACCAACCCGCCGGTTCCCGGCTCGTGGCACTGGGTCGACGACGCCAACGCCCACTGGCGTCCGGAGAAGTACTACGCGCCGAACACGACGGTCACCGTCGCGGCCAAGATCTACGGCGTCCGGCTGGGCGAGGGCACCTACGGCCAGCAGGACGAGCGGGTCTCGTTCCGGATCGGCAATGCCCACGTCTCCGTCGCCGACGACCACACCCACCAGGTCAGCGTCTTCGACAACGGCCAGCTGGTGCGCACCATGCCGACCTCGATGGGCATGGGCGGTACCGAGACGATCGGCAACACCGTCATCTCGTTCTGGACGCCGCCCGGTATCTACACCGTGATGGACAAGGCCAACCCGGTGATCATGGACTCGTCGACGTTCGGATTGCCGACCAGTAGCCGCCTCGGCTACAAGGAGACCATCCCGTGGGCGACCCGGATCAGCCATGACGGCATCTACCTGCACCAGCTGAACTCCACCATCTGGGCGCAGGGCAAACAGAACACCTCGCACGGCTGCCTGAACCTCAACAGCGAGAACGCCAAGTGGTTCTACGACTTCTCGGTGCCCGGCGACGTCGTCGAGATCAAGTACACCGGCGGTGAGCCGCAGAAGCTGAGCCAGAACGGCGACTGGAGCATGCCGTGGGACCAGTGGGTCCGCGGCTCCGCCCTGCCGCCGCCGCCCGTGCCCGCCGCGCCTGTGGCCGCGCCGCTGCCGCCGCGCTAGCAACCTCGCGAAGAGGGTCACGGCCAAGTGTGAACTATCTCACAATGGCCCCGATTCGGGCGTAGCCTGAAGGCATCTTCGGCAAGGAGGGAGATGCGAATGAAGGGCGCGCACCATGATCCGGTGGATCATTCCCGAACCACTCAGCCGCATGCCGGTGAATCCTTCATCGACACGTTGTGGCTGCCTGGCCTGGGCCTGATCGCACTCGGCATCGTCACCATCGCCGGCTTCGTCTTCGCAACCGCGTTCGGTCACACGGGGCTCGAGCTACCGCTCGGCCTCATCGCCGGCGCGCTGGTCACCGCGGGAGCGCTCGTCATCACGTTCGAGCACCTGCGGGTCAAGCGAGTCGAGGAGCGGTGGCTGGCCGACCATCCCGAACGGCGCCTGCCCGCAGGCTGACCGCTCGGGGTCTAACGCGGCAGCAGCCGCAGAATCTCCGGCGTCCGCGGGTCGAGGATGTCGTCGAAGTCGTGATGCTTCTCGACGTACGCCTTGACCATCGGGCAGATCGCCACGATGCGCTTGCCCTGCTGCCGCGTGGTCGCCAACGCCTGCGCGATCAGGACGCTGGCCAGTCCGCGTCCGCCGAACGCCGGATCGATCTCGGTGTGGTAGAAAACCCGCTGCTCGCCGTGCTCGATGAAAGCGGTGAGCCCCACGGGTTTTCCGTCGACCGCGATGCTGAAACGGTCGGCTTCCTGGGTCACCTCGACAGGTTCGCCGTTCTTGTCGGTGAGCATCACTCGGGCCTTTCCTCCAGTGGGTGGTTTCCGCGGGACCAGGCGGGTGGTCGGTAGCGGGGGAGCGGGCAACCGCGCCGGCTCACCCTGATAACCGAGGACTTCGCCGAACTGTTCCGACTCGGCCTGCCACTGATTGCGGTATTCGACGATCTCTTCGTGCGTGCGCCCGACGAAGTTCCACCACATCAGCAGTTCTTCGGTGAAGGGCGTACCCCCGAGGATGACGGCGCGCGCCGGCTCGCCACCGGTGTTGACGAGGGTCAGCCGCGTGGATCCGACGCCCTGATACGCCATTTCGTACGGCTGCACCGGCGTACCGGCGACGGTCAGCGCGCCCTGATCGAGCAGCACGGCGTGCTCGAAGGTGGGGTCGACGTCGAACTCGACGGTGGCGTCGGCCGGCAGATCGACCTGCGCACCGAGCAGCGGCGTGTGCGTGTGGACCGGCGACTGCTGCCCGGCCAGTGCGCCCAGGAACACCGACACCGTGGCGCCGCCGAACGAAACCGGCTGCGGCGCATAGTGGTCGAAATTGCGGGGACCATGGCGGGCGGCGTCGGGCAGCGCGACCCACAGCTGGACACCGTGCAGGATCGTCGTCGCCGGCGTGGAGACCTCGGAGTGGCAGATGCCGGCGCCGGCCGTCATCAGGTTGAGCTCACCGGGCCGCACCATCTCGTGGACGCCGTGCGAATCGCGGTGCTCGATCTCGCCGCTGAACAACCAGCTGACCGTCTGCAGCCCCGTGTGCGGGTGCGGGGGCACGTCCATCCCGGCCTTGACGCGCACGTCTTCCGGACCGTAGTGGTCGGCGAAACACCACGCGCCGACCAGCGAGCGGTCGCGCTGCGGCAACGTGCGACGGACCATCATCGCGCGCGGGCCGCCCAGCGGCACCTCACGCGGCTCCAGAATCTCGATGCGGTTGGGAGGCCCGGCGGCACAGTCGTATTCGACGGGGTCTGCCTCAAGATTGCTCACGATTCGCCTTCCCGGCTGCGTACCATCGTCGCGTTCGCTCAGACCATACCCGCGCCGTCCTGGCCACGATCTGAAAGTAGGCGATGGACACCACCGAACCGGGCCCCGCGCACGTGCACATCGACAAGCAGTCGCCCCACGCCTACCGGGCGCTGGTGGCGGTCGCGACCGCGGTCACCAAGACCGCCGCCGAGGCCGGGCTGCCGCCGGCGCTGGTGGAGCTGATCAACACCCGCGTCTCGCTGATCAATGGCTGCCCGTCGTGTCTGGAGGTCCATCACCGCCGCGCGGTAAAGGCCGGCGTCACCGACAAACAGCTGGCGACGCTGCGCGCCTGGCGGGACACCGAGCTGTTCTCCGCGCAGGAACGCGCCGCGCTGCGGCTGGCCGAGATCACCACGACGCTGCCCGACCACGACACCGCCGAACGCGAATACGCAAGGGCACGAGCGGTACTGAACGACGACGAGATCTCCGCGGTGATCTGGGTCGCGACCGCGATCAACGCCTTCAACCGGGTGTCGATCCTGAGTCGGCACCCGGTGCGGCCCTAGGTACTGGCCCGTAGCCGGTCCCGCAGGCCCGACGCGCGCAGCGCCTGCCGCTGCACCGCGGCCCGCACCTCGTCGGCCGACCCGACGATGCGCACCTTCTTCTTCGCGCGCGTGACCGCGGTGTAGAACAGCTCGCGCGTCAGCAACCGGGAGTCGGCGGGCGGCAGGATCACCGTCACCTCGTCGGCCTGCGAGCCCTGGCTCTTGTGGATGGTCAGCGCATACATCGTCTCGACATCGGTGATCCGACTCGATGAGAACTGTTGCGTCGCAGTCGCACCCGCGATGTACACCTGAACACCGTCCGGCCCGGCGGCGACCAGGCCGGTGTCGCCGTTGTAGATGCCCAGCGCGTAGTCGTTGGCCGTCACCAGCAGCGGACGGCCGGGGTACCACGGCGACCACGTGGCCTGCCCCGTCTCGTCGGTGATCCAGCGCTCCACCTGACGATTCCAGTGCCGCACCCCGTAGGGTCCGTCGCGGTGCGCGCACAGCAGGCGGTGTTCGTCCATGGCCGCGAGGCCGTCGGCCCCGGCACCCAGCAACGCGCAGGCGCGCACTTTCAGCGCGTGGCCCACCAGAACGGGGCGCAGCGCCGCGGCCGGCTCGGCATCCTCGATGAACTCGATCGCCGCATCGCCGGCCCGCAGGAGGGCGAGCACCTGGTCGGCGTCACCGGACCGGATCGCTTCGGCCAGACCGCCGATCGCCGCCCCGAACCGGTGCGTGGTGTGCAGTGCGGCGATCCGGATGGACGGGTGGTCGGTGAGGCCGTCGACCAGATCGGCCAGCACGGCACCCGCCTGCACCGAGGTCAACTGGTCGGGGTCGCCGACCAGCAGCAGCCGGGTGTCGGGCCGAACGGCTTCGAGCAACCGGGCCATGAGTGTCAGCGACACCATGGAGGTCTCGTCGACGACGACGACGTCGTGCGGCAACCGGTTGCCGCGATGGTGCTTGAACCGCGAGGCGCTGTCGGGACGCCCGCCGAGCAACCGGTGCAGCGTGACGGCCCGCAGCCCGCTGAGCCGATCCCGGTCCGCGGTCTCGAGTTTGGCCACCTCGGCCGAGACGGCCTCCTGCAGCCGGGCGGCAGCTTTTCCGGTCGGCGCCGCGAGCGCGATCCGCAGCCGGCCCGGGTGCGCGGCCTGCGCCAGCAGCGCGAGTAGCCGCGCCACGGTCGTCGTCTTGCCCGTGCCGGGGCCACCGGTCAGCACCGTCACCGGCTGCGTCAGCGCCAGCTGTGCGGCGGCCCGCTGCTCGGCGAAACCCGGTGGTGGGAAAAGCCGTTCAAGGGCGGCGTCGCTGACCGGCTGCGACGGTTGCGCCGACAGCGCCAGCAGGTCGGTGCACACCTGCTGTTCTTCGCGCCAGTAGCGGTCCAGGTACAGCAACCGCTCGTGGTCCAGCCGGATGGCCGTGCCGGTCAACGGACTACCCGCGACGGCGGCCATCAGTTCGGCGGGCGCCGGCCACGGCAGGTCACCGCCGATGTCGTCGGCGACGGTCGTGAGGTCGACGCACACCGAGCCTTCCCGCAACGCCCGGACCGCCAGCCCGACGGCGAGGGCGACGACGTCGCCCGTCTCCTCGGCCAGCGCGCAACACCGCTGGGCCACATGCACATCGGCGGCGTTCAGCACGCCTGCGGCGTTGAACGTCGCGAGCAGCCCGGTGGCCGCGGGCACCTGCCGCCAGTCCATGGGGTCGGGCAGCCGGTCCGGTGTTGCCTCCAGTGGTGCCGTCATGCTGCCGTCCCCCGGTCCAACAGGTCGGACAGCCGGCTCACCAGCTCGACCGGGGGCTGCCAGCTGAACACACCGCACGGGTGACCGTCGACGACGGGGGTCGCCGCGCCGCACATGCCCCGGACGAACAGATAGGCCACGCCGCCCAGATGCCGGGCCGGCTCGTAATCGGGTAATCGCCACCGCAGGAACCGATGCAGCACAACCGAATACAGCAACGCCTGCAACGGGTAGTCGGAATGCATCATGGCCTCGGCGAGCCGGGGCGCCGTGTAGTCCGCGGCGGTGTTCTCCGTGCCGAAGTCGCCCAGCCGGTTGGTCTTGTAGTCCACCACCACGTACTTGTGTCCGCTTTCATCCGGGATGCGCAGCACCGCGTCGATGGAACCCGACAGGTAGCCGTGCAACCGCTGGTGCCCGAGCGGTTCGGCCTGCAGCCGCGCGCCGTAGGCCGACAACGGATCCGAGGCCGGCAGCAGCTCGCTCACCAGCAAGCCGACGTCGCCGAGCCGGATGTCCCGCGCGGCGTCGGCCCGATCCTGGCCGCCGCCCAGCGGCATCTCGAAATCCAGTTCCCGCAACCGGTCTCGCAGCCCGATCTGCCGCAGCGTCAGGCCCGGCGCCAACGGGCCGAGCGGCGTGTCGTGCATCGGCACCAGGGCCGACGCCAGTTCCGCCGTGGGCACCTCGACGTTCCACAAACCCGCCTGCTCATCGATGCGGGCCGCCAGTTCGGCCGTCAGATCTCCGGACAGCGGGTCGGCACGCTCCAGTACGGCATGCACCAACGAGCCGAAGGCGGCGCCGGCGGGCAGGTGTGCCATCGGTGACGGCAGGTCGCCGGCCAATGGCGGCGGCGCCTCGGGGACGACGTCGGCCGACTCGTCGTCCCGCAGCGCGGTGTCCGGCTCGCTGGTCACCGCCTGCCCGTCGTCGTGCACGACGCGCACCAGCGCCGAGTACGACGTCCGCCGCCAATGGGTGTCGATGCTGCGGTGGAAGTGCCGTACGTCCAGGTCCACCGGGGCTTCCGGCGCCGGCGGCGACATCGGTGCTACGGGCTCGGCCGCCTCGACCACCGGACCGCCCGCGTGCTCCCACGCGGTGAAGCACGCCATCGCGTCGTCGTCGGAAAGTGTCTGCGGGACAACGCAGTCCGGTACCGCGGTGGCACCGGGCCGGCGGCCCCGCAGCAGCCGCGACAGGCCACCGTTCTGTTCGTCCCGCGACGGCGCCCACCATGCCACCACCTGTGACTGGGCCCGGGTGAGGGCGACGTAGGTCAGCCGGACGTTGTCGCCGGCGGTCTCGGCCAGGCCCGCCTGCTCGGCCGCGGCCCGGTCCGTGGCGCCGGCGCCACCGACATGCAGGCACCGCGTGCCGTCCGCGTCGTGGAACCGCAGCACCGTGTCGGCCTTGACGAACCGGTTGAACCCGAACGGCAGATACACGACGGGGAACTGCAGCCCCTTGCTGCGCCACACTGTCATGATCTGCACCGCCGCGGCGTCGCTGTCCAGCCGGCGGTTGCGTTCGGCCGGGCCGCCGCGGTCCTTGATCTGCCGTCGCAGCCAATCCCGCAGGGCGGGCAGGTGATGACGCTCGCGATGGGCGGTTTCGTGCAGGAGCTGGCTGACGTGCGCCAGGTCGGTCATGTGCCGTTCGCCGCCGCGGTATCCGAGTACCCGCTCGGGCAGGCCCAGCGACACCGCCGCCTCGAACACCGCCGCGATGCCCCGGTCCCGGGCCAGGCCGGCCCACTGCCGGATGATGGTGGTGATCTGGTCGGTCAGCTGGTCGCCGCCGGCGGCCAGATCGGCCGCGCGGTGACCGAAGAACATGGTGGTCGCGGCGGCCCGCACCACGCCACTGCGGTTGGGGGTGTCGAAGGCATCGAGCAGGCGCAGCCACTCCGCCGCCGCGGTCGAGGCGAACACGTCGGTGTCGCCCGAGTACACCACCGGAATGCCCAAGTCCAGCAACGCATCCCGGCACGGGACGGCGTCCAGGCCGCTGTCGACGATCACCGCGATATCACCGGCGGTGAGGGGCCGGCCGTCGAACTGCGCGCCACTGGCCAGCAGCACCGAGATGTCGGCGGCGAGATCCTTGGCGATGTACGGCCGCAACGCCCCGATCGGGACCATGCGGCGCTGCGGCGTCCCGAACTCCGTGCGCGCGACGACCCGCAGCCGGAACGGGTCGTTGCGCGGCGCTCCCGTGAGCCGGTGACGGTCGGTACGTGCCTCGACGGGATGCACCACGATGTCGTCGTCACCGAGGGCCGCACCCTTGAGCACGGTCTGCAGCCGGTCCACCAGAACCTTGTCGCTGCGCCAGTTCTCGGCCAGCGTCAGCCGCTGGTCGGCGCTGCGCGCGGCATCCAGATAGGTGACGATGTCGCCGCCCCGGAACGCGTAGATGGCCTGTTTGGGGTCGCCGATCAGCACGACGGCGCTGTGCCCGACGAAGGCCCGCGAGATCACCTGCCACTGCACCGGATCGGTGTCCTGGAACTCGTCGACCATGACGATCGGCCAGCGCCGCCGCATCCGGTCGCGGGCCGGCGCGTCGGGCTCCTCCAGAGCGGCGGCGAGCCGGCTCAGCAGGTCGTCGAAGCTCAGCACCCCCAGCCGGCGCTTGCGGCGTTCGAGTTCCTCGAGCACCGCCCGCGCGAACGACAGGCGTTGCGCCGCAACGCTGTCGGGATCGGCGGTCTCGGGCCGCAACTGCGCGCCCGGATCGCCGACAACCCGTTTGGCCAGATCGAGCGCATCGTTGAAGCTCAGCGCGGGCTCGTCGCGCTGGTCACCGTAGGTCGTCAGGTACAGGTCCGAGACGATCTCGCCCACCAGATCGTCGAGGCTCTCCACCAGCTGGGCGCCCGAATCGGTGTCGCCGGCGATGCCGAGCGAACGCAGCACCAGCCCGCAGAACTCGTGCGTGGTGGCGATGGTCGCGGCGTCGAAATCCGACAGCGCGTCACGCAGCCGGGCCCGGCGCAGCACCAGTTCGTCGGGCGGCGCGGCCGCGAGGTGACGGATCAGGTCGTCGTCATCCTCCGACGGGTCGTCCAGCGCGGCAACGGTCTTCACCAACTGCGCCCGCACCCGTTCGCGCAGTTCCCGGGTGGCTGCCCGGCTGAAGGTGATCAGCAGCATCTGGTCCAGGGTCGCCGCGCCCTCGGCGATGTACCGCGTCACCAGGCCGGCGAGGGCATAGGTCTTGCCGGTGCCGGCGCTGGCCTCCAGCACCGTCGTCGTCTTCGGTTCCGGCAGCGGGCCGAGCAGATCGAACGCGTCCATCAGATCCGCCGTTCCGCGTCGAGCAGCGGCTGCCACAACCGGGACGCGTAGGCGCCGAGGCGCGTGGTCTCGCCGCGGACGGCAACATCGTCGGGCCGCGGCGGGTCGAGCAACACGTGCAATGGCGCGCCCGGCCCCCAGACCTCCACATATTCGGCGCCGTCCTTCTCGAACCGCCATTCCGACTCGGCGCCCCGCTCCGGCACCGGGTCGTCGAACAGGCGCGCCCGCGCCCATTCCAGCGACGTCTTCAAGGGCAGGGGCAGCGGTTCGCGGCGGCCCGCGTCGTAGATCGCGACCAGGTCCCGCAGCACCGAAAGTGGTTGCTCCGGAGGCCGATACCCCATGGCGTGCACGCCCCCGCGCGGGCCGCGCCCGATGCAGTACGACTCCCACTCGCGCTCCGGTGCACCCGCCGCCAGCGCCACCAGGGTGACCCAGGCCTGCAGCCGATGCTTGGCGCCCAGCTTCGAATAGGTGACCGTCACGGTGCGGTCCTGCCAGAGCGGCGCGGCGGTGCCGGTGAGTCTGCGGCCCTGACCGAGGTCGACGTCGATGTCCAGCGCGCTCGCCTCGCCCCGCTGCAGCGATCGGGCCGCGGTCGCCAGTTCGAGTGCCTCACCGCGGATTTCGTTGGCCTGACGCCAGCCGAGCCGGCCCGGCGGCAGTGTGCCGCGCCGCCACTCCGCGCCGATGACGAAGTCGGGATCCCGGCCGATCTTCAGGTCGTCGAGCATGCGTTCCCCGACCGCCCACTTGCCGAGGCCGTCGATCGCGACCGGGATGGCATCGGACAATTCGTCGGCGTCCCACGGCAGCGTGTAGTCCAGCGCCCGGAAGAACCCCTTCACCGGGTTCGCGAAAAACCTCAGCAGTTCGGCGAGTTCGACATCACCGCACGGCGATTCGTCCAGCGGACCGTCGATGAGCCGCGGCTTCGGCCGGCGCTCGCCGAGGACGGCCCTCGCCCCGCGCAGCGCCGCCGGGTCGTACGTGAACGGTCGGTCGGGCACCAGCCGATCACGCGCGACGGTGCGGATGTCGAAGGGCTGCAACGGGTGGTCGCACACGATGCGGTCCCGGACAGGCTCGGTCGTGGTCCGGTCCAGCGCGTCGAGCAGCTCCTGCACCGGAACTGCGGGTGGCCGGTGCTCACCGGAGTGTTCGTCGGTGCCGGTGTAGGTGATGACCAACGTGTCGGTGGCCGAGCAGATGGCATCGAGCAGCAACTGCCGGTCCTCCGAACGGATGTCGCGTTCACCGGTGAGCGGGCGACGGGCCAGGACGTCGTCACCGTCGGCGATGTTGGTGCGCGGGAAGACGCCGTCATCGAGCCCGACCAGGCACACCACGCGATGCGGCACCGAGCGCATCGGGACCATGGTGCACACCGTCAGCGTGCCGGTGCGGAAGTTGGCGCGCGTCGGGCGGCCGGCCAGCTGCCGGCGCAGCAGGGACCGGACATCGGGCAACCGCAGCGTCGTGCCGGACCGAGAACCCGCGTGGGTCAACACTTTCGCCAGTTCGCGGTCGAGTTGCGCCTGCTGCCACTGCTCGTCGGGGCCGACGCGCGTGAGCTGCGCGATGCCGTCGCGCAGGATCTCGACCCAGCTGTCCAGCGGTTGCGCGCCGGTGAGCCGGTCGACGACACCGCACAGCCGCTGCACGTATTCCGCCAATCGGCCGGCCAATTCCACGCGGTTCGAGTCGACGTCGTCGAGCGGCAACGCGGTGCCCAGCCAGCCCTGCGAATCGTCGGACATCGCGGCGCCGACGAGCAGCCGGTCGACCCCGAACTGCCAGGTGTTCTGCGGGTACCGCTGCAGCGCGTACGGGGTGCGGTGCCCCGCGTCGAAACCCCACCGAATGCCCGCTGCGCCAACCCATTCGGTGAGGTCCACGAGGTCGTCGTCGCCCCACGCGAAGCGCCGGCGCACCGGCTCGCTGTGCGCCAGGCTCAGCACCGCACTGGCGGTGGCCCGGCCATCGGCGATGTCGAGCAGCTCGGCCAGCACCCCGAGCAGGGGATTGGTCTGGGTCAGCGCACGGTCGGCCAACCGGACCCGCAGGCTCTGGGCCGGGTGACCGAGGTCGGCATGCTCGCCCGCCCCGAACGCCGCGGTGATCAGTGGTGCGTAAGTCTCGATGTCGGGGCACATCACCAGGATGTCGCGCGGCTGCAGGGTCTCGTCGTCGTCGAGCAGGCCCAGCAGCACATCACGCAGCACATCGATCTGCCGGGCCGCACCGTGACAGCGATGGATCTGCACGGACCGGTCGTCCTTCGCGAGCTGCCGCTGCGGGCCGGGCCGTACCTCGTCGGCCGAGATGTCGGACTGCAGCCGGCCCAGCAGCGTGTCCGCGAATCCGGTGCGGGGGTGGAACTGATCGGACTGTGCGGTGGGCAGGCCGCGTTGCAGCTCCCGTAGATCGCGGCCGAGCGTCTGCAGCAGCGGGTGGCCCACCCGCAACCGGCTGGTGTCCTGGCGCCGGAGCTCCTGGCCGCGCAGATCGGACAACGCCTGCCACAACGGGTCGCTGGGATGCGGCAGCCACAGGTGCAGATCGTGGTGGGTGGCCAACGCCCCGAGCAGTTCGAGATCTGCCGCCGGCAACCGGGTGTGCCCGAACAGGGACAGCCGCGGAGGCAGCTCCGATGGTGAATCGATCAGCCGGGCAACGGTTTTCGCTTGCCGTATCGGAGGTGGATCGGCGGCGATGCGCTCCGCGGTCGCCCGCCACAGGTGCGGCTGCCACAGCAGATCGTCGTCCAGCCGGCCGCCCGCGCCGTCGGAGCTGCCGCCCGCCAGCCAGTCGGTGAGCATCGCCGGCCGGGCTTTGGCGTAGGTGTCGAACAGGCCCGCCAGCCGCCGGGCCACCGCGTAGCGACGACCCTGCCGCAGCTGGGTCTCCTCGGGATTGCCCAGTTCGGTGTAGCCGAGGTGCGCGGCGAGGGTGCCCTCCCAGGGCTGGGCGACGCCCAGATCGTCGAGCACTTCCAGCAGCGGCCACACCAGGGCGTCGGGCTCCCACGGGTTGTCGTCCGCCGTGCCGGTGATCTCGGCGAGAAGCGATGTGGGGGAGCGGAATTCGATGCCCGCGCACACACCGTCGTTCGCCGTGCCGCGGCCGAGCGCATGTGACAGCTGCTGGCTGAGCCAGCGCTCCATGCCGCGGGCGGACACCAGGACCAGCTCGGCCGCGAACGGATCCGCCAGCGGTTCGGCGAGCAGCGCACCCAGCCCGGCGGCCAGCGCGCCGGTGTCTTCGGCTCGGTGCAGATGTAGCGCCATCGGACCACCCTAGGTCGGCGTACCGACAGCCTTGTCGATGTGTGGCGTTACCCGCCGAACTCGGCGGCCAGGCCGTCGATGCCGGCCTGGATCGCGGCCAGTCCACCGGCGCGGGCCTTGAGCTTGCTGGCCAGGTGATGCTGGGTGTGAAGCGTCGCGGCGAATCCCGCGGCCACCTCCTGGGCGCGACTCAGCACGTGCTCCTGGTCGACGATCTCGTCCACCCAGCCGGCCGCCCGCGCTTCCTCGCCGGTGAACGTCGCGGCCAGACCGACCGCCCGCTGGAAGGCCGAATTGGTCAGGCGCAGCCGGAGGATTTCGATGCACGACTGCGGCACCGTCATGCCGATGGCCACCTCGTTGGCCTGGCACCGCATCGTGGGCGAGCCGACCCGATGGTCACCCGAGCACAGCAGGAACGAGCCGCCCGCGATCGCGTGTCCGGTCGCGGCGATCACCACGGGGACCGGGAAGCGCAGCAGCCGGAGGTTGAGTTCGATGCCGCCGCGCAGCATGGCGAACCCGGCCGCCGCATCTCCCGAACCGAAGATGGCGAGGTCGAACCCGGCACTGAGGACCCGGTTGTTGCCGGCGATGACGACGGCCTTCACGCCGTCGGACTGCTCGGCCTGGTCCAGCGCGGCGTTGATGTTGTCCTGCATCGTCGGGCTCAGGACGTTGACCTTGCCGTCGTCCAGCGTGATCGTGGCAACCGCATCGGTCACGGCGTAGGTGACGGTGCTCATCGGCTCTCCCTCGGTCGGTTCCCGGGCCGGGAACGGGTGTGAGCCGATGCTAGACGTGCCGTCGGTGGCGTCCTGTCAGTGGACGGCGTTGCGGTGCCGCCCCTTCGGGCCGTCGTCGAACCACTGGATTTCCAGCTCGGTCGTCTCGTCGGCCGCGCGGCTGCGCCACCGGTCCTGCGTCTCCCGGACCGCCCGGTTCATGCGGTCGATCTCGGCGCGGAAGACGTCGGGCTGCGTCTCCTTGGAGGCGTAGTGGAAGTACGTCAGCACGCTGCGCAGCAGCTCGAGCTTCTGCTTCTCGCGCTTGGCGAGGTCGTGCGTCGTCATCAGTTCCAGCCGCTGCACCGGCTGCAGCGCGGCCCAGTCGAGCACCGCCTTCGACTCGAACTCGCGGGGCTTGCGCCCGAACCGCGACTTCTTGCCGGCCGCCGGGGCGGGCATGTCGTAGTAGGTGAGCGTCCCCTCGAACCGCGACCGGATGGACCCACCCAGCTCCTCACGGCTGATCGCCGAGTCCCAGATGGTTCGCCACTCCTGCCCCGGAGCCAGGATCGAGAGTTCGCTGGGCAGTCGCAGCTCGGTGACATCGAGCTCGCCGTCGTGGTCGGAATCCTCATAGATGGCGACCGTCGGGTGATTCGTGAACTCGAACGAGATGTTGTGCGCCGCGGTCTGCCCGAAGTTGCGGACCACCAGCTCGATCAGATGCCAGTCCGACGCGTGCGGCTCCATGAACATGGTCACCTGCGGGCGCACCTGATCCTGCTTGAGCTGGCGATTCTTCGACAGCTGACGGTTCACCGCGATCAGTACGACGACGCCGAACGCCAGTGCGGCCCACGCCGCGATGGCCAGCCAGCTGCCTGATCCCAGGCCTGTCAGGTCGTCCCAGCGTTGAGATATCCAGTCCACCGCGCCATCCAGTCGTCAAGTCTCATCGGTTTTATCCGACACTGAGACTAATATTCGCTGGTTGACTTGTACAACGGAGAGCGAAAGGTAGCTACGCCGCTAGCCGCCCATGAGCATGCGCCACTGGTCCAGGTCGCGCGCCCGGTAGACGTAATTGGTGCGACGGACGTCGTCGAGCGGCGCGCTGGGTTCGGCCGAATACCAGTGCCCCGGGAAGACCGTCGGATCGCCGGGCAGGGTGGCCAGCGCCTGCAGGCTGCGGAACATGTCGTCGACGTTCCCGCCCGGGAAATCGGTGCGGCCGCAGCCCTCCAGGAACAGCGTGTCGCCGGCCACCAACCGGCCGTCGAGCAGGAAGCACTGGCTGCCGGGGGTGTGTCCGGGGGTGTGCAGCAGCTCGATCGGCACGGCCCCGACCTGCACGACGTCGCCGTGCTGGTGGGACGTCAGCTCCGACGGCGCGATGCCGGTGACCCGGGACACCCAGTCCGCCTCGTGGGCGTTGACGTGCACCGGCACGCTGACCCGCTCCAGCAGCTCGGCCAGGCCTTTGAGCTCGAAGCCCATCATCGAGCCGCCGACGTGATCGGGGTGGTGGTGGGTGACG